>JAAXIF010000075.1 GCA_012270485.1 Sphingobacteriales bacterium | reverse complement strand
GCCGTGTTGTTTATTGACTCTAAACAGGGAAATATTAATGATAACTGGTCAAAGGCCATGGATATAGTGTATAAAGATACAGGTATTCGTGTGATTGACAATGTGCATATCAAAACAATTTGTATTAATGGGGTAGTCAAAGCCTTTCATTAATGGTATAATAGAAGTATCGACCACGAAAAGGCGACTAGTGAATGGGTATCGTGGATTGCTTAAGGTATAAGAGTCACTAGGGTTGGTCACCGAACACCCATGGGGGAAATGAGAAAGACCCCCCGCTCTGAAACCCTTTGTTTATAAGGGTTCGCAGAGCGTTGACAATGACATGCAAAAAATGTTATAATAGTAGTATGGGTGCCCTCGGCCTGAATTCCTCCGAGCCCCTTAGAACGATTCTAACGAGTTGCTCAGTGTGACTGGTAGGTAGGTAGAGGGGGATATGCTCAGAATGTCTTAGAACAGTGCTGTGGGACTCCTAGGGGAAAATTATGTGGAGTCAACCCCCCATGTGAATGTTTATGAAGAGTATAATAAAACGTATTGAAAAATTTTTTCTAGCAATTTTTACCTTCACAGGCTTTTTCTACCTAGTATTATTATTACTTTTCACCTATGCAATCTCATGGCTTAGTGTTATAATAGAGGTATTATGAGTAGAATAGAAACTGCAATTAAATATATCAAAGAACAGGGTGACTTACTGCGAGAATGTCTGAGTTTGATAGAAAAACAACAGGAACACATAGAAGTATTAATGGAGAGGTTAGAGAGTGTCCTTACACCACCTAAAGACCAGTGAATTTACACCCGTAGACCTTGTTGAGGGTATTCACTTCAAACGTGAGGACTTATATGCACCTTATGGGGATTCTTTTATATCAGGTGGTAAGATAAGTCAATGTAGGGACTTAGTTGAACGTAATTTAGACTATATTCATGAGTTTTGTGACTCTACGATTGCAACTGCAGCCTCTATTCATAGTCCCCAGTCCCCTATTGTTGCAAGGGTCGCACAAGAGTTTGACCTTAATTGCATTATTGGGTTTGGGAATACCACTGTCGAGAAGTCTTTGAAACAGATTCCTATGCAGTGGTGTCATGACTTAGGTGCAGAACTCGTAGTATTATCTGAGTCACAAGGGTTTAATAATGTTCTTTACAGTAATTTAAAAAGACTTAATGAACAAAGACCATTCTTCCCTATACTCTTTGGATATGCAGCTCAAACACATAGGGAATCAATTGTTGGGAGAATCTCTGAACAAGTGCAAAATATTCCCGAAAATGTCCGTGTCTTGTATGTTCCAGTGGGGTCGGGTGTGACCTTAGCAGGTGTGTTAGAGGGTCGTAGAAAGTATGGTGGTTCCTATCACGTGGTGGGTCTACAACCTTTTGGGTATGACCGAACCGATACAGTGACCTCTATATGTGAGGGAATGACCTTTGAATACGACTATGAGTTTCGTAAAGGTGATTATCCCTATGCAAAACTCCACCCTCGTAGTGTGGGGTCTATCGAATTGGACATGATATATGAGTCTAAGGCCTTTGATATGGTCGATTGGGAAAAGAATAATAGTGAGTGTTATTGGATTATCGGTAATACCAATAAATTAAGGAAAGGTTATGACACCAAAGAAAAATAGTTTTAATGCAGAAGAAATAAAGAAATCGAATAGAATATTTAAATCTGCGACACCTAAATATACTACAGACTGGTATATTAAATGGGTTGCTTCGATATTCGTATTGTCTGCAATGTCGTTTCGTGGTGTCAGTGGGTATGAAACCTATGACTTGTATTTGTCAATGATAGGAATATCCCTTTGGTTATGGGTATCAGTCATATGGAATGACCGAGCGTTAATCATGTTGAATGGTGCTGGGTTGTTATTATTAATCCGTAATCTAGTGGAAAGTATATTATGAGTGAGGTATTGTTTCAATTAACATATATTACACTTATACTCACACTGATTGCATACGTGTGGTATCACAGGCTATAATATGTTAGAATTTTTATGGAACGTTCCTGTTTATTTGTTTGAACTTGCACTTAACGTTATCTTTTGGGGAAGTATCATTGCAGTCCTCGTATGGATATTCAAAGAAGGTGTAATTCGTTATTGGGAAGAATGGCAGTTAAGTAGAAAGAAAGAAAAAGAAGAAACACCCGAGGACTATATAGTATAATGTCAACCGATTTAATTTTATTACACATAGTGTTTATTGCAAGTTGTGTATATTTCTCATGGGCAAGTGGGAAGAAGTATGGTCGTGGAGAAATGTTTGAGGACATGTTAGACCAAGAATTACTCGACCTAAATAAAACGAAGAAGTTTATTGGTGAAATTGCAGAGCAAGAACAAATAAAGAAAAAATTAAAATAAAGAATAGGATTTAATATGAAAATTGTGGGAATAAATTCCAGTCACGACACTTCCGTGTGTCAGTATGATACCGAAACCCAAACACTCGACTTCATGCACGAAGAAGACCGATTTAGACGACACAAATATTGGTCACCCCATTACAAACAATCAGACGACCAACACCATGACGTGTTGAGTGCAATCTATAAAGGTGGTGTGCAAAGGCCAGACGAACTGGTGTTTGCAAGTTTTGATAGACGTTCCTTTAATATAGACTGGGACGTAGATAAACTCTTAGAGAATCGTATGACCTCAATAGAGATTGCAGAGTGGATAAAAGCAGAACCTTTAAATAATAAACGTGAAGAACGTTTGTTAGAAAAATACAGTGATTTTATTACGGGAAGTGGTGTCGGTGGTATTGCCGAAGAGAAAGGAATCCATGACGGGTTTGCAAGTCAGTTCGAAGTCAATGGTGAACCCATGCACGCATATTATTTTTGGTATGAACACCACTTGTTTCATGCATATTGTGGTTATCACCTCAGTCCCTATTACGAAAATGGTGAAGACTGTATTGCAATCACCATGGACGGGGGTGGTGCAAGGTTAGACTGGGAGAACTGGAGGTCTTATCAAGAGATTGAATCCATTTACAGAATGAAAAAAGGTGAGTTTGCAGAACGTCAATGGGTCTTACAATCCAATCATCGTGCATTAGGTAATCTACACTCTAATGGTTTTCCGAATCAACAAGCAGGGTCATTAGATTATACGGGTGAGAATGTAATCGAAGTTAAAGACGGCGTAGAATACGAATACACTTCTAATGCAAGTAATGGTATGGACTTCTCTAATATATCTCATGCACTTGGGTGTGATAAGTTAGGACGTGCAGCTGGTAAAGTTATGGGTATGGCAAGTTATGGTGTTGTTAGAGAACCACCATATAGAAACTTTAATAATTATGCCTATGCACAAGAGTTAGAACTCCATGCATTTGATAACACTTGTAAAACTATTCAGAAAGCAATCGACCTCAACCCCGACTGTAAGAACATAGTGTTAAGTGGTGGGTATGCGTTGAATTGCACAAACAATTACAAGTATCTAAGTGTCTTCCCCGACCACCAGTTTTTTGTTGACCCAATTCCACATGACGGAGGAACTGCGTTTGGTGCGTGTGTTCACCTTGATTTATTATTTAAGAATAAAGATATAGTGAGTAGAAGAAATGATAATAACTAGAATACATAGAAATTTAGATGACGTTCTACATGAACTGATTGAACGTAAACAAATTGTTGCAATCTTTCAAGGTCAGTCAGAGTGGGGCCCACGTGCATTAGGTAATCGTAGTATATTATTTGACCCACGTCACTCTCATGCAAAACAAATCGTTAACGAAGTCAAACGTAGAGAAGACTATCGTCCTTTCGCAGGAACAATCTTAGAAGAACATGCACATGAATATTTTGAAATGTTGCAACTCAAGTCTTCACCGAATATGTCTTTTGCAATTCAAGCGAAACAAAAAGCATATGACGAGATTCCTAGTTTGGTTCATGCAGACGGAACCTGTAGAATTCAAACAGTCAATCGTGAACAGAATAAAAACTATTACGATTTAATTAAAGGGTTCGGTGATATCACTGGAACACCTATTATCTTTAACACTTCATTTAACTTAGGTGGTGAAGCACTGGTGGAGAATATCTTTGATGCAATTGATACGTGTAATCGTTCAGAAATAAATCACTTGTATATTCCCGAAGACCAAGAGATTGCAATTCCTTATGAGTTGTGTAAAGACAAGAGAACAAATTATCCACCTCAAGACGACAATAGATAATATAAATACTTCTATGATAGAAGTTTCAGACATTGCAATACAAAAACTATTAGAACGAAATGTTAAGTCAGTAAGACTTGGTGTCACTGGTGGTGGTTGTGCTGGGTTTGAATATGTCTTTGCAGAAGATACAATTAAAGACGGGGACGAAGTCATAGACTATGGTAAGTTCTCTTTTCTTATAGATAAGAACAGTCAACCTTTTTTAGAAGGTATGACACTAGATTATATTAAAGAAGGATTAAATGAATTTTTTAAATTTATAAATCCGAATGAACAATCCAGTTGTGGTTGTGGAGTGAGTGTGCAATTTAATGAAAACATCATCAGCAAAAGCTAAAGGTCGTAAATTACAACAGTGGTTTGCAAACGTTCTAGTCGAAACACTAGGATTAGATTCTGAAGATATAGAATCAAGACCTATGGGTTCTCAAGGTGAGGACATTATTCTTGGAAAACAATCTAGACAGTTATTTCCTTTCAGTGTAGAATGTAAGAATCAAGAAGCAGTTAACGTATGGAAAGCATACGAACAAGCTTCTGAAAACTGCAAAGGGTATGAACCCTTAGTAGTAATAAAAAGGAATCGTCATAAACCACTGGTGGTGATTGACGCAGAAAAATTTGTTCAATTAATTAAACATGAGGAATAAAAGAATGTTATCGTTCAATGAGTTAATCTCAGAAGAGAAGACTAATGATAAACCATATCGTTTGGTTGTCATTGCAGAACGTCGCATGGTGAAAAAGGCAAAGAAGAACAAAGATAAACCAGTCATAAAAAAACCAAGTTCAACTTCCAGTAAACTTTACAACATTGCAAAAGAACGTGGTTGTGAAGTGTATAGTGTTAAAGTGAATGGTGCATATATTGAACGTGACGATAACGGAACCATTACAATTCATAACCAAGACGATAAGAAAGGTTTTGAATTAGATGCAGACACACTTGTTATGGTTCGTGGTGCAGTCACAACTAAAGATTCATACTTAGATTTAATTTCACAAATCGAAAGATACGGATTCCCTGTAGTAAATTCAAGGGAGTGTATCGAAGTTTGTGCAGATAAGTTTAGAACTTATTTGAGATTACAAGAGATTGGTATGAACCAACCTCGAACAGTTTTGGTTCCAAACGAAGACCCCGAAACTGTTGACCTAGCTGCTGAAAGACTCGACAACGAATTCCCAATGGTTCTAAAGACACTTCAAGGTGCAAAGGGTGTTGGGGTATTGCTTGTTGAAACGGAACGTTCTCTGCAGTCTACAGTGAGTCTAGTGTATAAGATTGACCCTAATTGTGATATTCTTTTACAAGAGTATATCGATATGGAATATGACGTAAGGGTTATGATAAACAATAAAAGAATTATCGGTGCAATGAAACGTAAGAAAATCATTGACGACTTCCGTTCTAATATTTCACAAGGTGCAGAAGCAGAAGAAATTGAATTAACAGATTTAGAAAAAGAAACATGTCTTATCGCTGCAAAAGCAGTAAATGGTCAATGGGTTGGTGTTGACTTTATTCCTGCTGATAATAGAGAGAAAGATGCACCTTATATTTTAGAGGTTAACCAGTCGCCTGGGTCACAAGGAATCAGTGACGCACTAGGTGAAGAAGTTTGTGAAACAATCATAGAAGATTACTTCGATAGAAATATTTGGAAGAAGAGTGCAACAGAATGTGGTGTTCTCGAGACCATAGAGGTCGATGGAGAGACGATGACTGTTAAGCTAGACACTGGTAATAGTGCAAACGCTTGTGCCCTTCACGCAGACTCCTATGAGGTCAGAGGGAAGGTTGTTCATTTCGAAAGGAATGGTAAAAAGTATAAGAAACCTTTGGTCAGAGAACTTACATTAATCAAACCACCCGAAACTAGACCAGTGGTGATGTGTGAGTTAAACTTCTTAAATACTATATATGAACAGGAAGTCAGTTTAGACCAAAGAGGTAAAATCCCTTTTCTTGCAAATAGAGATTTTATGAATCGTGCAAACTTAATGATTAACCCGTCTAGGAAATTCCTATTGACGAACAAACACGATACTTCTGAAGAGGACTAACTTGACAGTGACTTAAACTTTTTGTTATACTTTGTTTTATGAATACAAAACCAACAATTCAAGAACGTATGCAAAACAAGGCAGAGATTGCCTTGGTAGAAGTTGAGGCACAAATAGATAACCTTATGGATAAGAAGTCAACTTCTTTCTCCATGTATAAGTATCTCAAACAATTAGACTATAGTGGACGTGTAGTTAATTACATGAAAGGTTTTACCCAAGATATAATCTTTGAGTTAGAAAACAAAGAAGGTTGTGAACAGTTAGACGAAGCTTATAACTTCCTAACAAAACCACAAAAGAAAAAAGTTATTAAAACACTTAAGGGTTTTGAAACTGATATTGAAAAATATGTGGACGAATATAAACCAGTCCGTAAAGTCAGAATCAAGACCCCTGCTCAACTTGTAAAGAAACTTCCTTATCTTAAGAAGTTTACCAAGTATGAATCTATTAACCCCGAAGAAATAATTCGTGCAAGAATGTTATTCACTTATAACACTGCAAGTAAAAAGTTCACTGTATTCGATGCAGAGAATGGTGGACTATCTGTAAAAGGTTCACGTATCAATGGATTCGTGACGTGTCAAGAAAAGACCTTGACGGATTACAAATTACTTGATAGAATATATAAAGGTGGTAATATTATTGCAAAAGGATTTATTGACGAGATACCTCGTTCTAAATTAAAAGAAGGAAACGATTTAATTACCAAAAATACATTATTGATTAAAGTGATAAAATGATACTTATAGATTTTACTCAGACCATAATTGCTGGTCTGATGGTTCAACTCAAGTTGAACGATGGTGAACTGAGTGAGAGTAAACTCAGACCAATGATTATTAATTCCATTAGGAATTATCAAAAGAAATATGCTGGTGACTATGGAGAAATAGTTCTTTGCACGGACGCTGCTAACCCATGGAGAAGAGAGTTCTTCCCTAACTACAAAGCAAACAGAAAGAAACTCAGAGAAGAGGACGATAAGGATTGGGGTGTAATCTTTAATACACTTCAAGTTATCAAAGACGAACTCAGAGATAACTTCCCATATAGATACATGTATGTTGAGAGGTGTGAAGCAGACGATATCATTGCAGTATTATCAAAACATATACAGGAAGACATACTTATAATCAGTGGTGATAAAGACTTCCAACAATTACAATCACTAGACAATGTAATTCAATGGTCACCTAATCTAAACAAAGAAGTCGTATGTCAAGACCCGTCCTTATTTCTAAAGGAACATATCCTCACTGGAGATAAGTCAGACGGGATTCCTAATATCTTATCCAGTGACGATTGTATGGTCGAAGGTATTAGACAGACACCATTACGTAAACCAATCAAAGATAAGTATCTCAGAATCAGTATTGAAAATGACGATAAATACTATCGGAACTATCTAAGAAATCAAACACTAATTGATTTCGATTTCATTCCGAAGGATATTGAAGATAGTATTATTAGTGAATTTGCAAACACTAGACCAGTAAAAGGAAAAGTGTTTGATTACCTAAGGACTCATAGGTTAAATGAGTTGTTAGACAATGTAGGAGATTTTTCGTTATGACGGAGAAAAAAAGAGGAAGGGGTAGACCTAAGGGTGCTCCCAATAAACCAAAAATGGAATTGGTCACTGAAAGAAAACAGTTGACTAATGACGCAGACGTGTATGAGATATTTTGTCAAGCAAATATCGTTGCAGAAGAGTCTGAAGAAAATGCAGTTAATGGTCTTAGAACCTTTAACGATAGAAATGGTGCAGTAAGATTTTTATTGCAATGGGTATATGACGATAACATTCAATCGACATTACCTAAAGGTAAGACACCTTACAATCAAGACGACTCACCAGCAACAGACCTTGCACCAACAAGTCTTAGATTTGAAACAAGACAATTCAAATACTTTGTGACTGAAGAGATTCCACAAATCAGAAGAGAAACAATGTGGATTCAATTGTTAGAAGGTATTCCTGCGAAGGAAGCAGAGTTGTTAGAATTAGTTAAAGAGAAGGTTTGGCCGTTCAAGAATCTTACAAAAGAACTTGCACAAAAAGCCTTTCCCGAACATATAAATTAAATAAATATTAATGTCCTCAGAGACTATACATATTAATTAGGAAAGTTTTTATTCTTTCCAATGTGTAAAACTTTCTAGTCGAGTAGGACTCCATGGAGTATTTTAAATATGGCAGAAGAAGTGAAATCAGAATTCGCAAGTGAACAGGTTGTTCCCGAATTAACCGAACTAGAAAAAGTTCAACAACGTATTGCAAACTATCAGATAGGAATTAATCCTCAATCTGCAAGTGCAGTATCTACGTTATTACAATTACATTTAAAGAGTGGTCTTATTAAGATTGAAGAACTCGACGCTGTGATTGCAGTAAGAAACGAAATCGATAAAGGATTGACAGATTACAATCAAGCAGTTCAAGTTGCACAACAACAATTAACAGAACTTCAAGAAGCAGATAGACTTGCAAAAGAAGCTCAGATTGAAGCAGACAAAGCTGCATTGACTGATAAGATTCGTGACCAACGTAAACAAAGAAAAGATGCAGAACTTAAAGTTGCACAACTAGAAGCAATCCTTGCTTCACATGGTATCAACGTTGACTTAAACAATGACGGAGTGATTGGTGTCAAAGAAGGACAACTCAATCAAGACGGATTTGTAGAATTGTCAGCAGAAGAAGCTGCTCAACTTGCACAAGAACATGGAGTGTCTATACCTCAAACCAAAATCCAAAAGGGTAAACAAGGAGAACCAAAACAAACGTCTAAAGCATTTCAAATGGCAAGACTCCTTAATCCCGATGAAGGTGTAGAACAATCAGAACCAAGTGTTGCAGAAGTTCAACCAGTTTCAGACGGATACGTTCCTCAATCAGAAGAAACAATTCCATTTACTGCAGACGAAGAGTTGCAAGATAAAATTGACGAAACAAAACAAGCAATCTCAGAGTGGGAAGAACAAACTGAAACAGAAGTTGCAGACGAGGAAATGATATTTGGAAATGAATCTACAGAAGAAGACGGATTCGATTTACCACTGGAAGAAGAAGTTCCTACACTTGAATTACCAGTTCCCGAAGATGCAAAAGGAATAGAAGACTTCTATGCAGAAGTTGATAGAGTCGAAGACGAAATAGTAGAAACACCAACTGAAGATGGTGGTGCAGATTTAAAGGTTGCAGAAGAGGATACTAAAACAGAACCTACTTATGCAAAACCAAACAATGTTCCTATCACTAAAACAAATGTTAGACCTCTAACAAGTGGTGATTCAGTCGAAGCACCAATCAAAGAAGAACAGAAGATTAACACTTATGCTTCAGAAGAAGAAATGTTAGAAGCTGTTCAGAAGAAGATTGACGATGCAAAGGTTGAAGAGGAAGAAGAGTTTGACGAATTAGTTATCCCAAGTGCAGACGAACTAAGGGGAATGACTAAAAAGAAAATCAAAGAAACTGCAGAAGGTCTAAACTTTGAAGTGTCAACTAATGACACTAAAGAAGAAATGATTGAATCGATTGCAGTGCAAACCGAATCACTTATCGAATCTCTTCAAGAATCAGATGAATTTATAAGTGCAACTGAAACAACTAAAGGTGAAGAAGACGATGATGATAGGAGAGATGGAGGTTATTTCTAAAGACTCAGAAGTCTTTTCATTAACCCCTCATAGTCCAATTTACAATATAGAAGAAGGGATACGTTTAGATATCCCTTACGTCTATTGTATGAAGATTGGATTTTTATACGAAGACGAAATCAATGTTTATTGGGAAGACGATAATCTTTTCATATCATGTCTTACACTAGACAAACCTAACCTTCTTAAAACCCCTACATATTATTATAAAGTTGACGGAAGTCCAACGAGTGTAGAACTTGATGATTTAACTTGTGCAAAGTTTATAAGACTTCCCAACGATTATTGTGATTTTAAAATAGGAGATAAAATTCGTTATGAATACCAAAGTGAAGAAGATACAGGAACAGAAAGACACCTCAAGGTTTCAATCTGTTAAACCATGGAACAAAGAAATATCCCAATTACAGCAGTTGACCAGTTCGATTTTCTTGAACATAGGAGAGAACAGGAACAGAAACACTTCGACCAAGTAAGTGGTAATAAACCCCTTGACTCAATTCTTACAATTGAAATTAATACTACTGAGTTGTGCAATCGGACATGTGTCTTTTGTCCAAGACATGACCCAGCAGTATTTCCCAACAGGAATCTCCACCTTACAATTAAGGGTGCTGAAACCATTGCAGAAGAATTAGCAGACAATGGATACCAAGGTAAAATATCTTTTAGTGGATTCGGTGAGAACTTATTGAATCCAAACTTTGCAGAAATTGTAAAAGTATTCCACATAGAATTACCACAAGCAACACTAGAGTGTAATACGAATGGTGATAAGTTAGACGTAGAATATCTCAAGAAACTCTTTCGTAGTGGACTCGACCAGTTGTATATCAATCTGTATGACGGCCCCGAACAAATGGAACACTTCGACACTATGTTGTCAGAAGCACGTATAAGAGAAGACCAATATAAATTTAGAATGCATTGGGGGGATTTTGAAAAACATGGATTGATACTAAATAATAGAAGTGGTGTTATTGATTGGATTGGTGTTGAAGACGACACTATAGAAAATCTAAAAGGTAAACCATGTCACTATCCATTCTATAAAATGTTTGTTGATTGGAATGGTGACGTTCTCTTCTGTAGTAATGATTGGGGAAGAGAACACGTTGTAGGTAATCTACTCACAATGTCTTTACATGACGTTTGGTTTAGTAAACCTATGACTAAGATACGTAAGAAATTAATGAAGGGAGATAGAAGTCAGTCTCCTTGTAATAAGTGTAGTGTAGACGGGTCACTCTTTGGGAAACCCTCTTTCGATATAGTGAGAAAATATTATGAGAATAGCAATAACAGGAAGTAGTGGTCTTGCAAAAACAATCAAAGACGTTATAGAAGCAAGTCCACATGCTGGTCAAACTTTTACAGTCACACCAATTCGTTGTGAGGACATAACCTCAAATGGAAAGAATTGTTGGATATTCAATGGTCATACTC
Organism: Sphingobacteriales bacterium; assembly: GCA_012270485.1. Lineage (GTDB taxonomy): Bacteria > Bacteroidota > Bacteroidia > Chitinophagales > Chitinophagaceae > Sediminibacterium. The sequence continues at coordinate 540 of JAAXIF010000075.1, read as the reverse complement.
CGTGTGACGTGTTGTTAAATTTTGCACACCAAGACCAAGCAAAGATTTTATCAATTGCACATGAAGCTTGGAAAGACGAAGGAAGTAAACTGATTATCAACTTCTCTAGTCGTGCAAGTCAACCAAACATATCTAAAGGTTATGCCTATGCAAGTGAGAAAGCACAACTCAATCACCTTGCAAATAATCTAACTTACAACTCTAAAAAGAAATATAAAATGACTACACTGAACTTAGGATTGATTGACCATGACGAACTTCCTAGTCTTACAAAGAATGATATTGCACACTTAGTGTATAAGTTAATTACTACATATCCTTCTATAGAGTTTCCCGAAATCACAATGCAACATAGAGCAAACTATAGTGAAGTTCAGAGTGATAAAGAGGTTCTAAAAGATTTAGAAAGATATATCACATATCCTAATCAAGAAGTATAAATACTATTATGAGTATAGAATATAACGATTTCGGTTTTACTGCAATGGACGCAGAGGAACTTGCCTCTGTAGATACAAAGATTGTAGAGAAGACCACAAC
>JAAXIF010000043.1 GCA_012270485.1 Sphingobacteriales bacterium | reverse complement strand
GAGATCGGTACCCGACAGCGGTATTGTAAGGCCCTGTCGTAATAGCATCACCTGCCAATCCACCGATAAGAGTGTTCTCTTTACCCGTGGTGACTGAGCCACCTGCTTCAAACCCCACGGCAGTGTTGTAAACATCAGTTGCTGTAGTGTTGTTTTGATTTGATAACGCTGACGTTCCTATAGCTGTGCTTCTGCTACCTAGAGTTTCTGTGGTTAATGCGCTTTTTCCTACGGCTACATTGTAATCAGCATCAGTAAGAGCATCTCCTGCCAAAGCTCCAACTATAGTGTTGAAAATACCCGTGGTGACTGCCTGACCAGCAAAGTAACCCATAGCCGTGTTAAATGCATCTGTAGCGGTAGTAAAGTTTTGAGTTTTCAAAGCTTGAAAACCAATCGCTGTAGATTTACTTCCTAACGTATCTGTTGTTAATGCTTCCATTCCCATAGCTACGTTGAAATCAGCATCAGTTAGAGCATCTCCAGCCCTTGCACCAATTAGGGTGTTCTGAAGTCCCGTGGTGACTGCAAATCCTGCTCTAAAACCTACCGCAGTATTGAAAGAATCTGTGGCTGTAGTGAAGTTTTGTGCTGAAAGAGCGTTTTGACCAATAGCCGTTGACTTACTGCCTAACGTATCAGTAGATAACGCACCTTGGCCTACCGCAGTATTAAAATCAGCATCAGTTAGTGCATCACCAGCAAGGCCACCAATGATGGTGTTCTCAATTCCCGTGGTGACGTTCCTACCAGCTTGTGATCCGACTGCCACGTTGTAAGATGCTGTGGTTGTAGTAAAGTTTTGTTCTGATAAAGCGTGATGTCCTATGGCTACGGCATTAGTACCCTTGGTATCTGCTGTTAAAGTTTCAAAACCAAGCGCGGTATTTGCAGCTCCGTCAGTAAAAGCGTCCCCAGACAAACCTCCAACAAAAGTGTTTTGCGTTGCCGTGGTGACTGCCTTACCAGCATCAGAACCGACAGCTACGTTGAAACCATTAGTTGCCGTTGTGTGGTTAAGCTCTTGGAGTGCAGACCTACCAATAGCAACGTTTTCACTGCTCATCGTGTTGGTGGTCAGCGATCCTACTCCGACAGCTACGTTGTCATTAGACGCTGTTATAGCATCACCAGCTTGTCCTCCGATGAGCGTATTATTTAAGCCCGTGGTGACTGCCTTACCTGCTTGGAAGCCAACCGCTGTGTTGTAGGTATCAGTCGCCGTAGTAAAGTTTTGTGCCTGTAAAGCACTTGTGCCAATAGCGACGGATCTACTTCCTAAAGTGTCCGCAGTTAAAGCTGATGCACCAACCGCTACATTGAAGTCCGCATCTTGAAGACCACTACCAGAAGAGCCTCCAATCAACGTATTCTCAATACCCGTAGTAACTGCGTCACCTGATCTATCGCCTATAGCGACATTGACAGCATTGGTTGCTGTCGTGAAATTTTGAGATAGTAAAGCATCTCGCCCAATGGCGACTGACCTAGCGCCTTTCGTATCGGCTGAAAGTGCTTGATAACCTAATGCGACGTTGCTATCGCCTGTCGTGAAAGCATCTCCTGCTAGGCCACCGATGAAGGCGTTGAGGGTTCCCGAAGTCAGCGCAGCCCCCGCACTATCTCCAACCACAGTGTTCAAATCTCCTGTCAAAGCGGCCATGCCTGTGCCTTGACCGATCAAGATGTTTTGAGATCCTGTGGTTACTCCACCACCGCCATTTGCTCCGATGGCTATGTTGTAAGATCCAGTTGTAATTGCGTCACCAGCTAGGCCACCCAAAATGGAGTTCTGGACACCCGTGGTGACTGCCGAACCTGCACTATGCCCGACTGCGGTATTAAGCGAATCGGTAGCCGTTGCATAGTTTTGGTTAGCTAAAGTTGAATGGCCTAAAGCAACACTTTTGCTGCCTACGTCATCTGAGGTTAAGGAGCCATATCCCACCGCAACATTCAGTGCGCCCGTAGTAAGAGCATCACCTGTTAATCCGCCGATCAGCGTATTCTGAGTTCCCGTGGTGACTGATAACCCTGCATTTGTACCGACAGCTACATTGTAAGCATCTGTCGCTGTAGTGAAGTTTTGAGTAAATAAAGCCCCAAAACCAACTGCCGTTGATCTGCTACCTAACGTATCGCTAGAAAGAGCTTGATCCCCAATCGCTACATTTTTATCAGCATCCGTGAAAGCGTCACCTGCTGCGGTGCCCACTAATACATTATTTGCACCTGTCGTTACGTCGTTACCAGCATCTTTACCGACAGCAACATTACCTGTACCCGCCGCTTGATTTAAGAGCGCACCTCTACCAACAGCAGTATTGTCTGCGCCAGTGTTGAGCTTGAGCGCACTTACGCCCACAGCAGTATTGTTCGCAGAGGTTTCGTTGGTTATAAGAGCGTTGTATCCAACAGCCGTGTTATCTG
>JAAXIF010000049.1 GCA_012270485.1 Sphingobacteriales bacterium | reverse complement strand
ATTTTGAGGGCTCACTTATTTTATATATACCTAACTAGCAACTTGGGTTAATTAAATCTGTGGGGGCTAAAGGGTTGCCCTTGAAAACCATTATTGAATATTGGATTATTTAAGCCCATAAAACGCTAAATACTGGCTAAATTCAAAGATTTTCTTAATTCCGCCATATAAAGGGTTTAATATTGGAATAGTAAGGGGAGCGAAGCCCTCCGCAGTAATGTGGAGGGCTTTTTTGTTGGTCGCCTGACCAACACATACGGTAAAAAACGTAAATTCATCATCAGAATGAGCCGGGTGAAACTACATAGTAAGCAAGAACTCCTATCTGCTATCTCTACAAATAGGGAAGTGATAAAATCCTATGGAGTAAATCGTTTGGGTATTTTTGGTTCATTCTCGAAAGGAACCTCAACAGAATTAAGTGATGTTGATTTGCTGGTAGATTTTGTACCCGGCAAAAAAACATTTGACAATTTCATGGACTTGTCCTTCTTCCTGGAAGAACTATTTGGTAGGAAAGTAGAGCTTGTAACTCCTCAGTCACTCAGTAAATTTATCGGTCCTTACATTTTAAAAGAGGTAGAAAATGTCAGCCTCTAATCTCGAATTGGTTCGTCATGTATTGATAGAAACCAGTTTTATACTGCAGCATGTTGAGGGTAAAACAAAGGATGAAGTAATTCATGATGAAGTTTTATGTCGTGCAGTAGTTAGAAGTATTAAATAATTGGCGAGGCTTCTAAAAAGATTGACGAAGAATTTAAGGCCCGTCATCCCTATATCGAGTGGAAGAAGATGGCGGGTACCCGTGATAAATTAATTCATGATTATTTTGGAATTGATTACGATATTGTTTGGGATATTATTGAAAATAAAATACCGGATTTAGACCATTTTCTTAGGCAGTTGGTTTAAGTAAGTTTTTTCATACGCATATAAATAGTCGGTCGCTGGTCCCGACGCTACGGTCGGGATGCAGATAGTATCGTCTGCATTCAAGTCCAACTTTGGAGCATAGCCCTCCGCAGTTATGGGGAGGTTTTTTTGGCGACTATATAAAAGTGGAAAAAAGAAGCCTTGTAAAATTTGATTTACTAGGCTTCTTTTTATCTATTTAAACGATTCTTAAACCTTATGCTGTTATGCCAACAATACTTCCGCAGGAATACTCAACTCCCTGTGAAACAACTTTGCCAGTTCCAGTGTGAGTGGTTTACGCTTGTTCAGTAATGCCGATACATATCCCTTGCTGCCAAATTTCCCAACTAAATCTTTATTTTTCAAACCCAAATCCTGCATCTTTAATTTAATGACTTCTATAGGATCGGGCACAGGAACAGGATAATGAACATCTTCATACTGTTTGATCAGCAAAAGGGCTACCTGAACTTTCTCACCCTCAGCACTTTTGGGCTTAATGCGGCGATCAAATTGTTTATCAACCCAATCGAGGTATTCCTGGTATTGCTTTTTTGTTTTTATGATTTTAAGTTCCATACTTATTTCTTTTTAAAAGGAATGGTTGTAACATCTATCTTATCGTATTCAGCATGTGTACCAAACCATTTTATCTGAATGGCTTTATAATCAAACACCATTCTTACCACCAATCTGTATTTATTTCCCATAATATTAAAGACAACCCTGTCATCCGCAACCAGACTCGCATTTCCATAGACTTTTTTTAACTCATTAAAGTTTTTAAAATCAGCATTCACCAGTTCATGATACCACTCCTGCAAAGCTGTTGCGGCAGCCGGATATTTTCTGCAGTAATCCAGTAAGGTTTTTCTGGTGATGATATTGAACACGATACAAAGATAATAAAAAGTTTACTATTGGAAAACTTTTCAGTACCCTTAACAAAACACCAAGTTTATAAATAATCTTTAGCTCCTCAATGATCTGGGTCCGCTGCAGGGCTGTGATGCAGACAGCATCGTCTGCATTCAAGTCCGGCTTTGGGAGCGAAGGCCTTACAGCAATGTGGGGGACTTTTTTTATAGTTCCCGCCTATGGAGGGGTTGGAGCATCCCTACGAGATTCTGTGTACGAATACCTAAGGACTTGTAAGGGTATCCTAAGGTATAGGTAAGGGGAAGCTAAGATATAGCAGTAAGGGAAATAGAAGTAAAGTAGAACAATAAAGGAATGCTATGCGGGATGACTACATAAAGCGTAGCTTGCCTCTGTGTAACTTTTGGAAAGTTCCGGAACTTTCCAAAAGTTGACCGTCATTTTCTTAGGCAGTTGATTGTCACCCCTGAGTAACCTCGTGATCGCAGATTAGGTTGGCGACGAAGGGGCACAGGGGGATTCACCAAGGGTTCAGTAAGGGTTCACTAGGGGTTCACCTTTAGTTCGCCTTATCCACATTTTAATTCCGTACCCTCTGTAAAGCGATTTCAGGAATAAAAAACTAGCAGAAAAAAAATACTTTTCGCCAATCTTTTCATTATCAAACACTTGCAAGGGGTGGCACCACCCCTGCCACCCTTTTCATATGGCTTCAGTATCTAGGTTTGTGATCGCAAGCAGGACTCTACTTACTTGTTTGCTGCAGAAAACAAGTAAGTGTGATATCAAATTAAGGTATTGTAGATTCAGAAATTATCGAAAGCTACTATCTGATAATCAATAGGTTAACAGGGCTGATACCAGCCCTACCAGCCCTAACCATGATTGTTCAATACTAGGTTTGTTTTGTCATGCATGCAACTGTTAAATATAATGACTGCAGCAGAACCATTTAACAGACAAACAATTTTCAAAACATTAAAAACAAACAAAATGGCAAAACAAGTAGGCATATTACCACTGGAAGGCAGAATTGAAAACCTGACCTTTTACCGTACCGCCAACGGTTACAGTGTACAAAAAGTAAAAGGGGTTTCTAAAGAAACCGTAGCAACCAGTCCGGCATTTCAAAGAACCCGAGAAAATATGGCAGAATTTGCACGCGCAGTTAGCGCATCAAAACTGCTTCGTATGGCATTGAGTGATGCCATCAGTGGTTCAAAAGACAGCCGTATGAACAATCGCTTAAACACCGTCATGCTCAAAGCTGTTAAACTCGATCAAGTAAGCGATCGTGGATTTCGGAATGTACTGGATGGTGAATTACAAATTCTCGAAGGTTTCGACTTCAACAAAGCTGCTTCTTTTGAACAAACTTTTGATGGAGGTATTCGCAGTTCTTTTGACCGTGTTACGGGTGTTTGTACACTTGAAGTAGATAGTTTTCAGATGGAGAAGAAATTGAAGAAACCGGATGGTGCAACGCATTTCCGTTTCTTAATGGCTGCTGCAGCTATCAACTTTGAAACAGGTGTAAAAGAGTCTGTATCTGCGGAATCGGAATACATAGCATATGCTTTGAGTGGGGTTGTTGATCCGCTCAACATCAGTGTATCCTTATCTGAAAACAGTGAACACCCGGTTATGTTAGCAGTAACCATCGAATTTGTACAAGAGATCAATGGTAAAATGTATTCCATTAAAAATGGATCACACAATGCTTGTATTTTACACAGAGTAGATACGAATGTGTAAACATATATAGCAGTCTAGAGCGATGAGGGCTCAAACCTGGATTTTTTAATGACCTTATGTCCGGTACCAAGGCATAGGGTCATTTTTATTTTATTTTGCTGTTGCCCGACCAACAAAAACAAAAAAGAACCCCGACAAATAATCGAGGTTTCTTTTGAAAGAAAAACGAATAAATCAAAAGTTGTTAGGGTCTAAATACCCCCACGTTTTTAGCCCACTTATCAACAACTCTACGATTTAGTGTTATTCTAAACAAAATCTTAGTGGCTATTTAAGATCGATATAGTAGATAAAATGTATTGCTGACTTATTGGGTATGGCATTCTTTTGAACAGTAATAACACCCATTCACTTGCTTGTAATGTTTTTTCGCTTCTTTAACTGCATCCCTACAATTAGAGAAAGTGCCTAAATAAGTTCTGTTTTGCAATGAAGGAAGAAAGCTGCAATGTTCATGATGCACTTCATGATCGCCATTTCTTTGTGGAAGGTTATTGACGTAATAGTTTTTCATACTAAAAAAATTTAGTAGCCTAAAAGTATAACCTGCAGGACGCTAAATTTTACGGGAAACCGTTAATACTTTTAAACTTATCTGTTACTTTTTATCAAACCTTTGCGATTCTATTTTTTTAATAATGATCCAATCATCTTCGCATATAATGTTGATAGTGTACTGGGTCTTAAAATGGGGATCTAGCAGCCATTTACCTTTTAGCAGTATTGTGGGGTTGTATACTGAGTTGCCGAGTACATAGTTCAACCGTTCGTTCCATGCGGTCAGCTGTCTTTTTTCCTCTTGGGACTGATCTACTATAATAAAACATGAGTCACAGCTCTCCATTTCTATTTTTCAGTTTTCCTCTCCCCCTCCCCCACAAACCAACTCGCCAAATACGCCGTAAACGTTCCAAACAATCCCACCCCCACTGTCATCAATAAGGCAGCAATCATTCTGCCTTCGGTGGTAACAGGAAATTTGTCGCTATCACCCACGGTGATAATGGTAACATAATCACATACCAATATCTACCAAGTTGGAAAAGTTTCAAATTGTTTTAGTTTTGGGTGTGGTTATTAGTGGTAACAATATCCGCATTCTCGCCGTTGTCTTGCTTTAGCTGTGGCTATATCAGTAGTTTCAATATCAGTACTGCATTTTCGCAACCCCTGACAATGGCTTGTTTTATGATACACTTTTGATAGCGGGCTGTTGCAGAGGTACACACTGTTACCATTGCTGCAGCTGAGCAGGGTGATGCTCAATACGAGAAGAGGATATTGTATTTGTACAATAAATCTCAAAATTTCTTTTCAACTTATCTTTTATAACAGAAATTTATCTGCCCGATAAAAGGTTCAGCTTTTTAACATGCATATCCATTTGGTGGGTAATCATTGCATCATAGTCTGTAGCCTTTTCATGTCGTTTGTTCATGAGGATAAAAAGTTCAAGGCCGAACAAAAGGGAAAACCAGATCACGTAAACAAAGAGTGCAATTGGAGATTTACCAAGTAGGCTAAACATGATGTTTAATTCATCTAAAAATCCAGTCTTTTCCTTTAAGGTTCTTTCAATTGACCCCCTGAGATTTGATAGAGAATCTCCCTGTGACAGAATCATTCTTTGAAGTGAATTTATTTGAGAATCTAATGGAGCAATTAAAGCGATATTGGGGTTGGGTATTTGTGACCTTGCTGTTGTTGGTTTAGTCACATAACGGGTTCTTGTTGTTGTTTTTCCAGTAATCGGATCTGTTTCACTAAAAGTTTCCGGAACCGGGGTACTTTGTGTAGTGGTAGTATTGATTACTGGATTTTTTTGTATTTGTAAGTTTAATACTGTTCGCTGGCTATCTTTTTCTAGATGTAAAGCCTTCAACTGGTCGATTTGTTTTTGCCTGATACTAGCCCTGGAAGGATAAATGAGTTCAACCTTATTATTTATAAACTGCTCCTTCTCGAGTTCAATATCGTCTTTAAAAATAATCTGGTCGATAATGATTGAACCAATGACGGCCATTGTAAACGCAATAATTCCACGAAATATCTGCAAATAATTATTTCTATGCGTTTGCATAATGATCTGTCGCTCAATCTGGATGATGATGATGATAAAAACCAACGAACAAGCCATACTGATACCGCTGCTTGAATGCAAGTATCGGTTTGCAAAAGAATACCCAATTATACCCCATAGCAGGCACATGATGATCATGGCAGCGGTATATTTTTTTACCGATTTTTTGGATACTTCGCTACAGTTTTTTAGGATTCCATAATTATACCCCGTAAGGAAGCAGCCGATTTTTATCCAGCCTTCTCGCATGCTAAACATATTTAAAAATTTTTCTTGTTGCTTTCATGTATTGCAATGGCGGCCATCCCATTCTGAAACCCACGCTTATAACTGATGATGAGCCTGTGTGAGTCTCCCTGTTCAATCGCTTCTTTTTGAAGCTCTAGTATTTTATTGTAATGATCATCCGCTTTTTCTTTTCTCATCTTCAGTTCATCTACCACGTCTACCATACCAAGCCGACCCCTGCTTGTTATTAAAAAATCAAGTTCACGGATAGCATCTTCATAAAAGGTTCTTGCCTTCCAGATTACTATTTCCAGATCGCCCTGTATTTCACGCACTTTTTCAGTCCGGTAAGAAGTATCTGGATTCACCAATGCATCCTCATAACCCGTTTGGTGGTAGTCCTTCGATAAAAAAGAATACACCATGTGTATATTGTGCTGAGCTATTTCACTTTCTTTATTTGGCTCAGCATAATTATTTACATGAGCTTTTTCTATAAAAACATCTTCAGGAATTTCAGGGTCAACTGGGATGTTATCTACACTTTTTTTTTCAAATATTTTAGATATCCAAGACATAAAAAAGATTTAAAGAGTAATTGAAGGAACTTTGAATTTTGAATGACCGCGACCGTGACAGGTGGAACAAAGTGTGATCAATAAATGGCCGGGATAATCCCATGGCACTTTAAATTTTTGAATTGCTTTTATAAAATGATATTGGCGGTGATGAACTTGAAGGTCTTCGTCACTGCCACATATCACACATTTAAACAGGTCGCGCTCTATGATCTCTTTCCTTTTAGCTTTCCAATTAGGGTGCAGTATAAGTGCACCGTATGAACCATGTGTTTCAGGAAATTCTTTATTTTGAGGGTGAGTAGCTGAAACATTTTTTTCATTGGCTATTCCTTGTTTTATATATCTGGAATATCTAGTCTGTTGCGGTACATTATATCGTTCATTTTGAAAGTGAAATCTGGCCATTGTATAATTTTGTCTTTTATTTATAGCTGTTAGGATATTTTCTTAAAGAAGCTCTGTGTATTATGCTGATTTTACTGTTCGGCTATAACCGATGATTCTATTTTTATCTCTTCCTCTACGATCTTCTTCTCCTTCTTCACTCTCACCTTCGCAGTTTTAAACGGCTTTATCAACCCCACATCCATCTTATCCGCAATAATCTTATGCACCGCAGCCAGTATAATCTCATCCTCACACTTTTCATTGTACCGGGTTTTAATCAGTTTCTTAATACATTTTAAAACATCGTCAGAACAAATGATACCAGCAATATTGTAAGGGTCAGTGGCTTCGCATTTATTCCAGAGGGGTTTAAAGGAATTTTTCACCACACTTTCTTTGTGCAGGTGCTGCAAATGATTGGCTGCATTTTTTAAATTGCTAACATCACTCAAGTCTATAGAAAATATTAGACGGGATGAGATGGGTTGTTCAAAAATGATCTTATAGAATTCGAAATTCTTTCCGTTGGTGAGCAGGGCGTATTCAATGCCTTCATTGGCGCCATAGTTGACGGTTTGCCTTAAATGTTTTTCGGATAGCTGAAAGGAAAGTGCTTTTACTTCTACCAGGAAATGTCTGGTTTTATTTACCTGTATCACATAATCAGCATACGTGCCCTTAATCATGTATTCTGTTTTAATTTCTTCCAATTGCTTATAGCCCAATACATCTGAAAGAAAACGGTTGATCATAATACGGGTACCTGATTCATCCAGCTCTTTGATGTTGCCATCTAAAAAATCTTTACGGTAGGCTTTCAATGAATTGAGTAGCTTTTGTTGCTTTAGGGCAGTGAGCATAAGATTCGTTTTGGTTGATAAGGACAGGCTCTATCCAAAACTAATAGGCAGATTTCTATTTTTATTACGGCAAACCGTAACCAGGGGGAAGAATAAAATGTTTTTTGAAAATAAATACCAGTGATGCAAATAGCTCTTTCGCTATAATGCCAATTAGGTGTGAGGGATTAGGAGTTAGGAGCGCCATCGTACAATAACAGTAATATCTCTTCCTAACGCCTAACTCCTAATACCTAACACCTATCGCATTTATAACAAACCCGCATTGCTACAAAACACCATCAACTGTTGGTTGTTTAAAAAACCCAACTCTTCTCTGATTTGGTTGAGGCGTTTTTCAATGCTGCTTAAGCTGGAAGGCTTAATGTTGTGTTCTTTAAGATAAGCAGGTATTTCATTTTGCTGGTACCCCTCATTCAGCAAACGGATAATCGTAATATCGAAATCTGTGAACTCGTAGGTATTTGATCGCTTAATCTGTTGTGCCAATGATCCGGGATAGTATCGTTGTCCTTTTGAAAGTGCATGCATCGCCGACTTTAATTCCTGCACATCATGTCTTGCTTTGCGTACATAGGCGTCTACTTCATTATGTTCAAATAGGTTGTGTATATCGACAGGACGATGCTGTCCCGATAATATCAGAACGAGAATACTAGGTTGAATCGCACGAACAGCCCGTATGAGTTCAATTCCATCATGGATCTGCTGAGGAGTTCCATCATCCTCAAAAGAGAGATCGGTGATCAGCAGGTCATAAGGTTCTCCCTTTTTTTGAGCGAGTTGAATTTTGGCAAAAGCATCATCGCAGTAAAATGCATAATCATACTGCTTTACTTTCAGGTCTTCCATCGTCTTCTGCACCGATAGATTCGCAAACTCATGGTCTTCGGCAATAATAACTTTATCAATCATACTTTACTGGCTTGAAGCGGAAAGCGAATGGCAATCGATGCACCCCCCTTATCGCTTTTTCCAAAAATAATCTCCCCGTTCAATGCTTGAATACGGTTAACCGTATTGTTCAATCCATTGCCGTATTGAATGTCTGCAGGAAACCCTTTTCCATCATCGCTATAGCTGATAGTGCCGCTGTTGTTGTCTTCTTTACATTTTACGACCACGTTGGTTGCGCCACTGTGTTTTTTCATATTGGTCATGATCTCGCGAAGAATCAATAAAAGCTGATCTTTTTGAACACCGGTAACTTTGTTCCAGAATACAGGTTGGTTGCCCACTACAAATACCCTGGTTTGCTCATTGGTAAATTCATTCAGCAGACTATGGATCTGTTTATTGTAATCTGTGTCATCTGTGAAACTCATTTCTTCTTTCGATATATCCCTTGATTTTTCATACAGCAATTCAATTCTTGTCAGTAAGGGATCCCGTTTAATTTCCTCACTGTGTTCCAGTTCGTTCATGATTCCGTAAAGTCCGTTGGCCACTACATCATGTACTTTTTGAGAGGTTTTTAATTTCGAATCTCTTATGGATAGTTCTGCTGCTTGTTTGATGCGGCGTTTGCGTTTATTATACCAGCTCCATAGCAGAATAATTACAATCGCTGCTAGCCCCACCAATCCATAAAACCATAGACGTTGTGTGGTGACTTTTGATTTTAATGCAAGATTGTCTGCTTTGCTTTTTTGGGAATCATATCTAATGAGTGCAAAGCGATTCCTGGTTGTATCTCTGGCAAGCTGCAGGCTGTCATTTAGTTTTTTAAATTGGTTATACCATTTCTTTGAAGCCACTGCATTATCAAGTTTGATGAGCTTATCAATCGCTTCCAGCCTGTCAGCAGGGCTTTGGATGATGTATGCCTGCTGCAACATTTTGTTGGCATACCATAAAGCAGAATCGGGTTTTATTTTTTCATAATAATCAGACAGATGGGCATAGCTGGCATTTAAGCCACGATGATATTGGCTATCGGTTCGTATGCGTAGTGCCTGCCAGAATTCGGGTAATACCGGATGGCTGGAGTTCAACCGCCACTTTGTGGTGGCACTGTTATCCAATATTCTTGCAAAAAGAGATGGATTGCTGATGTTTAGTTGTAGGACGGAATCATAAATAGCAATGGCTTTATTGTATGCTCCTTTTTTCTGAAGTGCAACGGCCTTATCATTCATTAACTCAAGTGGAAAATTATCCTCTGTTGAAAAACGCATCGCCCTTTTATACATATTGATGGCTTCATCATAATGCTGAAGATCAACATTGATATTACCTAGTAAGCGATAGGTAAAGCATAGTTCACTGTGATGTTCGGTATTTAGTGTATCAAGTGTTCGTATAGCACCTGTTGCACTTTCTTCGGCGCCATGAAGATCGCCTGCCTCCCATTGCATATCACCCATGAACCTGTATGCGGTTCCTTTTTTAAGTGTATCATCGGCATTATCAACATACCTGTTATACATCAGGAAAGCAGAATCCAATTTACCCAGGTGATGATACCAATTGCCTCTGTCATAGTCTGTATACTTCCCGGGAGTATTATCTTTCTTGATGCCGCAACCCCAAAGAAGTAAGATGATTAAGACAAACAATTGGCCTTTTGATACTTTCAAGAATTTAGTTTTCTTAAATATATAAAAAAGGGCAGAATAACTTCTGCCCTTTGTGTTGCCTGTTAACCCCCTGTGGGAGGTGGTGGCGGTGGTGGTACCGGTGGCTTGGGATTACTTCCTGTTTCACCACCCGTATCATCGGTAGTTGAAACAGTTGTAGTATGTCCCTTTTTGTAATTACCGTTTTTATCGGGTGTCTGGGTTGGGTTAATACATAAGAATATAGCCAACCATATCAATAGTTCTACCATTGTTGAATGATTTAAAATGTGGTAAAAAATTGCTCGTACCGGGTTGCGATCCCGGCAGAGACTGTTTTGTAAGAAGCGCTTCTTACGATGGGAAGGAAGGGCGTTGATCGCAGTTTGGCCAGCAACTTCCCATACTTGCTAACCTCGCTGCGATCGCTGCACTCTGCAGATCATTTGATATGTTGTAACTGTTACCAAACGATCATGATACAAACATAGCATCGCCTAAAAGCCTGATCAGCAATGGATTCCGGTAATTCCAATGATTCCGAAGATTCCGGGAAACCGTAAAATTCAACGCTGGTTAGGAGCTTATTTTGATCCGCTAATTCCAAAAATTCCGGTTATTATGTACATTTAGAAGGAAGAGAAATTATATGCGGCTGACTCACCCGGCATACATCAAACTGGTATTTCGTACTTATCAATTGTTACGCAGTACGCCCGAATTCTCTCCTGCGTTGAAGCAGCCAACACCGGCAAGTATCCGCAAAGAGTGCCTTACTGTTTATAAGGAAAGACCTGATAGAAAAGATGAACCTGTTCTTAGATCTTTTTTTGGACCAGCCGCAGCGAATGGCTCATTCTTAACTCCCATCGAAAACTTTCCGACAGAAAAGTTTAAAGCATTCTCTAATTATTTGAAGGGCATAGCGCTTAGTACAGAAGATAAAAATGTAGAACTACTTGCCTGGTTAATAGATTTTCCGCATAGACCGTACCGGTATGGAATGGATGTAATTTTAAGCGAGAAGGAAAAAGCGATTTTAAATAGTGATGATAAGGTAGGTGAAAAGGTATCGCAAGAGATGGAAGCAGCAGCAGATGATAAGAGCGATGATATATTGGGTCAATCCCAGCGAAATGAGTTGGAGAATAATATTGCAATAACAGCTCATGAACAAGTACCGGTTGTTCCAATAAATGCGGTTAGTGAGAAAAGAACAGGAAAAAAGAGGTTGACAATAGATAAGAAATGGCTGATCATTGGTGTCGCCTTATTTGTTTCGATTTTTTCAATATCAATTTATTGGTTCTATAATAAAAGTGCTAACTGTATGTATTGGACAGGTGATCACTATGAGAGGATCGATTGTGACGAAGAGAACAATGATAAGGTTCTATTTAATGAAGAAAGGTGGAAAAATTTTAGGAAGATCACCGATTTAAGTACCATCACAGAGAAATCAATTGGAGTGGTACATTATTTTGGTAATAAGAATAGAGAGTTTTTTACCGGCGGCGGTAAACATCCCATTGAAACTACTCGACATTTGAGAGTGATGACACGCTATATCTGGGAAAAAGAATTCGGATCGAAGGATAGTATAAAAAACAATACTTCTGTTGATCATAATCAAACCATCCAATTAACCAATACTCAAAAATGAGAAATATACTACTGATCATTATTGTTTCTCTTTTGTATTCCTGCGATGATCCAAATGGAAAAGTTACTGAGTCGAAACAGCTCAATGAACGCATCACTCGTCTCGAACAAAAAATGGATTCCTTAACACATACCTCAAACACTGAAGTGGAAGGATACTCTAATAAGAGTACTGTTAGGGAAAATGGTCATTGCCAGGGAATCACCAAAAAAGGAACTCAGTGTAAAAGAAAAGCAAAAACCAACGGTTATTGTTGGCAGCATGGTGGTTGATCGTTGGCTTTCTGTATCCATTATATTCAAGAATTATTTTCTTTAGCCTTTACACTACATTAAATTTTCATAACACACTATAACCCCTGTGTTACAGACTACAATAAGAATAACTTGTTCAGCGTGACAAGTGCTGCTCCCTCTGTGTCAGGTTCACTATGATTTCGCAAAAAGAATCAATGGTTCCATATTCCCCTGATCTGCTTCTTTCAAAGCCTTTAAATATGTAGCTCTTGCATCTTCTTGTTTTACAAGACTAAAAGCTCCCCAGCTAAATGGCTTTTCTCCTTTATATACCCTGTACCATAACAGATCGGCCATAAAACGACTATGCCTGCCGTTACCATTCGGAAAACAATGAATACTTACAAGCCGATGTTTAAAGCGGATGGCAATTTCTTCGGGTTTGTATACATTGTGTTTTACCCAGTAAAGCGCATCATCCAGCAATTCTTTTAACGCGATTGAAATAGTCCATTTGTCAACGCCAATATTCTTGTCTGTTTTTCGAAATTCTCCGGCCCACATCCAAACATCACCATACATTTTTTTGTGTACGGCTTTGATAAATGCTTCAGTAAAAAATTTATGAATAGTGATGCGTTTGCTCCAGTAGAAGACCATTGCATTTTCAATATTCAGCTGTTCAAACTCATCCAGTTCACCACGCGTAGTAATAGAAGGGATGAGCAGCGCATCTTTCTCATCTTCATCAAGAGGTGTTTGTCCATCCGTATAGTCAAAATCTAATCCCATAATAATTTAGGTAGCTCGTTCTTAAACAGATTCTTTTTTTCTTCAATCGCTTTTTTAATTCTTTCAGCTGAATTTTCTTGGTCTTCCAGGCGCATGGTATTGCTTGTATGCAATACGATCTGCGTTGCTTTTTCTTCTGCCTTTCGCTCAATCAATGCTTCTAAGGAACCATCTTTCGGTACGAAACCATATACTAGTTGCATGTCAAGCTTAGCTGCGGTTTCTCTCAAAGCCCTGATGGTAATACTACCGTCCTGTTCACGTTTTTCTATATCCTGCATACTTTGTTTGGTAATACCCAACTTACGACCCAATTGCTCGAGAGAAATACCCAAAGCAACACGCAAAGCCTTAACCCAACCTGTTTGCGGTTGAACGATTGTAGACAGGGTTGAATAGGCCAACATTTTTTCGTTTAGGTGCTGTATCTGAAGTGCTTTTTTGCTCATAATATCATACTATAGTCTGACAAAATTATGTAAAAAGTAATGCTATAATATGACTAAAATAATAAAAAGTAAGATTATGGTATGACTTTTTGTGTTAATTAGTTGTAAGTAATTGATTTATAATGCAATAAAATTTTTAGTATATTTATTGTATCCGGAACCATTCACTCAAAAGCCCAATTAACAGCGTATGCGTATTTGCTTAATAGTAGCGTTTATTAATATCATATTTCTTATCGGTTGTACCGGTTCCCAAAACCAACTCACCAGCGAAGAAAAAAAACAAGGCTGGATATTATTATTCGATGGTAAAACCACCAAAGGCTGGCACGGTTATAATAAAGAAAGTGTACCTGCTGTATGGCTGGTCAAAGATGGTGAACTGCAATGCGACCCCACCAAAAGAACAGAACTGGAAGTAACCGATCTCGTAACAGACCAGTCCTATGAAAACTATGAATTACAATTTGAATGGAAAATAAGTGAAGGCGGCAATAGTGGTGTATTCATCAACGTCCGGGAAAAGAAGGAACTGATGGCAGCTTGGATGACGGGTCCCGAATACCAGTTATTAGAGAAAGCACATGTAGATTTTGATAAACCTGAAAAGAAACCGGGAAGTCTGTATGCATTTACCAAAGAACCTGCAACAGTTACCAACAAGAAACCGGGAGAGTGGAACCAATCGACAATCAAACAAGTAAATGGTGTGATTGAATTTTATCTGAATGGAGTACGCACAGCTAAACAGGATCTAACATCGCAAGACTGGAAAGATGCAGTAGCCCAAACTCATTTTAAAGCATATCCCGAATTTGGTGTGGCCACCAAAGGACATATTGCCTTACAAGATTGGCAAAAACCGGTATCCTTCCGAAATATCAAACTTTTACCTCTATAACGCTATGTAATTTCTCTCGCCATTGTTACTCGCCCGCGACCAACAACAGCGGATATCTTATAAACTATAATGATGAATATCAATTCACCCTTACTTTTTTAACTCTGCCGCATGTTTCGCACCCGCCTCTCTCAAAATTTTGTAATAATGTTGGAGTGTAGAGACAATACTGGTGCCTTTATTTTTTTCAATTTGACCTCGTACATAATCTAAAACCGTTTCTTTATCTACCTCATCTATAAAGTTGAGATTTACTTTCCACCAAATCGCATCGTCAATAAATTCAGTGAATTTAGAGGATACGGCAAATTTTAAAATATTACCACCACTGGGATAGAATTGTATACTATGACAATTCAATTTCTGTTGCGCAAAAGCAGCATCCCACATCTTACGTATTTTTTCACCAATCACTTCTTCACTATCCTTTTCAACATCTACGCAAGCGGCGTCTAAAAGTTTTCTTTGGTACATATATACATAATCACCTTTCGGTTTTGGATCTTTGCTTCGACTATCAATATTGATACAAATATTTTCCAGCTTTTTAAGATTCGGACAAGGCTGTATCTCACTCTCCACCACTTCTAAAGATTGTAAAACCAATATTTTTCCATCGGGTTGTAGTACAATGGTTCGCACATCCCCATTTGCTCCTGTACCACGGTTGAATGTATCATTTGTTAAAGTACCATCTGCATTCAAGCGTGCGATTTGGTTTCTGTTGATTCCATTGTATTTGGTAAAATCTCCGCCAACTAATATTTTTTTATCAGATTGTAGGGTAATGGTACGCACCTTGTAATTAGCCCCTACAGTAGATTCAAAGGTTTTATCTAGGCTGCCATCGGCATTCAGTCGAGCTATTTTATTTCTAGTTGTACCAATATGCTTCGTAAAATCTCCACCAATCAATATTTTTCCATCAGCTTGTAAGGCAATGGTATTTATTTTTTCATTGGCACCTCTATTCGAATCAAAACTATCATCTACACTGCCATCTGCATTCAATCGTGCAATATGGTCTCTGATGATACCATTGAAAAATCTGAAGTTTCCACTAATCAATATCTTCTCATCGGGTTGTAAAGTAATCACATCCACAGAAGATAACAATGTTCCCTCACCCGGGTTAAAACTTTTATCAAAACTACCATCAGCATTGAGTCGGGTAAGGCCGCCGAATCTCATCTTTCCATTAAAGGAGTGAAAATATCCACCCACCAGTATCTTCCCATTTGGTTGAAGTGTGATGGCATATACAAGACCATCTATTTCTTTATCTAGTTTAAAAGTTTTATCTAATGTACCATCTGCATTGAGTCGAGCAACGCGTTTAACACTCATCCCATTGTAAGTGTTAAAAGCTCCGCCAATCAGTATCTTTCCATCGGGTTGTAGGGCTAAAGCATCCACACTATTGTCTGCTCCTGTGCCGGGGTTAAAACTATGATCTATTGTGCCATTTGCATTTAGTCGGGCGATGCGACTAATATTCTTTCCATTGAAGGAAGTAAAGTATCCGCCAATAATCAACTTCCCATCGGGCTGTATGGCAACTTCAGCAACAGCATTATTGGCACCTGTGCCGGGATTAAATGTATTATCTATTGTTCCATCCGCATTCAATCTAGTAATATAACTCGTTTTACTAAGGTCTGATGAGTTGTTAAAGTTTATATTGGTAAGTGGGCTGTTATTTTTATGAACCAGGTTGTTTGATATTCTACTAACATCTACCCCGATATTTTTTGTGTAAAGTGAAGTGTTGTTTTTATCCATTGTTTGCGAAATGGATTGGCTACTACAAAGTAGTGCTGATAGTATGATAATGTAATATGTTTTCATGGGCTCGTATGCGTGTATTTTAATTCAAAATAGGTTTCTGTTAGCAATTATCAATAGCTATTATTGGGTATTTTCTCTGCTCTTTGATCGCATAAAAGTGAAACCTGTCTTATTTGTCTTAGTTTAATGTTAATAATACTCGGATGATACCCTCGCCGTTATTGTTCGCCCGATCAACATGTCTATCACTCATCCTTAAAAATTCTTTCACTAAATTGAAAACAAATCTACTTGTATGCGAAAGATAGCTCTCCTTAGTCAGTTACTGATATTAATGGCTGTATCATCTACAACCATTATTGCACAGAAAAAAACAACCATTCAGGTGAAAGGATTGAAAGCAGCAGTGGAAGTATGGAGAGATGAATGGGGTATGAATCATATTTATGCCAACAACCAGCAGGACCTTTTTTTTGCACAAGGGTATTGCGCAGCCAAAGACAGGCTTTTTCAGTTTGAAGTATGGCGCCGGCAAGCAACAGGAACCGTTGCCGAAATATTGGGTGAAAGGGAACTGAAAAGAGATATCGGAACCAGACTGTTCAAGTTCAGGGGTAATATGGATAAGGAACTGAACTATTATCACCCGCAGGGAAAAGAAATCATCAACGCGTATGTAGCGGGTGTAAATGCATATATCAGGGAGATCAACCAAACACCGGCAGAATTGCCTATAGAATTTAAGCTGCTCAATATTCAACCCAAAGAATGGACTGCTGAAGTAGTGATATCAAGACACCAGGGTTTACTCGGCAATATTACACAGGAACTCAATATTGCATTGGCTATTCAAAAAGTAGGCGTTGAGAAAGTAAAAGAGATCATGTGGTTTCATCCGAAAGATCCCGATCTCAAAATGGACAGCAGCATACGTGTGGATCTGCTGAGCCCTCAAATTCTTGAACTCTATAATGCTTATCGTAAAGATGTGGTGTTTGTAAAAGAAGACTTGGTAAATCCAACAACAACAGCAGCCGCATTATTGAATCAGGCAAATATCAAAAGAGAGAAAGAAGCATTTGAACTCAATCCAACCACAGACGGAAGTAATAACTGGATCGTAAGTGGAAAAAAATCGGCCAGTGGTTTTCCCTTATTGGCAAATGACCCACATCGTAAAATTGCCGCACCCTCATTAAGATATATGGTACACCTTGTGGCACCCGGCTGGAATGTGGTGGGTGGAGGTGAGCCCGTTATTCCCGGTGTTTCAATCGGACACAATGAATATGGCGCATGGGGTCTCACCATCTATGAAACCGATGGCGAAGATTTGTATGTATACGACCTGAATCCCGCTAACCTAAATCAGTACAAGCATAAGGGAAAATGGGTAGACATGCAATCAATCGAAGAAAAAATAGCCGTAAAAAATGCAGCCACTGTAACTGCTCGATTGTTGTATACGCTGCATGGGCCTGTTACTTATATCGATTCGGTGAACCATAAAGCCTATGCTGTTAAATGTGCATGGATGGAACCGGGAGGGGCACCCTATCTTGCTTCGCTACGAATTGACCAAGCCACCGACTGGGCATCATTCCGAGAAGCTTGTTCCTACAGTCATATACCCGGAGAGAATATGATATGGGCAGATAAAAAAGGAAATATTGGCTGGCAGGCGGTAGGTATTGTTCCCGTGAGAAAAAACTTTAGTGGCTATGTTCCCATACCCGGTGATGGTCGTTATGAATGGGATAGTTATCTGCCTATTAAAGAACGTCCACATGTACTCAATCCGGAACAAGGATTCTTCGCAACCGCCAATCAAAATGTAACACCCAATTCCTATAAAAGATGGGATGCAGTGGGGTATACTTGGGCAGATGCATATAGGGGTGACCGTGTAAATAGGGTATTGAGCCAGGATAAAAAATTCACGATCGAAGAAATGGCGCAGTTGCAAAACGATTATTACTCTATTCCTGCAAGCGAGCTGGTACCCTTACTGAGTACTGTTACACTCTCTGATGAAGCATCTATTGCAGCAAAAAAATATTTTGATCATTGGAACTATATATTGGGTATGGAAAGTATTGCTGCAGCAATTTATGCGCAGTGGGAGCGACAAATATATGTTCAGGCAGGAACTACATTTATACCGGCAGCAGCAAGAGGCTTGATCAGTTTGCAATTAACCACGATCATCAAAATGCTAAAATCACCTGAACCCTATTTTAAAGAAACAGGAAAGTCACCCGAACAATTGAGAAATGAATTTCTGGCAACCACATTTAAAGATGCAGTTGCTGCACTGAAAAGAAGATTGGGCGCAGATATGAACCAGTGGCAATATGGACAAACAAAATTTAAACATGCATTGATTCGTCATCCACTGTCTGCATTTGTAGAAACAGAACTGCGCAATCAATTAGATCATGGTCCGCTTCCGAGAGGCGGTAATGGTCATACGCTAGGTGCAAATGGTGGTATCGACAATCAGTTAAGTGGTGCCAGTTTTAGAATGGTAGCCGATACAAAAGACTGGGATCAAACACTCATGATCAATACCCCCGGACAATCGGGTGATCCTGAAAGTCCCTACTATCGTAATTTATTCGAAAAGTGGGCAAAGGATCAGTTCTTTCCGTCTTATTTTTCAAAACCAAAAATTCTGCAACACACCAAAGAAATTTCATTGTTGAAGCCGGTTCAGTAAATGTTTTTTAGTTGTTCATCACATTAAAACAGTGTTGCCTTTCAACTTTTGGAAAGTTCTAAAACTTTCCAAAAGTTCACTAGAAAACGAAAAATTTGCTTATTGTTCTGAAACTGAATAATGAATGTATTGTGGTACTTTTATCTACTTTAAATCAGTCATCATGAAATCATTCTTATTGCTCTTTCTTTTAAGCATGTCAATATTGGTATCAGCACAAAAAAGTCCATATGCTGTAACTTCTTTTCTGGAACAGGGCCCTAAAGCACCTAATACCCATTATATCGGTGAAGCATGGTTGAGTAGCTTATTGCAAGCAGATGCAGATATGAACTATAATATCAGTAAAGCAACATTTCGCGCTAACTCTACTTTAGATTGGCATAAGCATACAACAGCACAAGTTCTCATCATCCTAGAAGGACAAGGCTATTATCAAGAAAGGGGAAAAGAACCCATCATTGTACGAAAAGGAGATGTTATAAAATGTAACAAAGATGTAGAACACTGGCATACATCTACTAAAGAAAGTGATGTAACTTATTTGGCCATTTATGGAGGAACACAACCTACAATTTGGGGAGAGAAATTAACGCAAGAATATTACGATAGCGTTGTCCAGAAGTTGAAGACGAATTAAGACTTATAACGAATTGTCCCATATAATTTATGACAACAAGTAATGGCAGCATCTAATTACCCCGGAATCTCCAAATATATTTAGATTACGTTGAAAGGAGTGGAAATACAAAATTCAGAAGTACAAATTTACTTTAGTATCTATTTGACATTATAGTTAATCAACCGGTCGCTTGTTCAACAAGCCGGGATCATCTGAACAAGTTGAAATTATCTTTTCTTATACTTACCCAATCTCTTTTTGTAGAAGGAGGTGAAACTGATAAGATGCCAGCGTTTTATTTTAGACAATTGCCTGTATGAAAGAATGATCTTGGTTTTCCTTTATCTATTTGAGTTTGCCGGAGCCAGTTGCTTTGTGAAAGTATAAGCTAAACCAATATTCCACATAAATGTATTTGTACCTGGAATAGTTGATTGAATTTTTTGATTGATAGCAGCCTGCAGCAGAAAAGGCGATTTACTATTGCCTAATGAAGCATTGGCTGTAAAAAAAGTGCCATCATTCCCATCAAGAAAAAGATAGTATAATGCAGGTGTTACAGTAAGCTGTACTGTATTTGAAACAGGGATATTCGAAACTGTGGTATTCAGGTTAATAAAATGCGTGGTTCTGGGTCCATTCACTTGCATCCCATTTCCTTGTAAGTAATACAAGGAGGCACTCCAATTTTTAGAAATACGATAAGACGGAGCTAATTCCCATGCCAGAAATCTTCTCAACCTTAGCAATTCTTCACTTACTCCATTTTGTAATACTGTTGAAGGAAACCAGTTAACAGCAGGATGTGCCCCAACTCTAAAACTAAAGCGTTTACTTTTTATGGCATGATACCTGAACCATAGAATGATAGAGCCTTTCTCTCCGGTAGGTGTTATCCTGAACTCGGGGTCGATACTTAGTTTTTTCTTTTTCCATGAAAGCAATATAATCGATGCAGGTTCATTAAATGAAAATGATGGGATGATTGAAAATCCATTATTCGTAATACCCAATGAACCTGAAAAGACCATACGACGCTGAGTACTATCGTTAAGCTGCTGCGCATATACTTTCTGAATACTAATGAACGTAAGTAATAAAATACTAAAATATAGTTGTTTAATCATAACATAAAATTATTGATTATCACGGAGTCCTCTATTATATTCATTACTTAATGAATTACCATTTTTACGGATTCTATTCGGCAATCATGCTTGGGGCTGACAAAGTGCTACATTTGGATATCAATCATCTTTTATGGCTGATATCTTAAAAATAGATAGTGTATCAAAATATAATAAACTCAGAGGAGTAAAAACATCTCATCCACTCATATCTGTAATAGAATCTTCTAAAGTGAAAAAACTACCTCAAGGTACATACAACTTCGGGGTATATTCTATATTACTGAAAGAGTTGAAATGTGGCGAATTAAAATATGGAAGGGGAAACTACGATTATCAGGATGGTACACTTGTATTCCTTGCTCCTGGACAAATTATCGGGGTACCAGAAAATACACCTAAGCCTAAAGGCTGGGCACTGCTTTTTCATCCAGATCTAATAAAAGGAACATCCTTGGGAAAAGATATAAACAGGTATGATTTTTTTTCCTATGAAGTGAATGAGGCTTTACATATTTCTGAAGATGAAAGAAAGTTAACCATTGACCAATTCAAAAAGATACAAAAAGAAATCGAGTCTGCTATAGACCATCACAGTAAAAAAATTATCGTTTCAAGTTTAGAATTATTATTACATTATTGCACCCGTTTTTATGATCGACAATTCATCACCCGTGATCATGTCAATAAAGGAGTCTTAGAAAAATTCGAGCAGTTCTTAAGTGATTATTTCAAGTCGGAACAGCCTCAACAAGTAGGATTTCCTACTGTAAAATATTTTGCAAACTTGGTTCATCTTTCATCTAACTATTTTGGAGATCTGGTTAAGAAAGAAACCGGAATATCGCCATTAGAACATATACAAGCAAAAGTGATAGACCTTGCAAAAGAACGAATTTTCGATATCGATAAATCGATTGCTGAAATAGCGTATGAACTCGGCTTTAAATATCCTCAACACTTCACCAGACTATTCAAAGAAAAGACTGGAATGACCCCCATTCAATACAGGGGGTTAAACTAGATTTCGTTTTAACTTTTGGAAAGTTCTAAAACTTTCCAAAAGTTCATAGTGCATTTCAACTTTTGGAGAGGAAAGCCCTTCACTAGAAAACGAAAAATTTGCTTATTGTTCTGAAACTGAATAATGAATGTATTGTGGTACTTTTATCTACTTTAAATCAGTCATCATGAAATCATTCTTATTGCTCTTTCTTTTAAGCATGTCAATATTGGTATCAGCACAAAAAAGTCCATATGCTGTAACTTCTTTTCTGGAACAGGGCCCTAAAGCACCTAATACCCATTATATCGGTGAAGCATGGTTGAGTAGCTTATTGCAAGCAGATGCAGATATGAACTATAATATCAGTAAAGCAACATTTCGCGCTAACTCTACTTTAGATTGGCATAAGCATACAACAGCACAAGTTCTCATCATCCTAGAAGGACAAGGCTATTATCAAGAAAGGGGAAAAGAACCCATCATTGTACGAAAAGGAGATGTTATAAAATGTAACAAAGATGTAGAACACTGGCATACATCTACTAAAGAAAGTGATGTAACTTATTTGGCCATTTATGGAGGAACACAACCGACGATTTGGGGAGAGAAATTAACGCAAGAATATTACGACAGCGTTGCCCAGAAGTTGAAGAAGAATTAAGGCTTAAAAGAATTACCCTATATCGTTTATTACAATAATTAATGGCAGTATCTAACTTTTGGAAAATTTTAAAACTTTCCAAAAGTTTATAGTGCTGCTTACTTTTGAATATGAAAGCATACATCTATATACTATTAGTACTAGGTTTCTTGAATAGCACAACAATACATGCCCAAGACCCCTATGTACGCATTGCTAAAATCATAGTTGATACCTCTCAACTCAAACAATACCAATCTTTCTTAAAAGAAGGCATCGAAACTTCGGTAAAACTTGAAAAAGGGGTACTTAGCATGTTTGCGGTTTATGAAAAAGATAAATCTAATTATGTAACCGTTTTTGAAACCTATGCCAGTAAAGAAGCGTATGAAAGTCATATTAAGACCACTCACTTTCAAAAGTATAAAAATGGCACCCTCAAAATGGTTCAGTCTTTGGAATTGGTGGATGTGATTCCCATTATTTATGAAAGCAAGAAAGAATAGTGTAAATACCTCTTCTGTCATCTATTTGTCATAATCTTTCAAAAACCCCCATTACACCCCCTCTTTTTTTCTGCATTTCGTCAATCGCTTTTCTTTTCTCGTAAGTGTAGTTGTATGATTTCGAAACAACTTGCACCCGATTATAAAAGAATAATGATGAACAGATTCATGATGATCCTACTCTTAGGGATAGTAAGCGTTACAACAACCATTGCACAGGAAAAAGAAAACAAAGCCAAGACAGACAGTGCTTTCTTCCAACCTAAATACTTACCGGATATTACGCTGGTAGGTCGTTATACCAAGGCAGATATTCATTTCTTACCGGAAATCGTAGGAACGAACATCAATGCCGGTAAAAAGAATGCCTTGATCATGATGGACAATGTACAAGGCAATGTAGTTACCAACACCATGCGCCAGGTAATGGCCAAAGTGCCGGGTATTCAGATATGGGAGAGTGATCCAAGCGGAATTCAAATTGGTATTGCTGCACGTGGATTGAGTCCGAACCGTAGCTGGGAATTCAACCTGCGTCAGAATGGATATGATATCAGTAGCGATCCTTTTGGTTATCCGGAAGCATATTATACTCCACAGTTAAATTCTGTTCAGAGAGTACAGGTATTGCGTGGTGCTGCCAGTTTGCAGTATGGTCCACAATTTGGAGGTATGGTGAATTTTATCATGAAAGATGGTAGTGAGATCAATAAACCCTTCCAATATGAATCACAGCAAACAGCAGGAAGTTTTGGTCTCTTCAATTCTTACAATGCCATCGGTGGTGAAAATGGTAAAACGCATTATTATGCCTTCTGGGATCATCGCAGAGGAGATGGATTTCGCGAGAACAGCGGATTCAAAGTAAATACCGCTTTTGGAAGCTTTTCCTGGAACATCAACAAAAAATTGAAAGTTGGGCTGGAGATCACGCATTTTGATTATCTGAGTCAACAGCCGGGCGGACTCACCGATGCTCAGTTTGCACAAGATGCTTATAAAAGTTTACGTCAGAGAAACTGGTTTCAAGTAAAATGGAATATGGCTGCTTTGAACATTGATTACGCGATTAGCGATAAGAGTAGATTCAATGTTAAAACTTTTGCAATGACAGGTGATCGTAATAGCATCGGTTTTATGCAAACCCCTAATATTGCCGATACGATCAATGCCTCAACACTTCGCTATAATAACCGCAGGGTAGATATTGATCAGTATAGAAACTTTGGAATAGAAGCCCGTTATATCACCGATTATCAGATTGGTAAAATGAGAAATACCTTATCTGCCGGTATTCGTTATTTCAGAGGAAATACCGATCGTTTCCAAAATGGAAGAGGTGATACGGGCGCTGATTTCAATTTGAATATCTCAGATCCTTTTCCAACCGATCTCAGTTTCATTACGAATAACACTGCCTTCTTTGCCGAGAATATGTTCAGAATCGGCGATAAGCTGTTGATCATACCGGGGGTACGTGTAGAAAACATTCAGAATGAAGCAAATGGTAGAGTTGGGCTCTCCGGAAATACAGAATTAAAAATCAACAACCAAAACAGAACCCGTCGTTTTGTATTACCGGGTGTGGGTGCAGAGTATCATATTGGTCAAACAGAAATTTATGCCAACTATTCACAAGCATATCGTCCGGTATTGTTCAGTGATTTGACGGGCAATCCAACAACCGATGTGATTGATCAGAATTTGAAAGATGCCAAAGGGTATAATATTGATTTGGGCTATCGTGGTCGTATCAAAGAATATTTGTTCTTTGATGTAAGCGGATATCTGTTACAATATAACAACCGTGTTGGTTTGATTGCACAGCAAAGACTGGATGGTAGTTTTTATAATCTTCGTACCAATGTAGGTAATAGTCGCAGCAGAGGTGTAGAAGCATTGGTAGAATTCAATGCCTTCAAAGCATGGGGTGTAAAACCTGTTTTTGGAAGCCTGAATTTCTTTGCTTCACTTGCCTTCATCAATGCACAGTATGATAATCTTCGTGTCATCACGCGTCAGGGTAACACACTGGTTGAGTCTAACTTGAAAAATAAGCGTGTAGAAAATGCGCCTGAAAGAATTTATCGTACCGGTGTTACTTACAGCAGAAAACAATTGACTGTTACTGCTCAATACAGTTACGTATCAGAAGCCTATAGTGATGCGAATAATACTGTTACTCCAACTGCAAATGGGGTAAATGGATTGATACCTTCTTATGATCTGGTAGATATTAGTGGTACTTATAAATTCACAGAGAAGTTTTTTGTGAAGGGTGGTATTAATAATCTCTTGGGAGAAAAATATTTTACCAGAAGAGCCGGCGGTTATCCGGGTCCGGGATTGATGGCAGCTGAGCCCAGAAATTTCTTTATGACAGTTGGAATCAAACTCTAATAGCAAAAAGCTCCGAATAAAACTCGGAGCTTTTTTTATACTTCTTTCTTTTTGAATATCGCGAAATAAATATCAGCTCTAATTTCAAATCCTAACTTTTCATATAGTTTGATAGCGCCAATATTGTCTTGTTTAACATGTAGAAAAGGTGTTTTGCCAGCCTCGTAAATACAGGAACAAACCTGTTGTATAACTGCTGCAGCATATCCTTTTCCCAGATGTGCGGGGTCAGTACAGATCGCACTTACTTCTGTGAAGTCAGTTGTTTGTAATCGTTGTCCGGCCATCGAAATCAGTCGCACTCCATCAAATATGCCATAATAATTACCGAATTCGATGGTACGGTTACCAAAAGGACCGGGTTTGGTTTTTGCGGTTAGTTCCAGCATTTGAGGAACATCTTCATTCGTTAGTTTTCTGGTAATAGCATGATGTGCATGTTGTGATGCCACTTTTTTACTAGCTACCATTTGATACAAGGGCAATGTCAATTGTACATGCATTGTATCAGGTATGGCTATTTCTCTGGCGATGAGTACAAAGAAAGATCGATCTGCGGGCAGTTCTTTTTCCAGTACATCATGATCTGACGCATCCCAGTTTGGAAGTGCAAACAAAGGTGACACTTCTTTAGGAAAATATTTTAGCTGATCATTACCCGCATTCAGGTATTGTTGATGCGTGCGCAACGCTTCCCAAATAGCATTATCCAGCACATGACTCATACAATAAAGGTAATGTTAGTCTGGAAATCGTTTTTTCCGATCATAAAAAAGTTAAAGCGATTACTCAGAAATATTCAACCCGATCTTTTCTGTAATTTCAAGACAAATTTTTGAGTATGCGAAAGATTGTTATTATGATGAGTACGCTATGTGTAATGTTTGTATCAACTGCAAGTGCACAGGCACAAGAATGGACACCCGAGCAACAGGTAGAACTATTCGGTTATTGTGAAAAACCTGCTTTGATCAAGCAGTTGAAAATATCGGAAGCCATTGCAGACAGGATTGGACAAATACATCACTGGGCCAGACTCACCAAAATAAAAATTGAAGCGAATGCGAGTGACACTTTCGCTACAGCAGGCGAGGTAGAAGAAGAAGTGGTGAAAAAGTATAAAGCGCTTTCTTTATCCGGCGATCAGGTGAAGGCGTTGGTAGAGCGAAGAAAAAAAAGTTTAAGTGAGCCATGTGAAGTGATCACGTTAGTGGTCAACAGAAATTATGATACGATTGCCAGGCCACAATTGCAATTACAATTCCGTAATAAATTCAGAAGAACACTGATGGATAAGCTGGAAGTGAATGGTAAACAGGCTGATATGTTGATTGAGGCAGAAGTTTGGAAACAGAAAGAGGCTTTAGAGATTGCCAAAATACCCGAGACAGACTTTGAACGTATCCGTAAAACCGTAGGATTGTATAAAGAGTTAGAGCGTAAGTATGGGTTTATTGGAATAACGGAACAGCAGAAAGAGGGGGCGAAGAGTATATTCAAGCAAGCAGAGTAAGATGCAAATCATTTTATTTTTTGAATACAATTGGTGAAAAATTGATAAGCACCAATATCTGTGTTGATAATAAAGTGCTTATTATCCATCATAATATATACAAGGACTATACTTTACGATTGTAGACCTTTACAAACACTGGCTTTTATTTGCGTATCACCACAGTTTTATGGTAATATGGAGCAGGGTTGATTAATATCTCTATTTCAATCATGAAATATTTCAGAGTTTAGAGTACATTAGATAAACCCTAAGCAACCTGTAAAATGGATAAGCTCATATTACTGCATACACATTCCATCATGGCTTTTATACTCGCCACTACACAATTTGGAATGTTGCTTTTCTTATTAAGACTAAAACAGCATACACATATTAGAAAATGGATGATCATTAACTATATCGCTTCAATTGTATGGCAGGTAGATCAAACCATTCGTTTTAGCCTGGCACCTTCTGTACAAGGATCATTGGTATACAAAATTGAAACGGTACTCATTTATAGTCCGGCGTTGGCAATTCTGGTATTGAGTTATTTTCAAATACTATATCTCTTCTTACACCAGCCTTATGAAAAGGAACGCAGACTAATGGTTAGAATTGTGGTTCCGGTGGCAATAGGTTTGGTAGCATTGAATGCATGGAACGAATTTGCTAACGATAGTAATCTTTTTGTATTTCAAGTCACTTCCTTTTTGTATGGGTTGGTTACTAATATCTGGGCATTGTTCATCAGTTATAGAAAAGCTCGTTTTTTAAAACATATGGATGCACATGCTTCAAAAGCCCATCGTTTACTGGTTTGGGTAAATATTGGTTTCATTGTAATGTGTGTTGTTGCGGTAGTATTTGGGTTTTATAGTCCTGTTGGCTATTGGACTTTTTTCATTCTTATATGGATGTGCAACCTCGCTCAGATCGTTATCTATATTACCTATTCAGCAGTTCCTGCAAGCTTTCAAATAAAAATTGCTGGATTCAGTTTTGTAACGGTGGTAACTTTTCTAACCATGGTAACACTTGTTTTTTTCCCACCATTGATTCCTACTGAGATAGAGGCAAGATTACTTCAGCAGCAGGGATTAAAACAGATGTTCATCATTATAATCGTTGCAACTTTATTCATTGTAATAGTATTACCCGGATTATTAAGAAAGAGTTTATCAGAGCCTTTGAAACGATTGTTGATGGGTGTAAAACAGGTCAATGCAGGTGATTTAAAAGTGCAGGTATTGGTGGGTTCACCGGATGAGATTGGCGACCTCACCACAAACTTTAATCAGATGACACAATCATTGCAAAAAGCCAATGATGAATTGCGAGAATATGCAGAAAAGTTGGAAATAAAAGTGGAAGAGCGTACCGCTGCTTTGAAAAAATCATTGGAAACACTTCAAACCACTCAGGCGCAATTGATCCAATCCGAGAAAATGGCAAGTTTGGGGGAACTTACAGCGGGTATTGCCCACGAAATTCAGAATCCGTTGAATTTTGTCAATAATTTTTCTGATGTCAGTACAGAAATCATGACGGAGCTGAAAGAATACGTACAAGCGGGTCAACTCAAAGAGGCTGAAGATGTGATCAATGACCTAACGGTGAATCTTACTAAAATTCATCACCATGGGTCAAGGGCTGCAGGTATCGTCAAAAGTATGTTGGAACATTCAAAAGTAAGTGATGGCAAAAGACATACGGTTGATATCATTGCACTGTGTCAACAATATGCACAATTAAGTTATAAAAGTATTATTGCGAAAGATCAATCATTTGAATGTGATATAGTATTTCGGCATGAAATAGACTCTATCCAGATGGAAGTTATCTCTGAAGATATTGGTCGTGTTTTTCAAAACATATTCGTGAATGCTTTTTATGCGATGGGAGAAAAACTAAAACAAGAAAAAGCATCTGATAATGCATACCAACCAAAAATCACAGTAAGTATTCATAAACTATTAAAGCCGGGCGAATCAGCAGAAAGTATAGAAATCAGGATCAGAGACAATGGAACGGGGATACCTGACACAGTGAAAGCAAAAATTTTTCAACCCTTTTTTACCACCAAACCAACAGGAAACTATACGGGACTAGGATTATCGATCAGCTATGACATTGTTACCAAAGGTCATTCAGGTACCTTCATGGTTGAAACTGAATTAGGTGAAGGAACAGAAATGATCATACAACTCCCGCTTACAAACAGTCTTTAATTCAATTTTAAGTTAAAAATCCCCGGATCAATTGCTTATATTAGGAATCTAAACCCTTGCACATGAGTCCAAATCCGGTCATTGATACCTTAATGGTAAATGGCGTAAGCTATAATTTACCTGCTAATACAGATGAAGTTGTTTATCTGGTCAATCAAGCACAACAGGCTAAACAGGTAGTATGTTTGAGAGGAGCCGCACACTCTCGTCCTTTAATCAGTAGTCTGGAAGCAGAAGTAAATGCAGGCAGACTTTATATCCTGTTATCAAAAATGAAAGCGGTAACATTTAATGATGCATCAAGACAAGTTACGGTTGAAGGGGGCTGTCATTTAGGATACGACCCAAGTGATCCATTAGATGCAGCACCCGCAGCACTCGCAGCATATAGATCAACTTTGGAGAATTCCTTGGTATATCAGCTCGATAATCATAGAACAGATCCTCAAAATCCACTCAAAGGTTGGGCCTTACCCGATCTTGGTGGTATCATACACCAAACTGTAGGTGGTTTTCTTTCAACCGGTTCCTCCGGAAGTAATCTCTTTGCTTCTTTTAATGAGCAACTGGTAAGTGTTACGGTTGTAACAGGAGGTGCTGATGGTGCGAGGGTTCAGGTATTCAGTAAGGATGATCCAAAATATCCTAATAAAAATGAAAATCCTTTTTATGCAGTAGGTGTGGGCTTAGGGATGTTTGGAGTCATTGTATCAGCTACTTTTCAATGTGTTGATAATTTCAATATCAAAGGACAGGAATCAACGACTACAGAAGCTGATTGTCCCATTGATCTTTTTGGAGATCATCCTGAAAAAGAATCACTGGTAGATTTTTTTACAAAAAAAACATACAAGCGAATCATGTGGTGGCCACAGAGTGGTGTTAACAGAACAGTGATTTGGCAAGCCGAACCGATGCCGGTTTCGGCAGGATTTGTTCCCAATCCATACAAGGAAATACCCAATATCAAAATCATGGGTATAGAAACACCTCTTCCGCTTGAGTTGTGTGCTCATTTAATGATGAATGGTTTTTCTGACATTGATGTTTTTTTAAGTAAACTGAAAGTGCAGCATCCCGTTGCGTATGAATTTTTAAAGGCACTCGATGAAAAAGAGCTGGTACCCTTTCTGTTAAAACTTTTTGTGCCATTAGATCCTGTTGTAAATGGTACTCCACAACCCCAGCAGTTTCAGGATGTGTGGTATGGAAGTATACCCATGGATGATAAAATAAGTGATACACTGATTCCGGTTTGGTTTACTGAACTTTGGTTTCCGATTGAAACAGGGGTAAAAGTATTGAGTACACTCAAAACATTTTTTCAGCAGAATCCTGATATCGTCGGTAATTTTTCTTACGAAATTTATCCTGCCAGACACAGCGATTTTTGGTTAAGTGCTGCTTATCAAAGGGATGTTTTCCGTATTGATATGTTTTGGTATGGAGATAACGCCGGATCTCCATTGAATGAGTTTTATCCGACTTTATGGAATGAGCTGTACAATGCGGGATTGGTATTCAGGCCACATTGGGGTAAGTTTTTGCCGGCGGGTGATAGTCAGGAAGGAAAAGCGTATTTGAGAAATAATTATCCTAACTGGGATCAATGGATGGCAATTCGCGAACAAATGGACCCGCATCAGGTGTTTGTAAGTGACTATTGGAGAAGTCATTTGTTTGCATAGATTTTTTAGGATAAAAAGTATAAGGTCTACAATTAAAAATTGGATGCTGATTTCATAGTGATCTGATAGGGAAATTTCATTATTTTTGCCGCCACAACCGAAAGGTTAGGGCCTATAGCTCAGTTGGTTAGAGCACCTGACTCATAATCAGGGGGTCCCAGGATCATGCCCTGGTGGGCCCACAAAGCGAAGATCTAAGTCTTCGCTTTTTTACTTTAATATAGCCCGTGTGCGCATCCCTGGTTCTAACCCTGAACCTGTACCGAATTTGATCGGGATAAGTTTATTAAATCCATATTTTTTATTATTGTATGGACAATTTGTTAGAGCCGTCACTCTTTTAACCGGCACAAATGAAAAGCATAA
The DNA here is from genome assembly GCA_012270485.1 of Sphingobacteriales bacterium. Taxonomy (GTDB): domain Bacteria; phylum Bacteroidota; class Bacteroidia; order Chitinophagales; family Chitinophagaceae; genus Sediminibacterium. Next base: position 18,189 of record JAAXIF010000049.1, on the reverse strand, counting down.
CTGGTGGTAAAAATCCTAAAAAAAAGACTGAGCGGAAAGGGTTTAGTAGCTTTCTTGAAAGTCTTTTTTATATTATTCTAACCATAAATTAAAAAAAATGAAACGAATCATCCTGATCATATTGATGTTTTCATTTGGAAACTTGTTCTCGCAAAATGGTTTAAGTCCCGAACAATTCATGAGATACTATGTGAAAGTTGTCAATGAGGAAAAAATAAAAGAAGTACAAAATTGCTATCATTTCCCGCATTCCATAATTGAAAATGGCCGAATTATGTATTACGATAATGCTGAAATACCGGTAATTGACTATAATACATTTAAAAAGACAGGATGGGTGTATTCTAAGATCAACGAAATAAAAGTTATAGCGGAGTCTGGGAATACGGCAATTGTGCAGATGGATTTTTCAAGGTTTGGGAAAAACGATAAAGAATATTTACGGACAACTATGTTTTATTCTTTAACAAAAGAGAAAGGTTATTGGCAGATTATTAATAGAACCGGGATGTTAAATCGTACTTTTTGAATAATATATACAAGCCGTCTAGGTAGGCACACTTAGCAATAAGTTAGTGATGATATAAAAATAGCTGCTTTTTATTTGCATAAAATTTGCAAAGAGATTTTATAGCAGTATCTTTTGGTATTGTTTTTGATCTAATTATTTATAATGGTCATTAACTTTCTCGTACGCTCCTTATAAAAAATAATAACTCCTGTTTTTATTCAGTACAAAAAAGGAATATGAAATCGAAACTATTTTTTTCTCTGTCACTTTTATTCGTAACTTATCTTCAGTCCTATTCGCAAACATCCCAAATCCGAAATGAGTTGGATAGGGTTATACAGCAACTGAATGATAGCTTACATAAATATGATGAAAGAGGGAGAACCGTTCATTTATTATCTGATTCAGTTTTTTCTGTGAAGAATAGAGATGGAAGCTATATAACCGTAAACATAAAGAATCTAGAATCTTCAAGAACCGATTCTCTTCATCAAATGGGGATAGATTTTCTTCCCATTGACTATAAAACACATGTTCCCGGTAACTGGATCTATTTTCAGCAGAGGGATAAAATGACCCGTTTGATGTTTCAAAAAGCAACCGAGGCAGAAGCGAAGCAATTATATTATTTATTTTTAGAGCTGAGAAAATACATGCAAGCTTTACTTAGATAAAGTGATCCACTATCGAACTATTCCTTTTACAAAGGATTTTGTATTAAGAGCTGGATACAGATTCTATATTACTAGCCTATTTGCAAATGCCTCCCAAAGGAGGCTCTATCGAAAAATAAATATAATGATTACTGAGTCGACCATATTAAAAGTCAGGATCGATAATATGAAACACACCAAAACGATTTGGTTGCCTACGAAAACATGAAGATCTTTGAACACTTTGTTTATAAAGTTAAAGCTGGAGTAATATGAACGTATTTAAAGTATTATCTCGATGCAAATACTTTTATGGCATACCTATAAATCGTGATTTTAATCATAAATCAATGCATATGGATTGATTTAAGACATTTTCATTATAGTTAGTTTGTGGAATTTAATAAATTGAAACATCTATTTATTATGAAAGATCAATTTGTTTATGTCTAATAATATGGAGTGTAAACATCGCTTAAAATCTAAGGGTAAACTTTTTACAATCATTCGCTGTATTATCGTATTGGTATTGATTACAATCAATACCATGGCACTTGCACAACAGGAAGAGGAGTATGGTACAGGATTGTTGTTTGATAGTATTAATACCAGATCTATTCCCCAGCATGCTGCTTTAACAAAGGACAGCTACAGGGGCTTGCCTTCCTCGGTTTCTTATGAGCAATATTGTCCACAGGCGGGTAATCAGGGTAAGTTTGGTACATGTGTAGGTTTTGCAACCGCTTATTCTTTGCGTACCACTTTATATGTAAAAGCTATGCGTGAAGCGGGGTATACTGCTAATCCGAATGACCATTTATTCTCACCCAGTTTTATTTATGAACAAATCAAGTTTGCTGATGATAAAGATTGTAGTAAAGGAAGCTATGTATCTGATGCATTAGAGCTCTTGCAATACATAGGGGTAGCCACGTTAAAAACCATGCCCTATCAATGTGGCACAACCATTTCTGAGGCATCTCTCACAGAAAGTGCGAATTATAAAATTGTTTCCTATCAACAACTTTTCAGTATAAAAGATACAGATGCTGATTTTAGAGTATTGATGATGAAAAAAGCATTATCAGAAGGTAATCCTTGTTTGTTTAGTTTTAAAACTACCAAAAGCTTCAAAACTAGCAGAGGTACCGATCTCTGGAAGCAACAAAAAGATGATCAAGAGCCCGGCGATATTAAAATGGGTCACGCCATGTGTTTGGTAGGCTATGATGATAATAAATATGGAGGTTCATTTCGGGTATTGAATTCATGGGGAACAGGCTGGGGCGACAAGGGCTTTATATGGATACCCTATCGGGATTTAGCTAAATATACTTACCAATGTTTTCAAGTACAGGGTGAGAAGATTAAACCCAAAAAAGTGGATCCAGTAATAGTAAAACCGGAGATCAAAGGAACCATTCGTTTTCAGCAGAATACCGGTGAATCGATGAATGCCTCTTTACTCTCTTTTTCTTTAGCAGAGGGGTTGCCTACTTATAGAATGAATGCTAATTATACCAGTGGCACCCGCTTTCGTTTTTACATGAATACATCAACAGATGCGTATATCTATGCATTTGCTTCTGATTTTTCAGGAAAGATCAATCAAATATTTCCTTACGACGCTCATATATCTCCTTTATTGGGTAAAAATAGTACGGTAGCATTTCCCTCTGAAACAAAAGTGATACGAATGGATGAGTCGAAAGGAACCGACTATCTCTTGATACTGTATTCTAAAAAGCCGCTTACGCAAAGCTCAATTTTACAACAATTACAACAAGCACAAGGTGGTTTTGTATCCAAAGTGAAAACCTCATTGAAAAATAATTTTATTTCTTCGCATCTGATTAACTATGTAAAAGATCAAATTGCTTTTGAGCTAAAAGCAGATTCTAATGCAGATATCCTCCCCATCCTTATTGAAATACCACATTATTAAATCTATGATTCTAAATCGTTTTCAATTCTGTAAGAAAACTGTATTACTGGTATGTACGGTGCTTCTTCATTTTTCTTTGTTTGGACAGTTTCAAATTGTAAACAAAGCCGGACTATTTAATGGGATTGATGGATTAGATATCTCTCCAAAGAATAATTATTTTTTAGGTTGGTATGAATACAACGGTGCTTGTGTTATCTGGGATATGCGATCAGGACAAGAAATTCAAAAATTCCAAGATGTAAAGACTGCCCGTTTTGCTTCGAATGGAGAACAAATTTATATCGTTACTAAATCAGGCGATATCAAACTGGTAGATTTAACCGGCAAAACTATCCGACAAATTTCAAGGTCTCCGATCATGATTGGTAGTTATCGCAATTATAATTTCTATCCTGAACAGTTATCATTGATTATTGAAAATAAATTATATGATGTAAATGTAGGATTGGTTAGTACCTTAAATTATGAAGGACTAAAAGATAGACAGCAATATAACCTACGCAAGAATCTATTGGTAGTTCCTGATAATCAGAAAAATAAAGTCAGTATTATTCAGCTTCCAGGTGGACAACAAAAAAGTGTGAATTTGCCTTTCCGACCTTGGACTGTAGTATTATCTGCGATGGGAAATCATGCGGCGATTTTGGGAAGGGATACTTTGCAAATCATCCAGCTTGAAAATGGAGAAACAATAGGAAGTAGGAAATTTATTCCGCAACAGTATGGAGCTGTTCTCTTTGATCATAAAGGTGAAAACTTGATTTATACTTCCTATGATGAGAAATGGACTCGTGTACTTGTTTGTGAAAATGCGATCAGCGGAAAGACTATTTGGAAAAGAAGTTTTACAGAAAAATTAGCTTCGGATGAATCAATAGAGTATCGTAATCTACAATTATCTGCTGATGGAAAAATATTGCTTGCTGCAAACGGTTCACAAGGGCAATATGAGTTATTTGATGTTGCAACGGGTAAAACGATCAAAGAGATTAAAAGTTTTAAAAGAGATTTTGCTGTTTCCTTGGGTAAAATTGTTGCTAATCAATTACCTATTATATATAAAGATGAACAGGTAATATTGAATCTTACAACAGGGGTCATACAAGCCAAAACAAAGTATGATGATACTTATACAAGAACGCTTACAGATGCGGAGTATGAAAGTTTTCCAATTCAAGAAGTTATAAAATCTTTTGACAAAAAATTTGAGTTTGTTAAGTCTCCAATGTTATTAAATCAGGGTGTGGCATGTGCAAATAGTGGTGGAGTTAGTCAGATACTCAATATAAGATCTGTTCAAACAAAGCGTACTATTTTCAGCCGTAGTTGTAAATGGATCACTTATGGTGCAGCCAATACACAAAATATTATCGCAATTCAAGAAATACCTGCTGTTGATCGAATCAATTTTTACAACTATACTACAGGCCAAAAATTATTTACAATCCCTTTTAATATCAGAATGAAAGGCGGACATCGTCCTGTACTATTTTCTCCCAACGATGCTTACGTGACAGTTGAGCATGATGATGGTTTGCTGATATTAGATCTGAAAACAAAGAAATCTCTCAGCGCAAAACTTGGGAAAGAACCTAGTGAAGGCGTTGTCGGTTTTACTCCTGACAATAAATATGCATTGATCAATATCTGGAAAAAAATCAAATTCCTCGATTTGGCAACGGGTGAGTACAATGAATCGATGACCATTCATGAGATCGATCCAAGATATGGTTTCAATACAGTTTCGATGACTCCGGATGGTAAACATCTTTTTTATATTGATGGTGACAAAAACAATCGAATTCTTGTTTATGATCTTGTTGCCAAAAGGAACATTGCAACAGTATATCCATTCTTGAGTACCAATGATTGGGCGGTTGTTTCACCAGACGGTTTATTTGAAGCAAATAAAGGGGCACAGGATAATGTTTATTATACTACACCGAACTCTGTTGCCCCATTAGGAACAGTGTTCGATCAATTTTTTACACCTAGGTTGTTACCTCGTATTTTAAGTGGTGAAACTTTTAAAGCTCCTGATATCAATACTTTAAAAGCAATTCCCACAGTTGCTATTCAGTATAGTGAGGGCACCCGCAATTTGATAGTCGAAAATGAATTTGAGCAGTTGGTGACTACCAATAAAAGTACAGGGGTCATAACTGTAAAGGCGGATTGTCCGGTTGATAAAATCACAGAAATTCGTTTATATCATAACGGTAAATTAACCGGTACTACGAGAAACCTGATTGTAGAAGATGATACCGGTCAAAAATCAATGACACGTACTTTCAATGTTACGCTTTCGTCAGGTGATAATGTCTTCAGCGCAGTAGCTGTGAACTCACAAAGGTCGGAAAGTAAACAGGTTTTTATCAAAGCAAGGTATCAACCCAGTAATAATAGCATACCTGAAAATATCAAACAAACTAGTGCTCGTTTACATTTGATCATTGTAGGTATTAATGCATATAAAAACCCGCGCTATAGTTTGAATTATGCACAAAAAGATGCAACTGCTTTTAGAGCAGCTATAGAGAGAGGGTCAAAAGAAATTTTCAGTGGTATCAATACTTATTTCATTAGTGATGCAGAAGCCACGAAACAAGGCATACAAAATGCACTGGAAAAAGTAAAACTAAATGCAAATGCTGATGACCTATTTATATTTTACTATGCCGGTCATGGTGTGTTAGATGAAAAAAATGAGTTTTACCTGATCCCTTATGATGTAACACAACTCTATGGTAATGATCAATTACTTCGTCAGTCTGCAATTAGTTCTTCATTGATTCAACTCTATTCAAAAGATATCAAGGCTCAAAAGCAGTTATTCATATTGGATGCATGCCAGTCTGCAGGTGCTTTTGGTAATGCTGTAGCTATGAGAGGTGCAGCTGAAGAGAAAGCGATTGCACAACTTGCACGGTCAACAGGAACGCATTGGTTAACCGCATCGGGTAGTGATCAGTTTGCTAGCGAATTTAGTCAGTTAGGGCATGGGTCGTTTACATATTGCTTACTGGAAGCGCTGAGAGGGAAAGCTGATAATGGTGATAAAAAGCTAACAGTAAAAGAAATCGATGCTTATCTACAAAGTGTTGTACCTGAGATTACCAAAAAGTATAAAGGAACTGCGCAGTATCCTGCCAGTTTTGGGTATGGGAATGATTTTCCTATAATCATCATTAAGTAATAGTTATAAGAAAATATCAGCTACCATTAATAAACCCGAATCTTTATATTTCTTTTGTATTAAATGAAAATAAAGACGATTTTCTATTCATATTTAACATACTTAAAACTGAGTATACACAGAACAAAATAGTAATCGTATTTTATAAGTTTTAAAAAATCCCTATGCATACATTTAAAATAAAAAACAACCGACTCGGTCATGTAATTATATTAGTGGCCGTACTCTTTCTGATGGGAGTTACTTTTTGGGCCTTTTTTTTAAAGGAAGAGCCGGTAGAATTTAAAGGAGGGGGAATCATCATCGCATTGATCATTGGCGGTATAGGTGGAGTAGTTTTATTCATGTCCCTGAGAGCCATCATTTTGAATCCGGATGTTTTGGTGATTAATGAAAAAGGCTTTGAATACAATCCCGGTGGCATTTCATCCGGTTTTATGGAATGGAGAAATGTGGCAGAAATCAAATTCACAGAGGTTAGAACCCAACAAGGTCAACTTCCCGGACCTATTTGGGAAAAAGTATTGGCCATTAAGTTCAAAGATCCTTCTATATATGCCCATCAATACAATCCACTCTTGAGGGGCTTGATGCATATCAATAAAAATATGTACGATGCAGATATGTTTTTTCATTTGAGCAGTTTCGGTAATCAAGTAGATGAGGTATATGAATTGATGATGCGATACTGGAATGCAAGTAAAACATCTTTATAACAGATGTTCGTAAGTAGACTATATTGCTATTTCAGTTTTATCATCATTACATTTTTGTGGTCTGATTTTTCGGTAGCACAAAAGAAAACCGATGCTTTTGAAGTAGCGGTTACTACTATCAAAAAAAATATTAAGTGTTGTTCAGTAGCTTTTCCGGGGAATAAATCAAATAAGGCAACAACAGTTATGATTTTTAGAACCGGAGAGATGACCATTGTTTACAGCAATAATAGACCTCCGGTTTCTTTTAATCTTTTCGAGCTGTATAAAGATGTTGAAGCGCCAAAGGGTATTTACTATAAACCTGGAACCAAGACAATAGTTTTTAATATTGGAGAATTCAATAAACAAGCCATACGCCTCAATACAAACTCAATAGCCCTTGAAACGTACCATCAATTTTTATCTATCATACAATTAGGTAAAGAAACAAACGCTAGAGTAAGTAAATAAAAGAAGTTTCAAAGTGTAAAAAGTGAATCCTTGAAATGAATCTAAAAAAAGATACAATAAAGTCAGAACTGGTATCTGTGTTTTCAAATAGAATTGCCATACCTATTTTTTATAGTTTGATTACATCCCTATTATTACCAGCAACAATTTGGTACATATTTACTTCTGGTGATGTATTCGATATCATTTGGGGTATTCTTGCATTTGTATTGGTATTAATGATATGGTTGGTAATGGTTTGGGGAGAATTAAGATTAAAAATTCATCGAATATATTTTACTACAAAAGGTATTGAGGTTCGATCATTTTTAGGAATCGGAAAAAAGAGAACCTATTCTTATGATGTGATAACCGGATTTATGATTGGTTTACAACCGGCATATCCATTTCCTTATGAGAGTATTACATTGATGCTTAATGAAAAAAAACTACTACGGATTTCACAATTTTATTTTCGTAATTACAAAGAGATCAAATTATTGATAACTGAAAGATTTGCGAATTATCAAATCCAAAAATTTAGTTTACGAAAAGCAATCACTGAAATATTTGAATAATCTGATAAATACTACAAATCATCAGCTTAGCTGTTGAATTTTTACGGATTCAACAACTAAACTGATGTTTTTTTATTTATTTGATGATCATGAATGGCACAAATCGATTTAGTATTAGACTAATAAATAGTTAACTTATCATATAGAAGAAAATTTCAGTCTCAAACTGTTGCCAACAACACTCACGCTACTTAATGCCATAGCAGCTCCAGCAATCATAGGATTTAATAAAAATCCATTTACAGAAAATAAGATCCCGGCTGCAATGGGTATACCAATGATGTTGTAGATAAATGCCCAGAATAAATTTTGTTTGATAGTAGCCACTGTTTTCTTTGATAAGTTGATGGCTTTGGGTATGCTATTCAAATCAGAAGTGATCAATGTCATTTTAGCAACGTCCATGGCAATATCACTTCCCTTGCCCATCGCGATACTAACATCTGCAGTAGCCAATGCATGACTATCATTGATTCCATCACCTACCATGGCTACAATTTTTCCTCCTTTTTGTAACTGTTCAATATAAGCTGCTTTTTCAGCGGGCATGACTTCTGCTTTAAAAGTTTTTAATCCTACTTGTTCGGCAATAGCTTTTGCTGTTTGCTGATTATCTCCGGTTAACATGTATACTTCGATACCCATTTTATGAAGACGATCAATGGCAACAGCTGATTTTTCTTTGATGGTATCGGTGATTGCTAATACAATTCTGGCTACTCCATTTTTTGAAAAAATAATGACAGTTTTTGCTTGTTCTTGTAATTCCTGAATTCTGTTCTCTAGACTTTGATCCAGTGTTATGTTATTCTCTTTCATCATTGATGGACTTCCAACTGCATATTCTTGTTCATTATAATTTGCTAGTACCCCCTTTCCGGTTACACTTTCAATTTTATGAAGAGGTACAGCTTGAATAGACGTGTTTTCAAAATGTCTAACTACTGCTTCTGCCAATGGATGTTCTGATTGTAATTCGATAGATAATAGCACAGATTGTAACTCAGTCATATCATGTTCATCTCTAAAAATGACATCACTTACTGATGGTTTGCCTTCTGTAATGGTTCCTGTTTTATCTAATACTACGGCAGTAATATTATGTGCCAGTTCTAAGCTTTCTGCATCTTTAATAAGTATATTATTTTCAGCACCTTTTCCAATACCAACCATAATAGCAGTAGGTGTAGCTAAGCCCAAAGCACAAGGACAGGCAATAACTAGAACTGTTACTGCATTCATCAAAGCGTAGGTAAATGCATTTTCGTTGCCCCAAATCATCCAACAGATGAATGTGAGTATTGCAATCCCTATTACAATAGGAACAAAGATGCCTGCGATTTTATCAACAAGCTTTTGAACAGGCGCCTTACTGCCTTGAGCTTGTTCCACCATTTTAATGATCTGTGCTAAAAATGTTTCTGAGCCAATCTTTTCGGCTGTAAATCGAAAACTTCCTTTTTGGTTAATGGTTCCTGCATAAACATTTTTTCCTGCTACTTTTTCTACAGGAACCGGCTCTCCTGTAATCATACTTTCATCTACATATGAACTGCCACTGGTAATAATACCGTCTACGGGAATTTTTTCTCCAGGCTTTACTAATAGAATATTCCCTTTTTGTACGGCTGCAATAGCCACTTCTTTTAGTTGATCGTTTTCTGTAACCAAGGTTACAGTTTGCGGCTGTAGACCTATTAATTTCTTGATGGCAGAAGAAGTATTTGATTTGGCTTTTTCCTCTAATAATTTACCCAATGAGATAAAAACAATAATAACAGCTGCTGCTTCAAAATAAACATGGGGGTGTGTGCCACGCTCATGCCAGAAATCAGCAAAAAAAGTATTAAAGGCGCTGAATAACCAGGCAATACCGGTACTGAGTGCTACCAGTGTATCCATATTGGCTTTGCCATGCTTAGCTTGTTTCCAAGCATTAATGAAAAAGTTTTTACCAAAATAAAAGACTACAGGCGCAGATAACAGTAGCATGATATAATTTCCCCAGGTCAGATCCATAAAGAACATACCAAGAATAACTATTGGTAGAGATAATATGGAAGACCAGATCGTTCTTTTCTTTATTGACTCATAATGCTGAATTCTGGCAGCTTCCTTTAGTTCGTTTTTATTTTCTTCAGTAATCACCATATCATAACCAATCGATCGAACCACTGCTTGAAGTTTTTCAGGACCTGTTATTTGTGCATTGTACTCAACCCATGCATCTTGATTAGCAAAGTTTACACCAGCATTTAGCACGCCTTCAGAAGACTTTAGCATTGATTCAACACTTACAGCACAAGCTGCACAGGTCATTTCCAAAACGGGAAATGTTTTTCGTACAGATGTAAGATTTAGAGAATCTTTTTGTTTCATGTTTAATAATTTTAAACAAAGCTAGATGCTCTTGCATCCTAGTTTGTTATATAATGAATTGAGAGTTGTATAAAATTTATAGAGTGCTATTCATTTTAATTCTAGTAGCATGTATCATCTTGAAATCAGAAGGAGTCATGCCTGTAGTTTGTTTAAACTGCCTAGAGATATGTGCAGTACTGCTATATCCTAGTTTGAATGCTATTTCTGTTAAAGTATATTCAGTATATAGAAGAAATTCTTTTGCTTTTTCTATTCGATGTGCAATAAGATATTTTTCAATGGTTGTGCCCTCTTCAGCTGAAAATGATTGACTAATAGCATCATAACTTTTACCCATCGATTTTGATAGGTAGACCGAGAAAAGGAACCCTTCGGTAAAATCAAAATCACCATTGTATACATGATGTATTAATGCCTTTACCATACTGGCGATTTTCTCTTTTTTATTTTCGAGGATACTAAAACCCAATGGTTGGATTCTTGCATTTAGTAAAGTAAGATCTACATGGGAACTGTGAGATGAAAACCTCAACTCACCTAACATAACTTCTTCAGGACGAAGATCAATTTTCTCAAGCTCAGTAGTAATGGCTCTAATACAACGTTGACAAACCATACCTTTTACGAATACTGTCTGTTGCATAATTAAATTTTGAGATCAAAGTAAGCTTTAACATTTTGGACGATTGTTATAATTTTCAAGGAAAAATGTATATAATCTGTATTATCACACGATATAGTTTTGAATACACTACTGTTTGTATCTTTGGAGTACTATGGCTGAACAACTACATATCAAGAATATGGTTTGTGACCGATGTATTATGGTCGTAAAACAGCTATTTATAGATTTAGGTGTTGAATTTCATCAGATACAACTGGGACAAGTAGAGTTAAAAAAGGAGCCAGATCCAGAACAACTAGAGCAGATTCGATCGCTTTTACAACAAAATGGATTCGAATTATTGGATGATAAGAAATCTAAAATTGTTGAAAAGATAAAAACCACCATCGTTTCATTGATTCATGGGACGGAAGCTGAAGAGCTGAACTTAAAGCTATCAGCTATACTGGAAGAAAAGCTACAGACAGATTACCATTATCTCAGCACATTATTCTCTTCTGTAGAAGGTGTTACCATTGAACGATATACCATACTGCAACGTATTGAAAAAGTAAAAGAGTTGTTGATGTACGATGAGAAAAGCCTAAGTGAAATAGCTTACGAAATGGGTTATAGCAGTGTTCAGCATTTGTCTCAACAGTTTAAAAAAATAACCGGATTAACGCCTTCTCACTTCAAGCAGTTAAAAGAAAATAAACGTAAGCCTTTAGATAAAATAAATGATTGATTAGAGTCGGCTGAAAATTATATACATCTTAGTAAGGATTCTATAACAAGTAACCCATTTGCTGGATCTAATTTTACATTGTTATTTAACCGGGAGTTATCCTGAAAAATTTAAATGTGAAAATGGGAACACTAAAATTCAAGACAACCATTAAATGTATGGGTTGTGTATCAAAAGCCACTCCTTTTCTTAACGAAGTTGCAGGATCAGAAAACTGGAAAGTAGATGTCAATAATCCTGATAAAGTATTGGAAGTTGCAACCGATGGAAATACTTCTGTAAGTGATGTAGTAAAAGCGGTACAAGAAGCAGGCTTTAAAGCAGAACCCATTCATTAATGGGTTCTGTTATGATATCTTTCAAAAAGTAAACATCAAATACTCAACATATGAAACGAATACTGATCATTGTTATGTTACTCCTGTCAAAAATGGGGATAAGTCAAACCGCCTCATTACAGGATATTTTACGCCAATATCTTGATCTCAAAAATCAATTGGTAGAAAGTAATGCAGCTAACGCACAAAAATCTGCTACCGTTCTGACTGGGAAGATCGAGGGTCTGGCGGCACAGGCACTTTCTGAAAAAGAAGCCAAAGCGTTTGGCTCTTTGAAAGAGACGCTGAATAAGCAAGTAAAAGACCTTTCAACACAATCTGATTTGGCAAAACAGCGGGTAAGTTTTGCAGCACTTTCACAAACGATGATTGATTTATTTAAAGTTGTGTCTGTAAAAGAGTCATCGCTTTATGTGGATTATTGTCCAATGAAAAAAGCCTACTGGTTAAGTACAGAAAAAACCATCCGTAATCCTTATTATGGAAATGCCATGCTTTCATGTGGTAGTATTAAAGAAACAATAAAAGAGTAACGAAATGCGCTTATCGGCTATATTATATATCCTGCTATCCATCTCTATAAATGGATTTGCTCAGCATAGCGGTCATGCTGCTTCAGCAAAGCGTCAGCCTTTTATGGAACGCCAAGGAAAGAAGATCGTCTATCATTTATATGTAACAGATACTGTTGTTAATTACACCACTAAAAAAGCAAAAGCTGTTGCTATCAATGGGTCTATTCCTGCACCCACACTGTATTTTTCGGAAGGTGATAGCGCAGAAATACAGGTTCATAATTTAATGCACATGGAGACATCTATACACTGGCATGGATTAATATTACCCAATGAGCAAGATGGGGTTCCTTATCTCACTACTGCACCCATTCATCAGCAAAGCACGCATGTGTTTAGATTTCCCATTGTTCAAAGCGGTACCTACTGGTATCACTCACATACCATGCTGCAGGAACAGAGTGGTATGTATGGCGCTATTGTGATACAGCCAAAGCAGAAGCTGCCTTATAATGACATTCATAATTATCTATTGATAATCAAGCAACTTGAAGATTAATAGTACAGCCCAACTTCTCAGCTTCTTTTTTCAGACGTGCTATTTTTCTTTCTTTCAGTTTTGCTTCATCTAATGCTATTATTTTAGGATCGTAAGCAGTTTGCCTCTGAACCATATGATAGAAGATTACTGCCAGTCTTCTGGCCACAGCTTTGATGGCTTTTTTAGAACCCTTTGTGTGAGCCAGCCTTCTGTATAAATGACCAAGCACTCCTTTTTGCTGCCACATAGTTTGTGCTGCTAATCGGAAGGCTTGAGTTGCTGTATTATTAGTAAATCGTTTTTGGTGACCGATTGTTTTACCCCCACTTTTCTTTGGGCGCGCAGATAAATTCAACCAGCTTGTAAAATGATCTGCAGTAGGCCATTTATTCATGTTTAGTCCTGTTACAGCGATGATGCTTAAGACTGAGTTTTCATCCATTCCGTCTATAGCAGTGAGATCTACACCAACAATTTTATGTAAGTACTCCTTAAGATTAAAATGATACTGATTCTTTCGAACTTTTGTTTTCTTAACACTAACAGGAGATGCTTGATGTTGTGGTGGCAATAGTTTCTGTAAAAGCTTTTCTATCTCTACTTCATATTGAAGCATTTGCTGTTTGTAAAAACGATAGGCTGTTAAATGATGTTGTAGAACAGTAATATAATAAGGCTTAAAAACACCGTTTAATGATTGTTCCAGTATTTGTCTGTTTGCTTTAAGTTTCTCTATAGGTAAACCCTCTAGTAATAATTGTGGGGTATTTACACCAGCTGCAATGCGTTCAATGATTTGCATACCTATAATACCCTCAATATCGCTAATCACATGCTGTAGTTTAATATTCATTTGTGTAAGCACTTTGTGAATGCGATTGAGTGTATCACTTTTATTCTTCTGAAGCAAGCTTCTTTCATGCGTATAGGTTCGCAATTCTCTATATTGATCAGTTGCAATATGAGAAGAGCGCAGTAAACCATGGGCATGTAACTGTTGTAACCACTGACAATCTTTTACATCTGTTTTTTGACCATCTACATTTTTGTAGTGTCTGGCATTGACTAAGGTTACTTTAAAACCGTACTGCTCCAGTACTTCATACACAGACATCCAATAAACACCGGTTGCCTCCATAGCAACATGCGTAACTGCTGCTTTTTTCAGATCATCCGCTAGTTCATGTAGATCAGTGGTAAAAGCTCCATACTCCTTAACAGTTTGAAGGCCATCTGTATTAGGGTAAGAAACCATCATGTTCATGCTACCTACATCTATTCCGGCAGCTGCCGGATAGATTAAGCCCAATTGTAGCGAAGACGCTTGTTTGTTTTGTTGATCAGCCATAACTTTAAGTTTTTATACAAAAGCTAGGCTAACTCCGATGCTTGAAGAATATTAATTAAGCTTAATAAACAGGGTTGGTGAGTAAATCACCACCACTAATATATTTTTCAAAAAAGCATCAGTCCTAAACTCAGGCACGGACTCTCTCAAAAGGTACCAAATGAGCTTTCAGGTTATGTAGTTAGCCAGCTTTTGTTTTATTAGCAAGCTACTAAAATGTCATATTCTATATTTTCCTTGTCCCATGGTCGTAACTCAGGATGAAGAAGTGGTTTTATTAAGTGATTGGATTGATGAAAATCCCAATCAAGTAGAGCGATCCTTACATTTTGCCACAGACTGGTATGCCATCAAAAAAGGCGCTACGCAGAACTATGCACAAGCTATTAAAGAGAAACATTTCGGTACTAAAATCACCAATGAATGGAAACGTATGATGGCGATGGATGTTAGTGATGTTTATTATGATGCCTTATTTACCAATGGAAAGATTCAGGATGAACAGAAAAAATATCAGCCAGGTGATAAAGTACGTTTACGAATTATCAATGGTAGTGCATCCACCTATTTTTGGGTCAGATTTGCAGGAGGTAAAATGAGTGTGGTAGCCAATGATGGTGCTGATGTGGTACCTGTGGATGTTGACAGACTCATTATCGGTGTTTCAGAGACCTATGATGTTATCGTAACAATTCCGGATACAGGTAGCTATGAACTCTTATCAACCGCAGAAGATAGAACACGAAGCACCTCTTTATGGCTGGGTTCAGGTACAAAAAAATATGCTCCCGCATTACCACGATTGAAATACTTTGAGGGAATGAAGATGATGAATGGCATGATGAACATGGACGGATCCATGAATGATATGGGAATGAAAATGAGTCTGCAACAGATGGACATGAATACGGTAATGTATCCTGAGATTGTTGATAGCAACGAGAATATTGTAACGCTCAATTATGCCATGCTAAAAGCACCGGTCAAAACAACGTTACCTGCAGGACCGATTCGGGAGTTGAAATTTGAGCTTACCGGAAATATGAATCGTTATGTATGGACACTCGATAATAAAACGATTTCTGAATCGGATAAGATATTGATTAAACAAGGTGAGAATATTCGCATCATACTCACCAATAATTCTATGATGCGTCATCCCATGCATTTACATGGACATTTCTTTCGCACTTTGAACGGACAAGGAGAATATGCACCGTTAAAAACAGTCTTGGATATTATGCCCATGGAAACAGACACCATTGAATTTCATGCATCGGAAAAATATGGTGATTGGTATTTTCATTGTCATATTTTATACCACATGATGAGCGGAATGGGAAGAATATTTTCTTATGAGAATACACCTGCCAATCCACAAATTCCTGATCCGGTAAAAGCTTTGCGAAAAGTATATCGTGATGATCGTCGTTTTTTTGCAGGTGCTCAGATAGGCTTGGAGAGTAACGGAAGTGATGGTGAATTCATACTCGCAAACACCAGATGGATGATCCAAAACGAGTGGAGACTGGGACTCAATGCTGAGAAAGGGTATGAAAACGAATTTCATTTGGGAAGATTGATTGGAAGAAATCAATGGTTCATGCCATATGTTGGTTTTGATTGGCGATATAGAAAACACGGAGAGCAAGAGAAAAATCTATTCGGACAAATGAATACAAAGGATCAACGAGGTGTGATTTGTGTAGGATTTCAGTATACACTTCCTATGCTATTTCGTTTTGATGCGCGCGTAGATATGAAGGGGAATCTTCGTATGCAAATAGTTAGGGAAGATATACCGGTAACCAGCAGACTAAGAATGAATGTTATGTGGAATACAGATAAGGAATATACTTCCGGTTTGCGCTATATCGTTTCAAAATACTTTTCCGTTTCCTCTCACTATGATAGTGATATGGGATTTGGAGCGGGAATTACCATTACTTATTAATCGTCGGCAAGTATTAAAACTTGCCGACTCTTATTGCGGATTCGTATATTCATGATCAAACTTTCATGTTTCATGTACGACATCTGCTGCATCGGTCACCTCACCCACGATAAAATTGTAACGCCTCGTCATACGGTGCATATGGCCGGTGGTACTTCCTTTTACTTTTCGCATGCCATTAAACATATGCCCGTTCAATATCACCTGGTAACAGCATTGGCTAAAGCGGATATTGCATTTGTTAATGATTTGATACAAGCAGGAATTGATACAACAGTATTACCCAGTAAACACACGGTATACTTCGAGAATATCTATCCTGATCAAAGTGATCATCGAGAACAAAGAGTATTATCTACAGCCGATCCGTTCCGAGTGGCTGATATGATTGATTTGAAAGCTTCGGTATTTCATCTTGGCCCTTTATTAGCCGATGATATGTCTGTAGAGTTGATACAAACCCTCGCAACGAAAGGAAAGATATCATTAGATATACAGGGATTTCTTCGAAAAGTCATTGATCAGGAAGTGATGGCTACAGATTGGGTGTACAAAAAAGAAGTACTGCCTTATATCAATATTTTGAAAGCCAATGAAACAGAAGCAGAAAAGCTAACCGGATTATCTGATCATTATGATGCTGCTAAATCATTAGCTGATGTTGGTGTTCAAGAAGTGATCATTACTTTAGGAAGTAAAGGGTCATTGATTTATGCAAAAGGACATTTTTATGAAGTGCCTGCGGTACAACCAACCGCTATTGTAGATGCAACCGGTTGTGGTGATACTTACATGGCCGGTTATTTATATAAACGATTTCAAACAGCAAATTACTATGATGCAGGCCTCTTCGGCGCTGCAATGGCATCTATAAAAATAGCTGCTTCCGGTCCTTTCAATGGAACTGAAACAGCCATCACTCATGCATTGAAATCTTGATCAATCATTCTCCTCTAAGAAAGATGCTAAGTTTGCAACTGATAGAATTGTTATGAGCACATTTAAAAATATCTTATTTGATCTCGGCGGTATTTTTTTGAACATCGATTATCAAAAAACAGAGCAGGCTTTTATTGATTTGGGTGTCAAAGATTTTGGTCAATTGTTTAGCCAACAATTTTCAAATACCCTCTTTGAATCTTTAGAAACAGGAAAGATCACACCGAATGATTTTTACGAAACATTCAGAAAGGAAACCAATACTACGCTTTCCAATGAAGCTATTCAGCATGCCTGGAATGCCATGTTATTGGATTTTCCGGAAGAGCGGTTATTGTGGTTGGAAAGAATTGCCCAACAATACCCTGTGTACCTGTTTTCTAATACTAATCTTATTCATTATCAATCCTTTATAAAAAAATTCGAACAAACTTTCCCGCAATCATCTTTCAATGATTATTTCCGTAAAGCTTATTATTCCCATGAACTGGGACTGAGAAAGCCTTATCCCAAGTCTTACCTAAAGATCATGGAACTGGAAAACCTCGATCCAAAAGAAACTTTATTCATTGATGACACCCCTAAGAATATTGAAGGCGCTCAAGAAGCAGGGTTACAAACCATTCTGTTGAATAATGGGAGAACCGTGTTGGATTTGGGGCTTTAGAGGGATGGTAGTTGACAGATCAATAATAACAGTATAAATAAGTTGTAGAAGTGTAGAAGTCAAGGATGTCCGTATATAAAAAAGGTTGACCAAAAAAGGAGGTCAACGTTATGAAAAAG
>JAAXIF010000079.1 GCA_012270485.1 Sphingobacteriales bacterium | reverse complement strand
GTTGTCTAACTCACTGCTTTGTGCTACGGAACTTAGCACTAACAGAGATAATATCATCTTCTTCATCTGTGTCCTCTCCTCCAATGTTTAGTATAGTGTTGTACCATTCGGTGTTGTCTTCATAGTCAGGTATATATACTTCTGGTTGTCTCTTCATTATTAATACTGCACGTTTACCAACGACTAGCTTACCGTTGCTCAGTATGGGGCAAGGTGTCCCTGACAAGAACATACTCTTCCATACTTCTACTGCTTCACACATACGTGCTACTGCGGCTACCTTCATACCTAAGTCCGACAACAACTTAGCGTCCCTTCTACGGTCACAGTTAGGGTCTACTTCATAACCTCCCTTACTGAAACCTACACCTACTGTTTGTAACGAATTACCCGAACCCTTAAGGCAAGTGTCCATACCGTTTGACATATAGCTAGGACTTACGGCTGAACCTACTGGTATTTCGCTACTACTCCCTGCTCCATTGTATGTGTTGCTTGTTGACGTATCCGTTGTTGTGTTATTACTATTTGTTGTGCTGTTGTCCCCATGAAACGTATTCAGAGAACCTTCCTGCGTGTTGTCACCCCAAGTAACTACTGACAACAAAACTAATAGACACGGTAGTTTATTCTTCACTTACGTAAGTTCTGTACTGTGTCTGATTCCCAGATACGAATACCTAGCCATACAATAGTAAACAGACTAGCCAATGGTGGCAACCAAGCCGCTAATGACATAATACCAGTAGATGCCGCGGCAAGGTCTAATACTTGTTTTGATTCTTGAGTCATGGCTATATCCTTATGCGTTTTCTAAAGCTGTAACACGAGCAGTTAAAGCATCTATTAATTCTTTTTGGTCTTGTATAGTCTTAAGCATAGGTACTATAAGTTTCTTATAATGTACACCTGCTAAATTATCTCCATTATAAAAAACTAACTCATCATTAATAGCCTCTACATCTTCAGCAATTAAACCATATTCAAGTTCAGAGTTATATGTATCAGCGTATGCTTCTGTTTTAGTACCGTCTTCGGCTCTTGTTGTTTCTATGTCTCTATAGTTAAAAGAAACAGGGTCTAAGTTGTATACCCAAGATACATCTGTTAGGTCTGTAATGTTTGTTTTACTATCTCTAATAGAAGCTACATAACCTATTTTACCTGTAGATTGAATCTGTAAATCACGAGAAGAAGATACAGTATCGTAGTAAACATCAGGAAAATATATCTGACCGTCATCTTCAAAGCGAGCAACTTCGTTTGTCTGTTGACCAAACTGTGTGTAAAAATGTAAATTAGTATAAGCTACAGTTGTAAAAGTTGTTGCTGATTTACACGATATACTTCCTATATTATCAAAAGTATATGAAGCATTTTGACCATTAAACTGGATTTTACCCAGTGTTGCTCCCGCCCCAATAATGTTTGTAGTATTATCCAGTACTAATGTAGGAATATCTTTTTCAATAGTTAAATTAGTAGTTAAAGGATATTGAGCATTAAACTTTTCAAACTCTAAGTCTACTACAGACAAGCCGCCTGAACCACCAACAAACATTTTTTTGTCAGCAATGTTTACAGCAAGTTCACCTTGAACAAGACTGCTAGGAGTTCCTGACGTTGTTTTATTTTTTGTAATAATTGTAGCCATAGTGTTTACCTATTGTTTACCACGGTGTCCCTACTGTTACAGATGGACTAGCTTGTTCCGCTAGGTCTGCGTCTAGTGTTGCTTCAAGTGCTTCTGTGTCTAATGCTTCTTGAACCCAACCGATTACTGTTTCTTCGGTTAGGCTGTCATAAGCTACATAACCTTCAGCAGATGAGTCAGGGGTAAAGCTGACAGTCCCATAAGAAGTAGCTACGTTTTCACCAGAGGCTTTGTTTACCTGCCAATGTGCTACGATAACGCCACCGTCTGTATTGCTTTCTAAAGTTGATATTGAAAAGTTCATTTAGTTGTTCTCCAGTTGTGCAACTCGGTTGCGTAATGATTGAATTTCTTTAATTAAGGTTGGTACTAGCTTGCTGTAGTCTACTGACATCATGTCATCTTCAGTCGCACCTTCAGTTACAGCTTCAGGCGATACTTCAAGTAACTCCTGTGCAATAACACCGTAGTCCTGATGTGAGCCATCAGACTTCCAGTCAAACTGTCTAACTTGGATAGCATCAATCTTGCTACCTGCATCTTCAGCATCTTGGATGTTTTCTTTAAGACGTTCATCGGAACTTGTGTTGTAAGCTGTGGCTGACGATGTTACGGATATAGACCCTACAGTTGTGTTGTCTTTGCGGAAGTCTATTAAACCACCATCAGTGTTTTTGCGATTTAGTATTAATGCGTTTGCTGTGGTAGTTCCGTTTATAACGTGTTCCGCATGACCATCAACGTCTAACTCATGTCCTACAGTGTTTGTGGTAGAAGCCGCAGTCTTACCCACCAATAGGTTGCCTGATGAGTCAATACGGAAACGTTCTGAG
>JAAXIF010000090.1 GCA_012270485.1 Sphingobacteriales bacterium | reverse complement strand
AGATAGCAGAACATAATATTGTTAGAAGAAGTTTGATAGGTCAAGGATATTATGGGACAATTACACCATCAGTAATCCTTAGAAATGTATTTGAGAATCCTTCATGGTACACATCATATACACCATATCAAGCAGAGATATCTCAAGGAAGATTAGAAGCATTATTTAATTACCAGACACTGATTACAGAACTTACTGGATTGCCAGTTGCCAATGCATCTTTATTAGATGAAGGAACTGCAGCTGCAGAAGCAATGTTACTTGCTCATAGTCAAAGTAAGAAAAAAGATTTTATAGTTGATGATAAAATATTTCCACAAACATTAGAGGTATTACTTACAAGGGCAGAACCATTAGGTATTAACATAGTTAAAGTTGATGTAGATGAACTTGTAGATTTAGAATCATTAGAAAATGCATTTGGTCTCATACTTCAATATCCAAATAATTATGGACAATTAAAATATAATGATGGATTTATGAGATGTGCAGAAGCATACAAATGTATGAAGATTGCAGTTGTAGATCCACTATGTCAGGTTCTTATGAAACCTGTCGGTGAAATGGGTTTTGACATTGCAGTTGGTAGTATGCAAAGGTTTGGAATACCTATGGGTTTTGGAGGACCTCATGCAGCATTCTTTGCAATAAGTGACAAATATAAACGTAAGATTCCTGGACGTATTGTAGGGCAGTCGGTAGATAGTCAAGGTAATAAAGCATTACGACTAGCATTACAGACAAGGGAACAACACATAAGACGAGACAAAGCAACATCCAATATATGCACTGCTCAAGCACTCCTCGCAAATATGGCAGGTTTTTATGCTGCTTATCACGGTGCGGAAGGTCTGAAAAAAATAGCAACCAGAGTATTAAGATATAGGCAAACGTTATTATTAGCATTGAAATGGTGTGGTCTAGAAGTTGATGAATCAGAAGGATTTGATACTGTAAGATTTAAGGGTAAAAAAACTATACAAGATTTTAATGTTCGTTATGAAGATGGTTGGACTATTTTATCATTAGATGAACTTACAACCTTAGAAGAGATATTATTAATTGTTCATTCACAATATGATGATATTCCTTTTAAGATTACTGATATTAGTAAAAAGTATGAATGGCTTTCTACACCGATGAGAAAGAAACCTTGGTTACAACAAGAAGTATTTACTAAGTATCAAAGTGAAACTAACATGATGAGATACATTAACGAATTAGTATCAAAAGATTTTTCACTTGTAAATGGTATGATACCACTTGGTAGTTGCACTATGAAATTAAATGCAGCATCAGAACTGATGCCTGTAAGTTGGAATGAGTTTGCAAATATACATCCATTTGCGCCAGAGGATCAAACTCTTGGATATCAAAGAATCATATTTGATTTACAAGAATGGTTATGTGACATTACAGGATTTGCTGACATATCGTTACAACCTAATGCAGGTTCACAGGGTGAGTACGCAGGTCTTCTTGCAATACAAGAATACCACAAAAGTCGTGGTGATCACAATAGGAATGTATGCTTAATACCAACAAGTGCACACGGAACTAATCCTGCAAGTGCAGTGATGGCAGGTATGAAAATAGTTCCTGTAAATTGTGATGAAGATGGTAATATTGATTTGAAAGATTTAGAGAAGAAAGCAATCATGAATACATTTGAACTCTCTTGTATCATGGTTACTTATCCATCTACTCATGGTGTATTTGAACCTACCATCAAAGATATTTGTAGAATAGTTCATGAGAATGGTGGACAAGTATATCTTGATGGTGCAAATATGAACGCACAGGTGGGACTTGCTAAACCAGGTCAGTATGGTGCAGATGTTTGTCATCTTAATTTACATAAGACATTTTGTATTCCTCATGGTGGTGGAGGTCCTGGTGTAGGTCCGATTGGAGTTGCAGCACATCTCATACCATATATGAACAAGAGAGTATCGTCAGCAGAATTTGGTAGTGCAAGTATTCTTCCTATTAGTTGGATGTATATTCGTATGATGGGGGGAGAAGGATTACGTAAAGCAAGTGAGGTATCTTTACTATCTGCAAACTGGTTGGCAAATGAGATTGATACATCATTCAAAGTTTTATACAAAGCAGAGAATGGTCGTGTTGCTCACGAATGTATTTTTGATTGTAGAACATTGCCCGTTACTGCAGAAGATGTTGCTAAAAGATTGATGGATTATGGTTTTCATGCTCCTACATTATCTTGGCCAGTTACAAACACTATGATGGTTGAACCAACAGAAAGTGAATCATTAGATGAACTCAAAAGGTTTGTAAAAGCAATGGAGATGATAAGGAGAGAGATTTATATGGATAAAGATATCTTGAAAAACGCACCTCATACCGCAAGGGTTGTCAGTTCTAATGAATGGGTGTATAATTATAGTCGAGAACAAGCAGCATATCCTGTGAAACAGAACAATAAGTTCTGGCCAGCAGTATCAAGAATTGATAATGTATATGGTGATCGCAAT
>JAAXIF010000027.1 GCA_012270485.1 Sphingobacteriales bacterium | reverse complement strand
TCCAACAATCACAGACATCCGGTATCAAAAATAAATTTTCTCCGGACAGCAATGGATATTGACAAGTAGCAGTGCAACAACTTATTCATGGAATACGGGTGCAACAAATCAAGCTATTAACGTAGGCAGTACGGGTGCATATTATGTTACGGTCACTGATGATAATGGATGTTCTGCAACTTCTGCTGCAGTGAATGTGACCGTGAACTCTTTGCCAACAGCATCGGTTAGTGGTGGAGGAAGTTTGTGTCAAAATAGTGGAAGCACAACTGTTGTGTTTACGGGGAGTGGCGGTGTCGCACCATATACATTTAGTTATCGTGTAAATGGCGGTAATGTACAAGCAATTACTACCACTGTTGGTAATAGTGTTTCCATTAGTGTGCCTTCAAATTCGGTTGGTGCGTTTACTTATTCTTTGGTGGGTGTGCGTGAGAGTAGTGCAACTACTTGCGAGAACAGTGCGAGTGGTGAAGTAACGGTTCAGGTGAATAGCTTACCTACTGCAACTATCAGTGGATCAACATCCGTGTGTGCTGGTGCAACTTCTCCCGTAATTACATTAACGGGTAATGGTGGAACTGCTCCTTATGTGTTTACCTATGAACTTAATGGGGGTGCTGTTCAAACGCTTACCAGTTTTGGAACAACTGCGATTATTACTGTACCCACGAATATACCTGGAACCTTTACCTACCGATTGGTTAGTGTGCGTGATGCCAGTAGTACGGCTTGTGCCAATATTCAATCCGGCAGCGCAACTGTGGTGGTGAATACTATGCCAGTCACGCCTATACTAACTACTGTGAACACACATTTATGTAATGGAGCTTCGACAGTAATCAGCGTGCAAAATGTAGAAGCAGGCACAACTTACCAATGGTTTAAAAATGGAGTACTGTTATCCAGTAGTGCCGCTACATCTATTAGTGTTACTACAGCAGGAACTTACAGCGTGAAAGCCATCAGTACTGTCGGATGTACGACTATTGAATCTAACACTATCATCATCACGACAGGAACGGTTCCAACTCCGGTAATCATTGGAACAGGAAAAGTTTGTCCAGGCGGAAGAACGCCGCTTCGGATTGGTTCACAAGAAGGTTTAGGTTTTGACAGGTGGCGATGGATGCAGGACTCCCCAATTTGGGGAGTCCTTTCGGAGGACAGCCTTTTTTCGTTTGAAGCCGGGCAGTATCGCGTGAATGTAGAGCGTGAAGGATGTGCTGACAGTTTAGATTTTACTGTAACAGCAGATGATACTGAGTTCCCGGCGGGAAAAATTGAATTAGGTGCAAGCGAGATTAATTATGGTGGGCTCGTGCAATTAACTGCGGCAGTTAATCCAGCAGTTTCTTTTCAATGGAGCCTAGGTAATGGTAGAAATGTAGTTACACAGCAGCGCATTATTGAAGAATATTACTATACCTCAGGCGACAGTATTCCTGTATCGCTCGAAGCTACCACTATACGTGGATGTAAAGCAATGTTCTACTCTCATATAAAAGTAGGTGCGATGAAAACGGCAGTATTGCCCGATCAATCTTTCACAGGAAAGTTGAAGGACTGGAATGTATTTCCCAATCCATTTGATCAACATCTGAAGCTGTCTGTGATACTAAACAAACACGAGCAGGTAAGGATTGATTTGTTTGCTACAGATGGTAGATGGTTAAAAAGTTGGTTAAAGTCCGGCAGACAAGGAGAGAATCTTTTTGTTTTAGAAGATGTGCATGACCTACCTCGACAGCAAACTTATTTTATCACAGGATTTTATAATGGTGTCAAACACACAGATAAAATCTATAAACAATAATATGTATGAAAAATATATTTAGTGGGTTACTATTGCTGTTAACCGCGGCCTGCAGTAATAAGGAAGTTTCTTTAAAGCAAACCCAGACAGGTCCAAAGATTGTTTTTTCCAAAGACACCATGTATGTAAGGGAAAAAGATCCCTTTAATATCAATGGCAATGGAATATTTCAACTGCAAGCATTACCTGCAGCACATCAGCTACACCTAAAGTTTTATGACAGCAGCGGGCAAATTCAGTTTAGTTATCGTGGGCAAGCACTTACCAATGATCGACCTGTAATTGTAGCTGGAGAATGGAATACTGTTTTTTGTTCGGTTAACCGAAGTGGTTTGTATGCAGTAGAAGTATCTCTGAAAGATCAGTTAGGCAGATCTGTAATAAAAAAATTAATGATTCATGCGGCGGTAGCTCAAAGACCCAGTGCAAAACTTAGCTGGAGAGCTGATGACCGTGATCTAGGTGGAAAGCGATTTTATTTTGATGCTAGTGGTAGTGTACAACCTTACGGTAAAATACTTTCATATCACTATGATATAGCTGGTCAATCGATTACCAGTTCCACTGATAAACTCCAATATATTTTTCATCAGAAAGGCAGTTATCCTCTTTCCTTTTTTGTGGTGGATGATTTAGGGAAGCATTCCGATACACTTAACCAAACAATTGATGTGTTATGAGATGGCTATTGATTTTACTATTAGTGCCTGGACATATATACGCTCAGTTGAGTACACATAGCAGGGGGGCAGCGATGGGTGATGCAGGTATAGCTTCTGCAACTGGTAACCAGCAACTAGGATATAATGTAGGTAAGACAGTGTTCACCAATTACCTGCATCAGACTTCTGTAAGTTATTTGCCATGGATGCGGCACTTGTTTCAGGACACCAAATTTATTCGTGTTGATTATCTCACAACAACAGGAGAGTCAACAACATTAGGTTTTGCGGTGAATTATCTTGATTTCGGCAACCTTACAACCCGTGATAATTATGGGGCAAGCCTCGCGATTTATCGTAATGTGGCTTATAACATCGGTGGTACTGTCGGGGTAAGGTTAAGTTCATCGTCGGGTATTGGTGCTACACTTCGATTGCTCGGTGCAAGAAGCTTTGAAGCTGGAGGTGCATTGAACCGTTATGGTGTGTCAGCTGATCTACAATATTATCATGCAATAGGAAAATTTTCATTGGGTATGGTGGTAAACAATTTGGGAAATGATCTATGGCAGGTTGGTGAAACTGGAGTCGGCTTTGCTTACACAGATCAGGATGAAATGAAAGCATGGTCAGTAGCACTGGATATTCGTAAACCATTGAAAGGTTCATTTGCTTCGTCAAGATATTCGCTGGGAGCGGAAATGGGTTTTGCAGAAAGTTTCTTTCTACGTACTGGTCTATCACTTGAACACCAAGACTATGGCAATAGAAAATATGGTTCATTAGGTGCAGGGTATAAAGGATTTGTTGAAGATCAGTCATGGGGTATTGATCTACACTATATTATACCATTTGGTATCAAAGCGGCTTTGGCACCCATGCAACAGGCGTATGGACTGACGTTGTATTTGAACATTGGAAGTTTTCAATAGTAAACCATTTAATGAAAGCATGGTAGGTACGTAGGTACAACTGTGCCTGATCTTGCCAATGATTGCGAATTAGAACACAAGGTTACACGCTCATTCGGGATTATGGAAGAAGTAGTGGGGCACATCGGTGATAAACTGAAAAGCGAATATCCTGAACTGCTTAACAGGGTCATTCATCAATATTTTAAGGTTGGCTATGTTATTATTTACAAGACTACGCTCAGGAAATGCCAGCGTTAGTTGAAAAAACTGAAACGGTACTCTCTGATTATAAAACAGAGATTTCAAAGTGTGAGGTAAGCTCTTTACTTCCAGCAAAAGACAATAGTGAAGGGAGGGAAGGAGGTTTAAAAAATAATCGACGAATATGTTTCAAGGAATCAGTTGGATGCAGTACATCGGTGCGATTATACTTGTATTAGCAGGTTATTATATCGCTGTGGGATGGATGTACAGAAAAGAATTGTTGCAGTGGTGGAAAGAGCGGAAGAAAGAGTGAGTATGGAATAAACACCCATGCAACCCACATGCCCCGCCGCCTCAAGTGCAGGAGAACCAAGTGCGTAAGTCAGATGGTGGCGGGCATGTTTTAAACAAACAAATAATGAGTGTATGAAAAAGTGGAAAAAGAAAATACAAATACTTTCTCTATTGCTTGTCCTCGTTGTGGCTGCTTTTGCTCAGGACGGGAATGCCGGCATATTGGAAGCCAACCAGAGAGTACGCAGCTATTTTGCATCCGGTACACAACTAATGTATGCAGTGGGGGCCATTGTAGGACTGATAGGTGCTATCAAAGTTTTTAATAAGTGGAATGCAGGCGATCATGACACAGGTAAAGTAGCCGCTGCCTGGTTTGGCTCTTGCGTATTCCTGGTCGTAGTAACAACGGTGATTCGGGCATTCTTCGGTATTTAATTTATTGCATAAACATTATAAAATCATGCAACAAGATCAACAACAAAACTATTTACGCCGCATCCTAGAGGAAGAGTTCCCGGATGTTTATTGGCGCTACCAAGAGTTGAGCCTTCTTGATGCTGAACTAGTAAACATACAGTTGCATTGCAGGCAAGTATTTGATGAATTGAGTTTTGATGAGGACAATCGATTCTTCGCTTATGCGATCACTGGTGCCATTGCTGAGTATCTGGCATTGCAGGAAGGATGAAACAAAATGTGAAGTCAAGAAAATGTGAGTCATGGGCTTTCATGCAGTACAAACATTAAGAACCAATATGCGTGCGATTAGCATTGCACTTGACTGGAAGCCGGGTGACCAGCTTTCGGATCAACAAATGTCTGCCGTACGTGCGTATGCAGGATTTGGTGGTATAAAAGCAGTGCTTTATCCTCGCGCACCTATTGATGAGTGGGTATCACAGGGAGCATCAGATACTGATCTTACACTTCATGCTTTAGTGATGGAACTCCATGCACTACTCGAAGCAAAACTATCGGCACCTGATTATAAAGCAGTTATCGATTCCATCAAGAATAGTGTGCTGACTGCTTATTATACTCCGTCATTTGTTGCTACAACCTTGTGTGATGTCTTAAGAGAACAGGGTACAGTACACAAAACTATTTACGAACCTAGTGCAGGTGCTGGTGTTTTTGTAGAAGCTGCGGTAAAGGCCTTTCCAGATACTGAGAAAATCATCGCAGTAGAAAAAGATATATTGACCGGTAAAATACTAACGGCACTTGGTAGTAGAATTCCTAATCTTCATGTCGCTATTAAACCCTTCGAACAAACCGGAGTGGATCAAAAAAGAAGTATTGATTTAATCGTCAGCAATATTCCTTTTGGTAATTTTCCAGTGTACGATCCTGAGTTTAAGGGAGAGGGTGTTACAGAAAAAATCCACAATTATTTTTTTGCAAAGGGATTGGAAAAACTACGTGATGGTGGACTGATGGCTTATATCACTACCGATGGATTTCTTAGTAGTCCTTCGAACAAAACAGTCAGAGAGTATTTGTTTAAAAGAGCAGATTTTATATCTCTTACTGTACTGCCTGATAACCTGATGAAAGAAAATGCTAATGTAGAGGCCCCCACTCATTTACTCATAGTACAAAAAAGAGAAAATAAGCTGGCGTTATCAAAAGCAGAGACCTTGTTGCTTGAAACAGTACAACAGCGAAATGAATTCGGTGTATTTCACATCAATCAATATATCACAGAACATATAGATATCATACTGGGTGATAAGATAGCTGCTGGCAAGAACCAGTATGGGCAGGCACATCAGATGGTGTGGCAGAACGGCTCTATGGAAGAGATCGCAGAAAATCTGCAATCAAGATTGCGAAAAGATTTTAGCGAGCGGCTTCGTTTTACAGCGTCTCCTGCGCAACAACTGACAAAGGAAAATGCCTTGCATTTTTTAGATGTTCCAGAACCACAGGATGCTACAACAAGTGTGCAGCTCGGTCTTTTTGATATGGCACCAGCCGTATCGGTTAATAAAGCGTTGGGTTATATCACGGAGATGGATCAGAATAGTGTTCTCAAATCGTCTGCGAAGATCATCAATACGATTCGCGCAAAGGAGCAACCTAGTCATGACAGCATCGTTTTGATCACTGCAAGATCTGTTTACTCAAAAGAGTTTGTATACAGACTCTATAGTAACCTAGAGGAAGTAGATGTCAGTGCCAAGTGGATGAATGCCTCTCAGGTCACAAGACAGCTTTCTTCACTCGGGCTCCAGCTTTCAAAGTATGACTATACCTTTTATAATGAAGGGGAAACTATTTTTTCTGCACCTCTCAGTAAGCAAGACTTATATCCTGTTTTAGAAAACCTTCCATCGTTTTATGGTGAAAGAATGCTGATTGTTTATGGGGAACAGATTGGGTTTGTGCATTACGAGCAAGGTGCAAAACCCATTTTCCAACCTTCGGTTTCACCTTTTCAGGATGTAGCTTTTTATGAAGCCTATACTGCGCTTCGTGATGCCTATATACTGCTTCAGCAGGATGAAACTGAAGTGCGCCGAGCTGCGCTTAACCTACTTTATGAAAGATTTGTGGAATCACATGGTCTTTTGAACCTACCCGCCAATGTAAAGAAAATCGGGCGTGATACCCTGTACGGCACAACTTTACTTTCCTCTTTGGAGCGCAGGGAAGGTGAGTATTTTGTGAAGTCGGATATACTTACGCAGTCACTGATTCGTGAGAAAGACCTGTTCCGCACCGATGAACCGCTCGACGCGATGGCACATAGTCTGGATGACCGCGGTATCGTCGACCTAGAATTTATAGCGGCTGCACTCGGATGCAGTGAAACTGAAGCAATAACCGCACTTGGTCAACATATTTATTATAATCCATCTTCTCTTGTCTTTGAACCTGTTGATAAATACCTGAGTGGGAATGTCGTAGAAAAACTGGATATCGCACGTAAAGCTCTGAAAGAAGACGAGAGAAATCTTCAATTAATACGATCTGTTGAAGCACTGGAAAAAGTGCAGCCTGAAAAAATTCCTTTTGAATTACTCGACTTCAATATGGGTGAAAGATGGATACCCATTGATTATTACCAACGGTTTTGTACGAACCTTTTTGAACTGCGTGTGAATGTAGAGTATTTCCCATCCATTGATGCATTCAGGGTTGATGTGCGGGGACAGAATACAAAGTTCAATGCTGAATATGCGGTGGTACCCAAAAATGGCAAAACCATGTATGGGGATGCCCTGTTAGAAAACGCATTGGAGAATACTTATCCTTTTTTTACGTATGAAATGGAAGTTCGTGATCGCACCATCCGAGTGCCGGATAATGAAGCTACGCAACTCGCACATCAGAAAATTGAAAATATACGATCGCAGTTTGTAGAGTGGCTTACCGCATTACCACCTGAAGAGAGAAAAGAATTAGAAGAACTCTATAACCGGACATTTAACTGTTATGTGTTACGTGAGTATGATGGAAGTCACCTGAGTTTACCCGGTCTGGATAAACAACGACTAGGGATTGATAACCTTTATAGCAGCCAACAAAATGCTATCTGGCGGATCATTCAGAACCGTGGTGCACTTATTGATCACGAAGTGGGTCTTGGGAAAACACTGACCATGATTGTTGCGGCACACGAAATGAAAAGGTTGCAGGTTATTGATAAACCTGTCATTCTTGCACTGAAAGCAAATGTGGATGATATACGCAATACTTTTCGTAGAGCCTACCCTAATGCAAGGTTACTAGCACCGTCTGAAACTGATTTTAGTCCTGCTAATCGTTTAAGACTATTTCATGAGATTAAAAATAATCGTTGGGACTGTATTATTTTAACGCATGACCAGTTTGGAAAAATTCCACAGAGTCAGGAAATACAAAGGGAAATATTCACAACGGAGTTAGACAATATTGAACGTGATTTAAACACGCTCAAAGAAATGGGTGGTTCCATCGGCCGTCGCATGCTCAAAGGATTGGAGATACGCAAAAATAACACTGCCGCTAAACTACAGGAGGTCGTTAAAAACATTGAAGAAAAAAAGGATGCTGGCATTGACTTTTGCTCCATGGGTATTGATCACCTCTTTGTGGATGAATCCCATAAATTCAAAAATCTCACTTTCACCACTCGCCACACTAGGGTAGCCGGACTGGGTAATCTGGAAGGGAGTCAGAAAGCGCTGAATATGCTTTTTGCTGTACGGGAATTGCAGAGCCGTTTTAACAGCGACCTATGTGTGACCTTTCTTTCTGGTACGCCGATCTCCAACAGCCTGACTGAGATGTACTTGCTATTTAAGTATTTGCGTCCTCGGGAAATGGAACGCCAACAGACCATCAATTTCGATGGATGGGCTGCTGTGTTTGCTAAAAAGTCTACTGATTTTGAGTTTTCAGTAACCAACCAGATCATCGCTAAGGAAAGGTTCCGTCATTTTATCAAAGTGCCGGAACTGGCCATGTTTTATAACGAGATTACCGACTATAAAACAGCCAAACATATTGGGCTGGATCGACCCGTATTGGTCGAGGAACTAGTCAATATTGCACCCACACCCGATCAGCAGGAGTTTATTCAAAAGCTGATGCAGTTTGCCAAAACAGGTAATGGTGAACTCATCGGACGCGGAAAACTTTCTGAGGAAGAGGATAAAGGTCGGATGCTGATTGCTACTAACTACGCCAAGAAAATGGCCGCCGATATGCGGCTCATCAATGAACATATTTATGAAGACCATCCCAACCATAAGGTAAATGTTTGTGCTTCAAAAGTTTCAGATATCTACCGCAACACTTCTGAAGATCGGGGTACACAAATCGTTTTCAGTGATATTGGT
Organism: Sphingobacteriales bacterium; assembly: GCA_012270485.1. Classification (GTDB taxonomy): domain Bacteria; phylum Bacteroidota; class Bacteroidia; order Chitinophagales; family Chitinophagaceae; genus Sediminibacterium. Next base: position 41,173 of record JAAXIF010000027.1, on the reverse strand, counting down.
ACACCCAAGGCAGACAGTTTTAATTTGTACGATGCGCTGAAGCAAAAACTAATGAATGACCATGGCATTCCCGCTCATCATATCAGTTTTATTCATGACTGGACAGACAAACAAAAAGGGGAACTGTTCAAAAAAATGAATGTGGGCGATATCCGCATACTGCTCGGCAGCACTGAGAAAGCGGGGACAGGACTAAATGTACAAAAACGCATTGCTGCCATGCACCACCTTGATATTCCATGGAAGCCTGCTGAACTGGAACAACGTAATGGTCGTGGTGTTAGAAAAGGAAATGAGCTGGCGAAAGCGAAACTGAACAACCAGGTCAAAAGTTATATCTACGCCGTGGAGCTATCACTGGATAATTACAAATTTAACTTGCTCAAAAACAAGCAGACTTTTATTTCACAAATGAAAAATACTGAACTCCATGTGCGCAGTATTGATGAAGGTGCTATGGATGAAAAAACTGGAATGAATTTTTCTGAATACATCGCTATCCTATCCGGTGACACCACGCTTCTCGAAAAATCAAAGCTCGAAAAAAAGATTGCGGTTATGGAAGGTCTTCGCGCCGCTCATATGCGTGAGCTCATGAGAAGCCGTTACCAACTGGAAAATCTGGTTCAAGACAGAACAAAGAATCTTGCTATCCATAACAAGTTGAAAGCGGATGAAGAACAATACAAGAGTCTATTGAAACTGGAAGCCGATGGTACAAAGATTAATGCACTTCATGTGCATGCGGTAGAGGGAGATTCAGAGACCATTGGTAAATATCTGATGCGTCTTTCTCAGAAATGGATACCGGAGAATGGTGAGGGAAAAGAAAAACTAATTGGCGAATTATATGGATTTGGTTGCTATATCGCTCACTCCCGTGAGGCTTATGAACAAGGAGGCTTGTATGAATACCGGACAGTCAATACTTTTTATGCCACGCGAAAAGAAACGGGTATTAAGTATACGTATAATTCGGGTCACCTAAATCTGGATCATCCTAAGCTCGCAGCTCGCTATTTCCTCAACGCCATTGACCGTGTAGACAACCTGATAAAAAAATATACAACAGAGATAATAGAGGCTGATCGACAGATTCCGCAACTGGATTCTTTAAGTCAAAAACCTTTTGAGAAAGAGGTCGAACTTAAAAATATGAAAACAGAACTCTCTCGACTTGAAAGAGAAATCACTGTCAACCTTCAAAAACAGCAACTACTTTCTGAAGGGGTTAAGCAGATGGATTTTTCTGAAATGAAAAAGGAGGATGAGATTGATGAACTGCTTCCGCAGGTCGGTCAAGAAATAATAAAAGCAATCAGGATATAACATGAATAGTATTTATAACATAAATAAAGGAATTGGGAAGCCGATTGTTTTCAGGGGTCTCTATGGACAATACATCTACTATCTGGCAATTGGTATGACTGTGCTTCTCCTGCTGTTTGTGTGCTTGTATCTATTGGGAGCGCCACTCACAATATGTACGTTGCTCATCATTATACTTGGAAGCATCTTGTTTACGCTGGTGTATACCCTCAACAAGCGCTATGGTGTTCATGGTTGGATGAAGCAAAGGGCGGCACGTGGTATTCCTCAAACAATTTTTTGTGATCAACTTTTTTTAAGCTATGAAAAATCTTTCTGAGATAATACCTATTTACTGTGCGGAGCGGGATATGCTAATTTCCAAATCGGGGGATATTACGATTGGCTTTGCCCTAACCTTACCAGAGATATTTGCCATCTCGAACTCGGAGTATGAAGCAATTCACCAGAGCTGGATTAAAGCTATTAAGGCATTACCGGTGGGTTATTTGCTACATAAGCAGGATTGGTTCACTGAAGAAAAATACATAGGTGATTTTGACAAGGAACATAGTTTCCTGTCACATGCCAGTGAGCGTTTTTTTCATGAGCGACCGTTTCTTGCGCACAAAAGCTTACTGATGCTAACACTACCTGACGGTATGCGTAAAAAAGTAACATCTTTATATTCTTCTTTATTACGTAAGCATCTCGTTCCCATCCAAACAATTGATCCGGCTTTTGCAAACATATTTGAAGGGGTCTGTATGCAATTCGCACATATCCTATCTGATAGTGGATTCATCCAATGCAAAAGACTTACTGATACAGAGCTGGTAAGTATTGTCAATGAATATCTATTGCTTGGCAATGATGGTATTCGCCGTGATTTGGATTTTTCAGATGGGGTGAGAGTGGGTGAGAAATACTGTAGTCTGTTTACACTTGGAAATCCACAAGATTTGCCTTCTTTCTGTGGATCCAGAATGACTTACGACAAATATTCTACTGATACCACGAAATTTCCTGTGGGATTTGTCGCACCGCTTTGCCAGCTCCTGAGTGTCAATCATATTTATCAGCAGTTTATCCGCATAGAAGAGCCGCAGAGTGTTGTCAAAGAACTGGAGAGAAAAAGACTCCGTTTGCAATCGCTCTCAGCCTATTCTCGGGATAATTTAATTGCAAAAAAAGCCACGGAAGAATACCTGCAGGAAGCCGCAGGACAGCAGGGTACACCAGTATCAGTACACTTCAATATCCTTGCATGGACAGATGATTCATTACAGATGCAGGATATCAAAAACAAGTGCAGTGCCGCACTTGCATCTATTGATGCAAGAACAAAAATTGAAACTGTAGGAGCGCCACAACTCTATTGGGCTGGTATTCCCGGAAATGCGGCTGACCTGCCGAGTAATGAAACCTTTCTGACTTTTGCTGCACAGGCTTCCTGTTTTATTAATAACGAAACTGGCTATCGCTCTGACACAGGTGGTTTTGGGCTACGACTTGGCGACCGCCAATCAGGCAGGCCACTTTTGGTAGACATTTCTGATGAACCGCTGCGACGAGGCATCATCTCCAACAGGGGAAAGATCATCGTAGGACCGTCGGGTAGTGGTAAATCCTTTTTAGATAATCATCTAAACCGAACTTATTTTGAAGCAGGCGCACATATCGTAGTGATCGATGTCGGACACTCTTACAAAGGGCTTTGTGAACTACAGAACGGATATTATTATACACACTCAGAAGAAAGCCCAATCCGATCTAACCCTTTTTATATTGAGCAGGGTCGTGTGCCCGATACAGAAAAAAAGGAAAGTATCAAGACACTACTTGTTACACTATGGAAAAGAGATGATGAAGTTTTACAACGCTCAGAATACGTCGCTTTATCCAATGCCTTGCAACTCTATTATGAGCGTTCCATAGGCTTTAGGTGCTTCAATAGTTTTTATGAATTCCTGCAAACTGACTTTGTGAAAGTATTGGAACATGATAAAGTCAGGGAGCATGATTTTGATGTACAGAATTTTCTTTATGTATTAAGACCTTTTTACAAAGGCGGCGAGTTTGACTACCTGCTGAACGCAGAAGAGAACCTTGATATGTTGGATCAGCCTTTTATTGTATTTGAACTGGATACTATCAAAGATCATCCGATCCTTTTACCTGTCATCACATTGGTCATCATGGAACTGTTCATTGCCAAAATGCGCAAATTAAAGGGTGTACGCAAAATGATGCTGATTGAAGAAGCCTGGAAAGCCATTGCAAAAGCAGGCATGGCCGAATACATCAAATATCTCTACAAGACCGCACGTAAATATTTTGGTGAGCCGGTGGTGATCACCCAAGAGATCGATGATATCCTCCATTCGGATATTATTAAAAATGCCATTATTAATAATGCAGATTGTAAAATACTACTCGATCAATCCAAGTATGAACATCGCTTTGATGAAGTGCAGCAGTTGCTGGGGCTAACGGATAAAGAGCGAACACTGGTATTGTCGTTAAATATGAATAATGAGTCCGGTAGGAAATACAAAGAAGTGTTTATCTCGCTGGGAGGCAGGGTAAGCAAAGTCTACCGTGTAGAAGTATCGCCAGAAGAATACCTGACTTATACCACAGAAGAAAAAGAAAAACTACAGGTGTTACAGGCTGCCGAGCGATTTGGTAGTATGGAAGCAGGTATTAAATCAATGGTACTATGAAATTAAAATATATACTGCTGCTAGCAGCAGTTATCGCTATTATTTACCTATGTATCGTGTGTGGTCTTCGCGCAAGATATGTGAAGATGCCATGATTGACATGTATATCAAAATTTTTTGTGAAAAATGAAACAAGTAATCATTCTTTTTTTGATGGTTTGTTTTGCGCAAGTGCTTCCTGCGCAAAGTGTTGATCCTGTATCGCTGGTCGTTGCAAAAGTTATCAAAGCAATTGACTTAAAAATTCAAAAGTTGCAGAATGAAACTATCTGGTTGCAGAGGTCGCAACAAGTTGCTGAGGAAACGCTTTCTAAAAACAAACTTGTCGAAATCAATGATTGGCAAAAAAAGCAACAGCAACTATATGCAACTTATTTTAATGAAATGCAAGGGGTGAATGGGGAGGTGAAATCATTACCGCATGTAAAACAAATATTATCAATGCAGGTGCAAGTGGCAATTGCATGCAAAATATTTGCTAAAGATCCTTTGCAGCAAAGGGCATTTGATGATTTATTACAACTGAGCAGAAAAATAATAGGATCACTACAAGTAGTATTAACGACCGGGCAGTTAACGATGAAAGATGCGGAGAGAATTGTAACTATTACAACACTACGTGATGCAATGGTTGATTGTCTTGATAAAATCAACTTGCTCAATAAAGAGTTAAGATTTCTTTCTGATAATAAGTTGAGTAAACAAACAGAACTCCAAATTCTTCGAAAACTAAATCAGCAACCATGAAAAAAATACTGTGTTTTTTGTTCTCCTTAGTGTTTTACCTGCGTTTATCTGCGCAGGCGCAAGAACTGGAACAGCTTCGGCTAAACCTAGAAAAACTCGCTCAATTTAAGCTGATGCTATCGCAAATGAAATCTACTTACCGGACATTAGAAAATGGGTACAATGCGATACTTGATGTTGACAAATCCACATTCACGCTACATCAAAATTATTTAGATGGTTTATTGCTTGTTAGCCCCACTCTCCGCAATAATCCTATGGTTAATAGGATTTATAATAGCCAGCAGCAACTTGCGGTTGATTTCAAAACTTTGTTGCGTGAACTATCGCTAAGTAATGTTTTCACTACTGTAGAACTATCTGAAGTTAGGACTGCTTTTTACGCAATAGAAGAAGTTGTCAATACAGATGTGAAATTGTTAGTTACTGTTCTTACGCCCAATAAATTTCGTATGAGTGATGGAGAACGAACAGATGTTGTTTCAAAAATTAAACAGAGTATTGATAGACAGGTTTTAAAATTGAATGTCTTACGTGATGACTATTATAAGCAGATGATCCTTCGCTCGCAAAAGAAAAGAGATATAGGGGCAGTAAGAAAATTGGGAACCATTCATTAGTAGAGATATGAGAATAGTGATGTATGTAGGAATGGCAATGATCTTGCCCATTTGTGTGACAGCCCAGTCGATCTCCAACGGGAGTTATATGCAATCGATACTAGATCAATTGTATAACGACATGATGCCGATGTGCAGTCAACTCATCGTAGTAGCGCGTGGTATTGGTGGACTTGCAACACTTTGTTATATCGCTATGCGTATCTGGCGCAATATTGCTACCGCACAACCCATCGATTTATATGGGTTGCTTCGACCTTTTGTAATAGGCTTTTGTATTTTGATATTCCCGAATGTGATCGCCTTATTCAACGGCATATTGCAGCCGACAGTAGAAGGCACAGCGGCTATGGTTAAAGATTCCAATAAGGCGATGGAACAATACCTTGCCTTACACGAAACGGGTACTTGGGGTATGGGGGCACTAAACCCTGCGAACTGGATCAGAGCCGGTATAAAAGAACTATTAGAACTCGTTTTTCAAGCTGCGGCATTAATCATACATGTCATACGAACTTTTTATCTGATCGTACTTGCTATAGTAGGCCCCATTGTATTTGCACTTTCCATTTTTGATGGGTTTCAACATTTACTTACTGTGTGGCTTGCCAGGTACATCAATGTTTATTTGTGGTTACCAGTCGCCAATATTTTCGGAGCTATCATTGCCAAGATACAGGAGAATATGATCACTGGTTCAACAATTGGTGCCACCATGCCTGGTCAGCCTTTCTCTACCACCGATTGGGCTTATATAGCATTTCTGTTGATTGGTATCATCGGATATTTTACAGTTCCTTCAGTAGCCAATTACATCGTTAACGCTGGCGGAGGTAATGCCTTATTGCATAAGGTAACCACGATGTCAGTAGGGGCGGGTAAACAGGCAATAAGTGTAGCTACTTCAGGAATGTCTGCTGATGCATTAGGCGGCAGCGCTAACAAGATGAGTAGCAGCATGAGTGATTCCAGCGTAAGCGGAGGATATTTCAAAGACAAATTAAACAGTAAATAAATGTTTAAACCAACTCAAAATATAGATACCGCTTTTCGTGCGATGAAAGCAATGATGCTGGTAGTTGTCACAGGTAGTTTACTGGTAAGCGGTTATGCCGTTTATCAAAATGCCGGTCTCTCGGCAAGGATGCAGGACAGGGTATATATTCTGGCCAACGGTAAGGCCGTGGAAGTTATGGCATCAAACAGAAAAGAAAACTTAAATGTAGAAGCGCGTGATCACATCGTTATGTTTCATACCTGGTTCTTTGAACTTGATCCCGATGAAAAAGCGATTACTACTTCTATTAGAAAGGCATTGTATATGGCTGACGCATCAGCGAAGAAACAATATGATGATTTGGTTGAGACAGGTTATATCGCTGGTATCATTTCAGGGAATGTGAGTCAGCAAATCAATATAGATAGTGTTGCGGTTAGCGTTACTACCACACCCTATTCCTTTTATTGTTCAGCAACCATTACGATCACTCGTTCCACCAGTATAGTTAAAAGAAGTCTTGTTACAAGAGGTGTTTTAAGAGAGGTGGCGCGTTCGGATCATAACCCTCATGGGTTTTTGATCGAGCATTGGGAAGTTATCGAAAACAAAGATCTCAAAATTGAAAGCAGATGAGTGAACAATTAAAAACGATAAGGCTTTATATCGCATTGCCACTTCTGGTTACTCCATTTGTAACGGTCATGTTTTGGCTGATGGGGGGTGGTAAAGCAAGCCTAGACGCTACACAGAAGATTAATGGATTGAATACTAAGCTACCTAATGCAATTAATGTAAAAGATAGTAGCAAGGATAAATTGGCTTTTTATGAATTGGCGGATGCAGATTCTATCAGACGACAGGAGCAGATCAGCAGAGACCCTTATGCATTGACTGTAGATAGCATCGAAAAAAGTCATGAAGTTGATCAAACAATATTTGAAAAAAAACCAAATAGATTTTATCCGAAAACCTATCCCGCTAGTTTAGGCGTGAACGAAACTCCAATAGAGGAAAGGGGTTTGCCTAAAATTGAGCAATTGTCTAAACTAGATGAAGTTGATCCAGACTTGGAAGCAATCCATAAAGTGCTGGATAAACTAGCCGCCATAGAACAGCCAACTCAGGTGGTTGCAAATAAAGAAGCGATTACTGAAAATATTGTGGGTGTGCTTAGTGGCTCTCAGGTCGAAGAAAGTTTCTTTGGGAGAAAGCAAACGATAAAAAAATCAAAGAGATTTTTAGATGAAGATACAACTCTGCTGAACAATCAATCGTTTTCTGCGTGCATACCCAATGCGCAAGTATTGGAAGAAGGGTCAATGGTGAAGTTGCAACTTAATCAAGCAATTTCCGTTGGAGCTCAACAACTACCAACAGGGACTTTTATTTATGGACTTGCTTCTTTGAATAACGAGCGATTGATAGTTCGAATTCCCTCAGTTCGTATCGCTAACCAAATTTATACAGTTGCATTATCAATTTATGATCTTGATGGTATCGAAGGGATTTATGTGCCAGGATCTATTAAAAGAGATGTTATAAAATCAACAGCGGAACAATCGCTTGGATCGGTTAATGTATTGAGTCTTGATCCTTCAATTAAAACACAGGCAGCAATAGCTGGAATTGGTGCAGCTAAAAATCTGTTGGGTAAAAAAGTGAGAACAGTTCGTGTCCGAATTGCAGCAGGGTATAAAATATTGTTGAAAGAAAATAAATGATAGTGGTATGAAAAAAGTGTGGATGATCATTTGTATAGTGGTATTGTTTGCCAAAGTTCACGGACAAAGCGTAATCAGGTCAATACTGATTGAGGTGAGTAATAACCAAACAACTAATCTGATATTTCCATCAGATATTGTTTCGGTTGATAGGGGGAGTGAACGTATTGTAGTACAAAAGTCGATCAGTAATATTCTACGCGTGAAAGCGGATACTTTATTTTCGGACACTACGAATCTTACTGTTGTCACAGCGGGGGGGAAGTTGTATTCCTTTCTGGTCAGGTTTTCTAATTACCCTTCGATACTGACCCTAAATCTTGGTGTATCCGAGCGAATAGATCAGGATACGGCGATGCTTCATTTTGCCCGCAGGGTGATTCATCTCAATAACAGAATGCACGGAGTCAGGTACAGCATTGGCAATGTAAGCCTTTCTCTTCATGGGGTATATACGAATGGAGAAATTATTGCAGTGAAGATGCGGATGGAGAATCATTCTCCATTTAGTTATGAAGTGGGGCGTATCGCCGCGAGACTTGGCACAATGCGCACAGCTAGACGTAAAGCTGAGCAGGAACGTGAATTACCGCTGCTGTTGACAGAAATGGAAACGAGTTTAGTAAGAGGAAAACAGATATCCATTATTGTCGTACTGGTGCCAAAGTCGGCATTTACACCTACACATACTTTACAAATTCAGCTTCATGAAAGAGCAGGGGAAAGACACTTGTCACTTACCGTTCCTAATCATCTTTTGCTTAAAGCGTATTTACTTAAATAAATAACTATGAATATTCCCGTTTCTCATTTGCCGACATTTTGCAGGGCATTAGAAGATGCTTTAAGAGAGGATAAACTCTGGCTTGGATTTGATGAAAGAATCCAGCAGTTATCAGCGTATGATCTTCATTTTTTTGACCTCGTTTATCGTGCACAGGATTTTCAACTGTTTAATCATGGTCAAGATAAAGAAGTCACACTACTTCCGACGGAAGCAGTTCTTGGCTACATACAGGAAACTGTTCGAAGTAATCAAAAAGAAGGTATTCAGTTTTCACACATTGAAATCGATGACCTCAGTATACTGGAATATTATTCTGAATTACTTTATTCCCGCTCCTATGCAAAGGTTGAACAACTAATGGATGGATATGATTGGACAGCTGTTACTTACGATCCATTAATGGTCAACCATACTTCAATGAGTGTGGATGAACAAATATTACGCAATAGGATGGAGTACACACTTGAAAGGGTTTCTGCATTGGCGCTTCACAGTGGAAAAGGGTTGTTAGCTGCTACCACACTTGCTGAACGGCACTGGAAAGGAACGGCTATGGAACCATATTTGGAAGATATACTCAAAGGGAAATACTTCCATTCAAACAAGGATTCATTATTTAACCATAAAAACAATGTTATGAATGTAGAGAACATGGACTACCTCCAGAATCAACTGAAGTTTCTGGGATTTGGAGAAGGCTTGAGTGAACAACTTGAAAAAAATCTGAAAGAAGGTCTACCAGATTTTCAGATGAAGGCATCACATACGTTTGGTAAGGACGAAATGGAGGCCGTCCTTTATTTTAAGCGCTCTGAGCGTGATGAGAAGGAGTTTTATTTCTTTAACAAGTACGATGCTACCCTTAAACAAGAGGGTCGTGAAATGAGTCAAACCTTTTACATTAACAACAAAGGACAAAGCATCACTTTCAAAGAATCTTGCAACTTGTTGAATGGCCGGGCAGTGTTCAAAGAGCTTTCCCCGAAAGAAGGAGAAAAATACAAGGCTTGGGTAAAACTGGATTTTTCAGAGCGGGAACAAAGCGGTAATGCCAAAGTGAAACACTTTCACGAGAACTTTGGATATGATGTGAAAGAAGCAGTGGCTCGTATTCCTCTTAAAGAATTGACTGATCCAGATAAAATGCAAACACTTGTTGCATCGCTTGAAAAAGGGAATCTGGCATCTGTTACACTGTTGAAGGATGGTAACGAAAAAGCGGTACTGATAACTGCCGATCCACAATACAAAACGCTTAAAATGTTTGACACGGATGGAAAAAAGTTATACGTGCCTGCTGAAAAACCCGACCAGCGCTACGGCCTCGCTCCCGCAGATGAGAGAAAACTGGAAGGATCCCTACAGGTCAACGTTGGGGATGCGCTCGGCGAAAAGAAACCGGATTTGTTGCCAGTGAATGATGAAGTAAAACATAACGTAGGACAAAAAATCAACTGATATGCTAGATACATCCGTTATCATGTCGCTCAAAACCCGGTTGCTTTCACTGGGTTTTGACGGCGGCATGGAAGAGAAATTGATGAGTAGAATGTGTTTTTCTGAAGACAGTTTTCTTCTTCATTTTAATCATGTTAACGGTAATGACAGTTGTCATTATAGTGTTAAAGTGGAAAAAACTGACAAAGAAGGTTACGATATCCCTTATTTCATTGCTGTGCTGCGTAAAGGTATTATGTTAAATGAATTGTTAAAGCCTTATGACAGGAAGATGGAAAAAATAAATTGGCTCCAGATCGCTGAGGCAAGGGGTTCATCTAAACAGATAGTAGTACCACTTGAAATGATACAGGAAGCTACACTGCTATTAAAAGAACTTGCAGGAATTGAGGATAGTACTTTGATATTGTATAAATATTGGGTAGATACACCGCTCGAAGCCTTGGTGCCGAATCTTTCGGCAATAAAAGCTCGCCAAGAAATATCACAGCGTTTTTATGTCGTTGATGAAGTACATACCATTTCAGCACAAGAAGCATTTAAGTTTCTACAAAACCGTTGGGTGGAGAAAAAATTTCATTTACAAAGGCAGTTGTTAGCGACTGCTAGTGACCCTGAAAGAAAGTCAAGTATTATTCATGGTGCAGGAAAGAAGAAAAAGAAACCAGCTAAAAAATAATAAGTGGATACCAGAGAAGGGTGGTTAGCTAAATTTTATGAAACAATTGCTGAGGATACTCGTATCAATGCAACATTGATTAGTGTTTATGTAGCGATAGTTTTTGAAGGATTACAACAAGGTTGGGATAAGGAACTGGAGATCAAGCGATCACAGGTGATGGAGAGATCCAAAATAAACTCATTTACTACTTATCAAAAATGTATGCATGCCCTGCATGAGTTTGGCTACATCCGTTATCTGCCCCAAAATGGTAATGCTAAAAGCATAGTGTATTTACGAAAGTTGTAAAAATCATATTGTAAAAAAGAGGAGGTGAAGAATGGTAGTGTGTGAAGTGGATGTAATCCCTGTCAGTAAAGCAAGAGAAATATTAAACAATGGCGGAATAAATGTTACGATAGAACAAGCTGCCATCATTTTAGAATTTATGATGAAACTGACGCGAATTGCCTATGAAAATTATTTTCTTGAAACGTCTAATTCTTAGGCGTTTTTTTTAATGGGTTCAGCTAAAAAATTTAGTAACTTTAGGCATTAAATCAAAAGTATGAAGACAGTTGATTTGTATATACGTGTAAGTACGGATGAGCAAGCCGATAAAGGGTATTCTCAAAGAAATCAAGAAGAAGTATTGCGGAAGTATTGTGAAAATAATTCTTTGTTGATTCGCAAGATTCTTTTTGAAGATTACTCTGCAAAAACTTTCCAACGCCCACAATGGAATAAGTATCTATCTGATTTAAAACGAAGCAAAGGAAAATCTGATGCTTTATTGTTTACAAAATGGGATCGTTTTAGCCGCAATGCCGCAGATGCTTATCAGATGATTAATATACTGCGTATGATTGGTGTAGAACCACAGGCTATTGAACAACCACTCGATCTTACAATTCCCGAAAATAAAATGATGCTTGCATTCTACCTTGCTGCACCAGAAGTAGAAAATGATCGCAGGGCACTTAACGTTTTATACGGTATGCGAAGAGCGAAAAAAGAAGGCAGATGGATGGCTACTGCTCCTTTTGGTTACATTAATAAAACAACTGACGCAGGCAAGAAATTTATTGGTATTAAAGAGCCAGAATCTAATATTGTCAAATGGGCTTTTGAAGAAGTTTCACGAGGAATTATATTCCCGGATCAGATTAGAAAGGAACTAAACAGAAAGGGTTTTGGAATAAGCAGAAGTGCTTTTTATAATTTGTTAAGAAACCCTGTCTATTGTGGTAAGATTTTTATTCCTGCTCTTAAAAACGAGGAAAGCTCTATTGTACCAGGTTTGCATGAGCCTATCATTTCTGATGCATTGTTCAATAAAGTACAACGTGTATTAGAAGGTAATAAACGGAAGGCGAGAAAGGAACTAGTTCAGCTAGATACTAACCCTGAATTTCCAATGAGGGGTTTTCTGATTTGTCCTGATTGCAGCCGAATGTTAACAGGGAGTACGTCAAAGGGAAGAGGTGGGTTTTATCACTATTATCATTGCAATTTGGGATGTAAGTGTCGTTTCAAAACAGAAATCGTTCATACCGAGTTTGAGAAAGAATTGAAAAGGCTTCTTCCTCATAGATCTGAGGGGCTTGAAAGTCTTGCAGAAGTATTGCTCTTGAATTTGCATAAAGCATATGGCAACCAGCGACAAGATAATAGTCGTCAATTAATGGATGAAATTAGAAAGCAAAATGATCGATTGAGTAAAGCACGGGAACTGCTTTTGTCGGATGATATAGATGCGACTGAATTCAAGATTATGAAAATGGACTGCGAAAAAAGAATTATACAATTGGAATCTGACCTGACAGATGCGAAATCGAACTATTCTTCGGCTCATAGTCTGGAATTGCTATTTAAAAGGGTTGTTCATATTATACCGCAACTAGACACCCTTTATCATACATCTAGTACAGCTAAGAAAAGGGAGATCATTGGTTCGATATATCCAGAAAAACTTGTTTTTGATGGGAAAGCTTATCGAACTCCAAGAGTCAATGAAGCCATTCGGTTGATACGCAGTATGGATAAGAGTTACAGAGGAAATAAAAACGGGAACGATGCGCTTTTTTTGCATCATTCCCGTAGGGTAGTCCCGACAGGAATCGAACCTGTATCTAAAGTTTAGGAAACTTCTATTCTATCCATTGAACTACGGGACCGGGGGAAATCATGAATATTGAATGATGAATATCGAATACCCAAATTTCTATTTATAAGAACTTGTATTCAAAGTTTATTCCCCACAGTATTGTGGGGATATTCTATCTCCGCCGAGGCGAAAAATATGGGACCGGGGGAAAATGAGAAACAGAGAAATATGGAATAAGAAATATTCAAAAATCAATGTTCAAATTCTACCATCGCAAAAATAGTGGTTTAGAGGTATGGGTGTTGGGATTTCTGTATTTTTAGAGGCTTAACCCCAATGTATGCGTATACTCTTTTTATACTCTTTGTTTGTAGCCATTGTAACTAATGCTGATGCACAACAAACGAAAATTTCTATTCGGCTGAATCATACCGCCATTTATGTGAAAGATTTGCAGAAAGCAGCTTTCTTTTATGAGCATGTGATCGGATTGGATACGATTCCGGAGCCCTTTCGCATCGGTCGTCATAAATGGTTTCGTATTGGACCGAAAATGGCATTGCATATTATCTCAGGTGCGACGGAGAGTAAAGAATATTATAAGAACCAACACACTTGTTTTAGTGTGAGTGATATGCAATTATTTGTGGATCGACTTAAAACGAGTAAGGTTGTCTTTGAAGATGTGAATGGCAATCAAGGAGCCATCACCAAAAGAGTGGACGGCGTTCAACAAATCTGGTTCCGTGATCCGGATGGATATTGGATTGAGGTGAATGACGCGAAGGAGTGAGTAGTCAGTAGTGAGTATGTGTACTGACTGCTGACTACTCACTTTTTTCCCCCTGACTCACTACTCACTGCTCACTACTCACTATATTTGCTCTCTCAAAACATTCTATGAAATTTTATAATATTATCATTAAATACCGCTTCTGGCTCAGTTTGGTGTTGATTGCGGGTGGGGTGGCTTTGAATACAACGGGTACAGGGTTTTGGCCTACTTTTCCCATCTATTTCATCGCTTTGATCGGATTGTTGAGCCATTTTTTCATTGGTCCGCTTCGTTTGATCCAGGAACCGATGGAGTCGGGCAATATTGAAGAAGTGGAAAGAATCCTGAATTCGATCTGGTTCCCCAATTTATTGTACAAACCTGTTCGTTCTACTTACTACACCATCAAGGGTAATCTGGCGATGATGAAGCAGGATTTTGATTCGGCTGAAAAACATTTAAAGAAAAGTACCGATCTGGGTTCTCCAATGCCGGAGGCTGAAGGCGCTAATAAATTACAATTGGGTATGATGGCGATGCAACGTGGTGATCTGAAACAAGGAGAAAGTTATATCCGTGCCGCCATTCGTGCCGGTATTCCTGATAAAGAAAGTGAAGCAGTAGCTTATCTCACCATGTGCCAAATCTTCATGAACAAAAGAGAGTTCCGCGCCGCCAAAGACTTCTTCCGTAAAGCCAAAGCTTGCAAACCTACTACCAAACAAGTGGTGGATCAGATTAAGGAAGTGGAGAAATACATTTCGAGGGTACCGGGATAATCTTTAATTTTTTGATCTGTGATTTCTTGATTTAGGAAATCTAAATAGATCAAAAATTCAAAGATCAAAAAATCAAATTTCTACATGCTTCGCATTCAAAAGATATCATCAGATGTTGCCGCATTGGAAACTGTGCGGCAGCTTTTTTTGGAGTATGCAGATGAACTGCAAGAAAATTTATGTTTCCAAAGTTTTGATGCCGAAGTGAAAGACCCTTTGAAGAAATATGGTCCGCCAAGAGGAGCTTTGTTTATTGCTTACTGGAATGAAGCACCTGCAGGATGTATCGCTTTACAGCCTTTAAAAGAAGCAGGCGTATGTGAAATGAAACGTCTCTATGTAAAACCTGCATTCAGAAAGTATGGAATAGGACGCTCTTTGGTTGAGCAATTAATAACGGAGTCATATCAACTGGGATATACTGAGATGCGATTGGATACTTTGGAGAGATTGAAACCCGCTATCTCACTGTATAAAAATTTAGGTTTCGAAAATATGCAAGCTTATAATGAGAATCCACTTTCAGGTGTAGTATACATGGAAAAGAAAATCAAGTAAATTGTGGTATCATCTTATTAAAAGGGCCATTGACGAAATACATATTTTGTCAATGGCCTTTTAGTTTGGAAAATTATTGATTAACGAATTTGTCCTCGTACGATACCAGAGGGTCTATTCGTTGAATGAACATTTACATATAAGGCATCTGTTTTGATGGCCGTTAGAATGGCAGCAGTAGGTGTAAAAATTTTAGTAACACCAAAGTCAGCAGCACTTTCACATATTCCGATCAGTACACCACCATTTGTTCCTGCAGCACCTGTATGGATATGTCCAGCTGTCACAGCATCTCCTGCTTCCACATTCGTTACAGTTACTTTACTATAAAGTTTGTTATTAGCTGTAATTCTAAGTAAAGCCATGCCAGTAGCCGTAGTATTTACTGCAGGCACTTCATTCATTCCTGATAGTGCCACACTGGAAGCAAAGGTTACACCGTTGAATACTTGACCTCTAACAATTCCAGCAGGTACTTGTGTGGAATGTACATTGAGATAAATATCAGCAGTTCCATTCATTAAAGTATCAATGAAAGAACTGCGTAGATTTGTCAGTTTGGCTTTTACCATATTACCCATGACAGTAGGATTTAAATCTACCACTACACCACCATTGGTAACAGGATCTCCAACATGAAAATGTCCTGCTGTGATATTATCACCGGAAGCAAGTCCGGTTACAGTAATGTCAACTGTTACAGATTTGTCACTGAAAATTTTAATAGAAGCGGTACCCGTTTCTGTTCTACCAGATGGTTGTGGGTTTTCATTGGCTGCTGCTAATAGAACAGTAATTTCTTTTGTTACGGTTGCAGCAGGTGCTGTTTCATTTTTTTTACAAGAAGTCGCAGTAATTACAAACAAAGCTGCAATTGCGATTAAATTCATTTTTTTCATTTGAATAAGGTTGTACATTAAAAAATAGTATCACTATATATACGAGGGTTTAAATTATCTGGTTGTTCAACCGCAAAAAAAAAGATTACTTGTTCAAGTTTACATCTATAAACTGCTATAAAGTTTGTACAGGATTCTAGAATTGCTCAAGTTAAAATGATGTCTTTATGATGAACTTCAATAGAAAAGCCCGCCACTGGGGCAGGCTTTTTTTCGGACGATTCATATTGAGAATCAATATTTTGCAGGCTGGCCAGCTTCGGGGATCGTTCTTCTAATAAAAGCACGTAAATTATTGTTACTTTTTTCTAGGTCTTCTTTGCGTAGGTACATCATGTGTCCACTGCGATAACCTTCCCAACTCATGCGGTCTTTCAAACGTCCACTGGGGTCCATTTGCCATAAGTTGTATTGAGCATTGAAATAATCGCAAGCACCATCATAATAACCGGATTGTACCAACACATGTAAGAATGGATTTTCTGCCATAGCAGTACGAAGGTTATCTCCTGTTCTGTCGTTGTTGCGATCCCATGGGTTTACCGGTCCGAATACATAGTAACGCTGATCGGTTTTGTATTTCAGCTCTTCACGTAAGTACATATTGATAGCCGGTGTGAAAGAATGTTCCCAGGATAACAATTCTGAGTTGTAATCAGGAGCTTCACCTGCATCTTTTTTATCGATGCCTTTGTAGCGAGAGTCAAGGCGTCCAACGGTAAAACCTTCTTCACGTAGTAGTTCTTTCCAGAATAAGGTGGTAGCAACATCGAGGTTATTTTGTAAGATCACTTTTTCATTGATACCTGAATAGCGCGCCATTTTTGCAGCGATCTCTTTTCTCTTCGCATCACCCAATAACCATCCTTTGTTGATAGCAGGAATCAATTCATTCATGGTAAATGCTTCTACCTCAGGTAACATGTCGGTGAGGTCTTTTTTCTGCAGATCAGGAGGTAGTTTTTTATGGTACCATGCAGTTGCTGCGTAATAAGGTAAACGTAATGCAGCGGCTTCTCTTGGACTTCTTTCAATACCCAATGTGGTAGGAGAAACCAAGATGACACCATTCAAGAACATCCAGTGTGCGTTTTGTAGTTCTAGTGCCAGTCCTGAAACACGTGTGGTGCCATAGCTTTCACCGATCAGGTATTTGGGAGAAGCCCAACGGTTCATGCGTATAACAAAAGTGTTGATCCACTCAGCGAGGTATTGTACATCTGCACGAACGCCAAAGAATCGAGTAGTTGGGATGTCTTTACTGATGGGACGAGAGAAACCTGTGTTTACAGGATCTACATACACAATATCACAAACATCCAAAACAGAATGTGGATTGTCTTTCATACCATAAGGCTGAATAGGATAACCTTCATCATCAATATTCAAAATACGCGGGCCGGTATATCCAATCTGCATCCATAATGCAGCGGTACCCGGACCACCATTGAATGAGATAAGTAAGGGGCGGGTTGCTTTATCTTTTATATCTGTTCTTTCATAGTATGTAAAGAATACCCCTGCTTCAACCTTGCCATCTTTATCCCACACAGGCATAGTACCCACTGTTGCTTTATAAGGAACTCGAACACCTTTAATGGTGGCTTCGTGTTCTGAACTAACAGTGGCATCCGGATTAAATGGAATATTAAAAGATGCCACTTTTGGATCAGCCGCGACTGATGTAGAAGCCGTGATATTAGTAGTACCAGTGGTAGGTCCGGCGGGACGTTGTGCCATGATTCCGGTTGTTATGCTTAAAGCAATACAACCCAATAAGATCTTTTTCATAGTAAGCAGATAGTTGGTGATTGGAATAAGTTCGAATATAAATCGAAGTGGGGAATTGTATGGGATTAATCGGTGGAGAAGGGGTGTGAATGGTGAATGGTGAATTGTCAATATTGAATTGGTGAGTAGTGAATTGTCAATATTGAGTATGGAAAGAGGGCGGTTTTTAATGATACACTCCATTCAGCGCTCACGATTCACAATTGACATGACAATTATCATAAAATAATGCCCACTTAATGAGTACCTTGTAAGATGAAATCAAAATGGTTACGGTTGGCTTTGGTGTGTGTGATTTGTGTGGCATTGGTATGGCTGATCGTACGGTTTTTTCAATCTCGTTAACTAAACACTTCTATATGAAAACAAACATGGGCAATGCAGACAGAGTCATTCGTGTAATACTGGCAATTGTTTTTTCCGCACTTTATTTTACAGGTACCGTAACAGGAACCTGGGGAACTGTCTTGCTGGTATTTGGCGGCGTATTTCTGATGGTGTCTGTTATGGGTTTTTGTCCTTTGTATGCCATATTCGGTATCAATAGCTGTGGGAATAAAAAATAAGAAACATGAAATCAGGAATGAGAAAGTAATGGAGCATTTCACTTCCTAGTTTCTTATTTCATGTTTCTGATTCCTGATTCTCTCAGCCCCAAACATCCGGATGCTTGGCAAAATAAGGAAGTGCAAAACAGCCGGAGATGCCGGTGATGATTTCAATGCCGAGTGTGAGCCCGCGGGCGCTGGCTGGTAATTGTTCGCCGGTGGGCATCATATTAGGCCCCAGTGGAATGAATGCTACAATTGTTACCAGACAAATGCAAAGTAATGTGTACAGTACGGCTCCTTTTTTCAGGTATTCAACCATTGCTGCATATACAATACCCGCAGCTATCAATGTTGGAATCGTGAAATAAATGATAGAGTTAATGTTGACCCATTCTGCAAACTCATAGCCGGTTACTTTTCTGTAGATCAGATCAAAAGCAAGATTGATGACGGTAGTGCCGATGCCAACAAATAATCCACCCAAAATGCCACGTGTGGCCATTGAGTATTGGTAAGGGGAAGTTCCTGTTTCCATATCGATTGGTTTTGTGGTTGAATGATGTATGCAAAACACACTTGCGATTGGAAAAAGCCTAGCGATGATAAGACCTGTTGTTGCTTAAATTTAGGAAAAATAAATGAGATATCCAATAAGGGATATCTCATTTATTCTTGTCTATTTTAAAACTGGAAATAAATGAAAGAGCCGCTGCTCTCTTGACTCAATATTAATAAGATGAGCATGGCTGACCATACAATACCCAGCAACCAAGCAGGCATTTTTGCCGCAGCTTGTAGCACACTGGTATTGCGCATACGCCAGTGAAACAATACCATCAAGACAATAACGATAGCAACAACTAATACGTCAAGAGATGGCAATACAGCTTTACTGTCTTTAACACTCGAAAACATAGATAGTAGTAGTCGCCATGCAGATGTAAAATCAGGAGCGCGGAAAAATACCCAGGTTACATTTACCAGAAAGAATACAAACATGGCTTTCATGAACCCCCATGACATATTTTTCTTTTGATCGGGTAATGCAACAGAACCATTTTCATCCAGACTACTTTTCTTCGACATATCTTGAATTAATTTCTCGATACACAGGTATAAACCATGTAATGCACCCCACACTACAAATGTCCAGTTAGCACCATGCCACAATCCTCCGAGTAACATGGTGATCATTAAATTGATATAGGTTCGGAATGGACCTTTTCTGTTACCACCAATGGGTATGTATAGATAATCGCGTAACCAGGCTGATAAAGTAATATGCCATCGTCTCCAGAAATCAGAGAATCCTGTGGCAGCATAAGGGTATTTAAAGTTTTCAGGTAATGTAAAACCCATACAAGCAGCAACGCCGATTGCACAGGTAGAATATCCTGCGAAGTCAAAGAAAATTTGACCTGAGAATGCCAATACGCCAAGCCATGCATCCAATGTGTGCAATGATTTTTGCGCACCGAATACGGTATCAGCAGGAGAAGCGAGCATACCATCGGCTAGCACTACTTTCATGAACAATCCTAATGATAATAAAAACAGTCCTTCATAGATCTGCTGGGCAGTAGCTTTTTTTGGCGATTCAAATTGTGGCGCGAGTTGGGGTGGACGAACAATCGGACCCGCAACAAGGTGCGGGAAGAAAGTAACAAAGAGAGAAAAGTCAAGCATTGATTTTACCGGCTTACTTTCTTTTTTATACATATCAATGGTGTAACAAAGTGTAGTGAATGTATAAAAAGAAATACCTGCCGGAAGGATGATATTGGGTTTGGCAGGATGATAATCCATGCCTAATGCATTTACAACGGTTACAAAATTTTCTAGTAAAAATGCTCCGTATTTAAAGAAACAAAGCATGCCGAGATTTCCAATTAAACTAACCACTAGCAGCAGTTTCTTTTTGGCCTTGTTTTCTTGGGTATACAAAGCTCGGCCTACAAAAAAATCAACAACAGTAGAGAGCCAAAGCAATAGAATAAATGGCGGGTTCCAAGCTGCATAAAAAAGATAACTGCCGAGTAATAAAATGATCTTTCTGGATTTCCAGGAAATGGGAAGATTATAAAGTCCCATCATCACAAGAAAGAAAACGATGAATGTATATGAATTGAAAACCATAAAATAGTAGTTGGGTGGCGGTAATTAATTGCTTTTTGTTTTGTTGGGAAAACTCCATCCTTTCTCTGTTTCAAGCACTTTCACCAAACTTTTTGTATAAGTAATGGCATCAGTTGGAGAAAGATGGGAGTCTTCCGGACAAATCAGTTGTTGCTCAGGATAATCCATGAAGTGAATACCTGGGGCACCTGTCACGCTGAGTATTCTGTTCCAGAAATGTTCTCTCGGGAAAATTTGTTGTTCTATCTGGAGGAATATGCCACTTGAGGGTGTTCTTACAAACATTACTTTACCACCTCTTGCAGTAATCTTTTGTACATCTTTTTGGATCACCTGAAATATAGAGTCAATGGATTGTTGTGTGGGAGGTGGTTGTTTCGCTCCCATTCTACTGTAATAAGACCAGATATTTTTTACACTATCCTGAATGGAAATTTCCTTCAAAAATTTATCAGACATTTTATTTTGACGATCAAAACTGATTCTTCCAAAATCAATCGGGAACAGTGGTTCTTTTTCCATGCCTGCACGTGTAGGAATATCTATTCGTTTTAAAAGTGCTTTGATAGAAAAATAATCACGCTCTAAAAAAACGAACTTTGATTCTAAAGGTTTATTGACTTGAAAACTGAACCATTGTGCAGGGGTAATATTTTTATAGTAATCAAGTCCTTTTTTAGCCAGCCGCGAATCCTCCGGATTGGTTGAAAACAGGAGCATCTCTGTTACGTCGATTACTAATTTTCCTTTGAATAAACTATCATCGGCCAAATTATCCAGCACCGGCATGGGAGAAGTGCCTTCAAAGGCAAGTTGAATGGCATCTTCACCTGTCAATGATCTCCATATTTCGATATCGAGATCATATTTATTCCTTGACGATCCGATAAATACGGTAGCTCTTTCTTGCTCCTTAGTTACGAGAGAACGTTTATGTGTCCATAACTCAGGACCATCGTCATAGGAGATACCGATACCGGTTGATCTTAGATAGGTTTCCCAGAAAATTAAAAAGAGAATAACGATCCCGCATGCCAATAGAAGGGCATTACGCAAAGGCGTGTGTTTCATGCTGATGTAGGGTTATAGTGAACACCTTGCTTTATGATGAAGCAGATGTTTAAATGCTATTCATTCAACACACTGATCATGTACCAATAGGACAAAGTAGAGGGAATAATTGATTTGTGCAAGTATTGTAGCAATAATTTTATGAAAGAGAAATCATGCCATCAAGACATCTGTGTAAGCACAACCTTTTCTACGATTTTTGGAAAGTGCTCATGTTCTAGTTGATGGATCTTTTGCGCGAGTGTTTCAGGAGTATCATCAGGAGTGACTTCACAGTGTACCTGAAAAATAGCTTCTCCTTCATCAAAATGTTCATTGACATAATGAATGGTAATACCACTTTCTTTTTCACCCGCCTTGATTATTGCTTCGTGTACATGCATACCATACATCCCTTTACCACCATATTTTGGTAAGAGTGCAGGATGTATATTAATGATTCGATTCAGATAGGCCTGAATCAATGCAATCGGAACTTTCCATAAGAAACCTGCTAAGACAATGAAGTCAATTTTACTTTGGTGTTTGATCTCATCTACATAGGCGTCACCGCGAAAGAATTTTTCTTTTTCGATCATCAATACCGGAATGTTATGCGTTGCTGCAATCTGAATGACACCCGCGCCGGGTTTATTGCAAACAATCAACGCAACCTGAATAGCAGGATGATCTTTTAAATGTGCAATGATCTTTGCCGCATTACTCCCCGCACCGGAGGCGAAGATGGCTATACGTTTGATGTCAGATGTCAGATGTCTGATGTCTGATGTCGGATTTGGATTTTGTCCATGGACATCCCTTTCACCTTTCACTTTTCCCTTTTCACTTCCTCCCCCTCCTGAGATCCTCCTCCACATCTTAGCCAAGTAGTTCTTGAAAAAAGGGAATTGCCCCATGGGAATACTGACTGTTAACACACAAAGTGGCCAGATGATGGTAACAAGAATGATGTAGACTATATAATAAAAAAGTCCTTTATCCAGTGAAGTAAAGGCCATGAGCTTCTTTCCGGTATAACCGCAAAGACTTCCGCCAAGGGCAAATGTGGTGAAAACAAGTACGAAACCGGTCCAGTTGAGCTTCCATTTTTCTTTCAGGCGACGAAACATGTGTCAAAAATGCGATAAAAAGAGGAGGAAACTTTCATGTTTTGTTTTTTTTGCCACTGAAAGCACAGAAGGGCACAGAATTTTTTTCTTCTTCAGTGTTCCTCTGTGTCTTCAGTGGCATTTCAAATATGTACACCAAAGCATGACATTCATTTTGTCTCAAATGCATCAATTCGCTGAAACACAAGCCAGATAAGGATAAAAAAAATTCTACAAGGTTTGGTTTTTGTCAGCATCCTGTCATATTTTTGCAACCGTTCACGGATATTTTTCCACACCAAGAACCACGTTTGTGTATATGATATCTTTTAGACACATAACCAAGATTTGCCTGCTGAGTGCACTCCTTTTCTTGGGTTTTTCAACAGTGAATACAGTTTCTGCGCAAGATGGTAAAGCTCTTTTTACTACAAACTGTGCATCTTGTCACCAGGTACATAAACCTTCTACGGGTCCGGCATTGGCTGGTGTGGAAGATCGTTGGCCGAATAAGGCGAATTTGTATTCCTGGATCAGGAACAGTGCGGCTTTCCTGAAAACAGGTGATAAGTACGCGAATGACCTGTACAATACATGGAATAAAACAGCGATGAACCAGTTCCCAAATCTGACGGATGAGGAGATTGGTGCGATCATTACTTATATTAATTCAGTTCCTGCTCCGGGTGCCGCTGCGGCTGCTGGAGGTGTTGCTGATCCGAATGCCGCTGCGGCTGCTGAAAGTGATAATACCTTATTATTTGGTATCCTCACCCTGATCTTGGCCGTTGTAGCCCTGATTTTGTTGCAGGTAAATGCAAACCTGAAGAAGTTGGCGGATGAGCGCGAAGGTCACAGTCCGATTGAGCCTGTTCCTTTCTGGAGAAATAAGAGCTATATCGCTATGATCACTGTGATCTTGTTCGTAGTGGGTGGTTACCTTACCTCAAAAGGTGCTATGGCATTGGGTCGTAGCAAAGATTATCAGCCTGAACAGCCTATTTACTATTCTCATAAAGTACACGCAGGTATCAATCAGATCAACTGTCAGTATTGTCATACCGGTGTATACCAGGGCAAACAAGCTACTATTCCTTCTGTGAATGTTTGTATGAACTGTCACATGTCTATCAATGAGTACAATGGTGAGAAAATGTACACAGAAGACGGTGATGAGATCAATGGTACAGCAGAAATTCAAAAATTATACAAATACGCAGGTTTTGAACCCGGTAAACCTTGGGATCCTTCAAAAGCAAAACCAATTGAGTGGGTGCGTATCCACAACCTGCCTGATCACGTATACTTCAACCACTCTCAGCACGTTAAAGCGGGTAAGGTTGAGTGTCAGACTTGTCATGGTGAGATTCAGAAAATGGGTGAGGTAAAACAATTCACTGATTTAAGCATGGGCTGGTGTATCAACTGTCATCGCGAAACACAAGTTCAGTTCAAAGACAATGGTTTCTATAGCATTTATGAGAAATACCATCAGGATCTGAAGAGCGGAAAAATGGATAGCACCAAAGGTGTTACTGTGGAAGCAATCGGTGGTACTGAATGTCAGAAATGTCATTATTAATTTGAAAATGGGTCCGCCTCAGGCGGATGAAAATTTGAAAATGAAAGCAGATTCAGATTTTCAAAACCTTCGGTTTTAAAGTTAATAATGTGTGTCAGAATAATTAGAAAAAGAAGATTGTAGTTTGAGAATTTTCAAACTCACAAATTTTCAAATTGATATAGTAACGAAAAGAAATTTGGGGAAGAGGATACTATCATTTTCAAATCTTCAAATTTTCACATTTTCAAATTAACAAGATGGAAAAAAAGTACTGGCAAAGTTTTGGAGAGCTGAATCAGTCTGAGGCTTACAATAAAGAAGTAAAAGACGAATTCAAGGAAGAATTGCCCTTTGTAGGTGATGAAAGCAAGAGTTTCCTGGAAACAGCTGCTCCGCGCAGAGACTTTCTGAAGTACCTGGGATTTAGTACTGCTGCTGCTGCCGTAGCTGCAAGCTGTGAAATGCCCGTAAAGAAAGCCATTCCTTTTGCTAATAAGCCGGAAGATATCGTTCCCGGTATCTCTAATTACTATGCGACCACTTATGTTCAAGATGGTGACGTAGTAAGTGTTTTGGCGAAAGTGCGTGATGGTCGTCCTATTAAAATTGAAGGTAATGATCTGAGTCCGATCACTAAAGGCGGTACTTCTGCCCGTGTTCAGGCTTCTGTTTTAGACCTCTATGATACTGCTCGTTTACGCTTCCCTACCATTGATGGTAAAGAGGTAACATTCGAAGCCATTGATAAAGCATTGGCCGGTGCAGTAGGTGGTAATGTGGTGATTTTAACCAGCACTATCACATCTCCCTCTACCAAAGCCATTATTGCAGAATTTCTAACTAAGAACCCCGGTAGCCGCCACGTAACATACGATGCTGTTTCTTACAGTGCCATGTTGCAAGCCAATGAAGCTACTTATGGTGTTCGCGGTATCCCTTCTTATCATTTTGAGAATGCAAAAGCCATCGTGAGTCTGGGTGCCGATTTCTTAGGTACTTGGTTAAGTCCGGTTGAATTCTCTAAGCAATATGCCGCGGGTAAAAAGATCGACGAGAAGAACCCAAGCATGAGCAAGCATATTCATTTTGAATCTGTAGCTTCTATGACCGGTTCTAATGCCGATGAAAAATATTTACACCGCCCATCTGAAACAGGTGCTATTGCTGCTGCTCTATTGAGTGCAGTAAATGGTCAGGGTGTAAACGGAATCAGTGATGCAAAACTGAAAGCCGGTATTGAAAAAGCAGCGAAAACCTTGAACGAAAATAAAGGTGCTGCATTGGTGGTAGCAGGTAGTAATGATGTGAATGTTCAGATCATTGTGAATGCGATCAACAACGCGATCGGTGCCGGTGGAACTACCATCAACTGGGGTGTTATGAATCACCAGCGTGCAGGTGTCGATGCTGATTTTGTGAGATTGGTAGAAGACATGAATGCAGGGATTGTAAATACTTTATTGGTTTATGGTGCAAACCCTGCTTATACTTGGTTCGATGCTGAGAAATTCAAAGCAGGATTGAAAAAAGTAAGAACAACCGTTTCTTTTGCTTCTAAAATGGATGAAACTGCTGAACTGTGTAAGTTCGTAGTGCCTGATCATCACTACTTGGAAAGCTGGGGTGATGCAGAAGCAAAAACCGGTCACTTCTCTTTCATCCAACCTACTATTTATCCTTTATTCAAAACACGTCAGTGGCAAGATAGCCTGCTGAAGTGGAGTGGTAATACTGCTGATTATCTCGCTTATCTGAAAAATTTCTGGAGTACTAAACTGGGCGGACAAACCGGTTGGGATAAAGCGCTTCAGGATGGTGTGATCAGTTTGGGTGAATCAGCTACCAAGCCCGGCTCTTTCAACGGAGCTTCTGTAGGTGCTGCTGTTGCCGCTGCTACATCAGGTAAAAAAGGTGGTAAGTATGAATTGGTGTTGTATGAAAAAGTAGGTATCGGTGCCGGACAAGGTGCTTCTAACCCATGGTTACAAGAATTACCGGATCCGGTTACACGTGCTACTTGGGATAACTATGTAATTGTTTCTCCTCCATTGGCGAGAACTATTTTGGATATCGATTTGAACAATGGCGGACAAGCGGATGCTTATGAAGTAAATCCTCCAAAGAAAGTGGTGAAAGTAGTTGCCAATGGTAAAGAAATTTCACTGCCTGTATTGATCATCCCGGGCACACATCCTGATACCATCGGTATCGCTGTAGGATATGGCCGAAGCAATAATATTGGTAAAGCAGCTGCAGGTGTTGGACAAAATGCCTTCCCGCTCGCAAGCATCAGCAATGGTGTAGTAAGCTATACCAATACAAGTGTTGAGATCACTGTAACCGGTGAAAAATATCCGGTTGCATTGACGCAAACACACAATCGCTACGATACCACACAAGGTAATCGTACCGAGGTAATGAAAGAATTGACTCTGGCTGACTATAAGAAACATCCAACAGAGATCCGCGAAGAGCGTGATCATGAATTGAAGCCTTGGGGCGGATTGGAAAAGTTTGAAAGTCAGGGTACCATTTATCCTGTTTATGACAGACCGGGTATTAAATGGGGCATGAGCGTTGACTTGAATACTTGTACCGGTTGTGGTGCTTGTGTGGTGGCTTGTAATGCTGAGAACAACGTTTCTGTTGTAGGTAAGCCTGAGGTATTACGCGGACATGAAATGCATTGGTTACGTATCGACCGTTATTATAGCGGTGATATGGATAATCCAAATGTAGTATTCCAGCCGCTGATGTGTCAGCACTGTGATAATGCTCCATGTGAGAACGTTTGTCCGGTAGCAGCTACGAACCACAGTTCAGAAGGTATCAACCAAATGACTTATAACCGTTGTATCGGTACCAGATATTGTGCGAACAACTGTCCTTATAAAGTACGTCGCTTTAACTGGTCAGACTACACTGGATCAGATAGCTTCGGTAACAACCAGGAAGGTATTGTAAATGATGTGGTGTTGAACATGAACGATGATCTTACCCGCATGGTACTGAATCCGGATGTAACCGTACGTTCACGTGGTGTGATCGAAAAATGTTCATTCTGCGTACAGCGTTTACAAGAGAGCAAGTTGAAAGCGAAGAAAGAAAGCAGACCATTGGTAGACAGCGATATCAAAGTAGCATGTCAGCAGGCATGTCCTACTAACGCCATCACTTTTGGTAATGCCAATGATAAACATAGCGCCATCACCATGGTGAGAACAGAGAATCCGAATCGTCAGTTCTATGTATTGGAGCAACTGCACGTATTACCGGGTGTTACTTACCTCGCAAAAGTGCGTAACACAGAATCTGCGCATGGTGAAGGAAAGCATGAGACTAAAAAAGAAGCAGAACACGCATAGAAGTCAAAAGTGAAAAGTCAAAAGTGAAAAATATTTCACGTTTCACCTTTGACCTTTCACTTTAACTCAAAAGATCTAAAATAACTATGGACCACTAACACTGATCCATGGACCAAAATAAGACCAGATGCATTTAAAGTACGAATCACAGCTTAGAGAACCGTTGGTGTACGGTGACAAAACTTACCATCAGGTAACTGAAGACATCGTTAAGCCTATTGAAGCCAAGCCTACCAAATTATGGTACATCGGTTTTTATATCTCTGTAGCCCTTTTGTTGTTTGGTGTATACAGCGTTTATCGTGAAGTGACTTACGGTATTGGACAGTGGAACCTGAATAAGACCATTGGATGGGGTTGGGATATCACCAACTTCGTATGGTGGGTAGGTATCGGTCACGCAGGTACACTGATCTCAGCGATCTTGTTATTGTTCCGTCAGGGTTGGAGAACAGGTGTGAACCGTGCTGCAGAAGCGATGACCATCTTCGCGGTAATGTGTGCCGGTCAGTTCCCGATCTTCCACATGGGTCGTGTATGGATGGCGTTCTTCGTACTTCCTTATCCAAATACACGTGGTCCTTTATGGGTGAACTTTAACTCTCCATTGTTGTGGGACGTATTTGCGATCTCTACTTACTTTACTGTATCTCTTTTATTCTGGTATTCCGGTTTGATTCCTGACTTTGCAACTGTTCGTGATCGTGCCTTTACAAAATTGCGTAAGCGTTTGTATGGTATTGCCTCTTTCGGTTGGACAGGTTCTACCAAACACTGGCAGCGTCATGAAAGTCTTTCACTTGTATTGGCCGGTTTGAGTACGCCACTCGTATTGTCAGTACACACGATCGTATCCTTTGACTTCGCTACCTCAGTAATTCCGGGTTGGCATACAACGATCTTCCCGCCATACTTCGTTGCGGGTGCGATCTTCTCCGGATTTGCAATGGTACAAACACTAATGGTGATCGTTCGCAAAGTGTTTCAGATGGAAGATTATGTTACCATCGGTCACATTGAAGCGATGAATAAAGTAATTGTGTTAACAGGTTCTATAGTGGGTGTTGCCTACCTCACTGAATTATTCATGGGTTGGTATAGCCAAAATAAATATGAAGGATACACATTCTGGTATAGCCGTGCTTACCTGTTCAGTCCATATGGATGGAGCTATTGGGGTATGATGGCTTGTAACGTATTGAGTCCGCAGATCTTCTGGTTCCGCAAAATGAGAAGAAATCTATTCGTGACTTTCTTCATGAGTATCATCGTAAACATCGGTATGTGGTTTGAGCGTTTTGTGATCATCGTTACTTCATTGTACCGTGATTACTTACCATCAAGCTGGTCTGTATACTATAGTCCAACTATCTGGGAGATCGGTTTCTATGCCGGTACATTCGGATTGTTCTTTACCTGCTTCTTCCTCTTCGCGAAATACTTCCCGGTAATTGCGATCGCAGAGATCAAGTATGTATTGAAAACAACAGGTGAAGGCTATAAGAATAAGATGGGCAATATTGAAGAGCAGAAATTGGAAGAGTTTGTACTTGAACAAGCGCACCATTAAACTCCCAGCCCCTGAAGGGGGTGTTGAGTGGGTTGTTGGATGATTGAAAATAATTGTAAACCAAAATTTCCCTCTAGGGGATCAAGGGGTATGGCAAAAAAGAAATTCGTAGTAGGCTGTTTTGATGACGAAGCAGTATTGTTTCCTGCGGTGAAGAAAGTTCGTACGTCAGGTTACAAGATCCATGATGTATACACACCATTTGCGGTACATGGATTGGATCATGCACTGGGATTGAGAGAAACTAGTTTGCACACTGCAGGTTTTGTCTATGGTATTACCGGAACCTCTACTGCATTAAGTTGCATCAGCTGGATCTTTACCCGTGACTGGCCATTGAACATTGGTGGTAAGCCACACTTTGCATTGCCAGCTTGGGTACCGATTATTTTCGAGCTGACCGTATTATTTGCAGCGGTAGGTATGGTACTCACTTTCTGCTACCTGTGTCAACTGGCTCCTTTTGTGAAAAAACATCATTTCCATCCCCGTGCAACAGATGATCTGTTCGTGATGGTGATTGAATGTACCGATAAAACCAATACCGATGATTTGAAAGCATTCCTCACCAGCAATGGTGCTGTAGAAACAGATGTTCAGGTTGCTGAAGATGGTTGGTGGTTAGGTCGTTACGACAAAGACGAAATGCCTTTTGAAAACAAAGAAATCGTTGCTGCTTAATTTTTGAATAAGAAAGAAGATGAAGAAATTACTGATCATAGCTCTTGCTGCCACTGCAACTACCATTGTAGCATGTAGTGATGTTAAGCGTACGCCAGGTACTATTTACATGCCTGATATGGCTTATAGCCGCGCTTACGAATCTTATGCAGATTATAGCAATCTGACTGAGAAAGGAATTCATTATACAGCAATGCCTGTAGAAGGTACTTTACCAAGAGGTGCTGAATTGCCTTTCCATATTGCGAAAGATGTTCCGGGTGATACCACTAATTATTTTGCATCAAGAGCAGTACCCAATCCGATTGATTCTATGACTGAAGCTGAGACGATCGAAG
Organism: Sphingobacteriales bacterium; assembly: GCA_012270485.1. Classification (GTDB taxonomy): domain Bacteria; phylum Bacteroidota; class Bacteroidia; order Chitinophagales; family Chitinophagaceae; genus Sediminibacterium. The sequence goes on along the minus strand of JAAXIF010000027.1, from coordinate 10,872 downwards.
CTGAGCGTCTGTATCAAATCAATTGCGGTATTTGTCATGGAACCAAATTGGATGGTAATGGTCCATTATGGAAAGATGGTAACGGACCGTACACTGCAGCGCCTAAAAATCTGATTGCAGATCCATTGGTGTCAGTAATGCCTGATGGACAAATGTTCTATTCTCTTACGTATGGTAAGAACTTGATGGGATCTTATGCATCTCAGTTAAACCGCAAGCAACGCTGGATGGTGATTAAATATATTAAGATCAAACAAAAAGAAGCGAAAGCTACAGCTGCTACAACAACAGCAGCCAAATAAGCAAGAGTGCCGGTAAATGATTGTCCGATTCTTTAAATAGCTCCGGACTTCAGTCCGGAGGGAGAAAATAAATAAACCGGATTTTAATCCGGAAAAAATATAACAACTGATTCTAAAAGAATAAAAATGGCATCTATCAAAACGCAATTTGAGATACCCGGAAAAATGAAAACATGGTCTTATGCCCTGATCGGCGTAGGTCTTGTAGCGCTGATTGCCGGACTCGTGATCAAAGGTTTCAGTTCTGATGAACATGAGCAAACCATTTTCTGGGGTACACTGATGTACAATACCATTTTCTGGACACTGGTATGTAATGCCAGCATGTTCTTTATTTGCGTTACCACCATGGCAATGGGCGGATGGCAGCAGTCATTCCGTCGTATTCCGGAAGCGATTTCTACCATGGTGCCTATTTTTGGTGCTATCACTTTTGCAGTTTTGATCTATGTTGTTGTTGGACATAAACACCATATCTATCATTGGTTAGATAGTGAAGCGGTTGCCAATGACCCGATCCTGAAAGGAAAAGCAGGATTCTTGAATCCTGTATTCTTCATCGTTTGGACTACATTGACCATCGGTTTATGGAGCATCTTAGGATGGAGAATGCGTCAATTGAGCAGTGAAGCAGATGAAGTTCCTATGGATGCAGAAAAAGGTGCCAGCTTTATCTGGAGAAATACCATTCGTGCTGCTTTATTTACAGTATGGTTTGCGTTAACAGTAGGTTCTACCGTTCCTTGGTTATGGATGATGAGTATCGATGCACATTGGTACTCTACGATGTATAGCTGGTACACTTTTGCAAGTTCATTTGTATCCGGTATGTCATTGATCGCTCTTTGGGTGATCTATTTGAAGAATAAAGGTTACCTCGAATTAACTTCTCAAGAACACTTGCATGATATCGGAAAGTTCATGTTTGCGTTCTCTATTTTCTGGACTTACTTATGGTTCTCTCAGTACATGTTGATCTGGTATGCAAACATTCCTGAAGAAACTGTATACTTCAAACACAGAGTACAAGGTCCATATAAAGGCATCTTCTTCCTGAACCTCATCATCAACTTCTTATGTCCTTTGTTGATCCTGATGAAACGCTCAGCGAAGAGAAATTACACACTTGTAACTTTTATGGCAGTATTGATCATCTTTGGGCATTGGATCGATTTTTACCAAATGATCATGGGAAGTCTGTCTAAGGAGCATGTGACCTTAGGTTGGTTAGATTTCGGAATTCTGAGCTTGTTTGTGGGTATGATGATCTTGGGTGTAGGTAAAGCGCTGACTAAAAAACCATTGGTACCAAAATATCATCCTTTCTTAAAGGAGAGTGTGATTCACCAGGTGTAGTTAATTTGTCCGAAAGGACTCAGTTGAAGAAAATTTGAAAATTTGAAGATTTGAAAATGAATATTTATTTGAATAACCGAAAATGATGATAATCTCATTTTCAAATTTTCAAATTAATACATTCTCAAATTGATTTAATACTGATAGCATTATGACAATGTTTTTAACAACAGCCGTAATCGTACTGATCTTCGTGGTGATCTTCCAGATCGCGAAAGCAAGTGAATATGTTTCAGTACTGAAAGGAGAAGAAGTTAGCCGTAAGCAGAACAATAAGATCAACGGATTCCTGATGATCGGTTTTCTGGTATTGGGTCTGATCGGTGTGTGGTATTGTAATGAACTGTACTATGGTAAAACCTTATTGGTTCAGGATGCTGCCAGTGTGGAAGGTGCAAGAGTAGATTCCATGTTATGGGTTACCCTGGCTGTAACAGGTATTGTTTTCATTATTACACAGATCATCTTATTCTGGTTTGCTTATAAGTATCAGGAAAGCGATACCCGTAAAGTGTTCTTCTTCCCGCACAATAATAAATTGGAGATCATTTGGACCGTAATTCCTGCCATTGCTTTAACTGTATTGGTGGTGATCGGTTTGCGCAACTGGTTCCTGTTTACAGGTGAGGCTCCACAGAATGCAATGGTGGTAGAAGTAACCGGAAAACAATTCGGATGGATCTATCGCTATCCGGGTAAAGATGGTTCTTTCGGAAAGAAATATTACAAGAACATCGATAATGCTTCCAATAGCTTGGGTTTGATCTGGGAAGATGAATTAGCGCATGATGATGTGGTAATGGAACAAACCATGTATCTCGTAAAAGGAAAGCCTGTTAAATTGATCATCGGTTCAAGAGATGTGATTCATGACGTAGGTCTGTCTCATTTTCGTATGAAGATGGATGCGGTTCCGGGTATTCCAACAACCTTATGGTTTACGCCGAAGTACACCACCAAAGAAATGAAAGAGATGACCAATAATCCTGATTTCCAATATGAAATCAGTTGCGACCAAATGTGTGGCAATGGTCACTATTCTATGAAAGGCGTGATTGAAGTAGTAGAACAGGAAGAGTATGATGCATGGATGGTAAAACAAAAACCATACTATGTTCAGCAGTTTCCTGATAAAGATCCTGCTGCTCCGAAGCCGGCTACAGATAGCGTAAAGACAGCTTCTGCGAAACCTGTTGAAGCAGCAAAGAAAGCAGTAGCCAAATTGTAAAACATTGTTCAACCGTAATAGCAATCGGTTGTTATCATTGATAGAAATTTTTAAAAGAAGATTATGAGTAACGAAGCAGTAGTGCATGCACATGGAGCGGTGACCACACACGAAGGTCATGGCGATCATCATCATGAGCATCACCATCATGAGACTTTCATCACTAAGTATGTGTTTAGCCAAGATCATAAAATGATCGCTAAACAGTTCCTGATCACCGGTATGGTTTGGGCTGTATTGGGTGGTTTGATGAGTGTGCTCTTCCGTTTGCAGCTGGGTTATCCTGATGCTACTTTCCCTTGGTTAGAAGATATCCTGGGTAAATGGGCTAAAGGTGGTCGTATCACTCCGGAAGCTTATTATGCTTTGGTTACTACACACGGTACTGTATTGGTATTCTTCGTATTGACTGCCGGTTTGAGCGGTACTTTCGCCAACTTCTTAATTCCTTTACAAGTAGGTGCCCGTGATATGGCATCTCCTTTCATGAATATGCTGAGCTACTGGTTCTTCTTTGCAGCTAGTATCGTGATGTTGTCGTCTATGTTTGTAGAGACAGGTCCATTCAGCGGTGGTTGGACAGCTTATCCTCCATTGAGTGCTTTGGGTGATGCGTCACCGGGTTCTAAGATCGGTATGGATATGTGGCTGATCTCAATGGCATTGTTCGTAGTGTCTTCATTATTGGGAGGTTTGAACTATATCGCTACTGTATTAAACATGCGTACAAAAGGTATGAGCATGACACGTATGCCATTGACCATTTGGGCATTGTTCTTCACTGCAGTATTGGGTGTATTATCATTCCCTGTATTGTTCTCTGGTTTTATTCTGTTGATCTTCGACAGAAACTTCGGAACCAGTTTCTATCTCTCAGATATTTTTATCAATGGTGTAGGTGCATTGCCTAATGAAGGCGGTAGCGCCATCCTGTACCAGCACTTGTTCTGGTTCTTAGGTCACCCCGAAGTATATATCATCCTGTTGCCAGCTATGGGTATGGTATCAGAGATTCTTTCCGTGAACTCTCGTAAGCCGATCTTCGGTTACATGGCCATGATTGGTTCATTGTTCGCGATCGCCATTCTAGCGTTCTTGGTTTGGGCGCATCACATGTTCGTAACGGGATTGAATCCATTCTTAGGTTCCATCTTCGTACTCTTGACATTATTGATCGCTGTACCATCCGCTATCAAAGTGTTCAACTGGTTAACAACATTGTGGAGAGGCAATATTCGTTTTACTCCGGGTATGATGTTCGCTATCGGATTTGTAAGCTTATTCATCTCAGGTGGTTTAACAGGTATCTGGTTAGGAAACTCAGCATTGGATATCCACCTGCATGATACTTATTTCGTAATTGCACACTTCCATATTGTAATGGGTGTGGCATCTATGTTCGGTATGTTTGCCGGTATCTACCACTGGTTCCCTAAAATGTATGGTCGTTACCTGAATAACACAATGGGTTATATTCACTTCTGGGTAACCATCGCAGGTGCTTACCTGATCTTCTGGCCAATGCACTATGAAGGTCTGGCCGGTATGCCACGTCGTTACTACGATTACAGTATCTGGGAAAGCTTCAAGCAATTTGCGGAGCTGAACAGATTCATCAGTACTGTTGCGATGATTGTATTCGCTGTACAGTTATTGTTCCTGTTCAACTTCTTCTATTCTATTTTCAAAGGAAGAAAAGTGACGACATTGAATCCATGGGGTGCAACCACTTTGGAATGGACAACACCGATCAAACCCGGACACGGTAACTGGGTGGGAGAAATTCCTGAAGTACATCGTTGGGCGTATGACTATGGTAAGGATGGAAAGGAATTCATTGCACAAACAACACCGGTGGGAGCAGATGAAAGTCATCACTAAATGATCAATCACCTGCATCATTCAGAACAAAAGCAGGTATTTAATATTGACAATGCTCCCGCACATCGGGAGCATTGTTTTTAAGATTCAAAGAAAGGATATCAGTAGTAGAGGATTAGTGGTTAGTAGGATGGCATAGATATTCGTTGTATAAGAGACCCTTAAAATACATGATAGCAGATACAAAAGATTCCGCTTCGTTTTCAGTAGCGGCCAAAGTGAAAGACTACTTTCAGCTCATTAAGTTCACGCTGAGCTTTACAGTGGTTTTTTCTTGTGTGGTCTGTTATTTGCTGGCACCAAAAGTGGTGGAGTATGATTTGGGGATGATTGTAGTTCTTTTTATTGCGGGTATGTTGGTAACAGGAAGTGCCAACGCTATTAATCAGGCAGTAGAAAAAGATACCGATGCCATGATGAAGCGCACGGGAAAAAGACCGGTAGCGAATGGTAGAATGAAACAACAAGAAGCTTATGTGTTTGCGCTGATCGCAGGCTTATTAGGTGTTGCCATGATGTGGTATTTCTTCAATTTGTCATCAGCACTATTGTCGGCTTTCAGTTTGTTTTTATACGCTTATATCTACACGCCATTAAAGAAAATCAATTCAATAGCGGTATTGGTAGGTGCATTCCCGGGGGCTTTGCCTTGTTTGATCGGATGGGTGGCAGGTAATGATGATTTTGGTGCAGGTGGATGGATCTTATTCGGTATACAATTCCTCTGGCAGTTCCCACATTTCTGGGCCATTGCCTGGGTAGCACATAGTGATTACAGTAAAGCAGGATTTAAATTACTGCCTTCTGATCTGGGACCAACAAAATTTACTGCATTACAAGCAGTGATGTATTCGGTGTTGATGATACCTGTAGGTATTCTACCCTACTATTTTGGACTGACCGGTGAAACGAGTATGTGGATCGTGATAGCAGCTAATTTATTTATGGTAGTGCAAAGTATCAGACTATATAAAGAAATGGACGTAAAGGCAGCCAGAAGAGTGATGTTCAGCAGTTATATCTATCTGCCGATCGTGTTGCTGGCTTTGCTGGCGGATAAAATAAAATGAGTGAAAAGTGAAAGGTGAAAAGTCAAAAAATCTTTTCGCTTTTCACCTTTCACTTTTCACAAATAATAAATTGAGATGATGACAAGTGCGACAACAAACGAACCAAAAAGAATTCACCCCCACAAATTCACTATGTGGGTAGCGATGGGAAGCATTGTGATGGCTTTTGCCGGATTAACCAGTGCTTACATCGTAAAAAAGAACCAAAGCAGTTGGCTCGAATTTGACCTGCCAATTGTTTTTTGGTATTCTACCGTAGTGATATTGGTGAGCAGCCTAACCATGTACCTAGCGACAAAAGCTTTTAAGGCCAGAGAAATGGGTCGCTACCGTACGCTAATGACAGTGACGGCGACATTAGGTCTTTTATTCATTATTCTTCAATACATGGGCTTTAATGACCTTGAAGCACGCAGTATTGCCTTGGTAGGTCCTAAAAGCAACTCGGCCGCCTCTTTTCTGTTTGTGATCACAGGTTTACACATGGTACACGTACTCGGCGGGGTAATTGCACTATTGGTGATGTTTATTCGTGCATATAGCAGCAAAGTGAAGTCGTACAGCGCTATTCCGGTGGAAGTAGCGGGTACTTACTGGCACTTTGTAGACATACTTTGGATCTATCTATTCATCTTTTATAATTGGATCGGATAGTTCAAGAAAAAGTTAGGGTTTATTCACCTTTTTTGAACAACAGCCAATATTTTTGTAACGAAATTTTTAGAACGATCATGGCAACGACAACAACTGCAACAACAACCAAATTGTGGGGTGGAGGAAAGAGTCCCTTCAATGTGGAGTATGGTAAACTGATGATGTGGTATTTTCTGATGAGTGATGCCTTCACATTTGGAGCTTTCCTGATCTCTTATGGTACCATCCGCTTCTCAACCAATGGATGGCCTGACCCCAATGAGGTCTTCAAAAGTTTCCCTTTTGCACCAGAAGGGGTAAATGCACCGTTGGTGTTTGTTAGTATCATGACTTTTATCCTGATCATCAGTTCTGTTACCATGGTATTGGCCGTGCATGCAGGACATAACATGGATAAAAAAGGTGTGGTTAAAAACTTGATCTGGACTATCATCGGTGGTTTGGCGTTTTTGGGTTGTCAGGCTTGGGAGTGGACACACTTGCATCATGAAGGTGCATGGTGGGGTAGCAATCCATTCTTGAATGCTGATGGAACTGCTTCTTCAACCAACTTTACGAACTACTTCTTTACCATCACCGGATTCCATGGTTTCCATGTATTCTCCGGAGTGATCATCAACATCGTGATGTTGATCATGACACTGATGGATAAATTTGAACAGCGTGGACATTACCTGATGATTGAAAAAGCCGGATTGTACTGGCACTTTGTAGATCTGGTTTGGGTATTCGTATTCACTTGTTTTTATCTGGTTTAATCAAACATTCGTTCATTTAATTAAGATATTGATATGTCACATTCAGTAGGTCACGAAGAAACACATGGCGGCGGTACCAGTGAGATCAAAAAAGTAACTATCATACTTTCTGTTTTAACCATCATTGAACTGGCACTTGGTTTTTGGATGATTGGTATGGAAAACAAAGGTTTGATTCTTGCTATTAAAGGTGCCATCATCATTCTGATGTTAGCAAAAGCATTTTATATCGTTGGATATTTCATGCACCTGAAACATGAGATCAAAAATCTGATCATGACGATCGTGGTTCCTTTGGCTTTGTTTATCTGGTTTATCATCGCTTTCCTAGCAGATGGTAACTCTTTCAGAAATTTACGTAATACATACGATCCTTATTTCAAAGAGCAAAGCACCATCAAAGTAGAGAAGAAAGAACATGGATCACATGGCGCTGCAGCAGGTGCCCATGCAGATTCTACGCATAAGAGTGAAGGTGCGGTGGAAAACAAACACTAAGAGATACTTGTTATAACCTTATTACTGTTCAAACCATCGCTGTTTTGGCGATGGTTTTTTTATACTTCTCAATATGAATAAGAAAGCGATACTTGGTTTGTTGGTAGCGGTGTTCATTCCCATTCTTTGTTACCTGATCCTGAAATATGCCAGTGAGTCAGCCGTGGATATGCCACGTAAATATTTACTGGATACCGTTGTCACGAGGGTAGAGAAAGGTAAGATGATCACGGATAGCGTTTGGCACAAGACATCTAACATTACTTTGCAGAATCATCTCGGCGAAACAGTGAGTTTGTATGATAAGCAAGGTAAGATCATGGTGGTTGATTTCTTCTTCACCAGTTGCAGAAGCATTTGCCCGGGACTCACCAGAAACATGTCAAAGCTGCAACAGTCGTTTTTGAAAGGTGGCAATGTTCGCAATAAGATCGATACTTCCATTGTACAATTTGTTTCTTTTACAGTAGATCCGGAACACGATTCTGTAAGTGTATTAAAAGATTATGCAGATCGCTTTGGTGTAAACCACGATAATTGGTGGATGCTGACTGGGAGTAAAGATTCCATATATCGTTTTGCATATGAAGAACTAAAAGTAGACAAGTTTAGCGAAGAACCGATGAGTCCTGATTTCGTACATACCACAAGATTTGTACTCTTGGATAAAGACCGCTATGTAAGAGGATATTACAACGGATTGGATTCAACCTCACTCTCAAAACTGGCGAGAGATATTGGATTTCTGATGCTGGAAAAAGATAAAAAGAAAAAGAGCACTGTATTCATGCAGATCATTGACCTAAGCTGGTTGTGGTTGATCATTGTATTAGCAGTTATTTTCTTTGTGCTGTACATGAGAAGCAGACGTAAAATAAATGGATAAACTTTTAGAATGATTCAGTGTTATTCTGTGTATTCTCCGAAGGAGTCCTTCGGACATTGGCAATAAACTAAACATTATGCTAGAACCCTCTCTCCCCAAAAACGATAAACAAGCCCGCTGGCTCATCGGTATATTCTCTGTTGTAGTATTTACAGCGGTTGTAGTACTTGGCAGAGTTAAACTGGATATCAGTGTAAATTTCGATGTACATATTTTTGCGAAGATCAATGCATTCATCAATGCTTCCATTGCCGTTTTATTGGTAGCCGCATTGGTTGCAGTAAAGCAGAAGAGCTATGCATTGCATAAGCGAATCATGATGTTGGCTTTATTACTATCAGTAGCTTTTCTGGTATCTTATATTGCACATCATCTGTTAGCAGGAGAAGCCAAATTCGGTGATTCAGATCACGACGGCTTGGTAAGTGAAGCAGAAAAACTAGCGGTGGGTAGTATGCGAATAGTCTACTATATCATTCTGGTCACCCATATTTTTTTAGCAGCAGTCATTCTTCCTTTTATTCTATTCACTGCTTACAGAGGTCTCACCGGTGAATATGCACAACACAAAGAAATCGCGAAGATCACTTGGCCGTTATGGTTCTATGTAGCTGTAACGGGTCCGGTTGTGTATTGGATGATTAGTCCTTACTATACTTAAGCTATGAGCCATAAGCTACAAGCTTCAAGCCGCAAGTGATTGATTCGAAACAGTATTGTTTTACAAACACCTTGTGGCTTACAGCGTGAAGCTTGCGGCTTATAAACCAATTTCTACTGCCGGATCCCAAAACTTTTTTTCAAAGTCAACGATCATATCATCTTTCACTTTGATCTTCTCTTTGGCTAATAATTCTTCCATCAATGTGGGTGTAGCAAAATGCGCTTTCCCACTGAGCATACCGTTTCTGTTCACAACACGATGTGCAGGTACTTTTGGTTTTACGTGGAAAGATCCATTCATCGCCCAGCCCACCATCCTGGCGCTCATTTTAGTGCCCAAGAAAGCAGCAATAGCACCATAAGAAGTGATACGCCCTTTAGGTATTTGTCGAACCACATCATATACCTGTTCAAAGAAAGAAACATCTTTACTGCCGGATGGTAATACAGTCCTGGGTTTTTCAGTTGATTTTTTTGGTGGCACCTGTATAAAATTTATACAGGCAATTTACGCTTTTGGCTCAGTCGCTTTTTGTTTTTGAGCGAGTAATTCTGAGCGACGGGGTTCGGGTACTGATTCATAGTCAAACGGACAATGCCTACACCCATGTCCACAACAATACCCCTTACTTATATGGTAAGCTTCTGTGAACACGACATAACCATGTTCATCGTAATAAAAATCTTTACCCTCTATCAGTTGCCGGTTCATGCAGGTGGCTTTTTAAAATCGTATCAGTCTCTAAAGGTAATTCCTTGTCTAATCTAAAACATAGATAATGAATCCGATTACTTTGTGCAATGTCTAGGCCTTCATAATGCGTTTTGATACACAATTCCGGTTTTATATGGGGTTGAGCGTAGATATTATCAGACTGTTCTAGTAATGTCAATCCATATAGTTGTATCACCAATAAAGTAAACTGATACAAATCCGGACTATCGGTTTTCAAATGAACCAATCCGCCGGGTGATAAAATCTGTTGGTATAGTCGAAGAAACTTAGGATGGGTTAATCTTTTCTTAGCCCGAGAAATACGCAATTGAGGATCGGGAAATGTAATCCATATTTCAGATACTTCTCCCACTTGAAAATAGTTCGTGATTTTATCCATGTGAGAGCGGATGAATGCAACATTATCTAGTCCTTCATCCAAAGCCGTTTTTGCTCCTCGCCAAATACGGTTGCCTTTGATATCAATTCCAATAAAATTTCGATCGGGATACATACGCCCAAGTCCAACAGCATATTCTCCTTTACCACAAGCCAGTTCAACGGTAATAGCATGATCATTCTTAAAAAACTCATTCCATTTACCTTGCATCCCTTCCGGATACTCCAGCACATTATCAAACCCTTTGATGGCTTCAAATCGTATCAACTTTTTCTGTCCCATTCGGGCAAAAGTACAAAACAGAGGAATAGGAAATAAGAAACAAGGAACAGGGAACAAGAAAGTGTCAAGGTGCAGGAAACAATAAAAGAGATCCGATTGCATGAAGGTTTGCAGCGTGTAGCTTGCAGCCATTGCTGTCCGGAGAAAATTTATTTTTGATACCGGATGTCTGTGATTGT
>JAAXIF010000045.1 GCA_012270485.1 Sphingobacteriales bacterium | reverse complement strand
TATTACCTTAGAAAACTCTAACTAAACGTGGCACTAAATTATGGGGAGCTTACATTTTGATATACAATTTCTTCCATTTTATTACAATTTTTTCCTCTAATCCTAATTCATCTGCAATATCCAAAGTTGAACAACCTGCTAAAATAAGGTGTAGTACTAAACGTATATTAGTTTCTAAATGAACATTAGTAATAGTTGTTTCGCTAAATGTTTTATTACAGCCTAAACATTTATACCGTTGTATATTATTTTTATACAAACCGTATTTAACGCTTTTTCCTTTACAAAATAAACAGGTCATAATTGAATTTATGATAAAATCAACAATTTCCATTTAATGTGTTGATTTTATTTATGCGAATATCCCTTAAGCCACTTATACAGCTTGTATTTCCTGAGAAATACAAAAAATACAAAAGCTATAGAAATTAATACCTCCACTTGTATTTCTTGTAAACTATACTAACTGGAAATATTTGAAAGTATGAACCTGAATGAAATCGCTACCAAAGCCGATATACAGGAAGTATTGTTAGCAATTGAAAAGCTGAAATTTTCAATAAATAAAAAAGTAGAAGAAAAAACATTTCTGCGATCTGCCGATGTGCGAAAAATGCTCAACATATCAGATAGTACTTTACAAAGGTTACGTATTTCTGGATTGTTAAATTCAAAAAAGGTTAACGGTACTTGGTTTTATAAATTAGAAGACATAAAACAAATAATCAAATAATATATGAGACAAAATATTCCTATTCAAAAGCCGCTTTTTTTTGCGCCGTTGGTTCCTAAAGTCTTGAATGATTGGAGACTTTCTGCATTCGATAGAATGTTATTATCAATAATAATAAACCTTTCTAAAAAGAGAGGGGTTTGTTTTGCCAATAATAAGCATTTTGCAATCAATCTCAATTGTTCTGTTGGAGCAGTCAGTAAGTCGATTAATAAAATGTACAAAATAGGGTACATTGATTATAATGAACCCGACCCAGATAATGGCGGTAGAGGATTTATTCGATCAGTACGAGAAGATATTGTTTATAAAGCTGATGCACAAGGTGATTAAAGCAGCCATGCAAAATTTACTATGCACCCATCTATAAAAATCGCATATATATAATATATTAAAAAAGAAATAAAAAATAAGAGTTTTGCTGAAAATAAATTTTCAGCAGTTTTTTAATAAAAAAGAATACCTAATAAAGAAGTATAAAGTAGTGTTATTGAAGTACTCATTTTCCTGTATATATTATTAATCATAGAAGTACCCCCACCCCTTAAATGAATTATTTGTATGACGGAATATAGGTTACGTAGTTTACCAACGATACATTTTTTAGGACTCTGGACAACTTAAAAGTGTAAAACAATGATTTTAGGTCTTGGTATAAATTAAGTCTCAGGCTTACTGAAATTTACTTACATGTAGGTATAAGTACTTTTTGCGTTAAAATAAAACGTGCAAACTGTGCATTTTTAAAACCTCATCAAAATCTACTTATATGTAGGTGGAAGTATATCTTTTTCCAAAAAAACACTGTTTGTGCCTATTCGTCAATGTATATAATTCAAGGGTAATGATAAATGTAGACGTAAAGCGAAATTAAAGGGGCAAAGTGAATTTATTATATTGTAGCATTACAATGACTAAGCATCTAATTGTAAGGGATTTTATACGTAATGATATTCATCAACATCTTAGGGTCTATTTATTTCCTTCTTTAATATGTATATATAAGTATTGTTAGAGTAAGGGTGTTAAAAAGAAGTATTTTCAGAAAAATACAATGGCAGACAACTACAATATAAATAGTACGATATAGCAGTTTTTAAATGCCAAAAGCCGCTCGAAAAGCGGTGAAGATTAATGACAGTATTTACTATGAGTTACTTAATCCCCAAATAAATAATGTACAAGTGCAAAAACGCAACATATAGCAAAACATATAATCAAGATTGATTGGATTATGTCATAAAGCGAAATGTACTTTTCCCCCGCTACGTATAGTATTAAAATGGCTGTACTTATACTTAAAGCAATTCCTGCTAAAGAGTTGTAATTAAACACCAATATGCAAGACAATATGCTGATGACCACTAAAGAGCCTTCTATAGCCCTTTGCGTTCCGTTTTTCTCCCATTTTACTTCGTTCCCCGATTTCTTTGGGCTGATTAGTGTTAGCACCAACCCAAATAAAAACGGAGTGAGTAAACATAGTGCCAACGACCAATTCCTGCCAATTCTACGCTCTGAACCGATTTCGTTTGCAACAATAATACCGATCACCACTTGTGCAATTACAGCAATTAAAATTAAAGTCATATTCTTTTATTTTTACCCTTATGTCCCTTCTGGGTGGTTATGGTATAAAAAATCAGCGTGGGACATTCCGCAATCCGTAGTCGAGGTACCGCGAAGCACCCACTATACAGAATATGCAAAAGCCCACGCCTTAACGTGAGCGTCTTTGCCTTATCCTTGTATAGTTTAAAAATTCGCGGTTTTCGACTACAAGAAAAGCTAAACGCTGATTATGTTTGTATCTATATCAACTACATACGACAGTTGTTTTATTATTTTTGCAAATTAAGTTTTTTGACCCATTTTCTTTAGTGGTAGTTCTGCTTCACTACTCCAGTTGTGATATAAAATACTTTACGCTGATTTGATTATTGAATAGTAGTTAACCGATTACTGATCTCTACGCTTGAAAAGTATATTGAAATTGTCATTTTAACGCCCTTTAAGCGGTGTATTATTAAATTCTATACCGTAATAACACGATAGTAGTGATACTTGCTATAATCGCCCCAAAATTCTACTATCTTTCACCGATACTTGTTTCTTTGCTTCCAGTGTATAATTTCTCCACATTTTATTGTCTTAATCGTTGTCTATAAATACTAAAATTTTATAACTGTTTGAAAATTAATATATTATAAAATAAGTGTGAATCCCTTCCTCTCTGCAAATTTTAATCCCGCTCAGCGGGATTCTATGTTTTATGTCTACATCATATACGCTGCCAAAGCAGATCGTTATTACATTGGTCAAACCCACGACTTTAATGAGAGACTAAAAAGACACAACAGCGGCTACGAGTCAGCCACATCGCCATACATACCTTGGGAACTAAAATGCCTAATTGAAAAGCCAAATCGGTCAGCAGCTGTTTTACTTGAAAAAAAACTAAAGAATTTAAATAAGCAGCGCGTCAAGGATTTTATAAAGAAGTATAAATAATCGAGGGTCGAGACGATCAGCCAAGGCTGATGTCTCGATGCCGACTGAAACGTCGGTATTCGAATCCCTTCCTCTCTGCAATCATTCTTCATATTGTTTTACAAAACAATTTTTAGTGATAATAAGTCTTTTATGAACAGTTGCTATGTATCTCCACAGATAGCTTCATTGGTTCTAACTGTTAATCACTTCATTTAATAAATAGCTTGTACTTCTTCCTCCAGCGTCCTCTTTCACCAAAATACCTTTCGCCATTAAATCCTGAATATCACGTAGTGCTGTATCCGTCGAACATTTGGTTATCTTTGCCCATTTGGATGTATTGAGTTTACCCTCAAATCCATCGAATAATTTATTCAGCATTGTATGTTGGCGATGGTTTAATTCTAGATGACCGATAACATCCCAAAACTTTGTTTTACGATGCACTTGTTGTAACGTGTCTTCCACTTGATCAAAGGATCGTCCCAGACAAGTTAGAAACCAAGTTAACCATTCTGTAATATCCAATGATCCTTTCTGTGTTTGCTCAAGTATGTTATAATAATCATTGCGTTCAAGACGAATCTGCGCCGACATACTGTAAAACCTTTGAGCGGTTTTATCGGCACGTGCAAGTTGCATATCGGCAATGGCTCTTGCTACACGTCCATTGCCATCTTCAAATGGGTGAACAGTCACAAACCACAAATGCGCAATGGCTGACTTTAGTACCGGATCAAGATCGTTCGCTGCATTGAACCAATCCAGAAAAGCCGCCATTTCATTTGGGAGTCTCGAGGCTTCCGGTGCCTCAAAGTGCACTTTTTCTTTTCCATATGCACCCGATATCACCTGCATTGGACCATTTTCGCCTGTTCGCCATGCACCAACAGTTATCTTAGAAAGACCACTTCGGCCAGTCGGAAATAATGCTGCTTGCCATCCATATAAACGTTCTTCAGAAAGCGGTTTTTCAAAACTTTGGGTGGCATCCAACATCATATCTACAACACCATCTACATGTCGATCCGAAGACACAAGACCAGCTACTTCTATGCCTAGCCTACGAGCAATGGAAGATCGCACTTGATTGATATCAAGGATTTCTCCTTCTATTTCGCTCGACTTAACTACTTCCAAGGTCAAATTATCCAGGGTTGCTTCGGTACGAACCGAAAAGCCTAATGCCTCCATTCTGCCAAGCATTTTGCCCTGCCTATGGCGAATTTCAGCCAGTAAGTTCGCCAGTTTTTGGCTGTCCCAAAAGAAATTAGGCCAGTTTTTATTTTCATGAATATGCATTAATCGCCGCTTTTGTGCAGTGAATATACTATATATTCTCCGCATTATTGTAATATTCGCCGTAATTTTGCGGTAAATAATACCATAATCAACGCATTTCCGCTTTTCTACTAAGCAATCAAATTAATGAACGTAATTGGTCAGATGTCAGTCATTTACCAGCTTCGTGACTTAAAGCTATCAAGTAAATAGATTCAAATCCATAGCTATCTGTAAATTTTAAATCTACTGAGTGAAATTTTTTATCGATACTCCCTTAAATGATGCAGGTAATATTCCCTTAACATTGGCATAACATAGCGGTAACATTGCGGTAATACTTTTGCGGCAAAATAAACGCTGTGAAATCTACTTTCTTAACCCTTTTATCTTTCCTGCTCTTATCGGTGTTATCTGCTCAAACAGGAACACTTTCCGGAAAAGTAACTTCTGCTTCTAATAATGAAGCGCTTACCGGGGTCACCATTTACAACGCTGCTAAAAAGATCAATGTTACCACCGATGTGGAAGGTCGCTTTAGCATCAGACTGGCTCCGGGTTCTTATGAATTGACTTTCTCTCTGACAGGATATAAAACCAAAACCATCAACGAGATCGCTGTTACAAACGGACAGTTGAATGAATTGAATATTGTTTTGGTAGAACAGAAAAAAGAACTGGATGAAGTAGTGGTAACAGCTACACCCGCTCGTCGCGAATCTGCAAATGCTGTATTAAGCATGCAGAAAAATAATACCAGTGTATCAGATGGTATCTCTTCTGAATCCATCAAAAAATCTCCCGATCGTAACGTAGGGGAAGTATTGAAGCGTGTAACAGGTACCAGTGTTCAGGATGATAAATATGTAATCGTTCGCGGATTGAACGACCGTTACAATATTGCTACCATCAATGGCGCGGTAATGCCCAGCACCGAGCCCGATAGAAGAACCTTTTCTTTTGACGTGGTTCCTTCGGATATGATCGACAACGTTCTGATCAATAAAACCGCTACTCCTGATATGCCCGGTGAGTTTTCAGGTGGTATCGTTCAGGTGACAACAAAAGATATCCCTTATAAAAATGCTTTCGGACTGGCATTCTCTACTTCTTACAATACCATTTCAACCGGTAAAGATTTTAATATCGGTCACAGAGGTAGTTTGGACTATCTGGGTTTTGATGATGGTACCAGAAGTTTCCCTTCACGTTTTCCTTCTACCAATAGATGGAGAACATTGCCCCTGGATCAAAAGATCCAAGTTTCTAAAAGAATGTACAATACTTATGGTGATGATATCTCAAAAGCATTACCGGGTTTAAATGGGCAAATCAATTTTGCTAAAAAATTCAATGGTAAGAAGGGTGGTACTTATGGTGTATTGGGTGCCATCACATACAGAAACTCACAAACCATTCAGGTTACTGACAGACAACAATACGGTGATGCAACCGGTACCAACAACTTGTTATTTGATTATGCAGATACTTCTTATTCATTTAATACCAGTCTAGGTGCTTTATTAAATATTGGGTACAAAAAAGGAAAGAATAAGATCGTGTTGAAAAATCTCTTCAACAGAGTATTTGAAAACAACAACACCATCAGAGAAGGTTCTAATTTTAATGACCTCCAATATATCAATAAGAACAGGATCGCTATTGCCATGGTGAAAACCATTTTCAGTACGCAATTGGAAGGGGAACATGCGGTTGGTAAAAAGAATGACAAGTTCAAATGGAATCTGAACTATGCTTTCACTCAGAAAGATCAGCCTGATTACCGTTCACAGCCCTATCAGAAAAGTTTGTCTCAGCAAAATGATAAATCGATTCCATATGGTATCGCCCTGAGAAATACCTATCGTTTCTGGAGTGAGCTGTTAGAAAATACAATTGGTGGTAAAGCCGATTACAGTAAACAACTCAAATGGGGTAATACTTCTTCTTCATTAAAAGCCGGTTTCTTAGCTCAATACAAGCTCCGTGAATTTGATGCCCGCGCTTTCCGCTATGAAGCAGCAGATCTTAATAATTTCAATAGTGCATTGCTGACCCTGTCTCCGGGAAGAGTATTCAACGACGGTAACATGTATGCAGAAGGTTTTTACCTGAATGACATTACCAATAACACCGACCGTTACGATGCGAATTCATTATTGACAGGTTCTTATTTGATGTTGGATAATAAATTCAATGAGAAGTGGAGATTGATCTGGGGTGTACGTGTTGAAACCTTCAATTATGAAGTAGAAACCGGTAACGTTTCAGGATCGAATACGATCATCAAAAGAAACTATTTAGATATCCTTCCTTCTGCTAACTTGATTTATAGCTTTAACAATAAATCAAATCTGCGTTTCTCTGCTTCAAGAACCGTATCCAGACCTGATTTCCGTGAGGTAGCAAACTTCTCTTATTTCGATTTCGTAAGAGCGGCGATCATTCGTGGTAATGGTGCATTGGAAAGAAGTCAGAATACCAATATCGATCTTCGTTTTGAAACCTATCCTCAAAGTGGGGAGATCATCTCTGCTTCATTGTTCTTTAAACATTTCAACAAGCCTATTGAACAGCGTATGTCCGGTGAATCATCATTGGAATACCAGGTGATCACATACTTCAATCCTAATAATGCCTATGCTTATGGTATTGAATTGGATCTGCGTAAAAAGCTTTCTTTCTTTGGTGATGGAGAATTCTGGAACAACACTACTTTCAGTGCCAATACCTCATTGATCAAGTCTACGGTGGATTTGGATAATTCATCCAATCCTTATGACACCAAAAGACCTATGCAAGGACAATCACCTTATCTGGTAAACTTGAGTCTGACTTATGCAGATATAGATGCAAACTGGAGCAGTACTGTTCTATTCAACAGAATTGGTCAGCGTATTGAAACCGTAGGTGCTTTTGGTATTCCTGATGTATACGAGAACGGAAGAAGTATCCTGGATTTCCAGTTGGCTAAGAAAGTGTTGAAGAAAAAAGGAGAGATCAAGATCAACATGGCAAACTTGTTGAACACAAGACAGATCTTCTACAACAATGTAGAATCTAAAAAAGAGAACAGAGCATATAACAGCAGTGAAGATAGAATTCAGTGGAGTAACCTATTTGGTGCCAGCTTTGGTATCGGGTTCTCTTATAATTTCTAATTCGGCTTGAACATTAGATAGATGTGAGGCTGTATCGAGCGATTGATACGGCCTCTTTTTTTAGTCCATGGTCCATAGTCCATGGTCCATAGTACATGGTCTCTGGGCCATCAAACAAATCTCAAAGGCATTATCTTACTTTTAAGACTCCTTTTTTCTTTACCATGGACTATGGTATATGGACCATTAGCCATGAACCATAACCCATCGACGTACTACCACGTAACAATTAGTTAACGCTGGGGTAACATACCCATTACATTAAAGCGATTCTTTTGCAGCATAAAAACATTGAAAATGATACGTTCACTTATGATTTCCCGTCTTGCTTTAGTGGCGCTGGCTGTTGCTGCTATCACATCTTGTAAAAAAGATGATACAGAAGAGCCAATTACTCCTCCGCCAACAAATCCTAATGAAACTATTTTGTCGGGTACATTGTCAGCTAATAAAACCCTTACAGCAGATAAAACCTGGACTTTGAAAGGTTATGTGTACGTTCCGAATGGAGTTACACTTACGATTGAAGCAGGTACTACAATTAAAAGTGATAAAACAGAAAAAGGTGCTCTTTGTATTGAGCGTGGTGGAAAAATTCAGGCGAACGGTACTGTTGATAAACCTATCGTAATGACTTCAGGTCAAGATGCCGGTGCACGTAATCCGGGTGATTGGGGTGGATTGATCATCTTAGGTAATGCTCCTACCAACCGTACTTCTACTCCTGTCATTGAAGGTGGTTTGGATCGTGTATATGGTGGTACCAACGCGAATGATAACTCCGGTACTTTGAAATATGTTCGTATTGAATATGCAGGTATTGCTGCTTTCCCCGGTTCTGAAATCAATGGTTTGACTTTAGGTGGTGTGGGTAGTGCAACTACTATTGAGAATGTTCAAGTAGTTTACGGAAATGATGACGCCTATGAATTTTTTGGTGGTAATGTAAATGCTAAATACCTCGTTGCTTTCGGTACAGCAGATGATGATTTTGATTTTGATTTCGGTTATACCGGTAAAATTCAATTTGCGGTTGCATTGCGTGATCCTTCTTTCGTAGATAATGGTGATGCCGGTAATGGTATCGAAGCAGATAATGATGGTTCCGGTACTACTGCTACTCCATATACGCGCCCTGTGTTGAGCAACTTCACTTTTGTTGGTCCTAACAACGCTTCAGGAACATTGGCTAACCACAACTTTGGTAACAGATGGAGAAGAGCAGTACGTTTCGTTTTGCGTAACTCTATCTTGATGGGCTGGCAGAAAGGTGGTTTCTCTATTGAGTCTGATGGAACTGCAAACGACTACAGTGCAGCAGGTGGTACTTCTGAATTCAAAAACAACTTGGTTCATGCGGTAGCTGATCCATACAGAGTATCTGGTTTAACATATGCAACATTAACTGCTGCTGCAATGAGAACCAAAGCTGAGTCAGAAGGTTGTAAGACTTATGCAAATGCTGCTGATATCAAGTTGACATCTCCATTCGCATTAACTGCTCCTAACTTGTTGCCTGCTACTGGATCGGATGCATTAGCCGGTGCTAGCTTTACAGGTTTGGATGCGTTCTTTGCAACAACTACTTACGTGGGTGCATTTGGTACCACGAACTGGTTGGCTAGCTGGACAAGATTTCCTGCAAAAGGACAATAATATTGAATATCATATTGAAAAACCGCTCTTTTATCCAGAGCGGTTTTTTTATTTCTTTGTGATTAAAATAATAGAGATGCGTTACTTGGTTCCATTAGTCATAGCTGTTTGCTTTTTAAATGCTTGTCAATCTGATAAACAAACAGATGATACCAATACCGGTTCAGATTCATTAGCGGTTGACTTACATCCTTTGCCTGAAATCAAAAAAGTAGATAGCATTGATATGCATTTCTTTCCCGATATCAATGATCAGAAAGTGTATACAAGATTTGGGGTGAATGATACTGCATTCATTCACAGCATTACATTCCGAGAAATGAAAAATGCATTTGCAGTAAATCCACCCTGTGAGTATGATACCAAGTTCTTTTGTTTTGCTGATGGACAAATCGTGAAGACGCTGTATATAGCTGCACAAAAAGACAGCTGCCACTATATTGGATATATCAAAAGTGGTGGTGTTGCAGTGAAGATCAGTATGTCTGATTCAACGGCTTCTTTGATCAATACATGGAGGAAAAACAGCCAATAAAAACTTACCAGTTATTCATTTGTTCAGGAACAATTCTTTCCGGTTCTTCTATGGGATGTTCTCTCCAATTTGGATCATATTTTACAAACCAGCTTAACCAAAGTGATCTGGATAATCGCATGATCAAGGGTTGCATGATGAATAACAATACAAATGCTGTACCCATCCAATAAAAAATGCGGTTATCATCGATGGAGAATGTCATGCCGATCAATACTTTCCATGCGATAAAAGTAGATACCAGAAAAGCTACGGATAAAGCATAACTCACATATCCCGTACCATAATAAAATCCCACCTCAATCTCCGTTGGCTGATTGCAAACCGGACATCTTTCATGCATGTCTACATTGGTCTTGAATTTATAGGGCTCTTGGCTTTTAAATATTTTTCCTTTTCTGCATCTAGGGCAACGATTATTCAAAACGCTCCACAAATACCAAGGTGTTTTCGATTTGCCACTCATGTGTGTTGTTTGAGGTGTAAAGGTAGGTTGATTATAATAGATAAAGTGTGATAAAAGTCATAGTTTAGATAGGGTCTTGGAAGAGATAAGCGTTCGTATATTCAATATCATGTTTTTGTAACAATCCTAAATATTCATTTTTAAAAGATAAGTGATGATGGTGTTTTTGTTGATTATGAATATAACTGGTTACAGTGCTTAGGTTACTATGTGAAACGCTAAAAGCGCCATATCCTTCTTGCCACTTAAAATGCGATGAGGTTAATTTTTCTTTGTTGATAAATAGCGTACTATCTTTTTTTATAAAACGCATTAGATCCGAAATGGATTGCCTAGGATTTAAGCCAAGTAAAATATGAATATGGTCTGGCATAGAGTTGATGGCTAAAGATTGATGCCCATTATTATTGATGATGCCACCAATATATTTATGTAAACGCTGGTTCCAGTTAAATGATATAAGTGATCTTCTAAATTTTACAGCAAATACAAGGTGAATGTGTAATTGTGTATATGTGTTTGGTTTCATTTTTTTTCATTGCAAGATAATCAAGAGGTATACGATGCATGCGGAGTAATGCGTTCGTTTTGCATGTGTTTGCATTGATATGTTTTATTGATCGTAATTGTAAACGATTCAATCTGGTTCATAAATTGCAACCCTCCTGTGTTATACCTACAATCTGTTACCCCTCCGGGGTAATGAATGATGCTACGATTTTGATATGGATATAATCATGATATAAGATGGTAAAACAAAAATAAATTACAACCAATGCAACCCAAACCCCAGAGGGGTTACAGATTGTAGCTTCAATGATTGTTGAATAACCCAACCCCGGCGGGGTTGAACAATGGATATTTGTGGGTATCCTATGATATAGATTTTACAATGTTTGACCCCTCTATGTTTTTGTTTGCGTTGTGTTTTATTTATACCCTCCGTTTTATGTTACATCTACAATCTGTTACCCCTCCGGGGTAATGCATGATTCACCGTTGCTATAATGGTTCTACAATCTGTTACGTCTCCGGGGTAATGAATGATGCTACGATTTTGATATGGATATAATCATGATATAAGATGGTAAAACAAAAATAAATTACAACCAATGCAACCCAAACCCCAGAGGGGTTACAGATTGTAGCTTCAATGATTGTTGAATAACCCAACCCCGGCGGGGTTGAACAATGGATATTTGTGGGTATCCTATGATATAGATTTTACAATGTTTGACCCCTCTATGTTTTTGTTTGCGTTGTGTTTTATTTATACCCTCCGTTTTATGTTACATCTACAATCTGTTACCCCTCCGGGGTAATGCATGATTCACCGTTGCTATAATGGTTCTACAATCTGTTACGTCTCCGGGGTAATGAATGATGCTACGATTTTGATATGGATATAATCATGATATAAGATGGTAAAACAAAAATAAATTACAACCAATGCAACCCAAACCCCAGAGGGGTTACAGATTGTAGCTTCAATGATTGTTGAATAACCCAACCCCGGCGGGGTTGAACAATGGATATTTGTGGGTATCCTATGATATAGATTTTACAATGTTTGACCCCTCTATGTTTTTGTTTGCGTTGTGTTTTATTTATACCCTCCGTTTTATGTTACATCTACAATCTGTTACCCCTCCGGGGTAATTCATGATTCATTGTTGCTATGGTTCTACAATCTGTTACCCCTCAGGGGTAATGCATGATTCACCGTTGCTATAATGCTACAATCTGTTACCCCTCCGGGGTAATGAATGATTCATTATTGCTATGGTTCTACAATCTGTTACCCCTCCGGGGTAAAAATGATTCACCGTTGCTATAATGCTACAATCTGTTACCCCTCCGGGGTAATGAATGATTCATTATTGCTATGGTTCGACAATCTGTTACCCCTCCGGGGTAGTGAATGGTTGTGCAGTCTTTAAGCCCTTCGGTGTTTGGGATGTTACAATGATTTATTTGATTCGAATATTACCTTGATCAAGATTGTAACACAAAAAATAAATCACACCTAATATAATCCCAAACCCGGAAGGGTTGTACATACATGTTTTGGTGTGTTGTATCTCTATAATATTATTTAACCAGGTGAATCACCCCAGTATCTTCTCCATCTGCATGCTTCTGGAGCCTTTGATGAGGAGGTAGGTATTTTGGAAAGCTTGTTGTTGATACCAATTTGCTGCCGCTATTGCATCCGGGAAATAGATGTATGGATGTTTTGTACTTGCAAAATCTCCACCTACCAATACTACTTGTTTCCATGTATGTTGATTGATGAGGTCTATGATCTGCTGATGCTCCATCATACTATCTTCTCCCAATTCCATCATGCCTCCCAACATCAACACTTTTTCTGTTGATGGAAACTTTGCAAAGTTCTCAATCGCTGCCCGCATGCTGGTGGGATTGGCATTGTAGGCATCCAATATAATATGATTGCCATCTTTCTCCAATAGCTGTGAGCGACTATTGGAAGGAGCATATGCTTCAATGGTTGTTGCGATCTTCTCTTCGGGTACAGCAAAATATTTACCAATGGAAATAGCGCACAATACATTGGGCAGGTTATAATCTCCTACTAATTGTGTGCGGATATTTTTTTGTACTAATCCATTCGTGATCATCACTTCCAAAAAGGGTTCGCTGGCTTTTACTTGTCCGGTAACAGTGCCATTGATGGTGCCATAGATTTCTTTTTGTGCGATACCCTGACTCATGGTATGCAGATAATCATAATCATCATACATAAAAATGGTACCATTATGTGCTCTGATATAATCATACAGTTCACCTTTCCCTTTTCTGACACCTTCTACACCACCAAACCCTTCTAAGTGTGCTTTACCACAGTTGGTGATGATGCCATGTGTTGGTTTGGTATACACACAATATCCTGCAATTTCTTTCTGATGATTGGCACCCATCTCAATCACCGCCATTTCCGCATCTTGTTGGATACTTAAAATGGTCAAGGGAACACCGATATGATTATTCAAATTACCTTGGGTAGTATACGTTTTGTAATGCGATGCCAGCACGGAAGACACCAATTCTTTGGTGGTTGTTTTGCCATTACTACCTGTAATCGCAATAAAAGGAATCGTAAACGTATCTCTATGATACGATGCAAGGTCTTGTAATGCTTGTAAGACATCCGGTACTAGTATCATTCTTTCATCTCCCCCTTCTTGCATTTCATCAATCACAGCATAAGCAGCACCTGCCTCGAGTGCTTTAGCCGCAAATAGGTTGCCATTGAAGTTGGGGCCTTTTAAAGCGAAGAAGATATCCCCCTTTTTCAGTTTCCTAGTATCAGTTTGTACTGAGGGGTATTGGAGATAGATGTTGTATAGTTCTGGGATTGTCATGTGTTATTGTGTTTGGGTGCTAGGTGCTAGGTGCTAGGTGCTAGGTGCTAGGTGCTAGGTGCTAGGTGCT
>JAAXIF010000033.1 GCA_012270485.1 Sphingobacteriales bacterium | reverse complement strand
TTACCTGCATTCAGCATACCGCTTATCGGCAAAAGTGCCGCGGAAAAGCTATCGAGAGTCTGCAAAGACATTGAAGAAATAGACTATGATTTGTGCCGTAAGGCTGGTCTTGGCGATAAAGCGAGTAGTAATCTTACCTCATGGATCGAGGACGAGTTTTATTATGTTAGCCTTCTACCTTTTAGTTTCAGATTCGACAGCCCTAGAGCAGTCGTTGAGTCGAAAGGTACTGTATGTATTAGTGGTAAACTGAGTAGTTTCAAAACTAAAGCGGAAGCGAATGCTAAACTACAAGAACTCGGATATGTAACCAAATCTAGTTTGACAAAGGATGTTACAATCTTGGTAAACGAAAGCGGAGTCGAGTCCGCCAAAACTAAGAAAGCCAGAGAATCTGGCGTAGAAATCATAACTAATTTATTAGATTTTATTGGAGAATAAAATGGCACTACCTAAGTGGACAGACGAGCGTACAGACGCTCTTACAAATTTCGTAGGTGATGAATCACCTGTGAGCCAAGCTACTGTTGCAGAAGCAGCAGAGAACTTGGAAACTTCAACCCGTTCAGTTTCTAGCAAACTGCGTAAAATGGGTTACGATGTTGAACTTGCTTCAGCATCAGCAAGCCGCGCATTCACAGACGCTCAAGAAGCTACTCTAGCTGCTTTTGTATCTGACAACAGCGGTCAATACACTTATGCAGAAATCGCAGGTCTTTTCGAAGATGGCGCTTTCTCACCTAAGTCTATTCAAGGTAAAATCTTGTCTATGGAACTGACTGAGCACGTTAAGCCTGCTCCTAAAGTTGAAGCAGTTCGTACTTACAGCCCAGAAGAAGAAGCTACTTTTGTACAGTTGGTAAACGACGGTGCTTTCGTAGAAGCTATCGCTGAAGCTCTAGGTCGCTCTGTAAACTCAGTACGTGGTAAAGCTCTTAGCTTGCTTCGTTCTGGCGACATCAACGCTATTCCTAAGCAAGAAGTAACTAAAGGCGCTTCAAAAGAAGATCCTTTGGCTGACCTTTCAGTCGGCGACATGACTGTTGACGCTATCGCTGAAGCGATTGGTAAAACTGCTCGTGGCGTTAAGACTATGCTGACTCGTCGTGGCTTAACTGCCTCTGACTATGACGGCGCAGCTAAGAAAGAAAAAGCATCTGCTTAATCTAACTTAGTATTATACAAGGGTAGGCTCTACGGGGTCTACCCACATCTTTAAATTCGGGGGAATTTTATTTGAACATTGCATCAGCATTGATAAAGCAAGTGCTCGAGCTACAGGACTTTCAGACCTGGAGTGTTACGCACAAGCATTATTTGCCCGCAGAGTATCATAGTCTACACAAGATTATTGATAAACACTGCGAGCAGTTCCATAAAATGCCCACGATTGAAGATCTGAAATTTGAGATTCGTGATTCAGGTACTCGTGAAAAACTTTTTGCGATTGAAGCTGTCGAGGTCGATGCCGACCCTGAGATGCTACTTCAGTACCTGAAGAACGAGTTTACACAAAAAGAAATTCTGAACTCGCTTGAAGATTATGTTGAGCACTCTGTTGCGTTTGAGGACGCACAAGAGTCAGTAAACCACCTACATCAGATTGTCCTAGACATTGAAGATAAGGTTGATCTTGAAGATCCACAGGAAAGTATGCAACGTATTGACCTGTTCGAGCCAGAAGAAGATTTACAGAAGTACATCAGCCTCGGACTTAACGAGGAGTACGACCATGAGATTCAGTTCTCACCTCGTGATCTTATCATGGTGGGTGGTCGCAGAGGTGCTGGTAAATCTGTTATTTGTGCGAACATTGCCAACAATGTTTACAACAGTGGTAAATCGGCTGTTTATTTCACTATTGAGATGGACAGCCGGTCTATCCTTCAACGCTGTTGCTCTATTGCAACAGGTATTCCCTTTGCTCGACTTCGTGCCAAAAACCTTAATCTCACAGAGTGGGAGAAGGTTGCTGCTTGGTGGGCAAATCGTTATGTTGATGGACAAGACCGCTTGAAGGAGTATAGAGAACATCGTGACTTTAGTCGACTCCACAACGTACTCAAGAACAACTGCGAGCTTCTCCCGACTCAGCAGTTAGACGTTGTGTACGATGCGGGGTTGACTCTCTCCAAGATCCGTTCCGAGCTTGACAAAAAAGTTAAGCAGTTGGATGTTGGTGTCATTATCGTTGACTATATTAATCAGGTAAAGCGGTCGAGTCTACCATCGAGAGGTGGTCAATATGACTGGACAGAACAGATTGAAGTAAGTAAAGCATTGAAGTCTATGGCGCAGGAATATGAAGTACCCGTCTTTTCACCTTATCAGACAGATGCGAGTGGTGAAGCACGTTTCGCAAAAGGTATTCTTGATGCGGCAGATGCCGCGTATACGCTAGAAACCTGGGATCACGAAGATGCGTGTATCACACTCAACTGTGTCAAAATGCGGTCTGCATCTATGAAATCATTTACATCAGAGGTAGATTGGGATAGTCTCAAGATTGGCCCAGCCTCTGCCCTAACTCCAAAAGAGCGTGAAGATTCTTCCCATAAAACTGGCGAAGAAATTGATGATATTTAAAAATATTTCTTGACTTCTCATGTGAAATGGCGTATAATATACGGACATTTTCAAGAAGGAGAAGCAAATGGCACTTACATTCGGCAGTTTACGACATACTTACTCAGGTAGAAAACGCAAGCCTTTACC
>JAAXIF010000099.1 GCA_012270485.1 Sphingobacteriales bacterium | reverse complement strand
GTGGGCAGGATGTCGCAACGAATGTCGTATGTGCCTGTACCCGTTGTAATCAGGAGAAAGGAAGTGCCAACGTCCTTGAATGGATGAGGGACAAATTTGGAGTCAATAGGCTCCGTGAAAAAGTTTTATTGGAGCATATTGCCTAATGCCAAGTAAATACGACCCTATTAACAAAATAAAAGCAGAAAAACCAGAACTTACTTGGACAGAAGCTGCTCGTGAAGCTGGTTTTGAGGGTGAATTTACCAGTTACAAAGGTAAAGCAAAACCTAGAACAGGGGATGTACGTGGTCAAGCTAGACGAAGAGCTAAGTTTGACCAGCCCTCAACAGAACTTGCTGGGTATGAATCCAAACAATTAAAACAGCAAAGCACAGCTGTAAGTGCTCAAGCAGAAATGTTTGGTCTTGAGCCGACACAAATTGAGCATCTAGCTGACCAAGCAGATATACAAGCTTTAACGAGTGGTGCTGGTGGAGACCCTACTAATTTACAGCAGGTTAGGCAGTCGGAAGCTAGATTTAAAGATAGGGTCAAACAGATTGTAGGAAATGACTACGGTGTTACTCTTAACCCTGCTGAAGAATCAGTTAAAGTTATTCCTAAAAAATTCTTTGACCCTATTGCTGATCCTAACATTTTACCTGGTGTAGATATTCCGATTGGGTCTAAATTTAGTTTCAAAGGTGGTGCTGTTAAATTTTTGAGTAAAGTACCCATGCTTGGTGGTGTTGTCGCTGCTGGAGCTACATTAGCCTCTGGTGGTTCACCTGCTCAAGCATTTGGTGCTGCAGTAGAAGCAGAAAACCCTATTGAAAACCTTTCTGCTGGTCCTCTTTTTGATGAAAGTCAGGATTTTGGTACTGTGCTAGAGCAAGCTAGAATGCAAAATCAAATTCCATTGATGACTAGAATTGAAAAAGGCGCTATTAGAATGTTCTTTCCTCAACAGGTTAGAGGCAGAAGTGGCGCTAAACGTGCCCAGGACGCTCTGTAAGCCGCCTTACCACCCCTCCACGCTAGATTGTACCTATGAATACTTTAGACCTCCTTAGAGGCGATTTTAAGCTGTTTCTACAGGCTTTGTGGACACAGCTTGACCTACCAAACCCAACCCGTGCACAATATGCAATCGCAGACTATCTTCAGCATGGACCTAAGCGTCTTCAAATACAAGCTTTCCGTGGAGTGGGAAAGAGCTGGATTACTGGAGCCTTTGTTCTGTGGACGCTTTTTAATGACTCTGAAAAAAAGATAATGATTATCAGTGCGTCTAAAGAACGTGCTGACAACATGTCTATCTTTCTACAAAAACTTATTATTGAAACACCATGGCTTTCTCATTTACGCCCCAGGTCAGACGATGCAAGGTGGTCAAGGATAAGCTTCGATGTGATGTGCTCCCCGCACCAGGCACCCAGCGTAAAGTCGGTGGGCATCACTGGACAGCTAACCGGAAGCCGCGCAGATTTAATGATTCTAGACGACATTGAAGTTCCTGGTAACTCAATGACGGAATTGATGAGAGAGAAGTTACTGCAACTATGTACAGAAGCTGAGTCTATCCTTACACCCAAGGAAGACTCTCGTATTATGTACCTTGGTACACCACAGACTACATTTACGGTGTACAAGCGGCTTGCAGAACGCTCTTATAAGCCTTTTGTGTGGCCAGCACGTTACCCTCGTAAGACAACAAACTATGAGGGTCTGCTGGCTCCACAGCTCGTAGAAGATATTGATAATGGTGCCCAGAAATGGGACGTAACAGATGATAGATTTGATAATGAAGATTTGATAGAACGTGAAGCGTCCATGGGACGGTCGAACTTCATGTTACAGTTCATGCTAGACACCTCTCTTAGTGATGCTGACAAATTCCCGCTTAAAATGGCTGATCTTATCGTTACCTCTGTTAACCCTAAGTCTGCCCCTGAGTCCATCATATGGTGCTCCGACCCCCAAAACGTTATCAAGGACCTCCCAATTGTCGGGCTACCTGGAGATTATTTCTACAGTCCAATGCAGCACCAGGGGGAGTGGGGTTCTTACACTGAAACAATCTGCTCTATTGACCCGTCGGGTCGTGGATCGGATGAGACGACAGCGGCTTATCTCTCCCAACGTAACGGTATCTTGTACTTGCA
Source organism: Sphingobacteriales bacterium (assembly GCA_012270485.1). Classification (GTDB taxonomy): domain Bacteria; phylum Bacteroidota; class Bacteroidia; order Chitinophagales; family Chitinophagaceae; genus Sediminibacterium. The sequence goes on along the minus strand of JAAXIF010000099.1, from coordinate 578 downwards.
CGAAATGCGTGCTTACCGAGACGGATACTCAGACAAAACATTACTGGACATTCTAAAAGGTTGTAAAAAGTATGAAGTATCTAAACTTGTCATTGAAACTAACTTTGGCGACGGTATTGTTAGCGAGTTGTTCCGCAAACACCTCCAACAAACAAATCAACGAATTGATGTTGAAGAAGTCCGAGCAAATGTTAGAAAAGAAGATCGAATCATTGATGCCCTTGAACCCATCCTCAATCAACACCGACTCGTTATCGACAGATCAGTTATTGAATGGGACTTCAAGTCTAATCCCGATGAAGCCCCTGAAAAACGACTGATGTACATGCTATTCTACCAAATGAGTAGAATGTGTCGTGAAAAAGGTGCAGTTAAACATGACGACAGATTAGATGCTCTTGCTCAAGGCGTTAAATACTTTACAGATGCTATGGGTATTTCAGCCCAGGAAGCAATCAAAGAACGTAAACGTATGGAGTGGAATGCTATGCTAGAAGAGTTTTTAGACGACCCACAAACCTCTGCTAATCATCTAGTTTTAGGGCTAAATTTAGAGCAACGACAACAAGCTAAAGGTA
>JAAXIF010000091.1 GCA_012270485.1 Sphingobacteriales bacterium | reverse complement strand
CAGTAGCACGAGCATAAGAGTCTGCAGACTTACGGCATTCGAATTCTTTGACAAGATAATTCACCTCCTTTTGTGCGGATTTTCTAAATTTTGCAAACTCAGCATCGACATCATCAAATGCTTCCTGATATTGATAGTTATCCCAGATCTCACGACACTCTTGGTGAATTCTAGAGTTGGGCACAATAATCTTATCAAGATCAAGTTTCGGCACTTCTACATAGACATTCTCATATCCATCAGTAGAAGCAAGATCTTTGATTGCATTTTCCAGTGCTTCCACGGTTTTGATTTCTACATCATTACTAGTGCCACCACAAGGTCCTTCTTCTTCGATTTCAGTGGTCTCTCCAGACTCTGCCGTAGAAGATTCACCATCATCAGTGTTATCAGTATCTCCTTGCTCAAGTCCTTGCTGATTCTGTGAAGGATCTGGATTACCAGACTGAGATTCCAGAGAATCCATTTCAGTCTTTGTATCAGTATTCAGTTGATTTTGGCAATAGGTATACAGTGCCTTTGCTGCCAGAAGAACATCATCAAAACTTTCACACCCTTCAATCATACGAAGGATGGGCATCTCAAGGTCTTCGCCAAAAGGAACATCAATAAAGTTACCAATCTTGAAATACAGATTCACACGATCTGCAAGGTTCATCTTGGTAACATCATCACACTCAACACCAAAGAAATCTTCCTCGGCAAGAACCTGGTATCCAGCATAGAAGGTCTTGGGAAGACCAGGATAACGACGTTTCATCAACTTCTCAATACGAACATCCTCCACAATGTTTACGAACTGTGGAGGAATCTTCGTTTCTTTCAACCAGTTACGGTCGGGTGTATACAGTGCATGACCCACCTCATGTGCAACCAACATATCATAAACTTCATTGCCTGCTTTCTCCCACATAGGAAGAGTCAACACACGAGTATGGACGTTAAAGCAGGCAGTCTCAACTTTCTTGTGCTCTACAACAAGATCTTCAGTTGCCAGAAGTTTAGCAAGTTGCGACTTGATCTCGTGTGAAACTGTCATAGTGTTCCGTTCGTATGGACTCATAATACGACGAAACCCGCCTCTTGGACGGGTTCATGTGACGCTTCTTCAATTGTCTGAGTGCCTCTTTTCGTGCCCTCATTGCCTGAGGTTTAAGAGTTCGTTTCTGCTCTTTCTTAGAGTGATGCTGCCAGTTAGGGGTGTTCATCGGAAATTCCTTTTAAACGTTTCCACTTATTATACATGGCTTGTAAATGCCATGACTCTGCCAAACTTTTTGCTCCGTTCTCTAGCAAGTCAAGTTCTTTCTTGTTGCCAGTGAACTGTTTGTACTCTTCTTTCCAGTTCATACCATACACGAGAATCCTTTGATTTTATCGAACTTGAGGACACTTTCAAATTTGTCATGCAAGTCTGATTTATGAGAGATTACAAAGATGTTAGCATCCTTGATTACATACCGAATAATCTTAAGGAATTCTTCAGTTCCAAATCCATCTAGTGAAGAATCAAATACTTCATCCATAATCAACAAGTTAGTGTTTACAGAATTTTTGAGTCTAGCGACTTCCCTCCATGTAAAAAGTAATGCTAGATCAATTCTCATCTTTTCACCTTCACTGAAAGAACTGTAGGAAAAATGTTCGTGAATGGGTGACTCTACAGTTTCACCAAATTCTTCATCAAGTTTAAAGTTGATGTAGAAATCCATCATCTGAAGATAACGATTTACTTGTTGATTTATGAACGGAAGATACTTCTTAATGATCTTCGTTTTTACACCATCGTCCCTTAGAAGGGAATAGGCAAAATCGTAATGTACGATTTCTTGTTTTTTGTCTGAAAGGTCTTCAATTGTCTTTTGGAGATTTTCTCTAAACTCTTCTAGCTTCTCATGTTCAGTATTTCGGTTCTGTAGGTTACTGGTAATAGTTTGAATTTCATGTTCGAGATCTCTGATCTGTCGTTGATTGAGGCTAATCCGAGTATTGTTTTGAGAAATGCCATGCGTTAGTTTCGTAATCTCCTTTGTTAGGGAATTGAATTGACGCTCTCTCTGTTGTTCAAACTTAATAGTGGATTCGAGTTCATCAAATCCTTCTTTTAGTTCCTTTGCCGTATTTTGAGCATCACTAATTCTATTTACACGAAACTCTTCCTCAATATCTTGCCGACAGGTAGGACAAACCGTATTTTCTGTAAAAAACTTATGTTCCTTGGTAATTGTACTTACCTTTTGAGAGATTTTTCCACGAAGATTGTTTAGTTTTGATAACTTCTCTGTAGCACCAATAAAATTTTCTTGGTCTTTAGTTTGTCTTTCAATACCCTCCTCAAGGATAGAATTTTGCTTCATATAATGAGCAACTTCCTCATCTAACTTATCAATCTTCTTATTATTGGCATCAATATTTGCATTGCCACGATTCTCAAGTTCTTCAATGAAGTCTTGCTGCATCTTCATCTTATCTTTGACAGTATCTTTCTTTAAAGTCAAAGATTTAATTTGTTCTTTCTTTGTGCGAATATGATCCTTGATCAAATTATTCATGGCAGAGAAGATACGAATATCCAAAAGATCTTCAATCACCTCACGTCGATTTGCAGTAGTCAACTGCATGAAAGGAACAAAAGTGCTACTACCCAGAATCACAATCTGAGTAAAAGACTTATAGTTTACCTTGAGAATACTCTCCTCTAGAATCCTTTGATTAGCACGATCATCTGCTTCTTTGTGAAGTGGTTTCCCAT
>JAAXIF010000017.1 GCA_012270485.1 Sphingobacteriales bacterium | reverse complement strand
AACAATTCCTGATAGGTTTAGATTCCCATCAGCATTTGCAATTATCTTATCGGTTGCTCTTGTTAGTGCCATTTAGTTATTTATTATTTTACATCCTATAATTCTGCTTCAGCAAAATAAGTGCTATATCTTGCATAGTTACCATTTCCTGAAAGATTAACTCTGTAAACAAATCCACTGTCTGACTCACCACCATAATAATCAGCATTTACTACATTGTTTGAAGCGTGATTTGTACCAAAACTTATTGCAGGTTGTGCTCTCATTTTAGTATTAAACCCAATGTATGTGCCTTGTACTTGACTACCACCAAAACCATTATAGGCACTACCAATTGAAGCACGGCCAGTTTGGAAAAATCGTTCACAACGTGCAAGTTCATCTGAGTATCTTCTGTGCTCGAACGCAGTCATTGATGATCCAATTTCAAGTTGCACACCCGTAATTTCATAATAGTCATTTGCACCAGCAGTTCCAACGGGTGTATGTCTAAACTCTATTATCATTGAATTTGCAGAATTAGACACTGCACTTGTGGTATGAGAAAATCTTTGCCAACTTGTTGTTAAAGTTGGAGTTCCTGTAAGAATAGTTGTTGCATTAGTCCAATTACCTCCAGAATATGCGTTTGGATCACCGTCAGTATTTTCACCAGTAGCAATTCTCACACCAGTTATTCTACTGTTTGCTTCACTATAATTTGCTCCCTTTCTTGCATAGTAAGAAATAGTAAGCACCTCTCCTCTTAATAATATAACATCATTTGTTTCAAGTGCTGTATGAAATCTCATCTGGTCAGTTTGAGAATTGCCACTATCTCTTTGAATTCTAGAACAGTATTGAAACTTTGCATGAGCACCAGTTCCATCTTGTCGTGTTACCGCAGCCATATGTGAGTTGTTATGACCTATTGCAAATCGGTCAGTGGTATAATCATTCTGACCATTTCCTTGTGAGTTAAATGTTGTTCCCCTCTGCCAAAATCGCATGTCTCCATTTATTATAAAATTTCTATTAGCAGTTGGTGAACTTACACCAGTCAATGACGAACCATCACCAGAGAATGAGGTGGCAGTTACAATACCACTTGAAGCACCTAATTTAATATTATTTCCTACTAATACATCAGTTCTTGCTGTAATTATACCAATTGAATCTATATTTGTTACGTCTTCATAAGTTAATGTTCCTGCAATACCAACATCACCACCAAATTTTACTGAACCACCAAGTGTATTGACATTAGCAATCTCAATACCAGTGCTATGAAGATTTGAGGTTCCTCTTTGAATTTCAGACTGAAATGTTACTGTGCTTACACCAGCATCTGCTTCAATATTATTAACAACTATCTTACTTGTCATATTACCCTCCAATTACCTTGAACTGTGACAGAATATCCTGCACCAACTCGGATTGTGCCGACTGATAATCCATTTGTACCTGATGGGATAGTAACATTTTCATCAATTTCTGTGCTGTTTGCTTTGATAATTCCAAAACGATCTAACCATTGCTTCTTACCATTTGCAGTGATTGTATCGTGAAAGGTGACGGATGTAACTCCTGTCTGTGAACGTATTGTATTGACAACTATTTTTGTCATACGATTGCCCACTCACCATTGACTGTAATCGTATGTCCATCTGCAATCGTTACTGGTCCTGATGAAAGACCATTTGTTCCAGAAGGAATGGTAATACTTTCAGCAATCGTATCACGATTTGCTTTGATTACACCATAAGTATCTAACCACTGACTATCACCATTCGCAGTGATGGTTTCTTTAAACTCCGTTGAAGTGGAGTGAGAATCAATGATGTTGGCTTTAAGTGTTGACATAGTTTTATTTATTAAGAAAGAAGATATCCACCAAAATGTGTGTATGATGGATCAGTTCCATATATGGTTCCCTCTGTAACATAAACCTGAACATAATCAGTTGCAGTTAAAGAAACGATCACGTTCATAGATGCATTTTCACCATAAGCATCACCATCATCCATTCTTAACTCTCTATCAGAATTCATATAACTGCCAGTGCCATTTTTTAATAATTTCAAACGAATAACACTATTAGTGTTATTTTTTATACCACCAAAATAAAGAAAATACGTTCCAGTTACAGGAGCTGTAAACCTACCATTGGAACTATTATAATGAGAACCATTATTAACATTTACAACGTTAAAAACAATTGCGTTAGTTGAACTTACAGCTCCATTATCTTTAGCAACGTCAAAACAAGGACGAGCTGGGTTAGTTACATATCCTTCTGATGAAATAAGAAGTCTTTCAGTATTATTAGTGAAAAGACTCAAGGTATTAGTATTGTTATGATATGATACTCTACCAATATTGGGATCTTCTTTATCTCCAAAATTTAAAATTGATCTTTCAGCACTTCCAGAAATGATTGATACTTGACATGATGTAGATGTTGAAGCATCATCTTGAACTCTCAACCTTTCATTATTAGTGTTGTTTATGGTTCCAATACCAACATCACCATCGGATTGAATGCGAATGCTTTCACCTCCCTCAGTTGTAAATTTTATATGCCCATCAGAACCTGTATCAATTGTTTCTACTTTTGTATTACCAGTTTCAATCTTCGTAGCATCAATACCAGTTAAGTTTGCACCAGACCCATAAAATGCATTCGCAGTGACTGAATTACCAACAGAAATATTATTCGTGATACTCGCAATTCCAGCGATGGTTATTGTAGAACCACCACCGACTGGATTAATTTTA
>JAAXIF010000001.1 GCA_012270485.1 Sphingobacteriales bacterium | reverse complement strand
ATGAGATTGATGGTGCAGGCACCAAGTGGGCACCAGTCAAAGGCACCCGCAAGTACAATAAGGATGCTTTTATTGTGATCAAGAATCGATCTCGTGATGAGGTTGTCCCATCCAAGGCACCTGAACCTAGTGAAGAACAGAAATAATCATGACCTCCCTCTAAATAGTTAGACGGGAGGTTTTTTCATATGAAGGCAGGAGATTTTTTCCGAAACGGTGGACGGTATCTTGACCGTATGGACACTTTCTTTGACAAAGCTTTGGGTCGTAATGGAAAAGAAAATCGTTTCTTAACTGATATTGGTATTGTAGAGGTAGCAGGGTTTACTGTTACCACAAGAAATGCTGCTAAAAATTATGTAACCTCACCATTCCAAGACTTCCGTGATATAAAAGGAAACTCTGGAAAAGAAAACTCTGCGAAGATGTTATTTGATCTGGTGTGTAGGCAAGGTCTTCGTGGTAAAAATAATATTGAATTTACTTGCAACTTTCCTGGTGGTAAAGGTGTATCAAGGCGAGTAACAAGTGTGGATCTTTATCTTGACTTAGAAGACTTTGCAAAAACTTCTGAGTTTGGTGGTCAGATTAAAGGTGGTAAAAAAATTAATATGGGTAATCAATATGAGGATGATCTTACCCAATCTTTGATTGATTATTGCAGTGGTCAAACACCTAAAAAATATTCGGAACATGTCAATCAAATTGTTAGCGCACTAACTGAAAAATATGGTTCAGCACCTACAAAAGCAATAGGCGAGGGTGGCAAGAATCAAAAACGTCCTCTAGCAAAGAAAGGAAACAATATTATTATCTCTGCAGGTGGTGCAACTACAAATAATATTGGTTCAACTCTTACAGATATTACTTTGGAAGTAGATGGTAAACCTGTATACATTTCAGTAAAGTTTGGTAGCACATTATCATTCTTTAACTGTGGTATTCGTAGTAGTGGCAAAGGTAATCTAGCTTTATTTCCAGAGGCAAAATTAAAAGCAGGTGAGATTCCTGATGATGGTCGTGATTACCTTGAGATGTTTGGTATTGATCAGCAGAAATTTTTAGATGTGTTTGCTAACTATGGTAAGGGCACAGGTACTACGGTAGAGAATCATATTGAAAGAACCACACTGTCTCCTGGTGGCAAGAAAGCATTGCAAGATATGATTAAGAGTGGTGTTGGTTATGGTTACTGGATGTGTCATTACACTGGATCTGATTTGAACTTCTATGAAATTGATCAGAACTACATGAACAAAGCTGCTACACTGGTTGGAAATTCTGTAGAAATTAACTATGGTGGCGCTGGCGGTAGAGGCAAGCGTATTGATATGATATTTGAAACTCAGTCATATGAGTTCAAGTTCAACATCAGGAACAAGCAGGGTGGCGTCTATCCTACCCACACCAATGGAGATTACTACAAGAAGTAATGGCAAACATTAAGCAACTCAAACACTTAGAACACCTGGAAGATGAGATGCTCAACTACGGAGTTGAGGGTTGTAAAGCTGCGGTGTCATTCCTGAAAGAACTCAAAAAAATGTTGGGTCATCAGGAGAGCAGTGGTTTTATGCAAACAAAATGGGATGGTGCTCCTTCAGTCATTTGCGGCACAGATCCTCAGACAGGAATGTTTTTTGTTGGCACCAAATCTGTATTTGCAAAGACCAATCCTAAGTTGTGTTATAGTGAAGAACAAATTGATGGTTGGTATGAGGGAGATCTTGCAGAGAAATTGAAGTTCTCTCTTCGTTATTTCTCTACTCTTGGTATTACAGGTGTAGTACAGGGAGATCTTCTTTTTACATCTGATATCAAAAGAGAAACAATTAATGGAGAACTACTCTATACTTTCAGACCCAATACGATTACTTATGGTATACCAGTTGACCATCCAATTGGGACAGCAGCAGGTAGAGCGAAGATTGGTGTGGTATTTCATACCCATTACACTGGTGATGTAGTTGCTGACATGCAAGCACGAGCAGGTGCTAATGTAAAAGGATCTGCTGATGCCTTAGTTGTTCAGAATGATACACCTATGCACCGTGTTGGTTTCTCAAAAACAGAAATGAAAAAATTTGATACATACATCTCAAAAATTGAACGTATGTGTCATGTATGTGGTGATTTTCTTGATGAGTTGGTAGCAAAAACTGGCACAACTGGTGACGCTAAGTTTCATATTGCATCATATTTAAAGCAGTTCTTTAATAGTGAGATTAAAAATGCTCGTAGCATTGGTAATGTGGATGAAGCAATGTATGACATGCTTAACTTCTACGAGGAAAAAACTAGTAAAGAACTAGCAAAGATTAAAACAGTTGCAAATCTGACTAAGAAAAGAAACCTTGTGTACGGTAGTCAGAATTATGTTGTAGAGAATGTCTATAAGTTCAAAGCAATGCTTGCACTATACAAAGAACTACAGGCAGTGAAGCAAATGGTTATAGATAAACTGGACCACCTGGAAGAGTTTAGAACATATGTTCAAACTGAGAAAGGATATAAGGTTACAACTCCTGAGGGATATGTTCTTCACAAAGACGGCAGTATGATTAAGTTCGTCAATCGCTTGGAGTTTGCATACAACAACTTCACTCTTCAGAAGCAATGGCGTTAAATTGTAATACTTGCTATTTCACATTTGGTAGGTTTCAACCACCTACTACAGGTCATAAAGAAAACTTTGCTGGTGTAAAAAGTGCAGCAGGTGGTCATGACTATCGTATATACATTTCACAGACTGTAGATAAGAAAG
>JAAXIF010000059.1 GCA_012270485.1 Sphingobacteriales bacterium | reverse complement strand
CCGATGTATCGACAAGCGCACTGGGTGTTGATAGCTTCTACAACCAGAGTGAAGGCACGGTGTTTGTTGAAACAGAGGCTTCGGGCGTTTCAGCGATTGCGGGATTTAACAATGGAACGGCAGCAGAGCGCTGGCGAGTCGGGTTCGCTGGCAGCAATAATGCAGCAATCGTTGTTGTTGATGGTTCCGTTGTTCAAACAAACATTAATACTTCTGGCAACAGCACACCCTACAATCAGTTTCATAAACTTGCTGGTGCTATTGCTCAAAACAACCTATCGTTTGGATATAACGGCGCATTGCTTTCTGACAGTTCTGTGACTGTTCCTGTCGTAAATACTTTGGACTTAGGATCGGCTATCGGCGTGTCTACCATACTTAACGGCCACATCAAACGCTTGGCTTATTTCCCCGTGCGTCTACCTGACGCTACCCTGCAAAATATCACCTCTTAATTATGACTGAACTACTTCCTGAAGCACAAACTGATGAACTACAACCGGAACCAACACCCGGTCCTTTCTTCCGGTTTACTGATGAAGCAGCATGGGTTACAGCCGCAAAGGCTGCTGGCTTTTATGCTACCGTCACCGATGAAGAAGGTGTTGAATCTGAAGTGCTACAAGCTTATACACGCGATTATGCCATTGATGTAGTTGGTACTATTACCGAAGGTGGTGAGTGGGATGAAGAAGGTAATGAACTTGTAGCACCTACTGTTCTCGACGGTTATCACGTTAACTATCAAGGTGCATTGCCTGATGGTTGGGAACAGTATGAGGTGACTCCTACTCAACCTAGCCGTAAGTTTGCCGGTGGCTGATTGGAAAGATCCACCTGTTATACCTTACATAGCTTTGCCTGATGCACCTTTTTTACCACCTCCGGTATTAGAGGTGCCACGGGCAGATATACCTAATTACAAACCGCTTGTAGTACCACCTAATACACTACAACCACCACCAGGTATTGAAGGTATTAACACAGAAGAAGAGCCTCAAAAAGAGGATACAAAACCTACCCCAACAACAAAACCAAATATACCTATTGGATCACAAATAATAGAAGTACCATTTACTGATATTGAGTTATCAGTACCTGATACCGATATTATGACTACAGCAGCAACAACAGCAGCTATTTCTGTTGCCGCCACCCTAACTGCTACATCCGTACCTAAATGGCTGGTCAAAATATTCAAACCGATCATTAAAAAAGCATGGAGCAAGTTAACAAAGAAAGAAAACCAATCCTTAAGCAACTAAAAGAACATCACGAAGAACTTGAATTCTTAGCAACTTTTGTCCGTCTTGGTGTTGTCGTATGGAGTGGTTTTATTATCACTCTTAATTATGTGGACATCCCTATGATTAAAAAGGGACAGAGCGGTGGTGACATTACATTCGTAGCTAGTGTGTTTACAGGCGCTTTAGCTACGTTTGGACTTAATACATCAAATAACAGAAACAAATCTAACGAACCTAAGAAAGAATCATGAAAAAACTTCTTCTCCTTCTTTTCCTAGCTAGCCCTGCTGCTGCACAAACTGTTACCCCTAACTTTACTCAGGGGTCTATGCAATCCACTACTACTACCACTGTAGATATTGATCGTACTATTGCGACCAATGTTTATGGTGGCGATTATTCATCATGGTCTGGAACAAACGTAACACCCAGCGGAGACATCGCAGATCCGACAACAACCTATTCAGTGACCAATCCAGGGGAACAGTTTCAACTGGAAGTTGTGAGTCGTTCAGCCGGTCTGATCGAAGACAGCCTCATCACCGAAACCATTCAACAGGTCTCTACTACTACTTCCTTGTCGGTCTTCTCTCAGTAAATCCTGCATTTGCTAACGAAGAACCAAAGGTTCAAAATACATCAAATCCCGTGGCAGCAGCTACGGGTAATGTGACAAATCAAGCGGTGCAATTTCAAAACAATGGAGCACCGTCTCGTCAATACTTTGCAAGTAACAATAGTTGCAATGGAACCACCATGCAGTTTTCGCCCTTTTATATGGGCAACGATACTATTCCATACGATAACACTGGCTATGTACGAAGCAATAACTTTGGCGTACAGCTGAATTTCTCAGTACCGCTAGATGGTGGTATGGTAGAAACTTGCAAAGCTATTGCACGTAAACACGAACAAAAGATGAGACTTGACTACGAACTTGTTCGTGCCCTTAAATGCACAGAAATTATGAAATCAGGTTTTACATTTAGACCTGGTAGTAGAGTAGAAGTTTTGTGTCATGACATTGTGCCTATAGTGTCTCTTACTAATGAAAAAGAAAGCAACTGAAGATCAATTTAACGAGTTGCATAATCTAGTCACTAAGGAGTTCCTTGCCCGTATTAAATCGGGCGAGGCTACTACTCAAGACTTGAAAGCAGCTTGTGATTGGCTTAAAACAAATGACATCAGCGGTGTCGCCATGGACGGCAATCCACTCGGTAAACTGGCTGCAGTGATGCCTACAGTTGATCCTGAACTTGTTCATCGGAGGCTACATGGCTCGAACGTCTAAATATAGCGGTGCTAAATACGCTAACGGTAACTACAAGTCGTATCAAAAAAAGTACGACGCATCTAAACTGCAGATCTCTAAACGGTCTGCACTAAACAAAGAAAACAGAAAACGGGGAACTTATGGTAATGGTGACGGTAAAGATGTATCACACAAAAAGAATGGTAAAACATTCCTTGAAAAAGCATCTAAAAACCGAGCACGTAAAGGCCGAGCATGACCCCGTTACTTCCAACTCCTGACGACT
>JAAXIF010000096.1 GCA_012270485.1 Sphingobacteriales bacterium | reverse complement strand
ATTATGGTGACAACACTCTTCGTTGTCATGATGTCTGCTATGATGGAAACATAAATAATAAAAAACACCTATATAATGTCTCGGTTCAAGAGAATAAAAAATAAAACAACTAAAAAATCTTCCGTTTCAATTGACGAGAAGATTGCTGCGCTGAATAAAGAATTAGAAAAAACTGGAATGTTGTCGGAGAGAATGACAACATCTAATGTTTATAGTACATCAACTTTTGTTCCTGCCGATCCTGGTGGAGAGTTTCCGATTCCAGATACTACGGGTGTAACTGGTAGTGGTTTCACTCAACCTGTGAGTGGTGATCCCAATGATCCCTCTAACTGGCCAAATGCGTATACTGATAATAGTTGGATGCGTAATTCAAACAATGTTAATGGAGAAGCTAATCAACCAATCATAGCTAGTTTTGATGATGCATTGTTCGCAACAGATACATCTGGAAGATATCCCACAGGAGGAGCAGGTATTGCTTTTGGTAATCAGGCTTTTGGAGTGTCAGTTGGTTATATAAGAAATGGATTTTATCATCAGGTATTAAAACCAGGATTACTTGGTGGAACTGTGACTGTTCCTCAAGATGCAAGTGGAGCTCCTTATTTTGGATTGTTTGGTGAATATTTTCCAGCAGATGAAACAAGACAAAAAATTCTTAAAATGGCGAGTGCAAGATATGCTGCAGTAAACGTCGCAGGTGCAACAACAATACCAGTAAAAGCTTGGACTCCACATAATACTTTTCATATGGGTCCTTTTGCAGATTATTCAGGACCAAAAGTTACAGTAGATGGTCAAAACTATGTTCTCCAGACTTTTCAAATGTATACAAAGTCAAATACATTTTATGTGAATGCGACTCCTGCAACTACTACGAACCCAATATTCAGAGGTATAGGAGACATTGAGTATCATGGTCCAATTACACCTGGTAGATTGTTTGGATTAAGTAATCAAGGATATAATTATCTTGATGGTAGGTCGAAAAAGAAAAAAGAAGATGAAGGAACATTTGATGCTGATGGTAATTATATTCCACCTGGATTTGAAAATAGAATAGGAACTGATGAAATTATAAGAAGATTGGGAGGAAGAACAGTTCGTACAATGGCAGGTGGAGGTGTCTCTCCAAGAGGAATCGGCACAGGAAATACTTATAGTTTTACCACTGGACCTCGTTTACAATCTGCACAACCTGTTGCCGATCCAACGACAACGACTCAAACTCAACAATCACCACCAGAAGAGTCAGAACCACCTAATATACCAGCACCACAGTCACCTCCTGACAAACCATTTTCTACATCGAATCCGACACCACCTCCTGATATTCCACCTTTACCAGCTCCTAAACCACAACCAGGAAATTATGAGGGTAGACCAGGTCGAATACTTGATCCAACTGGTTTAGACCAGAGAGCAATAGAATTAGGATATAATGATGAGTTGTATCCTGCAAATCCTGATCGTTTTTATACGACTCAAGTAGAACTTGGACAAAGTATTTTAAGTGCTAGAATGGATGCTGAGTATTATGGTGCATTATCAAGAGGTGAATCACCAAATTATGATAATGCATCAATAAACAAAGCAAAAGCAGATTTAGCAAAATACAGAAAGAATCTTGATAATTGGAATAGATGGAAACAGAATACTGGATATATGTGGAGGGGTGCTGTCAAAGATACTGCCTATGATCAACAAAAGGCAGCTGAAAAAGATTTAAAGGATAAAAAACTACAAAATGAAATTGATAAATTGAAAGCAGATCAAGCGATAAATGATGCAGCTGCCGAGGTATATGCAGCTGAAGCAAGAGCATTATTGGTAAAGTTTGGTTTTGATGTTGCTCTTAATATATTTGGAGGTTTGCTTGCAGGAAAAATAATGACACTTACTGCTTTACAACTTGGGAAAATACCAGCAGTTGCAAACTTTTTCAAACTTTCAAAAGCACAACAGGCGGCAAGAATAGCCAAAGCATCCAAAGCATCATCATCAGCAGCTAAGACAGCAAAAACTGGTAATTTATCCTCTGCACTTAGAGGAGCTGCTGATGATATTATTGATAATTTGGATGATATAATCATGAAAACTGATTCTTCACAGGCACTTAAATTTAAAGATGCACTCATAGATGCGGTAGACGCTGGAGATGAACAAGCCATTAGGAGAATAGTACAACAAATAAAAAATTCAAAATTTAAGAATCAAGTTCCAACTGGTGGAGTAGATGGAAAAATTAATATTCCCAAATCTACAAAAAGCAATTTACATCAACCATTCGGTAATCCTAAAAGTGGACTTGATCCTGGTGCAAGATACGACTTATTGATGCAATCATACGAATCAAAGGGTAAACTATTAAATGAAGCAGCAAAGTTAGGACACTTTGAACCAGAAGAGTTGAATGTTGATATTGAGAAACTTAGAAAGGGTATTATGCCAGAGTACCCAAAGAAACCACCTGCAAAGATGGTTGATGGTTATCATCAGGACTCTCAGTTAAAACCAAAAGAATTAAACAAAGAACCTTATTTAAAGATATCTGAAAAGGATTTAATAAGAAATCATAGATTAAAACCAAATGAAGCACGGGAGATGATGCAGACAATTGATCGTATCAATGATCATATTAAGGAGCACCCAGAGGATTTGATTCATGCACAGATGAGATATCCAGTTGATGATCCAAGACTTGCTGAATTAAATTGGCGGATGGATCAGATGCTTGATGCTGGTGAAGAGTATCTTGATTCTAATTTTAAAGTTAATGACAAGTTGTTCAAACGTGCGATTGATCGGACAAAAAATAACATCAAACTTACTGACCCAGAGTATGTTCAGCAAAATTATAATGAACTTCGAGGAACTACTCA
>JAAXIF010000097.1 GCA_012270485.1 Sphingobacteriales bacterium | reverse complement strand
AACTGAAAAAAGAAAATTATACTTTTAACTGGCCCGAAAAAAAGGGGAGCTTACATTGGGAGCTGGCAGTATACCCTATAGAAGACCACGGCTTCGTAGAACCCAGCAGCTGGACGGATGAGTATAAGCGAATTTTGAAATTGTTTAATGAGCGGCTGTTGAAGAGGTGAGAAGTGTGAATTGTCAATTGTCAATTGTGAATATCGAGTAATCAATGATTAGCCTTTAGTTAAAATAAAAAAGCGAAGTGATTAGAAGCCACTTCGCTTTTTTATTTATAGTCACTTTTTATTGACAATTGACAATTGACAATTCACACTCAACTATCGATTCATCGACGCCAGAAACTCTTCATTGTCCTTCGTTCCTCTCATGCGTTTCAGCAATTCGTTCATGGATTCTTCTGTATTCATATCATTGATATAAAGACGAAGAATATTCATACGTTGTAAAACTTCTTTATCCAGTAAGAGATCATCTCTGCGTGTAGAAGAACCCACCAAGTCAATAGCAGGGAAAATGCGCTTATTGGCCAAGCGACGATCCAACAACAATTCCATGTTACCGGTACCCTTGAATTCTTCAAAGATCACTTCATCCATTTTGCTACCGGTTTCAATCAATGCTGTTGCCAGAATGGTTAATGAACCACCGTGTTCAATTTTACGTGCAGCACCAAAGAATTGTTTGGGTTTTTGCATGGCATTGGCTTCCACACCACCACTCAATACCTTACCACTTGCGGGAGCAACGGTATTGTGTGCGCGTGCCAAACGGGTAATGGAATCTAATAAGATCACAACATCATGTCCGCATTCTACCAAACGTTTTGCTTTTTGTAAAGCGATGGTAGATACTTTCACGTGTTTTTCAGCAGGCTCATCAAAAGTAGAAGCAATCACTTCTGCTTTTACGCTGCGTTCCATATCGGTTACTTCTTCCGGACGCTCATCGATCAATACCACCATCAGGTAACATTCCGGATGGTTGGCAGCAATAGCATTGGCCACTTCTTTCAGCAACATGGTCTTACCCACTTTTGGTTGGGCAACGATCAATCCACGCTGACCTTTACCGATGGGGGTAAACAGGTCCATGATACGAGTGCTGTAATTATTAGAAGTGGTAAAAAGGTTTAATTTTTCATAAGGGAACAATGGTGTGAGGTAGTCGAACGGAACGCGATCGCGCACTTCATCCGGACGTTTACCATTGATATGATCCACTTTCAATAAGGCGAAATATTTTTCTCCTTCTTTTGGTGGACGAACAGATCCCGAAACGGTATCTCCTGTTTTCAGACCAAAGAGTTTGATCTGAGAAGGAGATACATATACATCATCGGGAGAAGATAAATAGTTATAATCAGAAGAGCGAAGGAAACCATAACCGTCCGGCATCATTTCTAATACGCCCTCACCGCTGATAACGCCTTCAAATTCAATATTGAAATTAGGTTCTTTGCGCTGGTGTCTATGTTGTTGTGGAGCAGGCGCTTCTTGAGGCAATCCGCTTTCAGGAGCATTCTCCTGAGCATTCACATTGGCGTTGCTGCTTTCTTCGGTTTGTTCAGGAGCTGTTTCGGGATTCTCGGTGGGCTGCTTGTCGGTACGAGCTTTTTTCACCGGACCGCGTTTTGCAGCGGCTGTTGGTTTTTCAGGTGCTTCTTGCATCACTTCCGCTTCTTCGGTACCGTTGGCGGTTTTTACCGTAACGGGTTTACGGGCGCGGGCGCCTTTTTTAGCCGCGCCATCTTTGGTTTCGCTGGCCTGAACCGCCTGGCTATCCAGGATCTTATAGATCAGTCCTTGTTTGTCTAATTTCTTAGCACCCGTAATCTTTAGTTGCTCGGCGATGTCGAGTAACTCGGGCAATAACATGTCATTTAATTGCAGAATATCGTACATAAAGTCTATTGTGGGGAAAAATCAAATTGTCATCATTCAAATATCCAGTCTAAGGAAAAGTAAACTCAGATCGGAAAATCTATGGGTATTAAAACTGATTGGAAAGAAGATAAACTGATGTGTCGAGAGCTAAAAGAGGACGATATCAGCTTGGTTTCCGATGCAATGTTAAGCGATTTTCTTAAAAACTAAACAAAAAATCTTACCGAAAACCGTTAAAAATCGGTGTCATATTGTGTTTTATCGACAATTCTACTGATCATACCATCTAATTCTTGTCCACTCTGTCTGAGATATTGTAAAATTTGCTCATTTTCTTCCAAGGTTTTGCCCTTCAAATCAATGAGATCAACCAATCCTATGATATTGGCAACAGGTCTTCTGATTTCGTGTGATTGAATTTTAGCGATCTCACGAAGAGAATCAGCTTGTTTCTGTATTTGTAATTCCTGCTCTTTCCGATTGGTGATATTGATAGAGGCAATAACGATACCTGTTAATTCGCCCTTCTCGTCAAACACGCCATAATAACGCCTTAAAAACCAACGGGTCTCCCCATCCGGATAAGTGAGCTGGTGCTCATGAGAAATGGTTTGTTTTAGCTCTTTCAGTTCTAAAGCATGTTTCAAAGCAAGCTCGCGTTCGGATTTGGGATAATAATCTGTGAGCTTATCACCTATGGAAAAGCTTTTTCCAAACAATTTTCTCGCATGCTCTTGTGCTCTGCGATTGGCATACCGAATGGTAAAATCATTACTCATATAAATGAGCACATTATCGGAGCTATTGATGATGGATTGTAAAGTTTGCTCGGAAGCGGCGATTTGATCACGCTTTATTTTCAGCTCAGTAATGTCTTTAGATACGCCCACTACATATTCAATGGCACTATCGGCATCCATGATAGGAAAGAGTTCACTCAGACTGGTAGTGCCGTTTTCAAAACTTTCTTCAAAACTGAGGTTGGAGCGCAAACGAACACATTCGATAAAGCGTTTGCGAATAGTATCTACAATATGGGTGTGAAGCATGTCCTTGAACTCCTTACCCACTACCGACTCGCGCGTAACATTGAATTTATGGAGATACGCATCATTCACATACTCCATCACAAACTCTTCGCCCCCCGGTAACACCCGAACAATGAACACAGCATCTGTCGTGAGTTCAATCAATGACCGGAACAAGGAGGGCTTCATTGTGTGTTATTGGATTTGGAAGATTGGTGATAAATATAATGGAAAAATGGTAATTGGGTGATCGGGTGATCGGGTGATCAGGTGATCAGGTAATCGGGTACTGGGTGCTTTTTGTTTGGGATTCTTTTTCTGCATCATTAATCAGATTCATTAAAAGTCCATACACCACCCATCACCCCATCACCCCATCACCCGATATCCCGATATCCCGATCACCTGATTACCCGATCACCCTTATCTTCTTTTCCTTCTTATCTTTGCCGCTCAAAGCCTGAACCACAGGCGTTTCAAAAAAGCAAGCAATGTTTAACAAAAGAACCAAGATCAAAGACCTGCTGAGTAGCGGGGTGGCCGGACAAGAAACCGTTGTGATGGGTTGGGTGCGAACTTTTCGTAACAACCAGTTTATTGCATTGAATGATGGTAGTACCAATAATAATTTACAGGTAGTAACAGAATTGGGTTTGTTAGATGATGCTACATTGAAAAGAATCACTACCGGTGCTTCTTTGAAAGTAACGGGTACGGTAGTGCCTTCATTGGGTAAGGGACAATCTATCGAACTAAAAGCAACACAAGTAGAAATATTAGGCGACAGTGATGCGGAAAAATATCCTTTGCAACCCAAGAAACATAGTCTTGAATTTTTAAGAGAGATCGCACACCTGCGGTTTCGTACCAATACATTTGGTGCTGTGTTTCGTATCAGACATTCGTTGGCGTTTGCGGTGCACAAATTTTTCAATGAAAAAGGATTTGTGTATTTGCATACACCCATTATTACCGCAAGTGATGCTGAAGGTGCAGGAGAAATGTTTCGTGTTACCACACTTCCTTTTGATAACCCGCCACGCAAAGAAGATGGAACTATTGATTTTGCAGAAGACTTTTTTGGAAAGAGTACCAACCTCACTGTGAGTGGACAATTAGAAGGTGAGCTGGGTGCGATGGCGTTTAGTGAGATTTATACTTTTGGTCCAACCTTCCGTGCAGAGAATTCAAATACGACCAGACACTTGGCAGAATTCTGGATGATTGAGCCGGAGATGGCATTCTATGATATTGAAGACAATATGAACTTAGCAGAAGAGTTCATTCAATATTTGATTCGTTATGTGATGCAACACAATGCGGATGATCTGGCGTTTTTGGATCAACGACTGGCAGAAGAAGAAAAACAAAAACCACAGAATGAACGTCAGGAATTTGGATTGTTGGAGAAGTTGAAATTTGTAACGGATAATAGTTTTGAAAGAATTACTTACACAGAAGCCATTCAGATATTATTGGATTCACCTGCGTATAAGAAAAAGAAATTCAAGTTTGATGTGAAGTGGGGTATTGATATGCAGAGTGAACATGAAAGATATTTGGTAGAAAAACATTTCAAGAAACCTGTGATTGTAACAGGATATCCTGCCGCCATCAAAGCATTTTACATGCGCATGAATGATGGATGTGAACCCGGAAAAGAAACAGTAGCGGCGATGGACATTTTGGCGCCGGGTATTGGAGAGATTGTTGGCGGTTCACAAAGAGAAGAGCGTTTGGAAAAACTGGAAGCGCGTATGCAAGCCATGCATATTCCGCTGGAAGAAATGAGCTGGTATTTAGATACCCGTCGCTTCGGAACCGTACCCCACGCAGGTTTCGGTCTCGGCTTCGAACGCATGGTACAATTCGTAACCGGCATGACGAATATTCGCGATGTCATTGCCTTTGCGCGGACGCCGAAGAATTGTGAGTTTTAATTAGCTGCACGCTACACGCTACACGCCGCACGTGAAAATATCCTGCAGCGTGCAGCGTGTAGCGTGCAGCTTGAAGCTCTCCCCCCTCAACCATTTCCCCTTTCCACACGTATATACAGCATGGAAAATGAAAAGATAGTTCAGCTGAAAGAGCGGCTGGAAGAAGTTAGACCTAGTCTTGTTGATCATTCACTGTACCATAGTCTGCAAGACCTTGAACAGCTTCGTCGGTTTACGGAGTATCATGTGTTTGCGGTATGGGATTTTATGAGTTTGTTGAAATCCTTGCAACAACGATTGACTTGTACTTCTGCGCCATGGGTGCCGGTAGGATCTGCCAATATGCGTTATCTCATCAATGAAATTGTATTGGGTGAAGAGAGTGATGTAGATGAAGCGGGTAATAGAACGAGTCACTTTGAGTTGTATCTCAAAGCCATGGAACAGATGGGTGCTGATACAACGGCTATTACACAACTGTTGACTTATTTACACAATGGCGTGCCGGTGCAACAGGCATTACAACAATTACAATTGCCCAGGGCCATTTGCGATTTTGTGGGATATACATTTGAAGTGATTGAGAAAGCGCCTGTACATGTACAAGCTGCGGTGTTTACATTTGGTCGCGAAGACCTGATACCGGATATGTTCATGGGTTTGGTGAAAGATTTGTCTGTGCAGTATCCAACACAGTTGGCGGTGTTCAAATATTATCTCGAAAGACATATAGAAGTAGATGGCGACCATCATAGTCATTTGGCGATGGAAATGGTGCGTGAATTGTGTGGTGAAGATGACTTGAAATGGGAGCAGGCTACAGAAGCGGCTCTCCTGAGCTTACAGTATCGCAAGCGACTGTGGGATGCGGTGTATACAACGGCTGTATAAAATAAAAAAAGCCTGTTCATTTTGAACAGGCTTTTTTTATTTGAAGAACAGGGTTAAAGTTTAGTGGCTTTATAAATTTTCACCAGACCATCATTTTCACTACTCACCACTAAAAGACTTTGTTGGATCGGACTTTTAGAAGCCGGAATAAATAAAACACCTTCAGGAGCATCTCCTGTTTTGATCATTTTCAAGAATATGGGTGCGGTTGGATTGGTAACATCATATATAGCAATGGCATCTGCTCTTTCCAGACCTACAAACGCAATTTGTTGGTTACCTACTTTTCCGATGGTGATGGCTTCGGGTTCAACGGATTTATCATCGCTTCTTCCATCATCATACAAGGAAAGTTCTTTTGCTTTTACATCGAGTTCATTTTTACTGTCGAATACAAGAGTGCCGTTTGATGCATCCCACACGCTGAAAGAACGGCCGCCCATGCTATAAATGGCATCGTAATCGCCATCATTATCTATGTCGCCATCTGTGGTAAGTATATTAAGACGACCCAATTGTGCGTCTGTTTTTAATGCAGCTGCATTGGGAAAGGCGGCCGCATCAAGGGTTACGGAAGAAAGACGTTTAAAATCTGTGAATGCTGTGTACTCTCTAGAATCACCCTCGTTGGCAGTAAATAAATAGGTTTTGCCATTGTAAGAAAGATTGGCAATGGCATCGGGCATGTAAATACCAAAGATTTTCCAGGGAGCAAAAGCAATGGTGTTGTCGCGGTCCGATACATCAATGGCATGGGCTGTCTGGTTAAAGTCTTTATAGCCCAATGGCATAATGTTCGTAATGGTTTTTGAAACGAGATTAATGCTTGCAATAGCATTGGCTTCCTGTAAAGTAACCCAAGCTGTTTTGGAATCGGATGAAACGGTGATGTATTCGGGTTCAATATCGTTGAGAAAGTTTTTATTAAGACCACTGATGCGTAAACCCTTTGCGGTGAGTGCGGCCTGTTGACTGGTAAAGGCGGAGAAATTAAGAGAAGTGGCGGCATAATTATCGGCAACACTGATAATAGAAACAGAGCCTTCAGGATCAGCACTATAAGAAGCGCTTGGCTCTCCTTCGCTGGCGCAGAGAATAAATTTACCATCAGGGCTGAACACTACCATATCAGGCAATGCGCCAACGATAATTACCTTTTCTTCAGCATAAGTGCTGGTATTAAAAACAACGATTTTACCGGGCTCCTGTTTATTTACCGATTCAATGGCGGCGGCCAGTTTGCCATTGTTTACATCAACACTGTTTACATAACCACCATAAGGAACCATGCTGATGCTGTGTATGACCGTAATATTGGCGGGGTCGGCCATATTGATTACGTCAATTTTATTGGAGGTACCATTATTCACGGCGAACAGTCTTTTAGTAGTGGGGTCATAGGTGGTAATTTCAGCTGCACCCACGCCTCCCAGGTTCAGAGAAGCGATTTCAACATAAGAAGAAGGGTCTTCATTGACAATTCTTTCAACGGGATTCGTGTTTTCTTTTTTACAGGCAAAAAAGGCAAATAAACAACAGGCAAATGCGATGAATCTCATAGACGTTTAGTTTTGGCTGCAAAACTCAAGGCACAAGGTTATCGCAGGATTATGAAGCTGTTACCGAATTGTTATTCAAAGGGCTCGCTAAAAAGCAAAAAATTGTCTTTTCCTGTGGATTATATGTGAAAACCCCCTATTTTTGCTGCCCCGAAAGGGGATAATAAGCTTCAAGCAACAGGCTTCAAGCAACAAGTTAAACCTTGTGTCTTGTTTCTTAGTTCTTGAATCTTCACCGAAGGTGCGGTAGCTCAGTCGGTAGAGCAAAGGACTGAAAATCCTTGTGTCGCCGGTTCGATCCCGGCCCACACCACGATGAAAATTAGGCGATTATGATTTTTAAATCATAGTCGCCTTTTCTTTTGTACAAGATGGGTACAACATTTAGGTGATTGTAAAAGATGATTTGTTCGTCACTTCCTGCATCAAATCAGATAGAGAAATAGCGTTAACACCATTACCCAGCGAAAAGGAGTCCGTTCCTGCATAAACTGCATAACGTCTTTCTGGCTTAATATCATTGCAGGCTATGTGAAAGCCTTTGCTTAACGAAGGTGATGAACTTCGCTTTATTTCGATGGCCCATTTTTCTGAACCTGAAAACTCCAAAACAAGATCAAT
The DNA here is from genome assembly GCA_012270485.1 of Sphingobacteriales bacterium. Taxonomy (GTDB): domain Bacteria; phylum Bacteroidota; class Bacteroidia; order Chitinophagales; family Chitinophagaceae; genus Sediminibacterium. The sequence goes on along the minus strand of JAAXIF010000097.1, from coordinate 7,231 downwards.
TTCTGCACCACCGGGCGTTCCGTAATAAAAGGCTTGTACACCGGCATGTGCAACAGAGAGGATATTTTCGATTACAAACCCTTCCCAACTTCCACCTACAACCGGATGACCCAGCAATTGATTGTGGTCTGCTATATTCAGTAATGCATGTGTGATACCACTATCGCGTATATATATTTTGGGAGAGCGAACCAATCGCTTACCTATATTAAACGTCCAGGGTTTCAGTCGGCGGATGAGTAATAAATCGGTCATCAAATCAAGGTATCGTCCGATAGTAACACCCGACACATCGAGGTTTCTGGCTAAGTTAGCCGCATTCAATACGGTTCCCTGATGATGAGCGAGCATGGTCCAAAAGCGTTCTAATGTTTGTGCCGGTATTCTGGGACCAAGTTGTGGGATGTCGCGTTCAAGATATGTTTTGATAAAATCCAGTCTCCATTCTAGGCTATTTTTTTCTGATGAAGCCAGCAAACTTTCCGGAAAGCCACCACGTAGCCAGAGTGTATTTATATTATAACCATATTCCAGTAGGTTGATGCCAAAAAGTTCAAGGTAGGCAATCCTGCCTGCCAGCGACTCACTAGATTGTCTGAGTAAGTCAATGGATGCGGATCCGAGAAACAGGAATTGCCCTGATTTTTTTCCTTTACGTCGTTCTTGATCAATAATACCCCTTAAAGGGGAAAAGACTTCCGGTAGCCTTTGTATTTCATCTAGTATAATGAGCCTATCCTTATTGGCATCATGAAAGCTCATGATATCTCGAACCTTTTGCAAATCCAATGTACTTTCCAGATCCAGGTATACAGATGGGGTTTTTTCTGATATATTAAAAGCAATAGTGGTCTTGCCTACCTGTCGGGGACCCAGTAAGGCAACAGCAGGGCTTCTTAAAAGCGCCTCCCTAATCTTTGTTTCCAGTATACGCTTTATCATCTATGCAAATCTAACACAAAATATTAGATTTGCATGGTTTAAATGATTGCTTCAATTAACGGAATGCGTACCTTTTATTGAAAAAAGAGGCTGCCAAACTCGGCAGCCTCTCCTTTTTACTCCACTTCTTCTTTCTTCACCAACTGACTAACTGCTCCAATCACTCCACCTGCTACAGCTGCATAACCGGCAAAAGTTACGAGTGCTGCGGGAAGTGTTACCGGTGCTGTGAGAATGGCGGCTGAGATACCTGCCAATGCAACACCGATATTGCGTAGTCTGCGGAAGAAAAGAGGTGGTTGCGTTGATGCGCGGTTGATGACCTCTTTCATAGTTTTTATTTTACGGTAATGATGTGGATTCAATTCTGAGTAAACAGCTTTTATCTGCACGCATAGCACTATCTGTTATCGCTAATAATCGCTGCATAGCTTTTACCGAACCTAGTCCTGTTCCTTCACCGGTAATGATACTTACCGGAGCAATACAACCCTGGAGTTCTTTCATGGCGTGGTTGGCGGGGTGTATGAGAATCATACTGCGTCCCGGCACATGTTGCAAGTGCAAATGCCATTCAAACCGCAGACTGTATCTTTTACGCAACAGATAACTGCCTTCGGGTATGCAGGATATTTGGCGTTGATTGTTTTTCCACGGAAGCTCTAGGGTATAACATATCTGTTGATCATGCAGGTATAAAATACCATTGACTCCGTTTTCGCCATACGTGCGTAATAGTGTCAGCTGCATGGTTAGCCGCTTACCGTAACTGTTCCTACATACTTACTGTCTGAAGCCCTGGACTCATCATCTGACAGAAAGAAGAACCAGCCATGCACTTCTTTACCGGTAAATGCAGCAGCATCTAACAGCAATTCCTCATCACTACGTCTGGTGCTAAAGTGACTTACCAGAAAGTTTTTGTCTTCCGGAGAATACAACACCGCAATAGCCTTGTCTGCGGTACTGGATTTGTTGCCGTTATTTTCCGGAACAGCACCATTCCAACTGAACGCAACCATATTGCTGGCTTCCGCCGTCAATATGCATTGAGCAATGGTGGGTATAGAACCTTTTGAAAGCCTAACCTTGGCATAATCAATATCAAAAGGAGATTCAACTCCAGCAACCGCATCTTTCAGGTTCACTGAAAAAGCTTCCTGAAAACCACTGCGGGTATTGTTATTGGTTTTGTAGGTAAGGTTCAGCAGGTAATCGATACCGTGGAGAAAAGTCATCATCATTTTAAACTTTTCTTGCTGACTCATTTGATCCTTCGAGAAGGTTCTGTTTTTTTTGTAAATGGGTTTAGCACGCATCACCGGCTTACCCTTCCATGAACTTCCAATCACCGGGCCGGTTTTTCCTGAAAACCCACCCAAGATTCCTTGTGAAACGATAGACATAAAATTTGTTTTTAAGTGTTTACAATGTTGTTGTTTGTTACTCCTGCTGCAGACAGGAACACCGGTGTTGTTAACAATGCAAACTTATTTCGCCAACAAAGGGCCTAAGGGTGGCGGGGGTGGTGCCACCCCCTTCAACGAGTTGATAAAGAGATCATATATGATTTAAAAAACTATTGCTCAGATGTAAAGAAGGTTCTAAAAGGTGGCAGTCTTCGAGAATCTTTCGGTAAACCCCTATTAGATAGGTAGATCAACCATAGCAAACAGGCACTTTCTTCGAGATCGCTTCGAGGTTTCTTCGATAAACCTCGAAGCGGCTTCGGTAGTTCTTCGGTAATGCTCGAAGAAAGACCGAAGAACTACCGAAGGAATATCGAGTATGGTACGAGTGAAGTACAGGAGGAGAAGAGGGATGTACAATGAGGAACAGAAGAATGTCCAATGTCCAACTTTGACATTGGACATTCTTCTGTTGGGTTGTTCCCCATGCTTTTTTACAAGGATTATTGGAGCAGGGCTTTCAAAATTTTTTGCATACGAACATTGTACTCTAACATAACTTGTACTGCTGCTCGTTCGGGTTGGTGGTATTTGTTGTAGAGGCTTTTGAAGGCGATGTTTTGGTTTCTGTTGGTTAAAGCGTTTTCTGCAAAATACCGAATCAATTCAGTGGTGTTATTATGTTCAATCATGCCTGTCTCTGTTTGCATGCGAAGCCATACAGCCAGTTGCGTAACCGATAGCGTGTATTGAAACGGACAAGAAACCTGCATGATATTTTTTGCTTTATCTGAAAAATGGATGGCGTCCATTTCGGTTTGTATCAGTTGCATCAAAGCTGATTTACAATCTGGTTCTTTTACCAATAAAACGGTTTCTTTTTCTGGGATGATTCGGTTGATGTGTAACAAAGCTTCCTGCCAATGCTCGTGTGGGTTTCGGGAGGTATCAAGCGCCAATAGATAGCGTGAAAATACATAACGGATAAAAGCGGGATGATTGCAATTATAGCGGATCAATAAAAGCATACAACGCGCAGTGTCGTATTGTGGATGTTCTTGTTCCAGACAAAGCGCTTGTATGAGTGCTTGCCAATAATGTGCCTGTTTGAAACTGGGTGTAGGATGGGTTGTGGTATCTGTATATATGTTCTGAAATACGGCTACCAAATCTTGTTCAATATCATTCAATAAAAACGCTTTACCCGGTTCTATTTTTACTTGTATTTTTTCATGCATGGGTTGCCAAATACTATGGGGCATATGCGCATCCAAATTAAACCAGCTACTGCTCTGTTGTTGTAGAAACGCAAGGAAAGATGCTAGTTGTGTAGCGATTTTTTCACGGAACAGGGTATGGTTTTTTTGTTGTTTTTCGTGAATATGATTCAGCAACCAACAAACAACATATTGGGTGCCATGTACGATGTGTTTCATCGACTGCCGCGCAGCGTTATGGCAGAGGTGGCGCATATAACGGATGCTGAGTTTCTGCGTGTCGGCAATGATTTTTTTCTCTTCCTGTATGGTCAGCCGGGGGGCTTCTTCAATTACTTGAAGTAACTGATCGTTTACAGCAAACAAGGGTACTTGTTCCATATAAACAGATTATGTGTTGGATAAGATAGTACAGAATAGGCACTCCGTGTAGGGTTAATAAGAAAGTTTTAGTGGCGAGTAGAAAGTATCGTAATTCTACTCTAAAAAAAGAGTAATTACCGCAAAGAAATTGCGTATTTCTACCCTTGTTTAGGGGCGCCCAAAAGAGTAAACTACGTGCTCAAGGAAAGCAATGGTCATGAAATACCCACTACTTTTATTAGAAGCAATCTGCTGGGCATTATTGTTATTCTTTGTTGATGTATTGATACCCGTTATTGCTCCCGTTCTCTTTGAAGGCATGTACCATTGGAATGAAGCTGACCTGATTTTTTGCTTTTCGGTTGAATACGCATTTCTGATAGTATTGATTGAATTAAGAGAACACCTGGTGAAAAAAGCCATTCGCTGGTTGCAACAATTATCGAAACGCTATATCCGTATTGTTTTACTGCTGAGTAATGTATTGGCTTACGGTTTGTTGTTATATACAGCCATAACATTGATGGAGCATATTTCAAAATGGACCGTGCTGGTTTTCATACAATGGTGTACTCTATTGGTTTTTATTTGGGCTTTTTGTGGGGTGGCCATTCCTATGAGTGCAAAGCGGTATTGGGGGTGGTTTAGGAAACCGGTTTTATTGGATGAGGGTTGGCGGAAGGGGATGTTGTCCCATCCTAAAAATCATAACAAATCAACGTTCGATACTAAACAGTTAAATACCCTTGAAGATGAGGATAAGTGAAGGATAGGACGCAGATTTTTATGATAGATTATGATTTTAGTCGTATTCAATCAGCGCCCATCATAACAAATCATAACAAATCTGCGGCCCATAATAATCACTCTAACAACCCAAAAAATTTATTATCTTGTTAATCCCCACAGGCACCGAGTATTGAAGTGAACACCCCATGGTTCCTATGTGATGATCTGCCTGACATCGGTAAATTATCATTGTCTTAATCAAATATCAAATGAATGGTAGTACCTGAAAAACATATACTTTCTAAATATACTTTCTTATATGTTTGTCAATGTATGAAGAGGCTATAGCTGCATAAATACAAACCCGAAGAAAGCGGTGAAGTGAATGAATCGCAAGCTGCGGTATTTCAAGCAGGCGCTAATGTGGGAAAACTCACAGAACAGTTATTTCCCGGAGGAGTAGATGCTCTTCTTGCTGATGCCTTCTCGTACCAACAAACCGGTCTTAACCAGTTAGATGATGTGATTGGTAAACGAACCAAAACCATACAACGAAAGCTATGCAGTTTAGAGTAACTGAATGAAGCAGAGGCAAAATTGATGTTACGGAATTAACGGATGCTGAATTATTGGATGACGAAACCGAAAATGAATCATGATAAAAAAAGAGCTTATACAAGAGTTGTTTCAAAAGTTTGAACAGGCACGTTATGTATATAATGAGGTAGAATGCTGGAGTGCCAGAGAATTACAGGAAATATTGGGTTATGCCAAATGGGAGAATTTCTCAAGAGTGGTAGATAAAGCAAAAAACGCTTGTTTAAATAGTGGTATAGAGGTTGTGCATCATTTTCCCGATATCAGGAAAATGATAGACCTGGGAAAGGGGGCACAACGTGAAATTGAAGATGTTGCGTTAACAAGATACGCCTGCTACCTAGTAGCCCAAAATGGCGATCCCGGTAAAACGGAAGTGGCTTTCGCTCAAACCTATTTTGCTGTACAAACCCGTAAACAGGAAATTATTGAGCAGCGTTTGCTGGATGTGGCAAGGGTTTCTGCAAGAGATAAATTATCCAAAAGCGAAAAGAAGCTATCCGGTATTATTTATGAAAGAGGTGTTGATGATAAAGGGTTTGCCATTATTCGTAGCAAGGGCGACCAGGCTTTGTTTGGCGGGTTTACTACCACAGATATGAAAAATAAACTACTGGTACCAGACAATAGGCCATTAGCTGATTTCCTGCCCACACTCACCATCAAAGCAAAAGATTTTGCAACGGAATTAACCAGCCACAACACGGTAGAAAAAGATTTGAAAGGCGAAACACAAATTACCACTGAACATGTGGAGAATAACAAAGCGGTGCGAAAAATGCTCATTGAAAGAGGCGTAAAGCCAGAGCAATTGCCGCCGGGAGAAGATGTGAAAAAGCTGCAACGAAAATTAGAAAGTGATGAAAAGAAAATGGTGAAAGAGGCAAAACAAAAAAAGAAAAAATGACAAACAGGCCTTTTCTTTTGCTTGATGAGTTTAGCTATCCACCGGTTGAAAGAGACGAAGTATATGTTGAGATTTTTGAACAAGCGGAAAACTTTAAGAAGAATCAAACTTGACAAATAATTATTACAACTTAAATTTTAATCAGACCGAGTGTGTTTCATGAGCCAAATAGAGTACGTATTCGACTCAGATATGCGCAAAATAGTGAGCCGAATAATTGATCTATTCGGCTCATTATACATCAGAAAAACCATTAAAAAGACCATTTTAGCGGCTAAATTTGATCATATAAGAACGTAACTATATCCGTAAAGCCAATACAACCAAAAACATAAAAGCGGACTTTTTGCGACCAAAGCTGTTTTTTGCTAAAAAAATGAGTTGTAGGAAAGAAAAAATAATGTATATTTGGTCTAATGAAAGCCTTATCTAGTAAGCATTTCAGCGAATTATAAAGATTGATTTTTCTGGTCAAAATATTGTGATGGTTCGATCCCGGCCCACACCACTTGTCCATCGAAGCTTCAGCGAAGGTGGACGGAAATTAAAGACCTCAACAATAATGTTGGGGTTTTTTGTTTTGAGTCAGCGCATTGACAATTGAGGAATATAATTGAAAAAAGAAACGCTACTTTTTTTAGGGCAGCTTATTACTTTAACAGCTGGCTCACCACTCCAAATACTCTCCTTTTTTGAGTTTACACAGGGATTCCAGCACCTTAAAAATCACTTATACCTCACACATTACCACTGAATTATAACCTATTTACATAAATTGTGTGTGCTTATCAACAACCCCTGACTGATGCAACCCTGCCGCATACTCATTGTAGAAGATGAATCATTGGTAGCCATGGATATGGAGCGAATGCTGTTGGGGCTGGGTTATGAAGTATTACCCAATGTGAATAGTTATGATGAGGCCATGCTGGCGCTGAATACAAACAAACCGGATCTGGTTTTGCTGGATATTAATTTGAATGATACCAAAACAGGAATTGATTTATCAAAACTGTAAGCTCCCCATAATTTAGTGCCACGTTTAGTTAGAGTTTTCTAAGGTAATA
>JAAXIF010000073.1 GCA_012270485.1 Sphingobacteriales bacterium | reverse complement strand
GCTTTTTCCCGTTAACTCTAACCAAGAATGGACAACTTTTTGGGGGAGCCTACACCGGATTTAGTTTTTGATAATATTTTTTCCATTTAGATAAAAGTAATCCTCCAGTCATTCATAAACAAAACGCTGAGGGGATGCGAGCTACATAGAGAAATCATGTACCTCCTTCAGCTGTAAATAATTATAAAGCCAAAAAATTACTTTGACCACTAATATAACCTAATCAATTTACCAATTAGTAAATTGTTCTGTTTACATTAGGATCGTAAGAAAATATTGTTAAAAGCGTTTTAGCTACTTCTCGCTTTCCGAAACTTGCAGTTATAAAAGCAGATGAGAAGACAGTGTAGACGCTCACGCTACGGCGTGGGCTTTTCGTGTCTATTGTCTGCAACGCTCTGCAAGTGCCTGGAAAGCAGTAGCCGAATGTCCCACGCTATTTTATTTATAACCAGCTATAGGGGCTTCGGCAGTCATTTCCTTTATGAAAAAAAACTATTGAGTGTACTCCTTCTTATATGCGTATCAAGCATTTTCGCATAAGAACAAAAGATTTACAAATTCAGGAACGTCAAGGCTTATTATAGAAGCTATGGTAAGGAAAAACGGCAGTGGGGTGACTGGAAGGATCATAATAACCCAGCTCTAAATGATATTTTCAATGTGGTAGATGACGTGAAGAAGAAGGTGAGTTTCTATGCACCAGAGCGCAATGACTACGATATTATTGAGTTTATTCTTGTCAACAAAGACGACAAGAAAACAACTATTTCATTTAAAGCGGTAGATTCTAATAATAGGCATTGTGATTTCAGCATTATATATCTATAGGACACAAAAACCACTGACCACCTTCTTTTTAAGGATATTCAGACTTTCAGCTGATGTTCTTTTTAAAAGATGTGTAGCAGTTAATTTTTAGTTTTTCGGGTAGCTGTTTTCTTCCTTTTGGAAGCAGCTATTTTGGCTTCCAACCTTTCAAGAGAAGAATACAACAGTTTCTCAGCAGCCTAGTTCGTATCGAGTTTTTTTCTGACTTTTGGCATAAATCAAGGGTATGGAAGATATCACGCCCGGAGAACCTAAAATTCAAACTGGCCCATTACCCTATTTTCAATACCCATAAAAATTGAAATATTTTTGCTTACTTATAATTCGACAACCTCTTCTCTTTACTTTTCTCAAATAAAGGCATTACCATAGCAAAACTTCATAAATTCATATGACAATTAATCAAAAACTTGAAGCACTTTATAGCGAAAAACTAAAAAAAATTGGGCCTCTTTTTGATTTCGATAATGAAATTGACGGCCCACTTATAATGAATGCTTGGGAGGAAGATTACTTGAACTCTCAGATAAAACTTTTGTTTATAGGGCAAGAATGTGATGAATGGATAGGAGAAACAATTGACAAATTTGAGGATCTGAAAAATAGATACGTCGACTTTAAACTTTCGAAAAATGGCACCAGAACAACCTTTTGGCAATATGTCTATTATGTAAATTCTATTTTAAATCCAAGTAATAAGGATGGGAATAATTTTCTTTGGACTAATGTTTCTAAATTTTGCATGTGGAATGGCAAGCCTCTTGACTGGACTACTCACAAAGCTACAGTGAAACATTTCAACTGTTTAAAGGAGGAAATTAAGATTGTTAACCCCGACGTTGTCCTATTTTTTTCAGGGCCAAACTACGATGACAAAATAAAAATTCAATTCGAAACAGAAGTAATATTTGAACAACTTTCCGATGAAATTCCATTACGCGAATTAGCAGTTTTATTTAACGAAAACTTACCTAAGCATACATATCGTACTTATCACCCCAAGGCAATGCAAATGCGTCACAAAAAAGGGCATTTGGAAATTATCTTGAATACCATAAAAGCAGAATTCGAAAAATAATATTGCAATATTTGTAGTGCAAATGTTACAAGGAAGACAATAGCCTTTTAGGGATTAAATTTTTGAACCTGTTTCAATGTGTTCGAATGATATAAAAAATTATGAAGCCAGCAACTGAATATCTTTACCTTTTCAACATCCAAGATTACAAAGGATTTTACTTGAAAAGCTACAAACTGGCCTGTAATCAATAATGTTTATCCAACTCTCTAAGCTTTCGATCTAACACATTTGATACGGATCTAAAACCTGCGTTTCTAAACATATCTGATAGATTAGTCAGAGTTATGATAAGCTGCTTTAATTCAGCAGGATTTTGAAATGAGTATAAGCCATTATTGCGGGTATCTTTTAACTGCTCTAAAATAGAATCTTTACTCTTTCCTGAAATTGCTTGCAACATGGTTGCTACAGCATCAAATTTATTCAGCTTGGAATAATCAATTTTTTCAATGGCTCCATTTTCGGCTAAAATATCTAGCAGTATAAGTAGTTGCTTTTTTGAAAAAACGCCTTTTTCTTTTCCTTTTATGCTGTTGGGAATGGTTTGAATCGTACTGTAATCATTAAAATAATGAGAACTATTTTGAATATAACTGTAGGCGGTCCTCTTTTGTATGAGAGTAAGTCTATTCTCAGACTTGATAAGAAAGTTATGAGAGGTGATTTGTTCTACAGCCTTTGAAAGTGAATTATTAAAGTCTTTATCTGCTTCTATCAAGAAAGCTTGTAAGATGTGCGGATGATCTGAAATCAATAATCGATTAATACCTTCAATTTGGAATGGGGTATACCTTTTTCCGAATGTAAAAACATAGTAGATGGCAGCAACAATGCTAGAAAGAAAATATTTGAGCCAATGGGTAGCCTTATAACTGACAATATAGGTCAATAGGGTTGATTTGTGACTATTGGAATCATTTTCTACCCTAAATACTTGGTATAACCGGTAATGCCCTAAAAGTCGTTGAGAGATATCTTGGTTATACCAACCCGACCATTCCAAAAGCCGACAAATGACATGCCCCTTTTGACTATTTAATAGATCCTTCCATTTGTAGTTTCTTTCCGGTGAATGTACCGGGTGTAGTACGCTCAAATCCATTACTCACGTTTTTCTACGTAAATTTACAGAAGCCATTGTGAAGTGGTGTAAAGAGACCTGTTAAAATAAAGTGAGATAGAGTAAAAAATAGAGTAAAAAAACAAAACCCGCGACCAGCGCGGGTTTCAAGCTACAGTGAGCGGACCGGACGGGACTCGAACCCGCGACCTCCGCCGTGACAGGGCGGCATTCTAACCAACTGAACTACCGATCCAATTCTATTTATCGCGCAACTGTATGCTCGGTTTTCACCCAAATCTGACCTATATAGATCGTTTTCGGGACGGCAAAGATAAGGGTAAAGCATTTTCATAAACAAATCTTTTCCTGAAAAAATCTGAACCCCTAATTTTACCACTCTAAATGACGATTATGCCCCAATACCCTAACAGACAATTCCTTGATTTTGAAAAGCCTATCAAGGAATTGTACGAACAAATTGAGGACACCAAGAAGCTGGCTGAGAAGAACCCTAAAATAGATTATACCGCTACCATTCGTCAACTGGAGGAATCCATTCTCGAGAAGAGAAAAGAAATCACCCAGCACCTGACCCCCTGGCAGCGTGTTCAATTAAGTCGCCATCCAGACCGTCCGTATACCCTCAAGTACATTGATAAAATGTGTACTGATTTCGTAGAACTGCACGGTGATCGCAATTTCAAAGACGATAAAGCGATGGTGGGTGGTTTTGCTCAGTTGGATGGAGAAACCGTAATGTTCATTGGTCAGCAAAAGGGAACCAATACCAAATTGCGTCAATTGAGGAATTTTGGTATGGCCAACCCAGAAGGCTACCGTAAAGCATTACGCTTGATGCGTTTGGCAGAAAAATTTGGTAAACCAATTGTTTGTCTGGTCGATACACCTGGTGCCTACCCCGGATTAGAAGCCGAGGAACGTGGGCAAGGAGAAGCCATCGCCAGAAATATCTATGAGATGATCCGTTTGAAAGTACCTGTGATTGTTGTGATCATTGGTGAAGGCGCTTCCGGTGGTGCTTTAGGTATTGGTGTGGGCGATAAAGTATTGATGATGGAGAATACTTGGTATACGGTAATTTCTCCTGAAAGTTGTAGTTCGATTCTTTGGAGAAGCTGGGAGAAAAAAGAAGTAGCGGCTGAACAATTGCGTCTCACTGCAACCGACATGAAAGGTTTTGGTTTAGTGGATGAGATCGTTCATGAACCATTAGGTGGCGCTCACTGGGATTATACTGAAGCTGCTGATATCCTGAAATCATATATCTTAAAAGCTCTTAAAGAAGTAAAAGATAAAAATCCTGAACAACGTATCAATGACCGTATTGAGAAATATGGCAAGATGGGATTCTGGGAAGAAGCGGTTTAGTTGATGGACCATAGTCCATAGCAAGAATAATTTATTATACATCATATTTCCACTATGGACCATTGACGATGGACCATGGACTAAAAAAAAAATGTCTCTAAAAACGCAATTAAGAGGAACAGGTGTGGCGTTGGTGACTCCTTTTAAAAAGGATCTCAGTGTTGATTTTGATGCACTGGGTAAAGTGATCGATGCGATGATTGCCGGTGGGGTTGAATACCTCATCACATTAGGTACTACCGGTGAAACACCTACGCTTGAGAAACAGGAGAAAAAAGACATTGTTAACTATACTTTTGAAAAAGTAGCAGGTCGTGTACCTGTAGTAGTAGGCGTTGGAGGAAATAATACGGCTGAATTAATCAAAGACCTCAGCTATTTTCCATTGGAAAAAGCTACCGCAGTATTGAGTGCAGCACCCTATTACAATAAACCCTCACAGGAAGGTATTTTTCAGCATTACAAAGCTGTTGCAGAAGCTTCACCAAAGCCCATCATCCTGTATAACGTTCCTGGAAGAACGGGGCGCAACATGAGTGCTGCTACTACTGTTCGTTTGGCTCATGAAGTAGGAAATGTTGCGGGTATGAAAGAAGCCAGTGGCGATATGGTACAATGCATGGAAATACTTCGTGACGTACCAAAAGATTTTTTGGTAGTAAGTGGCGATGATGCGCTTGCCATGGCACAGATAGCTTGTGGTATGGATGGTGTAATCAGTGTTGCTGCCAATGCATTTCCAAAACAGTTCTCTGATATGGTACGTGCCGTCTTGAACAGCGATATGGTAACAGCTAAAAAACTCAATGATCCACTACTGAAAGCTTATGATTTGATGTTTGCGGAAAATAATCCATCCGGCGTTAAAGCATTTATGTTTGAACAGGGATTGATACAAAATGAAGTTCGACTTCCAGTTGTTCCATTGAGTGGTGGATTACATGATGCTATAAAAAAGTATTTGGGTAAATAGGTTATCCATCTTTAAAATAATAAAAGAAGCCGCCTCAATTAGTTAAATAGGCGGCTTTTTATTGATCGGTCTTTTAAAACAATTGATGATGGAGCCGCTGATTTTTTATGATTGTTATGATATGCGCAGATATAAAATCATAACCCATCATATTCAATGGATTCCTATAGAAAAAACTGTGCCCCATCAGCATATCACTGATACCTCTACCCCTTTTGCAACTCAAACAAAGTAATCTCCGGTCTTACATTCAATCGCACCTGCCATAAATGACCCAATGCTCTATTGATATATAAAGTCCTGTCATTACTCAACGAAAATTGTCCGGCTGAATATTTTCTGTTTTTCACCGGAAGTATCAACGGAGGGAGAAAGGGCGGCTTTACTTGTCCACCATGGGTATGGCCTGATAATATCCAGCTATTATATTGTCCCCATATATCTTCATCGCATACATCAGGATTATGGCATAATACAATTGTTGCTTTTGTTGGGTCGAAATGTTGCATTGCTTTTTGAGGATTGAAATTCAATCCCCAATAATCATCAAAACCAATAAAATGTAAGCCGCTGATTGCTGTGGTTTCATTTCGTAAGACCTTAACGCCATTATTACTGAGCTTGGAGACAATATGATCTGCTACATCGGCCTCCGCCCAATTGATCCCATAATCATGATTACCTAAAATACCAAGGGTGGCTATTTTTCCTTTTACCAAATGTCCGAATACCTCATCCAATACATGGTAGAGCACTTTGCCCTTATGTGTACTTACATAATCACCGGTATACACCACAAAATCGGGATTGAAGGCTTTGGCTTTATTGAATGATTTGATGATAAATTGATGATCAAATTTTTTACCCACATGTATATCACTGATCTGCATGAGCGTTTTACCAACCAGATCATGCGGTAAATTTTTTATAGGCATTTTAACCTTTACAAATTCCAACCAAAAAGGCTCTATTTGCCAAGCATATAAACCAGTTACCAATCCAACACCGGTTAGTCCGAAGAAAGTTCGTTTAATGAATTTACGTCTGTTCAAATGCTGATAATTTGATGCTGCTATAACTCGTACTAGCAATTTACCTATATATCATTTAGCATGAACAGATGAAAGAAGATATCAGCTCGTAAGCTATTTTTTTAACGCTTCCTTTAGCGTTTTCTGCAGATGTGAGTATGCTTTTGCCATTAGTTTACTATACGATACGTCTTCGAAACATGTGATCATGGCTGTTTCTCTATGAATGAGATTCATCACCATGATATCATTTTCTTTCATAGAAAGATCGATATGATAGTATTTGAGAATCGCTTTTAACTTGGTGGTATTACGCATACTTATTCTGAAGTCAATTGTTTGTAAATTAATTTTCTCTTGGATTGTTGCATTTTTTAAAATTATACCATTCAAATAATAAAAAGCCCACTTTTCAGCGGGCTTTCGACATGAAGCAATTGGTATGGTTTAAGGGAGATTAACGAATTTTCATTAACTGCACTACTTTTCTGTCTGTCCCCTGTGTCAACTCAACAAAATAAGTACCCGGTGCATATTGATGACCGATTTGGACAGTACTATTGGGTTGGTTATTTGCCCTGCTATCTACCATTCTTCCGGTTGCATCAGTAACACGCAATTGAATTGTTTGTGAGCGCTGACTTTGCAATTTCAATGTGAAGAATGAGGTAGATGGATTACCGATTACCTGAACGGTAAATGGATTCTCCTTTTTCTTTTCTTCATCAGAAGTAAATTGAATAGAAGTAAAGCCATTGGAAACATATACTGGTTGTGAGCCACAGGTATAACTGCTCCATATAACATAAGGAATCGTACTTTGAATTTCTTCAGCGATAAAGAATCCGCTCATGCTAACATTAGCATTCATGTTATTGTTCCAACCCTTTTCACTGGATAAAAGGATGGCGCCATTAGGTAGGTACACATTTCCGGTGAATTGTATATTCGATCCTTTTACATTAAAAAATTCATCATCGCTATTCAGATCACCTAGATAAAATGTTGCTTTATGTTGATCAGGATTCACGCGTGTGTTCCCACTGATCTGAACTTTATTACTGATGCGTATACTGGTTCCATTAGCAAAACGAACTGTTGTAAAATTGGTCTGTACACCTGCCTGCACATTGAGTTCAGCAATATCCAATACTGTTTGTGTAAATCTTACTTTTGCTCCTTCTTCTATATTGATGATTCCAAAAATATTGCCATTCAATATTACATCTGCACCTTTTCTAACAGTCAAACTATTATAATTAGCAGCTAAGGTCACAACAGTATTCCTATTGACTGTATAATTAGAAAGACTTCGTGTAGATACTGTATTTTTTTGCATAGTGGGTAATGTTACCAATGCAGTTCCAGTAATAACGGAAGCCAGTTGAATACCTGAACCATTGCGAACAATGGCAGGCGCTTTTACAAATGATCCGGAAGAAGCTACACTACTATTCGCTTCAAAACTAGCTACTCCATTGGTACCGGATACACCTACACTACCACTGGCAACTCTATTCCCTACCCCCAATGCTAGTTTAGTGGAAGCCAGTAAAGTATAATTTCCTGCAACTGTTTGTTTTTGATAAGCATAAGTAACAGGAGTAGATACACAACCATTCTTATCCGTGACTTGAAGTTGATAAACACCATCAGGATTCGTGAGTCCTAAGTTTAGGATGGCTTGTGTACCGACGGTATTGCCGGCCAAACTCCATTGATAGGAAGACCATGATGATCCATTTACCGTTAATGAAAGTTGATTACAAAATGCATCCGGACTGCTTACTGTATAAGTAGCTGCGGCAGCAGGTTGTATGGTAACATCATAAGCATACGATCTGCTGTTACCATGAATATCAGTAACAGTATAGGTTACGGTAGAAACTCCGATATTGAAGACTCCACTTGCTTCTACTCCTGTACCGGTTCTATTGGTAGCGCCGGAAACGATATAGTTGATACTACTGATCCCACAATTATCGGACACGCTCAATGCAGGTAATGTATAAGAGCCTGTTGCATTTGCACAACTTACAACCGGTGTAACCGGATGAATCGTTGGATTCTGGTTATCAATTACGGTTACAAATTGCCAGGCGGTATCGGTATTACCGTGAATATCGGTAACTGTCCAGATAACTTTTGTGGTACCAACTTCAAAGAGATTACTACTATGTACATCATTGGTGATAGACGCAATAACAGTATTACAAAAAGCTAATGGCGAGGGAACTTGAAGCTCTACCACTGCACCACAGGTATTAATATCCGATACTACACTGTAATCGAACAGTTGCGGTAAACTGGCAAGTGCTGATGGACCAGTAGCAATATTAAAAGATGTTCCCAAAATTTGATTCACAGTTGCAGCTTGCGTAGCATCACGGTAGATCGTGTAAGTATTTATGCTACCTGTACTATAACCAGAGGTAAATGCTGCCCCTCCATCTGGAAATGAATTCGCTTCTAATACTCCGGTGATAGAAGAAGGATTTGCACCGGTCAATGGATCTTGGTCAAAGAAAAAAATATGTGTTGCGCTGGTACCCAGATTACGGTTATAAAAAGTATTACAACTGATGCTTGTTGCATTGCCACGTGTACGAAGATTGGAGCCGTCAGTAGTAATACCGTCAAAAATATTTCCGGAGATCGTAGCTCCAATGACATCGATGGTTACTTGTGTATTGCCTTGTATACAACCGGAAGCACTGTTATACCCACCTGTTATTCCGATGATTTTATTATTGGTGAAGATTACATTTTTTGTTGCTGTGGTAGTGGGTCCACCACCTAATACTACCATCTGACGTGGAACATTATTGTTAGGTGCGAATTGAGTTGTCGTCGAAAAATCACAGCCTCCCGGTTCTGCTCCTACAAATGTTTTGCCGGAGAAGATGTTATCGTTAATAACAAGATTGTCAATTGCTGCATTGTATTTTGAACCTAATCCATGCTCTCCATTTGCAACGATTGTATTCCCTTCGATATAAATATTATTATGTGAGCCGTCTAGGAAAATCGCACCCGTTTCACTACCGCCATCTCCATCAAAACCTGTAATGGTGAATCCCTTACCGGATTCACCGATGGTTACATTATTAATGCCAGTGGCAATAGCAACTGTACCCACACCGGCAGCTGTGGAAGGATTGATGAATGTCACGGTTGCTCCTTCTGTAGATACCAGTTTAATACCTTGTTTATTGATATTGACTTTCTCAGTATAAGTGCCGGGTGTAACATGAATCACATCACCTGCGGCGGCGGCAGTCAATGCAGCATTGATGGTAGCCTTGGCGGAGCCTAGAGATCGTCCATCATTTGTATTGTTACCATTGATGGCAACATAGTAATGATTTTGAGCTGAAACAAGGGAAGTCAATAGCAATAATGCCAATAGACTAGGTAGTTTGCGTAAAAAAATTCTCATAAGTTGTCAATTTAGGGTTAGTAATGCAATGCACTATCAATCAATTGCATATTATTCTTTTATTCAATGGGGAAAAAACGGTTTTTTATGTGGAAAACCTCGGGTTTTTAACGGAGAAACCAATCATTAAACGATTGATACTCGTATTGTTAAGACTAAGTAGGGTGATCGTCAATTCTATAAATTAAAATGAAATATCTACAAATTTAGTAGGACTTAAGTTTTAATTAATAAAAAAATAATCTTTAAAAGATTGATTATATCATTATATATAAATTATGTAAAATAATATATATTCATTTTTTTGACAGTATTTAAGTTTTATTAACATTTATACCCGCTTGTGCAGCATTTTAGACCGATAATGGTCTTTATTTATGTGCTGACTCTTCGATTTTGCTAAACGAATGTAACAATCGACTTATTGTTAGTAAGTGTTAGAATATGAGATATAAGATGTAAAAATGAGGAACCGATTTAGAACTCGATTGTACAGAAGATTTCCTATAAAACAATGATTGATTGAGGAGACATCAAATGAAAATGATCACTGACTTTAATACCCCATAATAACCAAGACTTTTTTTCATCTAAAACAAAATGTAACCGCTACATTCTTCATGAACATGCCTTAAATTTTAAAAACTAGAACAAATGAGAAAATTCCTATCACTCTTGGGAGTCTTGATGCTATTTATAGCAACGGCTTCCGCACAAAACAAAAATGTTACCGGTAAGGTAACTGAGGCTAATGGTTCCCCTATCTCAGGTGCTACCATTAAAGCAAATGGAAGAGCCGTTGGTGCAACCAATGCTACCGGCGACTTTACCATCAGCGTTCCAAACGCTACTACATCTATTATTGTTTCATCTCTTGGATTCAACGATCGCAGCGTTACCTTAACCGGGGGTACACTAGCTATTACTTTAACGAACGCTGATGCCAATAGCGTATCTGAGGTAGTTGTAACCGGTTATACCAGCATTCAACGTAAGAAATTCTCTGGTGCTATTGCTACGGCTTCAACTAATGAAGTTAGAAAACAACCATTCGGTTCTTTTGATCAGGCACTACAGGGACAAGCTTCCGGTGTGTCTGTTGTAGCAAACTCTGGTCAACCAGGTTCATTCGCACAGGTTCGTATCAGAGGTAATGGTTCTATCAGTGGTGGTAACGTACCGCTCTATATCCTAGATGGTATTGAAATCTCTGCTGCCGATTTCGCTAGTATGAACCAGGGCGACTTTGATCGCGTGGACCTATTGAAAGATGGTGTTGCTTCTGCCATGTATGGTTCTCGTGGTGCCAACGGTGTAATTGTAATTACTACTCGCCGTGGTCGTGCCGGTACTTTACAGTTTAGTTATGATGCCCAAGTTGGCTTTAGTGATTTGCCAAAAGACAGATTACCGGTAATGAATAGTGACCAGAAAATTACTTATGAATTACAGCGGGGTAATCCATATGGTTGGACTACAGCTGAAGCAGATAGTTTACGCAAAGTAAATTTCAACTGGACTGATGCATTGTTCAGAACAGGTGTAACACAACAACACCAGTTAAGTGTAAGTGGCGGTACTGCTGCTAGCAGATTTTATGCTTCGCTTTCTTATTTAGACCAAGAGGGGATTGTAAAAACTACTGGTTTGAAAAGATATACGGCAAGAATCAATGTCGACAACAATATTAAGAATTGGAGATTTGGTGTGGGTTTACAAGCAGGTTTTTCTAAATTAAAAGGAACACCTGAAGGTAATACTGCATTGGCTAGCCCATTGAATGCTGCCCGTTGGTCAAATCCTTATGAGCGTGATAAAGATCCTCGTACAGGTCAATACCAGCAGTTTGGAGGTCCGGGTTATTTGACTTCCGGTCAACCCAATGGTGCCATGGAATTATTCTTAGATTACAATGAATCTATTCAGTTAAAGACTGTGGCTACTTCTTATTTGGAATTCCATTTCCCTTTTCTGAAAGGATTGTATGCCAGAACCAACTGGGGTATTGATTTCACCGCTAATGAGAATGTGAACTTTAATGATCCTCGTACTGCGGGTGCACAAGCCAGAGCGGGTGCATTTGTAAAAGATCAAAATAGAAATTTCCGTTATACCGGAACTACTTCATTGAACTACAAACAAAATTTTGGAAAACATGAAATAGAAGGTGGTTTGTTTACGGAAGTGGTGAAAAATGATTTCAGAAGCTTTGGATTTACTGCTTATGGTTTTACCAATGGTTTTACCAATGAAGCAGGTATTACACAAGGTAGTGTTGCCAATGCCAACTTTATTCCTACTGTACGTGGTTTTGGTACCGACAATGGTATTCTTTCCTACTTCGGAATTTTTAACTATGGTTACGACAGTAAATATTATGTGACTTTAGTAGGCCGTCGTGATGGTTCATCTCGTTTCGGTTTGAACAACCGCTTTGCTAATTTCGGATCAATAGGTCTAACTTGGGTTGCTTCAAGTGAAAAATTCATGGAAAATACCAAGCTCTTTGATGACTTGCGTGTTAGAGCTAGTATCGGTACAAATGGTAATAATAATATCCCGAATAATATCGGTGATTATCCTATTCCACAATTTAGAGGTGCTACTTACGCTGGAATTAGTGGATGGACGCCGGGACAGCCTGGAAACCTCGATTTCCGCTGGGAAACCAACCGTACTATTAACTTCGGAATCGACTTTTCTATTTTGAAAAGAAGATTGAGCGGTAGTATCGAATTGTACGATAGAAAAACATCTGATCAGTTCTATAATATTACTGTTGACCCTGCTAGCAGTGGTTTTACAACCATTCCCAGTAACGTAGGTGTTCTTCGTAATCGTGGTATAGAGTTAACACTTCGCGGAGAAGTGATTAAGGCTAAAGATTTCAACTGGACGATCAGTGCTAATATTACTTATAACCAAAACAGAATTGTAGAATTATCTCAAGACTCATTGGTTCAGGGATTAACCATACTAAAAGTAGGTAAACCTTTGAATACCTTATTCCTGGTTCCATATGCAGGTGTTAACCCGGCAAATGGTAATGCACAATATCAAAAGAGAGATAAATCCATCACAATGGTATATACTCCTGCTGATAAAGTGTATCAAGGAACTTCAGATGCTCCATGGTTTGGAGGTATCACTTCTTCTTGGTCTTACAAAGGTTTTGACTTAAGTGCACAACTGAACTTTTTCCTTGATCGTGTAGTGTACAATAATGATAAAAACAACATTGTTAACCCAACTTATTACTTCGATAACATGTGGGTTGAATTGTTGAAAGAATGGAGAAATCCGGGTGATATCACCAATGTACCAAGACCTTCTTCCGGTACACTGGGTGGAACAGCTCCTGCCAATCCTTATCAGTCTCAGGTTACTCGTTTTCTTGAAGATGGTAGTTTCTGGAGATTGCGTAACGTAACCTTAGGTTATACTTTCCCAACAAAAATGCTGGGCAAAACAGGTATCCGTTCCGCAAGAATTTTTGTTCAGGGTCAGAACTGGTGGACAGCTACAAAGTATGAGAGTTTCGATCCAGAATCAACCGGTACAGCCTTGGTTGGTGCACAATATCCTGCTCTTGTACAAACAACTGTTGGTTTAAACATTGGATTTTAATCACCCTCAAAACGAATGAACATGTATAGTAAAATAATAAAAAATTCCATCGTTGCACTCGCAGCTATTACGGTGATGCAGGGGTGCTCTAAAAAGGACGTCATTGAATTGACGCCAGACTTTGCTCTCGATGCCATTACCAACCCATCGAGCATGAAACAAGTAGAAGAAGTGTTGATTGGTGCTTATGCTAGCTTAAGAGCGAATGATTATTACGGTTCTGGTAGTGGTACCGGGGCTTGTTGGTCTTTAATGCCTGATGTCATGAGTGATAACCTCTATGAGGTTTCTGCAGAAACATTGGCAAACTCAAGAGCCATGGCAGACTGGATTTATAACCAATCTACCGGTCAAATCAGAAGTATGTATACTGCTCCTTACGTAACCATCGCAAACGCGAATATTGTATTGCGTGATGTTGATAAGTTTACCACGTCGCTCAATCAGGGAGTGTCTAACAGAATTAAAGGTCAGGCTTATGCATTGCGTGCGTTAGCTCATTTTGATCTGCTGCGTTATTTTTCTCCAAAATATGATCGTAGTAGTACTACTGATTTAGCAGTGGCTTATATTAAGGAATTTGTGGTTTCTACTTCTGTAAAGCCAACAAGGGCTACTAATAAAGACTTTTATGATAATCTTTTTGCTGATATCAACCAAGCCATTACACTATTAGGCAATGTTGATAAGCCTGTTAATCCAACCAGCGGTCTGAGTCGCCCATATATGGACAGAAATGCAGCATATGCACTTTTAGCTCGTATTAATCTGTATGCAGGCAACTGGGCTGAAGCAGCTACTGCAGCAACCAATGCAATCAACGGTCGTCCATTAGCTACTACACAAGCTGCTTTCTCCGGTATGTACAACCAAACCAATGTTGGTGAACTGATTTTCAATGTTCAGTTTGAGTCTGGTCAATTTGGACCTTCATTTCTGGTATTTTTCGCCACCAGTAATAGAAGCTATTTTAGACCTGTGCCCGATATTGCAACTGCTGCCGGTACAAGTGGTTTGATTCAGAATAATGATGTACGCTATCAGGCCTATTTTACAAGTGTTCCTGCAGCAGGTACCACTACTCCAAATCTGGCTGTAACTAAGTATAGAGGAAAAGCCGGTTTGGTAGACGGAACCGCTAACTATCCTGTATTCCGTACGGGTGAAATGTATTTGATCCGTGCTGAAGCCAATGCCCGTTTAGGGGGTGCAAATGAAGTTTCTGCATTGGCCGATTTGAATACATTACGCGCAGCTCGTATCAGTGGGTATACACCTGTGGTATTAACAGGTACTGCATTGATCAATGCGATTGCTGATGAAAGAAGAAGAGAAATGTTTGGTGAAGGTCATCGCTTTTTTGATCTGAAACGTACTACAAGAACTGTTTCTCGCGGTGCTCCTTGTGGAACAAATATTTCTGCTTCAGGTGCTTGTACACTTGCAGCAACTGCAAGAGAATGGGCAATGCCAATCCCAGAAGATTTTTTGAATGCTAATCGTAGTCTTGTTCAAAATCCAGGATACTAATTAGATTTAAAAATTGTTATAATAAAACCCCCGTTCACTATGTTGAACGGGGGTTTTATTATAAGACCTACGAACAAAAGGCATGCACTACTATCGTACTTTCTCCCATACTGTATAAGACTTTTTATTTAAAAATTCCCAAGTACCCACAATCATAGCCAGATTCGCCCACACAAAATAAAAAGGCAAATAAAAGAAACGCGGAACAAATTTGAATTGGATGAGTAACCCTCCCAATAATGCCCATCCATAAAATACAAAACACCAAAAAAGTAATCCCGACAATGGAAGCGCAATCCCATCGCTATCCATGAATGCAACAATAAGCGGCATGAGCACTACTAAATAAGGAACTACCAGCCAACGTAACAATTTTCGGTTGATGAATTGTAATATAGGAATCGGTCTTTTGATCAAAAGACTCCACCAATGAACCATCTTTAGCATTTGTATACTACCCGCAGCAATACGAACTTTTCTTTTCCACTCTTTGGATATTGAAAAGGAATAAGCCTCCACCCCATAAGCTTTTTCTTCATAAGCAATACGATATCCTTGATCTATCACTTGTAGACTCATGTAGAGATCATCGCAAATAATACTTTCAGGCATTGGCTTTACTAATGCCGTTCTGAGCGCAAACAATTCACCTACCGCTCCTGTAACAGAATGAACAGATGCATCTGATTTTCTTATGATAGATTCATATCTCCAATACAATCCTTCCACTGCTACTGCACCCTTCTCTTTACCATCTGACACTTTTTTTTCACCTGCCACCGCTCCTACCAAAGGATCCTTAAAATGATGTACAAGATGATGTAAAGCATCTTTGTTCAATAATATATTGGCATCCGTAAATATCACAATGCCCGGTAATACAGCAGAAAGTACACGATTGATTGCGGCTGCTTTTCCATGACGGTCTGGTTGATGAAATAATTGTACTTCCGGATAATGAGCTAGCAATTTTTCGGAGCCATCTGTTGATCCATCAGTGACTACCCAAATAGATTTCTTCTCTTTAGGATATTCGAGCGATAAGGTATTTTTAATCTTAGCTTCCAAATAATTCAACTCATTATAAGCCGCAATAATGATCGTTACCATTGGAGAATCCAGTGAATCATCAAACTTTTTTACTTTCCACTTACGAAATGGCTCTACCATTTTCGAAACTAAAAAAATCAAAAAAGGATAGCCTATATAAGTATAAGCGATGATCCCAATTGATATGTAAAAAAGGTTTGCCATAATTATGCTAATGGAGGCATGAATATATAATCTACTACATCTTCACCCTGATAGGAAACCAGTAGCCCCTGCATATTGACATACATCACACGATAACCCAATGATGTTAGTAAATGCAAACATTGTTCCTTTTTACGATCATTCCACAATTCAGCCATGATAAGAGGTTGATACTTTTGAATGGTTTGAATTCCGCCTTGAAGCACTTCCCATTCATGATTTTCGACATCGATTTTTAAACCTATTAAGATTTCATCAGGGTACTGCTTCATCAACTGATCCAACGTAATTGCAGGTACTTGGTGTAACTCCCCTTCTCTCTCTTTTTGTATTTCCAATGAGGCCAGTCCATGTTGCAGTACCCCCTCTTTCAATGGAACTTTCATTTCTGCCCATCCATCTTTATCACTGATTGCTTTTTTAACAATATCAATATTCATGATTTTTTTATACCTAAAAAACCGTTTGATAACAGTTACATGTAATGGTATGGGCTCAATAGCTATGATTTTCCAAGAACTGTTTTCTTGAGCCAAATAAGCAGACATAACTCCCAAATTAGCTCCGATATCCAAAACAAGTCCACGATCAGGTAGCAGATGGGAGAATGCTCGAAAAGTGCCTTCATAGTGCTTACCCCGCATGCGTGTTAAATTGATATGAGCCATGAATAAAAGCCAGTTTTCCCTTCCCAATATTAGCTGGCCGGCCCTGAACAATACCCTCTTTATATGCCTATTTGTAAGCATCAACAATATTAAGTAAGATTTCCCCTCAAATACCGGCCTGTTTGAAGAATATCCACATAAAGCAGCAGCTACTACTTCGGGGGCAGTCTTTATTTATCTTTACCCACTAAACTTAACTTTTGCTATGCTTAAAGTAGGCGTATTTGGCGTTGGTCACCTGGGCAAATTTCACCTGAATAACTGGAAAGAAATCAAAGACGTAAAAATCGTTGGCTTCTTTGATCCGAATAATGACAATGCAAAAATTGCAGTAGAAGAATATGGACTGAAAAGATTTTCCGATGAAGAAAAACTCATTGACGCATGTGATGCCATAGATGTGGTAACGCCTACCGACCATCATTTTGCTATTTGTATGATGGCCATCAGAAAGGGCAAACATGTCTTTGTTGAAAAACCTCTGGCACATACTATTCAAGAGGGTCGGGATCTTGTGAATATGGTTCGTGAGGCCAATGTGAAATTACAAGTTGGACATGTAGAAAGATTCAATCCTGCTTATCTGGCCATTCAACAGCATCCATTAAATCCGATGTTCATAGAAGTACATCGTTTGGCCCAATTTAATCCTCGGGGTACTGAAGTGAGTGTGATATTGGATTTAATGATCCACGATATTGATATCATCCTCAGTCTAGTAAAAAGTGATGTCAAACAAATTTCAGCCAGTGGCGTTGCCGTCATGACTGAAACACCTGATATCGCGAATGTGCGTATTGAGTTTCATAATGGTTGTGTGGCTAATTTGACAAGTAGTCGTATCAGTATGAAGAAAATGCGCAAAATGCGTTTATTCCAGAAAGATGCATATATCGGTATTGATTTCCTCGAAAAGAAAACAGAAATCATCAAACTGAAGCAGCCGGATGATCAACACGTATTTTCTTTTGATATCGATACACAACAGGGCAAGAAAACCATTGCTATAGCCAGTCCAATCGTACCTCAAGCCAACGCCATCAAACTGGAGTTAGAGTCCTTCACAGATGCAATATTGAACAATAAGCCTACTGTTGTGAGCGAAATTGATGGCTTCCTTGCTATGGAAGTAGCACATCAAATACTGGATAAAATTAATAATACCAGTATCCTGGTTTAGAACATGTACAGGCGCAATAACAAAATAGCTTGGTGGTATATCCTCTCCGACTACTTGTTTGCAGCTTTGAGTACCTATATTTTTAGCATTGCTGTTTCAAAAGAAATTTTGATTACTTCTTTTGAAACACAAAATCATGGGTCATATACAACAATTATTACCCCATTTTTCTGGTTGCTGTTTTTTGCATTCGTAGGGAGCTATCAACAATCATTGTATGAAAAATCTAGACTGAATGAAATGACAGCCACGTTCATTCATGTGCTATTGGGGACTTTTATTATATGCACCATCACTGCTGTAGACACAACAGATTTCTTTGCTTATTTCCTCTCTTATTTTACAATTAGCTTTCTTTTATTATTCACAGGTAGGCTCCTCATTCTTCATACAGTTAAAAGAGCGATTCTAAAAGGTAAAATCATCTTTAATACACTCATCATTGGTAACAACCAATACGCAGTTCAAGCCTATCGAGAGATACAAAAAAATTTCAGGTACTTAGGTATCCATGTCACAGGTTATATTACCACGGGTGCTGACAAAGGAAATGGGCTCAGTAAATGGTTACCGAATTTGGGCACGATCGCAAATCTTCAAGTATTGATTACAGAAAAACAGATCGATAAAGTGATATTGGCACTTGATAAAAATGAACAGACTGCTATTGACGATATACTCTATCGATTATCAGATAGTGAAACTGATATCAAATTAGTAGCAGATACTTTAGACATTCTTTCCGGGTCTGTTAAAACCAACAATGTTTTTACCGCTTCGCTGATTGATATTCGAACCAACCCATTAAGCCCCTGGCAACAAAATGTAAAACGATTAATAGATATTCTGATTTCGTTAATAGTATTGATTTTATTATCACCTCTGTATGTATTTATTGCTATACGAATAGCAGTATCTTCAGAAGGTGATGTCTTTTATACACAGCAAAGGATCGGATATAAAGGAAAGCCATTCTTGATTTATAAATTCCGGAGTATGGTAGCCGACGCAGAAAAACAAGGTCCGATGTTATCCAGTGATAATGATCCTCGTATTACAAAATGGGGAAAGTTTATGCGGAAATGGAGACTCGATGAATTACCTCAGTTCTGGAATATTCTGAAAGGCGACATGAGTTTGATTGGACCCCGACCTGAGCGTAAAGTTTACATCGATCAGATCAATATTAAAACCCCTTATTATCGGTATTTGTTACAAATGAAACCCGGACTCACTTCCTGGGGAATGGTACAGTTTGGTTATGCTTCTTCAGTTGAAGAAATGATTGAAAGAATGAAGTATGATCTGATTTATATTGAGAATGCTTCCCTCTTACTTGATTTTAAAATCATGATACATACTTTGAGGATTATTCTTTCCGGGAAGGGGAAATAGATTGCCACTGAGGAAACAGAGAAGCACTGAATCGTTCTGTGTATTTCTGTGCCCTCAGTGGCAATAAATTATAAAACCCCTTTCGTCGAAGGCAAATGATTCGAGAATGGATCCCGCTTCACAGCCATACGAATGGCTTTAGCAAATGCTTTGAAAATAGCTTCAATCTTATGATGCTCATTATCACCTGAGCAAGAAATATTCAGATTACACTTAGCTGCATCACTAAAAGATTTGAAGAAATGAAAAAACATTTCAGTTGGCATTTCTCCTACTTTTTCTCTTTTAAACTCAGCATCCCAAACAATCCAGTTTCTTCCTCCAAAATCAATCAACACTTTAGCTTCTGCCTCATCCATTGGTATCGCAAATCCATACCGCTCCATACCGCGCTTATCAATCAACGCTTTTGCAAAAGCCTCGCCCAACGCTATACCGGTATCTTCAATGGTATGATGATCATCTATATGTAAATCTCCGCTTGTATGAATGGTCAAATCAATCTTTCCATGTCTAGCAATCTGATCCAGCATGTGATCAAAAAAACCAAGACCGGTATGGATATCAGCACGTCCTGATCCATCCAGATTCAATGCGATATTGATCTTTGTTTCATTGGTATTGCGTTCATGATGCACAACACGTATTCCCAATTTCAGAAAAGTATAAATCTCCTGCCAGCTATCTGTTTCCAATGCAATCACAGGTCTTAATGTTTGCTCTTGCTCGGGTGTTAATTCATGCAAGGGTGATTTCAGATAAATGGCTTTACAGCCTAGATTTTTAGCCAGCTGAATATCGCTCCAACGATCACCAATCACAAAAGATCTGGTTAAGTCAAATTGATCTGTATTGAAAAAATGTTGTAGTAAAGCAGTACCCGGTTTACGTGTGGGTTGATTTTCAGCGGCGAAAGTTCTATCAATGATCATCTCATCAAAAACAAACCCTTCTCCTTCCAATGTCCGTAACATGAGATTGTGATAAGGAAAAAAAGTTGCTTCCGGATAACTATCCGTACCCAATCCATCCTGATTGGTCACCATCACTTTGTAATAATCAAATGATGCAGCAATCTGTGACAACGCACTGATACTCCCCTTTACAAAAGAAGTTTTATCAATACTATCAATTTGAAAATCAATCGGTGGTTCTTGCAGTACCACACCATCTCGGTCAATAAATAATACCGGTCTCATTGTTTATTTAATTTTTGTTCTGGCCGCTTTTACTTCTACTGCCGTTACAAGAGAAGCTTTGTTACCCCAACTATTCCTGATATAATTTAATACATCAGCAATTTGTGTATCTGTCAAATCAGGATTGGCAGACATATTATTATCATAATACTCTCCATCAATCTCAACTCGATCCGTCATACCCTTGATAATGATACGCACCAATTTTAATTTATCATTTCCTTTCACAGTAGATGCCCCATCCAATGGCGGATTGAGTCGCGGAACCCCACTTCCATCTGCTTGATGACAAGCCATACAGCGTTGCAGATAAATGATTTTACCCCGATCCATAGAGGCTTTGATTGCAGGCTGAACTGTATTTGTAGCCGACCTACTTACAAGTGCTGAACTTAATACGAGAATCAAACTCAAGCAATACACATATTTCATATGATTGATTATTTGGCGTTATATACAATTCTGTAAATGGTTCCTTTAACATCATCAGATATATAGAGCGATCCATCAGGACCTTCTGTCAATCCGCAAGGTCTGTGTTTGGCATCACGTGGATTTTTAACCATTTCTGTACCGGAAAATCCATTTGCAAATACTTCCCATTGTCCGGAAGGTTTGCCATTCTCAAAAGGAATAAACACTACATAATATCCTTCCTGTGGCAAGGGTGAACGGTTCCATGATCCATGAAATGCAACAAAAGCCCCATTCTTGTATTTTGCCGGGAATTGATTTCCGGTATAAAACAACAGTGCATTTGGAGCCATATGAGCAGGGAAAGCTACAATTGGGTCAATAGCTTTTTCTCCTCCTGCTTTCTTTCCATCACCACCATATTCAGGCGACAATACTTTCTTTTTTTGAAAATGATCATAATACACATAGGGCCACCCTGCATCATCGCCTTTATTAATCGCATACATGGTTTCAGAAGGAAGTTCTGCGCTTACAGTAGTATCGAACATGTCGGGATACAAAGTGTACAACATATCTCTTCCATGCATGGTCACATACAGCTTGTTTTGTTGTTGATTCCAATCAAGTCCTACAACATTTCTCAATCCCGTTGCATACCGCACACCATTGTGGTATCCTTGATCTGTCTGATCAATTTTAAACTGCCAAATGCCTCCGGCTGAATCCAGAATGGGACAAGGATACATTCCTTTCGAACCTTTGGTACGATCTACTTCTTGGCAAGAATTAGAAGGTGCTCCGATATTCACATAAATATTACCGGCATTATCCAAAGCAATGGATTTGGATGCATGTTGACGTTTATCCCATAGACCTTTTACAATTCTTTGAGGGTTATTAGGGTTAGTAACTTTCCCATTTTCATCTAATTGATATCGAAAGACATCTTCATTCGAAGATGCATACAAATAATTGTCTTTTATGGCGATGCCGGTTCCAATATAGTTGCCAAAACTTGTTTCGATTTCCATTTTACCATCCTTATTTGCATCTGTGAGATAAACAATTCCTTTGCCTCCTACCAATCGTTCCAACTTGACATAAATTCCACCTTGCTTGGTCGCTACAATATGTCTGGCTCTACCCAAATTATCCGCAGCAATCAAAGCACCAAATCCTGAAGGCAATGTAAGTCCTGCATTATCTGCATCAGCTACTGCCTGATTAGTAATATTAACTTTTGTAGAATCATTCGCATTTGATACAAATGATAAGGAAGTAAGTAAGAAAATGAGAAACATTTTTTTCATATGATGCTGAATTTGAGATGAATTTACAAATGAAAACATAGAGTTGATTAGTTTGTTTGCGAAACATACCATTCCTGCATGGCATCTACCAATTGGGTATTTTCTTGTTCAGTGCCGACTGTAATCCGTAAACAGTTGTCACATAATTGTACATTGCTTCTATCGCGCAATACAATACCCTTCGTCAATAGGAACTCGTACACTTTTCTTGCATCTGCAATTTTTACCAATATAAAATTGGCATCAGAAGGATATACGGTTTCTACAGTTGGCATAGAGGAAAAAACTTCTACCAATGCCTCACGCATATCTACCAATAACTTGATCATATCATTCACCTGCCCTACTTCCTCTAGTGCTTTTAATACAAGTTCTTGTGTAGCTTGGTTAATATTGTAAGGCGGCTTTACCTTATTCATGACTTCAATAATTGCTTTAGATGCAAAAGTCATTCCAAGCCGCAATCCCGCTAATCCCCAGGCCTTACTAAGCGTTTGTAAGACAACCAGATTGGGGTATTCTTTTAATTCCTGTACAAACGATTTTTGTCTAGCGAAGTTGATATAGGCCTCATCAATCACCACAATTCCATTAAAGTTATTCAAGACCATTTCAATATCGGTACGATTCAAAGAATTACCAGTTGGATTATTGGGTGAACAGAGCCAAATGAGCTTAGTGTTTGCATCGATCAAATTTTCTAAATGAACCAGATCCAATTGAAAATCCGGTAGCAATGGTGCCTTACGAATGTCAACATCGTTAATATGTGCACTCACTTCATACATACCGTATGTAGGTGGACAAATAATCACATTATCTTTTCCCGGTTCACAAAAGCATCGAAATAAAATATCAATACATTCATCGCTACCATTCCCTAGAAAAATATGTTCAGGCAGTATTCCTTTGATTGTGCTCAGCTTTTGTTTAATGAGTTGCTGATGTGGATCCGGATATCGGTTATACCATTTCAGCAATGGTGATCCCAAACTATTTTCATTAGCATCTAAAAATACTTTCGCTTCACCACTAAATTCATCACGTGCTGATGAATAAGGCGTTAACTTTTTAATATTTTCTCTGGTGAGTTGATCCAGGTTAAACATATTGCTGAATTATAAATGATGTTAAATTTATAAACGTATCGTTACTGCTTTTTTATGTGCATCCAATCCTTCTGCAGCAGCCATGGCTGTTACAGTAGGTGCAATAGCTGTTAATCCCTCTTTCGTAAGTCGCTGGTAAGTGATCTTCTTGACAAAAGAATCCAAGCTCACACCACTATATGCTCTTGCAAAACCATTGGTTGGTAAGGTATGATTGGTTCCGCTGGCATAGTCGCCAACACTTTCCGGGGAATAATTACCTAAGAACACAGAACCTGCATTGGTAATTTTTTCAGCGATCCATTCATCTTGCTCGCAAGCTATGATCAAGTGTTCAGCAGCATATTCATTGACCAGATCAATTGCGTCATCCATATTCTTGACAAAAATAGCTTTGCTGTTTTCCAACGCTTTAGCCGCCATCTCTTTTCGTGATAACTGTTTCAATTGTACTGACAGCTCTTGTATGACCGCATCAATCAACTGGTTATCTGTTGATACCAATAATACCTGACTATCTGCACCATGCTCAGCCTGACTCAACAAATCTGCCGCAACAAAAGAGGGATTCGCACTCGCATCCGCAAGTACACAAACTTCACTAGGTCCGGCAGGCATATCAATGGCGGTTCCTTCCTGTTGTACCAATTGTTTGGCGCAGGTTACATATTGATTACCCGGACCAAATATTTTATACACGCTCGGAACCGTTTCAGTACCATAAGCCATCGCAGCTATAGCTTGAACACCACCCACTTTAAAAATCTTATGAACCCCTGTTAAACTAGCCGCATATAAAATAGCAGGATTTAATTTGCCTTCCTTATCCGGTGGTGAACAAAGAATTACTTCCTTACATCCTGCAATTTGGGCAGGAATGGCGAGCATCAATATGGTAGAAAACAACGGTGCGGTACCACCGGGAATATATAATCCCACTTTATCTATTCCTACCGACTTTCTCCAGCAGCGAACACCTTTCATGGTTTCCACCACTTCAATAGCAGCTTTTTGCTTCTCATGAAAAACACGAATATTGTTGGCTGCTTGTTTAATCGCTCTTTTCAGATCATCGGGTACTTGTTGTATAGCTGATGCAATTTCTTCATCCGTTACTACAAGTGATGATAATTGAACACCGTCAAATTGGCGGGTGAATTGCAATACTGCTTTATCACTATCCTGTTTTACGACATCCAACACTCCTTTAACTTGCTGCTCCAATGTAGCCGTGTCAATAACAGGCCGTTGAAGAATATGACCCCATGTACTTCTTTCTGGCAATTCAATTCTTTTCATACTTCTCTTTTAGCTATACAATCATTTTTTCAATCGGCACTACTAATATTCCCTGGGCACCTGCTGCTTTCAATTGCTCAATGATATCCCAGAACTCATTTTCATTGAGTACACTATGAACACTACTCCATCCCGGATCAGCCAATGGCAATACGGTTGGACTCTTCATACCGGGTAGTAAAGCGATGATTTCAGCAAGTTTATCATTCGGTGCATTCAACAAAATGTATTTATTGTTTTTTGCTTTTTTTACTGATTGAATGCGGAATAACAAACGATTCAACAATTGTGTTTTGGCATCCTCTAATCCATTGTTACGGATCAATACTGCCTGCGATTGTAAAATGGTTTCAGCTTCTTTCAATCCATTCATGAAAAGCGTAGAGCCGCTGCTCACCAAATCACAAATAGCATCTGCCAAGCCAATACCGGGTGCAATTTCAACACTACCACTGATTTCATGTATTTCGGCAATAACATTTTTCTCCTTCAGAAAGTTTTCTACAATCACTGGGTAACTGGTGGCGATCTTTTTACCATTGAGAAAAGAGGCATCCGTATATTCTTCGCCCCTACGTACTGCCATGCTCAAGCGGCATTTACCAAAACCCAATTTCTCAACAACAGTTACTTTTTTTCTTTTTTCATACACCACATTCTCACCAACAAACCCAATATCAGCTACAGCATCTTCCACATATTGCGGGATATCATCATCTCTCAAAAAATATACTTCAATGGGAAAGTTGGTGGCTTCAGCTTTGAGTTTGTTTACACCATTACTGATATCGATACCACATTCCTTCAACAAACGAATGGAATCATCGTGTAAACGACCACTTTTTTGAATTGCGAGCTTTAGTTTCATAGTATTCTGTTAAAATAAAAAAGGCTTACCTCTTGGTAAGCCTTTCAATGTTTTATGTTTGGCACAAAACACCAACAGCCTACCCAATGGGTAAGTAATGATGGTGGTGGATATGTGCGAATTGTTTCATGAGATGCAAAAGTACAGGCATCTTCATTCCCCTGCAAATTTTTTTCACCCGATCATCCATTTGACCGGTATTCCTGCCCCGTAATACCTAACTTACAAGTCCCAAATTGCAGCCTATGTTAAAAACAATGTTATTTGCCGTTCTGTCATTGACCTGCTTGACAGCTATTTCCCAGAAAAGAAAGTTGATTTGGAGCGATGAATTCAATAAAAATGGCCTGCCCGATTCTACCAAATGGAGCTATGATGTTGGTGGACATGGATGGGGAAATAATGAATTGCAATACTATACCTCCCAACAGCTGAAGAATGCAAGGGTTGAAAAAGGCATGTTGGTTATAGAAGCCCACAAAGAAAAAATGGGTGAGAACGATTATACTTCTGCCCGACTTGTTACCAAAGGAAAAGCCGATTGGAAATATGTACGTATAGAAGTACGTGCCAAATTACCCAAAGGAGTAGGTACCTGGCCTGCAATATGGATGTTAGGTACCACGCCAAAAATTACCTGGCCTGATGATGGAGAGATCGATATTATGGAACATGTTGGTTATAACCAAGGAACGATTCATGCTTCCACACATACAAAGAAATATTTTCACAGCATCGGTACCCAGATGACTGCTACTGTGAGTGTTCCCGATTGCAGTGAGAAATTCCATGTATATGCTTTAGAATGGAATGAAGAAAACATCACTGTACTCGTAGATAACAAGCCTTACTTCACTTTCAAAAATGAACATACAGGAAATGATGCATGGCCATTTGACAAACCCTTCCATTTACTCTTGAATATTGCTGTAGGGGGATCATGGGGCGGACAAAAAGGGGTAGATGAAAAAGTATTTCCACAGAAAATGTGGATCGACTATGTACGTGTTTATCAATAATGACAAATTTTCAAAACCAACACCGATAAAACCAATTATTATGAGAAAATTGTTCTTTAGTTTTCTTATCACAGGTGCATCTTTTACAGCATTATATGCACAGGATGATAACAGCTATCGCACACCTGCCAAAGAAGTGATGGAACTGTTACTGGCAAAACCAACTCCTTCTGTAAGTATTGATGGTAAAGCAGAATGGATATTGCTTAGTGAGCGGAACAGTTATCCAACCGTAGAAGAACTCGGACAACCGGAGATACGTGTTGCCGGATTAAGAATCAATCCCAACAATTTTGCTCCTAGCAGACAAAATTTTATCAATAATTTTTCCCTACAGAATATCAAAACAGGTGTAAGTACACAGGTTACCGGTTTACCTGCCAATTTATTAGCGGGCAATGTGAGTTGGAGTCCTTCTGAAACCAAAATTGCATTTACTAATACTACAGGTTCTAGGGTAGACCTCTATGTGATTGATGTAGCCAGCAAAAAAGCGACTAAAATCAATAAACAAGCATTGAATACGGTTTTGGGAACCTCTTATACTTGGGTAGATGATAATACTATTATTTATAAAGCAGCTACACAATCTGCATCCAATGCTCCAAAGCGTCCTATCACTCCTAAAGGACCTACCGTCCAACAGAATTTAGGTAAAGCAGCACCAAGTCCTACTTATCAGGATTTGATCAAATCGCCTTTTGATGAACAACTTTTTGAATTTTATGCGAATGGTCAACTGATACAAAATAAAAACGGAATAGAAACCAATCTGGGTAAATCAGGTATTGTTTCAACATTCAGCTTATCTCCGGATAAAAAATATATGATGGTAAGAACCATTCGTAAACCATTCTCTTATTTGGTTACGGCCAATGGATTCCCTTCTACCATTACTATCCAAGATCTCACAGGAAAAGTGGTTAAAGTATTAGCTGAATTACCTTCTTCTGAAGGAACACCGTCGGGCTATGATAATACACAAAATGTTCCGCGTGGATTTGATTGGAGAGATGATGAGGCTGCTACCATTACTTGGGCTATGCCGCTGGATAGTGGATTGATCAAAAAACAAGTGGAGTATCATGATGCTGTTTATGCATTGAGTACACCTTTCACAGGTGAAGCCAAAGAATTGTTTAAAACCAAAACACGTTATGCCGGTACGACTTGGGGTGATGCTACGCTAGCATTGGTGCAGGAGGTATTGAGATCAAAACAAACTATTCGTGTTAGCCGATACAATAGCACAACAGGGGCTTTGGAATTATTGATTGAAAGAAATCAGACCGATGCTTATAATAATCCGGGATCACCTGTATTAACCAAGAATAAATTCGGTAGATCGGTAATTCAAACCACCGATAATGGTACTAAAATTTTGATGAACAATACCACCGGTTCTTCTCCAAAAGGTGATCTTCCTTTCCTTGCTAAATTTGATTTGTCTACCAAGAAAAACGAGATCATATGGCGTTGTGCCGAAGGTGTTTATGAAACCGTGAATGAAGTGATTGATGCCGATAAACTGGTTTTATTAACACGTCGTGAATCACAAACAGAAGTACCCAACTACTATATTAAAAATTTGGTTCTACGCATTGCCGACAGAGCCATTACGAAGTTCGCCAACCCGTATCCACAACTGGAAGGTGTAACCAAGGAAAAAGTAAAGTACAAAAGAGCAGATGGCGTAGACCTTACCGGTGAACTATATTTACCAAAGGGCTATAATAAAGAGAAAGACGGTCCATTGCCATTGATTATTTGGGCTTATCCGCGTGAGTTCAACAGCGCTGCTGATGCTGCTCAAATCAGAGGTAGCCAATATCGTTTTACTACTTTAAGCTGGGGCTCTCCTATTTATTATGTAACTCAAGGTTATGCAGTATTAGACAATGCTGAAATGCCCATCGTAGCAGCTTCTGCGGATAAAAAACCGAATGATAATTTTGTTGCTCAGTTAAAGATGAATGCAGAAGCAGCGATTAATCATTTATCTGGATTGGGTGTTGCCGATAAAAATCGTGTGGGTGTAGGTGGACATAGCTATGGTGCTTTTATGACTGCTAACTTATTAGCACATACCAACTTGTTCAAAGCAGGTGTTGCCAGAAGTGGTGCGTATAACAGAACCTTAACTCCTTTTGGCTTCCAGAATGAAGACCGTACTTACTGGCAGGCTCCTCAGTTGTATTATGAAATGAGTCCATTCAGCTATGCTGATAAGATCAAAACACCGATCTTATTGATTCATGGTGATAGTGATGATAACACAGGAACCTACCCAATTAATAGTGAACGATTATACGCAGCTATTAAAGGACATGGCGGTACGGTACGCTTTGTATTCTTACCTTATGAAGCACATGGCTATCGTGGAAAGGAGAATGTGTTGCACACTTTATGGGAGCAACAACAATGGTTAGATAAATATGTGAAAGGAGCGAAATAAGTTTCACTATAGTTACAAAAAGAGCCATCCTGAATTTTTGAGGATGGCTCTTTTTGTAACTATAGGATATCATACTATAAAATTTATCCCTAAAATACTATGAGCACTTATTACTCCAGGGCCAAATGGCCCCGTCCCCGCTTCCGGGCTGCATTGGCCTCTGACCCCAATGAGACCCGTCCGCGTGGACTGATTTAGAATCATTAATCTTATCTGACTTAAACTACAGCTTTCAAAAAGTTTCAAATAATTTTTCAGTACTATTTATTTTTTGAGTAATTTGTCAATTGTTGCTTCAAATTCTTTCTTCAACAACTCATATCTAGATCCTGTTCCCGGACCTTCAAATCCGGCATGTATTTTAGCAACCTTACCTTGTTTATCAATAAAAATAGTGGAAGGAAAAGACTTGATCTTGGTTAGCTGTGGTAATGTTTTTTCCGTTCTCAAAGTATCAGATACAGTCACACCCGTGAGTAACATCGGATACTGAACATTAAATCGCTTTTGAAATTTTCTTACGCTATTACCTGCTAAAACAGGATCTTCATAATATTCATACGCTAACGCTACTACCTCTACACCTCGTTCTTTATTCTTTCGATAATATTCACTAAGAAATGCTGTCTCATCCATACAATTCGGGCACCAGGATCCCATGATTTGAACAATGACTACTTTATTCTTAAATCGGTTATCATTAATTGAAACGGTATTCCCATTCAAATCAGGAAAAATAAAATCTAGTCGCTCTTCTCCCTCTTTTAAAAACATAGCCGCAACATCAGGCAATGTTGCCTTGTCATTTTTTACAGCTTTCCATGGCTCTATACTGGTAGCTCCTGAATAATAATGACCATTTGTAATAGATGTATCGCTATTAATAGTTGCGTTGAAATAATAGGCATGACTCCCATCAAATGTTGAGAGCTTTACACGATCACCATCTACGATACCATATAAGTATCTATAATCGCCCGTAGGAGTAATAAAGGTTCCTGAAAGGGTTTTACCTTGTTGTACAAATTCTGCAATGGCAGGTCTGGGGGAACCGTCTGCCCTAAAAAAAGTCACTTCCCATTTTCCTGAGATATTGGCAATTGGTTGATCATTGGTTTCAAATCTTGTAGCGGTTCCGGCAAGTGCTTCAAATGGCATGTCAATAAAACCTGCTGTGGCTGCCTTGGTCCAAATACCCGAGAGTTGGTTATTTCCTTTTTTGACCAATTTAAAATAGGATTCAAATACCGGCATGGCCACTAATATGGAGTCTCCTTTTATAGTAATATCATCTACTTGAATCTGCTCTTCGCCATTTTTAATGATCCAGTGAAGGCTATCACCGGAATTGATCACCTCAAAGTTGAAAATAATATGATTTCCATCTTCACGAAATAGTTTAGCCTGCCACTCCCCCGCTTGTAAATTTTCATTTTGTTTTACTCCATAGCTCATCATAAAAATGATTAGACCCAAGTATATATATTTCATATTGCTGATTTGCCTTGCAAAAATACAATTAGTCTACTAAATAACTATGTTAATCATCAGAGACTCCCGAAATCGTAAAAAGTCATTTCAAATAGATATTATTACTGTACGGTTACAAAGAATGCGATGCAATGTTTATCTTACGGAAAATCCAAACCATCATGAGAGCTTCTCTATTGTTCTTCATGTGTTTTTATTGTTTGTCACTTTTTGCCCAAGATCATTACTTGCTGGTAGGTACATATACTACGGGTAAGAGTAAAGGCGTGTATGTATTCAGGTTTAACTCCCAAAATGGAGAAATTCAATGGGTTAGCAGTACCGATAGTGCTACCAATCCCTCATTTCTGGCAGTATCACCTGATAAACAAAAAATTTATACAGTCAATGAGACAGGAGGTGAACAACCCGGTTATGTCAGTGCATATGAGTTTGACGCGGCTACCGGACAATTATATTACATAAACAGTCAGCCAACAGGCGGCGACCATCCTTGTTATGTAACAGTAGATAAAACAGGGAAATGGGTCATCACCGGAAATTATACCGGAGGAAACATCAGTGTATTTGCCGTTGCCAGCGATGGTAGTCTCAAACATTATGTACAAAAGATTCAACATACAGGTAGTAGTATCAATAAAAGCAGACAAGATAAGCCGCATGTTCATGGAACTTTTTTTTCTCCGGATGAGAAATATCTTTTGGTACCGGATTTGGGAACTGACAAACTGATGATGTATCTATTTAATCCCAATAACAAACAACCATTAAAGCCAGCGGCCATGCCTTTCGCTGCTTCTGCTCCCGGAAGCGGCCCTCGTCATCTTGATTTTCATCCCAACCAAAAATTTGTGTATCTGTTGGAAGAGTTAACGGGTACTATCAAAGCTTATCGTTATACCAACGGTTATTTAACAGGGATTCAGCAAATAGCAACACATCCCAAAGATTTCTCCGGACAAGCGGGCAGTGCTGATATTCATGTATCGCCTGATGGCAAATTTTTGTACGCGTCTAATCGAGGCGAAGAAAATAATCTTGCCATTTTTTCCATTGATCAAAACACGGGAAAGCTTATTACTGTTGGTTACCAACCTATTCCCGGAGCAGGTCCTAGAAACTTTATTATAGAACCGGGTGGCAACTTTTTATTAGTAGCCAATCAGCGAACCAACAATATTGTTACATATCGTATCAACAAAGAAACAGGGCTACTACAACAATTGATCCGACAAACAGAAGTGCCGAGTCCTGTTTGCTTGAAGCTAATACCCATTCAAGAATAATTTTAATCCCTCTATATGCAAAACTGGAAAATAAAAACATCTTTATTTCTTAACTATTTTGTATTTGCCATACTGCTCAATAGCGTAGGCACTGTTATTCTTCAAGTACAGCAAAACTTTGGTGTTTCAGAAAGTGCAGCTTCCACACTCGAAGCTTTTAAGGATTTAAGCATTGCGGCGGTATCTTTTCTAATCTCCTCTTATATTGTCCGAATCGGATATAAAAATGCCATGCTGATTGCATTAGGATTCATTAGTGTTATTTGTTTCATCATGCCTTTCACAGCCAGTTTCCTAACCACCAAATTATTGTTTGCAGCAGTGGGGTCCTCATTTGCGCTGATTAAAATGTCTGTGTACAGTACAATCGGGTTAGTAACAAAAAATGAAAAAGAGCATATTAGCTTGATGAACTTTATTGAGTCTTTTTTCATGATCGGTATTCTCACAGGCTATTTTATTTTCAGTTATTTTGTAGATGATGCAAACCCTCAATCTACTCAATGGTTGAATGTATATTATCTGCTAGGCGGTATTTCATTGGCTGCTTTTTTACTACTGCTCTCTGCCTCATTAGATGAATCATCCATCCAATCGAAAGAGCAAAAGTCTATGTTGAGTGAGTTTAAAGAAATGTTCAAATTAATGGTGAAGCCTATCGTATTGGTATTTGTACTCTGTGCATTTTTTTATGTACTGATCGAACAAAGTATCATGAGTTGGTTACCGACTTTTAATAACAAAGTATTACTGCTACCTGCAGCATTGAGTATTCAGATGGCGAGTATACTCGCGGGTTCTACTGCATTGGGGCGCTTCTTTGCCGGGTTAGTATTGAAAAAACTGAACTGGCTGATCATATTGATCTCCTGTTTGTTATTAGCTGCAGCATTGGTATTAGTGGCCATTCCTTTGGCTGAAAAAACTACCGGACAACCCATTACCGGTTGGGCTACCGCTCCTATTGCTGCATTTGTATTTCCTATGATCGGGTTATTATTGGCTCCAATTTATCCTGCAGTAAATTCTGTTATACTCAGTACGCTACCTACAAAACAACATGGACTCATGTCTGGATTGATCATCATTTTTTCCGCATTAGGTGGTACAACCGGATCTATCATTACAGGAAATATATTTGAACATTATGACGGTAAACAAGCATTTTATTTTTCCTTAATTCCCATGGCCATATTAATTGTATGTCTATTCTTGTTTAATAGACTACAACGAAAAGAAAAAAATAGTATACAATCTAACTGATGAAGCCTAATAGTTACTTACATATTGAATCCTTATCGCCATTATATGAAGATGTGCAGCAGTCTGGTATTTTTACTGATTCAAAATATTTTGTAGATGCTTTACCAAAATCAAGTGTGACAAATATTCTAGAACGGTATGCTACTGATAGTAAGCAAACTTCATTTAGTTTATTAAAGTTTATACAAGAAAATTTCATATTACCACAAGCACAACAAGAGGAGTATTCATCTGATAATAAATCTATGGATACTCACCTGAATGAATTGTGGAATGTCTTACAAAGAAACCCCGATGAAACAGGGGGTACATTGATACCTCTACCCTATCCATACATTGTTCCGGGAGGAAGATTCCGGGAAATCTATTATTGGGATAGTTATTTTACCATGTTAGGTTTACAAAAGAGTGGCAGACTGGATTTAATAGAAAACATGGTGAAAAATTTTGCTTTTCTGATTCAAACCATTGGACATATCCCCAATGGTAACAGAACTTATTATATCAGCCGATCTCAGCCACCATTTTTTAGTATGATGGTTGGTATTCTACACGCAGCCAAAGGCGACAAGATACTTGAGGCATATTTACCTGCACTTGAAAAAGAATACAATTTCTGGATGGATGGTGTAGACCAACTTTCACCTGAATTACCCACTTATCGAAGGGTGGTACTGATGCCTGATGGTTCAGTATTAAACAGGTATTGGGATGATAATCCCTCACCCAGACCCGAAGCATACATAGAAGATCATCATATAGCAAAAATCTCCAACAAAGAGCCAGAGGAAGTTTATAGGAATATTCGTGCAGCTGCTGAATCGGGTTGGGATTTCAGTAGCCGATGGTTTGCAGATGCACAAGAGATGCATACGATACAGACAACTGATATTATTCCTGTTGATTTAAATTGTCTTTTGTTACATCTGGAGAAAACTTTACTAGCCTGTTATCAGCAAAATAAAAATCATGATGCTGTACAGGTTTTCACAAAGAAAATAGAGAACCGTCACACCGCCATTCAAGAATACTGTTGGAATGAGACAAAGGGATTTTATTTTGACTACCACACTCAACAGCAAAAAAATACCGATCGCATTACCATGGCTGGATGCTTTCCATTGTTCCTAGCTGTTGCTGATGATGAACAAGCCGCCGCAGTGGCAGTGATGATCAAAGAACAACTGCTTTCAGAAGGGGGAGTATTGACAACCACCCTTCAAACCGGTCAGCAATGGGATGCACCCAATGGCTGGGCCCCACTACAATGGGTTGCTTATAAAGGATTGAGTAATTACCAGCATCAGGAACTCGCAGATGAAATAAAAAAGAGATGGATGCGCTTAAATGAAACCACTTACCAACAGACCGGGAAAATGATGGAGAAGTATAACGTACAAGATATATATGTAAAAGCCGGTGGCGGTGAATATCCCAATCAAGATGGATTTGGCTGGACGAATGGTGTGTACTTAGCGATGAGGGACGAAACAGAGAAACATGAAATAAGAAATATGAAATAAAGAAAATCAAAGATCAAGATACAAGAACCACGCAATTCACTTACACTTGTGGCTTGCAGCTTGTAACTTGTAGCTTTCTTGTACCCTGCTTCTTTATTCTTGTGCCTTTTTCTTATCTATCTGACTTAACAACCCACCCACAAT
Source organism: Sphingobacteriales bacterium (assembly GCA_012270485.1). Taxonomy (GTDB): domain Bacteria; phylum Bacteroidota; class Bacteroidia; order Chitinophagales; family Chitinophagaceae; genus Sediminibacterium. Next base: position 22,823 of record JAAXIF010000073.1, on the reverse strand, counting down.
GGCAATAGCCATACCTAACATCAGAAAAAGATATTGCAAGATATACTCTTCTCCGATGATGATCATTTGAGCAATCACCAAAACACAAATAATAGCTCCTTGCAACACTACCACCGTATGAAAGTGCCTGATTCTTTTTACAACGGTGAAGATGGTGATGATACCTAATACACCGATAGATAATAAAATGATCCATCCGGGAGTAGAGAAATCTTTAAACATGGTTCCATTGAGAAAATAAACAGGTATGCTGAGTGTACTTCCGGTAGGATCAGTAATCAGATGATATCCCACAAACAAAGCTGCTGTTACAGCCAGTACAAGCATGGCAATGGTTAATTGGCGAGCCGCTTTCATAGACAGAGTTTAGCGTTATAGAAACTAGATGACATTAAATTAAACAGAAATAAAGCCTTTTGCAAGAGCTAGGCTAAAAACCTGCATAAAATGTCAATTACAAGCAGCTTTATCACTTAGTCACTCGACATATCTATTTTATTCAATTACTGCTGCCTTTTCGTAGCCACCACTTCAATATCAAAAACCAATACTTTATTCGGTGGAATATCTTTGCTCCTCGTTCTAATACCATAAGCTTGGGCTGAAGGAATGATGACCCTTACTTTACCACCCACCCTACATTTAGGTAGCGCGAGTTGCCAACCTTTAATCAATCTTCTTAACGGAAAAGTGGCAGGATTATCTTTCGTCTGATCGAAGATGGAACCATCTGTTAACAAAGAACCCTTGTAATGAACAGTAACCGTATCTGTGACGGCTACAAAATCACCGGTACCCTGTTGCATAATATAATAATAAACCGATTCAATACTTCCAGTTGTATCCATCTTACCTGTCTTAACAGCCATGGTGATTTCTTGCATATCTTTTTTTGCCTGCGCTAAACTATCTGCATCCTTAGTGTAATCAATAATGGGCGCTTTGGATGTATGGGTTCTTTTCAAATGAACATCGGATTTTGCTTCCTGTTTTGTAATACCTCCATTCCATAAATAAAACTGTTCATTGGTTACACCTGCACCTATATCAAAACGATCTCCGGCTCTACCGGTCGCATCAGTCGTAAATACTGCCTCGGTGAGTGCTACCCATCTGCCATTCTGTTGTTGCACCCATTGGTTGCCAAATAAAGCCTTACGTTGTAAATGCCCGATACTTCCTACAAAGTTTTCATTGGACGAATATAAATTCTGCAAACGTTTTCCATCTTTTGGTGCACGAAAAGCAGCGATCAATTTCCATCGTTGCAGTTCAGGAACAAAAAAGTAACCGGTATAGATAGTAGTTTGTGAGGCACTATCCGGTAAAGCAGTTAACAAAAATTGATAGGTTTGCCCTGCTTTCCAATCATACCCCCAGTGACTATGTCCACCGGTACCTTCATTACCAAAATCATTGGTTACAACACCATCACCCTTTGCCAGCAACTTTACTTTTTCTTCTTCCGCTACTTTATTTCGATCAACTGCTTCATTGCCGGTATCCCAAACAGAAAAAATGACCCTCCTTTCTTTTTCGCTATTGACTTGAATACCAAAATAGCCTCTGGAAAATCCATTGGCCATATAAAAACTGGGTAGATGATCATATCCATTTGGAACCGTTAGTTCATTATAAAAGCTGATTGCCCGAATAGTATCTGCCAATGGATACCTGAGTTGAACAGAAGCTGCATGTACTCTTGACTTTTGATTAGACCGTAATTCTTGTGCAGAAATTTTAAAAAAGCTGAAAAATAAAAAGTAGAATAAAGCAATAAAGCAGCGCATGTGTTTGGTTTTAATAGTACCAAACTTAGTGAAACATGATGAGAGTGGTGTTTTATTGCCACAGAAGGCACAGAAAAGTACAGAAAAATATTCAGTGCAGCTCCTGTGCTCTCAGTGGCAATATCTACTCAATACTCAAATCTTATTATGCAGAAAATCTCTAAACCAGTATCCCGACTGTTTAATTGTCCGAAGTTGTGTTTCAAAATCTACATGCACCAATCCGAAACGTGCTTGATAACCTTCAGCCCATTCAAAATTATCAGTGAGTGTCCAAGCAAAATAACCACCGATATTGATCCCTTCTTTTTTCGCACGTAATGCAGCATTTAAATATTGCTGGAAATATTGAACACGATCAGCATCATTGATAACACCTTGTGATATATGATCTTTAAATGCAGCACCACTTTCGGAAATGATGATTTGCTTGACCCCTCCATACAACCAAAAACGCTTGATCATTCTGTAAAAACTATCCGGGTTAATCTCCCAACCCATGGCAGTATGGGAAACTTTTCGAGTAACGGCTTTTACCTCTGATGCTTGTACAAAAGGAATCAGTGGATTGTATTTTACAGTCGTACTGAAATAATTTTGTATCCCAATAAAGTCAAAATTAAACTGCATCCTTTCTGTATACTTCCATGCTTTGTTATGGAGGTGCAACTTATCCAACAAGGCAAATCCTTGTTCCTGAGGATAGCCTCTTCCCAATAATGGTTCAATAAATAATCGATTCAACAAGATATCTGCTCTTCTTGCAGCTTTTACATCTTCTTCTTTTTGGGTAAAAGGCATGACTTCACTACAAGAAAAACTAGTACCAATATTAGCACGAGGAATATTGGCTCTGATGATTCTACCACCTTCAGCCTGACAAAGAACGGCATTGTGTACTGCCGGTAAGAAATGGCTGAGACCTGTCTTTCCCGGAGCATGTTTACCCAGCATATAACCCAATGAGGTAAAACCCATGGGTTCATTCAATACAATCCAGTTTTTTACACGATCACCAAAAGCTTCTGTACAAACTTGAACAAATCTGGTAAACCATTTCAGCATCTGATGACTTGCCCAGCCTCCGTCTTTTTGCAGTGCTGCAGGCAGATCCCAATGGTATAATGTTACAAAGGGTACCAATCCAAGTTGTAAACATTCATCGATCACACGATCATAAAAAGCAATCCCTTCCTTATTAACTTTCCCTATTCCTTCGGGCAGCATACGGCTCCAGGAAATAGAAAACCTAAAACAATTAAAACCCATCGCTTTCACTAACATGAGATCATCTTTATATCGGTAATAAAAATCACAGGCAACAGAGGGTTTCCCATTGCCTTTGATCTTACCCTGCCGTTTTGCAAACTGATCCCAAATAGATGGACCTCGGCCATCTATATTCCAAGCACCTTCATTTTGTGCTGCTGAAATGGCTACACCCCATAAAAAGTCTTTACCGAATGATTGTTTGAGCAATGCGTGCTGTTGATGCAAAAGCTGAATTTTCTACGAAATTCATCCATTAGCTCAATGCTTCCATATTAAGGATTTGTTATGTACTTAAAACAGCCGAACAATGATTTTGGTGCATTACTGCTTAATTTCTAGGGTATTTGTACATTTAGCCTATGATTAGCTACAACCCAAAAGACTGGCTTCGGTTTTTATTTACTTTTCATCGTACGGATACAGTTAGACAACTCTTTCCGCTAATCGTGTTTATTGGCTTGTACTCTTGGGGTATTGTATACCTCGAATCGAACTATTTAAAATTGACACAGAATAGTTATGCAAAGAATATTACCACTATGCATAGCTTATTAGGATTTGCGATTTCTATGCTGTTGGTGTTCAGAACCAATACCGCTTATGACAGATGGTGGGAAGGAAGAAAATTATGGGGGGCATTGGTGAATAATAGTCGAAATCTTGCAGTCAAATTAAACAGCATTCTTTCAAGAGAAGATGAAAAAAACAGAAGTTTTTTCAAAAAAATTATTCCTCTTTTTGCCAGTGAGCTTTGTATTCATCTTCAAAATGAAAAAACAAGGTTGGCATTGGATACAGATCCTCATCCTGAAATTATAGGATTTGACAGCAGTAAACATATCCCCAATCAAATCGTTGCACTGATGATGAATAAAGTGCATTTATTACACCGTGACAAATCGATTTCTGATTATCAGTTGCTTTTTTTGAACAATGAATTACAATCCTTTTTAGATATCTGTGGAGCATGTGAGCGGATAAAAAATACACCTATACCTTATTCATATAGTGCATTCATCAAGAAATTCATTTTCTTTTATGTAATTACACTACCACTTGGCTTTGCGTTGAGCTTAGGTTATCTCACTATTCCGGTCGTCATCTTTATCTTTTATGTTTTAGCGAGTTTGGAGATTATTGCAGAGGAAATCGAAGATCCGTTTGGAAAAGATGACAATGATCTACCCATGCAAAAAATAGCCACGAACATCGGAAAAAATGTGGAGGATATTTTACATTAACATTGCTTATTCACCAGTAAAGTCAAAATTCTGCTTGCCATATTTCCCATTTCGCTTCCCTTCAATACTGGCATACATGTTTTGTTTGATTCTTCTATACGCAATGCGCTGGGGGAAATCATGTGAAGGATTTTCACTAATAAATTCTGTTCCACGAATAAATATCACTTTAAATGGTACTGCGTTACCGCCATTCTGATTCATAACTGTGGGTGTATAATACCAATCCCCATTTCGGTAAGCAAATTCAATTTTTTCCTGTGTAATACTATCACCGGCTGTTTTTACAAATACACTACGTCCTTGTAGTGTGCTATCATCTTTTGTTTGCCAGATTTCTACGATTGTACCTTGAGGAGTATTGATTTTCCAGGTTCCTACCATCCACTGAACAGCAGTTATACGCTGACTAAAACTCACAATACTAAAGATCAGAAAAAGTAAAAAAAAGAGGTATTTTTTCATACAGCAAAGAGTTGGAATAGATCATGAAGAACTGCGATCATTGATATGCAACGCGACTACTAAAATAACTTTTTCAGATTCAGTTACGGTAAAATAAAATGTAGGTTACAAAATTGAATGAAGTCTAGATGTACGATGAATTGTATTTCAGCTACAAGAATTCACAAGTACCTTTTAATCAATCAATTAAGTATTTACTCAGTAAAAAGTATTTAAATATTTTATTATTTATATTTGTCTATTGCAATCGTTCATACGATTGATACCATAACTAAACTCTTTGTATGATGCTATTTTTTGTTGATCGGAATCAGCAGCATTGGACGCCAATTACAGGGGACATAGAAAGCTATTGCCGATAAAATATCCTATGCATAAAAAATATTCCTAAGTAAACCCTTCACAAAATGACCAGCATTAAAATTATCATAGCGGATGACCATGATATATTTAGACATGGATTAAGAGATATTCTTGTGACGAACCCTTCTTATGAAGTCATCGCTAGCTGTAGAAATGGACAGGAATTAATCGAGGCGTCAAAAAATTATCAGCCTGATCTTATTATCACCGATCTCAAAATGCCGGGAATTAATGGAATAGAAGCTATTCGAACAATACACCTTATCCAACCTGACATTCGCTTTTTGGCACTTTCACATTTTGACAGTGAATTCATGATTGCATCGGCATTGGATGCGGGAGTAACCGGATATTTAACAAAAGATGTTAATAAAGAGGAGTTATTTGTAGCTATTGATTCCGTTTACAAAAAGCAAATTTTTTATAGTAACAGTACTGCTCATAAACTTGCTTTAATGGCAAAACGAGGAGTTTATAATTCATTTTCGCAAGATACTAAACCGCTCTTTTCGGAAACAGAGAAAAAAATGATTGCATTCATATGTGATGATAAAAGCTGTAAAGAGATTGCACAAGAACTTTCATTGAGTGTTAGAACAATTGAGACTTATCGATCTATTATTTTTAAGAAAATGAATGTAAATAGTTCGGCCGGCATGACCATTTTTGCTATCAAAAATGGTCTTTACCAATATGAACAAGTATGATCCTTATGTAGCTTCAAACCATATCGGTTTTGTATCATCAGGATCTGCATTATAGTTAATGAAAAGCTCCTCTCCTGCTTTCACCGGCTTAACAGTCTTAATCTGTATCAGCTCATGTTCAAAATCCATCTCATAAATACAGTTGGCTGCATAAGAATGATTATAAACAGATACATAGCCCAAGGCTACACAAGCCCCTTTCATTTCATCTCCCCATTCAAAAATATAGTCAAACAAAAGCGTTTGTTCCACCTTAACTCTTTCTTCCGGACTCAATACCAGTACCGGAGATATTTCAATGATCGTATCGACGGCTATATCTTCAGTTGTAAAAACGCCCCTACCTCTGTTATCAGATGGACCAATGGTAAGAAAAGGGAGAATCATAAAGTGCTCTATTTCGTTGGTTTGTAAAGATACCGTTACATCTGAAAACACCTACCCTCAAATAACCTATTCAATGGAGCTTTCAGTATTACTTATTAAATTGCACATATGTCGTTGGAATTGGAACAACCGGATTTAAATGAACAGTTTGAACAACTGATCGAAAAAGAGGACAAACTGGAAATCAGAGAATTTCTGGATCATCAGAATATTAGTGATGTAGCCGGATTGATCAATGATTTTCCTGAATATGAAGCCCAGATCATTGCCAATATGGCTATACATCGTGCTGCCAGTGTTTTCAAAATCTTAGATATTGCCCAACAAAAAGATATAGTAAAGGAACTTCCTTCTTCAAAAACTGCAGAACTGCTCAATGAATTACCGGCAGATGACCGTACCGATTTTTTAGAAGAGCTACCCAAAGCTGCTATCAGAGACCTTATTAAATTATTAGATCCGGAAGAAAGAAAGATCACACTGTCCATGCTTGGATATCCGGAAGACAGTGTAGGCCGACTGATGACACCGGATTATGTGTATGTATATGCTCACAATACTGTTTCAGAAGTTTTTACAACCATCAGAAAATTCGGCAAAAACAGCGAAACCATTGATGTGATCTATGTCATAGACGAGCAAGGAGCGCTCATAGATGATATCAGAATCAGAGATGTAATTCTTGCAGCTCCTGACAAACGAATGGATGAAATAATAGATGGAAGGGTTGTTTCTTTGAATGTACATGATGACCAAGAGCATGCGAACCAGGTATTCAAAATGAATAACCGCGTAGCACTTCCGGTTGTAGATGATCATAATATTTTGCTGGGAATTGTTACTATTGATGACATGTTATGGGTGGCAAATGAAGAGTTTAGTGAGGATATGCAAAAGATCGGTGGTACGGAAGCTTTGAACGAACCTTATCTTGATATTCCTTTATTTAAACTATTCCGAAAAAGAGTGGGTTGGCTCATTGTTCTTTTCCTCGGAGAAATGCTAACGGCTACTGCAATGGGATATTTTGAAGATGAAATTGCCAAAGCTGTTGTCTTGGCACTATTTGTCCCCTTGATTATTTCAAGCGGGGGTAACAGTGGTTCTCAAGCATCCACCCTCATTATTCAAGCCATGGCTGTTGGCGAAATTGGTATTACAGATTGGTGGCGTGTACTACGTAGGGAAATTTTAAGCGGTTTATTACTGGGCGCTGTATTAGGTATGATTGGTTTTATTCGCGTAGCAGTATGGCATTCTTTTTTCCCTGCTATTTATGGTGATCACTGGATGATGATTGCTTTCACAGTTGGATTTTCATTGGTAGGTGTTGTTCTTTGGGGAACACTCTCTGGATCCATGCTGCCCATCTTCCTAAAAAAACTAGGCGCCGATCCTGCTGTATCTTCTGCACCGTTTGTAGCTACATTGGTGGATGTTACAGGATTGATTATTTATTTCAGCTTTGCTTATTTCTTTTTACAAGGACTTTTACTCTAGGATGATTGCAACCGTGCAGACATGACAAATGAGTAATGTGAATTTTGTAGCTCGAGATCATTAGCTAATTTCTGTAAAGACTTCTTTGCATACCAGGTAACAGCCAACCTAGTTAGAAAAATAGATACTAGCGCAAAAGGAACATACAAAATAATGGTAGGTATCAATCCCAATTCATGGTAGGAAATAATACCCGCGAACACCAGCAATAAATATGAGCCTAGTATATAGACAGGTAAAATATTCCAGAAATTATGTTGATTAAGGGAATAATAGCGAACAACTGTTTTCTCCAGCTCTAGATTTTGGCTGTCTGTAAAATGATAAAATTTGGCTTTGAAAATTTTCTTTCTACTTGAAAAGACACTAATATCCTTCGCAATCATTCTGATATCATTTGTGTCCGATAAAACAGTCCGCTGTGACATAATAAAAAAGATTTAATGATCAGCGGGGGGGAACTGAAAGACAAAAATACAAACAAACTTTTCAAAAAAAACTGCGAAAAGACGTAATACTCAAAAATCGGTATTACCGAAAGAAGGGAAATACATCATATACCGATACTGTTATAATTTCTCCCACAAATTTTCTTTAACAGTACTCAGCCACTCATCTTTTAATATACTCAAGATGATAGAATCTCTTCTCCCACCTTCCACTTTATTCGCATGACTTCTTAATACGCCTTCTTCCACACAACCAATACTCTTCATAGCAGCAATGCTACGTTTATTATTGATATCGGCTCTAAACTCCACACGTTCCATTCCTATTTGTTCAAAAGCAAATTGCAAGAGAAGAAATTTACAATGCTTATTCAATCCGGTTCCCTGAAATTCTTTTCCATACCAAGTGAAACCTAACTGCAAAGTTTGATGCTGTAATTGAATATCATAAAATCGAGTACTCCCGGCATAAGCCTGCTGTTTCTTATCAAAAACAATAAAAGGATATTCCGTTCCCCTTTCACGAGCTTTCACAGCAAATTCTAAATACATTTTAAGATTGTCTTCTCCTGCTGCTTTCTGCAAGGAATACGTCCATATTTCCGGTTGATTTTGGGAAAAATGCCGCAAATATTCGCAATCATCAAGTTGTAAAGGACGCAATAAAACGCATTCATTTTCTAAAACATAGTCTTTGGAAAGATCAAATATGTAAGGCATTGAATTTATTTAAGTTTATATTGAATATTTGTAACTTTTATCAGAAATACGGTAGTAAGTTACCGTTGATTATTGACCTATTAAAGTGAAAATTTATGTGCGGTATCGTTGGATATGTAGGCCATAGAGAGGCCTACCCAATTGTATTAAAAGGACTTAAAAGATTAGAGTATCGTGGTTATGACAGTTCAGGTGTTGCCTTATTGAACAATGGCAAACTAAATGTCTACAAGAAAAAGGGTAAAGTAGCAGAAATGGAAGAAGACACTTTGGGAAAAGATGTTCATTCTCACATCGGTATTGGTCACACCCGTTGGGCAACACACGGCGAACCCAGTGATCGCAATGCACACCCTCATTTATCCCAAAGCGGTGAATTGGCCATGATTCACAATGGCATCATTGAAAACTATGCCCACATTAAACAAGAGCTCCTAGCAAAAGGATACACATTTAAAAGTGATACAGATACGGAAGTCTTATTAAACTTTATCGAAGACATCAAAATCAACAATAACTGTTCTCTTGAAGAAGCATTACGAATTGCATTGAAACGTATCGTAGGTGCCTATTGCATCTTGCTGATCTCAAAAGATGATCCTGAAACCATTCTGGCAGCCAGAAAAGGTAGTCCACTCGTAATTGGTATTGGCAAAGGCGAACATTTTCTTGCCAGTGATGCTTCTCCCATTATTGAATACACCAAAGAAGTGGTGTATGTTAATGATTATGAGATCGCGATTGTTCGTCCGGATGAATTGATCCTAAAAAACTTGGGTAATGAAAAACAAACACCATTCATTACCAAGCTGGACATGGAACTAGCCGCTATTGAGAAAGGTGGTTATGATCATTTCATGCTCAAAGAGATCCATGAACAGCCGGATACCATTTTCGACTGTTTGCGCGGAAGACTGCTTCCTCAAACCGGACAGATCATTATGAGTGGTGTAGACAATCACATCGATGCATTAAAAAATGCACAGCGTATTTTAATCGTTGCCTGTGGAACCAGTTGGCATGCGGGCTTAATCGCTGAATACCAAATTGAAGAATTATGCCGAATTCCGGTTGAAGTTGAATATGCTTCTGAATTCAGGTACAGAAATCCTGTTGTTAACAAAGGTGATGTCATCATTGCCATTTCACAAAGTGGTGAAACAGCAGATACTTTAGTGGCTTTGGAAAGTGCCAAAGAAAAAGGGGCATTCATTTTTGGTGTTGTCAATGCTGTGGGTAGTAGCATCGCCAGATTGAGTCATGCCGGCGCTTATACACATGCCGGACCCGAAATTGGTGTGGCAAGTACCAAAGCCTTTACTGGACAATTGGCTGTGCTGACCATGATGGCGTTGAAAATTGGTTATGCAAAAGGCACCATTGATGAGAAACGCTACCTCGGACTTATGAAAGAATTGGAAGCGATTCCTGAAAAAGTAAAGGAAATTCTTGCCGATACTTCTAATATCCAGCGCATTGCTGCTAAATATAAAAATGCCAGTGATTTTCTTTTCTTGGGACGTGGATATAACTTCCCCGTTGCATTGGAAGGCGCTTTGAAACTGAAAGAGATTTCTTATATCCATGCAGAAGGATATCCTGCAGCAGAAATGAAGCATGGTCCCATTGCTTTGGTAGATGAAAAGTTACCTGTGGTATTTGTGGCAACAAAAGATTCTTATTATGAGAAAATTGTTTCCAACGTTCAGGAAATCAAAGCAAGAAAGGGAATGGTGATAGCTGTTGCTACACAAAACGACGACATCATACCCGGTATGGCAGATGATGTAATGTTTGTTCCGGATACCGATGAAGTGATTGCACCATTATTAAGTTGTATACCACTACAATTGCTGAGCTATTATGTAGGTGTTGAAAAAGGTCTGGATGTTGATAAGCCAAGAAACCTTGCTAAGAGTGTTACGGTTGAATAAAAGATCACAATGTGTGTTCATAAATTATGGTACAGCAGTAAAGACAAACTAGTTTCAACATGCCGCAGAATACAATAATCAAAACCCCACTTTCTTCTCTGGGTTATCATTTTATATCTCCACCTTTTTTACCAAAGGGAAAAGATGAGTATTACTTACGTAATATGCAAAACCGTAATGGTATTGCATATCGCACATTGAATGCTTATGAAATTGAGGTCTTAGTTAGAAACCGAAACACAAGCGATGACTGGAATAAAATATTGGTATCTGATGCTTTTAATCCTGAATTAGTAAAAAATTGCAAATTCTTTGGACTGGTTCGTATTGGTAAACTGGAACCATTTTGTTTGGGCTTCAGTGATTTAAAAGTGCCGGTTGGATTGTACAACTCTACTATCATTAGTTGTGATTTTGGTGATAATGTATGTATTGATAATGTCAACTATTTATCGCATTACATCATAGGAAGTGAAGTTATCATTACCAATGTCAATGAATTGGTATCTACCAATCATGCCAAATTTGGAAATGGCATCATCAAGGAAGGTGAATCAGAAGATGTAAGGATATGGATGGAGATCTGCAATGAAAATACCGGCAGAAGGGTCTTACCTTTTAATGGTATGTTAGCCGGAGATGCTTTACTATGGAGTCGTGATAAAGATGATAAAGTACTACAAGACAAGTTCAGACAATTTACCGAAGCACGTTTTGATAATAAAAGAGGTTATTATGGAAAGATTGGCGACAGAACAGTGATTAAAAACTGTAGTATCATTAAAGATGTTTGGATAGGAACAGATGCTTATATCAAAGGCGCTAATAAACTCAAAAACCTCACGATTAACTCAGGACAAGAAGGTCGAACTCAAATTGGTGAAGGATGTGAAGCGGTGAATGGTATCATTGGCTTTGGCTGTAAAATGTTTTATGGCGTAAAAGCTGTTCGTTTCATTATGGCCTCTCATTCACAATTGAAATATGGGGCCAGATTGATCAACTCATACCTTGGACACAATGCCACCATCTCTTGTTGTGAAGTATTGAATTCGTTGATCTTTCCTGCACATGAGCAACACCATAACAATTCTTTTCTCTGTGCTGCACTGGTGATGGGACAAAGTAATATTGCTGCCGGTGCTACCATTGGATCCAATCATAACAGCAGAGGTGCAGATGGTGAAATCATTATGGGACGAGGATTCTGGCCCGGATTGTGCGTGAGCCTGAAACACAATTCTGTTTTTGCCGGATTTACAATTCTAACCAAAGGCGATTATCCTTCAGAATTACATATAAAAGTTCCCTTCGCATTGGTAAGTAATGATGTCAGTAATGATCAGTTATTGGTCATGCCGGGATATTGGTTTTTATATAACATGTATGCACTGGCCAGAAATGCATGGAAGTATGTAGACAGAGATAAACGAACTGATCGTGTACAATTGATTGAATACGATTACCTCGCTCCAGACACTATCAATGAAATGTTTACGGCGCTTACCATTTTTGAAGAAGCTACAGGTCATGCCTATCATAAAGCCCAACATACAAGTCAGAAATCGTTGAGCAAAGAAGAAGCCATTGTAACCGGGAAACAATTACTCCTCAGCGCTGATAAAGTCGTTGATCAATTGGAAATAACAGTAAATGGTTTTGAAAACAGTAAAAGAAAAGTAATCTTACTAAAAACCAGAACTGCTTATCATTTATTCAGAGACCTTATTCGCTACTATGGCGCATTACATTTGGTTGCAATGGTACAAGACCAGCAGATTCGAACGATAGAAAGCATTCAAAAAATAATACCTGCTAAAAATAGCAGAAATGAATGGGTGAATTTGGGTGGACAACTCATTCCTCAATCGGAGCTTATAGAATTGAAAGAAAAGATCAAAACAGGCAAGATGAAATCTTGGGAAGATGTTCACCAGGCATATCAACAAATGGGAAGTCGATATAGTCAGCAAAAAGCATTACATGCACTGGCTGCTTTGGAAGAAATAGAAGAGCTTTCGCTTCGAAAATTAAAGCCTCAAGTATTCAAACAGTTATTAGATCATACAGTAACTGTAAAAGAATGGATGACCAAAGGCATTCATGAATCCAGAGCCAAAGATTATCAAAGTCCGTTCAGAAAAATGGTTTATGAAAGTTTTGCAGAAATGAATACTGTTATTGGTAAACTGGAAGACAATGGTTTCATCCAGCAGCAAATGAAAGAACTGGTATCATTTAAACAAAAGATCCAGTCAGTTAAAAAATTATTCAAAATAAAGGCATAAAAAAGGTAACCATTCTTTCCAAAGAAAGATGGTTACCCCGTTTTAAAATCCTAATGGATATTGGATCTTAAAACCGTAAACCTAAACCCAGCTGGATTTGCTGGTTAGTCCACTTATCTTTATTATCGATATCGTTGATATTTTGTAGTCCGATATTATATCTACCATATATACGAAGGAATTTAAAGTTCAGTTGCCCTCCCGCTACCATGGAAAAATCACCGGATTTAAAGGCAGACTCGCCATTTTGAAGCAAAGTCTTATCCTGATTCAATAATATACCAAACTGAGGACCCACATTTAAAGTAAGAATACCTGCCACAGAATAACGTAATAAGATAGGAATGGATAAATAATCCAGTTTGATCTTCTCATTGTTATTAAACGGGTTAACTTGTGAAGAATAAAGGGTATTAAAATTACTTCGCTTTGTACTTGTTTGGCTCCAAAGTACTTCGGGTTGAATTCCCCATTTTCTATTGAGATCCAGCTCTAAAAAGCCCCCAACATGATAAGAAAGGTCAAATCCGTCTTTAAATGATTGACCGGATATCTTATTGAGGTTGGTTCCCAGTTTAATACCGGCACGAGCTCCCTGAGCATTGACCAATTGGATGGTACTGAACAATAAAATGGCTGCTACTAATAACTTCTTCATAAGGTTTATTTTAATACTTCTTTCTTTCAAGCACCGTGCCAAAAATCATGGACAAGATGCAAATCCAGGTCGTAACGCTGCTCAACCATTTATTATTGTATTTGTTTAACGATATATGGAATTTTTAACAAATCAGGAGATAGACCGTATTATAGAAATGGCATGGGAAGACCGTACCCCTTTTGAGGCCATTTTATTCCAGTTTGGTTTGAAGGAAAAGGATGTAATCGAACTGATGCGTACCCACAGCAAAAAAAGCAGTTTTAAAATGTGGCGTAAAAGAATGGCGGGTAGATTTACCAAACACTCAAAACTGAGAGTAGAAGATGTTAGCAGGTTCAAATGTTCACGTCAAAGAACCATCAGCATGAACAAAATCAGTAAACGGTAATAAATTATCCTATTACTTTGCTTAAAATTCTATCTATGAATATTCTTTTAGCCCTAATCTTATCCTTTGCTTTTTCATCACTCATTGCCCAACACCAGCACATTTCAGGTGATGGTTATGCTGATAGTGTTAACAAGGGGTTGATTGCTAAGGATACCATGAAAGGCAGTCCGAAAAGAGTAGCGATGAAGTCAATTGGAAACACCCATATTCATATCGAATACGGATCTCCGGGTGTAAAGGGAAGAATGATTTGGGGCGGATTGGTAGCTTATGATCAAGTATGGGCAACCGGTGCACATAATGCCACTTCTATTGATTTTTCTACAGATGTAACCATTGGAGGAAAGAAAATCACCAAAGGGAAATATGCGCTTTTTACGATTCCCGGTAAAACCGAATGGACCATCATCATCAATACCAACTACCAACAACATCTTGCCGATGCGTATAATGTTTCAGAAGATATCGTACGCGTAAAAGTAAAACCCATAAAAAAGGCACAAGCTACCCAAAGACTCACCTATTCAGTAATACCGTCAGGTAAAGATGCAGGTGTAATGATCGAATGGGAATACTTGAAAGTAGTACTGCCAATAAAAGTATCTTGAGTGAGTAGTGTGTAGTGAGTAGTCAGTAAATCATTCTACTAAATAGTCAATATTTTCTCTATGGACTATTAACTGTGGACCATCAACGATCTGCTATGAACCATTGGCTATGGACCATGGACCACTATCCACCCAACTCAATCACCGTAATCTCCGGCAATATCCCTACTCTGCCTGGGTAACCGATAAAACCAAATCCTCGGTTGACGTATAGTTTTTGGTTTCCTTCCTCATATAAACCTGCCCATTGTTTGTACATCCACTGAACAGGGCTCCACTTGAAATAAGGATTCTCCAATCCGAATTGCATTCCATGGGTATGTCCGGATAACATCAGATCAATATCCGGATATTCCGTTCTGATTTGTACATCCCAATGACTGGGGTCATGACTCAATAATATCTTAAAGGGAATCTGTTCCGTTCCCGGGTGAGCTAAATCCATTTTACCATATTTAGGAAAACGTCCTTTAGCACCCCAATTTTCGATTCCAAGTAAAGCTATATGTTGACCACCTTTTTCAAATGCCACATGTTCATTCATAAGTAAGCGCCAGCCCATATCCGCATGTGTTTTTTTTAAAGCCTCGAGATTGGCAGCTTTTTCTTCACGGGTAGGCCAGGAAACATAGTCACCATAATCATGATTACCCAAAGTGCTAAACACTCCCATAGGAGCCTGTAGACGAGCAAAAACAGATTTGTATTCTTCCATTTCAGAAGCCCGATCATTGACAAGGTCACCGGTAAATACGATGAGATCAGGTTTTTCCTGAAGAATCATATCAATTCCATGTTCCACCGCTTTCTTATTTTGAAAGCTGCCACTATGGATATCACTGATATGAACCATTTTCATTCCGCGAAAAGATTCAGGGAGATTAGGAAATGAAAGTTTCAGTCTTTTAACTTGATAATTGTATTTATTACTAAACCCATACAATAAAGTACCAAATAAGGAACCCCCAACGCCCAATCCCAGCCAACTTAAAAAAGTAGAACGCGGAATACCTCCACCATTATCGCTCATATACTGAGCGCCGGTACCGGGAAATATTTTACTCATCAACCATAAGGCTATACGTCTGAGGTCATCGGTCAAAAAGAAAAGTGCGGCTATCAGTTTGGCAAAAAATAACCCCACCAGTATTGCGAAAATATAATTCCGATAAAATTTAGAGTTCTGTAAGAGTTGTATATAAGGGAAAGATAACAGCGCGAGCAAGGTTAGCACTGAGAGTACCCAATATCCGATATGAATGATCATTCGGGTTTTGTCGGAGAGGGTCTGTGTGACCGTTCTAACCGCCTGAAATACATAAAAATCGAGTAAAAGCATGATGAGGGCTATCACCCACAGAGTACCGGCATTACGCATGAGAAAGTTTTAATGTGTAGACGTACAGTGAATAAAAATATTGCATTTTACATGAAGCCATAGAATAGCCATCAAAAACCATTCATCCTTAACAAATTAACCACCAAACGGTTGAATCTGCTTCACACACAAAATTGTCCGATAAAACCATTGGCCATGGACTATGGACTATATGCTATTCTTATGGATAAGATTCTTTCAAAAGATGTCTTTGAAACCGTATTTTTGGCGTCCTTCAAAGAAATGTGGCTATGAAATTGACTTATTACGGACATTCCTGTTTTCAAGTGGAAATCAAAGGAAAAAAGATCCTTTTTGATCCTTTTATCACCTATAATGAGTTGGCAAAAGATATTGACGTGAATAGTATTGAAGCCGACTATATCTTTTTATCACATGGACATGCGGATCATATTGCCGATTCTGTTGGCATTGCAAAAAGAACCGGTTGTACAGTGGTAAGTGCATGGGAAATTCATGAATGGATGACTAAACAAGGTATTGAGAAATCACACCCAATGAATACGGGTGGAAAATGGAATTTTGATTTTGGAACGGTGAAATGTGTCGTTGCACAACACAGCAGTGGTTTACCGGATGGTAGTTATGGCGGTAATCCGATGGGGTTTCTTTTCATGACAGAAGAAGCTAATTTTTACTACAGTGGTGATACTGCACTTACATTGGATATGCAATTGATTCCTTCCTGGGCTCAACTTAATTTCTCTGTACTACCCTTGGGTGATAATTTTACCATGGATGTCGATGATGCTGTTCGTTGTGCTGATTTTGTGCAATGTAACCGTGTAGTTGGCGTACATTACAATACATTCGGTTTTATTAAAATTGATACGGATGCTGCAGTACAAGCATTCAAAGCAGTCGGAAAAGAATTATTATTGCCGGGTATCGGAACAACCATTGACCTTTAAAATATAAATATTCCGTTTTGCGGAAGCATAAGAATCATTATGGCGAGAATAATCGGAGTTGCCAATCAAAAAGGGGGTGTAGGTAAAACTACTACTGCTATTAATGTTGCCGCCAGTTTAGCTGTGCTGGAATTCAAAACATTATTGGTGGATGCAGATCCACAGGCCAATAGTACCACCGGTGTTGGATTTGACCTGCACAATATTACCAGCAGCTTATACGATTGCATGGTCAATAATGCCATTGCTGCTGACGTGATCCTGAAAAGTGAAATCCCGAACCTTGATATCATTCCATCACATATTGACCTGGTAGGTGCTGAGATCGAAATGATCAACTATCCGAACCGTGAAAATGTAATGAAAGGGATCTTAGATGCAGTAAAAGATCGTTACGATTTTATCATTATCGACTGCTCTCCTTCTTTGGGATTAATCACTGTGAATTCATTGGTAGCTTCCGATAGTGTGATCGTACCTGTTCAATGCGAGTTCTTTGCATTGGAGGGATTGGGTAAACTACTCAATACGATTAAAATTGTACAAAGTCGTCTCAATCCTGAATTACAAATTGAAGGTATTCTAATGACGATGTATGATGGTCGTTTACGTTTATCTAATCAAGTAGTAAGTGAAGTAAGAAGACATTTTGATGAAATGGTTTTTTCTACCATCATTCACAGAAATACGAGACTGAGTGAATCACCGAGTGTAGGCAAACCCGTAATTCTGTATGATGCTGAAAGTAAAGGTGCCATCAACTACTTAAATCTCGCCAAAGAAATCTTACAGAACAATGGCTTGACTAAGATGTCGAATGAAGAGAGAATTATTGAATAGACCATAGTCCATGGACCATGGTCTATGGACTAAAAAACGATTACCATGACCAACCCAAAACAAAATAAAGAATTGATCGGTAAAGGGCTTCGCTCTTTGTTGCAGAATATTGATGCTGATCTCAAAACCACTAGTGGTGCTTTGAAGACAGATGTGGTAGAACAGGTTACAACGATCAACAGGATTGCATTAAGTGATATTCAGATCAATCCTAAACAGCCTAGACGAGATTTTGATGAGCAGGCTTTGAATGAATTGGCAGAGTCATTGAAAATTCATGATATTATTCAACCTTTAACGGTATCTAAGTTATCGGGTAATAAATACCAATTGATCGCAGGGGAACGTCGTTTTCGGGCTGCAAAAATTGCCGGACTCAAAGATGTTCCAGTATATATACGTCAAGCCAATGATCAGCAATTATTGGAATTGGCATTACTGGAAAACTTACAACGTGAAAATCTGAATGCTGTTGAAATTGCTTTGAGTTATAAGCGAATGATGGATGAGTTGAACTATACGCAAGAACAGGTAGCGGAAAGAATGGGAAAAGAGAGAAGTACAGTTACCAACTATATTCGTTTATTAAAATTACCCCCAGATATTCAGTTAGCTGTTCGTAGCGGACAACTCAGTATGGGGCATGCCAGGGCTTTGATTAATATTGACACCATCGATAAACAGCTTTTTGTTTATAAAGAAATTCAACAAAAGGGTCTGAGTGTACGACAAACAGAAGAACTAGTCAGAAAAATGTACCAGGCAGAGAAAGCTGATACTGTTAAAACTTCTGCAAAAACCGATCTTCCACCCGCTTACAAAAAGATTGAAGATAACTTAGCATCACATTTCGCTACCAAGGTGAAAATGGTTCATAATAAAAAGGGCTATGGCAGTATCACCATCGAGTATTTTTCACTGGAAGAGTTGAATAAAATTCTCGAAGCCATGAATGTAACGGTGAGTTAATCAATACATGAGTGTATTTCGTTTATTCATACCACTATTGTTGACATGTTGTATCGCAACCACTCTTTTCGCACAGTATGATAAAGAGCAAATGGCTGCTACACAGCTCATTGGTCGAGATACCAGTATCTCATTAAAAGACAGTGTACAAAAAGCCGCCACCCCAAAAAAACATATACCCAGAATAGCCACCAGACGCTCTTTGTTGATACCGGGTTGGGGACAAGCATATAATAAGCAGTACTGGAAAATACCAGTAGTATATGGCATTTTAGCCATCCCCACAGTAGCGTATGTGTACAATAATAGCATGTACAAAAAAACAAAGTTTGCTTATGAAGCCTTGTTTAAAGCACAACTGGCTCCACCGAATAATGATAGTACCGATTACCGATTGATTGATCCGCAACTTCGTGGACTCAGCATCTCATCGGTACAGAGTTATCGAAATGCATTTCGCCGAGACAGGGACTATTCAATCTTATGGTTCATATTGGCATGGGGGCTTCAGGTAGCAGATGCTACTGTATTTGCCCATTTGAAAGAATTCGATGTAAGTGATGATCTGACCATGCAAATTAGTCCCACTTTTAACCCACAAACAAGAACACCAGGTTTCGGATTGGTGATGAGTCTGAAAAATCCGGACAAAAAGCCAAAGCAGGCACGTTAAGCATCACGTCTGATAAAAATTTGTTTCTTGCCGATTTACAAATAAGTTTGCTGCAAAAGCAGAAATCATGAACATTATTCTTGTTGGGTATGGAAAAATGGGGAAAGCCATTGAAGAAATTGCAGTGAAGAAAGGTCATACCATTTCTCTAAAGGTTGATATCGATAATGCAGATGAACTGAATGCTGTCAATGCTGCAAAAGCTGATGTAGCCATTGAATTTACAGGTCCGCATAGCGCTTTTAACAATGTAATGAAATGCCTTGAGCTAGGCATTCCTGTTGTTTGTGGTTCTACAGGATGGCTGGAACATTATGAAGAAGCCAAAGAATATTGTGAAGTCAATAATAGAACACTTGTTTATGCAAGCAACTATAGTATAGGGGTGAATTTATTCTTTGAAGTCAACAAGCAACTGGCAAAATTGATGAGTCAACATCCAGATTACAATGTTTTCATGGAGGAGATTCATCATACACAAAAAAAAGATGCTCCTAGTGGTACAGCCATTACATTGGCAGAGCAGATATTGGAATCGATGCCTCAAAAGAAAAAATGGGTCAACGAATTTTCAAATGATCCATCTGTATTATCCATTCTCTCTGAGCGTATAGATCCGGCACCCGGTACACATAAAATAAAATATACTTCTGCTATTGATGATATCGAAATCATCCATACCGCTCATAACCGAGCCGGATTTGCAGGAGGGGCAGTTCTTGCGGCAGAATACGCAGCTGCAAATAAAGGCGTTTGGAGTATGAAAGATGTTTTAGGACTTTAATCAAATCTGTTGGGTGCATTAAAAATTACATTCTTCTGTTTTTTTTATATTTTGTATCAAGGATAGGACTCCTATAAAATGATACCATATGTTATCTAAAAAAACACAATATGCGTTTAAAGCCCTTACCTTTATGGCTGAACGCAAAAAAGAAGGTCCGATTCTGATTGCAGAAATTGCAAGTAAAAAGAAGATCCCTTTAAAATTTCTTGAAAACATTCTACTTGAGCTGAAAAAAGCCGGTTTACTGGAAAGCAAGAAAGGGAAAGGCGGAGGATACTTTTTCAATGTAGAGCCGAATAAAATCCCCCTTGCTAAAGTGATGCGTTTAATTGAAGGTCCAATAGCCTTACTACCTTGTGTAAGTCTCAATTTCTATGAAAAATGCCATGACTGCAATGAGAAAAAATGTGGTCTCAATAAAGTGTTGATTGAAGTGCGTGATAATACCTTGAAAGTATTGGAAAACAAAACTGTTGCCGATCTGGCAGTATTATAAACAAACCTCTAAAACAAAACTGAAATGAAAAAAATGCTTTTCCTTTTACTGTGTATTCCTTTTATAAGTGAGGCACAGGTTCCCATTCTCAGTGGAAAAAATATTGTTAAACTGAATGTAAGTTCATTAGTAGCTAAAAACTTTCATATTACTTATGAGCGCAAATTAACTGGTCGCATCTCTGCTTCTTTAGGTTTCAGAACCATGGGAAAAAGCACTGTACCCTTTAAAAGTGTACTTGAAAATGTATTTGATGGAACAGATTTTAATATCAATGACTTCAAAATCGGTAATACAGCTTTTACTCCTGAAGTTCGATTCTATCTTGGAAAGGGCAACTTGAGAGGCTTTTATGTAGCTCCATACATGCGTTTTGCATCTTTTGATATTACTGCACCGATAAACTACACCTATAATAATGGTTCAGGTAATACAACAGAATCAGCACCAATGTCAGGTAAAATTACATCTACCAGTGGCGGTATTATGTTTGGTACCCAACATAGAATCTTCAAGGTATTGACACTAGATATTTGGATCATTGGTGGTCACTATGGAAGCAGTAAAGGAACGCTTAGTGTAACAAGAAATTTCTCGACACAACAAGAGCGTGATGCCTTGAAGCAGGAACTGGATAATATAGACGCTCCTCCGTTTAAGTTTAAAAATGCAACCGTAACATCTACAGGTGCAAGTATTCAATCAGACGGTCCATGGGCAGGTATTCGTGGATTGGGTATTAACCTCGGTTTTAGGTTCTAAACAAGTTTAGTGTTATAAAAGAATAGCCGCAAACTAACAAGTTGCGGCTATTTTATTGTTTACCCCCCGGTAAATGATGAGCAGTACTGAACTACCATCATATCTTATGATACAGCACGACTTACTTTCGTTGCTTGATAAATAGTTATTTTTTCAAATTTTTAAGCATATCCTCTGTCATCTTAGCCAAATCAAATTCAGGTTTCCATCCCCAATCACGGGTGGCCACACTATCATCTATACTTTGAGGCCAACTATCTGCAATCTGCTGTCTGTAGTCTGGCGCGTAAGCCATGGTAAATTCAGGTATATGTCGAATAATTTCAGTGCCAATTTCTTTTGGTGAAAAACTCATTCCGGATAAGTTATAGGAAGTTCTTACCGATATTTTTTCTGCAGGAGCTTCCATCAACTCTAATGTCGCCCTGATGGCATCAGGCATGTACATCATCGGCAAATAAGTGTCTTCCTTGAGAAAGCATTGGTATTTCTTATGCTCTAATGCTTCATGATAAATTTCAACTGCATAATCTGTAGTACCGCCACCGGGTGCAGATTTATAGCTGATCAAACCGGGATATCTCAAACTGCGTACATCTACCCCATATCGTTGAAAATAATAATTGCACCAGAACTCACCCGCATACTTACTGATACCATAAACTGTTGTGGGTTCAATAATGGTTTGTTGCGGACAATCTTGCTTGGGAGAAGTAGGACCGAATACTGCAATACTACTCGGCCAATAAACTTTGGTCAATTTCTCTTCACGTGCAATATCCAGAACATTCAATAGGCCTTGCATATTGAGATGCCAGGCTAGGTTTGGATTTTTTTCTCCTGTTGCAGAAAGGATCGCTGCCAATAAATAAATCTGGGTAATATTTTGACGAATCACCTGCACATGCAACATCTCTTTATTCATCACATCCATACTCACATACGGACCCGTACCTTCCAATAATGGATTCTGTTCACGTAGATCTGAAGCGATGACATTATTATTTCCATACAGCTTTCGCAAAGCCAATGTCAATTCCACTCCAATCTGACCCGAAGCACCTATGACTAAAATTTTTTCTTTTTGCTGAGACATGCAATCATTTTTAGAGCAACAAAGAAAGAGAAAAAAGGGGAATAGTCCATGGTCCATAGTTGTCAATTACATAAAAAAGGTTGACCTTTTTTGTTATCTAATAACCATTGGGCA
>JAAXIF010000053.1 GCA_012270485.1 Sphingobacteriales bacterium | reverse complement strand
AACGCAACATCTCACAAAAAGTATGTGAGAAATACAAAATCTACCGTGATGGTGAAAGGCTACGCTTTTACTATCATGACGAATCTGGCATCGTCAAAGGTGCCAAGGTAAAAACAAAGGGCAAGTCATTCTCGTATGAGGGTGAGGTACCTGGTACATTCTTCGGACAACATCTCTACCCTACTACTGGTAAACGCATCGTCATCTTTGAAGGCGAAATGGATGCAGCTAGCGGCTCTGAGTGTATGCCAGGTTGGCCGATGGTTTCCGTACCATCTGGCGCGGCTGGTGCAAAGAAGGCTGTACAAAAACAACTCCCATTGCTGCAAGGCTATGATGAGATTGTTATATTTTTCGACAACGACCAACCGGGTCGTCAAGCCGCTGAAGAGTGTGCTAGTGTACTACCACCTGGTAAAGTCAAGATTGCCCACCTTCAAGGCGATTACAAGGACGCCTCAGACGCACTCCAAGTCAACGACTCAGACGCTGTATGCCGAGCTATCTGGGACGCCAAACCTTACCGTCCAGATGGTATAATTGAAGGCAAGAGCCTTCTCGAAGTTGTCACCACACCATCACCTGCTGCTGACCATGACTACCCATTTCAAGGACTACAATCAAAGCTTCACGGGATCAGATATCGCGAGCTTGTCTGTATCACTTCAGGATCTGGCCAAGGAAAATCCTCATTCTGTCGTGAGCTTGCAGCTGACTTTCTTTCAAAAGGAGAACGGGTCGGTTACCTGGCGTTGGAAGAATCCAACCGTCGTACAGCTCTAGGTTTGATGAGTGCTCATGTAGGTAAATCACTACACCTTGGAGAACATACTCATGAAGAACTCACGGAAGCATTTGACGCTACCATGGCTAATTGGAACCTGTATCTTTTTGATGGGTTCGGCAGCTATGATCCTGATGTTATCTATAATCGCATTGAGTACCTGGCATCAGGTCTCGACTGTAGAATCATTTTCTTGGATCACCTCTCCATCCTCCTTTCTGGGCTTGACGGAGACGAACGGCGGATGATCGACACAACCATGACCAAGCTACGGTCATTGGTCGAACGCACAGGTATTGTATTGTTCCTTGTGTCACACCTCAAACGTACATCATCGGATCAAAATCATGAAGAAGGTGCACGAGTTACGCTCGGACAATTGCGCGGATCTGCTGCAATCGCTCAACTCAGCGACGCGGTCATTGGATTGGAACGAAATCAACAATCCAACCAAGCTCGAAGTGCTACGACAGTTAGAGTTCTTAAGAATCGCTATTCGGGCGAGACTGGAGTAGCCTGTATGTTAGACTATGACCTTAACACCTGTAAATTCCATGAAACTCAAGCAGAACCAGAGTTCGATGCAACCACAGACTTCTGAACTCAAGCGTCCTAACCCGCCTACCGCCCAAGCCATTGAACGTGCCCAATTCAAGGACAAGACGTTTCGATGGAACGGGAAGTGAGTCTAATCTTTGACATAGAAACAGACGGACTGTTAAAAGATGTTACTACCATCCACTGCCTGGCTATCCATGATCTCACGACGGACCAAACCTTATCGTATAACGACGAAGGTAATCAAGAACCGATTAGTAGGGGCATACAAAGACTTGCGGATGCTGATCAAATTATTGGTCACAACATCATAGGGTATGACATACCTGTTATCTGCAAACTCTACCCTTGGTTCCAAAAGCCGTACGTGATTGATACTCTACTACTTAGCAGACTCTATCACCCAGACATGATCACCTTGGATAAGAAGCATAACTGGGCTGGTATGCCTTTAAAGTTGTATGGCAAGCACTCACTTGAGGCATACGGTTACAGGCTCAATGAACATAAAGGTGACTACGGTACCACTTCTGATTGGTCGGACTGGTCACAAGAAATGGAGGATTATTGCATTCAAGATGTTAACGTTACCACCAAACTATGGCACCACTTTCAACCGAAGCTAAAAAAGAGTATGACGCGTTGAGGTATCAACGAATCAAAGAAAAGCGTAAAGCTCAAATAAAAAAGCGCTGCGATGAGCATCAATCAAAGCTACGCGCAATCAAATTAGAGAATGGCTGCGCTCACTGTGGTACAAAAGAAGAAGCATCAGAACTTCAATTTCATCACGTAGATAGTTCAACAAAAGAATTTAACATCTCAAGAGAGCGTAGCCTTGGCTGGAAAAAGATAGAAGAAGAGATGGCTAAATGTATTGTCCTTTGCCGAGAATGTCACATTAATGTACATAGATCTACCTGAATGGGTCGAGCTAGAACACAGGGTACAAGAAATCCTTACACAACAAGAAATTCATGGATGGGCTTTTGATGAGAACGCTGCATGGGAACTTGCATCTACTCTCAGACAAGAACTTAGAGAAACTGAAGAGCTACTACGAAACCGGCACCCTTTCGTCCGAGGATCGGAATTCACTCCTAAACGAGATAACCGCACGCAAGGATATGTCAAGGGTGCACCCTTTACTCGACTGAAAGAACTCAACACATCCTCTCGCGATCATATATCATGGATCTTGCAACAATTCTATGGCTGGACTCCAAAGCAGAAGACGACTACTGGGAAACCTGTTATCGACGAGGTGATCCTGAAGGAGATTGGGACGGAAGTAGCGACGATGTTCCTCCGGATTTTGACGATAACGAAGATGCTTGGAATGATATCAGAAGGCGCAAACGCCTGGCTGAAGTTGAGTACGACTGCTAAGCGTATCCATCATCATTGTTCCGTTGCAACTAACACGCACAGATGTGCCCACCGTAACCCCAACTTGGGGCAGACCCCCGCCGATGAACGATTTAGAAAACTATTTGTCCCGAGTCCGGGCTTACATATGGTTGGGGCTGATTTGTCTGGTATTGAACTCCGTATGCTTGCCCATTATTTGGCTAGGTATGATGAGGGGCGTTACGCAGACATTCTCCTCAACGGAGACATCCACCAGGTCAACGCAGACCGAATAGGTATCAGCCGCAGGGCTGTGAAGACCGTAACGTACGCAATGCTGTACGGTGCAGGTGACGAAA
>JAAXIF010000083.1 GCA_012270485.1 Sphingobacteriales bacterium | reverse complement strand
AACGAAAAAATTATCAAATTCGTCTAATTATGCTTATTTCTTCCGAACACCTGTGCTACTAACCCAACAAATCCCTAATTTCGCCATTCAAACAAACATGTTATGATTCCAGGCTATTTGACAGAACTTTTTAAGCACCAGCAATACGACAGTAATAACTTTTTTCTGATTGCAGGTCCATGTGTGGTGGAAAGTGAGGAATTGGTGATGGAAATTGGTGAAAAAGTTTCGGGTATTTGTAAGAACCTGGGCATTCCTTATGTCTTCAAAGCCAGTTATAGAAAAGCCAATAGAACCAGTGCCAGTTCATTTACAGGAATCGGCGATGACAATGGTTTATCATTAATTAAAAAAGTAGGTGACACTTATCAACTACCCACCACTTCTGATATTCATGCACATGATGAAGCAGCTATGGCTGCTCCTTTTATAGATATACTTCAGATACCCGCTTTCTTATGTCGACAAACAGATTTATTATTAGCTGCCGCTGACACAGGAAAAGTTGTCAACGTAAAGAAAGGGCAATTCCTTAGCGGGCCCTCTATGAAATTTGCAGTAGACAAAATCAAACTTGCCGGTAATGATAAAATCATGTTAACCGAACGCGGAACAACTTTTGGTTACCAGGATTTGGTGGTTGATTATAGAAATATTCCCTGGATGCAAGAACATGGTTGTCCCGTGATCATGGACTGTACCCATTCCTTACAGCAACCCAACCAAACAACCGGTGTCACCGGTGGCAATCCACAACTGATCGGTACCATCGCAAAAGCTGCGATTGCAGCCGGAGCAGATGGACTTTTCATAGAAACACATCCCAATCCCGCCATCGCGAAAAGCGATGGTGCCAATATGTTACGACTTGATCTCTTGGAACCATTGCTACAAGAACTGGTTCGCTTGAAAAAAGCAGTGGTGTAGGAAGAAACAAGAATGAAGAATCAAGGTACAAGAAAGCGACAAGTTATAAAAACAATCCAACGCTTGATGCTTGTGGCTTGCAGCTTGTAACTTCCTTGAATCCTGTGCCTTTATTCTTGTTTCTTTCCTCGCTCACCAATTACGCAACGGGTTTCTTCTTCCGGCGAGGATATAATTTTTGATATTGATCCAAAAGGCAAGGATCATGTAGATAATGACAGGAGATCCCATGGTTAAAAAAGAGATATAAATAAACCACATCCTGATACGGGAGCTGGCGATACCTAGTTTTTCTCCAATAGCGGTACATACACCAAACGCCCTTACTTCAAGAAATTCTCTGATCTTTTGCATATATCTGACAGTTGAACGGGGGCTTTATATGGCAAATTAGACAAATTTTAGTGAAAAAAGTTTAAGAATGTAGCCAGTAAGTCGTAAGTCTGAACGAAGTAGTCAAAGACCACTGATTTCTGTCTTTGCCCCCACCCTATTTTTCCGTAAATTCGCGCAGATTTTAGTCAACAATACATCTGTTTGAATCAACTATTCTCTGGAAGTTTTCCATAATGAGTTTTCAAACCAGATATCAGAAACCATACATCTTTAAATCGTAGACCCATGGCATTTGACATTGAAATGATCAAGAAAGTGTATGCTGAGATGCCTGCCAAGGTAGATGCTGCACGCAAGGCGCTCGGTCGCCCTTTGACACTCTCTGAGAAAATCCTTTTTGCACACCTGCATCAGGATCAGCAACTCAGTAATTTTGAAAGAGGTAAATCTTATGTAGATTTTGCACCGGACCGGGTTGCTATGCAGGATGCTACCGCACAAATGGCGCTCTTGCAGTTCATGCAGGCGGGTCGTCCGAAAGTAGCGGTTCCTTCAACTGTACACTGTGATCACCTCATCACTGCCAAATTAGAAGCTAAAAAAGACTTGGAAGTAGCCAATGCAGAAAGCAAAGAGGTATATGACTTTTTGGCTTCTGTTTCCAATAAATATGGTATCGGATTCTGGAAACCCGGTGCCGGCATCATTCACCAAGTAGTTTTGGAAAATTATGCGTTTCCGGGTGGTATGATGATCGGTACCGATTCTCATACCGTAAATGCCGGTGGTTTAGGAATGATTGCCATTGGTGTGGGCGGCGCCGATGCCTGTGATGTTATGGCAGGTTTACCATGGGAACTGAAATGGCCAAAACTGATCGGTGTGAAACTGACGGGTAAGTTGAGTGGATGGACTGCCCCTAAAGATGTGATCCTGAAAGTGGCAGGTATTCTTACCGTTAAAGGTGGAACCGGCGCCATTGTGGAATATTTTGGTGAAGGTGCTACAGCAATGAGTTGCACAGGTAAAGGAACCATCTGTAATATGGGTGCAGAGATAGGAGCCACTACTTCTACATTTGGTTATGATGATAGCATGAGTCGT
This sequence comes from Sphingobacteriales bacterium, assembly GCA_012270485.1. GTDB lineage: Bacteria > Bacteroidota > Bacteroidia > Chitinophagales > Chitinophagaceae > Sediminibacterium. Next base: position 56,441 of record JAAXIF010000083.1, on the reverse strand, counting down.
TACCTCAAAGCTACCGGTCGCGAAGAAGTAGCTACGATGGCAGATGGCGTGAAAGCTTATTTAAACGCAGACCCTGAAGTGTATGCTTCTCCTGAAAAATATTTTGATCAAGTCATTGAAATCAATCTTAGTGAATTGGAACCCCATTTGAACGGTCCATTCACTCCGGATTTGGCTACTCCTATTTCTAAAATGAAAGAAGTGGCTGCCGCTAATGGATGGCCTACCAAAGTAGAAGTGGGTTTGATCGGAAGCTGTACCAACAGTTCTTATGAAGATATTAGCCGTGCAGTTAGTCTGGCGCGTCAGGTAAAAGAAAAAGGACTAAAAACCAAAGCGCAGTACACAATTACACCGGGTAGTGAGCAAGTACGTTATACGATTGAACGTGATGGCTTTTTGGAGATATTCTCTGAAATCGGTGCTACCGTTTTCGCCAATGCTTGTGGACCTTGTATTGGTATGTGGGATCGCGTGGGTGCGGAGAAAGCCGAAAGAAATACCATCGTTCATTCCTTCAACAGAAACTTTGCAAAGCGTGCTGATGGTAATCCGAATACAATGGCATTTGTTGCGTCACCGGAATTGGTAACCGCACTTGCTATTGCAGGTGATCTTACTTTCAACCCTATCACAGATACCTTGACCAATGAAAAGGGTGAACAAGTGAAACTGGATGAACCTAGTGGACAAGAATTACCGCAACGTGGTTTTGCAGTAGAAGATGCAGGTTATCAGGCTCCTGCTGCTGATGGAAGTGGTGTACAAGTGGCCGTAGATCCTGCATCCAAACGTTTGCAGTTGTTAGATCCCTTTGCGCCTTGGGAAGGAACAGATCTTAAAGGATTGAAACTGCTCATCAAAGCAAAAGGAAAATGTACAACCGATCATATTTCAATGGCTGGTCCATGGTTGAAGTTCCGTGGACACCTCGACAATATCAGTAATAACATGCTGATTGGTGCATTGAATTTCTTTAATGAGAAAACGGATCTGGTAAAAAATCAACTCACCGGAGAATATGGTCCTGTACCTGCTACACAGCGTGCTTACAAAGCAAAAGGCATTGGATCCATCGTTGTGGGTGATGAGAATTACGGTGAAGGGTCATCAAGAGAGCATGCAGCTATGGAACCACGTCATTTAGGCGTTCGTGCGATATTGGTAAAATCATTTGCCCGTATCCATGAAACCAACCTGAAGAAGCAGGGTATGTTGGCACTCACTTTCAATGATAAAAGTGATTACGATAAGATTCAAGAAGATGATACCATTGATATCGAAGGATTGACCCATTTCGCACCGGGTCAACCACTTACCATTGTGTTGCATCATGCTGATGGAAGCGTTGATAAAATCAGCGTGAACCACACATATAATCAGCAACAGATCGAATGGTTTAAAGCGGGTGGTGCTTTGAATATTATTCGTAAACAAGTAGCAGGATAATCAATCAATATGCTATTCTTATAAAAAAAGCTCCGAAAATTTCGGAGCTTTTTTTATGGAAGATCAGCTTCCATCATGCGGCTTTTTTGCCCATACCATTGACCCATCCCACTACACCGCCAACAATGGCACCTAAAACAGCCGATGCAGCAATATCAACCCAAATTGCTTTCATGGCCAAAATATTACTGGTTCCATACATGGTGAGATCAAAAGACGCTCCCATGATTAAACCAATAACTGCGCCTGCTGAAAGTCCGGCTGAAAGGGTACTGATATTTGCCCAGCGATTGAAAATATAAGAGTACAGGATACCTGTACAAATATTTCCCAATATCAATGCCCACCATACCATTTCGGCATCGGGGCGCATCACACCGGTAGCTGTACCGCTGTTTTCAGCCATAAAATCCATTAATAACATTCCATAAATAAGCCATCCTGCAAAGAAGGCAACAATTCCTCCGGCAATGCCGGAGATCAACATTTTTGTGGTGTTCATAAGCAATCGTTTTAAGGGGAAAAATTTTGCTAAACAAAATAGACATCACTTTCCGCAAATGCAAGTGCCTTGCCCCTACAAAAAAAGAACTGTTCATAAACAGGGGATAACCAGAACTTTCAAGCATTCACAAACTATTACCATTTAAATGAATGTTACAACAGCAACTGTACTTATTTTCACCGAGTCTATTGAAAATCTATTATTTAGAACTATGATTTGGGAAATATTGACCGTTGCAGGATTGGCTACTTTTGAAGTATATGCAGCAATACCCGCCGGTTTCGCTTTTGGGCTTCCGGCCTGGACTATTTTTCTTTCCAGTATGTCGGGTGGGCTGGCAGGTGTGTTTATTGCCACATTTTTGGGAGATAAGATCAAACAATTTCTAGCAAAATATCGTAAACCCAAGCCTGAAAAGCCCAAAACCGGACTGATCTACACCCTTTGGGAAAAATATGGCATTATTGGATTGGGATTCTTTGGTACCATGACTGTGGGTGCCCCTGTAAGTATAGGTGTTGGAGTAGGCTTCAATATTCCTTTACAAAAACTACTAGTATGGTGCTGTATTGGCGTAATTACCCGCTGCGCTTTGTTTACGGCGATTGGGTATTACGGGCTTAAGTTGTTTTAGTCCATGGCAAATGGCGTATGGTTCATTGCCTATAGCAGAAACTCTCTACCATAAACTACTGAACCATACGCCATGAACTATTTGCTATGGCCTAAATCGTCAACAATAACAAAGACATATTAGACTGCATCAAAATTCTTTCCAGTCTTTGCTCGCGCATGAAATAGCTGGATAAAGCACCCATTTTGACAGTCGGAATATTCTGCGACTGCATCATTTCTGAAAAGTTGGATAACTTTTTCTCTACGGCATTGAACTGGTATACCAATGAAGAGGGAACCTGCTGATTGGATGTAGGGGCATCCAATAAAGAAACAGCCTCTGACATTTCTCTTGCAGTATGAAATGCTCTTGTTTCCGGCTGTAATAATTCCTCAGAAATATTCGCAAGATCAGATTTCGCAATGTACATCACTGCACAACGTGAACGACATAACATTCTGAAAACATCCAATCCGGTTGATTTGCCTGTTTCATACCATTCTTCTCTTGAATAAAAAACAATATCACATCCAAACTCTTCAATATATTGTTTGAAAACAGCCGGTGAGTCGCCAAAAATTCTATCAATACTATATCCTTTCACTACCTCCGGATTCGTCTCTTCAATCTTGCGAATGGATTCAAGAGCAGTAGCAGAGAACTTATACCCGTAAGCTTGTCTGCTCAAAGTCATTAAATCACTCTCATTATCAGGTATAGGCACTACCTGTAGAAAAGTGCAATAAAACCCTTCTGTTTTATACAATCGTGTAGCCAAACGGAACAGATTTACCGCATGTTCAGTACATCTTGTTGGGATAATAATCTTTTTCATACCTGTAGTTTTTAAGTGATGATAACAGATAATACTGTATCAAATACAAACCTACACTGCAGGCATTGGGATGATCTAAGAAATAGATTAAGAGACAGTTAGAAGTTTTTAAGAGCAGGATTAGAAAATTGCAGAAATTCTAATGCGGCTCTAACAACCTTTTTAAAAAGTCTGTCCGCTCCTTCAAAATAGGCTATGAACGAATAGGGAAACGCATTTCAGCCCTGGTACCGGCACCTTCCATAGAAGTAAAGCGAATCTCGCCTCGATGTATGCGGATGATTTTCTGTGCCAATGGCAGACCTACGCCATAACCCTTATAGGCAGAAGTATTGGATGCCCTAAAGAATGGATCAAAAATATAGCGCAGTTCCTTTTCAGGAATTCCAATGCCCCTATCTTCCACCACCACGATACATTGTGATTCTGAGGCGTGTAGCGAAATGGTTACTTTTCCATTATCTGAGTATTTACAAGCATTTTGTACCACATTGGTAATCGCAAGCTTTAATAAATTTTGATTCCCGTAAATGGTAATGTATTCGATGTCTTCAGGCAAACTCTCGAAATTGATCTGTATATGATTACCCGGATCAGTAAAATCCACCAATTTTTTAACTGACAAAATCAGTTCATCTAAGCGAATGGATCCCATGAATTCCTCTTTCACGCTATTGCCAGCTTGTGCCAATTCCAATAAGCTGGTAGTGAGATGATGTAATTGGTCAGCTTCACGTGCAATAACTGATAATGCAGCACGATATTCCTGAGGGTCTCTTTCCTTACTGAGTGCCAACTCTGCTTCGCCAAGTATGGCTGTTAGTGGTGTTCTCAACTCGTGAGACAGCTTATTCACAAAATTTCTTTGGGTTTCAAAAGAAGTCTCTAAACGATCCAGCATATCATTAAAGGTTTGTGTGAGATCACTGATCTCTCCTTTTGATGGCTGTTCCGGTAATCGCATATCTAGATTGGTGACACTGATTCGCTTCACCCTTTGAATAATATTAGAAATGGGATTAACAATCTCTGCAGAAAAAAGCATCCCTACTACAAATACAATGATAACTGCTAATATGATTCCCAGTACCAAGTTTTGACGCATATCCCTTAATCCTTCCTCACCATAATCATTACGAGCAGACATCATCACGATGTATCGTTTCCCACTATATTTATACGGTATGAAAGAATAATAGGTCAATCCACGAATGAATTGAACTGTTTTACCGGCATTCAATTGTTCCTCAAAATTGGGTGGCAGTGTGATATGATGCGAAGTAAGAAATGATGAGTCGGGGATCTTGTCAAAAAAGTATTCTTTCTCATCAGGTAAACGCTGCAAATGTTTTTGACGGATCTCATTGTATACATCAGGACCCAGAATTCCTTCTTCATAATGCGCCTGCGCAGCAATACCGCCACGAACAGTTAAGCGATGAAAAAACTCCCGATCTATGGAACGTTTAGAGAAATGATAAATAAAAACACTGAGCATCAAGATAATGACACCTGTCAGTAAGGTAAATAAGGTGGTAATCTTATTACGGATGTTCATGAAGCATTCTCTTTCATCATGTACCCCATACCAATCATGGTATGTATGAGTTTATCATTTTTGTTTTTATCAATCTTCTTACGAAGGTAATTGACATATACATCCACCACATTGGTACCCAGATTAAAATCAATATCCCATACATTTTCCAGGATCTCCATTCTAGACAACACCCTGGATTGATTTTTCATAAAGAACTCCAACAATTTATATTCTGTGGAAGTCAAGGAAATGGCTTCATCGCCTCTGAAAGCTGTTTTAGCATCTGTATCCAAACGCAGATCAGATATTTTTAAGATATGAGCATCCGACACAATGGTATTTCGCGTCATGCGTCGTCCCAAAGCATTGACCCTTGCCACCAGTTCTGTAATCTTAAAAGGTTTCACCATATAATCATCTGCACCGCTATCAAGACCGGTGACAATATTTTCAGTACTTCCCAATGCTGTCAACATCAATACAGGAATAGAAATACCCTGAGACCGCATTTCCTTACACACCTGAATACCATTAACACCGGGTAACATGATATCCAGTACCACCATGTCGAAATCATGGCTTCGCACCATCTGCAAGCCGGTATGCCCATCCATTGCCACACTTACTTCAAATCCAATCTCCTTCAAGCCCCTCTCAATCAATGAAATAACAGCAGCTTCATCTTCTATCAACAGTATCTTCATTTGTTTATATGCTTATTGCACACCAACAAAATAAGAATTTTTAAAAGAAAACCTTGAAACACTTTATATTGATAACTGTTCGAATCTTGTTGAACTTTTAACATCTCGAACAAATACCAAGTATGAACAATCGCTAATTGACATATCATCATGAAAAAAATCAGAGTTGCCTTATTGTCGTTTGGGATGTCGGGTAAAGTATTTCACGCCCCTTTTCTTCAACAACATCACGGTTTTGAACTGTATGCTGTTTGGGAACGTACCAAATCTGAATCCATTGAAATCTATCCGGATATTACCATTGTTAGATCACTCGATGCCATCCTCCAAGATAGTAGCATTGACCTGGTAGTGGTAAATACACCTACCAATACCCATTATGACTATGCCAAAAAAGTATTGGAAGCCGGAAAATCAGCCATTGTTGAAAAGGCTTTTACAACAACCGTTTCAGAAGCCAAGACACTTGCATCTTTAGCACAGGAAAAAAAACTACACTTATCTGTCTATCAAAACAGACGATGGGATAGCGATTTTCAAACGGTTCAAAAAGTTGTTCTGGACGGTATATTAGGCGAATTGCAAGAAGTAACTGTTCGTTTTGATCGTTTCAAAAACACAGTTGGCAATAAATTACATAAGGAACAACCCGGACCGGGTGCAGGCCTGTTGAATGATTTAGGACCGCATCTGATTGATCAGGCATTGGTGCTATTCGGAATGCCCGAAAAACTATTTGCTGATATCAGAATACTTCGACCCAATTCTTTGGTAGATGATTATTTCGATCTGTTGTTATATTATCCTTCCTTACGGGTTCGATTGACTTCTAGTTTATTGGTGAAAGAACCTTTACCAGCTTTTGTATTGCATGGAAGCAACGGATCTTTCATAAAAACGCGTGGTGATATTCAAGAAGCAGACCTGATTGCCGGAAAACAACCCGGCACTTTCAACTGGGGTATTGAACCCGAAAGCAATGATGGACTATTGCATATCCTGATGAATGGAAAAGACAGCAAACAAACAGTGAGTACCTTACCCGGTAATTATGGTATGTATTATGAGAAACTGCACCAGTCTATGATTCATAGCGCAATGCCACCAGTAACGGCTGATGAAGGCATTCGCGTCATGCAAATATTAGAAGCTGCAGTCAAAAGTCATGAAACACAAACAGTCGTAACCTTGTAAACACGTATTGGTAAGACATAAAAAAGAGGCTGTATCAAAAGTCCGATACAGCCTCTTTTTATTCGGGTACATGATGGAGAAAGTTTTCATTTAGGCGATTCTCAAAGCCTTCTTTTTACTTTTGAGACTTCCTCTTTCAATATCTAGCGTATCATTACATTTTTTTAGCGTCTTCCAAGAACTTAGCCAATCCGATATCGGTTAACGGATGTTTCAATAAACCAAGAATGGAGTCTAACGGACAAGTACAAACATCTGCGCCCAATTCAGCGGCTTTTGTAATATGTAAAGCATTACGAATAGATGCTGCCAATATCTCAGTCTTAAATCCTTGTATATCATAGATGTGTCGGATTTGACCGATCAGATCCATCCCATCCCAACCACTATCATCAATACGACCAATAAAAGGTGAAACATAAGTAGCCCCAGCCTTGGCAGCCAAAATAGCTTGTCCGGCAGAGAATACCAATGTACAATTGGTACGAATTCCATTATCTGTAAACCATTTGATGGCTTTAACACCGTCTTTGATCATTGGAACTTTCACTACAATGTTTGGATGAATGGCAGCAAGCTTTTTACCTTCTTCAACCATGGTAGCAAAATCAGTAGATAATACTTCCGCACTTACATCACCATCCACCAATTCGCAAATATTTTTGTAATGGTTGGCGATAGCTTCTTCTCCTTTAATGCCTTCTTTGGCCATTAAAGAAGGATTGGTTGTAACGCCATCTAAGATTCCTAAATCATGGGCTTCCTTAATTTGCGCAAGATTACCGGTGTCGATGAAAAATTTCATATAAGCTGTATTAAACCCCTCAGTGACTACTTCGGGGAGAAAGAAAAAATGGCAGGCTACTCACATCGCACCGCTACAACCGCCTATCCTTGCTGCATTCCTGCCCTGGGGAGGTTCAGCAGGAGCTGGTCGTGTAAGACCTGCCGGTGCAAAAGTAAGGGTTGAGACCTATTTTCCCTAATTTTTTGAACCATTAAACCGATACTCAAAAACCACTGCCGAAATTTCGAGAGTTGAGTCGGGTTACACCCAACAATTCATCATGCCGACCACTGAATGGGCGAAAATAAAATAGGATCAGGTATTCATTCTCTGTCTCCCAGTAATTGCCTTCCGCAAGTGAGGGATCAGCTTTTGCGAAACGATCTCCTATATCTTTTGTCAGATATTGATAACTGTAATAGCCCTGCTTTAAAAAAAGTGTTTTTTTATAGACTGCTTTTTCTGTATCGAATTCCATTTTTGAACTATCACTGGCCTGATTACCTGTCATCTCTCCTACCAAAAAAACATCTTTACCCACATAGGGTTTGCCGCCGGATGGTACGAGTGTAAAATCCACTTTTGCATAATCACCCTGCCACCAGGGATTAATGGATTCTGTGGTGGATATTTCATTCCATCCATTGCGATCACTAAAAAATGCATATCGGAGATCATTTCTTTGTAAATCGTGTCTGATATATATATGATACGGAAATGCAGAGCGATCTACACTTTCCACCCTGTCACTTTCAAAACGAAAACTTCTGAGATCTGCCCATCGAAATTCTTTCCCGGCAGGAAAAACTGCATCCTGCTCACCATTGTATTCCAATGCATTTCCACGAATAAAACTCGGTTGTAAATTAAAAGCAGCATCAGCCCAACGATTGTTCTGCAAAATCACCAACTTGGTTTGCTGCTGTGGACTCATGATATTGAGATCTTTGGTACCAACCGTTATTTGTATTTTCTGATGCGTTCTGATCTGTGAACTATTGAATGGCTGCGATATTCTGGCTCCAATATTCACCCTGTCATCCACCACCATGATTCTTTTTGTAAAAGCCAGTTTTGAAGTGTCTCCATTCAAAAAAACCTTTAACAGATAATTACCACTTTTAAATGGCATACAATTTCTTTCCGGAAGCAATGCCTGATAATGCATGTACTTGGTCATAGCAATAGACGACATCCGATACTGTGTTAAACGATTCTGTGTAAACCCTTTTAAATAATCAAATGGATTCAATAGAGCCGGCTTCCAGTCCGCATTACACAACTCATAGGTATAAAAAAAATTTTTTACCGTACCACTGAGATCATCAAAATGCAATTCCAGTAAATCGCTAGTACCCAAGCGAATGAGTGGAACAGATTGCTGATCATTTTGCTGAAACAGTTTTACCGTTTGTATCCCTTCCATATAAATACGATCGGGTTCACGCTGTGCTGTTACAGCATAGGTAATGAGTAAGAAAAGAAGAAGCAAATAAGGCTGTTTCATGTGACAAGATGATGATGTAATAATACAAAGACTTTTATTAGCAATAAGGAAACATGCGGGATTGCCCTGCCATTCGTATTTTTACCAAAATCATGCCATTGGGATTTTCATTTGACATAGCCAAACGTATTGCATTTAACAAACAGCGATCTTTTTCTAGGTTTATTATACGTTTATCCATTGCTGCCACCACATTAAGTGTAGCGGCTATGATCCTCACCTTGGCATTTGTCAATGGTTTCCAACAAACAGTGGCTGCTAAAATTTTCAGCTTCTGGGGACATATCAGGGTACAGCACTATGAAGCAGGAAAATCACTCATCGCAGAAGAAACACCTTTTACCTACGATAGTAGCATCAGCCATATCATTCAGACTAACAATAATGTTCTGCGCGTACAGGCTTTTGCTACCAAATCAGCCGTTATTGAATCAAAAGGTGAGATTGAAGGTGTTTTGTTAAAAGGTATTGATCGGGATTATGACGGTTCAGAATTGAAATCATTTTTTACAGCAGGTAATTGGCTGCAGTTTGAAGATAGTAATTACAGTAAGCAGATCATTGTTTCAAAAGCCTTGGCTGATCAACTAAATATCGGATTGAATGATACCTTAAAAGTACATTTTGTCTCCTCCATTGATGATAGTCGCACCTATCGCAAGCTACAAGTAACAGGTATTTATAAAACGGGGATTGAAGAATATGATAAACTATTTGTGATCGGTGACATCCAACTGATCAGACGTATCAATGAATGGAGGAACGATCAGATAGGCGGGTATGAAGTGTTTGTAAAAGACTATACAAAAATGGATGCTGCGAGTCGGCAACTATCAGAACAGCTGCCTGTCGAATGGATGAGCCGAACCATTCGTGAAGTATACCCGAATATATTTGACTGGCTAAATATTCAGGATGTGAACCGCGATGTGATTTTTATTGTGATGTCGGCAGTAGCCATTATTAATCTCATCACCTGCTTACTGATTCTTATTTTGGAAAGAACAAGAATGGTAGGTATTCTCAAAGCATTGGGTGCTGATAACTGGACCATCCAGAAAATATTCCTCTATCATGCTTCAGTAATCACAATTACAGGTATTGTGCTGGGACTGATACTGGGTGTTGGCATCTGTTGGTTACAACAGCTAACAGGCTTTATCAGGTTGGACGAAACTTCCTATTATGTTCGTGAAGCACCTATGATCATTGTATGGTGGCAGGTCTTAGCTATAACTGTGGGAACCGCTATTGTATGTTATGCTTCACTGATCATTCCTTCGTTGTTGATACGAAAAGTTAATCCGGTAAAAGCCATACAGTTCAGGTAATTAATGAGGCCGTTTGAATTGCGACAATAAGATGCCCAATGCCACAGCAGCATTCAAAGATTCCGCTTGTCCGATTCTGGGTATCGTGATACGATGATTGATCAAAGACTGTAGATCCTCCCGAATTCCTTTGGATTCATTCCCGATCATTAATATGCCTGTACGAGGGGGCTGAATTTCATACATCGATTGTCCATCCAGTACAGCACCGTATATCGGTACCTTTTGCTTACTAAGTAGAGAAACGATATCGCGATACCAAACTTTCACCCGCATAAAACTTCCCATCGTAGACTGAATCACTTTAGGATTGTACAATTCAACTGTATCCTCACTGGCAATGATTTGATCAATCCCAAACCAGTCTGCAATACGAATGATGGTACCCATATTACCCGGGTCTTGTATACCATCCAATACCAATGTTAACTTATGATCCCATTGAGGTTCATACGTAAGTTCCGGCTGCTGAACGATGGCCAGCACCTGATTGGGGGTTTGCAGGGAACTAATCTTCTCTAATTCCTGTTCTGAAATAATGGTAACCGGATAATTCCCCTCGGGCATCACCCATTGGTCTGTTGCATAGATATTTTTAACAGGATAACCTTCGCTAATAAGCTCCTGAACCAATTTCACGCCTTCAACGATAAATAGCCGCTCAGCCGTTCTTTGTTTTTTGTGGCATAAAGATTGAATATATTTGAGCTCATTCTTGCTTAACATTGATTATGCTTTTGATCGGAAAAAGAGTTGTTTTAGAATATGGCATCTTGACTGTATTGTTAATGATCCTACTTCATTCCTGTTCCGTTCAACAACGTACAACAGTAAAAAATTACCCTACCCATAAACCTTTTGTTTACAGCAACAAGATCAATATTCTTAATGACCTTCCCAAAGATGAGAAAAAACGGCTAACTTATGAACTAGAGAATTATTGGGATGATAGCTTACAGGTCAGACTAGCACAGAGATATTTAGCGTGGTATCGTCTAAACAAGCCTCCTGTATTTGACAGCACTAATCTTGATCGCTCGATCAATTTCATGAGAGCTTATCTGAATAGTCAAGGTTATTTCTATCCAAATTTCAAAGACTCTGTTTTTATTGATACTGTCAAAGATCAATTACGTACAAATGTGATCATGGACATATCAACAGGAAAAAATATTACCATTGATTCTGTTTCCTACAGTTTCCAAGACTCCGCATTGAATGCATTGGTGCAATCTGAAATTTCAAAAAGCCTGCTAAAAAAAGGAGGACGCTATACCAAACAAGTGATTGGTGACGAACTGGACAGACTTACCAACTTATTCCGTCAGAACGGCTACTATAATTTTAGCAGAGATGACCTAAGAGCAGTGGTAGATACACTGGATAAAGAACTACTTCAACTAACACTAGATCCTTTCAAACAAGCCCAGCTCATTGCTGATGTTGCAAAGAAGAGAAACGAAAATCCTAGTTGGGATATCAATATTACCACTACCAGAAACTTAACTGACTCAACAGGTTTGCATCAATTCAGCTTTGGAAATATTTATTATTATCCGGAAACGAAACTTTATGATATCCCGGATAGTGTAAAAAGGAGAACTGATTTTATTGTAGATACTTTCAGGAGCGGTATCATGAAATATAAGCAGGGTATATTTCGATTTAGACCCATGCGAGAACATACTTACTTCAAGCGGGGAGATAAATACAATGAAGCTGATTATTTTAAAACTATTAATACGCTCGGACAATTGGGTGCTTGGCAACAGGTAGACGCTATTTTGGAACCTAGGAATAAAGATTCATTGGATGTTCATGTATTCTTGGTTCCCGCTACCAAACAATCTGTAGCAGCAGAGTTGGAAGGCAGCCGAAATTCGGGTGATGTGATTACCGGTAATACACTTGGTATCTCCATGAACCTTAGCTACAACAATAAGAATAGATGGAAACAAGCCATACAGCAACAAACTGTTTTGAGAACTGGGGTAGAATTAAATTTATTGAATCAGGCCAATAATCCGCTCTTTCAAACTTTTTTAGTAAGTGCAAGTCATACCTATGCTTTCCCTCGTATTCTCACACCGTTTCGCAGTTGGGGTAGTTCAAAAAAAATAGAGAACAAAAAAACCTCACTCACCCTTAACGGATCCTATATTGATAGAAGAAATTTTTATAAAGTGAATTCTTTTACAGCCAGTATTGGCTATGAATGGAGAAGCAGGAAAAGAAATGGAGATCATTTATGGTTGTACAAACCCCTAAATGTGGAATTGTATGGCATCACCCGATTAGCAGGACTTATTGATTTGATTCAGAAAAACCCATTTTTACAAGCATCCTTCAACGAGGGTAATATTGTAAGTCAAAGTTTATCATTCATTAGCACCAGTACCGGTAGATTGAATAGAAACAGAAGTCACTATTTCAGGGTAGGTATTGAAGAAGCTGGCGGATTATTTGGATTATTACCCGGATTGAGAAATAATATTTACCGGTATATCAAAACTGAAACTGAATATCGTCAAGTAACAAAGTATGATCAATCAGAATTGGCATATCGTGCATTTGCAGGCGTAGGATATAATTATGGTAATGACCCGCGTATCGGAAGAACCTTACCTTTCTTTAAACAGTTTATCGCCGGTGGTCCATACAGCATGCGTGCATGGGGCCTGAGGCAATTAGGCTTAGGTAGTTCTGTATTTAGTGATACTGTTAATAGTTCTTATCGCGATCGTTTTGGAGATGTTCAGTTAGAGGGTAATATCGAATATCGATTCACCTTGTTATCACTAGGATCATTCAAAGTAGGCAGCGCTTTTTTTGCTGACATCGGCAATATCTGGAATATCAAAAGAAATGATCAAGATCCCGACTCAAAATTTTCTTTCAGTAATCTGACTCGAGACTTAGCTATAGGTGTAGGTACGGGATTGAGATTTGATTTTTCTTATTTCTTGATTCGATTTGATTTTGCTTACCGTGTAAAAGATCCTGCCAGAAATAAAAATGGAGGATGGATGAGTATCAAAGATTTTGTATGGTCTGAAACAAGAGCTTCCGGACTCAAGATCAACAATATGGCTTTACAATTTGGTATTGGTCTACCCTTCTAAGTTCTCTTTGAGCTTTGTTATTTCTTGTTCAAAGGATTCAATACTGTGCGCATCTTCCACAGAGAAAATACCTATTCTGGTTCTCCGCAAACTACTCATATACCCGCCCACACCTAATGCCGCACCAAAATCATTGGCCAAACTTCTGATATAAGTACCTGTTGAACACACCACTCTAAAATGAACAACCGGCAATTCAATTTTTTCAATCGCAAACTGATGGATCGTAACAGGACGCGGCTCTAATACAACATGCTCACCCTTTCTAGCCGCGAGATAAACCGGCTTACCATCTTTCTTAATCGCCGAATGGGCAGGAGGAACCTGCATAATAGGCCCCATAAATGATATTGTAGCGTTGTGTATTTGTTCTTCTGTAAGATGAGTGACGTCTTTAATATTTTCAGGTGGCGATTCTAAATCATAGGTTGGCGTTGTGGCACCCAAGGTAAAAGTACCCGTGTACTCTTTCTCCATTCCCATATACTCATTGATCTTCTTTGTAAACTTACCTGTACAGATAATCAATAAACCTGTAGCCAAAGGATCAAGCGTACCGGCATGTCCAACTTTTGCAATACGTGTGAGTATACGTACTTTCTTAACAGCATCGAAGGAAGTCCACTCCAATGGTTTATCCAGCAAAATGACTTTGCCTTCAAGGTAAGGTTGTAATGCAGGATGTATTTCTTTTTGTCGCATTGGAGGGATAATGTATTTGCACGGATGCTGTGAATACTAGTAAGCTCTTGCAAATAAAACCCTTTGAGCAGAAGGCTTTCCACTAAGTATACAAACACCTTCTTCCGCCTGGTTGTCCAATGGGATACAACGTATCGTAGCCTTGGTCAATTCTTTGATCTTGTCTTCTGTTTCACCGGTGCCATCCCAATGAGCGGCAATAAATCCACCTTTAGTATCCAGTAGCTGAACAAATTCATCCCAACTATTCGCCAGAGTAATATGCTCGTCTCGATACTGTTTGGCTCTGTTGAAAATATTTTGCTGAATCTCTTCTAACAGGTTTTGTATATAGGTGGAAAGTCCATTCAAAGAAACCGTATTCTTTTCCTTAGTATCTCTTCTAGCTATTTCTGCTACATTATTTTCAAGATCACGTGCACCGATAGCCACACGTACAGGAACACCTTTCAATTCATATTCTGCAAATTTCCATCCCGGTCTGGCATTATCACTGTCGTCATACTTCACAGATATACCTAAGGTCTTGAGTTCTTTCATTAGCTGATGAACCCGCTCATCAATCTGTGCTTTTTGTTCCTCTCCTTTGAAAATGGGAACAATCACCACTTGTAATGGTGCGATACGCGGAGGTAATACCAATCCACTATCATCACTATGCGCCATCACCAATGCACCAATCAAACGGGTACTTACACCCCAGCTTGTAGCCCAAACATATTCCAGTTGATTATTCTTATCACTGAATTTTACATCAAATGCTTTTGCAAAATTCTGACCAAGAAAATGGGAAGTACCTGCCTGTAATGCTTTTCCATCCTGCATCATTGCTTCAATACAATAAGTGTCTTCAGCACCTGCAAAACGTTCGTTGGGTGTTTTCACACCCTTGATTACCGGAACAGCCATCCAATTCTCCACAAAATCGGCGTATACGTTTAGCATTTTGACGGTTTCGTCAACCGCTTCTTCTTTGGTAGCATGTGCCGTATGACCTTCCTGCCAGAGAAACTCTGCAGTACGAAGAAATAATCTTGTTCTCATTTCCCATCTTACCACATTCGCCCACTGGTTCACCAGAATCGGAAGATCACGATAAGATTGAATCCATGTTTTATAAGTATTCCAAATAATGGCTTCACTGGTTGGACGAACCACCAGTTCTTCTTCCAGCTTTGCTTCAGGATCTACAATGAGTTTTCCTTTATTAGTAGGATCGGTTTTTAAGCGATAGTGCGTAACAACTGCACATTCCTTTGCGAAACCTTCTGCATTCTTTTCCTCTGCTTCAAATAAACTTTTGGGAATAAAGAGCGGGAAATAAGCATTCTGATGACCAGTTTCTTTGAACATTCGATCCAATACATCACGCATGTTCTCCCAAAGTGCGAAACCATAAGGTTTGATGACCATGCAACCTCTCACGGCACTATAATCTGCCAAACCACCTTTAATAATGAGGTCATTGTACCACTGAGAATAATCTTGCGCTCTGGAAGTGATTTCCTTACTCATAATAATATTATAATTCTCTTAACAAAATAGATTGCTTACAGTTGTTAGTTGGCAAACTAATTGCCGCTGTTTACAGGAAGTCCATAACAGCGCAAATGTATGTAACTTCACATTATCTAACCTTCTCAATCCTGATGTTATGAAAAGAATGATACTTGGTTCATTGCTCACCATCGGACTCCTTTCAGGATGTTCTACGGCATATCAGAGCGGACAAACACCTGATGATGTTTATTACTCACCCGGCAGGGATGGCGGCAGCAGACGTGAAGAGGAGAAGGTAAGAGAACAGCAAGAGCGTTATGAAGAATATGCCAGCAGCCAGGATGATCGTTACTTACGTATGAAAGTAGCGAACAGAAACCGTTGGTCTGGTATTGATGACTTTGATTATTGGTACGACAGTCGCTATGACTTTTGCAGGTATAACCACTTCAGTAATTGGAATAGTTTCTATACCTGGAATAATCCATTGAATCCTTCCTTCAGCTATGGATTATGGAGAATGCAGCCCGGACTAGGATTTGGATGGGGATGGAACAATCCGATGTATACATTGATTGCTTATGCTTCCCCTAAATTTTATGCTGGCGGACGAACTTCCGGAAGCAATCTTTCCGCCTACCGCAATATAAAGGGCTTTAGTAACAACAATGGCGGCTACTACAATCCGAAAATAGGATCATTCATGAATTCCAATAATACGTCATCCAACAGTTTTGGAAGTTTGTTGAAACGCGTGTTTACTACCAGTCCCGGTAATTCTAGCTCAAGTTTTGATAGACCTGTAAGAAGTTTTTCAAATAGCAGCAGTTCTTCTGCAACCCCTAGCAGTTCTGCGGGTGGTAATAGTGGCGGCGTGAAAAGCACAGGTAGCAGTTCCAGTTCTGGTCGCGGAGGCAGGGGTAATTAATTCTTACACTTCAGGCAATAATAGATTCGGGTGTTGTACACCTCATACTAAACCTATACCCAAACAGATTGTAACATGAAAATATATTTACTATCCCTGACATTGATGCTCACCTTAATAGCATCTTCACAAAACCCAGATTATTCATTACGAACTGCCTGGTTCACACAAAATGGTTCTGCGAGAAATATTGCAACCGGTGGTGTGATGGGATCTTTAGGAGGCGAAATCACAGCCAGCCACGTGAATCCTGCAGGTATTGGATTATTCAAAACCAATGAATTCGTTTTATCACCCGGATTCTTATTGAACAACAACAAATTCAAATATCGCGGTTCTGATACCCTTAATAATAAGAACAGTTTTGGTTATGGTGCGTCCGGCGTTATTTTGAGTACGGGCGTTAACAGAAAAAGTAAATGGACCAGTAGTGCGTTTGCCCTTTCAGTAAACCAATTAGCCAGCTATAACAATCGAATTCAATTCAAAGGATTCAATAACATGAGTTCATTCTCAGAACAGTATCTGGAAGAATTGACTCGAGATCTTGCTGATACCAATGCTGCATTGAGCAATTATATCTTTGGTTCTTCTCTCGCGTTTAGAACCTTCTTGGTAGATACAGCGAATAATGCCAGTGGTAACTTTATCGGTTATCAAAGTTTGGTGCCGATTTCAACCGGTGTGAATCAATCTTATGATGCCACTACAAGAGGTGGATACCATGAAATAGCACTTGGCGTTGCAGGCAATATGGAAGATAAAATGTATGTTGGTGGAAGTCTTACCATTCCTGTTATTAGTTATTCTCGTGATCTGGTGTATCGTGAAACAGATGCTACCAGCAATCCCAATAACCAATTCAGCAGTTTTGAATTTCGCGAAACTTTTACCTCTCAAGGAGTTGGTATTGGAGCGAAAATCGGTACCATTTATAAACCAAAGGAACATTGGAGAATTGGCTTTTCATTTCATACACCTCAGTACATCACTTTTAAAGACAGAGTACGTGCTTCTATGACTGCTAATACTGAAAGTTATGCAGGTATTCGTTCCGAAAACAGTGACAATCTCAATAGCGGTAATCCAGGTAATAGCAATTATAACTTAATTACACCCTGGAGAGCCATTGTAAGCGCTAGTTATGTTTTCAGAGAAATCAAAGATACACGGAGACAAAGAGCATTCATTAGTGCTGATCTGGAATATGTTAATTATCGAGGCTCAAGATTTTCTGCCGAAGATAAGACAGACCAAGCACTCGTGAATTATTATGACCTTTTGAACGATGTTATTAAAGACACTTATAAAGGCAACATCAATTTCCGTTTAGGTGGTGAACTAAAGTATCATACGTTTATGTTTCGACTGGGTGGAGCTTATTATGGAAGTCCATACGCAGAGGAAGAACTAAAAGCCAATCGTATTCTGGCGACCGGAGGTGTGGGTTATCGCGATAAAGGTATTTTCATTGACCTCAGCTATGCACATGCATTCAATCGCGATGTTCAGTTTGCATATCGCCTCAATGATAAACCCAACACATTCGCGGAGCAAACCGGATCAAGAGGTTCTGTGATGCTTACACTTGGATTTAAGTTCTAAATAATCTAATCAATACCCTGTTCAAGCAGTATTTTTTGAATCTGCGATACAGGATCAACAGCAGCATTTACCCAGTGAATGCTGCTGTCTTTTTTAAACCAAGTCATTTGTCTTTTTGCGTATTGTCGCGTATGCTGTTGAATCAATTCAACAGCTCTATCATAAGCAATACTTCCATCTAAATGATCAAACAATTCCTGATAACCTACGGTTTGTAAAGCATTCAAATGCTTAAAGGGATACAATGCTTTGACTTCATCCAATAATCCCTGCTCCATCATTTGTTCAACGCGTAGATGAATGCGCGCATTCAATTCAGCCCTTTCCATTTCAAGTCCGATCTTCACAATTCGAAATGGTCTTTCAACTTTTTTGCCGATTCGAAAACTGGTTATCGATTTACCTGTCCCTTCCAGTATTTCTAATGCTCGTAATAACCTGTGGGGGTTTTGCTGTTCAGCAATTTGCCAGAAAACTGGATCACGCTTGGCCACTTCCTGTTGCAACCATGCCAATCCATTTGTAGCATAGCTCTGATTGAGTTCTTGTCTGATGGAGAGGTCTATTTCGGGCATATCATCAATACCCTCACAAAATGCTTTGATATATAAACCCGTGCCGCCTGTTACAATTAATGTGGAGTGTTGCTTAAAAATAATGGCTGCCTTTTCGAGCGCATAGGTTTCATAGATACCAGCATTTACTTCTTCATCAATAGAATGTGACGCAATAAAATGATGAGGTACGGTTGCCAGTTCTTCGGCAGAAGGACGAGCTACACCGATATTCATTTCACGATAGCATTGTCTGGAATCTGAAGACAGAATTTCCGTTTGGAACAACTGAGCCAATGCGATGGCAACAGCGGTTTTACCTACAGCCGTTGGACCAACAATCAATATGGCTGTATGTGAAGACAATGATTAGGGTTATATATCTTGATAACTACTTAAAAGATGCAAGGATTAAAAATCTTCTTCTGTACTTTCTTCAGCGCCAAAATCATCCCCATCAGATTCGCCCTCTTCTCCTTCTTCACCAAATCCATCCGATGCCTCTGTAAGATCATATTTCTCTTCAATATCAGCGAATTTATCGCCTAAAAGACTTTTTGTTCCATATTGTTGCGGACCGATACCTTCTACCCTGGATGTGACCGGATAGCTGAGTTTATTATTCTCTTCCTTACTCACATTGATCAACTCCACTAAAAAAGTCCAGTTTTTTGCAAAATCGTAGAGATAAATAAATTTTTGATTGGTATCACGAATCTCGCTACCAATCGTGGTATCACTCATAAGCAAGGGCTCTGCTACATATGATTTATCATATCGCTCAAAACTGATCTCACGACCACGTTGCCAATTATCATTACTCCTAAAAAAAGTAGCCTGGTGCTTCTGATCAAACTCATAGGCTTTCAGGATCGCAAAATGCAAATCGATAAAGTATTGTGTATGCTTGATCACAATATCGCGGTACACCGCATCATCTTCCTCCAAATAAACCCTGAATTTCAGAATGGCCATTCTAAATGCTTAAGTCTTTTATAATAAGTAAAAACAACAGTATTTGTTGTCATCAGAAACGCTAAAATACAATTTATTCAATGGCCTCCAAGTCCAGTTCTTTCCCCTTTTCTAACATGAACTTTTTTGCCGCTTCATATTCGTTAGGAATAACCCCATCTAATATGGCTTCACGTATAGCATCTTTGATAATACCTACTTGTCTGCCGGGAGTTAACCCAAATGTTGCCATGATGATTTCCCCGGTAATTGGTGGTTGCCAGTTTCGGATTCGATCTGCATCCTCCACTTCCAATAACCGTTCTTTAACCAGTTCGAAATTTTGAAGATACCTTTTTACTTTATGCTTGTTTTTACTGGTGATATCAGCAGAACATAGCATCATTAAAGCATCAATATCTTCACCCGCATCAAACAACAATCTTCTTATCGCACTATCAGTGATGTTTTCTTTTGTAAGACTTATAGGACGTAAATGCAGTAATACCAACTTCTGTACCTGCTTCATCTTTTCATTCAATGGCAACTTCAATTTCGAGAAGATTTTAGGAACCATCCTAGCGCCTACCACTTCATGTCCATGAAAAGTAAAACCATGACCTTCTTCAAATCTTTTAGTAGCAGGTTTCCCAATATCATGCAAAAGCGCTGCCCATCTCAACCATAGATCGTCAGTGGATGTTGCCATATTATCCAACACCTGCAGGGTATGATAGAAATTATCTTTATGACCCAGACCATCGATATATTCCGCTCCATGAAGATCTACCATTTGAGGGAAAATTTTTTGTAACAGACCTGTCTTAAATAAAAGATCCCATCCAACCGAAGGTTTTTCGCAGAGCATGATCTTGTTTAGCTCATCAGTAATCCGCTCTTGTGAAACAATACTGATTCGATGCACATTGGCAGCGATAGCAGCCAGTGTTTCAGGCACAATGGTATAGTTCAGTTGCGCCGCAAATCGAATGGCTCTCATCATGCGCAAAGGATCATCACTGAATGTTTGTGAAGGTTCTAATGGTGTTACAATGATTTTGTCACGAATTGACTGTATCCCATTAAAAGGATCGATAAGTGAACCATAATCCGCAGCATTCAAACTAATGGCCATTGCATTGATGGTAAAATCACGTCTATTTTGATCATCTTCAATGGTCCCGGGAACCACTTCAGGTTTGCGACTGTTCTTCGCATAACTTTCTTTGCGTGCACCCACAAATTCAATTTCCAAATCATCGATTTTGATCTGTGCTGTTCCAAAATTTTTAAAAAAGGAAACATAAGGTTTGGGATGAAATGCCTCAGCCACTTTATGAGCGAGACTGATACCATCCCCAATACAAACAATATCAATATCCTTGGTAGCCCGGCCAATGATTTTATCACGCACAAAACCGCCTATCAGGTAACAGGGCATATTGAGAGATGCCGCTGCTTTTCCTATCTGTTGAAAAATAAGTGCTTCTTTATCTGTACAAACAATATCCATGCGGTGCAAAGGTAACTTGTTTCCTTATTTATCAGGAACTGAGACTATTCACTAGCTGTTCAGTTTGAATCGTACGGGCACACTTGAAATGTTTTTCCGGACAAGTTTGATGCCCATGTAATCCGCAGGGTCTACAAGAAAGAGGTTCGATCGTCTGAATAACATGGCTGTTATCAGAAAGTGGACCATAACCAAATCCGGGTATCGTTGAACAATATACTGCCGTTACAGGCGCATTCATGGCGGAAGCAAAATGCATAGGTGCTGAATCATTGACATAATTCATGACTGCATTTTTCATCAAAGCAGCTGATTCAAGAAAAGACAAATATCCACTAAGATCGGTTGCCTTATCCCCTGATTGTAACCGTATCTGATCACAAAGGTTTTTATCACCGGGTGCCCCCAATAAATAAATGGTATAGTCGTCTGGAAGTTGGCGGATCAAGTCCACCCATTGGTCTGCAGGATATTGCTTTGTGAACCACACAGATGCCGGTGCAATACAGATATAAGACCGCTGCTGATATATTTTTACTTTTTCAAAAGCTTCAGCTGTAGGATATAAGACGGGTTTAGCTGCATTCGCATCTGTCAATGAACGAATCAATGCATGATTTCTTTGAATTTCATGATGGGCATCAGCTTGTACGGAGAAATGATGAGGAACAATATCCGTGAAGAAAAAACGAAATGGGTTTTTATCAAACCCAATTTTTCTGGAAGCCCCGGAAAAAGCAGTCAGGAAACCGGTAGCAAAATAACGTTGTATATTGATGACTGCATCATATCTATTTTGTCGGATCGACTTCAATAATTGAAAAAGATGTCGATACTTATCAGATTTTTTATTCCAGATCAATACCTCGTGCAAAAAAGGATGCCCATCAAATAATGACTCATTGCCTTTTCTTACCAAAATATCCAATGCTGCATCAGGATAATATTGATGAAGCTTTTCCAATAAACCAGTGGCCAATACCACATCTCCAATAAAAGCAGTTTGAATAACCAGAATGCGCTGCATGGCACAAAGCTAATACAAAGGAATTTGTATCGATTGTTTACTCGTATTCGAGTTCATTGCTGAAGAACTCCCAATCGAACAACAAATAGGTAGAAATAAGTTGTCTGAGACCTCTTCGTCTTCTTCTTTCTGAAACTTTGGTCTGATTGAATTTAGCAGAGCTAATAGCATGACGCTCTAGCCCCAGATTGAGGATAGCCTGCAGGAAAGGCTGCATTTTCTCAGTAGGAACATCGAGTATTACGCGTGCCATATTTTTTGCTTACTTTAAATTTGCATTTTATTACAAGAAAAGCAATTAAAAGTTCAACAAAATTTTTGCCAAAAATGCTCAAAAACAAGCTAAAGCGCTCAATTACAGCTAATTAACAGATTTTGTGATTTTCACACAGGTTTATGCACAATTAGGAGCGAATGATGATCAATTCGCCATTTTTATCCCATCGTACCACTGAAGAGGGTTTATAGTAGTTATCATCTGATTGTCGGTAACGAACCACATAATCCACTCCTTCTTTGATTAAGGGGTCGATATCCTGAAAAGACCTAGGTGCCGGATAACCGGAAAGATTTGCAGAAGTGCTGACAATCGGCTTCTTAAACCTTTTGATCAGGTGTTTACAAAATGAGTCTGAAGTGATGCGTATGGCAACCGATCTATCATCTGCCAATAATTGATCAGCAAGTCGCACCCCACCTTCATACACTACTGTTATCGGTTTACTCACCCCTTTGATATAGTCAAACACCTGCAAATCAGGTTGTGTAACATACTGCAGTATTTCTCTCTCATCTGCCATCAAAACCACCATCGGCTTATGATCCGGACGTTGTTTCAACCGATAGATCTTTTCTACAGCCATTTCATTGGTAGCATCACATCCTATTCCCCAAATGGTATCTGTGGGATAGAGAATGAGTCCACCTGTATCGAGGATCTCTAAACAAGCATCAATATCATGTTGAAAAGGCAGCATTGTCATTGCAATGTACAAATTGTGCCCAATATGACTTTCAAGCCCCATACTTTCTCACGAACTTGTATGTTTGCAAAAATTTTAGGTAATGGAACTGAAAAAACTCATTGAAGAAGCCTGGTCGAACAGGGAGTTATTACAAAACAATACATACAGTGATGCAGTGAGAGCTGTCATTGAAGAAGTAGACAAAGGAAGATTAAGAGTGGCATCACCGGAACAAGATAAGTGGGTGGTGAATGAATGGGTGAAGCAAGCTATTTTAATGTATTTCGGTATCCAACAAATGCAAACCTGGACATTGCCGCCGTTTGAGTTCTATGACAAAATGTTGCTGAAAAGCAATTATAAAGAATTGGGGGTGAGAGCCGTTCCACATGCTGTTGCCCGATATGGCGCATATGTGGCGCGTAATGTGGTATTGATGCCCAGCTACGTAAATATTGGAGCTTATGTAGATGAAGGTTCGATGGTAGATACCTGGGCAACAGTAGGTAGTTGTGCGCAAATAGGCAAAGGTGTACACTTGAGCGGTGGTGTCGGCATTGGCGGTGTATTGGAACCATTACAGGCCAGTCCGGTGATCATCGAAGACGGTTGCTTTATTGGCAGTAGATGTATTGTAGTAGAAGGTGTAATCGTTGAAAAAGAAGCGGTTTTGGGTGCCAATGTGGTACTCACACAATCCACTAAAATCATCGATGTAAGCGGTAATGAGCCCATTGAATACAAAGGAAGAGTTCCGGCCAGAAGTGTGGTTATCCCGGGCAGCTATACCAAAAAATTCAATGCCGGCGAATACCAAGTAAGCTGCGCACTCATCATCGGACAACGCAAAGCCAGCACCGATTTAAAAACAAGTCTGAATGATGCGTTGAGAGATTTTAATGTGAGTGTTTAGTCCTTAGCCAATAGCAAATGGGTTATAGTGTATCGAAGTAAAGATTTGCTATCAACCATATGCTATAACCCATTTGCAAAAAAGTGAACCCATCATCAAACAAAATCAACACACTCGGCTTTCTGATCACCATCAGCGGTGCTATCTTCTTTTCTACGAAGGCCATTTTTGTAAAGTTGGCTTTTCAGGATACCAAAGTGGATGCGGTGACTTTGTTGTGTTTGCGAATGCTCTTTTCACTTCCATTTTATATCGGTGCCGCATGGATCGCACATAGAAAAGAGGGTGTGGTTCAACTTACTCGAAAGCAATGGCTATGGGTATTAACCATGGGAATATTCGGCTATTACTTGAGTAGTTTATTTGATTTCATCGGATTACAATATGTATCAGCAGGTTTAGAGCGATTGATTCTTTTTCTTTACCCCACGTTTGCAGTGCTGATCAATACTTTTTACTTCAAAACAAAGTTGAGTCGCATACAAGTATTGGCATTAGTGCTGACCTATATTGGTATTGGAACTGCTTATTGGGGTGAGATCAGATCAGCACAATATGGACCTCAATTCTTCTATGGATCATTCATGATCTTTGTATGTGCTGTAACTTATTCATTTTATTTGGTGGGTACTGGTAGACTCGTAAACGCAGTTGGCGCCACCCGATATACGGCTTATGCCATGCTGGCTGCCAGTGCCGGCATTTTCACACACTTCTTACTCACACATCCTGTTCAGAATGTGGTTATGACTTCATCATTGGCGGGTTATGGAATTGCACTCGCCATTATTGCCACCGTTTTACCCTCATTTATGATGAGTGTTGGCATGAAAAAAATAGGCAGCAATAATGTGGCGATTATTACCAGTATTGGCCCTGTGTCAACCATTCTACAAGCGCATTTCTTCCTGGGTGAAACCATCATACCTGAACAAATATTGGGTACCGCATTGGTAATTGTAGGTGTTATACTCATTGGATGGCAATCAAAGATTGCGACTGAACCCAGTTGATGTTCCTTATTTTTTACCGACATTTTTCCGCCACTTACCGCCCCTTCACCTCTTATTACCTATTTCCACTTTTGAAAGGATCATAGCAGCATTAGTTTCGTCCTAAATATTGATGGTATGAAAAATAATGGTTACGATATCAGAAACTATAACGATAGATTTTTTACCGGTATTGTTATGATCATAGTAGGTGGTGCTATCCTTTTAAAAAGATTAGGCTTACCATTTCCGGGTTGGCTCTATGACTGGTCGGCAATTGTGATCTTGATTGGCCTGATCTCAGGTATCAAAGTAAGATTTAAAGGTGTGTCATGGATCATCTTTATGTCGATCGGTGTATTTTTTATGCTTGATGAAGTAGTGAAAGACAAGAATATTCGTCCATATATCTGGCCTGCTCTTATTATAGGCATCGGACTCATTTTGTTATTCAGACCCAAAAGAAAAACCATTAATATTCAAGATGTGGAAGAGGGTTTGCCTTCCGTCATCACGGAAACAAAACCCTATGATACGGAAGTGAATATGGCAATAGATGATTACATCGACTGTACCTCTGTTTTTGGTGAAGTGAAAAAGATGGTCACCTCAAAAAGCTTCAAAGGTGGAGAAATCGTATGTTTCATGGGAGGTTCTCAAATCAATCTTACACAGGCAGATATACATGGCCCCATTTTTTTAGAAGTGACTATTGTATTTGGGGGCACTAAAATAGTGGTACCTCCTAACTGGGAAGTAAGATCTGAATCTGTTGCTGTGTTTGCAGGTATTGAAGACAAAAGAAATTTATTGCCCGGCAGCAGATTTGATCCCAATAAAATACTCATCATAAAAGGTACTTCTGTATTTGGTGGTATTGAGATCAAAAGTTTTTAAATCTAACCTGTTTCAATCATGGAATGGTATCTTGCCAAACTCGTGTATCGCTTTCAGCCTAAAACAGCCAATGCTGCAGTTCATTTTGAGGAACAGATCAGACTGGTAGAGGCTGAAGATGAATTACATGCTTTTCACAGAGCACAGCAAATAGGTAGCCAGGAAGAATGTCATCTGGAATATGAAGATGGACTACCCATTCATTGGTATTTTATAGATGTTACAGAGCTCTTGAAATTGCACAGCATGATGGATGGTGCTGAAATACTCTCCCAATCACACCAAACAAATGAGCCGGAAGCATTTCAGAAAAATATCAGGTTAAAAGCAGGATATTTGTTAGCCAACTGTACCGATCAATTCCTTCAATCCAGATAACACATGGTTACATCCATTACAAAAGGGCGAAGTTTCTACCTTGCTTTTACCTCTTGGTGGATAGTATGGACTGTCATTCATGTATGGGTTTTGGATGAATACCAGATCAAACTATTGTCTGCCTTAGCCGATGCGTTTATTTCCAATTTTTTGTTGGCTTCTTTCTGCTTACTAGTTGTCAACAATATGCAATACTATCTTCCCCGAAAAGAACGGTATTGGTATATTCTCATTGTGAGTCTGGTATTGAGCAGTATGTATCTTTTTATTAGCAGGTTAATTCTTCGTTTTATTTTCAAGGAAGATGATATGTACCTGAACTTACTCAAACAATCATTTTATATCAGGTATATCACAGGCTTTTTGATGATTGGTTGTATGTCAATGATCAGTTTGTTATGGTATACCCTGAAAGAGCAACAAGAAAACGAACAAAGAAAAGAGGAAGCAGAAAAAATTGCAAAAGATGCTGAATTATTAAAACTCAGACAACAATTACAACCGCATTTTTTATTCAATAGTTTGAACTCGATCAGCGCTCTTGCAGGTACCCAGCCAGAGAAAGCAAGACATATGATTCAACAATTATCGGATTTTTTACGCGGCACTTTGAAAAAAGAAGAACATCAATTGGTGACATTACGTGAAGAAATACATCATTTACAATTATACCTCGATATTGAAAAAGTACGTTTCGGTCATCGCTTGCAAACAGTTTTAGAGATCGAAGACCAAGCATCAGACATGTTAATACCGGTTCTGTTGTTACAACCTGTTGTAGAGAATGCTATTAAATTCGGGTTGTACGATACAACCGAAGAAGTATTGATCCGTATCATTGCTACTGCAAAAGATGATCAGTTATTAGAGATACTGATCCAAAATCCATTTGACCCTTTAACATCTGTTCATACACATGGTACCGGTTTCGGACTAGCTTCTATTGCCCGAAGATTATATCTCATGTATGCACGTCAGGATCTGATCAAAACGGAAAGACAGGAACAATTATTTTCAACCCATATTGTTATCCCACAGTTGAATCATGAAAGTAATCATCATTGATGACGAGCCCTTGGCAAGAGGCATCGTAAAAGAATATTTACAATCCTATACTGATCTTCAGGTAGTACAGGAATGTGGCGATGGATTTGAAGGTGTAAAAGCCATTCAGCAATACCAGCCCGACCTTGTAATCCTTGATATTCAAATGCCAAAAATCAATGGCTTTGAAATGCTGGAGCTGATTGAAAATCCGCCGGCGATTATTTTCGCAACGGCATTTGAAGAATTTGCTATCAAAGCATTTGAAACGCATGCTGTCGATTATCTCTTGAAGCCATTCAGTAAAGAAAGATTTCAAAAAGCAATAGAAAAATGGAAGCAGACTGAAAGCGGAACACAACAAAATATAACCCATGAATTGATCGATGCCGCAGCCATATCACCTCAACAACAGCATCGAATTGTGTTGAAGGATAATGGCAAGATCAAAATCATTCCAACACAGCAGGTACAATATTTTGAAGCAGCAGATGATTATGTGAAAATCCATACTGCAGATGGTGTTTTTCTAAAAAATAAGACTATGCAATTTTTCGAGCAGAAAATGGATGCCGGTAATTTTGTGAGAATACATCGCTCTTACTTGGTCAATATACATCTGATCAGTAGAATAGAGCCGTATGAAAAAGATAGTCATCTTGCCATTCTTAGTATTGGCGTTAGATTACCGGTAAGTAAGACCGGGTATGTAAAATTGAAAAATGTACTAGGGATTTAATTCAATCCTTAATTAGACCTGTCTTTGAAAGAAAATTTCTCAGCTGTTTCAACTATAATATCAGGAATACTGGCGAAGTCTTTGGCTTTATCTAAAAAATAATCAGCTCCTGCCTGCATACATTCATTTCTATAGCCGGATAGTGTATTATTGGTGAGTATGACAACGATAGGATCAATAGATTTGTTAGAACGGATGTCTTTCAACATCTGCAAACCGTTTTTACCGGGCAGATTAATATCCAGAAAAATTAATGTGGGGTTATATGCTTCAATCCATTGATTCGCCTCTTCGGCACTTGTGGCTGTTCTTACTTCTTGAATCTGTTCCATGCCAGCCAATAAATGCTGTACACGTTGCAGAATAAATTCGGAATCATCCACCAATAATATTTTCAGCATCTTCCCTACCATAACAGATACAGACATGGTTCAAAAGTTTTAAAGAGCTTTGCAGGAAAATACCTGCAAAGCTCATACAGCCTAAGCTGTAAGGTTTTTCCAGGACAATAAGTTAAAGTCAACCTATATAGGCGACAGTTTTGGATTTAGATAGGGATAGAGGAATTTAAAAAGAGATAATCGGCTACTGGTGGGGGAAGCTCGACTATACAAAGGACAATCAATACATCTGTTCTTCCAATACCATGAACTGTGAAATCAATGTAGTGATTCCACTACACAAAATCTGTTATTTCACGGTTACAAGATGTTATTTTGAATCGCATACTTCACCAATTCAGCATTGTTATGCAGTTTCATTTTATCCATGATCCTAGCTCTGTAAGTACTGATGGTATTCACATTCAGGGATAGTATTTCTCCGATTTCAGAGATACTTTTTCCCATAACAATCATTTTAAATACTTCGAATTCTCGATCAGATAATTGTTCGTGGGGAGCTCGCTGGTCTTTTTGTTCTAAAGAACCTGCCAGTACTTCCGCAACTTCACTGGTAATGTATTTACGACCACTTAGAATTTGTTGTACTGCTTTTACCAATTCATAAGGAGCGCTTTCTTTTGTGAGATAACCGGAAGCTCCTGCTTTGATGGCCCTTACCGCATATTGCTCAGGTGTATGCATACTCAGCATTAAAACGGGAGTATTCGGAGCGTGTTCTTTGATTTGCTTGAGAATTTCAATACCGGAATATCCCGGCATGCTGATATCGGAAATAATAATGTCCCATTTTTCACTGATTGCTTTTTTAAAAAGATCAGCAGAATCAGCCACATCTTGTACTTCAGCCAATGGCATGGCTTCCATCAAAATCTTTCGCAAACCTTCTCTGATTAAGCTGTGATCATCTGCAATCAAAATTCTCATGGATATCTCCTTTTCAGTAAGTAATGGTTGTCTGTATTTTCAAAAATACACATCTATTCGTTCTATACACGGATTATTGAATGAGATTATTGTTTTGATACACATAATTATTTTGATAAACACCCCATCAGATCTTATCAAAAACAATGGTTGAAGGATCATCCTTTGTAAAAAAACGGTTAATGCTACTAGAAAAATACTTCTTTTTTAATAAGAAAAGAAATTTGTACCCGCTGAAACAAAAAAGAGAGTGGGGCAACTGGTTGCCCCACTCTCTGGTCTTTACTACGAGGTATAGGATTAATATGCTAAAGGAGATTGGATCGAAAGAAAAATGTAATAAGAGATTATTACATTTTTTTGGTTTTTTGGATATCGGCGAAATAACTCTTTCGAATCATTTACTATATGCAAGATACGTTCGTCTATGGCGAAGTAGTGAGATTATTTCACGGATTTATTCCGTTTAAAACACGGAATTTTAGTCACAACTTTAAGAAGCAATATTCCAAAAAATATTTTAAAATATTAATTATCAATATCTTATAAAGAAAAATATACTAATATTCTATAAATTGTATATACAAACTGCAGGGATCAACTACAACGCGAGATAATATCGTTGATTTTACTTTCATCCAAAGGCTTAGAAAATATATCTGTTACAATTGCGTAAGTCTTGGCTTTATCAATATCCTCGTAGTATACAGAAGATGTAAACATAATAATGTGAATTTTTTCAAAACCCGGTCTTTTAAGCTTCTCAAATTCAGCTAAAAACTCCCATCCATCCATAACGGGCATATTGATATCCAACAGAATGATATCAGGCAAAAGTTCAGGCTGATCCGCTCTTGCATGTAAAAAATCAATGGCTTCCTGTCCATTCAAAACCGTATCAATTTGGGGAGAAGGCAAGTATATCTTCAACATTTCCCTACTCAGAAAATTGGTTACATCATCATCATCAACCAGCAAAATATGATGAGCAGGTTTACTCATAGGATAATTTTTTTTTTTTCAGGAACACATGAAACATGCTACCCTTATTCACAATACTTTCTACGGCTATTTTTCCTTCCAACGCTTCTATTTGGTTCTTAATAATATACAATCCCAAGCCTTTTCCGTCTTTATTGTCATGAAAACGCTGATATAAGCCAAATATTTTGTTGCCATATTTTTCTAAATCAATACCCATGCCATTGTCTTTCACATACAGGATCACAAATTCTCCATCTTCTTCAGTGCTGACTGTAATTTCAGGGGCCTGATCTGGTTTTCGATACTTGATGGCATTGGTTAATAAATTTAATAAAATACTATGTAATACTTTTCTGGAAAATAAAATGGAAGGGGCTCTTGAGAAGTCAGCATGAATCACTGCTTCTTTTATACGTATTTCCTCTGAAATTAACTCCAATACTTTTTTTAGCTCCTGATCAAAATACAAAACCTGATCTTTTTCTGCCATATTCGCCCGCGACGATAGAATTTCATTGAGATCATTCAATGTGGCATGTAATCTTTCAACACTCATTTCCATTTTTTCGAGAAAAACATGGTTGCGTTCTGATAAATGTTCTTTATCAAACAGACTCAGTAAACTGATCAGATTCGCAACAGGAGCACGTAAATTATGAGAAGTGATATAGGCGAATTGCTGTAACTCTCGATTGCTATGCATCAACTCTTGCGATAATTGCCTCAACTCGATTTCTTTTTGTTTGATATTATCAATGTCTAAATGAATTCCTGATAATCGAATAGCCCTGCCGGTTTCATCGCGCTTACTGGCTTTACTCATGGTGAGTACCCACTTCCACCTCCGATCCTTTGTACGCATACGGATCATTGCTTGATATATTTCACTTTTCCCTTCCAAATGATCATTCAGCAATTGCATGAGACCCGCTTTTTCATTGGGGTGTAGTAGCTGTTCAAAAGTGGAAAAACTATTCGCTAGTTCATCGGGTTCATACCCCAACATCATTTTCCATTGATCATTGAAGTATACTTCATTATTTGTAATATCCCAATCCCATATACCCAAACCGGCTGCTACAGTAGCCATTTCCAGTCTTTGTTCGCTAATACGGAGTAATTGTTGCGCATGGGCTCTTTCAATAATTTCCGCTTCCAATTCTTCTGTTCTTTTTTTAACCGCTTTACGAAGCGAAAATCCATACAATACAGATATCAGTAGTAAAGAAAGAACGATGATGGATATATAAACTGCATTTTTGAAAAACTTAGAACTTACTTTCTGCGTGCCGTCATATAAAAACCCGGTGAGATCTGGTATATCTCGAATTAAGCCAAGCCGACTATGAATTTCTATGATATGTCTCCATCGACCTTCATTCATATGACCGATCTCAACAAGATCCGGTAATATCAATTTACGCATGGCTTCTGCCTCTACTAATAAATCATCTTTGGTAACACCTCGCTCTTTTACACCCGGTAAACTGAGAATATAATCTGCCATCTCACTGGTATGACTCATCGCGTACGCCCAGCCTTTAAAACTTGCTGTAGTAAATTTCTGAACCAATAGTGGCTCTGATTCTGCCAGCTTCTTTTGGGTAAATAAAACATCCCCATAAAAATCAATTCCATAATTGATCGGGAGTATATAAGAGGGGTCTACCCCCATTTTTCGAAGCTGATTGACTTCTACTGAAATATAAGCAGTGATCGCATCTGCTTTATCCTCTATCAGATCTGTATTTCTCCAACTATGGGATAATATTTTCAATGAATCAGGCGCTATTCCCTCGCGAAGAAATACTGCTTTCAATTCTGTCCAACCTTGATCCGGCGATGCCATCAAACGCTTACCAATCAGATCGGAAGGAACATAGATATTTTTATTTTTGAGCGATAAGATAGTATAAGGAGAATGTTGAAAGATAGCACCCAAAGCTACCAGCGGTTTTCCATTGGCATACTCTACTACCAGATCAGAACCCGTAATACCAAAATCTGCTTCATTATTCAAAACCTGAGGTACGGGTGCATGCATGGGATCTCCCGGCATCAGCTTTACTTTGATTCCCTGTTCCTGATAATATCCTTTTTTTTCTGCTGCATAATATCCCGCAAACTGAAATTGATGCCACCATTTCAATTGAACGCGGACGGAATCATCTGCTGCGAATAATTGGGAGACACTGATCAGAATCAGCAAAAAAATGATGCAATGTTTACAATGGGTGGGGTGTCCTTCAAACACTTTGATCGTATTACTTACTCAATATACTTTTTTTTTAGTTCTGCGTGTGATTGAACAAAAAATTTGGTACAGAGATAAAAAAAAAGAGACAATAGTGATTGTCTCTTATGTGCCCAGGACTGGATTCGAACCAGCACACCCGTGAAGGCGCTGCGACCTGAACACAGTGCGTCTACCAATTTCGCCACCTGGGCAGGTGTTTACCAGCTATACAGCTGTTGTTTCAGGGCTGCAAATATAATAGCAAAGCGTGCTTTTGACAAAGTAAATTTTGAAAATGAACCATCGAAGGAAGCTAAAGCACCATTAAACTACATCCTCTGATATCACTATGGTCTAATCGGCCCCAAACTTCAAACCTGCCATCTTCATATACCCGACCTACATCTTCTGTGGTTATGAAAGAACAGCTATACACATTAGCCAAATCAATCAATTGTAGCACTCCTTTACCAGCTTGTCCTATTCCTAAAGGATCTTCCTCATCTCTTGCCATAACTTTTAACCAGGGTGGACATTCAAAAATGCCATCACCTGTTGAATAGGCCTGACTTAATAATTCAGTCATACCATATTCAGAATGGATATAAGACAGCCCTAGTTGTTGTGCTAAAAAGCCATGTACTTCTGCTCTGGTCATTTCTTTTCTTCTCCCCTTCATACCCCCGGTCTCCATCACGATGGTATGTTTGAGTTGTTGCGGAAACGCGGCAGCAAAATCCAGTAAACCAAAAGTAACCCCTAGCAAAAGCGTTTTTTGTCCGGATGCCTCCAATGCTTTCAGTGTATGGTCTAATTCCTGATGATTATACAGATAAAAGCCGCTGTGAGGGTGTTGGGTCATTTGTATCAATTCTTCCGCCATCATCACCAAGGAAGAATGTTGTCTTTCAAGATACGCGGGTAATAAGGCCAGTATACACCACTCGTCAATCTTACCATAGAACCTTTCAAAACCGTTGATGAAACTTTGTCGGTACAAATGCAAATCCCTTACCCAATGCCGGCTATTTTGTATTTGCGTGGTACCACTACTTTCAAAGAAATAAGCAGCATCCTCACCTGTTAATACCTTTTTTTGCTTAAAAAAAGATACAGGCAACGAGGGAATTTGTTCCGGTGTCTTTACTCTATGCGGATCGATACCCAGTAATGCACACCATTGATGATATACCCGATTATACTGGTACTGAAACCGAAAAATATCCATGCACACTTCATCGAAATGGTCAACAGAAAGAGAGAAAATATTGTTAACATCGAAGGGTAAACCGGTCATCTATTGTGATGTTTTAACTAAATTTGATATGAAAGCAGTACGAATGAAGGCAAAATTATTGATAATAAGCACAATTCTGCTGGCAGTTGCTGCCTGCAAGAAAGATACCTATACCACGAAGCCTCAGTTGACCTTTAAAAGTGTCAATGGTACCAGTTTTGGTCTCAATTCAGCCATTATCTTTTCTATTGAATTTACAGATAAAGAAGGTGATATTCAGGATAGTATATGGGTACAGAAAGTAACCAAGACAAATGGATGTACCAATTTCAGTGATCGTGTGAAAATACCTTCCTTCACACCTACCAATAACCTGAAAGGTACTTTCGAGATTGGTTACAGCACCGGTAATATTCCCAATAGTAATTATACTGTAATTCCTATTTGTAGCAGAAACGATACTTGTTTTTTCCGTTTTTGGGCCAGTGACCTTGCGAAAAACAAAAGTGATACCGTTGTATCACCTGATATTATCATCAGAAGATGATCGTGCATTCATCAGCTGCATGGGTTGTACATATTATGGTGAAAACACTTGAAAAATTATTCCATACTTTTTTCTTCGGTAATTATTTTTATGGCATTTGTGCTGTAGCATTATCGATAGAGGCTTCTTTGCAACAAGGTTATTCACTCAATCACCCATTTTGGTATATCCTACTTTTTGTCGGAACGGTTATTTATTACACCATCGCCTACCTACATGAAAAGAATAGTACCAGTATCAATCCAAGAACCATTTGGTACAAAGAACATCAGGCTTGGATCAGAAAATCGCAATGGCTTCTCCTACTCATAGCCGTAATTACTGGATCTTATTTAGTTTTTCTATATGGTTCAGGTATTCAGTTTGTCAAAACCTGGCAATGGATCATCATACTTGTATTTCCTACACTGGCAGTTTGGTATTATGGCGACGCTATTCCCTGGTTGCATAAAATAAGCTTACGATCTAAAGGGTGGATCAAACCCTTTGTCATCGGTTTTATATGGGCCGGAGTAGTAAATATTTATCCTGCCATCCTTTCCGTCATTGAAAACAAGAGTAGTTATGAACCCGATGTCTTCCACTTTTTGCTGTTTCTCAAAAATGGCATGTTTATCTCCATGTTATGCATCCTTTTTGACATCAAAGATTATGCGACAGACTATAACGAAGAGCTGAAAACATTTGTAGTAAGGTTCGGGCTACGTAAAACCCTTTTTTATATCATTATACCACTGACAGCCTTTGGTTTGGGCACTTTTTTGACCTATGGTACAGTACATCATTTTCCACTGTTTCGAATGCTCATCAACACTGTCCCCTTTATTTTGTTGATAATTGTCACCTATCACATGCACCGTCGTAAAAGCATTCTCTATTATCTTGCAATCATTGACGGGTTAATGCTGGTAAAAGCAATTTGTGGTATTGGCGGAAGTTGGATACAGCACACTTGAACAGCACTCCTCATTCTTAATTGAAGCACTATGGCAAAAGTAAAAACAGTTTCAAAGACAAAATCGAAATCTATCCTGACAGACAAATCCATTGATTTTCTTAAAAAATATATCAACACCCCCTCTCCTGTTGGCTTTGAAAGTGGCGGTCAAAAAGTTTGGTTGGATTATGTGAAACCTTACACAGATAGTTTCTTTACAGATCCTTATGGAACTGCGGTGGGTGTTATCAACCCAACAGCACCCTTCAAAGTTGTAATTGAAGCCCATGCTGATGAAATCAGTTGGTTTGTTAATTATATCAATGACAAGGGATTGATCTATTTGAAGAGAAACGGCGGTGTTGATCATCAGATTGCACCTGCAATGCGTGTCTTTATACATGGTAAAAAAGGACCCGTAAAAGCAGTCTTTGGCTGGCCCGCTATCCATACCCGTCTCAGTAATCCTGATGCAAAAGAACCACAACCCAAAGTAGACAACCTTTGTCTAGACTGTGGTGCACGCAATAAAAAAGAAGTAGAGGCTTTGGGTATACATATCGGCGCAGTGGTTACGTATCAAGAAGGTTTTGATGAACTGGCCAATGATTTTTATATCGGTCGTGCTTTTGATAACCGTATCGGAGGCTTCATGATTGCTGAAGTTGCGCGACTGCTACATGAAAACAAAAAGAAACTACCCTTTGGTTTATATGTGGTGAATGCAGTTCAAGAAGAGATTGGATTGAGAGGTGCTGAGATGATCGCAAGAAGAATTAAACCTGATATTGCCATTGTAACCGATGTGACACACGACACCAGTACTCCCATGATCAGCAAGATCATTGAAGGGGATATTCAATGTGGTAAAGGCCCTTCACTGGCTTACGCTCCTGCTATTCATAACAAATTGTTGAAAATTGTTGAAGATGCAGCAGAGAAAAACAAAATCCCTGTTCAATTCAGAACATTAAGTAGAAGTACTGGAACAGATACGGATAGCTTTGCTTATGCCAATGATGGATGTCCGTCAGTCTTGATTTCAATACCATTAAGATACATGCACACCACTGTAGAGATGTTGCATAAAAATGATATTGAAGAAACCATCAAACTGATGTACCATACACTTTTAACATTAACACCTAAAACAAACCTGAGTTATCTTTGATTTTTTGATCCCTGTCTGCCGACTGGCAGGTTTGATTTCTTAATTTGTCTTGAATCAAAAAATCAAAAAATCAAACTTCATCCCCCATGTGGTCTGAGAAAAAACAAATAAGAGTAGCCGTACTGGATCTGTATGAAGGTCAGGCCAATCAGGGTATGC
The DNA here is from genome assembly GCA_012270485.1 of Sphingobacteriales bacterium. GTDB lineage: Bacteria > Bacteroidota > Bacteroidia > Chitinophagales > Chitinophagaceae > Sediminibacterium. The sequence goes on along the minus strand of JAAXIF010000083.1, from coordinate 19,541 downwards.
GTTGTATCAAAGAGATTGTTCACAATTGGGCTTCTGATAAAGGCTTTGATCTTATATACGAGGAATTCGATGTTAGACAAAAACTGTCCGTCCCCGATACCTCATTTGATATCTATATCTCTAGTGGGGGTCCGGGTTCACCTTTAGAAACAGAAGGTTCTGCATGGGAAGTCGCTTATTTTGATTGGCTGGAAAGTATAGAAACTTTCAACAAAACAGCTGTTGATTCCGATAAGAAAAATGTATTCTTCATCTGCCATAGTTTTCAATTGGTGTGCAGGCATTATGGAATTGGCAATGTATGTAAAAGAAAATCCACCGCTTTCGGTGTATTTCCTATTCATATGTTGGATTCGGGTACTGAAGAGCCGGTCTTTGATGGATTAAGAGATCCTTTTTATTCTGTGGATAGCCGAGACTATCAGGTTATTGAACCGGATATTCGTAAGCTTACAGCGATGGGGGCATCAATATTAGCTATAGAAAAAAACAGACCCCATGTGCCTTATGAACGCGCGATAATGGCTATCCGTTTCAATGATCATTTTATTGGCACTCAGTTTCATCCGGAAGCTGACGCTGTGGGCATGCACATGTATTTAATGAGAGAGGATAAAAAGAAAACGGTGATTGATAACCATGGAGAAGCCAAATGGCAAAGCATGGTGGAGCAATTACAGGATCCTGAAAAAATACTCTTCACTTACCATACCATTCTACCTAATTTTTTGAATCAATCTGTTCAGGAAGCAATCTTTTCACAACAAGGTTAAATTAAAGTTTATCTCACTGATTCCCTTTCAGGTATCAAAAGGTTTTTTTACTTTCAAAGACCTAATTTCATTTGTATGGTACCTTCTATCAGACAGGCATTCAATCAACAGTTTACTACTGAGCAATACAAGGCTTATTTGGAAGAATTAAATAGCAAGTTTCCCGGTGCCATTGAGTTTCGGGTTGCTGAAACACCGGTATTCGTTGACCGGGATTTTAAGGAAAAGATATTATCTGCCTGCGAGCATATTGTGGATGTAATCACTCAATTCAATTTTAAAACATTGAGTTCACATGCCATTCCAGCTGATTTAAGAGTCCCCAATGAAAACGATCACACCCATTTTATTGCTTTTGATTTTGGTGTTTGTGTCAATGAAGACGGAGAATATGAACCCCAGTTGATTGAAATGCAAGGCTTCCCCACCTTATTTGGATACCAGGTATGGCAAGACGAAGTCACCAGAAATCATTTTCAAGTACCCAAAGGCTACAGCACTTATCTGAATGGATTTGACCGTGATCGCTATTTATCCTTATTGAAAGAGATCATTCTGGGAAAACACCAACCGGAAAATGTGATATTGTTGGAACTACTACCCCATCAACAAAAAACGAAAATAGATTTTTATTGTACCAGTGAATATACCGGTATCCCCATTGTATGTCTAACTGAATTACAAAAAGAAGGCAATCAATTGTTCTATCGCAATGCAGCAGGTAAAAAAATCAGGGTTCACCGAATTTATAACCGCATCATTTTTGATGACCTGCAGCAACAAAGCGAAGATATCCGTGAAAAAGGGAAATTAATGCTCGAAGAACTGGATGTAGAGTGGGTACCGCATCCCAATTGGTTTTATCGTATCAGTAAATATACTCTTCCATTTATCGATCATCCTTATGTTCCTAAAACCGTCTTTTTGAGTGAACTTGACGAAGTACCCAAGCACCTGGATCAATATGTCTTAAAACCTTTATTCTCTTTTGCAGGTCAAGGTGTGGTAATTGATGTTACACAAGCAGACATCGATAAAATAACCGATCCAGAAAATTGGATACTTCAGAAAAAAGTGCAGTATGCAGATGTCATTGACACACCTGATACTCCTGCCAAAGTAGAGCTCCGTATTTTTTATTTTTGGAAAGAGGGTGAGAGCAGACCGATTGCCACTAACAATCTAGCTCGCTTAAGTAAAGGAAAAATGATTGGTGTTCGTTATAACAAGGATAAAGAATGGGTGGGTGGAAGTTTAGCTTATTTTGAAGAGTAAAACTACTTGTGTTTACTCAAAAGGTATTTATCGTGTATTACCTGACTCATGGTTTTCCCATATACTTTACTCTCTACCCATGAAATCACATCCAGATAAGCAAAGGATCGGGTTTCAAAGCGACTCTTTTCATACTGCTTGATCTTTTCTAAAAATGAGCGCAATTCTGTTTTAACCTGTTTGGCAGGTATTTGAAATGAATGTCTCAGAAAACGAAACATCTCTTCCTCTACAATCGTAAGATTATCCATCTTAGCCATGAAACGGTAAACAGATTTGATCAAAGAACTCTCGATCAACTCTGCATTCCCCAATTCATAGTGAGCCATCAAATGTAATAGACGAGCATAACATTGCAGATCATTACGTAAGTCAACATGATCGTTGATGATTCTCCGTAAATAATCAATACAGGTATTATAATCACCATTTCCGAAATACAAGGATGCTATCTTATAATTGAATACCAAAACCCGATGCTGATCAATATACAATGCATTATCAGACAACTGCTGTTCCAAATCTGATACCAATGTCAATCCATCTCGAAAAGTGCCTTGCATCAAATGCTGATTCAGTTTAGCACTATGGATATAAATAAAACTATGTACCCGGAAAATGTCATGTTTATTCGCAGCTTCACTTTCAGCAAATTGTTCAAACTTTTTGAGTGTGTGGCTAAAAGCTTTAAAATTTCTCAAATCGAAATGTGCATTGAGTAGGTTATGTAAACCTTTGATATAATGCCCGGTTTCTACCTCAACCATAAAAGGTTCTTTTTCAAAAAGGCTTAACCATTTTTGACTATAACGGTAATACATCAGAAAATCCTGACGAATAAAAGCATACCAGCAATAGCTTTGGTACAGATACAATTGCTCATAAAACCCATTCATGATATCTGAATTGGGCGGTAGCTGCTGTTTGAAAAAATCTTTGATATCTTTTTCATCCGCTTCATTTCTGGCATGACCATTTTTCACATACCAACTATATAACTGCAACGCTAAATTGGATAATTGGGTAATCACCCTTCTTTTTTCATTGACCACATTGGCTTCGGCTGTCAATTGCTCAGCCCTGTCTTGCATGCTTCTCGTAATATGTAAGGTCTCAATCTTTTTTTCCAGTGAAATGATCTGAATCAAAAAACTATCCTGATGATACTGATGTGCCAATTCTTTTGCCCTATCTAAAATTTTAAGACTCTGATGATACAATCCTTTATTATACAGAATACGTGCATAGTCAATCTGCTCATGCAATTGCATATCTATACTGTCATTACTTTTCAATAATCGTAAACTGGAAAGCAATTGACGGTACAAATGGTTTTTGAGATTGGCCAATTGAGGTTTCGCTATGCCGGGTATTTTTTTAAACAGGTTTTTTTCATCGAAATCAGAGAGCTTTTCCAATGCATCAAACAACTGTATGACTTTCAGATCATCTTTGGCCGAATTACGTTTGATATACAGTTTAAAATGCCTTTTTTCCGCTTTTTGAAGCGATTTGATCAATTGAAATAAAGGGTCCTGCGAACGGTTGGGCATCATATCATTTTTTACCAAAAAACCAATAAAATCAAGTGTTTCAGACAGCCTATTTCATTTTTAAGATAAAAAAGGAAGTAAAAACTTGTCTTCATACCACCAAAATGGTGCACTACCTTCGAATAGAAGATATATTTCATATAGCAAGACAATCGAAGTATAACAAACAATCGTAATTAACGCGGTAGCGTTCAAAATATCGGGATAATTTCTCCCAAAAGAATTTTCGTATGGCAAGCAATCGTAGAGGTCGTTCCGTTTCCACGGAGGGACCCTTTTTTTGCAATATACTGAAATCTTTAAATATTATTACCCACCAATTTTTTCTTTAGCCCAATTCATGGCTACTTGCAACTGCTCTTCTCGGGTCAAATCACTATTGTCTAGTACCACAGCATCTGCAGCTTGTCTGAGTGGACTGAACTCTCTATTACTATCCATATAATCCCTCATTTCCAAATTACGCTTCACTTCTTCGATAGTGATAGAAGGATTTTTTTCAAATAACTCTTTGAATCTTCTTTCAACTCTTACGGCCGGATCGGCTGTTACAAATATCTTCAGCTCGGCATCCGGAAACACCGTAGTGCCTATATCCCTTCCATCCATGACAATACCTTTTTTCTTTCCCATCAATTGTTGTTGCGCAACACCGAACTCCCGTACTTCTTTTAATGCAGCCACTTCACTCACATGCTCACTTACCACCATCTCACGAATCAGCGATTCAACATTTTCATCATTTAGATACATATCACTTTGACCTGTTAATGGGTTGTATTCAAAGGATAATGAGATTTCAGAAAGAGCTTCTACAACTTTTTGGGTATCAGCATAATTAATATGCTTTCTGAGAAAATAGAGTGTAATAGCACGATACATAGCACCGCTATCAATAAAAACATAATTCAACTCCTTCGCCAGTTGTCGAGCTAAAGTACTTTTGCCACAAGATGAGTAACCGTCTAATGTGATAATAATCTTCTTCATGCATGCTGATATCATGCAAAATTGCAGTAAAAAAACCGATTATTCAGTACAAAAAGAGGAAGTCTCAAAAGTAAAAAGAAGGCTTTGAGAATCGCCTAAATGAAAACTTTCTCCATCAGGTACCCGAATAAAAAGAGGCTGTATCGGACTTTTGATACAGCCTCTTTTTGTACTGAATTGATTGATATTTTTATCCTGGGAGAACAACGCTATCAATGACATGTATCACCCCATTACTTTGATATACATTACTGATAGTTACTTCAGCAGTAGATCCTTTTTCATCTGTTAAGATCAATTTTTTACCCTTCATAGAAGCTTTTAATGACCCACCCGCAACTGTTTTCAATACGGCTGTACCTTTTCCTTCTTTGATCAACTGAGCAATGGCCGCGGCATCATATTTTCCGGCTACCACATGATAAGTTAGAATTTTGGTAAGGGTTGTTTTATTCTCTGGTTTCACCAAAGTTTCTACTGTTCCTGCTGGCAACTTTCCAAAAGCAGCATTGGTAGGTGCAAATACGGTAAATGGACCAGCACTTTGCAGTGTTTCAACTAAACCTGCAGCTTTTACAGCAGCCACTAATGTGGTATGCTCTTTTGAATTCACAGCATTTTCAACAATATTTTTGGAAGGATACATGGGTGCTCCACCTACTTCTACTGTTTTTTCCTGAGACATTGCGAATTGTGTACCTAGAATGGTGCAAAGAATAAAAAAAATCTTTTTCATAATCTGTTGATTTAATTTTTGTTTGTTGTACAGACCATATACGACACATGTTATCAATTGGTTTTTATGAATAAAAAAAGCCTCATAAAAATGAGGCCTTATCATTGAATATGTTGGTTTCTTTATTGCGTAAGTACTTTATCTATGATATGTATCAGTCCATTGTTTTGTTCATTATCCCGCAAAACAATGGCAGATTGCTTTCCTTGTGGATTGGTCAAAAGAATTTTTTTCCCTTTTTTGGTTACCTGTAAGACATCCCCCGATAATGTTGTAAGTGATGCAGTGCCATCTGCTTCTTTGATCATTTTTATCAATGCATTCGCATCAAGTCTTCCTGAAACGATATGACTTTTGATCAAACGGTTTAATTTTTTCTTGTCCTCATCCGTTGAACTGATGTTTCCCTGCATCAGTTTGGTAAAAGATTCATTGGAAGGGGCGAAAAAAGTATAGGGCCCTTGCTTTTGTAACAATTCAATTAAATCTGCTGATTGGATGGCCATTACAAGACTGGTATGTTCTCCTGATGAACCTAAATTTTCAACGATATTTTTCTGAGGCGACATTCTTGAAGCAGCTGAATTAACATTGCCACCTCCTCTAGACTCTATCCCAAATGCCACCAATTGTGCTTGTACTATTAATGTGCTAAAAACAAATAAAAGAGCAAATATTAATTTTTTCATGGTGCATTATTTGCGTCTAACTTAATAAGAATTTTACAAAGAGCATGCACACAGCCTAAAAAAGGTCAGGAAAATCTGTAATGATCCCATCAACCCCCAATGTACGCAGTTCCTGGATCTTGGTTCGATCATTCACAGTCCATGGAATCAGCTTAACACCCAAATCCCTGCATTGCTTTACCAACAAAGGTGTCACTAATGAAAAAGAAGGACTATAAATAGTAGGAACAAAACCTAGCTCCTTTAATTGAAGCGCAAATGTTTGAGGATGATTTCCTTCAATCAATAAGGCGGTTGGAATGGATGGATATTTTTGATGCAGGTATTGGAGTGTACGAATGTCAAAAGACTGAATGGTGGTTTTCTCTTGTATTTGTTTACGTTGGATCACTTCCATGATCAGGTCAACAAATAAGGCTGGAGCAGGATGATATATACCATCTGTAGCAGGCTGAGATTTGGTTTCAATATTAAAGGCCGGTATAGGTTTTCCTGTTTTCGTACAATATGCCAGTACAGAATCAATCATCTCAGATAATAAAGGCTTATAGGCAGCTATTTTTTGTTGTTTTGGGAAACGAGAGAAGGTCTTTGATCCAACATCATACTTGCGAACAGTGGCATAATCCATTTGAAAAATATTCAGCTTTTTTTCTTCTTCAGCAGTTACATAAGTTCCATCAGGTTTTGTGGTGATATCATGACTAAAAAAAGGTTCATGGCTCAATATCACTTGTTGGTCTGCTGTAATCACTACATCTGTTTCCAAAGTTGTAACACCCAAGTCAATGGCCTTGAGCATGGCAGGAATGGTATTTTCCGGCATGAGCCCTCTACATCCGCGATGTCCCTGTTTATCGAATGAAGATAATTTCGTTTGATTATTTTTTGCGGAAAAGCAAGAGAGTAACAGTATCAGCATCCAAGCTTTATTCATGATCTAAAGAATTGTTGTTTGCGTTTACTCATTTCTTCTGCTACTGCTTTCTCTTCCCAATTACCAGAACTGAGTTTAGACACAATATTATCGAAACTTTGCTCATCCCTATTCTGACTCAACTTAAAAACAGCATCTGTTTGCAATAATTTAATCTCAAATGCTACAATCGCTTTTGATAAACGACTAATATAATCTTCAGGAAGTTCTTTGTACTGTGAAGGAGAAGAAGGGTTTTGTTCAAAATGAGCCGTTAACTCTTCCAACATTGTAGGTAATGCTTCGTCGCTGAGTAAATGCATTTTCCCGCGAGCATGAACGGTCATATAATTCCAGGTAGATGCCTGCTTCTTATTTTCATACCAGCTTGCGCTAACATATGCATGTGGACCTGAAAACAACACCAGTACATGGTCATTTTGCAAAAAAGCTTGGTGATGATCCGTTTGCTTCATGAAATGACCTTGCAAGTAAAGAACACCCTCTCTTTCCTTTATTAAGATTGGAAGTTGTGTAGCTACCGGCTCGTTTGAAGCCGATACTCCAATTAAAGTTGCAAAAGGATGGGCTTTGATGAATGCAATGATTTCATCTTGATTCTTTTCCTGATAACTGGGAAGATGGTACATACGACGGATCTGATTTAGGTTTCAAACAAAATTATTGCACCTCACCCGTTCAGATGTACCATTCATACCATTATGAACGAATCAGCATCATTCAGTTACCTGAACAGTTTGCGTTTTGGGGGCACCGGCATTCCTGATCGCGATATTACGAACTGCATTGCCCGCAAATTGACGAAGTGCATTTTTACTTACCTCTTCATTTCCGACCATAGCAGGTGTTCCCAAATCGCCCCCTTCTCTTATTTCCTGTACCAAAGGAATTTGTCCGAGGAAAGGCAAATCATATTCTTCTGCTAAATTCTTACCGCCATCTTTTCCAAACAGATAATATTTGTTTTGGGGCAATTCTGCCGGAGTGAAATAAGCCATATTCTCTACCAAACCTATGATAGGAACATTGATTTGTGCCTGTCCAAACATAGCAATACCCTTTTTCGCATCTGCCAATGCTACATTTTGTGGAGTTGTTACAATGATCACACCTGTCACAGGTACGGTTTGCATCAGTGTAAGATGAATATCTCCGGTTCCTGGTGGCATATCAATGACGAGGTAATCCAATTCTCCCCAATCTACATCTGTCACAAACTGACGAATAGCGCTACTCGCCATTGGTCCGCGCCAAACCACTGCATTTTTTTCATCAACCAATAAACCAATACTCATCAGTTTGATCCCATATTTTTCCAAAGGAATGATCATTCCTTTTCCATTTACTTCTTTCATCATTGGACGCTCACCGCGAACGCCAAACATAATGGGTACACTTGGTCCATAAATATCTGCATCCATCAAACCTACGGATGCACCTCCTTCTGCTAAAGCAAGTGCAAGGTTAGCAGATACTGTACTTTTCCCAACACCACCTTTACCACTTACTACCGCAATAATATTTTTGACACCCGATAACACTTGTTGATTATCCTTACGGGTAGATGAAGTATTGGATGTGAAATTCACCGTCACTTTTGCTTCTTTGTCTACCAACAATTTAACAGCGTTTTCACTGGCTGTACGCATCATATCTTTCATCGGACAAGCAGGTGTTGTCAGTACAATCGTAAAGCTCACTTCTTTATCCTTGATCTGAATATCTTTCACCATATTCAAAGTCACCAAATCTTTTCCCAGATCAGGTTCTTGTACATTACTCAGTGCACTCAGTATAGCCGCTTCTGTCATCACGCAAGTTTTTGTTAAAAAATCAATTTGGCTGCAAAGTTAACCGCTCGCAACCTTACTTTGTCAGAATTAAGGTGAGTTTTCAACAATCTGCATGGCTGGTTGTTGTCGATTTTGGGAAAACCATTTGTATTTTTACCGTGATGAAAATATTTCTACGATTATCTGTTGTTACTGCCTTCTTTTTGCTGACCATCGGAAAAGCGATGTCACAGCGAAATGAATACCGAGATTCAGTGGTACAACTGTATGGCGTGGTAATGACAGCTGATAGTTTAATGGCGATTCCATCCGCTAGCATTATTGTAGAAGGAAAAGGAAGAGGTACCATTACCAATCCTGACGGGGTTTTCTCTATTGCTGTACTCAAAGGCGATCGTATTACATTTTCCTGTGTTGGATTCAAGAATAGAAGCATTGAGATTCCCCGCGATCTGCCCGATAATCAGTACAGTGTGATCCAATTATTGGTGAGTGATACGGCTTATTTGCCTGCAACCATCCTAAAACCTCGCCCCACCAGAGAGCAATTTGAACGTGATTTTGTGAACATGAAGATCGCTGACGACGCATATGAGATCGCCAGAAAGAATACGGATGAGGCTCAACGTCGAATTCTGATCAATAGCTTGCCTGCCGATGGAAGAGAAGCCATCAATTACCAATTGAGACAGCAGGCGAATAAATACTACTATTCCGGACAATTACCTCCGATGAATATCCTAAATCCTGCGGCTTGGGCTGATTTTATTAAGGCCTGGAAAAGAGGGGATTTTAAACGCAAAGACTAATATTTCAGCTTTATTGCTTGTTTTTTCAACAGATTTTCTTTCGTTACGGATAGCGGCTTTACTTTTGCGCATACTTAAAACGATTGAATATGCCAGTTACGAATGTTAGTGTGATCGGTGCCGGAACCATGGGTAATGGAATAGCGCACGTATTTGCTCAAAATGGGTTTTCTGTTCAGCTCATCGATGTGAATGCAGCTCAATTGGAAAAAGCAGTACAAACCATTTCAAAGAATCTAGACCGCCAAATCGCTAAGGGCACTTTAACGGAAGAACAAAAGACAGCAACACTAGCAAGACTTCAAACAGCAACAGATTTGAAAAAAGGAGTTTCACAAGCTGATCTGGTAGTAGAAGCCGCTACCGAAAATGTGGAATTGAAACTGAATATTTTCAAAATGATTGATGAAGCAGCTCCTGCACATACCATTCTTGCATCCAATACTTCTTCTATCTCTATTACCAAAATTGCTGCTGTTACTAAGAGACCCGAAAAGGTAATCGGAATGCATTTTATGAATCCTGTTCCGGTGATGAAATTGGTAGAGATCATTAACGGTTATGCTACTACAACAGATATCACGGATACGATTGTAACACTTAGTAAAACATTGGGTAAAGTTCCTTGTGTGGTGAATGATTATCCGGGATTTATCGCCAACAAGATTTTAATGCCCATGATCAATGAAGCAATCTGTAGTTTGTATGAAGGCATTGCAGATGTAGAAGCCATTGATACCATCATGAAACTAGGAATGGCACATCCAATGGGACCTCTACAACTCGCAGACTTTATTGGATTAGATGTTTGCTTAAGCATTCTTCAGGTACTGCATGAAGGATTCGGCAATCCGAAATATGCACCTTGTCCACTTTTGGTGAATATGGTGACTGCAGGTAAACTAGGCGTAAAATCCGGAGAAGGATTTTACAAATACACAACCGGAAGCAAGGAACTGATCGTTAGTGATCGTTTTAAAAAATAAACGAAATAAAGACCGATTGATATTCCTCAATCGGTCTTTTAATGTTGCCTATGTTTTTCATCCTCTCGAAACTGCTTTATTTTCTTTTAATACCCTTCAATTGGATCATCCTCTTATTGATCAGTATTTATTTTGTGAAATCAGCAAGACTCAAACGCAGATTAATCTTGATGACTGTTTTGATTACTTTGGTCTTTAGCAATCCATGGTTGTATAAAAAAGCCAACAAATGCTGGCAAGCAGACTCCAAAGCGTTATCACAAATGAAAAATTATGAATTGGGTATTCTTCTAACCGGTATGGTCAATTTTGATACTAGAGATCAAGGTTTCTTTGGATCAGCAGCAGATCGATTCATACAAACTGCAACACTTTATCATACCGGAAAAATCAAAAAAATTCTTGTGACCGGAGGTAGTGGATCATTGCTGCATACCTACAAACCCGAAGCGGTATTCTTAAAAGAAATGCTGGTTAATAATAATATTCCTGAGCAGGATATCATCGTGGAGCCTGATTCCAGAAATACTTATGAGAATGCGATATTCAGTAAACGAATAGTAGATTCCTTAAACATAAGCACTCCTTCATTACTTATCACATCTGCCTTACACATGAGAAGATCTGAGGCTGTATTTAAAAAAGCGGGGATCCGGTTTGATAGTTACGCTGCCGACTTTAAAGTAGTAGATGAGTATTTTTCAATTGACGATACATTGATTCCTGATGCCAAACTTTTAAAAGATTGGACTCACTTAATCAAAGAAGTAATAGGGCTTTGGGTCTATCAATTAACAGGAAAAGCCTGACTATTTTGATTGTTGTATTGTTACCGTATGCAGCTCTTTAAATCTGTATAACACTTCTTCCAATCTACTTTTCGGTATCCCGATTTTGAGTAAACAAAACAACTGCATCTCCTGATGAATCACAGTACAATTGAATTGTTTGACAACCATCATGACTTCATTCATGGTCGTATAATCAAAATTCACATCATAGATGATTTCAATGGGCTTTTGTATCACCGGAATCATCTGCAAAGCCATGGAAGCCGACGATTTGTAAGCATTGATGAGTCCGGGCACACCCAATAAAGTACCTCCAAAATACCTCACCACAATAACCCCCGTATCTGTTAATTCTTTACTATCGATTTGACCTAAAATAGGTTTTCCCGCAGAGCCGGAGGGTTCACCATCATCACTTACCCTGAACTGATTACCATCTAACCCCAATCGATAAGCAAAACAATGATGTACGGCTTTGGGATGTTCTTTTTTCAGTAATTGCAATTGTTGTTTAAAATCATCCGGCGTACTCATGGGAAAAGCATAAGCCAGGAAACGGCTGCCACGATCCTTGAACTCAGCGAATCCTTGTCTATCAATGGTTTGATAATATTCGTTTTCCATCATTGTCATAACTGATCTCCAAATGCAATTAAATAAATAGCCACTAATGATAATAATATTCCTAACCAGTTGATCTTTGTCAATCGTTCTTTAAATAAAATCCAAGCAACCACTGCACTAAACAATACAATACCCATGTTGTTGACTGGAATACTGGCACTGGTTTGCCAAGGACTTTCTTGTAAAAAATGAACCAAACACCAGATAGAAAAATAATTGGGTATACCAATCAGCATTCCGGCTAGCAGATTTTTCCAAACAAATACTTGCTTTCTTCGAATCAACTGGATGAGTAAAAGCAATGATCCAATCGTAGCTGCTGAGAAGAAAGAACTGACTAGGTAGTCATTATTATTTTCTGCAGTCACATAAGTCAATTGAACATGATTGATCAATGCATCCAATAAACCACTACTGATGAATAATACCAATGGAAGCAAGTACACCCATTTATTTTTTTGAGCAGTATGCCCCTTTTCAGCATTTGTATAACAGGTCAATACTACTGCTACTAATGCAAGCCCCACTCCCACTGCTTTCCAGCCCGCTACGGTTTCTTGGTAAAGATATACCGATAAGATTACGGGGATAATAAGCGACAGTTTATTGGCTACAGAAGCCACAGCCACTCCATTTTTTTGTGCAGTGATGGCCACAATATTAAATATGCTCACAAACATCACTCCCATAATCATGGCCCAACCAAACCAAGGGGTTTGTATATTTTCCATATGTATAGGAAAAGCCCCATTTATGATACTCCCTGTAATCACACAAGTGATATAATTGAATACAATGGCTTGAAAAACATTCACCCCATATTTTTCACAAGCTTTAAAGGAAAGCGTGAGATAACTGGTTAACACTATACTTCCGATCAAATAGATCATTTCGTTTTCTTGTTTTTTGGGTGGATAAACATATTGATCTGATCGGTCATACTTCTAAAAGAATGGAACATAGTAGGGTTTTTGATCATTGGAGCTGCCAGCCCGGAACCTACTTGTAAAGTTGTATTCGTAATGATACGAGCTTCGTCCCATTGATCTGCATCTATAAATGATTGTAACAACTTTGCTCCACCTTCAACTAAAATACTTTGAATACCGTTTTGATAACAGTAAACAAATAGTTGATCAATAAAAGACTGATCAGTATTGATTTTCACAAATCTAAGCTCCCCTTGTTGATCATTCTTTTGCTCATTGAAAATAATCACCGGATTACCATCACGAAACATGATAAGATTATCAGGTAATCGTAAATGTTTGTCAATAACCAATCGCAAAGGTGATCTACCTAACCAATACCTGTTGGTAAGTGAAGGGTTATCCTTGATCGCTGTTTCTGTACCAATTAAAATAGCAGCTTCTTCGCTTCTCCATCGATGAACAAGACGATTGGTTTGTTCATGGGTTATCAATAATCGATCATCTGAAATGCCGGCGATAAAACCATCGCTGCTTTGCGCCCACTTCAGAATGATATAAGGACGTTTTCGTTGATGGAAACAAAAAAATCGATTGTTCAAATCCATTGCTTCTTTTTCCAATACACCGGTCAACACTTCAATACCGGCTTGTTGTAGTAACTGAATCCCTTTTCCATTTACCGCTTCAAAAGGATCACTACAGGCCACCACTACTTTACGGATCTTTTTTTCAATGATCAGGTGGCTACAGGGTGGTGTTTTACCAAAATGAGCACAAGGTTCTAAAGACACATAGAGTGTTGAGTCGGGTATGAGGTATTCATCTGCTTGGTTTACGGAACGAATACAATTGACTTCGGCATGAGGACCTCCATAGATTTGATGCCAGCCTTCACCTATGATCCTGTTCTGGTACACGAGTACGGCCCCAACCATTGGATTCGGTGATACAAAGCCGGCACCATGGCGAGCCAACTCCAGACAACGAAACATGTACTCTTGATGAAGATCAGACATAAGGAATAGACAAAAATAGCCAAATGGTGCTTAACATTGCAGCATGACCATTGAATCGGCCAAAGATCAACTTATTCAGCAATTGGCTGCGCTGTATGAGCCAAGGGAAGCTGCCAGCATCACTCATATGGTGTTAGAGCATCTTACGGGTATGAATAAGACGGATAGGATGATTCATAAACATCAAGAACTTTCTGTTGAGCAAGAAGATCGTCTTTTGAGCATGGTCACTTCATTACTGAATAATAGACCTATTCAATATGCATTAGGGGAAGCCTGGTTTGGGGGAATGAAGTTTATCGTGAATGAACACACCCTCATACCCCGTCCGGAAACCGAAGAACTTATTGAATGGATCAAAGCTACTGCCAACCCCGAGCCTCAAAAAGTCCTAGATATTGGAACAGGTAGCGCTTGTATTCCCATCACTTTGAAAAAAGAGTTTCCACTTTGGCAGCTAACAGCAATTGATGTGAGTGATGATACGTTAGAAGTAGCCCAACAAAATGCTACGTTGAATCAGGTAGCTATTGAATTTATGAGGATGGATTTTTTGAATGAATCATTGTGGTCTAATCTACCAGACTACCATATCATTATTAGCAATCCACCTTATATCAAAAAATCAGAAAAGGACAGCATGTCGGCGAACGTAGTAGATCACGAACCACATGTTGCTTTGTTTGTTCCGGATGAAGATGCATTGATTTTTTATCGGAAAATTGCATCATTTGGACTTTCACATCTAAAAAAGAATGGTCAACTATTCTTTGAAATCAATCAACTACTCGGAAAAGAAGTATGTACGTTATTAGAAGAAATGGGATATCAACCTATTTTAAGAAAGGATCTACATGGCAATGATCGCATGATCATGGCAACTTTAGTACAATAGATTACTGTCCGGAATTATCCACGGCCATTACCGGCGTTGCACCCAATTTTTTGATCACTTGCATGACTTTAATAGCTGTACCCAAATGCGAAGTGCTATCGCCATTGATGACTACAGAAGGTTTTTCTGTCTCCTTAGATAAAAAGGCTTTCAACTCAGGCTCTAGTTGTTCCAAAGTTGTTCTTTGAGAACCGATATACAGATTCTGATCTTTATCAACGGTGATGACTACCGTTTGCTTAGACTTGGTATCGCTCTTGGCTTTAGGGTTAGAAACTTTGATCACATTCGGATTGGCAAGTGTGGAAACGATCAGAAAGAACAATAACAGAATGAACAGGATATCATTCAGTGCACCTGTATGCATTTCGGGATGTGTTCTTAATCTTTTTCTGATGTTCATATACTGACTTTACCGATGTTCAAATTAACGTGTAGGCTCCTGAAGAATGTCGATGAATTCTGCACTGGCAGCTTCCATTTTATTGGCTGTTTTATCGATCTTTGTACTCAGGAAATTATGTCCCACATAAGCAATCAATCCAATAATCAAACCTGTGGCTGAAGTGATCATCTTGGTATAGATACCACCGGCGATGGTATTCAGTGTATATTCTCCGGTAGAAGCAATGCCATAAAACAGTTGAACCATCCCTACAATGGTTCCCAAGAAACCAAACATAGGTGCAATACCAGCAATCAAAGACAAAATATTCAGGTTGCGCTCCATGCTATACATTTCGAGCTTACCTACGTTTTCCATGCTCTTTTCGATAGCATCCAACGGTTTGCCAATACGCTGAATTCCTTTATCGATCATCCTAGCAACCGGATTATTGGTATTCTTCGCAAGATTTCTGGCAGCCTGCACATTACCCGACATGATATTGTCACGGATAATATTCATGAAATTGGGTTCAATACGTGAAGCTTTGCGAATAGCCATGAGTCTTTCTACAAATACAAAAATGGCTGCTACCAGCAAGCCATACAGTGGATACATGATCCAACCGCCTTTCTGTAATAAACTCCACATGGATATTTTTTCCGCTGCTGCTGCTACCGTACCTGCTGCCTGTTGTAAACTATCAATCTGCAGAAAATAGAACATACCTAATGATTTGGGTTAGGCTAAAATTAGACCCTAACACAAAAGAAAGGTGTGCATGTGAATAAAATTAATTCTCTCGCGCTTTTTAGGAAAGCTTTTGCACATCAGTGAGGGCGAAGCGGTTGATTTCACGAGGCATTAACAATAGACCATAGTCCATGGACCATGGTCTATGGACTATGGTCTACTGACTAAGAACTCTCTTTCATCTTCATCATCGCCATGATCTGTTGCATGGTTCTGTCCATACCGTTGGCGCTGCCATCGAGGAAGATGACGTTTCCTTTGCCATATTCAGCAAAGTTTTTAACAGCTTCTGTCCACATGCTGAAGAGAATGACATTGGTATCCAGATTGGCTTGTTTCATTTGTTCTGCGGCCTGACTCATACCCCTTGCTACTTCTTGTCTGAACAATGCCACACCCTGACCACGGAGACGAGCCGCTTCTCTTTCGGCTTCAGCTGCAATTTTAATGGCATTACCTTCTGCCTCGGCAGCTTTGGTTTTGGTGATCAATAAAGCCTGACCTTCATTTTCGGCTGCGGCCTTGAGGTTATTACTCGCTACTACTTTACTCATACTCTCCATGATACGCGCATCAAAAGTGATATCATTGATTTGAAGATCCTGTAAATGATAACCCCAATCTTCGAGTGAAATATCAATCTGTTCTTTTACGAATTCCACGATTTCTCTACGGAGTAATAATATTTCAGCCTGACGTTTGGTAGCTACATAAGAACGAATACTACCTTCTACAGTTCTAATCAAAGCTTGCATCAGGTCTCGATCACTGATGAATTTGAAAGCCACATTTTTGATGGTTTCTTCATCCTGGTTCAATACAGAATACAGTAACATGCTTTTGAAATTCACATTTGCCTGATCAATGGTTACTGCCTGGAACTCCAGTTCAACAGAACGGTTCTGGATACTTACTGTTTTGAATACCTGTTCAAGAATCGGTATTTTGATATTCAAACCGGGTCTCAGTATTCTTCTGTATTTACCAAACATGGTAAGTACAGCGATGGTACCCTGATTAACAGTTACCAGCGATAAAAATCCTAAAAGGATCACTACAATGATCCATCCGTAATTGGTAAGAAATTCCATAATTCAGCAATTTTGATTTCACAACTAATGTAATCAATTAGTAGTGCGTTTGGACGCTTTATTACATGGAAAAGGTTGATTTATTTTTTCCAGTGTAATTCGGTCAGTATGGGAAAATGATCCGAAGGAAACTTACCGGAATAAGAATCCGTCAATACACCCCATCGTTTAGTATTGAAATGAGAGGAGATGAAAATATGATCGATGATATCATTGGTATTAAAATTTCGACCGAAATTCTGAAAACTACCATTATTCACATATGGATATTGCACCTCACGAAAACTATCTCTTATGATTCCCGAGTTGGCAAGGGTTTGATACCATTCAGTGGTATGATCACCATTAAAGTCGCCGGTTATAATGACAGGTTCTTTACCACTGATTGATTGCATCTTTGACAATAATAATTTACTACTCTCCTTTCTTGCTACCACACCCTGATGATCAAAATGAACATTGAAGCAGAAAAAAGATTGTCCGCTTGCTTTGTCTTTCAGCTGCACCCATGAGCAAATACGATTGATGCGTGCATCCCATCCAAAGCCGGGTTTATCGGGTGTTTCAGATAACCAGAAATCACCGCTTTTGATCAGTTGATATTTATCTTTCTTATAAAAAATAGCTGAATACTCTCCCTGGGTTGCTCCATCATCTCTCCCAATACCATATCGTTCATACTGGGGCAACTGTTGTTGTATGTCATCCAGTTGGTGTTTCAATCCTTCCTGTGTACCGAAAACATCAAAATCATGAAAACGAATGAGAGAGGCAACATAGGCTTTTCTGTCCACCCATAAATTGCCGGAATCACGTGGATTATCGTAGCGGATATTAAAGGTTCCGACGATGATAGATTGTGCATATAAATTGAAACAACTCGACAATGATAGCGCAGCAAACATTAAATATTTCTTCATAGAATGAAGTTACATCAAACTCAATGTTATCATAAGCCTGAAAAAAAACAAAAACTTAGTAGTTAGGTGAAGAATATCAGATTTTCATTGGTGGCTTACAGATTACCGCCGAAACGCCCTAGACAACAAAAGTTTAATACAAAAAAAGGTTTCAGATTTGCAACCTTTACTGTGGAGAATACCGGATTCGAACCGGTGGCCTTCCCGATAGCATCGGGACGCTCAAGCCAACTAAACAAGTAATTGTAGGAATAAAAAAGGTTGCAGAATGTGCAACCTTTCTGTGGAGAATATCGGGGTCGAACCGACGACCTCTTGCATGCCATGCAAGCTTAGTAAACCCCATAATATTCAGTTACTATACTGTAAATGAGTAGTTTACATTTTCCTCCTTCCCATGTTAAAGAACTCTGTTACCCAAATGATACCCAAATTGGTTAATTAATATTTATTCACAATACCTATAGGATTTTGACTGACTGACTAGCTATTATATCTTCAATTTGACAAACTACAAACTTATAAAAATGGAAGAGATAATAATTTCTAAAAGCAGTAGATGTTATTCTGAAATAGATAGCTTGATAATTGTAATGGCAGCTTTAAGCCTTTCTATGGAGTATAAACACAGCGGTAAAGCAAACTATAATCCAGGTGATTACTTAGTAGCGGAAGGATTATCCACTGGAAAAATGGTTAGGTTACCACTCTATGGCCCTATTGAGGCTGTTCTAATAAACAGGAAGCCTGATCAAATAACTTTAACAGTAGAAAAAAAATCACCTCCGACGGTAAGATATGAGACATATACTGATGCTTTAAAGCAAACAATTAATTATATAATCACACCGTATTTTGTAACTTTTTATGAAAATAATTTGAATTATGCTATAAATAAATTTGGTTCAGATTATTCAAAATGGTCTGGGGTATGGAGAATGGGATGGGTTGTGAGAAATGCATTATCACATAATGGAAAGATTTTTTTTAAAAATTTGAAAACGCCTGACATTGATTGGAATGGGATAATTGTGACAACATCCTTTCAACATAAACCCATTCATGAAATATTCAGTTTTGCTGATATTTTATTACTCATGTTAGAAATGGAAGCAGAATTAAATTAATAGAATTTAAATATTGATATATTCTTTGAAATGTAAAATTAAGAATGTATCAAAACTGATTATGACACAGGATTTTTTTAGAAGTTTCAGAGAATATACACTTTATTGTTATAACGAAATAACTGTTAGGAATAACTGGACTATTGATTCAGTAGAGATATATTTTGATAATGATTTAGAACAAGCCGTATTTCATATTTCAGCAACCACAGATACACATCAAAATGTTGAGATGTGTACTTTACCCTCTGCAAGCCTGTATAAAGAACTTTTACAAGTCTGTTATTCTATGGGGTACTATTCTGAACCTCTTTATGATGGAAATTTTGAAGGTGAAATAATAGGACAAATGAGAAGTCAATTTGAAAATCACCCCTTATTTGAAGAAGCATTTAAATTTGGAGAAGTCCCATTGTAAGCTCCCCATAATTTAGTGCCACGTTTAGTTAGAGTTTTCTAAGGTAAT
>JAAXIF010000030.1 GCA_012270485.1 Sphingobacteriales bacterium | reverse complement strand
CGAATAAAGCCTCCTTTCTTTTTTAAAATTTACTTTCACCGGACAGCAATGGCTAGCAGCTCGTAGCTCATAGCTTCTTATATTTGCACTAAATACTTCATCATGCAAAGAGATACCCTCGTATTCGATCTCATTAAACAGGAATTAGAACGTCAACGTCGTGGCATTGAGCTGATTGCGTCAGAGAATTTTACCAGCTTACAGGTGATGCAGGCCATGGGTAATGTAATGACCAACAAGTATGCCGAGGGGTATCCTGGTAGAAGATATTATGGTGGTTGTGAAATTGTGGATCAGACAGAACAATTAGCCATTGATAGACTTAAACAAATATTCAATATTGAATATGCCAATGTTCAACCCCACAGTGGCGCCCAAGCCAATGCTGCATTGATGCTGGCGATACTGCAGCCGGGTGATAAAATTTTAGGACTAGACCTAAGCATGGGCGGACACCTTACGCATGGTTCAGCTGTTAACTTCAGCGGTAAATTATATGAGCCTCATTTTTATGGTGTAAAAAGAGAAGATGGATTGGTAGATTATGAAATGCTGGAAGAAAAAGCAAGAACCGTGCGACCCAAACTCATCATTTGTGGTGCCAGTGCTTATAGCAGAGATTGGGATTATGCTCGTATACGTAAGGTAGCTGATGAGGTAGGTGCATTTGTGCTAGCCGACATCGCTCACCCAGCAGGATTAATCGCCAAAGGCTTATTGTCTGATCCTTTTGATCATTGTCACTTTGTAACCTCTACTACTCATAAAACACTACGTGGACCAAGAGGTGGTGTGATCATGATGAGAAGAGATACTGAGAACCCATTTGGTCTGAAGGATGTAAAAGGAAATTTACGGATGATGAGTAATCTCATTGATATGGCTGTATTTCCTGGAACACAGGGTGGGCCATTGGAACATGTAATTGCTGCAAAAGCAATAGCGTTTGGAGAAATTTTGACAGATGAATTTTTAGTTTATCAACAACAAGTACAAAAGAATGCACAAGCTATGGCAAAAGCTTTTGTTGATAGAGGGTATCAAATCATCAGTGGCGGCACAGACAACCATTTGATGCTTATTGATCTGAGGAACAAAAACATCAGTGGTAAAAAAGCAGAACAGGTATTGGGGCATGCAGATATCACTGCCAATAAAAATATGGTTCCATATGATGATAAAAGCGCCTTTGTTACTTCGGGTATTCGATTTGGAGTAGCAGCTATTACCACACGTGGTATGATTGAGAAGGATATGGAATTTGTTGTCAATTCAATTGATCAGGCTTTGATGAGTGCTGATGATGAATCAAAACTGAAAGATATCAAAAAGCAAGTGAATGATTTTATGTCTCAGTTCTCTTTGTATCCTGAAATGCAATAAGCAAGATTCAAGAATGAAGAGACAAGTAACAAGTCTTAAAAGAATTTTTCGCTAAAAGAAATATTATGATACAACGTGTACAATCATTATGGCTACTGGCTGCATCCATTTGCGGATTCGCTACTTTGAAAATGCCTTTTTATGTAGGTAGCGTTGGCGCTACTGCTGCAGAAGAGTTTACTGCTATGAGCCATTTATTGATACTCATACTCACTATCGCAGCTGCAATAGTTGCTTTGGTATCTATATTCTTGTACAATAACAGACCACTGCAGCTCAAAATTGCATTAGCCGGGATGGCTGTGAGCATCTTAAATATTGTGTTGTATTTTGTATTTACCAAAAAGTATGATACCGGTGCTATTGCTTTGAGTGCTGTGTTCATCTTTGCCATTCCTATCTTCTTTATCATGGCGATCATTGGCATCAATAAAGATGAGAAGCTGGTAAAGAGTGTAGATCGACTTAGATAGAAAAATATAATAAAGCCACAGATTCATCAGCCTAGGCTGATGAATCTGTGGCTTTATTATTTATAAGAATTTTGCCGTATTACTTTCTTTTAGTTTTTTGATCCCTTCAGGAATACCTGCATAAACTACTTGTCCACCGCCATCACCTGCCTCGGGTCCCATATCAATGAGCCAATCCGCAGATTTAATCACATCTGTATTGTGTTCAATCACAATCAATGAGTGACCTTGCTCTATCAATGCTTGAAATGAAGCCAGTAGTTTTTTGATGTCATGAAAATGAAGTCCGGTAGTGGGTTCATCAAAGATGAATAACATATGACCTACACCTTTCCCTTTACCCAAAAAACTCGCCAACTTTACACGCTGTGCCTCTCCGCCACTTAATGTGTCACTGCTTTGTCCGAGTTTGATATAGCCCAATCCTACATCCTGTAAAGGCTGTATGGCTGTTTTGATATTTTTTTCTTCGGTAAAAAATTCAATTGCATCATCTACACTCATATCTAGTATATCAAAAATATTTTTCCCTTTATACTGTACTTCGAGTACTTCCTCTTTGAATCGTTTGCCATTACAAACATCGCAAGTAAGGTGTACATCAGCAAGGAATTGCATTTCTACAATTTGTTCGCCTTCTCCTTTACAAGCATCACATCTTCCTCCATCTACGTTGAAAGAGAAATGCTTAGCCTGAAATCCACGCATCTTTGATAATGGCTGTTTCGCATACAAATCACGTATGGTATCATAGGCTTTGATATAGGTAATGGGATTACTTCTCGATGATTTACCAATCGGGTTTTGGTCTACCAATTCTATCTGTGAGATATAATCGGTGTCGCCACTGATCTTATTATGCAGCCCTACTTTCTCTGCAGGCTCTCCTTTCATTTTTTTCAAGGCAGGATATAAGACTTGCTTTACCAATGTGGTTTTACCACTACCACTCACGCCACTTACTACACAAAGTGTATTCAATGGAAATGCAACTGTGATATTTTTAAGATTATTCTGTGCTGCACCTTCCACTATGATGGAACGATTCCACTTTCTTACTTTATCTGGCGCTTCGATTTTTAGTTTTCCGGTAAGGTATTTACCTGTTAGGCTTTCAGGATGATGCGTGATCATTTCGTAATTGCCTGCTGCTACCACTTCTCCCCCTAAATGAGAAGCCAGTGGTCCCATATCAATGATATGATCAGCTTCTCGCATCATCATTTCATCGTGTTCAACCACTACTACTGTATTACCTAGATCCCGTAACGATTTCAGCACACTGATCAATCTTTCCGTATCCCTAGAATGAAGTCCGATAGAAGGTTCATCTAAAATGTACAAGGAATTGGTAAGGTTACTTCCCAAGCTTCTGGTTAATTGAATACGTTGACTTTCTCCCCCACTGAGTGAATTGGCCAAACGATTCAAAGTGAGATAACCCAAACCTACATCCAATAAGGTTTGTAATCGTTGGTGAATTTCAATCAGGATTCTTTTTGCAATTTGCTGATCATGTTCAGAGAGTACCAATTCATTGAACCACTTTTTCAAATCACGAACCTGCCATTCACATAGTTCCCCAATATGTTTACCACCGACTTTAACATACAAAGCTTCTTTTCTCAATCGGTAGCCTTCACATGTAGTACAGGTAGTTCTTCCACGATAACGGCTCAACAATACCCTGAACTGTACTTTGTATAAATTCTGTTCAACATCTTTAAAGAAATCATCAATTCCATAAGCTCCGGCTATCCCTTTCCATAATTGCTGGTATTGTTCTTTGGTGAGTTCTGCAATAGGCTTGTGTATCGGGAATCCAATTTTAGAAGCGCCTTTAATAAACTGTTCTTTCCACCAACTCAACTTCTCACCCTTCCAAGGCGCTACTGCACCTTCGTATACACTGAGCCGTCTATCAGGAATGACCAAATCAGTGTCAATACCCAATACCTGACTGAATCCTTCACATACCGGACAAGCTCCGTACGGATTATTAAAAGAAAACAGATTGGGAACGGGTTCTTCAAATACGATACCATCCAGTTCAAAACGGTTACTGAAATGATGTAGACGATCACCATCTACTTCTACCATCATTTCTCCATCTCCTTCATAAAAAGCAGTATTGACTGAGTCTGACAAACGATGCAGGTCTTCTTCTTCAAAATCTTTTACCACCATTCGATCAATCAACACATATACCGCATGCTTACTAGACTTGGAAACCGGAATGGTCTTTTGTAAAGTCTTATCATCCATTTCAAGCAACTCTTCAATACGCAGTATTTGACCTTCTCCGGTCTTACTCCATATCCTTGAAAATCCTTTCTGCATGAGAATATTCAGCTCTTCCCGAGTATCTCTGTTGGCATGTTGTTTAAAGACTACCAATATCACAACCTTCGTTCCGTGAGGAAGGGTGTTTACAAAAGAAACAACATCCGAAACATCATCTTTTTTTACTTCTCTGCCACTGATGGGAGAAATGGTTTTTCCTGTACGCGCATACAATAAACGGAGGTAATCATAGATCTCTGTCATACTCCCCACCGTACTTCTAGGGGTTCTAGTAATAACTTTTTGTTCGATGGCGATGGCGGGGCAAAGTCCTTTTATATAATCCACATCCGGTTTTACCATTCTGGCCATGAACTGACGGGCATAAGCACTTAAACTCTCGGCATAGCGTCTTTGTCCCTCAGCAAATAAAGTATCAATGGTCAAAGAAGATTTACCGCTACCGGATACACCGGTCACTACAATGAGTTGATTACGAGGAAAAGCTACAGTAACATTTTTGAGGTTATGCATTCTGGCACCTTTCACCACAATGGTATCGCTATTTTCCGTTTCGCTAAGTGCAGTTCCTGCTTGTTGTTTCGTCTTTGTAGCCATAAGTGCAGCAATTTAAACACAATAATGACCGGTAGGTTTAGAAAAAAGAAAGATTTAGTGAAATGGGGGCTCAAAAACAGATGTGAAAAATGTGAATAACCATTTCATTGAAAAACAATGTATCCACAAAAGAAACTGGCGTATGAAAGATGTATAATTTAACACATCCAATTTAAAATCAGGGTACGTATATCCTGATACAATGGTTTTTATAATCCAATATCCTGTTTTTAAAACGTAGCCAAACGACCCAAACATGAAAACATTAGACCAAGTGTCTGATATTGATCTAATCCGTTCCTTTCAGGAGGGCGATGCCGGCTCCTTTGAAGTGTTGGTGAACCGATACAAAGACAGGATCTATTCATCGATTCTATTCTTTGTAAAAGACACTTATCTCGCCGAGGACCTCTTTCAGGACGTATTTATCAAAATCATTGACACGCTAAAAAACAGACGTTACACAGAAGAAGGGAAATTCCTGCCTTGGGCCCTGCGTATTGCACATAACCTGTGTGTGGACTATTTCCGTAAAGTAAAAAGAGCCCCTGCCATCAAGACCAGCGATAATCAGGACATTTTTGAAGTGATACAAATCACCGAAGAAGGACCTGATACCAAGCTCATGCGCGCTCAAAGCCATGAACGGGTTCGCAGAATGCTGGATCTTCTACCGGAAGAACAGAGAGAAATCATTGTGCTGAGACATTATGCCAATTTAAGTTTCAAAGAGATCGCACAAATTACCAATTGCAGTATCAACACAGCGTTAGGACGTATGCGATATGGATTGATCAATCTCCGGAAAATGATGGTTGAAAAACAAATTGTATTATAATTTTTTGCTCAGAATTGTTACGATAAAAATAAAGCCCCGATCTAAAAAGTCGGGGCTTGTCAATTCTATGAATGAGCTTATGTTATTTCTTCTTATCGAACGCCGCTTTCATAGCATCTAAATGGTCTACAAACTTTTGTACATTCGGTACATACCCATACTTGATATTACTCAAGGGATTACCTTCTAAATCCAGAAACATATAAAGGGGTTGCGCATTGAAACCAAACTTTGTGATTTCATAATCTAGGTTTTTCTGCCCAACATTAGTGATCATATTCCCATTCTTGTCTTTATAATGTTCACTTTCCGGTAACTCAATATTATATTCATCAACATATAAACTAATCAAAACAAAATTTTCTTTGATTCTTTTGAGTACGGCCGGATCTTTCCAGACCTGCTCTTCCATTTTTCTACAGTTGGCACAGGTATGTCCTGTGAAGTCAAGCATCACCGGCTTATTCAAGGCTTTTGCAGCAGCCATTCCTTCTTCCAAATCAAAATATGCAACCAACCCAAAAGGCACTTTTAGCTTATCGGCATATTTCATCGGAGGTTTTGCTGCATTGGTATCGTTTGTAGATACCATAACAGTATTATTACCAATCTTGTATTTCAGGTCATCCAAATTAAATTCTTGTGTGGTAGATGGCGGAATGAACCCACTCAATAATTTCAAAGGAGCTCCCCATAAACCCGGTATCATGTATACCGTAAAACTAAATGCGGCGATAGCAAAGAATAAACGGGGTACACTGATAAATTTCAGCTCACTATCATGAGAAAATTTCAGTTTTCCGATCAGGTATAAGCCCATCAATCCAAAAATTACGATCCATAAAACTAAGAAAACATCCCTATTCAATAAGCCCCAATGATAAGTCAGATCTACATTTGATAAGAATTTCAAAGCTAATGCCAATTCAATAAAACCAAAAGTTACTTTCACAGCATTCAGCCAGCCACCACTCTTTGGCAAAGACTGTAACATAGACGGGAAAAAGGCAAATAAAGAAAAAGGAATGGCCAATCCGAGACCAAATCCCATCATTCCAATAATAGGCGCAATACTTACGCCCTGGGTACTGGTTTGTCCGAGTAAAGTTCCTACCAATGGACCCGTACAAGAAAAAGAAACAATAACTAGGGTAAGTGCCATGAAGAAAATACCCAATAATCCACCTTTCCCAGCTTGCTGATCAGCTTTATTTGCCCAACTATTGGGCAGTGTTAATTCAAAAGCACCAAAGAAAGAAATGGCAAATACAATGAAAAATGCAAAGAATAGGAGATTAGAAACCGGGTGTGTTGAGATCGTATACAAAATGGTATCTCCAAAAATCAACGTCAGTATCAATGTTGGCACGGTATAAATCAATACAATGCTGAATGAATACCATAAAGCATTGCGAATGCCTTCTGCTCTGCTTTTGCTTCTTTTGAGGAAGAAGCTAACGGTAACCGGTATCAAAGGAAATACACAAGGTGTAATGATCGCCAGTAACCCCGTAACCAAACAGATCAGAAAAATATTCCATAACGATTCATCACCCGTTGTTGCTGTATCACTACCTGCTGTATCGGCAGAGGGAATGGTAACAGATACCGTTTCAGAACCACTTGGAAATTCATCGCCACGAATACCCAGCCAGTCAAAGCTTCCTCTGATTTTCACTGTATCTTTTCCAATCTTCAAAAAATATTTGAAACTGGCACTATCCGAATAAACCAATGAATTCTGTTCGGCACCTGCGGGTTTCACAGATTGATTTACACCAAAAGATTGAACTGAATCAATGATAAAACGACTATTAGATTTGGTGGTATCCTGATTGAGTACACTAACAAATACATCGTCTGCATTTTGTTTTTGAACACCGAATAACTGTAAGCCTTTACCTATGATTACTTTCACAGTAACAATTGCAGTTGTATCTGAAGTTCGTACTGCCTGGAAAGAAAACTGCACAGGTGTATTGTCCTGTGCAGTAAGAATATTGGTAAAAGAAAATAGGGTAAGAAATAAAGTCGCTAATAAATGCTTCATCTTATTGTAGCTTGATATCAAAAGATTTTTTGGTAGGAGGTAAACATTGCGCATCATCACACACCATGTATTCAATGGTTCCGGTGACATTGGTTTTTACCTTTCCTTTTAATTTTACAGTTTGCACATATTGTGCTTTATTGGACAAGTAGAGCACATCTGTCTGAAAAATTTCATCATAAATCTTTTCTACTTTTCCAATTTCTTTAGAGGTACCTACCAATGAGATCAATGGATTGGGTTTAACCGTCATTTTAGTAGGAATTGGGCCACCCTTACCGGTTTTCTGAGAGTAAATATGCCATTTACCTTGAATGGTAGCAGTTAATACCACGTCATAAGTGTCTGCTGATTTTTTCTTGGCTTCGAAAGTCCAGCTAACAGGGTCTTTGATCTGAGCAGTAACAACCCCTACAATCATCGTTAATATCAGTGTGTAAACTAGTTTTTTCATACGGTTTTAATAAAGACGTTTATAAATGAAAAACCTTACTATTAATTCAATCCTAACAGTTCAAATACTTTTTTGCCATCCAGATTGTTCAATGCAGTTGAAGTAGCCCTTTCAGGATGTGGCATCATTCCAAATACATTATTCCCTGCATTTTTAATGCCGGCAATATTTCTTACGGCACCATTTGGATTGTGTGCAGCATCAATATTCCCGTTCTCATCACAGTAACGGAAAATTACTTGGTTATTAGCCTCCAGTTGATCCAGCGTAGCATCATCTGCAAAAAATCTTCCTTCTCCATGTGCAATGGGAATTTTCAATGCTTCGCCATTAGCATTTTTAATGTATACATTCTTACAGATGAATTGTTGATTGGCATTTTGAAGTAATACACCCGGTAATAATCCGCTCTCACAAAGAATTTGAAATCCATTACACACCCCTAATACTTTTCCACCACGGTTTGCAAAATCGATCACGCTTTGCATCATAGGACTAAAACGAGCAATAGCACCACAACGTAGATAGTCGCCATAAGAAAACCCTCCCGGAAGAATGATACAATCATCAGTAGAAAACATACTTAGGTCTTTGTCTTTGTGCCAAAGCATCACTACTTCTTTACCCAAGTCATGCTGTAATGAATCCTGCATATCCCTGTCACAATTAGATCCCGGGAAAACGACAACACCAAATTTCATGAAAGTTGATTTATGGATGACGGAACCTAAGTTCAAAGTAAAAAGACCTGAAACCGAGGCTCCACTAAATTTCGCCCCAAAGGTACGTTCACACAAGTTAATACACCCCTAATTTTTCAACAGATACCAGTTATTGAGCGCAATGATAATGAAAGTGGCAATAAACAAAAGATTGGGAAAACTGAGATTTCTTGGATTGGAAAAGGCGTTGGCTACAAAAGCACTGATGGGGATAAGGCATAATATGCCAGATTCTAGCCCACCCAACTGAAAAATAAATGGTACTGGCAGCAAAGTCAGCAACATGACCATCATGACGCCCCAGTTTTTCCTGATTTGAATCACCATCCGGTTGATACTTACCTGCCAAAAGAAGAGACCACAGAGCAATAATACCCCCAAACCAATCACTCCTCTGAGAAAAACAGCTCCAGATGCCCCCTTGGGAATACCCAGATAAAAATCAGGAACCATCGACTGAAACTCCGACAATCGATCTGTGAGAAAAAGTGCTGATAGAACAAAATAATAAGGCAGTGATATCCCCATCAATAAAATAAGCCATTCTGCCAATCGAAATGGTCTTACTACAGCAAGCGCAAACAATACCACTCCTACCAATATGGCCATGGGGTGATAACACAATACCGCTAGTCCGGCAATCATTCCTGTATTAAACAGCAATGTTTTGGGGTTGGAATGATTGTAAAGTCGACTGAGTTTTACAAAAATCCAGATTACCAAAGAGTTAGATACCAGTGCAGGTGAAATAGCACACCATTGCGGAATGACGGCAGTCAATAATACATAGGTCATCGCAGGGAGGTAATTGGAGGATTGGTACATCCTGAGTTCATTCAAAGCCAAATTCAATCGAATAGCCTGTACCAATACCAACCCATGATACAACAGCAATCTGATCACAGAAGGTAATGAAGCAATATAATGATCTAATATCAGGGAGATGAGTCCATCATTGGTTCCACTATTGGTATCAATGACCGGAGATTCGATCAAAAAATGAAAATGGATGCTGACGCTTAATACAACTAATAGGAAGATATTAATGAATGACTTATCTCTAAATAATCCGACCACAAGTAGAAATCAAAGGGTTAATAATCAATTTTCGCAAAACAGGTATAGCCTCTATACTGACAAGGAATAATGAGTTGTCTGGCCCCTACCTGCTTTGCATGTCTGGGCATAAAGTTATAACCTCTATCCAGATTTTTGAAAGTTGGGTTACGATTGATTTGTCCATTGGGTGCAATACTTTGATCAGACAGTATATTATCTCTTTTCTCCTGCACATTGAAAAGGAAGTGTAGACGGTCACCCGTATTGAGCATACCGAATCCTATAAAATTATCGGTATTATCATCATATTGAGATTTGCGGATCACATTACTCCATTCCATTTTACCGGTTTTGTCAAAAGATATGACGGTTACATTATCTGCATAATACCGTGTCATATTATTATTATTGAATGTATTGATGCGCCACCATGGATAAAAACCGAGTGGGCTATTCCAACTATAATAATCGAGCTGCGACCAATATGGAGATCCATATAAATAATCCCAGCGGCTTAATGTATTACCGCGCGTACTACTATAAGCTGATTCTGAAATCACAATAAAACCTCCATCTTTGCGAAGAATGATATTATTTAAGAAGAAGTCATTAAATGCTGTTTTGGTATTGCCGTCATTACGTACATCTGTTCTAAACTCATCAGAAAATGCAGTAGCAGTATTAAGCATTTCTTTTTGCGCATCCTTATCCCATAAATAATAATACAAACCATCAATATTTCCCCTTCGTTGCTTACTATAATAGGAGGTAACAATATAATGTCTGTTCAAGTTATCTGCTTTGATACGGATATCATCGAGATAAAATCCTTTGATCGATAAATCAGCAAACTGCACAAAATCAGCATTGGCTTTTTTGGTTACCAAAGTAACTTTATTGATATTGTCGTTCTGAGAAGTACCAGAAGCGCGAATACAAGCCATATCACCATCATTGTCTACAATAAACTCTGATAAAAAATCATTTCGTTGCGGCATTTCTACCCCTACCTTGCTTTTCTTGAGTAGATTCAGATCTTTATCAAACAATGATGTTGTCAGCACATGCATTTTATCATTCCTACTACTGATTTTGAAGACCATGATCTTTTGCTTGTCTTCGCTGAATAGTATGGTATATACATTCCTATTACTTGCATAGGCCATGTTATTCGTTGTATCCACCTGAATCGGGTCACCTATTCGTTTCCCTTTCGAGTCGAATTTCACTGCCATACAATAAAATACATTCTTGCGCTGGAACTGATAAAACATATAAGCAAAACCGGGATAAATCTGGAAATCGGCACTGATGGTACGATCCGGGAGAAAATCGAGTTTATTCTTTTCGATCATTTTCATACCATTATCAAAGACACACATAAAGCCCACATCCCGATAACTCTTATACACTAAAATATTTCCCTCTACTTTACCCAATACCTCAAAATTCATGACACGGGCATCTTCCCTGTCAGGCTCAGAGTAGGCAATTTGTTGAGCAACAAGAGAAGTGCCTGTCAGAAAAAGAAGACATATCAGGAAGAAGAGAAATTTTTTCATTTCCGAACCCGTTTTAAGTATTTCAAATGTAAGATATATGGCTAATACATGGCAAGTATCATCTGAATCTATTCAATGTATCCTTTTTTACATGAAACGGCCAACTGGTTCAATAGTTGCCTAATGGAGGGTGAAATAAATCTTAATTTCTTCTAAAGAATACTCTTTATCGTTACTTGAAATTTCCTATACATTTGTTAAAGATTCAGGCACAAATGCCGGACTCTACTTGGAGTGAGTAAGAATTTAAACAAGGTTACCTCTGCAGGACTCATCATTGCACTGGGTATCATCTACGGCGACATCGGTACTTCCCCTCTGTATGTACTGAATGAAATCATTCATGGAAAAGTCATTAGTGAAGCATTGATCTTAGGGTCATTATCCTGTGTGATTTGGACACTTACCCTACAGACCACGATCAAATACGTGATCCTGACCCTCAAGGCGGATAACAAAGGGGAAGGTGGTATTTTTAGTTTGTATGCATTGGTACGAAGAAGAAAAAAATGGCTGGTAGTGCCTGCCATGATCGGTGGCGCAGCATTATTAGCAGACGGGATCATCACTCCTCCCATCTCGATTACATCTGCGATTGAGGGTTTACGACAACTACCATCCCTAAGTCATATTCAAACCAGTACGATTGTTGGTATTGTTATCGCCATCATCAGTTTGATTTTCTTCATGCAACAGTTTGGTACCGCATCTATTGGTAAAATGTTTGGGCCCATTATGTTGGTTTGGTTTGGCATGCTGGCTATTTTGGGTGCGATTCATTTACTGGACGATATCGCTATTTTTAAGGCATTCAATCCATATTATGCTTTTGAATTATTGACCATGTATCCGAAAGGATTTTGGCTCTTAGGTGCAGTATTCCTTTGTACAACAGGTGCCGAAGCCTTGTACAGTGATTTAGGACATTGTGGAAAAGGGAATATTCGTATTTCCTGGATGTTTGTTAAATGCTGTCTGATATTGAACTATCTCGGACAAGGAGCATGGCTACTGGCCAATTATGAAGGTGGTCCTATCCCTGAAAATTTGATCGCAGGCGGTTTCAATCCGTTTATTGGCATTATGCCACAATGGTTCAAACTAGCCGGTATCATCATTGCAACAACTGCCGCTATTATTGCGAGCCAGGCTTTGATATCAGGTTCTTTTACATTGATCAGTGAAGCTATGCGTTTGAATTTGTGGCCAAAGATGAAGATCCATTATCCAACTGAAGAAAAAGGTCAATTGTATATTCCTGGCATCAGTCTTCTTTTGTACGTAGGTTGCGTAGCCATCGTTTTATACTTCCAGAAATCTGCCAACATGGGTGCTGCCTATGGTTTGGCGATTACGATGTGTATGATCAGTACATCGATCCTTTTTGCCAACTTCCTTGTGAGTAGAAGAGTACTACCTGTATGGATCTATCTCTATTTGATTGTTTATCTCGCCATTGAATTATCTTTCTTGGTAGCGAATTTGGAGAAATTCATGCATGGGGGTTATGTGACCTTAATCGTAGGCGGTGCATTGTTTGCTGTAATGTATATATGGTTCAGAAGCAGAAAGATTAAAAATAGGTACGTAGAATTTGTACGTATGGAACATTACATACCCATGATCCAGGAACTAAGTAATGATAAAACCATCCCTAAATACGCTACCCACTTGGTATACATGACCAGTGCTAATAATCCGAAAGAGATTGAACATAAAATCATGTATTCTATCCTGAATAAAAAACCAAAACGTGCAGATATCTATTGGTTTGTACATGTGGATGTATTAGACGATCCATATACCTGTGAATATTCTGTAGAGCATATCATCCCTAATGATATCATTCGTGTTGAATTCCGACTAGGATTCAGAATGGAGCAGCGCATTAATCTCATGTTCAGAAAAGTAGTGGAAGAACTGGTGAATAATAAAGAAGTGAATATCACCAGCCGATATGAAAGTTTGGAAAAAAATAATGTGGTAGGTGATTTTCAATTCATCGTATTGGAAAAATATTTGAGTCAGGACAATGAACTACCGTTCTTTGAGCGTATCGTCATGAAATTGTATTTCTGGCTGAAAGAGATCAGTTTGGGTGAAGAACGTGGTTTTGGACTTGACCCCAGTAATGTTACCATCGAAAAATTCCCGCTGATCGTTGCGCCGGTTTCTAAGTTGAATCTGAAGCGTGTATATTACGAAGGAAGCGATTTTGAATGAACCATATCACACCCCAAGAACTCAAACAAAAAATAGATGATGGTCATGTGTTCCTTCTCGATGTAAGAGAACAAATTGAACATCAGGAATTCAATATTGGCGGTACTTTGATACCCCTTGGAGATTTGTTGCTCCATATCAACGAAATACCTTCAGACCAACCTGTAATCGTTTACTGTAAAAAAGGAATCCGAAGCCAAATCGCCATCCAAAGACTCGAAGAAAAAACAGGACTTACTAATCTAATAAATCTAAAAGGCGGTATAGACGCCTGGAAAAAAGTTTTTGACTTTTGACTTTTCTCCAAAGGAGTCCTATGGACACTTTTGACTTACCCAACCTAATACTTCAAAATATCTCGAATAAAATTATGATACTCATAAAATGAAGGCAGGTTATTATGCCCACCACCTTCAATTCTGATGAGGGTAATTTTATGCGGATTAAACCGTTGCAGTTTCTCGCTATGATCAATAGGTATTAACCAGTCTTTGGTACCGTGTATGATATACGTATGGCAATTCACTTTTTGTATCCATTTATCAGTTCGCAAATGAAACCGAAGTACATACTTAATAGGAAGTATCGGCATAAATCGCTCTGCCACTTTTTTGAAACTGTAATAAGGTGCATCCAATATCAGATAACGAGGTGTATTATCTGATGCGATCTTCGCTGCAAAGCCGCTCCCCATACTTCTTCCATACACCAGGATATGATGTTGTTGATACTTTTCAGCCAGTTTTTCATAAACAAACTGCATATCACTCAACATATCTTTTTCAGTACGCTTACCAGTGCTCTTCCCAAAGCCACGATAGTCTACCAGTACCACATCATAATCATATCGGTAAAAATCTTTGGCATATTTAGCCCAGCCTTTGATACTGCGTGTATTCCCATGTAGATAAAGAATCAATCCCTTGGGCTCAGGTCTGTAGAAATGTAACCCATTGATACGAACGCCGGGTGCCGGATCAAAAAACAATTCCTCAAAAGGAATATCGTATTCAAACCTGAAATCATGTTTCAATTTCTCGGGCTTGAATATCAGTCGCTCTTGTACCAAATACGTAAGTACAGAAAGTAGTACAACAGCCAATGCAATATATAACAGCAGTTGACCCAAAACATTGTTTTGCTGTAAGTTCCGAAAAAAGAAGGATTTGATCTGTGATTTTTTGATCTTTGATTTCTTGATCTTTGAATAATGGTTCTCTTGCTTTAAATCAAGAAATCAAAGATCTCCGAAGGGAGTCCTTCGGACAAAAAATCAAAGATGAAAAAAATCCCTCGTTGGCTTAAGATCGTCCTCATCGTGTATGCCCTAATCGGGATTGCTTTTTATTCTTTTCAAAAGAAAATATTGTTCCAACCAGTGGTGGTGGCGAGAGATAGTGTGTATCAATTCGAACAACCGTATGAAGACGTTTGGATACCGGTAGATAAGAATAGTGAAACACATATGGTGCATTTTACTGTTCCCGATAGTTTACGAAAAGGAGTGGTACTCTATTTTCATGGTAACCGTGGCAATATCAGAAGGTATCGACGTTTTGTAGAAAAGTTCACTTCACATGGCTATGCCGTATGGATGCCCGACTATCCGGGTTTCGGAAAATCAACGGGCGAACTTACAGAGCAAGCTATTTATGACCAAGCCTTACAAGTGTACAAAAGAGCCAGACAATTTTACGAGCCTCATCAGATTATCATCTATGGAAAATCAATGGGCTCAGGAGCCGCCACCCAATTGGCTTCTGTAAGAGATTGTAAAAGATTGATACTGGAAACACCCTATAACAGCATGCGCTCATTGATCGGTATGTATTTATGGATGTATCCATTACAATCCATTTTAAAATACCAGTTCCCTTCCAATGAATTCATGAAAAAAGTAACAGCACCCGTTACCATTTTCCATGGAACCGAGGATGGCGTCATTCCCTACCGTAATGCTGCAAAACTCAAATCAGCCCTCAAACCCGGTGATGAATTCATCACCATCGAAAATGGCTCTCACAGAGATCTGAATACGTTTATTGAGATGAAGAGTAAGATGGATAGTTTGTTGCGCAGCAGATAGCGGATGGGTTATGGCTTATAGTTCATGGGAGATAGCAAATAGATGTCAATTACATAAAAAAGGTTGACCTTTTTTGTTATCTAATAACCATTGGG
>JAAXIF010000060.1 GCA_012270485.1 Sphingobacteriales bacterium | reverse complement strand
TTTGACGTAGAATCTTACATCAAAGGTAACACCGACTATTGAATCAATTATGATGGACAACCTTGAAATGTTGACTGCTCGTGAACAACTCATGGAGGACATTGATGCTATTGTTGAGGAACATTCTTACTATAACAATATGGATGCTGATAAAACAGAAGACCTAATCCGCGTCTTATGTGATGCTGTCTGCAAAAACTTTCCCACTAACTGAACACAATGCAATTTCAAATCACACAAATTGAGTTTGATTTTGATGATGATCTTGATCCTTTGACTGATGAGGAAATTAAGGAGATCTATGATGATCACATCGGTATGATTGTAGAAGCAGATGATGAAGAAGATTTAGTAGATGAAATCACCACTGTTACAGGTTGGTGTATTAAGTCCATCGATTACATTCACGTTCTAAAGTAAACAATATGTGCCAATAGTTTTAGTGTCACACAAAATGAGCACTGACACTAAAACTGTGTATTGTATAAAAGTCAAAGCAAAGCACCAATGCTATTCACCTCCGGCAAATCTTCCAACTCACACCTCACACAAAAGGTTTTTGAGTTCTTTACATCAACTTACGATATTGTGAGTGATGTTGAAGTTTTTCACACTGACCTAAGTGATGATAATGCTTTTGGATTCACTGAGGTGAATGGAGAGGAGCAATTTATTCAGGTGCATAATAAATTGAGTGAAAAAGATTATGTTATCACTTTGCTGCATGAATTAGTGCATGTGGTGCAGAACGAAGCAGGCATAATTGATGATGAAGAAAGAGAGAATGAAGCATACGATTTAGAGCAGGTTCTTTATAAGAACTACTGTGCCAGTTGAATAGGTGGCACACGGTATAGGCACGGCACCTCAAACCGTGTAATGTATAGAAGTCAACCAAACGACACCGACCATGCGTAAGATTGAATCCCTGATGAATGATGCCATCAGCAGCAATGCTAACTGGCAATCTGGCAACACCTCAGTGTCATTCAACGAAGAAGAAAACGTGTCAGTTGTTCGTCTTCACGGCAACAAAATTGCTGAGGTTGGTGATACTTTCATCCGACTGTTTGATGGTGGATGGCAGACTAACACTACAAAATCCCGCCTTAATGCTATTTTGGCAGAGCACGGTGATGATGGTGATTGTGTTTTTCAAAAGAATTTTGATTGGTTTGTGAATATCAACACCCGGCAAGGTATCACCACAGTTCCTTTCTTCTCTTCAATGCGTCTGGGTTGATAACATTCAGGGAGGGTCAATCCCTCCCTCTATTTCACATCATCTCAAACAACAATCATGAACAACCTCTACATCATCAACGAAGTTCTCTTCGATTATACGCCTGGAATGGCAGTTATTGCTGCCCCTGATCTTAATCGTTGCCGTGAGATATTTGTGGAAAAATTTAACCTCTATAATGATGACCTCTATGAGGATGAGATCGCAGAATACGATTCTGCCATTAAAAATAAACACTATAAAGTAATTGAAGGTGTTAATCATAACGAAGGTGTTGTATCTTATGTCTTTGGTGGAGGGTGAATCCCTCCCTCTATTTCACATCGTCTCAAACAATCATGCCAACCGACAACAAAATTGCAAACGTTTGTTATTGGTCTGCCATTATTCTTCTAATGGTTCCTATCACTCTCAATGCAGTTGTGACTCTTCAAAATGTGAATCAACAGCAACAGATTACACGCACAAACTAATATCCAAAACGGTATCAACGGATACAGACGGCACCGGGCAGACTCTGTATCTTAGAAGCATGGAAAACAACAAACCAATGCAACGTCTTCACAACGGATGCTTCTACGTCAACGACACCGCCGCACAGGATGACCTGTGCCAGTCTGTGATGGCATCCTACATAGAGCAACTGCAACGTGAGGCACAATACCGCAAGGCAGTGCGTGAGGGTCGCGTGGCGGCACCTGATGCCGATTGGGGTACGTGGAGCATCAGCGACCGGGACTGACCCGGTTGTGCCAATCGGCAAGGTGGCACACAAAATAGGCACGGCACCCAAAATCGTTTATTCTACTCTCATGGCAATCAACCAAACACAAATGACCACTACTTCCACCAAAGTTTCCCTCTTTCGTGCTGGTTTCAAGGCAGAAGAATTCTGGGGTGATGTTATCACCGCCCATCATATGAATACCCGTAGTGTGTATCGTCTCAAGAAGAATAGCGACGTTTCTATTACTCACACTGCAACTTATGAGGGTGATGATATTTTCACCGTGTCAGTCACTGAGGTGACTGCATACCACCCCAGTGGCAATGTGTTGTCTTCCACCACTAAAACCCTGGGTGTTTATGATAACTTCCTTGATGCTTACTATCGTGCCGAAGATATTGCTAACTGATTAGTTTTTTCCCTTCTATTCTTTTCACTTTTCAATCACAATGTCTCTCTCCACTACACTCGAAAATCTCACCTCTTTCACAATCAAGGAGACCAATCGTTACGTTAAAGAAGAGTTTCGTCTCTACGGTAAGACTCTTCAACAGGTAAAAGATAGTGGAATGGAAACAGCAGACTTCACAAAAGTTTTTCAATACATTGTGAATGAAGTTATCGAAGAAGGTATCACCCGTCTTGATATTAGTGGCAAACGTGAAGAGGTTGCCGGATATGATTACATCATCGAAGATCAACCTATTGAATTCAAATTGATGGGTGGTTCTTCTAAATCTTCGTTTGCTACTGGTAACAAGACATCACACTTTGGTGGTGCTAAAACTAACTTAGTGTGGAGCATTAAATATACTTTCAACGACAATCAAATTGATAACTTCGGCATGGTGTTGATTGACACTAACCTCACAGAATCTAACGTGTGGAATGCATCTAACGGTCGTAAAGATTCTTTCTCTCAACTGCAACTTATTGTGGGTGAAGAAGATTGCATCCTGACACAGATGGGTATTGTGAAACCAGCACAAAAGTTTCTTCAATTCTTACCACTTCCCACTGATATGTTGGTTGCCTAAGTGTTAGTCGGGGGGCAGTGATTGTCCCCCTTAAATGTACTCATGGGTGGGTGATTTGCAGTTGTTTATTATATGTTAATTATTGTTACGTCGCGCGTGGGGGGGGGGGGGGGGGGGGGGGGGGGGGGGGGGGGGGGGGGGGGGGGGGGG
>JAAXIF010000093.1 GCA_012270485.1 Sphingobacteriales bacterium | reverse complement strand
CAGCAATTACAGGAGACTAGAAAATAATTTGATTTTTTACCGGACAGCAATGGCTTGAAGCAGACGGCTAATAGTTCATAGCCTTTAGAAGATGCCCCTTCACTTTTGCCTTTTTACTTTTGACTTTTGCATTACAATGTAATCATATGAAATGCCGCTTTTGTACTAGTTAGTTGTTGTTTGAGCCTTTCGGAATGGGTGTCTGTAATAAATACCTGTCCATCACTTTCTGTGCATACCCATTGTAATAATTGCGACATTCTTGCATCATCTAATTTTTCAAAAACATCATCAAGCAATAGGATGGGGGTGAAGCCTTTTTTTTCTTTGAGTATCTGCCACTCGGCCAGTTTAAGCGCAAACAGTAAACTTTTTCTTTGTCCTTGTGAAGCTTCTGATTTGAATAATTGATCACCCATGGATAGTATAATGTCATCGCGGTGAATGCCTGAACTTGTTCGTTGTAAAGCGAAGTCTTTGGCGCGATTGTTTTGTAGCAGGTCTTTGAATTGACTCGATGCCAAAGGACTGAAGTATGACAAGTAGAGCTCGTCTGATTTCCCCGCAATACGTTCATAAATAGTAAAAGCCAGTGGTAATAAACTCGCCAGAAAGACTTTTCGTTTTTCATAAAGAAAACTACCACTGTCAATTAGTTGATCATTCAAGATAGACAGTAATGTTTCATCCATATGACCTGATTCACCTGCTTGCTTTAATAAGCTATTTCTTTGCTGTAATATTTTTTGATAATTAATCAACTGTTGTAAATAAGCATGATCTAACTGAGAGATCAGTGTATCCAGAAATTTTCTTCTTTCTTCTCCCGGCCCACTGATCAACTCAATATCATCAGGAGCGATCATGACTACCGGGATAGTGCCAATATGATCAGAGAATTTTTTATAAGGCTCTCCATCCAGTTGTAATTCTTTTTTCCCGGTTTCCCGAACGATGGCAGTCACTGTCATGTTTTTTTCTTCAACAGCGTATTGTCCCTGAATACGGAGTCCGGCAGAACCATGATGTACATTTTGTGCATCCGGACGAGAAAAATAGCTTTTGGAAAAGCTCAGGTAATAAATGGCATCTAAGAGATTGGTTTTTCCGGTACCATTTTGTCCGCAAATACCGATTACCCTCTCTGAAAAATGGAAAGATTGCTGCACATAATTGCGAAACTGAACCAGGGTAATATCATTCAACCGGAACATAGAACGGCAAATTAAAGCACCCAAGCCGGAATAATTCATCGCAGGTATCAGTGAAAGCAATTATTTTTAATAAAAAATTGGTTTGAAGACGATATTATCAGCACAGCAACTGACCCTAACTGTAAAACGATTGGCACATCAGATATTGGAGCATAATGCCTCTTTACAGGATACGGTGATCATTGGATTACAACCGAGGGGGATATTTCTTAGTGACCGAATTGTTACTGAGTTGCGAGGCTTGGTGCAGCCCGGAGCCATTCAATACGGTAAATTGGATATCACTTTTTATCGTGATGATGTGCGTCAGGGCTTACATATTGCCAATAGTACCGATATCCCTTTTAGCTTAGAAAACAAACATGTGATACTGATGGATGATGTGTTATACACCGGTAGAACTATCCGTGCAGCACTGGATGCATTACTCGACTTTGGCCGACCTTCCAAAGTGTCACTCTGCGTCCTAATCGATCGTCGCTTCAGCCGCGAACTCCCCATTCAACCCGATTTCTCCGGCAAAACCATCGACACCATCATCTCCCAGAAAGTAAAAGTTTGCTGGAAGGAGAGGGATGAGGTGGATGAGGTAGTGCTGGTATAAGATACAAGAATGAAGGGACAAGGCACAAGGAAGAGACAAGGCACCAGGAAGAGATTAGAACGAAGGTGCAGGGTACAAGAAAGAAACAAGGTTCAATTTTCACGATAAAAGAAAGATTATGTAGATAGTTGGTAGTCATCAAGTTCATCCTCTCTTGAGAAGAATGGCGGAAAGTTTTTTTTTGATTTGTTGGGCTTCTTCTAATAAAATAGCCCTTTTAGTTTCTATGTCTGGAGTGGTTTCAGGAATATATACCAGACGCAGCCAGAAACAGGATTCTTTGGCTTCTCTTCGGGCTATTTTCAGTTTCATGGTTTCATCTGCTTTTCCAAGACTATCTGACGCCTCAATGTAGTTGGCCCCAACGGAAGAAGATGATCGCAGCAGTTGTCTGCAGTATTCATGGTTAATGGTATGATTCTGTAGCAGAAAGCAAAGCTTTCTGGCTTCCAGTGCAAATTGTAAAAATCGATCTTCAAGCTCTTCAGACATCCCGCTAAAATAAGTACTCGAATGACCGCTTAAGCGCAAGAAATACATTGGAATACACCTGATTTTATTCACAGCCCTTCCCCAATCCATCGGTTAACAAACTTGAACCTTGAAAATCTTGAATCTTCCTTGTGTCTTGTCCCTTCATTCTTGTCTCTTTTTTTCCTAGGGCTTACTCGATTTTATTCACAGCCCTTCCCCAATCCATCAGTTAAAAACTTGAACCTTAAAAATCTTGAATCTTTCTTGTGCCCTGTACCTTCATTCTTGTCCCTTTTTTTCATAACTTTGATTTTTAATGAAACTCTCTACCAAACATCTCCTTGGTATTAAAGATCTCACAAGAGATGATATTCAATTAATTCTTTCTACAGCTGAACAATTCAAAGAGGTATTACAGCGTCCGGTTAAAAAAGTGCCTTCGTTGCGGGATGTGACGATTGTGAATCTTTTTTATGAGAATTCTACGCGTACGCGCATGTCGTTTGAACTGGCTGAAAAACGACTTTCTGCAGATGTATTGAATTTTGCAGCAACCACATCATCGGCTGCAAAGGGGGAAACACTGTTAGACACGGTGAACAATATCCTCAGCATGAAAGTGGATATGGTGGTGATGCGTCATAGTGCATCAGGGGCTCCTCACTTTCTCGCAAAACATATTCCGGCTGCTATTGTGAATGCAGGAGATGGTATCAATGAACATCCTACCCAGGCTTTATTGGATGCTTTCTCTATGAAAGAAAAACTGGGAAAACTGGAGGGACTGAAAGTGGCGATCATTGGAGATATCATGCATAGTCGTGTTGCACTCAGTAATATGTACCTGCTTAAAAAAATGGGTGCAGAGATAACGATTGCAGGTCCGCCTACACTGATTCCCAAATACATTGAACAGGCATTGGATGTGCGAGTGGAATACAATCTCAAGAAAGCTTTACAATGGTGTGATGTGGCCAATGTGCTGCGTATTCAGCTCGAAAGACAAAACCAACCTTTATTCTCTTCTCTCCGTGAATACAATTTGGTATACGGCATCAACAGGAAATTATTGGAAAGTCTGGGTAAAGAAATCGTCATCATGCACCCCGGACCCATCAACAGAGGCGTGGAATTGGACAGTGATGTTGCTGATGGACCATTCTCCATTATTTTAAATCAGGTAGAAAATGGGGTGGCGGTAAGGATGGCGGTGTTGTATTTGTTGGCGAATGAGCAAGGCTAGGGAAAAGATTCAATAAGGAATTAGAAATAAGAAATAAGGAATGATAAAATGAATGAGATGGAATAAACTTTGTAATTTCTCATTTCTTATTTCTTATTTCTCTGTTTTCTTCCTTTTCTTCGTAGTTAGAAATATTTACCATGCGCATATGCTTGTTTCCCGGAACCTTTGATCCTGTTACATTGGGACATATTGATATCATCAACAGGGCATTGCCTTTGTTTGATGAGATTTATGTGGGTATCGGTATCAATTCTGCAAAGTCTCCGATGTTTAGTCCGGAGCAACGTATGGAATGGTTCAAAGAGATTTATCGCGATGAGCCCAGGGTGAAGAGTGTGGTGTACGATGGATTGACGATCAATTATTGTAAAAAAATCGGAGCAAGATTTATTTTAAGGGGTATTCGTTACGTGAGTGATTTTGAATACGAGAAAACCATAGCAGATGCGAATCGGACATTGGATAAAAATATTGAAACGATTTTTTTAACCGGTGAGCCCAAGTACACTTCTGTGGCTTCTACCATTGTTCGTGATATCCTTAAAAATGGTGGGGATGCTTCGCCCTTTCTTCCGGAGGCAGTTATTCAGTCTATTCGAAAATAAGCGATCGTATGTCAGTGATCTGGTTTAAAAAAGACCTAACCGTGGAAGATATTCAACCACTGGGAAAAAATACCATGGGTGAACATCTGGGAATGCTGTTTACTGAACTGGGAGCAGATTATTTGAAAGCTACCATGCCCGTAGATCATCGTACCCAACAGCCTTATGGATTGTTGCATGGGGGCGCATCGGTAGCGTTAGCGGAAACTTTAGGCAGTGTGGGTGCGGCATTGGTGGTGGATCACAATCAACTCATTTGTGTTGGACAAGAGATCAATGCCAATCATTTGCGTAGTGTTCGCGGTGGTTTAGTGACGGGTATTGCTAAGCCCGTACATATTGGTGCCAGTTCGCAGGTATGGGAGATCAAGATCTATGATGAAAGAGAAAAGCTGGTATGTATCAGTCGCCTTACTGTTGCTGTGCTCAAACGAAAAGCCCGATAATTATTGATCTAGTTCTGCGATGTATTGTTTCAATTCGGTTAAATAATTGCCGTATAGTTTTTTCAGGTACCACTTGGTGAAATAATACACCGAAATGGCCAAGGCAATCATATAAACACCCAGAAACACCATTACCTGCCAACGAGCGGTGAACACTTTCACAGAAAATTTTTCAATTTCAGGTATTTCAACAGGATCTGCATAAGATAAGATCATGGAGAACATAAAACAAACCGGCAGTAGTGCCATGGTGAATTGAAAATATCTTTTTACAAATTCTTCCAATAAACCCACCAAGGTTTGAAGGTTTGCTTTAATGGGGCGATCTGAATCACTCAATGTATCTGTTCTACGGTATAAATAGTACAATACCAGAGTCATGAGGACTGTTAATACAGTAAATACGCCAAAATATACGCGGATAGACCAATAGTTGGTGATGAAACAAACGTAAAGCATGGCTACAAAAAATAGTACGCATAAGACCATTTCGATGATCAGACTGCGTTTTATTTTGCTGATGACAGAATGCGTTTTCTTTTTAAGCAATGCAGAGATATCGGCATTACTTCTACTGGCATGATCCGTTGCCAGTCTTTGATTGAGTTGATATTTTAGTTCATCCAATTCCATAACACTTCATTTATGCGGGGGTCATATATTTTTGTGTGGATTCTTTCAATTTTGTTTTGATGCGGTTCATCTTTACTGCCACATTATTCGCAGTAATACCCATCATCTCACCAATATCATTGTAACTATAGTCTTCCAGGTATAGCATGACGATGGCCTTATCAATCTTTGATAATTCACCGATCGCAGCATACATGGCTTTTACTTGTTCTTCAATAGGGTCATAAGCATCAGTTGCGTTGAAGTCGGGTATTGTTTCAGTAGAAAAAATATCCGGTTGTCTTTTTTCTTTTCGAAAAAAAGTAATGGCCGTATTCAGTGCTACCCGATATAGCCAAGTAGAGAATTTCGCATCACCTCTGAAATTACCATATGCCTTCCATGCCTGCAATGTGATTTCCTGAAACAAATCTTCACGATCGGCATGTGCATCCATATAAAGATTACACACTTTATGTATAATGCGTTGGTGTTCATTCAGCAGTGCAATGAATTCCTTCTCGTTAGACATGCGGCTAAATTAGTACAATACAGGAGTGAGTGTATATCCTTGTTTTCGCAGTAGTTCCAATACCCCTTCATTGCCGCCTAAATGACCCGCACCTACGGCAAAAAAGCTAGGCTTTTCATGCATCGCTTTTTCTATAATGGGGATCCATCTCTTATTTCTCTTTGCTAACATTTCGGTTTCAAAACGGTCATCTCCATTGCTATTCGCTCTGATAAAATCATATAGTTTGTCAACATTGTTTTCTTTGTACACAGCGATCATTTTGTTCATCGATTGTTTCACGCTGTCATAAGCCAGTACCATTTTTTTCAAGGAATGTAACTGTGAATCCAGCGGCTGACTATTGATCGCTTCAATCTGATCATCGATGGTCTCCAGTCCGAGAATGGGTAATTTTTGCTGTTG
The DNA here is from genome assembly GCA_012270485.1 of Sphingobacteriales bacterium. Lineage (GTDB taxonomy): Bacteria > Bacteroidota > Bacteroidia > Chitinophagales > Chitinophagaceae > Sediminibacterium. Next base: position 52,992 of record JAAXIF010000093.1, on the reverse strand, counting down.
GGCAAGCTTTACAAACTCACCTTCAGGCTGAATCTTATCGGAACATTCAATACTGTTCAATGTTAATAAGCTCAATGACATAAATGGCATAAACTGATTGAACAGTTGCAACTGCATGCCTGTAACACGCTGAAAATTTTCACTCAGGGTAGTATAATCTGCTTCACTCATCAGATCTTTCAGCGTTTTATCTTTCAAACGCATTTTATTCATCATCGACATTTGTAATCCCGGATCATCCATATCCAATTCTCCGTAGAACTGTTCGGTGGCGTTCAGTTTCTCTTTTAATGGATCGGTGATGGCAAAATCAGACTTACACATCATGTGAAAAGTGCCAAATACATAAGAAGGGCGGGAGAGGTCTTTACCACTGATCATCCATAACAATGAATTTTTGGGTAACTCCTGACCAATGGATGTTCCACTGAAAGTGAAAGCAGATATCAGTAAAATGAAAAATCTGAATAACATGTCTTTGCTTTTTAACATGTGTCGCAGAACAAGCTAAAATATTACTGTAGCACAAAAAAAGCCCCGGATAGACATCCGGGGCGTAACCAAAACCAACTGCATGTGTGTCTGGGTAGACACGACTATGAAAATCTTATAAAATCGAGATTTCTTTAGGAGATACTTTAACTTCTTCCTTTTTTGGCAAGTATAGTTTCAACACACCGTTTTCATAACGGGCTTGGATACCATCGGCATTGATCTTATCATCAATGCTGAAGCTGCGTTTAAAAGAACGGAAGCTGAATTCTCTTCTGATTGTTTTGTAATCTTTTTGCTCTTGGCTTTCTTTCTTTTCATAACTGATGGTCAATAAGCCATTTTCCACATTCACTTTAAAGTCTTCTTTGTTTCTACCCGGTGCGTTCAATTCCAGGTGATAGCCTTCATGGGTTTCATGAATGTTAACCGGAATGGATGCATAAGCTTGGTGTGCATCTCTACCCCATGTTGCAGGGAAACTGTTGAAGAGTTCGTCGAAGAGATTGTTGAAAGCTGCGTTGTTGTGTTTTACAAGTGTCATATTCTTATGTTTTTAGTTTTTTAATGAATACGCCTATCATGCTTCAAAGGCTATACCACTGCTTTTTTGGATCCATAAATGAGGCATGATGGCAATTTAGATGCTACGCGTAAGACAAAATAGCTTCTTTTTGAAATTATATTGACATATTGACCGATTTAAAGCTTTTTTAGTGTTACAACTTTTAATAGTAATTTTGTGTTGTACTAAATAAACAAGCAATTATGTATCCCGCAGAGATCGTATTACCCATGAAAGCAGAGTTGACCGATAATGGTTTTGAAGAGATGACAACTGCAGCTTCGGTTGACGAAACCTTGAAACAAGAAGGTACCACTTTGGTCGTAATAAATTCCGTATGTGGTTGTGCAGCAGGCACTTGCAGACCCGGTGTATTGATGGCAGTTCAGAATGCAACAAAGCGTCCGGACAGATTGACCACTAGTTTTGCCGGTTTTGATATGGAGGCAGTGAACCAGGTGCGTAAGCATACCTTACCTTATCCGCCATCATCTCCTGCTATCGCTTTGTTCAAAGACGGACAGTTGGTGAGCATGGTGGAGCGTCATCAGATTGAAGGTCGTCCTGCTCAGGTGATTGCGCAGCATTTGATTTCGGTTTTTGATGAACATTGCAATTAATTTTTACCTTAGTTTTGTTCACGGATGGGTTAGTAAGTATAGGCTCTGCTTCGGCAGGGCCTCTTTTTTGTATGTATGAAAGCAGCTTTCCGTATCATAATTTCTAGTTATCATTGCAGCACTCAAACTTTGCATGAACTATAGACTAACTGACTATGTATCCTAATTTATACTACGCTTTTAAAGACATTTTCGGAATAGAATTGGAAGGATTAAAGCTGGTTAACAGTTTTGGTTTTTTTGTAGCACTGTCTTTTATTCTCTCTGCCTGGATACTGACCCTCGAACTGAAACGAAAACAAAACCAAGGTTTGTTCACTTTTACGGAAGAGAAAATATTCGTGGGCGCAGCGGCTTCTTTCAGCGAGTTATTGATCAATTTTTTATTGGGTTTTGTTTTTGGATATAAAATCATCGGCGCTTTTGTAACTGATGATGCTTTTAATGATCCTCAGGCATTTATCCTTTCATCAAAAGGGAGCTTGGCAATGGGATTGTTGGTAGGCTTGGTTTTTGGCGGATTGAAATGGTGGGAAAAACAAAAACAAAAATTAGATAAGCCGGAAGAACGTGTGATCAGAATTTGGCCGCACGATAGAGTAGGAGATATTGTTTTGTATGCGGCGATCTTTGGTTTTCTGGGTGCCAAAGTGTTTCATAACCTGGAGAACTGGAATGAGTTTTCAAAAGATCCGATCGGAGCTTTGATCTCATTTAGCGGACTCACATTTTATGGTGGATTGATTTGTGCAGGCGTAGCCATTGTTTTATATGCTAGAAAAAGAAAGATCAACGTTATTCATCTTGCCGATGCCATGGCACCTACCATGATGTTTGCATATGCATTTGGAAGAGTAGGTTGTCAGGTTAGTGGTGATGGAGATTGGGGTATTGTGAATACAAACCCCAAACCATTGAGTTGGATACCTGATTGGATGTGGGCTTACAACTATCCACACAATGTAATTGGTGAGGGCAAGCCTATAGCAGGTTGCGAAGGTCCGTACTGTAATGAATTGATCCCGGCTGTATACCCTACACCATTATATGAGATCATCGCTTGTATGATTCTTTTTGGTGTGTTATGGTATTACCGTAAAAAACTCAAAATAGCCGGACAGCTTTCCGGTCTCTACTTGGTCTTGAATGGTCTGGAGCGTTTCTTTATTGAAAAAATTCGGGTGAATACCAAATATGAAGACCTTCCATTTCAGCCTACACAGGCCGAACTGATTTCCTTTGCGATGATCATTGCAGGTATTTTATTGATATTCAAAGCCAAAGATTGGTTCGGAAAGTATTCTAAATAATACCCTAGCCTCAACTGTAATCTGGAGTCGTCTATCTGATAATCAATCAGTTAGGCGACTTTTTTTGTCGACTTTTTACTTGTCTAAAGTCTGTTACCGCTCATCCTTGTAAAGCACCGTTCATTATAAAACTATGTACTATGCAAAACATAGTACATAGTTTTGTTCTGTAATTAGCAACAACGAGAACTAAAAACCTTTAAATAAACTAAGTATGAGAAAGTTGATGACCCTGCTCGCCACAATCGGACTAACGACCATGTCAATGACGGCTCAGGCACAAACCGGAAAAGTAAACGGTACCGTAAACGGTAGTCAAAAAGCAGTAGAAGCCGCTTCGATAGGTGTACTACGCGCTAAAGATTCAGCAGTGGTAAAACTGGCTGTTACGGACAAGACCGGTCAGTTTGAAGTTGAAAAATTAGCCGCAGGTAAATACCTGGTGGTGATTCAGTCTGTTGGCTATGCCAAATATTACAGTGAATCTTTTGATTTGGCGAATGGCCAAGTCTACACGTTAAAACCGATTACCCTGGTGAATGCTTCGAAGGAGTTGCAGGCTGTAGTGGTAAGTTCTAAAAAGCCATTGATTGAGCAGAAATTGGATAGAACCATCATTAATGTTGATGCATCTCCCACCAATGCAGGTGCTACTGTGATGGAAGTACTTGAAAAATCTCCGGGTATTGCTGTAGATAAGGATGGCAATATCAGTTTGAAAGGCAAACAAGGTGTGGTCGTGATGTTGGATGGCAAACCCACTTATCTCGGAGCACAAGATCTCGCCAATATGTTGAACAATATGTCGAGTTCCAATCTTGAGTCTATTGAAATCATGACCAATCCACCGGCACGTTTTGATGCTTCAGGTAATTCAGGTGTGATCAATATCAAGACTAAAAAGACAAAAGTGATGGGTTATAATGCCAGTATCACTTCCGGATATACGCAAGGTGTGCTTCCGAAAACCAATAATAGTGTGAACCTGAATTATAGAAAAGGAAAAATGAATTTCTTCGGAAATGCAAGTCATAACTATAATGAAAATTTCGGAGCACTGAAGATCGACAGAAACTTCCGCAATCAAAATACCAATGCTTTATTATCTTCTTTTGATCAATTCGCTGACAACCAGCGTGAGTTCAAAAGTTATAATTACAAAGCCGGATTTGATTATTTTATGAATAAGAAAACCACTTTGGGATTGGTTGTAAATGGTTACGATAGTAAAGGTATTGAATACACAGACAATACAACTTTTATCAAAGATCCAATGGGAGCTTTGGTAACACGTACACAAGCCATTAATGATGTACATCTTCATTTTAACAATGTGGGTGTGAATATGAATCTGCGTCATGTATTTGATAGTACCGGAAGAGAATTGACTGTTGATGCTGATTATATCAGATACACACAAGACAATACCCAAATGTTGATCAATGATTTCTATGATCATTCAGGCAATATCAAATCACCCAAAGAAATCTTACGTGGTATCTTACCGGCAGCGATCAATATTTATAGTTTGAAAGCAGATTACGCTCAATCACTCAAAGGACAAATGAAATTAGAGACCGGATTGAAAAGCAGTTATGTGAATACAGACAATGATGCACAATATGCCAATTGGAATGGTACTTCATTTGTAAATGATGTTACCCGTAGCAATCACTTTCTCTACAAAGAAAATATCAATGCAGCTTATCTGAATTTGAATAAACAATTCAATAAAAAGTGGAGTGTACAATTAGGACTTCGTGCAGAGAATACCAATATTACCGGTAATCAATTAACAACCGGAGAAGTATTTAAACGCAACTATACACAGGTATTTCCAACCATGTATATCGGTTACACAGCGAACGAAAAAAATCAGTTTGCTTTGAGTTATGGTCGTCGTATTGATCGCCCGAACTATCAGGATTTGAATCCATTCTATTACTTCCTGGATAAATATACTTACCAGGTGGGTAACCCATACCTGAGACCACAGTTCAGTCATAATATCGAGTTGAATCATACTTTCAAAGGAATCATGAATACGTCTATCAACTATAGCACTACCAATGATATTCTTCAAGATGTACTGGAGCAGATTGATAGTACCAATAGTTCATTTGTAAAGAAGAGCAATATTGCACGCAGACAAAATATAGGCGCTTCTGTGAGTCTGGGTATGCCTATTACAAAATGGTTTAGAACCAATATTTACATGAATGGATTTTATAACAAATTCACAGGTGTTGTAAACGGCGGAGAAATATCAGTAGGAGGTGCAACTTTTATGACGAATATTTCTAACCAATTTACTTTACCAAAAGGTTGGGGTGCTGAATTGAGTGGATTTTACCGCAGCGGTGGAGTAGAAGGAGTATTGGCCATGAGATCGATGGGTGCTATTAATGTTGGCTTTACCAAGCAGGTATTGAAAAATAAAGGAACCATCAGATTGGTGGTACGTGATGTCCTCTATACACAACAATTCCGTGGATACAGCAGATATCAGAACGTAGATGTAACGATCCGTCAGGCGAGAGATAGTAGAGTGGTGAATTTGAGTTTTACTTACCGTTTTAGCAAAGGTAAAACAGCAGCTCAACGTAAAAGAGGCGGTGCGAATGAAGAACAGAACCGCGTGAGTATCGGTGGAGGTAATTAATGGACAGATTGATGAACGGAGTTTAGCGGTAGAATAGATACTATTTTCCATTCGACCTAAAATGACTCCGTTCATCCTTATTTGACAATTTTATGTAGTGCTTAGCTGTCAATTTAGCTGTATCAATTTTGTTTTTTTCTCATGTGCATTATATAGAAGGCGGCCCCGATGTCTATCGGGGCCTTTTTTTGGATCATGGTCAATGGTCCATAGTTATTGGGGGCTGTTCTACTGATTAAGTAAGGATCATCTTTATTTAATTGGTACGTTTTTAAAAATTCATAGTCTATTAGCCATGGACTATGGACCATCAACCTTGGACTATGAACTATGGACCATGCCCCAACCTCCCTATCTTTGCAAAAAACAACACCATGCCTTCTTTTGACATAGCCAGCAAAGTAGACCTGCAAACACTTGATAATGCCATTAATACGGTAAAAAAAGAAATTGCGGGTCGATTCGACTTTAGAGATTCTCCTGTTTCTGTTGAACTGAATAAGAAAGATTTTATCGTTTCTCTGGAAGTAGAGAGTGACATGAAAATGAAGCAACTGATTGATGTACTCATTAGTCGGGCCATTAAGCAGGGTATTGATGGCAATGCCTTCGATTTTTCGAAAGACGCCTATCCCAGCGGTAAAGTGGTGAAAAAGGAAGTGCCGGTTCGCAATGGTCTGAAGCAAGAAGACGCCAAAAAGATTGTCAAAATGATCAAAGACAGCGGTTTGAAGGTGCAAGCGGCTATCATGGACGATATTATCCGGGTAACTGCCAAGAAAATTGATGATTTACAGGAAGTTATAGCAAAATGTAATGCAGGCGGATTTGGTATCCCCCTCCAATACATCAATATGAAAAGCTAAAAAATACTTGAATTCTTGAACCTTTCTTGAGTCTTGTACCTTCATTCTTGACACTTAACCGTTCATTTTTTGGCAAATAAGCCGCATTTCGTTACTTTTGCAGTCCTTAAAAATAAGCGTACGGCCAAATCCGTACCACCTAAAAATAAAAATTATGAAACAAGGTATCCATCCAGAAAATTATCGTTTTGTAGTGTTCAAGGATATGAGTAATGGACATTCATTCCTGAGCCGTTCAACTGCATCTTCAAAAGAAACCATCGTTTGGGAAGATGGTAATGAGTATCCGGTTATCAAATTGGAGATCTCTAACACTTCTCACCCTTTCTATACCGGTAAAAACATGCTGGTTGATACAGCAGGTCGTATCGATAAATTCAAGAAGCGTTACGAGAAGAAGAAATAATTTCAACTTCAACCATATTAAGAGTCCCGCTTGTACAACATGCGGGACTTTTTTTTACTCATAATTTCCGTTCATCATCAACCACATTCTTATGCGATAGTGAGGGGTAGATCGTAAGGATAGTTTTGTTGTTATAATTCGTAAAAATGAAACAAATCCCACAAATCATAACATCAACACTCATCGTGTTAAGTCTGATGTTTACTGCTTGTAAGAAGCAGTCCGTTACACCACAATTACCGCCACCTCAACCGCAACAACCCACCGGTAAATTATCTAAACTGATATATGATACCGGAGCATATGATTCATTGTATTATCTCGCAGATGGACGTATCTCAAAACTGGTGAATAATATCGATACGGCGGCAGGAGATGGGGTAAATTATGAATTTAAATATGATGCCACAGGCAGGCGTGAACGTATCAATAGTAGTGAAGGTTGGTATTACCTGTATCAATATACAAATGGAAAAGTGACCACTATTAGTCAATACATCAATCAACATAAATCTTCATATAAATTCTTCAATTACACAAATGATGTGCTCACTTCCATGGAAATCTACAATTATAACGGAGCTGCCAGAGGGTATGAATTCAGTGCTCAACATAGTTATAGTTTTTATCCGGATGATAATTTGAAAAAAGAAGTGACCCATGTTGTGGATGGATTCACCGGACAATTGGTCAAACACATGACTGTTGAATACTTAGACTATGATAATAAATTCAACGCGGAAGAGTTGATTAGACAAATACCCTATTATTATGGGATTGTTCGCATGAAAAATAATCCCGGTAAACGAATCGTGAAAAGAGAGAGCAATGGTGTGATCACCACTTTTAATAGTCAATTCACGTATGATCAACAGGCAAAACCATTGACAAAGAAATTCTTGTATCAGGATCCATCGGGTGGAGTGATTGAAACCAATACACTGTTTTATTATTACTAATATCACTGTCGTGACCGAATGGATGAGATAGGGTGTTCAAACGAATACCCTATCTTATTTATGCAAATGCAAACCTTACCTTTGTCATTCAATCAATAAATATGAAACTGGATATATTGGCGTTTGGCGTTCATCCGGATGATGTTGAACTGGGTTGTTCAGGCACTATTCTCGCTGCACTGGCAGAAGGAAAGAAAGTAGGTATTGTAGATCTTACGCGCGGTGAATTGGGTACGCGTGGTACCGCAGAAACCCGTAAACAGGAAGCCACTGCCGCTGCTAAAATTCTAGGTGTACAAGTGCGAGAAAACCTGGGTATGGCAGATGGATTTTTTCAAAATGATGAAACACATCAGCGACTTGTGATTCAAATGATCCGGAAATACCAACCTGAGATCGTTTTGGCCAATGCGCCGGAGGACAGACATCCGGATCATGGACGCAGTGCTAAGCTGGTTTCAGATGCAGCATTTTTATCAGGATTACGAAAAATTGAAACGATACTGGATGATGTAAAACAAGAAGCATGGCGACCTACTTATGTTTTTCATTACATACAAGATCGTTTTATTCAGCCATCATTTGTTGTCGATATCACCGCATACATGGACAAAAAGATTGAATCTGTCTTGGCGTATACTACACAATTCAATAGTACCGGCGGTAACGAACCTCAAACCTATATTTCAACCCCTCAATTCTTAGAAACCGTAAAAGCACGTGCCATGATGCTGGGAAAAAGAATAGGGGTGGGCTACGCAGAAGGATATATCACGGAGAAAATCATAGGCATTAACAGCTTTGATGCGATTATTAAGCATAGTACTTAGTCTATTATGGTCCATGGTCGATAGCAAATGGGTTATAGCATATGGTAAATCGAGCATCCGTTCCTTCAACTATTAGCCATGGACTATGGACCATGGACCATGGACTATAGTCTAAGGCCTACGGCCTCAACATTACAAACAACTCACTACCTGAACGTGGACTAATGGAGTTGTAGCAGGACTCTATGTGAATTTGATGAAATGTTGAAGCGAATAGCGCCCTGTATTCTGCTTCGCTTCCACCAAAAGGTGGACCAGCTTCAAAAGACCTGTTGAACAATACACCAACCAATTTGCCTTTGGGCTTTAGTAGTTCCGACATTTTGGTAACGTAATGTTCTCTTAATGCCGGATCGATGGCACAGAAAAATGTTTGTTCTAGGATGAGATCGTATTGTCCGGTTAATTCAAAAAAATCTCCGGTGAGAATTTTTATATGTGATTGATAGGATTCAGTTTGTTTTTTTAATTTTTCTGTTACGGCGGGTGCTAAATCAATAACAGTAACATCTGTAAATCCTTGTTCCAATAAATACAATGCCTCGTAACTGTTACCGCCTCCGGGAATGAGAATGCTGATTTGTTGATCAGACAATTGATCGATGTATTCCTTGAGCGGTGTTGAAATAGTGCCAATATCCCAACCTGTTTGATGTTGTAAATACCTGTTATTCCAATATTCCTGAGAAAGAAATTGATTCATTGAATCCTTTTTAATGCTGATCGATTCCTATGCAATAACAATCAATCGCCGATATGTGATGCATGTGATGGTATGGTCAGTAGTTTTACTTGTCTGCCACTGATGTACCTGAATTGCTTACCATCCCAAAATCCATCCTGCTCCAGCATGATGCGAATGGATTTTTTCCATTGTGTTATTTCTGATGCAGCATTCAATTCAATAGAATAGGCTGTGTTTTTGTGTAGGGGAAAGTCTCCTGATCCAGGTACACCTCCTTGTTGATCCCATAAGCCAATGGTTGGACCGGCAGCATGTCCATGAAATCCAATTGGGTGTGTATAGATAACTGCCTGGATATTTTCAGATTTAGCCTGCGCTAATGCATCTGCCAATATTTGATTACCCGTCTTTCCTGTTTTGAATTGTGAGGTGAGGATATCCTGTAAACGATTTCCTTTTTCAAAAGCTTTGACCAGATAATCCGGTGCCGTTTTTTCTCCCGGCTGTAATACATAAGCATGCTGTTGAATATCCGTATTCAATCTTAGATAAGTGATGCCAATATCAACATGTAAAAGATCACCGGTACGAATGACTTCATCTTTTGGACGATTGGAAAATGAACGCAAGTGATCAAAACTCTCCGGATCATTTCTTTGAACGGATACGGAAGGATGAAACCAAGTATCCAATCCTAAGTCTCTGATCTTTTGTCTAAACCACCACACCAGATCATCAGTAGTAGTCACACCGGGCATGATCACTTTCTCAGAAAAACCTTCTTTGATAATATCATGTGTGATTTGAATTAATTGAGGGTATAATTGCATTTCTCTTTCCGTTCTGGTCTCCAACCAACGGACAGCCAGTTTTTCAGCACTCACTACTTTTGCAGCAGTCGAGGTCGGTAATTTCGCCATCAACTCTTTTTGTTCTGTAAAAGTGAGTCCGTCAGCGTGCCCATAATGTGTAGAATAGTTCAATCCGATTTTATTGGGATTCTTTTGTTGGATCAAATCAGTTAATGCATCCCATTGATCAGGAAATTTATTCATATCCCATGCCGCTTTGATCTCATTTCCTACGTTATAACGAGCAATCGCATATTTCTCAATTGTGCCATTTGGATTGTTATAAAATGCCAATATGGTTCTTCGTCTGGCAGAAATCCAAGTAGAAGGCAACATCGTTTTGATCACCGGATCTTCATTGTACTCTCTGGAAATTACAATCCACAGATCAATGCCTTCTTCTTTCATCAAACTAGGCAATACATGGTTCAAACGCTCCGCTAATAATTCATCGATCACTCTGGCTTGTTCTTTCAAAGGCAAAATATATTGCGCACGAACCACGAGTACACTAAACACAGTGATGGCAATAAATAATAGTATTTTTTTCATAAAGAGTTATTTATCTCGATATCAGATGTCAGATGTCCGATTTCTGATGTCGGATGTCTGATTTTTAATTTTTACTTTTGCCTTTTGACTTTCTTTTCACCTTTCACCTTTCACTTTTAACCACTCACTTCCCTCTGTCTCGGAATAATAAATGCAATAAGCTCATTCAAATCAATTCCTGCTCTTTCGCAGGCATCTTTGATATCTTCTCGTGAAACATTAGCGGCGAATGATTTTTCTTTGAGTCGTTTATTGACGCCTTTTACATCCATACCATCATAACCTCCCGGACGCATCAATGAATACGCATGGATAAGTCCGGATAATTCATCAAATGCATAGAGCATTTTATCCATTTCGGTTTCAGGAATGACGCCAAAATAATGATGACCGTGAGAGGCGATGGCACGAATGATCTCCGGATCGATATTGCGTTGTTCCAGTTCTTCAATGATTTTTTTACAATGCAATTCCGGCCATTGATCCCAGTCTGCGTCGTGTAGAAGTCCGGCCATTTCCCAACGCCATTGCGTGGCGGCATCAGCCTGTAGTTTTTCGGCTGCCCAGCATTTCATTAGGTGTCCAACCTGAAGCATATGTAATTTCAATCTGGGGTTTAATACCCACTCATGAAACAAGGCTTCTGCTTCTTCCCTTGATAGTACATTTCCTCTGTTAACAGGATCTCCAAAACTTGTTCTTCCTAAGTGTAAAGACATATTGAATCATTTATTTCAGTGCTTTTCAGTGCCTTCTCCAATGGAGTCCTTCGGACAGTGGCAAATCAATTGCCACAGAGAACACAGAAATACACTGAATAAAAATAGGTAAATAGGAGATATTTAGTGACACAGATTCTTCATCATCATATTCTTTGTATTTTTCAGTCTTAACCCAATATATGAGAAATTCAGTTTTATTACTCTTTGTATTCATCTTCATTGCTTGTTCAACGCATCCATATAAGTCTACCAATAAGGTATACAAGCAAAAAGTAAAAGCCTATGCCAAAGAGATAGCGGCATTGCCCAAAGAAAATCCATTTTCAGACTCTGCGTTATTGCCTCAGTATTGGGTGGGAACAACCAATTTCAATTTACGTAAGCCTACTTTTGTCATCATCCATCATACCGCACAAAATTCTTGTGATCAAACGCTCAAAACATTCACGCTTCCCCGTACTTCTGTAAGCGCACATTATGTGATATGTAAAAGCGGGGTATTGCATCATATGTTGAACGATTATCTACGTGCATGGCATGGTGGGGTTGGAAAGTGGGGTAACCAAACTGATATCAATTCTGTCTCCATAGGGATTGAATTAGACAACAATGGATTTGAGCCATTTGATAGTTTACAGATCAATAGTTTGTTGAGCTTGTTGGATAGACTCAAAAAGCAATATGCTATTCCATCCGCCAACTTTATTGGTCATGGTGATATTGCCCCCACCCGTAAAAATGATCCCAATTATCGGTTCCCCTGGAAACTATTGGCAGAAAAAGGATTTGGTCTTTGGTATGATGAAAACAGAGAACCTGTTCCCGCAAATTTTAATCATATCCAAGCATTACGTATCATAGGTTATGATGTAAAAGATACCAGTGCGGCCATTCAATCCTTCAAGCGCCATTTCCTGCAGGATACGACTAAGCGAATCAATGATTTGGATAAAAGTGTCCTCAACAACCTCCAAAAGAAATACTATTGATCTGTGATCTTTGATTTTTTGATTTAAATCAAAAAATCAAAGATCAAAAAATCAAAAATCTACTTTCCTAACGTTTGTTAGCTTATTTTTGCAGCGCCAAAAAGAAAACATATGCAATTCCAACTTAGCGAAGAACATGTAATGATCCAGAAAGCGGCTCGTGATTTTGCCCAAAATGAGTGTTTACCCGGTGTCATTGAGCGTGATGAAAAACAACAGTTCCCCAAAGAACAGATATTGAAACTGGCTGAATTAGGTTTCATGGGTATGATGGTAGACCCTAAATATGGTGGTGCGGGTATGGATACCGTTAGCTATGTGCTCGCTATGGAAGAAATCAGTAAGATAGATGCGAGTACCAGTGTTTGTATGAGCGTGAATAATAGTTTGGTTTGTTGGGGATTGGAAACATTTGGTACCGAAGAGCAGAAACAAAAATACCTGACTCCATTGGCTCAGGGTCGTAAGGATGGAGAACTATACATAGGTGCTTTCTTGTTAAGTGAACCTGAAGCGGGTAGTGATGCTACCAGTCAGCGTACCACTGCTGAAGATATGGGAGATCATTATTTATTGAATGGTACCAAAAACTGGATCACCAATGGTTCTTCTGCTTCGGTGTATTTAGTGATTGCACAAACTGATCCTGCGAAAGGAAGTAAAGGGATCAATGCATTTATCGTTGAAAAAAACTGGCCGGGGGTTACTGTAGCTGCAAAAGAAAATAAATTAGGTATCAGAGGTAGTGATACACACAGCATCTTATTAACAGATGTAAAAGTGCCCAAAGAAAACAGAATCGGTGAAGATGGATTTGGTTTCAAATTCGCAATGAAGACTTTGGCCGGAGGTCGTATCGGTATTGCTTCTCAGGCATTGGGTATTGCAAGTGGTGCTTATGAATTGGCATTAGCATACAGTAAACAACGTAAGGCATTTGGTAAAGAGATCATGCATCACCAAGCTATTCAATTTAAATTGGCTGATATGGCTACTAAAATTGAAGCAGCTCGTTTATTGTGTTTAAAAGCGGCATGGGAGAAAGACAATGGACTAGACTATACCCTCAGTTCATCTATGGCGAAAGTATATGCGAGTGAAGCAGCGATGTGGATCTCAACTGAAGCTGTTCAGGTACATGGTGGTTATGGTTTTGTAAAAGAATACCATGTAGAAAGACTGATGCGTGATGCAAAAATCACTCAGATTTATGAAGGTACTAGTGAAGTGCAGCGGATTGTGATTAGTAGGAGTATTTTGAGTAAGTAAGCATGCAAAGTCAAAAGTGAAAAGTCAAAAGTGAAAATAGAGGTGAGCTTTGCTCACCTTTTTTTGTCACTGAAATTTGGAATTGTTTCATCTTTATAATTGATCTTTCATTTGTAGAACCTTTCTTGTTTTTTCATCATCATCTTTCGAACAAAAATTCTTCTAACATTTTTTTATCATTTTCTCAGAACAAAAACTTTGTGCTGTTGTTCCTTTATCATCCCCTCTTGAAAAAAATATAGGTCGATGTTTCCCTACAAAACACGATCGATACAACCCTTATTCGTACCAATATAATTTGTTGAGATTGTCGTACGCAGTTTCTTCTTGATACTGCTATAACAACGTTGAATGCCGGCGCAGTCGGAACCCCTGCTCAAATATTTCACACTTTAATGGAACAGCTATGTATCCAACTGATAAACTTATGTCTGTAATGCAATCTTGGCAAGCCATCTATTTACTCATGCATGGTAAGGGTAAGATGCATGTGGTGACTAATAGTGCTATTTCTCAAACCAACATCTTTTACATATCCCATTATTAATCAACAAAAAACCAAAGTATGATGAAACACATTAAAATCCTGATGCTGGCATGTCTACCACTTTTCGCGTTGGTATCATGCAAAAAAGATGAGGCAGCACCCGCTAAAACGATTGCAACATTGGTAACGGAAAATGCAAATCTTTCTTTACTGAGAACTGCTGTTGTAAGAGCAGGATTGGTTGAAACATTATCCGGACAAGGAACATTTACCGTGTTTGCGCCAGATAACAACGCTTTCGCTGCTGCAGGTTTAGGTACTGAAGCGGCTATCAATGCAGTTCCTGAAGCGACTTTACGTCAGATTATCTTGTACCATGTACTTGGACAGGAGTACACATCCGGAGCCATACCTTCAGCTACCACTGAATTAGCAAGTGCAGGTCAAGCTAATGTGTATGTTACCAAAAATAACAATGGTGTTTTTGTAAATGGCGCTGCTGTGACTACAGCAGATGTAGATGCCGCTAATGGTGTTGTACATGTGATCAATAAAGTGTTAATGCCGCCACCAGGTAATATTGTACAGTTGGCACAAGGCAATGCAAATCTTTCTTTCCTGGTAGCTGCTGTTGTAAGAGCTAGTCAGGGTACCACCAATGTTGCAGCTGTATTATCTGGTACCGGACCTTTCACTGTGTCTGCACCTACCAATACAGCTTTTCAAAATGCAGGCTTTCCTACAATTGAATCAATTCAACAAGCCGATCCCAATACATTGGCTTCTATCCTTACATACCATGTGATCGCTGCCAGGGTGTTTTCTTCTGATTTAACGGAAGGAGCTAGACCTGCAACGGTTAACGGTGGAACCGTAACCATTACATTGGCAGGTGGCGCTAGGGTAAGAGGTAACGGTAATATGTCTGCTTCAAATATCACAAGTACCGATATCGTTGCCAGCAATGGTGTGGTGCATGTAATTGATGCAGTGCTGCTCCCGTAAGAAATAAAAAACTCTGTGCTCCTCCGTGCCGGACTCCGTGTAACTCTGCGGTTATTTTTTTTACCACAGAGTTGACAGAGTTAGGCACAGAGGATCACAGAGTTTTTTTAACTTTTAACTTTTGACTTTTTATTTTTTTTACGCTTCCCCCTCCATCACTTTTTCAAACACTTCCTCATACTCCTGATTCAAAGTAGTCCACTTCGATTGAATTTGTTTATAGGAGGCTTCCAGTTGTTGAAATTTAGTGGGGTCTGAATAATTGGATGGATCTCCGAGTGCCGTCTCTAGTTTTATTTTCTCCTGTTTCAATTTGTCCAACTCTATCTCCAAATTACTCAGTCTTCTTTTCTGTTTCTGTAATTCCTTCTGTTTCTCTCTATCAATGGGTAGATTAGCAGGCGCAGATTTCACCGGTTCAACAACTTCTACTTTTTTGTTTTCAACCTGAATCTTATGCTCTGTTTCTTGAACCTTCCTTGTCTCTTGTTTCTTCCCTCTTGCTTCTTCCTCTTTTATTCTCTCCATTCGCTCATTCCATTCCACCCATTCCTGATAAGTGCCTTTGAATTCTTTGATTTGATGATCAACGATTTCCCAGATCTTATTGGCTGTTTTAGAAATGAAATAACGATCGTGACTAACGAGAATGATTGTACCCTCGTATTTATTCAGTGCTTCTGCTAACAATTCCACAGAATGCATATCGAGGTGGTTGGTCGGTTCATCGAGCATCAAAAAGTTGGCTTTACTCACTATGGTTTTCGCCAATGCTACACGTGCTTTCTCTCCACCACTCAATACGCGTATCTTCTTGTCTACATCATCGCCACTGAACAAAAAAGCACCCAATAATGCACGCAGCTCCACATCTGTTTTCTTACTGCCACATTGCTGTAACTCTTCCAAAATGGTATTGGTCAATGTAAGTGCTTCTAATTGGTGTTGTGCGTAAAAACTTTCTTCGACATTATGTCCCCATACACGTTGTCCTTCGAATGGCTCGTTGCCTGCTACCATTCGTAACACCGTAGATTTACCTTTTCCATTGGCACCAATGAGTGCGATCTTATCACCTCGTTCAATTTCAGCCTGTGCTGCTTCTAAAATTTTAATCTTGCCGAAACTTTTACTGGCATTTTT
Source organism: Sphingobacteriales bacterium (assembly GCA_012270485.1). Classification (GTDB taxonomy): domain Bacteria; phylum Bacteroidota; class Bacteroidia; order Chitinophagales; family Chitinophagaceae; genus Sediminibacterium. The sequence continues at coordinate 36,579 of JAAXIF010000093.1, read as the reverse complement.
CAATTCCACCAGTACTTTGCCAGGGACTTTTTCCAATTGAAAGTTGATGCGTAAATCAGGACGCTCCAGTTTCACATCTTCTATCTTCTCAATTTTATCCAGTCGCTTTTGAATACTCTGGGCTTGAGCAGCTTTACTGGCTTTGGCTTTGAATCGTTCAATAAAGCGTTCTTGCTGACGAATATAGTCTTGCTGATTTTCAAAAGCTTTTTGTTGCATCTCTATGCGCAAAGCTTTCTCTGTTTCATAGTAGTTATAATCGCCTGAATAAATATGCAGTTGCTGTTGGTAAACTTCCACGATCTTATTCACCATTCGGTTCAAGAAAAATTTATCGTGGCTTACAATTACGACGCTACCTTGATAGTGGAGAAGATATTTTTCCAACCATTCGATCGAAGGAAGATCAAGGTGGTTGGTAGGCTCATCCAATAAGAGTACATCGGGTTGTTGCAAAATCATTTTACACAATAAAACACGCATTCTCCATCCACCACTAAACTCTTTATAAGGGCGGGTTAGGTCTTCATTGCTGAATCCCAGGCCATGTAATACTTCTTCGGCTTTATGATGAATATTGTATCCATCCAATACATCCAATTCATGTAATGCATCGGTATAACGAATCAAAAGATCATTATTCTCTGGATCTTTTTCCAGTTCATGTCCCAGGGTTTCAATTTCTTTTTCTACTTGACGTACCCGTTCAAATGCACCCAATGCCACTTCGGTAATGGTATCATTGGTATCAAAGCTTAATAGATCCTGATGTAGGTAACCAATAGTGGTATCTTTTCCCTTTTCAACAGATCCTCTGGAAGGGGTATATTCTCCTACCAATACTTTCAATAGGGTAGATTTGCCGGTACCGTTATACCCAATCAATCCGATACGATCACCGGGTTGTATATGCCAAGTGGCATCTTCCACAATTACACGGGCACCAAATTCAAAAGTCACATTTTGTAAGCCGATCAACATTTCTTAACAATGGTTTAGGAGCGCAAAGGTAATTGCAAACGGCTGCCATTTCAATTTGCTGTAAATTTGTGCAAAATTTTACCCATGAAAAGGATATTGACACTGGCTACCATTCTGTTTTTAGCCGCTTGTGGCGGAAATGATGAAAAAGCAGCCGTAACAGAAGCTCCACAGGCGCCACTTGGACAAAGTGTTAATTCAGATACGTTCAATCTGGTATTTGGTAAAATGCTGGATAGCTATTTTCAGTTGAAAGACCATTTCATTAAGGAGAATGATACCTTGATTACGAAAAGTACAGTGCAGCTTTTGGCAGATATCAATGCTACAGACGGGGTACTGGGTGAGTTAAAAGCTGATCCCAGCATCATTTCTACTGCAAAGACCTATACTACCGGCATCAGCAATGAACTTGCTGCCGTGAAGCAAGAAAAAGATATCGAAGAACGCCGTAAATCTTTTCAGGTGCTGAGCGAACAATTGTATGATCTGATCCGTGCCGTTAAATATGATCGTGCGGTAGTATACCATCAATATTGTCCAATGGCATTCAATGATGCCGGGGCATTTTGGTTGAGTAATTCCTCTGATATTCGTAATCCATATTTACCCAAGAAAATGCTGATCTGTGGGGAAGTAAAAGATTCAATTGATTTTAGAAAACTCTAATGATCGCTTAGTTGTTGCTGATCTTGTAAGCGTTCATTCAACTTTTCATTTTCCTTTCATGCGTATATCGATTTTGCTGTTGTGGTGTTGTTGTGTTGTTTCTGTGGCTGCGCAGGAGAGGGTAACACTCAACGGTTATCTCAAAGATTCTTTAACAGGTGAGACCTTGATCGGTGCCAACCTACAAGTGGTCGGACAAGGGAAAGGTGTGCAAAGCAATCAATATGGTTTTTATTCCATTTCTCTGGAAAAGGGGGTATATCGTCTTTTGGTGTCTTTTATCGGATACCAAACCGCTGAATTGACGATTGATCTGAAAAAAGACATTCAGCAGAATATCTTATTGTTGCCCAATACAGCTGTCATCAGCAATGTGACGGTTGTTGCCAGAAAACGAGAGAACAATGTCAAGACTGCTCAGATGGGTAAGATTGAGCTGAGCATGAATACAGCGAAAGCTTTACCTGCTTTTTTGGGAGAAGTAGATCCTTTAAAAACCTTACAACTCTTACCTGGCGTACGTAATGCTGGAGAAGGGAATGCCGGATTTTATGTACGTGGTGGTGGACCGGATCAAAACCTGATTTTATTGGATGATGCAGTTGTGTACAATACCGGTCACCTTTTCGGATTCTTCTCTATTTTCAATGCTGATGCTATTAAAAATGTTACCCTAATCAAAGGAGGGATGCCCGCTCAATATGGAGGTCGTTTGTCTTCTGTGGTAGATGTGGCGATGAAAGAAGGCAATAACAACAAAACGCAGATCGATGCCGGAATTGGATTGATCGCCTCTCGTTTTTCGATTCAAGGACCTTTAAAGAAGAACAAAGCTTCTTATATTTTATCAGCCAGAAGAACCTATGTTGATCTTTTATCAAAACCTTTTATCAGTAAGGAAAGTGAATTCTATGGCTCAGGATACTATTTCTATGACCTGAACGCAAAAATGAATTATCGGTTTTCAGAAAAAGATGTGTTGTACCTGAGTGGATATTTCGGTAGAGATAAATTTACGTTCAATAATACACAACGTTCTTTCAGCACCAGAATACCATGGGGAAATTCTACGGCTACACTTCGCTGGAATCACGTATTCAATAAAAAATTATTTGCGAATACTACCGCCGTCTATAATGACTATAAATTTGAGTTGGCAGGTAGACAAAATGATTTCAACATCAATTTATCATCGGGTATCCGTGACCTCAATCTGAAAACAGATTTTGACTTTTATCCGGTACCCGAACACAAGTTGAAATTTGGTATACAATACACCCACCACAGCTTTCTGCCCAATATTGTAAGCGGCAGTCAGGATTCTGTCATCTTCGAACCCAATAATGCCAGCAGAAAATTAGCGAATGAATATGCGGTTTATATACAGGATGATTGGGAGCTTTCTGATAAGATCAAAGTGAATGCAGGGTTACGATACAGTGTGTTTCAGCAAATAGGCAGGTATACCTTATACCAACGAGATGATGATGGTAATAAATTGGATAGTGTGGTGTATGGTCGCGGACAAACTGTGAAAGCATACGGAGGATTGGAACCTAGACTAACAGTTCGATATGCTCTGTCAGAGTTATCGTCTTTCAAAGCAGCAGTCACCAGAAACATTCAATACATCCATTTAGTGACGAATGCAGGTACAACTTTGCCCACTGATCTATGGGTACCCAGCACCATCAGGGTGCGTCCGCAAACAGGTTGGCAATATGCAGCCGGTTATTTCCGGAATTTCAACAATGGTATGTTTGAGACTTCATTGGAAGTGTACTATAAAACGATGAATAATCAGATCGAATATAAAGAAGGATATACACCTTCTCTCAAAGACCCTGAAGAAGAATTTGTTTTTGGAAAGGGATGGAGTTATGGTGCTGAATTGTTCATCAATAAAGTACGTGGAAGATTCACAGGATGGATTGGCTATACACTGAGCTGGACCTGGCGAAGATTTGAAGATTTGAATGACGGTTTGAAATATCCGAGTCGCTACGACAGAAGACATGATATGTCGATTGTGGGTACATATGAATTATCAAAAAAGTGGAAGGTGTCCAGTGTGTTTGTGTATGGAACAGGTAATGCTACTTCATTGCCCGAACGTTTTTATTTTGTTGGTGGGGTGTTAACGCAGGAATATAGCCGTATCAATGCCTATCGAATGAAACCTTATCATCGAATGGATCTTTCATTTACTTATACACCCACTCCTAAAAAAATAAGAAAGTATACTTCTAGTTGGGTATTTAGTTTGTACAATGCATATAGCAGGTTGAATCCCTATTTCATTTATTTTGATCAGGAAGGACAAGCTTCCAATGGTGATCTGCGGGTAACGGCTAGACAGGTATCATTGTTCCCTGTTATACCCGCGGTAACTTGGAATATTAAGATGTAGGGAAAGAAACAAGAAAGAAGAAACAGGGAACACGAAAGCTACAAGCTTCAAGCAACAGGCTTCAAGAACTATACATCTATTTGAACTTGTACAGTATTTCGGTGCTGTGTGAGGATGCTTCTAGTGGGGTAATGCTTTCAATGCTTTTATCTCTAACCAAATCACACCAATTAAAACAAGTATCTCCCCAATAAAATAAGCGAAGCCTAAGCTTTCGAGTTCTTGACTGTAAATGATGATCAAAGCAGTTGTGAGGCAAGTATAAAGGGTATTGGCTGTGATAATGACTTTTAAAAAAGGGCTCCATTTTTTTTGAATCAATACCGCGCATAAACTTGAGTAAACAGTTAATACTGCAGCTATAGAAGCGAGAATATAAAGCCAAGTGAAAGGAAGTCCAATATAGGATTGATAAGCTACCAGTAATCCACCGATCAGCGTACAAGTAAGCAATGCACCTAACGCATCAAAAAGAAAAACAAATTTTGGATTATGTATGAGTTTTTCTAGCACAATAATCAGTCAGGTTTATATTCAATAACCACTTTTGCATTTCTCTGCTCATTTGAAATGAGGAATATTTCATAACGTTTTTTTCCAGCGGTAATCACCATTAAAGCACTGTTCGGCGGAATCTCACCTAAATTTTCCGCTACCATGATTAATTCATGTCGCTTATTATCTCCGGAACAATCAATTTTCAAACGAAGAGGCGTATAGGTCAACTTAGCTTGACTGATCACCAATTTGTTATTGTGATAAAGAGAAATGGTATCATTATCAATGGTGCCATTGTCGAAGATTTCTACTGTGGCTACTTGTTCATTGGTGTATATGGTCTTGATAAGATTATTTTCCCGTTCCAATAATACTTTTGGAATCGGGCCTCTTAGGGTACTAGGTTGTTCCCATTTTACAATCGGCGTATCTGCTTTTCTGGTTGTTATAGTAGCATCCTGTTTCCAGTTGTTGGTAACAGGGGGCTGAACAGTATTGTTGACTTCTTCCTTTTGTGCAGGCTTGGTTATTTTGGGAGTACTCTTCGTTGTATTGGTAGCAGGTTTTGTGACCGGCTTTTTTTGAACTGTGCTATTGTTTCTTTGCGTTAAAGGTGTTTGTGTGACCGGAGAAGCTTTTTTATTAGCAGGTGGAGCCGTCTGTGTTTTTACAGGTGCTTTTGTAGTATTGTCTTTGGATGTGGTTGTGGACGGCTTATTATTAGGCGTTGTTTTTTGAACAGTGATGGGTGGCTTGGCAGAGTCTTTACCACGCTTTGAAGAATACCCGTTTTTCTTTGCTAAAAAAGGTTCCAATTCAAAATCTGATTCTTTGACTCTTTCCAAATACACTTTTCCGCTACCGCAATCAACCTTGCTTTTGGCATTTATGGAAATAAAAGTGCCTTGTAATACTTCCAGATTTCCCATTTTGGAATATTCAAGGTAGCAGGTCATGAGACAAGGCTCACTTTTATCGGCAATTTTTAGTTCTTCTAAAACCAGCTCTTTTAAGATGAGATTTTTGGTCTGTACCGTATAAATACCCTGTAATGTAGCTTTCCCATAGAATACGGTACTTTGGTAAGAGTAGGTAACACCCTTTAGTGCATTATTGCTTTGCTGATCGATCTGCACTTCATATTTATACATTTCTTGTCGCGTATCACCCTTATACAAGCCACTCGATGAGCCAAAATAACCTCTCCAGATACCCGTCAAATTTTGGGCACCCAGGGCAAGCGAACAGAACAGTAAAAAAGAGGTTAGGGTAATATTCAGTCTCATTCGGGCAAAACTACGATTGCAATATAGTGTATGCTGATAAAGAAGCGTTAAATAAGCGGTGAGACAAGAACTGCCAGCTGCTAGCTGCTAGATCGGTTACTGTATTTCATCTTAAGAATAGACAAATGCGTTTTTTAAAAATTTACTAGACTTTGTTTTTCTAGCAGCTAGAAGCTAGCAGCTGGCAGCTCAAAGCTCTCAGCTCATAGCTGAAAGCTCGCAGCTTTATCCTATTTTTGCAATCCTTAGAATTATTCAATTTTTCAGCAATCGAACCAATGATTAAGATTCGTTTTCCCGATGGGGCAGAAAGGCAGTATGAAGCAGGCGTGAGTGCTTTGGATATTGCTAAATCAATCAGTGAAGGACTGGCCAGAAAAGTATTGGCGGCAAGTGTTAATGGACAAGTATGGGATGCTACGCGTCCGATTATGACTGATAGTTCACTGAAACTGCATACCTGGGATGATGCAGAAGGGAAAAATACTTTTTGGCATTCTTCTGCTCACTTAATGGCAGAAGCAGTAGAAGCTTTGTATCCGGGTGTGAAGTTCTGGGTTGGACCGGCATTGGATAAAGGTTTTTATTATGATATAGATTTGGGTGGACAACATATCTCAGAAGAGGATCTAGTAGCGATTGAGAAGAAAATGAATGAACTGGCCAAGCAAAACAATGCTTACCAGCGTAAAGAAATATCCAAACAAGAGGCTGTTACTTATTTCCAAGAGAAATCAGATGAGTATAAACTTGATCTTTTGCAAGGATTAGACGATGGATCGATCACTTTCTATACACAAGGACAGTTCACCGACCTTTGTCGCGGACCACATATCCCACACACGGGGTTCATCAAAGCCATTAAACTTACCAGTATTGCGGGAGCTTATTGGAAAGGAGATGAGAAGAATAAAATGCTCACTCGTTTATACGGTGTTACATTCCCGAATCAAAAAGAGTTGGATGAATACCTGTTGATGCTGGAAGAAGCCAAAAAAAGAGATCATCGTAAACTCGGAAAAGAATTGGGCATTTTCACCATGGATGATGATGTAGGTGCCGGATTGCCTCTATGGTTACCCAATGGTACTGTTATCATCGAAGAATTGGAGAAACTAGCCAAGCAAACAGAAGAAGATGCAGGCTATAAGCGTGTGGTAACACCGCATATCGCCAAAGAGAGTATGTACCTCACCAGCGGACACCTTCCTTATTATGCTGATAGTATGTTTCCTCCGATGGAATTGGACGGAACCAAGTATTATCTGAAAGCGATGAACTGTCCGCATCACCATAAAATATTTGATGCAGAACCTAAGAGCTATAAAGATCTTCCATTCCGTATCGCTGAATACGGTACTTGTTATCGCTATGAGCAGAGTGGGGAGTTGTTTGGTCTGATGCGTGTTCGTTGTCTGCACATGAATGATGCACATATTTACTGTAGTAAAGAGCAGTTTGCTGCTGAGTTTCGTGCGGTGAATGATATGTACATCAAGTATTTTAAAATATTTGGTATCGATAAATATGTGATGCGTTTGAGTTTACATGAGCCTACTAAACTGGGCGCCAAATATGTAAATGAACCGGAGCTTTGGAAAGAAACAGAAGCTATGGTACGTAATGTATTGATCGAGTCGAATATTCCATTTGTAGAAGTGCCCGATGAAGCAGCGTTCTATGGACCTAAGATCGATGTACAGATTTGGAGTGCGATTGGAAGAGAGTTTACATTGGCGACCAATCAGGTAGACTTCAATTCAGGAAACAAATTCAGGTTGAATTATGTGAATCAGAACAACCAGCCTGAAGTACCATTGATCATACACCGCGCACCATTGGGAACCCACGAACGTTTTATTGGCTTCCTGTTGGAACATTATGCAGGCAAGTTCCCGGTATGGTTGGCGCCATTGCAAGTGAAAATATTGCCGATCAGTGATAAATTCATGGACTATGCACTAGAAGTAAAACAATCGCTGCGTGCCATAGGAGTGAGAGTAGAAATAGATGATAGAAGCGAAAAGATCGGGAAAAAGATCAGAGATACTGAACTGAGTCGCGTGCCATATATGTTGGTAGTGGGAGAGAAAGAAGCCGCTGAGCGTAAACTGGCAGTACGCAGACAAGGAAAAGGTGATCTGGGGACACAGGAATTAGCAGCGTTTATCACATTGATACAAGATGAAATTCTCCACCGAAAAAGCGGAGAATAATTCGGAATAAGGAAATAGCTATATCTTTAACACCTAAATTTTTAACTAAACAAGTTTTAATGGCATTACCACCAAGAGGGGGCGGAAGATTCAATCCCAGGTTTAACAGGCAACCGGAGCCTGAACATCGTATCAACGAAAGAATCCGGGTACCACAAGTGCGTTTGGTTGGCGACAATGTAACTGTTGGCGTTTACTCCACACAGGAAGCATTGAAAATTGCGCAAGAGCAAGAACTGGATCTAGTGGAAATTTCTCCAACAGCTGACCCTCCCGTTTGTAAGGTGATCGATTATAAAAAGTTCCTTTACGAAAAGAAGAAGAAAGAGAAGGAGATGAAAGCAAATTCCAAGCAAAGTGAGATCAAAGAGATCCGCTTTACGCCTGGAACCGATGATCATGATTTTGACTTCAAAGCCAAACATGCTGAGAAATTCCTGAAAGATGGAAATAAGGTAAAAGCTTATGTACAGTTCAAGGGACGTGCCATCATGTTCCAGGATCGTGGGCAATTATTACTCTTGAAATTTGCTGAACGTTTGGCAGAAGCAGGTTCATTAGAAAGTATGCCCAAACTCGAAGGCAAGCGCATGTTCGCCATTTTTACCCCTAAAACAGGGAAGAAGAAAGCGGCGAGTAAAACAGAGGAATAGGAAGTAGGGAACAAGGAACAAGAAATAAGGAACAAGAAACAATGGAATAGCTTTAATAGTCTGGTTTTCAAATAGTTATATAAGAAATGTCGATGATTTTCATCGACATTTCTTATATAAGGGGTTCACACTTTAAAGTCCTCTGTTTCTTGTTCCTTATTTCTTATTTCTTATTTCTCTGTTTTTCCCCTACTTTTGCACTCCAAATTTTTCCCGTAAGGCTCAACAAGTGTCTCGTCTGTTCGAGACCGCCAGCAGGGTGTAATCTTAAGTAGATTATTATTTATGCCAAAGGTAAAAACAAATTCCAGCGCGAAGAAGCGCTTTAAGGTTACTGGCAGTGGAGAGATCACCTTCCAGAAAGCTTTCAAAAGGCACATTTTAACCAAAAAATCAAAGAAGCGTAAAAGAGCATTGAACAAGAAAGGTGTTGTTGGAGCTCCCAACAAAGATTTCGTTCTGCGCTTATTGCGTTTGAAAGGTTAATCCAAGCCATCATCCCGGGAAGGGACATCAAACCATTTAAAAACAATCCCGCTTTAAGCGGGACAAAAAAAAGATATTATGCCACGTTCAGTAAATGCAGTAGCATCAAGAGCCCGCAGAAAGCGTATCCTCAAGCAGGCCAAAGGATTCTACGGTAAACGTAAAAATGTATACACCGTAGCCAAAAATATTGTTGAAAAAGGTATGACATACAGCTATGTAGGTCGTAAGTTGAAGAAGCGCGAATACCGTCAGCTTTGGATCGCCCGTATCAACGCAGCAGTAAGAGAAGAAGGATTGACCTATAGCCAGTTTATCAATAAATTGGCAGTAAAAGGTATCGATCTGAATCGTAAAGTGCTGGCAGACCTGGCTATGAATGAGCCGGCAAGTTTCAAGGCACTGGTAAATTCTGTAAAGTAATCAGCAACCCTGATCAAAATATAACCGGGAAGTAACCTTACTTTCCGGTTTTTTTATTTGTTGAACTATACAAACAACTATTTTTGTTGTTTCTATAAGGTACCATTCTTGTTCACACTAAACAACCACTAACCCGGCTAATGAACAATACCTACACCTCGCTGGTGAACCAGACCTTCCATTTTCCACAAGAAGGATTCGATGTTAATGACGATGGCTATTTGCAGTTCAATGAACTGGATCTCAAAAAAATCATCGAGAAGTATGGAACTCCGTTGAAGCTTACCTATCTGCCAAAGATTGGAATGCAGATCAACAAAGCTAAAAAGATGTTTGCCGATGCTTTTAAAAAGCATAAGTATGAAGGCGAATATTTTTATTGCTATTGTACCAAGAGTTCACATTTTTCTTTCGTGGTAGAAGAAGCGTTGAAACACAATATTCACCTCGAAACATCTTATGCATATGATATTGAGATCATCAATCGTTTATACCAACGCAGAAAGATCAATAAAGAAACCTATATCATCTGTAACGGCTATAAACAGAAGTCTTACACTTCACGCATCGCTAAACTGATCAATACCGGTTTTAAGAATGTGATTCCTATTCTGGATAACAAGGAAGAATTACAAGCATATAAACGCAGTGTAAAACAGCCCTTCCGCTTAGGTATTCGGGTTGCTGCAGAAGAAGAACCCAATTTCCCTTTTTATACTTCACGTTTAGGCATCCGTGCAAAAGATATCCTGGAATTTTATGTGGATGAGATCGAAGGATATGAAGATAAGTTCCAGTTGAAAATGTTGCACATCTTCCTGAACAAAGGGATCAAAGATGATATCTACTATTGGTCTGAGTTGAACAAGATCATCAACCTGTACTGCCAGCTGAAGAAGATTTGTCCGGAATTGGATTCCATCAATATTGGTGGTGGATTTCCCATCAAACACTCACTCGGATTTGAATATGATTACCAGTTCATGATCAATGAAATTGTGAGCAATATTAAAAAAGCATGTAAGAAAGCCAAAGTGCCTATGCCGAATATCTATACTGAGTTCGGCAGTTATACAGTGGGAGAGAGCATGGCACATATCTACAGTGTCATCGGACAAAAAGTACAGAACGATCGTGAGTGCTGGTATATGATTGATTCTTCATTCATCACCACTTTGCCGGATACCTGGGGTATTGGAGAGAAATTTTTGATGCTGCCCATCAATAAATGGGATAATGAATACCAACGAGTCGTCTTAGGGGGTATTACATGTGACAGTCACGATTATTACGATTCTGAAGAGCATATCAATGAAGTGTTTCTTCCCAAGCTCACCAATACGGATCCAAAAGATGCGGAAGGAAATAAAGAACCGCTGTATGTAGGATTCTTCCACACCGGTGCCTACCAAGATCAGATCAGTGGGTATGGAGGTATCAAACATTGTTTGATACCTTCTCCTAAACATGTGATTGTTGAGTATGACAAAAATGGGAAGTTGGAAGATTGGGTCTATGCTAAAGAACAAACAGCACAAAGCATGTTGAAAATATTGGGTTATTTAAGATAATGATCTCATCCAATTATGAAAAGTCAGATCCGACACTACTGTCAGGTCTGACTTTTTTTATAAACGGATATGAACAAACCATATTTACAGCTATTTTTATTGAAAGTAAAGTCTATGAAAAAATACTTCTTAGCAATCGTTTTGATAGCAGCTACAACACATGTACAAGCGCAGTCAGCGGTAGATTCCGTAAAAGCAGTCATCAATCAATTGTTTACTTCTATGCGCAATGCTGATTCTGCCGGAGTAGTCAACTGTTTCTCTGAAAAGAATATTTTACAAACCATTGTTCGCGATAAAGAAGGAAATATCAGCGCCAAAACGGATCTGGTATCTAATTTTGGTAGAAGTATAGCAGGACTTCAGAAAAATGCAGCAGATGAACGCATCGAATTTGAAACCATTAAAATTGATGGCCCCCTTGCTGTGGTTTGGACTCCCTACAAATTTTATTTCAATGGGAATTTTAGTCACTGTGGCGTGAACTCTTTCCATCTACTGCGTGAAAAGAGTGGATGGAAAATTCATTTTTTGATTGATACGAGAAGGAAGGAGCCTTGTGAGAAGTAGTATTTAGTTGATAGTTGACAGTTGACAGAAAGAAAAGGAAGGGATTTTTCCTAAAACTCTGTCAACTGTCATCTGTCAACTATCAATTGTCAACTATCAACTGCCAACTTCCTCACCACTTCCATAATCGTATCATAACTATTGCTCAGTTTATCTACCATATTAGCAGAAGAGACCCATTCTATGATTTCGATGTCTTCTGTGGTTTGGGGGATTAATAATTCTTTTGAGCTTGCTTGCATTACATACCAATGTGTTTCTTTGATCACTTCTTCTTTTAGCCAGGTATCAAAATAAGTATGGTGGGTAATGCTGAGTAATGGACCTAGGTCTATTTTTGTCAAACCGGTTTCTTCCATTACTTCTCTAACAGCACATTCCTCTATTTTTTCCCCTTCATCTAACTTCCCTTTTGGTAAATCCCATTTGCCCCTTCGAAAGATCATGAGTATTTCCTGCTTTTCATTCAATACCAATCCACCAGCAGCTTGTATTGTTTTTAGTCCCATAGGTCAAATCTGATCATTATTTTCAAATTTTCAAATTTTCAAATTTTTCGATCCACCTAGACGGATCAAATTGCAGAAATGCTCCTACATTCGCAGCATGACCAACGAAAAAGCTGTAGCAGAAAAACTACTTCAGGTAGGCGCCGTAAAATTGAGTCCGGAAAGCCCCTTTACATGGGCAAGCGGCTGGAAAAGTCCGATTTATTGTGACAATCGTAAAGTATTATCCTTCCCGTATGTTCGCGATTTTATCAAAAGCGAATTGTGCAATGTCATTTTTGAAGGATTTCCCGAAGCGGAAATGTTAGCGGGCGTGGCCACGGCAGGTATTGCCTGGGGTGCCATGGCAGCCGATCAGTTGAAGTTACCTTATGTATATGTTCGTCCGAAACCCAAGGAACATGGAATGGGGAATCAGATTGAAGGGTTTTATTCTGCCGGACAAAAAGTATTGGTAATAGAAGATCTGATTTCTACGGGTAAAAGCAGTTTACAGGTTGTAGATGTATTACGTGCAGCAGGAGTAGAAATAGTGGGGATGGTGTCCATTTTTACCTATGGATTCCCCCATGCCGATGAGGCTTTTGCAAAAGCAGGGGTTGTTTATAAATCATTGACCAATTATAGCAGCCTGATTAGTTTGGCAGTTGAAAAAGGACAAGTTTCTTTGAAAACGGAACAATTATTGCTTGAATGGAGAAAGGACCCTGCCAACTGGAAGGGCATCTAATTCAGTGTCATTCTGTGGTCTCAGTGGCAACATTTTCTATTACTTAAGTGTCTATTAAAAGAATTGCCACTGTCCAAAGGACTCCTTCGGAGAAGGCACTGAAAAGCACTGAATAAGTTTTTTAAATCCTTGGATTATGAAAAAGATATTATTGTCAATGATATTTTGTCTAGTCATCGGAAAGATGGTGAATGCCCAGCAAGCCAAACCTGAGTGGGTTAGCATCAAATCCAATAATCTTAAGTGTTGGGAATGTAAAGAGGTCTTGGATAAATACCTGTTGGAAGAAAAAGGAATTCTTGAGGGTGGATTAGTACAGTGGAAAATCAATTTATTACAAGGAGAGATCAGAATACAATACCTGCCGAATTATACCAATCCCGATGCGCTCAAAGTAACTTTGAACAATGCAGGGTTTGATGCAGATGATACCAAAGCCTCCGAAGACGCCTACAAAAAGCTCCCACCATCTTGCAAAAGAGCCGCAGACGGCGGCGGACCACAGCCAAGAAAGCCTTGCCATGTCAAACCATTTAATTAAGAGTTAAGATTCAAGAAGACAAGACACAAGAAAGCTCCAAGCCGCAAGCTACAAGCCACAAGGATAGTTCAGTAAACTTGCGTCTTGGCACTTGAACCTTTTCTGTGTCTTGTCTTCTTGAATCTTGAACCTTCCTTGTGCCTTATCTTCTTTTTTCTTGAGCCTTACAATTCCAATTTGTGTCTGGCTTCATAATCAAAAGGAATGGTTTTGAAGAACCCTGCTTTACCCACTCTTGTGGTGCCTTTTACATGCAGCAGTACTTCGCGATTAAAAAGAACTGTTAGGGCATTTTTGAAAATACCGCGCATATCTACCTGAATACGGGATGGGAGTACAAATTCAGCCTTACGTTGGATATGCATTAAAGTATCCAATTGGTATTTACCTAGATAATGGTTATCGATATAAATGTCTGCATCAACCTTTCTTAGGTCAACGCCAAATGCATTTGGGTTGTAGTATACCAAATCCATGCTGAGGGTAGACTTCTCAAAACCCAATTTCTCCAATTTCACGTTTTTCACGTTTCGGTAGTCAAATGACTGTGGTTTTTGGCAGGCGAATAATAGGGTGCTTATTAGGGAAATGAATAGGAGATGCTTCACAATTTCAATTTGCTGCAAATTAGCGGTTTGTAGGATTGGGGGTATTGCCATTTATCAATCTGATAAATTCGGACTGTGGGGAGAATGTGAATGGAAGAAAATATTACCGGGTTATCTTTATCAAAGAAAGTCATTAAAGTGCTTCGAAAGGAGTGAAGGTGGCTTTTTTGGTAACGATATACTACTTACCACAAGCCTTCATAACTTATTATCAGTTAGTTATTCTACGTATTATTCTTTCTTCAACGCTTTACGATTTTTTATAACGATACGATTGGGTTCGTATAGCTAATAGAAAAACACCCGAAATAGCCTATTTCGGGTGTTAAAATGATTAAAGAAATTCTTTAATACATTTGATTAAATAAAGCACCACTTTGAGTATTTCTATTAAATACTTTAAAATGTTTCTCCTTTTCATATTTACTCTTTGACGGTAAATAGTTTTGATGAAAAAAGTGGGTCAAATAGGAAATAAAATATTTTAGTTTATGGCTAAACAGCGTAAACCATACAACCCCAATACAGCCTATGGAAAGCGAAAACTAAGGGAACAATCCCGTGAAGAATATGAGAATATGACCCCTGACGAACAGTCAGCCGCCCTGTCTGATGCTTGGATGCTATTTATAGTAGTAGTCATTTTCCGCATTATTATGCCTTTCTTAACAGGGGGCAAGGAAGGAGTAATGAAGTGGTTAACACGTTGATAATTAATGTTTTGTTGAAACAACATCAAGTATGTTCGCATGAACGAACAGCTCTATCTTACAATTTTTGTTATTTCGGAACGTTTATTGGATAGGTATTATACGTACGATACATTAAAAAATGTATCGTACCGTTAGTACAAATATTTGTACTAATTACTAATTTTGTAGTACCATTACACTATGCAAAACATCGAAGCAAATATTGTTATTACACGAAATGACGGCAAATTAGCTTCCATTTCGGTGCAAATGCCTATTTGGAGCAAGCAGTCTGAATTTGATGGTAATACTATTGTCAAATTACCTTTATTAGGAATAGAAACAGTTGCAAAAAATGATGATGATGCGGAAATAGCTATAAAAGAGGCTATTCAATCATTTTGCGGAGTTGCTGAAAAGTTCGGAGAAGGGATTGAAAAAGAACTACAATCTCTCGGCTGGAAATTGGTTGATTCAAACGGTAATCCAGTTTTGGGATTTTGTGTTTCCGAAACTGATGCCCTATTGGATAGGCTTTTGCAGACTGGCGATAACTATACTAATGAAAATTTAGAAATCGAAGAAGAGTTAGAGCATGCCTGATCCGTTTTACCCATCAGTGGATTTATCTTTTATTGAACATCATCTTGTACAAACTGGCAAATTTGCTGGGCATTATATAGTAGGTCAAACCATCACTTTTGTTTTAAATGGTCCTCAGGCTATTCATAAAAGAAGCATTTTAATTCGACAGCTAACACCCGGACAAGTATGTTATGAACAAGCTACTGGTTTGGCTGCAAGATTCGGTTTTATGGGGGCGTTATTAGCATGGTTGGACACTAACCGAAACTGGAGAGAAGGAGCATACGTTCAATAATATTAAAGGCTAAGATTATTTCTTAGCCATTTTTATTGTATCAGTAGTGACATAAAAAATAACAATATCTCCTTCATCGGTAACAGTTGTATCTTTTTCTCCCATTTCATATTTACCTTCTAAAGATTTTTCATAATCATCTTCAATACGTTTATTTTCTTGTATCAAGTCGGATACGGCTTCTGTTTCACTACCATCATTTGGGTCATAATTATAACCCTTACGAGTAGCAACAGCGTAAACGATTATAGCAATTACCAAAAGTCCAATTAGCAGTCTAATTATTTTCTTGGTCATTTCTTTTTTGGCTTTTTATTAGGGGAAGCCTTTTTTACCGGGGTAGAAAGTGCCTTTTTCATGGCTTCATCAAAAGTCATGTTTAATTTGATTTTATCTTTTTTGTTTTTGTTTGGGGATGTGCTTGACATTTATCAAAAATAAGCATAATTTGTTTTTTCAGTAATTACTAAAATAAATAATGACAAGCCGCAGAGATAGCCGCCAAACCCATAAGAATCCAAAAAATCGACTTGAATACTGGAAATTTAGTGCGCTTATCAATAAGCATTTCAGTCGCTTGGGTCAAAGCAACAATCCCCAGAATAAAAAAGAAAATGAAAGCCATAATTCTTATATCAAATATGGCACTTGGAGTGATAGAATAGGAATAGTTGTGAATATAGCTATGGCGACTATTACATTGTTTTTGTTTCGACAAGCGACGAGACAAAACGATATTTCGGAAAAAAATATAAAACTTGCAGATAGCTCTGCAAAAGCGGCTCGCATTTCGGCTATTGCAGCACAACGAACAGTTGATTATATGGATAGTACTTTTAAGCTTACTAAAGAAAGTATGACTTCTTCTGATAGCAATTTCATTAAAACACTTAATCTTACTCAAAAATCTGTTGAAGCATCTATAAAGTCTGCTTCTTTGGCTGATAGCGCCTTTAATCTTAATAAAACGGGATTGAAGTTGACTGCAAGTATTTTTGAAATAGATAATAGAGCAGTAGTATATTTTGATGAAATGATCCTCAATTCTTTTGAAATTGGGAAATCTATTAGCGTACAAATTGGGATAAAAAATTATGGGAAATCTCCAGCATACTTTAGGAGCATAAGAACGGCTATAAGATTTGATACCGCATCTTTTTATAATGATTTTAGTTATACACCAACTGAAAAGAAATACATCAATCTTCTTTGCACTCAGCAAAACGGAATTGGTACACCAGTTGCATCCCCGATTGTGTTGGATTCTCTTATGATAAATGCTATCAATTCCGGTTGGTTGAAAGTATATTTTCATGGTGAATTATTTTATGTTGATATTAGTAGTAATAGAAAAATGGTTTACATGTTTTCCATGCGATTACGAACAAATAAAAGATTTGAATTAATGAATATTCACAATGGCTTTTTTGAAGTAACTGATCCCAGAGATTTAAAGCTTCTTGATTAATTCACTATATCTCAATCTTCCTTTTGTATTAGAAATAGCCATTTCAAACCTTTCAGCATCGGTCATTTTGCGGCTGTTAAAACGGTAGGAGGTTTCAGCGCAATAGCGGTGCAAGTGCTTGGGACTAACTTGGTGGTAAGTGCCGAATATGGTACGCTTAAACACAGAGAAGAATCCCTCTACGCTATTTGTATAAGCTATTCCCCGTCTAAATTCTTGGGCTAAGTGGTTTACTGCTTCATGGGCTTGGTATTCCTGGTTAAGTCCAATATATCCGCTATGAGCATCAGTAATAACTACCGCAGAAGGGGCTACGTGTTGCCTTACTACGTCCTTAAAGGTGTTTTCACCTATTAAGGTTAGTTTAGCCTTGCCATCCCTTTCTAATAGCCCCATGACAGCCACTTTGTTATCCTTACCGCTTTCTTGGTGCTTCTTGCGTCTTGCACGGGTCATTTTATCCCATTTACCGCCTACATAGGTTTCATCTACTTCCACTACGTTATCCATAGCTACATCGGGTTCAGGATCGCCCATAAGCAGCCTAACCCTATGAAGTACAAACCATGCAGTCTTTTGGGTTATTCCCAGATTCCGGGCTAACTGGTGGCTCGATACTCCCTTTTTATGGGTAGTACATAGGTATAGAGCAGCCATCCAAACGGATAACTTCACCTTGCTATCTTCAAATACAGTACCTACCGTTACCGTAAAATTCCTTTTGCATTGGCTTTCCCTGCAACGGTATCTTTTCCCGTCTTTCAGCTTATACGGTTTATTCATGCCACAGAACGGGCAGGTCGGGTTCCCACCCCAACGCATCTGCTCCATGTATTCCCGACAAACTTGTTCGTCAGAATAGGCAGCCATCATTTCCCGTAAGTTTTTAAACTGTTGCATAAAATGTTTAATATGTATTATCCCAAAGAGGGGAAAAGTTTATATCTAACCAATCAGTTTAGTAACCCTAAAACCCTTAGTAAAAACCTCAAATGTTGATGAATTGTGAATAGGAGTAGGGAACTGCCGTTTTACCTTTAATCGCTAAAACCGTGAGACTTGGCTTGTGGCATTTTGTATATCGTAGCCGCTTTTTTTATAAAACGAAATCCCAAATAATTTAGTTTTTCAATGAAATTTTACAAGATTCTTGTTTGCTATTTTATTTAGTCAATAATTTTAATCATAAATAATTAATAATCATTAAATTATGATGTTTATTTGAATTAGTAAATCATGTTTTATAATGATTATTTGACGTTGATTACGGGGGTTTATCATTTTTGTTAGTTTTAATACAATATGTCTAATTTATTAATTGAATATCAATATTTTGGAAGTATTAATTACATTAATACTTTGTTTCATTTTTCAAATATTGAATTTGAAGTATATGAAAGCTTCCAAAAAATGAGTTTTCGCAATAGAATGGTGTTGGCGGGTAGTAATGGATTGGTGACTTTATCGGTTCCGCTGGAAAAAGGGCGTGACCAGAAGCAGCCCATTCAAGATGTTCGTATCAGTTATTCCCTGCCTTGGCAACAACAGCATTGGCGAACAATTGAGTCATGTTATAACCGGTCACCTTTTTATGAATTCTACCGGGATGGGTTGGAAAGGATCTTTAGTTCCAGACCAGTGTACCTGCTCGACCTCAATCGGGATATCCAACAGTGGTTATGGAGAGTATTAAAAGTGCCAGCCGGCTTTTCTGAAACCTCATCCTATCAAACCCAAATTCCGGAAAACAGCTTTGATGCGCGGAACCGATGGATGCCCAAAAACTTTCAATCGGATGATGCTTCTATCCGATATCGGCAGGTATTTGAGGACAGAATCGGGTTTCAACCCAATCTCAGCATTTTGGACTTATTGTTTTGTATGGGTCCATCGGCGCATTCACTCCTGAAAGGCAACGTTTTATCCATTTAAATAATCTTGGGTTGGAATAGGGTTGAACCCTTAATTTTAAACCTTTGTAACCTATTGTTGTCAATGTTGTGTTTGTGTTGAATTCTCCGCTGAATATCAGAAAATTGCTTTTACTGACACTGCTTCTCTGTAGTGTCTTTTACACGTATGCTCAAGATTTTTCTAATAAAGGCAAGGATTTTTGGCTAGGATATGGATATCATGTAAGAATGGTTTCATTAACCACAGGGCTGCCTCAATCTAATGGTGGGACACAAGACATGATACTCTATTTTACATCAAATAAAGATGCAACTGTAAAAGTTGAAATCCCATCCATTAACTATACTCAAAGTTATACAGTTACAAAGGGTCAAGTAACAGTTTCAAATCCAATACCCAAATCTGGAAATCAAGACACAAGAATTGCAGATACAGGGACATATAATCATGGTATACATATTACTAGTACTGAAGATATTGTAGCTTATGCCCATATTTATAACCAGAGCGTTTCAGGAGCTTCATTATTATTTCCAACAAATACATTAGGGCAAGAATATTATGCACTTAGTTATTCTCAGTTTTCTAATGATCTTTTTTCTAATTCATTTTTCTTCGTAATTGCTACAGAGGATAATACTTTAGTTGAAATAACACCAAGTGCACCTAATAGAAATAATAAAGAAGTAAACAAGCCATTTACGGTTAAATTGAATAGAGGTCAGATCTATAGTGTACTAGGAACTACTAATGGTATAACAGGATCAGACTTGACAGGATCGAAAATCAAATCGATTAGTTCTAATAGTTCCGGATCATGCAAAAAAATAGCAGTTTTTTCAGGTGCAGGCAAAATTAGTATCGGAAGTGGTAATAGTGGCAGTGCAGATAATTTATTTGCTCAAGCATTTCCAATTGTCGCATGGGGGAAAAAATATTTAACTGTTCCCACCAGTCCTCAGCCAAATAATTTTTATAGGATTTGTGTTTCTGATCCATCTACCATCGTCAAATTGAACGGGAATACTATTCCTACTACTCAATTAGTAAACAATTTTTACTACCAGTTTAAGAATAGTAACATATCAGGAACTGGAGCTGCCTTGCCAAATCTCATTGAATCTGATAAGCCTATTTTAGTAGCTCAATACTGTACCACCCAAGGAACAGAAGGAAACCCTAACACCTCGCCAGGTGGTGATCCTGAAATGATTCTATTAAGCCCTGTTGAACAAACAATCAATGATATAACACTGTATTCTGCTAATCGATTTAATATTATTCAAAGCTATATTAACGTTGTAGTAAAAAAGGGTGGGGAGAAAAGTTTCAAACTAGACGGCAATTTAATTACGGATTCTTTTAAGGTTCATCCCTCTGAATCGAATTATTATTATGCTACTTTAAATGTTTCAGCAGGGTCTCACAATCTTTATTCAGATACAGGGTTTAATGCCATCGCATACGGATTTGGAGCTGCAGAAAGTTATGGATACAATGCAGGTACAAATTTGAGAGACTTTAGTCGACAAGCTACATTCAGTAATCCATATACACGTGTTGACTCCGCTGTTACCTGTATAAATACTCCCTTTCAATTTTCTGTACCACTTGGGTTTCAACCGACCAGCCTTAGATGGGATTTTACAGCCGCTCCTAATATTACACCCAATGCTGCCATTGGTACCATAAATGCTCCGATTGCTGATAGTACGCCCTTAGTAAGCGGGCAGCGCTTGTATTATTTTAGCACGGGGAAGACATTTCAATTCGCTTCATCAAATACCAATGCATTAAGAGATACAATTAAGCTATATACCACATCTGCTACACCTGATGGTTGTGGTAGTACAGATCAGGTATTTTCGATCCCCATTAAAGTAAATAGTAAACCCGTAGCTGATTTTAACTTTATATCTACTGGATGTGTTTCTGATGTGGTGAGTTTCACGACCCCAAAGACATCCGGAGTGCGATGGCTCTGGGATTTGGGGAATGGTAGCAATCTCGATCTTACCACAGAAACACATGGAGTGGTGTATGCCCAACCTGGAAGTTACAATGTAAAACTTCGTACCATTTCAGACATTGGATGTATATCGGAAGAAACTACTAAAGTGTTAACCATCACTACCAAACCTATTGCTAATTTTAATTTCTCTACTATACGTTGTACAGATACTGATATTACGTTTACGGATGCGTCCACCAGTCAAGTTGGTACCATTACTAAATGGACATGGGACTTAGGTGATGGAAAAGGAAATATTGTTGCCAGCACCAATGCACAACAAACCACAAAGTATACTACCACGGGTGGTAAGAATGTGAGTTTGCAAGTAGAAACAGCATCCGGTTGTAAAAGTGATCTGTTTATTCCGGCCACACTTCCCTTTGTACATCCATTACCTCAACCCGGATTTATTTTGCCGGAAGTCTGTTTGAATGATGCCAGTGCACAGTTCACGGATACCAGTAAAATTTCCGATGGCTCCGAATCCCAGTTTACTTATCTATGGAATTTTAATGCAGGAACACCTGCAGTAAGTCCTGCACCGAATATTACCAGCAGTACGCTGAAGAATCCACAGGTGAAATACAATAAGTCTGATAATTATGCCGTGTCTCTTAGGGTAACTTCCAAAGATGGATGTGTCAACACCATCTCTCAGAACTTTACTGTTAACGGGTCCATACCCAAAGCCGATTTTGAAGTACAAATGAATACTGTACTCTGCGCTAAAACCCCGGTGGTGATTTTAAATAAGTCTACAGTTGATTTCGGTGCGGTTACCAAATCTGAAATTTATTGGGATCGGGTGAATAGTCCTGCCGTATTTCAAACCGATGAAACACCGGCTATGAATAAAGCCTATAATTATAAGTATGCGGTGTCGAATACTGCCGGACAAAACTTCAATATCCGTATGCTGTCTTATTCAGGTGGTAATACTTGTGTGAGTGAAGTAACAAAAACCATTACAGTACATCCCAATCCATTAGCTGCATTCACCGTATCGGCTGCGGATGTATGTTTTGATGAACCGGTATCATTCATCGATCAAAGTGCCATGAGATCGGCGGTATTACCCACCAGATGGGTGTGGAATTTGGGGAAAGGCAATACTTCATCTATTCAGAATCCGGTACGTGCTTATAAAGACTCCGGTTCATTCAACACCACCTTACATGTATATAGTGCTGCCGGTTGTGGTAGTGATACAGCAACGGTTACTTTAACCATTTATCCGCTTCCGGTATTAAACATGGGAACACAGCGAGTAACGGTATTGGAAGGTGGACAAATCAAATTGAATCCTGCTTTCGTGTATGGAAATGATCTCAGTTATTTGTGGACCCCGCCATCCTTTTTGAGCAGCGATACCGTATATTCTCCTGTCTCCAAACCGGTAGATGATATCCGATATACATTTACGGTAACAGGTGAGGGGGGGTGTTCGGTGAGTGATACGATTTTTATCAAAGTGTTAAAATCGCCGGAAATACCCAATGCATTTTCACCCAATGGCGATGGCATCAATGATACCTGGGATATTAAGTATCTTGAAAGCTATCCCGGTGCAACCGTTGATGTATTTAACAGGTATGGACAAATTGTTTTTCGTTCTTTTGGATATAACAGAGCTTGGGACGGTAGGTCAAACGGTCAGGTATTACCCATTGGTACGTACTATTATATCATTAATCCTAAAAATGGTAAACCGATGTATACCGGTTCCATAACGATTATCCGATAGCATGAATATATTGAAAATATATGGATGGATCATAGGGGTTTGTTTGATTGTTGCTGCAAATGCGCAACAGCGTCCATACTATACCCAATACATCATGAATAATTATATCATCAATCCGGCTGTTGCAGGGATTGAAAATTATTGGGATGTAAAAACTTCTCACAGATTGCAGTGGGTAGGCGTACAAGATGCACCGGTAACTACTTATATCACCATGCATGGACCTTTGAAGAAAAATGATTTTGGTTGGGAAACGGCTACCAGTATGCGTGCCAGAGGTGAGAATCCACGCGGACAGGCTTATTGGCAAAGTTATCAGTCTGCTGAACCACATCATGGAATTGGGTTTACCATGTTGAATGATAAGACCGGACCTCTGAATCGCTTTGCGGCTTTTGGTACTTATTCTTATCACTTGGGTATTTCTCCTACTACCAGTTTATCTGCAGGTGTTTCAGCAGGGATCAGTAATATGAGTTTGGATGCTTCCAAACTCAATTTTGGTTCTACAACTGTGGATCCTGCTGTTGCGGGCAGTGGATTGATAAATCAAATAAGACCAGATATCAGTGCAGGATTATGGTTGTACGCAAAAGACTATTTCATAGGGGTGTCTGCACAACAAATTGTTCCACAAAATGTAGCATTCTCGAATAATACGGTGTATGTAGAAAAAGGGAAACTCGTACCACATTTATTTTTTAGTGCCGGTTATCGAATGCAGTTATCACAAGATGTCAGTTTATTGCCTTCCACGCTTATCCGCTATGTATCTCCTTTACCCATTGGTTTTGATCTGAACGCCAAGTTTATGTACCAGGATCTTTTATGGTTAGGAGGTTCTTATCGCTATCAAGATGGATTTGCCGGGATGGTGGGATTGAATGTGAGTCACAATATCAATATTGGATATTCTTATGACCTGCAAACTTCAAGACTCAATACAGTAAGTAAAGGAACACATGAGATATTGATTGGGTTTCAGTTGGGGAATAAATATGGAGATTGGTGTCCACGTAATCTCTGGTAAGATTAGAGTCTGGCTTTCTTCAAAATTCTTATGGTAACATTATTGTCTTGCATCCATTGTTGAAGTAATTGTTGTTGATACCAGTCTAGTAGCATTTTTTCTTTACCCATACAGCGTCATACTCACTGAAAGCAGCAGGGTAGGCCAACTGATCATTTTTTATGTCAGAGATCATCAAACGATTCAGTATCGACAAGATTTCAGTCGGATCTTTTATGATGATCTTTGTCTCCTGCTCGGCATTCTCTTTTTCTTTTCTTTTTTCTTCAACAACCGATTTTTTGATGTTGGGTTTTTCCGGAGATGGCGGCTGAATAGGTTTTAGTTTTTTATCCAGCTTCTCAAAAGCCGCTATCATATTTTCCAGTGATTCAAGGCTAGACGGAATGATTTTTTGTAGATGTAAATCTTCCACAGCTTTTATCGCCATTTCAACTTCTTTGCTGATTTTTTCCTGTTCTGTTTTGCTCAATAAACTCGCTTTCATTTCCTTCGCAATGGTCAGCTTTGCTTCTTGTAAATCTTTTTCCATTCGCTGCATGTCCTTTTCATATTCCTCTTTAAAAGGTTTACGTACATAAACAGGCATGGTGCTGGTGTCTAGTGTTTTATACGCCTGCTTCATTTCCTGTTCTGCTTTTTCTATTTTAAACAGTTCATCTTTCCAGTCAGATAGTTCCCAATTTTTTTCAGTTTGTATTTTTTGAAAAGCACCTTGTAATGTTGCAGGTATTTGTTGAATCGCTTCTCTTACCTCTTTGCTATTCAATGACGCTTCTATTTCTCTTGATGCTTGCTCCAGGTTTTCACTCATTTCTTTTTTCAAAGAATTGGATAAAAAGAAAGCGGGATTGAATAGGGGATTGGTCACTTTCACAGCCATAGGTTCTATGGCAACGGGTTGCACTTCTCTTACCCGATTTATGATGGTTGTATCTGCAACTTTTGGTAGGGTCTCTGCAGTGCTCTTTTCCGACTGCGTAGGATGAAACCAGGCAACTGAACTCAAAATGCCGGTTACCAATAAAAATGATAAGAGCTGTTTCTTGTAAGTAAATCTGTTTTCATGTGCACCGATCATTCGCTTTACCCTGTTCAATAATTCATGTTGGTGTGAGCCTGCTGCAGCCATAACCAATCCAGGTGCGGCTTGTAATTGAGCCATTCTCAATAAGGCTTCAGCATAGGTAGAAGCGCTGTATTGAAATTGCAATACCCAGTCATCGCAACTATTCTCTCTTTCTTTACGGATATGAGCCGAGAATAATCTGGTAAATGGATTAAAGAACAAACTGATCTCAGCAACAGATAACAAAATATTGACGAGATAATCGTATCGTTTGATATGCGCCAACTCGTGTAATAAAATGGCTTCCAATTGTGCCACGCTTAAATGATTGATACTGGCTACCGGTACAAGAATCAAAGGTTTTAAAAAACCAATGGTGAGGGGAGACGCTATTTTCTCAGACAAAAAAATGCGCACTTCTCTTGTAATACCCAATTGTAGAGCAGTGTCTTGTACAAATACCCGCCAGTTAGCCGGCATTTTCACCAATCCCTCTTTTCTTATTTGCAGTGTATACCGATAACCGATGATCCATTTGACAGATAAGAAGATCATCAAGATCAAATAGGCTGCGGATAAATAGGGCAATAATTGTTCTGCCCATATCATCAATTTTAAAATAGTGGATCGAAAGCCCGCTCCCGGTGGTACAACGGTAGTAATGGTACCGGATGCTGTTCCGTTAGCAATGGGTGTCCATTGTTGATAGGCACTGTAATAAAAGAATAAAGTGATGATGAACCAGATAAAACCAATGCTTTGTAAAATAACGGCCAGACTATATTTTACAGAAGCCCTAGGCTTGGCGAGTGATGTCATCAGTAGATACAATAGCCACAAAATTGCCATCTGCCATAAACTATTCGCAATGGCATAACCCAGAGATTGTAGAAAAATTGATTGAAAGACAGGGAGCATTTTATTGCTTTTTCAAGTTATCCAATAGCTTTTGGATCTCTTCCAATTCTTCTTTATTCGGTGTTTGGTTACCCAGAGCCTGCATCACCAGTTGACTGGAAGATCCTCCAAACAATGAGTTGATCATTTTACCAACGATCTGTTGCTGTGTGCTTTCGCGACTGATATTGGCGCGGTAAATATGGGTCTTGCTACTGTCGTCTCTTTTCACAATACCCTTTTCAAACATGATCTGCATAAGTTTAAGAGTCGTGGTATAACCCGCATCTTTGTGCTCACTCAATATTTCATGTACTTCACGAACAGTAGCAGTTCCTTTGTCCCATAAAACCCGAAGTATTTCCAGCTCACTTTCTGTGGGCTTAATGTTCTTAGCCATGCTTTACGATTTAATTCGTAAGCAATTTACGAGGTTAGTCGTAAATGAACAAGAAAAGATATGTTAAGAGTCCATAGTCAATAGACCATGGTCCATGGACTATGGTCTATTGACCAACGTAACCCCAACCCCATACGCCGCAATCTTTTTAAAGCGGAATTGTTCTTTTTGGATACTGGCTCTGTAATAAGGTTTGAAAACGCCTTTTTTATCTAAAAAACCAATGGTACAGGAGTAGGGTTGACTGTCTTTTTGGATTTTTACGATGGGTTCCTTTCCCAAATTGGGGATATTGATGGAGTCGGTAATGCGCAATTCTTTGTATTGCATTCTAACTGTATAATGAAAACGGCGTTCTGTTTCATATAGATGTACTGCAAATTTCCAGTCGTTGAATTCATCCGGCACTTTTTGCTGGTGCGACACAACAGCTTCTTTACGAACAGTAGACCGTAGTTCTGAAATGGAATCAGCAGGGATGACAACCGTTGTTTCTTCAGGCGATTTCGTTTTTTCAGCACTGTTGTCACAACCAACCATAAAAATGATACCTAGTATAAAGATGTCAATACTATGTTTCACGATAAATGTGTTATTCTTTAAATAAGAAGAAAATTAATATGTTTTTCTTAAAATCATCAAGGAAGGATGATAAAATTTAGCCGTATAAATATGCTAAGCAATTTTTATGGTGAAGCATAAATATCTACGGTGCTTTTTGGCAAGTATTTTCTTTCCGGATTGGATGGCTTTGAGACTGATTGGTAGTCTACTTAACTGGTTGATATGAAAACAAAAATGCCCCTGTTAATAGGGGCATTTTTATAAGAAAATATGTGATTATTTCTTTTCTTCTTTCAAATCCACTTTAATATTTACACCGTCTTTTTCTTCCAGATACATGGAGAATTGTTTAGCAACATCTTCAGATAATTCTTTTCCATTGATGATTACTTTTCCGTCTTTGATTTCCAGAGAAACGTTATCACCTGTGATCAATCCGGCTTTTTTCAGTTCCTTGATCATCTCATCCATCTTCATGTCTTCTGCATTCACACTTACATTCATTTTATTATCTCCATCAATCGCTTTGATCTCAATTTTTTTCTCTACGATCTGCTTGTCAACATCCGCACCATGCAATTGAGCAAGGGTAGGAGCAATCACTAATGAAACAATCGACATCAATTTGATCAAGATGTTCATGGATGGACCGGAAGTATCTTTAAATGGATCACCTACAGTATCACCTGTTACAGATGCTTTATGTGGTTCAGATTTTTTGTAGTACATCTCACCATTGATCTCAACACCTTTTTCAAATGATTTCTTGGCATTATCCCAAGCACCACCGGCGTTGTTCTGGAACATACCCATCAGTACGCCACTTACAGTAGCACCTGCCAGGAATCCACCCAATGCTTCAGCACCCAATAAGAAACCAATGATCAAAGGAGATACGATGGCGATTGCACCCGGCAACATCATTTTTTTGATAGACGCTTCCGTAGAAATAGCCACACACTTATCATACTCAGGCTTTCCGGTTCCTTCCATGATACCCGGAATAGAACGGAACTGACGACGTACTTCCTCTACCATCGACATAGCAGCTTGTCCAACCGCACGAATCGCTAATGAAGAGAAGATGAAAGGAATCATGGCGCCTACGAATAAAGAGGCCAATACTTTTGCCTTATAAATATCAATACCATTGATACCCGCAACACCCACAAAAGCTGCGAACAATGCCAATGCTGTCAATGCCGCAGAAGCAATTGCAAAACCTTTACCGGTAGCAGCAGTAGTATTACCCACAGCATCCAACACGTCTGTTTTTTCACGCACTTCTTTTGGCAGTTCACTCATTTCAGCAATACCACCTGCATTATCTGCAATCGGACCAAATGCATCAATCGCTAATTGCATCGCAGTAGTGGCCATCATACCGGCAGCAGCAATCGCTACACCATATAATCCTGCGCACTCATAAGAACCCCAGATACCACCTGCCAATACCAGGATCGGTAAGAAAGTAGATTCCATACCTACTGCCAAACCTCCGATCACGTTGGTAGCATGTCCGGTAGAAGACTGACGAATGATCGACATTACCGGACGCTTACCCATTGCGGTGTAATATTCAGTAATGATGCTCATCAAAGTACCTACAGCCAAACCTACCACGATAGCACCTAATACACCATCGCGGGTAAACTCAAGACCACGAAGGGTCATGGTTTCAGGTAATATATAATATACCAGACCTGCACAAGCAGCGGCAGTTAGAATAATAGAACCCCAGTTACCCATATTCAGGGCTTTCTGAACATTGGCAGTATTGATACCGGCTGCATCGCTTACACGAACAAACCAAGTACCTACTATTGAGAATAAAATACCCACACCTGCAATCAACATCGGTAACAGGATAGGAGCATAACCACCAAAATTATCTATTGAAACCGTTTCTTGTCCCAATACCATGGTTGCCAATACAGTAGCTACATAAGAACCGAACAAGTCAGCACCCATACCTGCTACGTCACCTACGTTATCACCTACGTTATCAGCAATGGTGGCCGGGTTACGTGGATCATCTTCCGGAATACCGGCTTCTACTTTACCTACTAAGTCAGCACCTACATCGGCAGCTTTTGTATAGATACCACCACCCACACGTGCAAACAAGGCAATAGATTCAGCACCGAGAGAGAAACCGGTCAATACTTCAATGGTCTGAAGCATTTCAGCAGAATTCGCTGCTGCTTCGGGAGCAAATACCTGCTTCAAGATCAGGTAAACACCACCCAAACCTAATACAGCTAAACCGGCAACACCCAATCCCATTACTGCACCACCGGTAAATGATACATTCAGGGCTTTTGACAAACTGGTTCTTGCTGCCTGAGCGGTACGAACATTGGCCTTGGTAGCCACTTTCATACCAATATAGCCGGCAACAGCACTACATACAGCACCCAACACAAAAGCCAAAGAGATTGACCAATGTGAATGTGGATTACTGCTCGCCATCACACCCAATAACAAGGCTACGATTACAACGAAATAAGTCAGTATTTTCCATTCAGCTCTCAGAAAAGCCATCGCACCCTCAGCAATATAATTGCTGATTTCTTTCATACGGTCATTACCCGCGTCCTGCTTGGATACCCAATTAAACTTCAATAATGTGTAGAGGAGACCTACAACTCCCATCGCCGGAACGGCATAAAACAAGATTTTGTCCATAATACAGTGTGTCTGGTAAGTTTATGTTAATTGAAAGTCTGCAAAAATAGGGGGAAAAGGCTAAAAACAACGGTTAGGCTGCTTTGTGTTGAGAATATATCCTATTGAAAAAACTTATTCCTCCAATTCGGTACTATCAGTTCTTCCCGTAAAGGCAGAAGAAAGTGCTTTTGCCTTATAAATATTACGGTTATAACGATTCCCTAGCACAATAATAGTAGCAGAATCTTTAATGTATCTGGTGAACACGGTATTATTGCCATGCCACCAACCATTGTGGTATACAATTTCTTCTGTGGGCGAATTCAATAAACGCCAGCCCAATCCATAGTTATGAAATGATTTATTCTCGAAACTATAGGGTTGATAAGCAAGTTCTTGTGAAGCTTTACTCACATAAGTTCCTTCATGCAGTGCTCTGTCCCACAATAATAAATCTCGCACGGTTGAATACACATTCTTATCTCCATAAATGCAATCCAACTTCTCAATGCCATAGGGTATATTATTATATCGATAGGAAGGAGTATAATTTCCGGTATCTGCCACACTGAACACATAGGAGTCATTCATACCCAGCGGTGTGAATAAGCTATCCTTCATATAGGTTGGATAAGATTGTCCCGTTACTTTTTCAATGATCAAAGCCAGTAGCGCATAATTGGTATTGCTATACCTAAAAGCTCGGTCGGGTGCAAAGAGTGGGGCCGGACGATGTTTCATCATATAATCCAACACATCCTGATTCGAGAGGAGTCCCGGTTTCAGGGGCGGCATTTTGATGGTACGTGTTCTTCTGACCCAACGTCCTTTTTTATTCTTAACACGATAAGTTTCAACTCTTCTGTCTACCATAAAATAGACATAATTATTCAATCCACTGCGATGATTGAGTAGTTGTTGTACCGTGATATTTTGATAAGGAAATCCGGGAAAGAATTCATCCACCGTATCATCCAGTTCCAGCTTGCCTTGCTCTCTGAGTTTGAGAATGGCCATTCCGGTAAAAGTCTTGGATACCGATGCCAAATGAAAAGGGGTATTGGGTGTAATGAGAGCTTTGGTTTTGAAATTGCTATACCCTTTATAATCTTCAAATAAAATCTCACCATTTTTGGCAACCAGTATGCTTCCATTAAAACCACGATTGCCCAATAACTGTTGATATTGTTTTTCAATTTCAGCAGCATACAGTGCTTTTGTTGAAGAAGGTATAGCAGTATATGCATTTGCCTCCGCTGCAGAATCCTTCTCTGCAGGTTGTGCACTACAGGCTTGGAACAACCCCATCAAAATAGCGATACCAAAGACTCTTACGATCATCTGTTAGTTTTTCTTCGCGGCGAAAATAAACAACAATGTGTTAGTGAAATGGTTAAAACCAGAAAGATTATCCAGAAAATAAAAACATTATTTTCGTTCCATGAGCAAGACCAGTTATCCCAAAGAGCGGATCAATATTTTATTTCTCGAAAACATCAGTGATAAAGCTGTTCAATATTTTAAACAGCAAGGCTATGCCAATGTCAAAAAAATAGCGGGTGCATTGAGTGAAGAAGAATTGATGAAAGAAGTAAAAGATGTGCATTTATTAGGCATACGTTCCAAAACACAGATCACTCCCAAAGTATTAGAAGCTGCAAAAAAATTACAAGCCATTGGGTGTTTTTGTATTGGGGTAAATCAGGTTGACTTAAAAGCTGCTACTAAAAAAGGTGTGGTGGTATTCAATGCACCTTATAGTAATACGAGAAGTGTGGCAGAATTGGTGATCGGTATCTCTGTGATGTTGATCAGAAAAATAGTAGATAAAAATATAGCCGCACATAAAGGTATCTGGATGAAAGATGCCAAAGGCAGTTATGAACTGCGTGGTAAAACCATGGGTATTATTGGTTATGGCAATATCGGATCACAGGTCAGTGTATTGTGTGAAGCCTTAGGCATGAAAGTATTGTTCTACGATACGGAAACAAAACTGCCTTTGGGTAATGCAGTGGCTGCAAAAAACATGAAAGAAGTATTGAGCAATAGTGATATCATTTCTTTACATGTTCCCGAAACACTGCAAACAAAAAATCTCATCAACAGAAATAATATCAAGCTCTTTAAAAAAGGATCGATTTTATTGAATTATGCAAGAGGAGAAGTGGTAGACCTCAAAGCATTGAGTGAAGCCATCAAAGAAGGTGTTATTGCCGGTGCAGGTATTGATGTATATCCTTGGGAACCTGAAAAGAATGGAGATCATTTTGACACACCTCTACAAGGATTGCCCAATGTCATTCTCACTCCGCATATCGGTGGCTCAACAGAAGAAGCGCAACAAAATATTGGAGAAGATGTGAGCGTCAAATTATTTCAATACCTCGAACGGGGTATCACCAATGGATCGCATACGGTTCCTGCTATTGGACTGCCGCCGGTAGATGGGGCACATCGTATTCTGCATATACATAAAAATGTACCGGGGGTATTGAGTGCTATCAATACTGCTTTATCTAAAAACAATATCAACATTGTTGGACAATACCTTAAAACCAATGAAGAGATCGGATATGTGGTATTGGATGTTGATAAGAAACTTTCAAAAAGAGCCGTGGAGTTGTTGAAAGAAGTGAAAGAGACGATTAAAGTGAGAATGTTGTATTGATTTCTGATTTCTGATGTCGGATGTCTGATATAAAAAAACGCTGTGAACCTCTGTGCCGTTACTCTGTGTATCTCTGTGGTTATTTTTGCCACAGAGGGGAGTTTGATGGAACACGGATTTTCATGATTGTCATGATAAATCATAACAATCCGTGTTCCTTATACTTCCGTCTTATAGTAAGTTTTTTATTTTTCTAATTTCATCAGCATTCGTAAAATCCCTACTGAAATCTTCAGACATCGCAGGATTCATGTATTCGCTCAATGAAGGAATCAATATGCGTGCAGAAGTATGAAATTCAAGAGCGCCGGTATAGGCTTTCATTGCTGCAATATTGTTGCTGTTGATACCACTGCCCGGCATGATGATGATTCGCCCATCTGCCTGATCAACCAATTGTTTGATCAGTTCTTTTCCATCCGGGGCTTTGGGTTGTTGTCCACTGGTGAGTATTCTTGTACAACCACATTCTATAATGGTTTCCAATGCTTGTAAAGGATCTTTGCAACGATCAAATGCTCTGTGAAAAGTAACATCCAATGGATATGCCAGTTCTGTTAAACGTGCAGTATTGTCTGCATCAATGGTGCCATCTTTTCTCAAGAGTCCAAATACCACGCCTTCAAATCCCAATTCTTTACAAAGCAGAATATCTTTCCGAATGATCTCCAGTTCTTCATCGCTGTGGTAATAATCACCACCACGCGGACGAATCATCGGAAAAATAGGAATGGATAGTTTTTCACGTGTTGTTTTTAAATAGCCATACGATGGGGTAGTACCACCATTGGCATAGTTCTCACATAACTCGATTCTATCAGCACCGGCATTTGCAGCTTCAATGGCTGTGGCGGTATTGAATACACATATTTCAAGAGGTAATGACATAAATCAGATCAATGGTTTGGCGTCTACTAGAAAATTTTTATCATCGGCATGACAAACAGCAAAGTTGAATCCTTTTTGTAAAGCATATCCTCCGTATTCGCCCGATTTACTGATGGCAATAAAACCTGCCTGAATAGTTTTGGCTTTATCGATCCCTTTTACTTTCAATAATCTTTCCATGGCTTTTTTACAAGCCGTTTCCGGATCCATGCCTTGTCGCATCAATTCCACAATGGTATGTGCTCCACAAATACGAATGATGTCTTCTCCTTGTCCGGTAGCCACTGCAGCGCCCACTTCATTGTCAACAAACAATCCGGCGCCAATGATCGGGGAGTCTCCGATTCGACCACGCATTTTGAAACCCATACCACTGGTGGTACAGCTTCCACTTAAATTGCCATTTGCATCCAATGCAATCATACCGATGGTATCATGGTTCCAATCACCATTTTCTAATTTTGTAGGAACAAATGCTGCTTGTCGCTTTGAGTTTTCAATATTGATCACGGGTTTGTACTCACTTTTCTTCAACCAGTTTTGATAGGCTTTTTTGGCGTCGTCAGACAATTCACCCGACTCCAATGGAAATCCTTCTGCTACTGCAAATTGTTGTGCGCCTGAGCCTGCCAGCATCACGTGTGGTGTTTTTTCCATCACTCTTCGGGCTACAGAGATGGGATGTTTTATTTTTTCTAAGAATAACACACTACCGCAATTGAAGTTTTCATCCATGATGCAGGCATCGAGTGTTACATAACCATCTCTATCCGGATTCGCTCCCAATCCTACACAACAGTTTAGTGAAGCTTCTGTAACACGAACCCCTTGTTCTACGGCATCCAATGCTCTTCCACCATTGCGTAAAATTTGCCAGGCAGCATTGTTGGCAGCGATACCCGCATCCCAGGTAGACAATACCAATGGTTTTTGAACAGTCATTTTTCCACGAAAAGAAGAAAAGCTAAGCGCAGATAATCCCAAAGATCCCAACTGAAGAAAACGTCGACGATGCAGCATGGTAATTTGTTTCGTCGAATGTAAGAAGATATGTCGGATGTCTGATGTCTGATATCTGATTTGGGGAATGAAGTCAAAAGTCAAAATTAAAAAGTCAAAATTAAAAAGTCAAAAGTCAAAAGGAAAAGGTGAAAGGAATGTTCTTTTTTTGACTTTTCACTTTTGACTTATAGACAGTTTTCGAATCATTTCATCACTTAACGCATCACTGTATGCTCCATAGGCATTGATGAGGGTTCCTTTGATGCTATGATCTAGCGATTCTATTACGTATAAAATACTTGAGTTAGATGGATCGGTATCACCCTCAAATCGATGATGGGTTACAATGCTGAACTGAGAGGGGAGTAGACAAATACCCGTACTGCTACACTTGATCTGATCAAAAGCCAGGTTGAAATCCGTAGTATATCCCTGCTGCTTTAAATCAGCCAATGCATCTACCAGATTGTCGTACGATTTCATGATAGAAAGATAGGGAGAAATTTCGGATGTCTGATTGAGTGGATGAATTCAAAATTAAAAAGTCAAAAGTCAAAAGTGGAAGGGCGCTCATTTTTTGACTTTTGACTTTTTAATTTTGAATTTTTTATCCCCCAATTCTGCTTTACTCTTCTGTTGCGCTTCCGGTGCTACGTTTGTTGGTTTTAAAGCTTTTACCAAAACGGTATTGGAATTATAAAAACCATTATTAATCAAGGAATCATTTACGATACCCTTGAACGGGATACTTGTATCCGCACTGTTGGCGTTGTTTTACTGAATAGGCTATAACGCTTCATTTTCAGACACTTATCCCAGTGTTATCTCAGTACTATCCCAGTAGTATCCCAGTGTTATCTCAGATCTATAAAGAACTGTGTTATCAATAGCGAAAATAAAAGCAAGTAAAGACTTGAAAAAAAGGTAAAATATAGGTAACTTATAGGTCATAAAATCACACCATGCCGATACTAACAGGACCCATCCAATACATTGGAACCATTGATGATTTAACTGCGTATAAAACGAGAAACAGTGATAAGGTTATTGTGCGCAGAAAAAAATTTATCTCCCATAACGCTTTTAAAACGGAGCCGCAATATGATGCCATGCGCAGAAACAATGCCGAATTTACCGGGTGTGCGTATGCAGGAAAAGTAGTACGAAATGCCTTGGGATCTTTATTGCGATTGGCAGATTACAATGTATCGCCTGCTATCAATAAATTTTGCAAAGCCATTCAGAAACAGGATACGGTTGGTGAGTTGGGAAAACGATCAATTGTATTTTCTGCCTATAAAGACGCTTTAACTGCGATTGTTTTGAATAAACGCCATCTCTTTGAATCGGTTGTTAGACAAAGATCTGTTGTTGAGCTGTTAAGACCTGAAGGCGCTTTGCATCTTCATTTTGGAGAATTGATACCTGGGTTTAATATTCAGTTTCCATGGAAAAGTTCTCATTTCAGGTTCATTATTTCGCTGGGTGTTATTGGTGATCTACATGATCAGGGTAAGGGTTATGATACCAGTTATGGTAAATCGACCCCAATCGTTAGCACCGTATTTAGTTCTTGGATGCCTGCAGCCCAAAAAATGCCGGCACAAAGTTTTATAGTGAAGTTAAAGCAGCTTGACTTTTTACAACAGGAAGATATTAGTGTAGTAGCAGGTATCGGTATTCAAATGGGCACACCGAGTTTATTGGGCGATATTGAGCCGGTAAAATATGCGGGTACTGCTCGTATATTGGCCGTAGCATAATATAATACGACCGACAATTACAGCTTAAATAGCAGTCAATCAAATAGTTGTGTCTCTTTCGGACACCTTATTGGCTGCCCATTCATTTACTATAATATTTCCTATAATTAATATTATGTTAAATAGCAAAGAGCGAAATACGAGTAAAAAAGAAAACGGCTCTGCTTCTATTTTATCGTAGCGAGTGGTTAACATAAGGTTTCTTATAGAGAAGATCAATCCTTTTTTAAACCTAAATAAATAGCCAATAAACCGATAATTACGCCCACAACTATTTTAACAATATTATCTACAATAAACTGGAGTGTTTTTTGCCAAAATGATTTTTGGCTTTTGGTGCTTATGTTTTGGTTAGGAGGATTATTTGAGAAGTTTTGGTCTCTTATATCAAAATCTCGCCCTTGATTAGCAGTTCCGTAATTGACACCTATATAGTTAATTTGGTTATCAGCTTTCTCACTATTTTGTACGCTGTATTTAGCTTCAACTATAGCTTTGGTAGTTGGTATAAACCCGCTCTTATTTTGAATAAAATAATCATCGCCAATCTCATCAATTAGATACTCTAATTGTATAATATCGATACCTAGTAACTGTGCTGTTGTATCCCAATTGTATGACAGCTTCGGATTCTCTTTTGACGCTATATAATCGAATAGCGTTTTTCTTAGTTGCTTAACGTCCACAATAGTGTGTTTTGGTTACTCCTGTAAGCTCCCCATAATTTAGTGCCACGTTTAGTTAGAGTTTTCTAAGGTAATA
>JAAXIF010000106.1 GCA_012270485.1 Sphingobacteriales bacterium | reverse complement strand
GGTAGAGGCTCAGGTCTAGGAGGAATGGGAGGAGCAGGAGCCGGTGATGGTTTATTCTCAGACTATGAAGACCCTTATAATGCACCTGCACTCCTAGAACGTGCGTTACCTTTAGAAGGCTATACTCCTATAGACGTTGCTAACCAAATTGAAAATCTCAGGAGTTTTTCTTTCCTTGAGCCACAACAAGTAAGAGAAAGTTTGTCTTTGTTTGGCAATCCTTTACTAGAAGAATCAGTAATGCAGAAATTATATAAGACAGGTAACTAATGAGTACCACATATTTGAATATAGTTAACAGCGTACTTCGTCGTTTAAGAGAAGAAGAAGTATCCGATGTAACACAGAACACATACTCTAAGATGGTAGGTGATTTTGTAAATGACGCAAAACGATCTGTAGAAGATTCTCACGATTGGTCTGCTCTACGTACAACTATTGTCGTGCCTACTGTTGCAGATACTACAGAATATAGCTTGACAAATGCTGGAGAACGTGTTAAAATATATAGTGTCATTAACGACACATCTAATTTCTTTATGCGTTATGAGTCACCTAACTGGTTCAATAATGCTTATTACATCTCTGGTGAAGTCACAGGTACTCCTGACTCCTACACGTTTAGTGGAGTAGACAGCAGTGATGATACTAAGGTACGTGTGTACCCTAAGCCTGATGGAGTTTATTCTTTACGTTTTGATTTGATTGCAAGAGAGGCTGAGCTTTCGTCATCTTCTGATACTACAGTTCTACCTAAGAATGCAATCGTACACGCTGCTGTAGCTTTGTTAGCTAGAGAGCGTGGTGAAACTGGTGGCACTACAGCACAAGATTATTTCTTGATTGCTGACAAACATTTGTCTGATGCCATTGCATTGGATGCTTACAAGAACCCTGAAGAATTTATTTACACGGTTCCATAATGGCCCAAGAAAGACAAAACATATACATTGCTGCTCCCGGCTTTAAGGGACTCAATACAGCAGACTCTCCTGTTGCTCAGGATGCGTCCTTTGCATCTGTTGCAGAGAATGCTGTTATTGATAAGTATGGTCGTATTGCAGCACGTAAAGGTCTAAACAAACTTACAAGCAGTGCTACGCCACTAGGGTCTAGTATTGGCATTGAGACTATCTTTGAGTACGTAGATCAGAGCGGTGACAAAGTAGTGTTTTCCGCTGGTAACAACAAGGTGTTTACTGGAACTACTACACTTACTGATGTTACGCCTAGTGGTTACACAATTAGTGCAAACAACTGGAAGATTATAAACTTTAACAATCATGCTTACTTCTTCCAAAGAGGACATGAGCCGTTAATATACACTGATGAGTCTGGCTCTGGTGTGCTTGATAACATAAGCGATCACAGCCATGCTACAGGTACAGCACCGCAAGCTAATGAAGCTCTAGCAGCCTTTGGTCGTGTATGGGTTGCTGACGTTACTGGTAACAAGCATACTGTTTACTGGTCTGACTTACTGAATGGTCATGCTTGGACAGGAGGTTCTTCAGGTTCCTTAGATATTACAACTGTGTGGCCTACAGGACATGATGAGATTGTAGCTTTAGCAGAGTTTAACAACTTTTTGGTTATCTTTGGTAAGCGTAGTATTATTTTGTACTCTGGTGCTGATGACCCAGCTACAATGGTAGTTCAAGATATAATTACAAACATTGGCTGTACGGCAAGAGACAGTGTACAGTCTATAGGCCCAGACTTGTTTTTCTTGTCAGACACAGGTGTACGTAGTTTAGGCAGAGTTATACAAGAGAAGTCAAACCCTATTGGCAATGTGTCTAAGAATGTAAAAGACACTATGATGATTTCAGTTAACTCTGAAGCACTTAACATTAAAAGCGTGTATAGTCCAGAAGACTCTATGTATCTTTTGTTCTTACCTACAAGTTTTGAAGTTTACGTTTTTGACACTAGAGGTACATTAGAAGATGGTAGCCACAGAGTTACAACATGGGTAGGCAATAAACTTCTTTGCGGAGCTAGGACTACAGATGGACTACTATACTTAGGAAATGAAGACGGTATAAATAAATACGATGGGTACACAGATGATGGTAGCTCCTACTCATTTAAGTATTTTACAAACCCGTTATCCTTTGGTGATCCGTCTAGGCTAAAGATGCTCAAAGAGCTTTCTTTCACTGTTATAGGTGGCTCTAATGCAACAGTGGTAGGAAACTGGGGTTACGACTATACAGAGGCATACACCAAACAGTCGTTTACTATTTCTACCAGTTTGATTGCAGAGTATGGAGTATCAGAATACAACGTAAGCACATCAGAGTATAGTGCTTCTATTGTTATTGACGTTGCTAAAGTAAAGGCAACAGGAGCAGGAAAAGTAGCAACGATTGGACTAGAGGCAACCATAGACGGTGCTTCTGTTTCGTTGCAGGAATTAAATACTGAAGCTATTATAGGTAGACTTGTATAATGAGTGATTACACAAAGACAACTAACTTTGCAGCAAAGGACAGTTTACCTTCAGGTAACTCTGGCAAGATTGTTAAAGGAACTGAAATTGACACAGAGTTTACTAACATTCAAACTGCTGTAGCAACTAAAGCAAACATAGCTGGGCCTACGTTTACTGGCACCACTACTTTTGAGACTATCTCTGACGGTACTATTAACATCACTGCATTTGTTGATGAAGACAACATGGCATCCGACAGTGCTACGCTTGTGCCTACGCAGCAGTCAGTCAAAGCATACGTAGACTCACAGGTAACTGCACAGGACTTAGACTTCCAAGCAGACTCTGGTGGTGCCCTGAGCATTGACTTAGACTCAGAGACTCTTACGTTTACTGGTGGCACTGGTGTAGACACTAGCGGCTCTGTTAACGCTGTAACCTTTGCTATTGACAGCACTGTAGCTACGCTCACTGGTACGCAAACGCTAACCAATAAGACGCTTACGTCACCTACGCTTAACACACCTACCATTGGTACTTCATTTACCATTGGTGCTGCTACT
This sequence comes from Sphingobacteriales bacterium, assembly GCA_012270485.1. GTDB lineage: Bacteria > Bacteroidota > Bacteroidia > Chitinophagales > Chitinophagaceae > Sediminibacterium. The sequence continues at coordinate 170 of JAAXIF010000106.1, read as the reverse complement.
ATTACTGAAGCAGAACTAGAGATTCTGGATGGTGCTACAGTAACTACTGATGAACTAAATGTACTGGACGGTATCACAAGCACTACTGCTGAACTTAATATCCTAGATGGCGTAACGTCTACCGCAGCAGAGCTAAACATCTTAGATGGCGTTACTTCTACTGCTGCTGA
>JAAXIF010000014.1 GCA_012270485.1 Sphingobacteriales bacterium | reverse complement strand
GCGAAGGACCCGACCAGTCGCTAGTACAAATGTACTATTTGTGTTACTTAGCCCCAAATGTTTTATGTTAAGTATTATAACTAGTTTCGCCTTAATTGTTAGCGAAAGTTGCCTGAGGTTAGGCACAAAAAAATCCCCAGGATTGCCCTGGGGAAAGTATATTTTGATTGATCAAATTACGCAGAAATTAGCTATATCTTCTTTGCTGTATATTGTTCCCCTAGGTTGCTTGAATCTCAAGCCAATTACGCAACCTGCAACATCATCAAATCTAGAATCTGAGATATCGCCGTCAAGAACTGGTAGCCGATATCCGCACAAGTTTATAAATTCTGGCAAGGGTTCTGACTTCTTAATGTTAAAAGCAGCCGCAACATTCACACCGTTTTTGATACCATCGGCAACGATTTTATGATTCCTGATGTTATCGTGGCCGTCAAAGCTTACGGTCAAATGATAGTTCAAGTCCCTACATTTTTGCCAGTTACGTTTTAACTTAGTGTAATCGTAAAATACAACATTGTGATCAAGAAACACTTCCAAAATGTTATTGTGCTTTCCAGCGTTAACTTTAATTCCAAATTTATATTGTGCAAAATCAGCAACATCTGGCGAGAGGTTAAATGTTAGATTCTCCCACATAATGTCTGAGGTTGCATTAAGCCTGAATGCAATTGTTTCGCCCTGATGTTTATATATTGCACGGCAAATTGCCAGAAATAATGTTTCCAAATACAAGTTATTGTCAGCGGCAAATGCTATGGTTTGGCGCAACCTTTTAGCATTCTTGCCTCTCATATAAGCCGGATTGCCTGCAAAATGTAAACATGTACGCTTGCAATTACCAGCACCAGGGCATACATTTATAACCCCAGATAAGTCAGACGGCAACATATGGTGCGGATATGTTGGAATCTGATTCTTATCAGTTTTAGGATTTTTTGAGAAAAACTCAGTGTATGGGATTGTGTGATTTTTTTGATAAGTCTTTAGTTTGTGGGGAAGATGAAGAGGCATAATAAAACAAAGGAGAAAAATGTTAAAAAGTAATTGTAATTTATTACGCCAATTCTGCCAGCATTTTATCAACCTCTTCCGTGCAGATTTTAGGATCCATCCACCTAACACCGTCAGGAGTTATTTGAGAGAAATTAATCTCAAGCCCTGGAATCATAGAATCATAAATATATTTAATTTTGCAGTGTTTAGCAGTCTTGACATATTGACAGGCTAACTTATACATAGCCTCATCATTTTGCAGCCACAAGATTACATTCCACGTCTCGTAGTTTTTCCAGCCGTTGTAAGTTTGCTTAGTCATTTTTTGATGATAGGTAAAAGAACAGGTTTTTTTGAAGTGTGAACTAGTGGTTTAGGTAATGGCTTCTCTCCAGGCAAGAGAACTTGCCTACGTTCAATAATATTTAGCATCAGAAATCACCGCAGACAAAGTTAACATTTAATGCACACAGTTTAGGTTCAATGAACTTACTGGAGAGAATGCGACCTTTGAGCGCTGCGAGTCGCTCAGCGTTGCGCCTGTTGTGCTGCTTTTGGGGGAACTGTGCGGGCTTTGAGATGGGGCAGATTTCGGTTCTGAGTGAGCCGAGATAATGCCAGCCATCAAGGCCAGCAGAGCGAACTAGAAAGCGTTGCATGGTAACTGAATCAAGGTAATTAGGGCGATCGGCTCAGTGCCTCTCGCTTGAATCCAATATAGAGGCGCAAGCGCTCATAGGGCAGAATTCAAAGGACAGTAATCAGATTGTCCTGGCAGGGCAGTTGATGTTAGATTGACATCAAAGAAATAAATCAGACTAACTCGATATAAAATAGTTAAATATCAAATTGACATCAAAAAAATAAATCAGACTAACTCGATATAAAATAGTTAAATGTTAGATTGATATCAAAATAATTATTTTCGCTCTATTTTACATTTAGCTAAATATCAAATTGACATCAAAAAAATTATTGCAAAAATATTATAATATTTACAAAAATTTACAAAATAAAAAAATATTTTTGGCGCACACAAAAAAGGCAGATGTTGTATCTGCCTCTGTATATACCTTTGTATATATGTGTAAAACCACCACCCCGCAGGTCCCGCGTATATAAAACCACCGCCCCGCAGGTCCCGCGTATGTGAGCTAAACCAGCAGCCCGCGAGTCCCGCGCTATTCGTCCTCCTCAGGTTCAAGAGGGTCAAGGATATTAACTAACTGAAAAACATCAGTCCATTCGCTAGCGCATTTTGAACATTTATGGTCAACAACAGTGCGGCCTTCAACGATGACAAATTCATCTATGCTCCAGGTCATATCTCCAGAGCCACAGAAAGGACAATGCTCCCCACCATCCATGATGTATTGGGAGCGCTGAAAAGGTGAAAGAGAAGGCATCATTCCAGCTCCAGGCGCTCTTCAAAGGGCTTGTCACCGTCAGTAACAGGAGTGTTCAGAATCGCCAGGTCTGCAGGACTCTCGCCATGAATTGCATGCCGCCAGCGTGCAGAGCCAATTGACTCCTTGCCGGTGAAGTGCATAGCAATAACCTTGGCCGCAGCATCGAGCGTTGGTTTGAACGGATCACCCTCAATGGCGATGGTGGCCGTCATCGGCAGGGTGACATCCTTGCCGGTGTGAAAGCGCACCATGCGCCACAGGAACCAGGCCCGTGGATCATCAGGACGCTTGCTGCGCACTGTGCGGGGCTTGCGACCTTTGATGGCAGCACAGAGCTGCTCCAGGTCCGGAGCCTCGAAGGTGCCGCGACCATCGCAGCAGGTGCATTGCACCTTGGTGCCGTCGTTGCGCCAGTGAGGAACCTCCCCGAGTCCCCCACAGCGCGTGCAGTTCAATACGGAAAGAGTCATGATCAAATTTGCTCCAGGTAATCAGGCGTTAACAGGTACAGCAATAGCGCGGACCTTGTCGCGGAAGATGCCAGTGCCAACAGAGACGCGGTTCTCTCGGTCCCAATTGCAGACCTCGCTGCCCTGCAGCTCGGCTCGAGTGGACCATCTGCGAGTGTGTGCAAGAGCCTTCTCCGCCAGGTCAGGACGACCGGCCCAGGTGACATTTTGGTTGGCGACAGTCCCATCGCTATAGGTGATCTCCAAATAGACAGCGTGGGTGTAGGTGCGGGCTGTCTTGCGGGTGAGCACCTCGCCGTTTTCAGCGGTGGCAGTGATCTTGCGGGG
>JAAXIF010000023.1 GCA_012270485.1 Sphingobacteriales bacterium | reverse complement strand
GCCTCCTTTCTTTTTTAAAATTTACTTTCACCGGACAGCAATGGCTTGCAGCTTGTCGCTTCCTTGTTTCCTGTTCCTTATTTCTTGTTGCTTATTATAACAGCCCTTTCCCCGCCACAGCCTTCAATACTGTTCTTTCGGGTTCAATGGCTAGAAGAGGGGTGGCTTGGGAGATGGCTTCTTGGAAATCACGCAGACTTTGTGATTGTTGGTGACTTTCGGGGGAATCCCATAATTCGGTCACCAAAATATGGTCACTGTTTTCTGCATCCTGATTGATGATGTACAAATGACAACCGTGTAAATAGGCAATCTTATTGTACAAACGGGTAAGGATATTCAATAGGTTATTACCCTTTGATTCTGTTGTAACAAAGCGGGTTTGTAAGGTGTAATGCTCCATGGTTTGTTTATTTGCTATCCTATGACACACAATAATGACGCCACGAAGCCTGGTTTTTGTGAAAGAAGCATTAAAATAGACAATAGTAAAAAAATAAAAAAAGAGGAAGTCTCAAAAGTAAAAAGAAGGCTTTGAGAATCGCCTAAATGAAAACTTTCTCCATCAGGTACCCGAATAAAAAGAGGCTGTATCGGACTTTTGATACAGCCTCTTTTGCTGTAGGGGGAGGGATCGAACCTCCACGAGGCAGTTAGCTATAGCGCAAAGTTCAGTGGTCGACCCTGGTCGAACCGATATTGCTACCGATCCGGCTCTACACTACGTTTGTCCTGTTATCCTCACCCCCGAGACAAGAGGGCATGTCTGCCAGAAATTTCATCACCCCACAGTATATAAGATCTTTGTCATTGTTTGACAACACAATATTAATACAAAGACTCTATTCATTGTATAAATTTCAATAAATAATTTTAAAATATAGATATTATTCAATAATTTTGACTTTATATTGAATTTAATCTAAAAACAAGTCGTATAATGTCTGCCAAATTGAATCTTGACAAACTGGACTACCAGATCATACAGGAAATGATGGAAAATGCCGAGATATCTTATGCCGATCTGGGTAAGAAACTCTTTGTATCCGGCGGTACCATTCATGTACGCATCAAGAAATTGGAAGAACTAAAAGTAGTGAAAGGTAAAAAATTATCGATAGACCTCAAATCTCTCGGATATGACGTCATTGCTTTTATTGGCGTATACCTTGAAAAAAGTTCACTCTATGATACCGTTGCCAAAGAGTTGAAAAAAATACCTCAAATCGTTCGGTTGAATTATACCACCGGTAATTATAGCATGTTCGCTGAAATTGTTTGTAAAGACATTCAGGAGTTGCGATACGTATTGCACGATGAATTGCAAAAAATCAAAGGCATTGAAAGAACAGAAACATTTATTTCATTGGAAGAGAGTCTGGACAGAAATGTAGTGGTACTGCCTTCCGGTAGTTAGAATAGAATCAATTTTTAATTGTATTTTCAGATACTATGACCACATCCGGTTTAAATATGCGCCATACTATTCAGGTATTACAAAAACATACCCGTTTCATTTTGTTGTTTACATTGTTTGCCATGCTGGTAGCTTTTGTAACCGTACTATTGGTTCCCAAATATTTTCGATCCGGTGCCAGAATTATTGCCGCAAACCCACAACTGACAGATAAATCCAGGTTATTCAACGAAAATATTCAAGGGCTCTATTCTTATTTCGGTTCCGGTGATGACCTGGATCGTATCATAGGCGTGGCTGATATGGATACCACTTATTATCAATTGGTGGATCAATTCAATTTGATTCGTTATTACGGGCTAGATGATGATTCTCTACCATTGCTTCGCCGAAAAGCAGTACTGAAACTCAAAAAAGATATCTCTTTTCAAAGAACAGAGCAAGGGCAAATGCGTATAGTCTGTTGGACAAAAGACAGACAATTGTCGGCTGATATCATCAATGCTATGATCGCGATAGTGCAACAAAAGTTAGCATCTATTTGGCTTAGCAATTATCAGACAGCAACTGTTCAACTGAATGCTTCCATCACCCATAATGAACAACAATATGCGTCTTTGAATGACAGTATTTCAAAAGCGAGTCCTACACAACAAATTTTGTTGCAAAAACACATGGAGACATTGTTGGAGGAATTATCTCGATATCGAAAAACAGCCGCTTCCTTTCAACTGATGGGAGAAACAGTTCCACCGGCACTTTATATATTAGAGCCTGCAGTGCCGTCGGCTAAAGCGGAACGACCCGATAAACTGAATATTGTTTTGATTTCAGGTTTGGCAGGGTTTCTTTTTTCCATCCTTTTTTTATTATTGAAAGATAGAAGATACTAGCATTTCAATATGCAGCTTCCTATCCGTCATAGTAGATTTTTTATCACAGCATCCTTGCTGTTTGTAGCTGCCATCATTGCTTCAGTGATCTGGCATGATAGTAAGTTACTACTGATTCCTTTTGGATATTTGCTATTGCCTTATTTATTTCAATTTTTGATTCATCATACAGAAAAATTATTTTGGTTATTGTTGGCATTGCTTCCTTTGTCTACAGAAATCAATATCACTTCATCCTTGGGTCTTGATTTTCCGGATGAACCTATTATGATGATCCTTACCGGTTTGGTATTGCTTCGCTGGTGGCATCAACCCAATGATTTTCCTCAAACAGTATGGCGTCATCCTTTGTTTCTCTTATTAATGTTTCATGTACTTTGGATTGGCATAACCAGTATCTATTCTGAACAACCATTGCTCTCCATTAAATTTTTACTGGCGAAAGTTTGGTACATCATTCCCTTTGTCATCTTGCCCGCCTTATGGCTTAATTCCATTCGTAATATGGAGAAGCTGACGCTCTATCTATTGATACCCATGGGCGGAGTGGTGTTGATTACTTTGCTACGCCATGCGATGAGTGGATTTAGTTTTGCCAGTATCAATCGCCACTTGTTTCCCTTTTTTAGAAACCATGTCAATTATGGAGCCATGTTGGTTTGCTTACTCGCAGTGGCCTATGCTGCATACCAACATATCAAACAGAACAAGAGGTATAGAAAATGGCTACAAATTATGCTGACCATCGGCATCGTCGCATTGATTTTTTCGTATTCAAGAGGAGCATGGATTGCATTGCTGGGTGGACTGGTTACTGTATTGATCATCAAAAAAAAAATGATTGGGTCTCTAATTATTACCGCTTTATTGACTATACTGATTTCAACTGTATGGCTCTCTACCGATCAACGTTATTTTCGTTTTGCACCCGATCATGATAGAACCATCTTTCATACTGATTTCTCTCAACACATGTCGGCTACCATTGCGCTGAAAGATGTTTCCAATGCGGAACGATTTTATCGCTGGGTAGCCGGTGCCCGTATGTTTGCTGAACGTCCATTGACAGGTTTTGGTCCATCTACTTTTTACAGCAATTACAGACCTTACACTGTCAAGAGATTTGAAACCTGGGTCAGTAATAATCCTGAACATTCAACGGTACACAATTATTTTCTTTTGACAGCATTGGAACAGGGATTGATTGGATTATTGATTTTTTGCTCCTTGTATTTTTTAATATTATGGAGAATCCAAAAAGTATATCATCAACTGCATAGTTATTTCTTTAGAACCGTGGCATTAACCACGGGTGCCATATTAGCAATGATCGGTATCATCAATTTTATGAGTGATATGATTGAAACCGATAAGATTGGAAGTTTATTTTGGCTATGCCTGGGAATTGTGATTGTATTAGAGGGGAAACTTCAAGAAGAAAAAGAAAGTCTGGTCTGATCTTTATTTTACCGATCTTCCCTTCCACTGATAAGAACCAAATTTACCCAGCCAGCCTGCAATCACCGTATACAAAAGATGTAAAGGCTGCATCAATGGGAAATACAATAAGGCAACACGGTGTTGATAAAACTTGCTGACCGACCATAAGAAATACAATTCAACTGTTGTTTTGATCAGCATGAATGTGAGCCAATGGGCAATTTCTCCTGCAACGAAAAGATTGATCGGTAGTAATACCAATAAACCCAAATTGACAGCATATACCAACGCAAGTATTCGGAATACCGATTTGTCATCATACCGATCCGCCTTACTCGCCCAACGTATTCGCTGGTTGAGAAAATCCTTCCAGCTATGCATAGGAGCAGTGGCTACGATGGCTGCCGGATGAAACAAATAACCCAATTGTGTTGGATACTGTTGTTTGATCTTATACATCAATAACATATCATCACCACTAGCTACTTGATCGATGCCTTTGAATTGTCCAACTTCATAAAAAACTGTTTTTTTATAAGCCAGATTAGCACCATTACACATGGTATGATATCCGGCCGATACAGCAGCGGCAGTAATACCTTGTAAACTCAAAAAATCCAGTAACTGAAAAAGCGATAATACACCTGATTGATGGGTGAACATCACCGGACCTGCCACGAATACTGCATCATTTGTTTGTATGTATGCATCATACAATTCCAGCCATCTTTCAGGGATTTCACAATCAGCATCTGTGGTAATGATCCAATCAGTTTTACTTTTACTGATGGCCAATTCTATGGCTTTCTTTTTATAAGCATTGATGGAAGATGCATCTACATGTTCCGCAAGATTGATCAAATACAGATTGTCATGCGTTTGTTGTAACGCTTGAACAATTTCAACCGTGGCATCAGTAGAATGATCATTCACTACAATGACATCGAACAATGCTTTCGGATAAGATTGTTGAAGAATACTTTTCAAGCAAGTACCGATACCTGCTGCCTCATTTCTAGCAGGAATGATCACCGAAAATGAAGTAATGAGACTACTATTTTTTGGAGGCTCAAAGATTTGCAATCTCGAAAACCATTTTCTGTATTGCACAATCAGCATGCAATAAGCCAATAGCAAAATGGAGATCAATAGAAGTGCAGCCAAATACATAGAACAAAGAAACTTAAATAAATGGAACTATGGGCACTTGCTGTTGGTAAGTATTTGCAACTTCACTCAGGTTTTATAGTTGTGAAGCTTTCAATAGATCATTCTTATACTTTTCTTGTAACAAATGATGCCCTGCTGATAATTCGGTAACACTTACCCACCTATCAATTCCTTTTTGCAAACGATATCCATGGCTAGCCAGTATTACACGATCATACTTGCCAAAAATGAGACGAACAGGTATTTTATGATCACTGATTATTTTTTTCAGACCTGCGAATGATGGACGGAACAAGCGCATGGTGGTCCATCGTTGGTATAATATTTTTCTTTTCTGCTCATGATCCAAATAATGATGCACAAAACGAATGATACTTTTATTGAACAAACCCAGCGAGCCTGCTAAACGCATCAATACAAACATCCACCCGGGATAACACATGGAGAAAGCAAATAACCGATTCCCGATCCATGTTTGTGTCGCTAGTTTTTGCCAAGGGTTTTTATGTAATCCATCCGGTGCCATCAATACCAGTTGATGAAATCGATCGGGAAAGGAAGCTAGTAATTGTAAGCACACCCTACCACCCATGCTGTATCCCATGAGTACAATGGGTTTTTCTTTGGGAATAATGTTGTTGATGATCTCGAGTAATTCGGCAGGTTTCAGCAACAGCCCTTCATTCCAGACCGTTTGTCCATGGAAAGGTAAATCAATGGAAATCAAGGTGTATGAAGCACCTAATTCCCTTTCAAAAAGCTCGAATTTACTGCCATCCTCCCCATACCCATGAAAACAGCAGATATAGCTAGATCCGGACCCAAAACGATGGTAATGAATCTGCGATTGGCGGTAGCTGATAAAATGCGATGTCACCAATGGAATTTTAAGGTTTTATTCTTGGCAATATCAAAGAAACGAATTTACTTTGAAAATAGTTGCATAACTAACTATATGCCAAACAACCAATTTAAAAGAGGGGAATTATACAGTGTAATCAATGGGATGGCTTCTACAGCTGTTGCCAGAAGATTACAAAAGAATTTTAGACAGGCAGGACTGGAGATCACAATCGAACAATGGAGTGTATTGTATCACTTATGGAAAGAAGATTGTTTGAGTCAGCAGGAATTGTGTAACCGAACTTTTCGTGATAAACCCAGTATCACCAGACTGATTGATAACCTGGAGAAACAAAAGCTGGTAAAAAGAACCGCATCGAAAGAAGACAGAAGAATCAATCTGGTTTGCTTAACGGATGCTGCCAAAGCATTACAAGACATCACGATTGATCTCGCCAATCAAACCATGAATGAGGCATTGATAGGTGTGAATAAAGAGGAAATTGAAACGGTGAAGTCTGTGTTTCAAAGGGTGTATGATAATCTTACATAGTCCATGGTCCATGGACCATAGACCATGGACTCAATAATAAATTAAAACTGTCTTCCCATGGAAACAACAAAACAATCGAAAGCCCTGTTGGGTGGTGAGTGGCTCATTAAAGAGAGCAATCACTTCGAAACCTTCATACCGGAGGATTTCAATGAAGAGCAACGCATGGTCATGGATATGTGTACTCAGTTTCTCGATGCTGAAGTGCTTCCTATCGTGGAAAGAATTGATAAACTCGAGACGGGCTTAATGCCTTCTCTATTGGAAAAAGCAGGCGAGCAAGGATTACTCTCTACTTCCTTTCCGGAACAATATGGTGGATTGGGAAAAGATTTTATTACGTCTACCATTGTAAATGAAGGACTGGGTGGCGGACATTCTTTTTCTGTGGCAGTTGCGGCACATACCGGTATTGGTTCATTACCGATCTTATATTTCGGTACAGAAGAGCAGAAACAAAAATATATTCCCAAACTTGCCAGTGGTGAGTGGAAAGGAGCTTATGGTTTAACAGAACCCAATAGCGGTAGCGATGCACTTGGTGCTAAGACAACAGCCAAGTTGAGTGATGATGGTAAATACTATATCCTGAACGGACAAAAATGCTGGATCACCAATGGTGGTTTTGCAGACGTATATACTGTTTTCGCCAAGATCGATGGAGATAAGTTCACTGGATTCATTGTAGAGCGAGGCTTTGAGGGGTTCACGCAAGGGCCTGAAGAACATAAAATGGGTATCAAAGGATCTTCTACTGTGCAATTGTATTTTCAGGATTGTAAAGTGCCGGTTGAAAATGTTCTAGGTGAAATTGGCAGAGGCCATGTGATTGCTTTTAATATTTTAAATATTGGTAGATTAAAACTTTGTGCAGCTGCTTTGGGTGGATCTAAGCGTGCGGCTACCACATCTATTCAATATGCTATCACACGTGAACAGTTTAAATTACCCATCGCGAAGTTTGGTGCGATCAAACATAAAATGGCTGAAATGGCCATTCGTATGTGGGTGTGTGAAAGTGCCTTGTATCGTGCTTCTAAATGGATTGATGATAAAGAACATGAACTGATGAACAGCGGTAAGAGCTTTGCTGAAGCATTACTTGGGGCTGCTGAAGAATATGCTATTGAATGTGCGATGTTGAAAGTGTACGGAAGTGAAGTATTGGATTATGTAGTGGATGAAGGTGTTCAAATACACGGGGGTAATGGTTTTAGTGACGAATACATGATCTCAAAAGCTTATCGTGATAGTCGTATCAACCGCATTTACGAAGGGACCAATGAGATCAATCGTTTATTAACAGTAGATATGGTACTGAAGCGTGCCATGAAAGGTAAGCTAGATTTAATGGGTCCGGCCATGGCTGTTCAGAAAGAACTGATGAGTATTCCTGACTTTGGGGCAGAAGAAGAAGGTGCGTTTGCAAAAGAGCTGAAATACATTGCCAACTTCAAAAAAGCCATTCTGATGGTAGCTGGAGCAGCTGTACAAAAGCTGATGATGCAACTGGAAAAAGAACAGGAAGTATTGATGAATATTGCTGATATGGCGATAGAAACCTACAATGCTGAAAGTGCTTTATTACGTGTGATGAAACTCGCTGAGCAAAAAGGGGAAGCTGCAGTTAAATTGCAGGCAGATATCATGCGCACTTACCTGTATGATGCGGCAGATCGTATCAACAAATCAGGAAAAGATGCCTTGAATAGTTTTGCAGATGGAGATGAATTAAAAATGATGCATATTGGCTTAAAGCGTTTCACCAAGGTAGAACCCTTTAATACCAAGGATGCCCGCCGTAGGATATGTGAAAAGCTGGTGGCAGATAATGGGTATCACTTCTAAGAAAAAAATTGGCAAAAAATTACCGTTTTTCACAAAGATTTTACATATTTGGTTTTTGTTTTACGGTTGCTTGCTCAAACAAAGGTCTCACTGTTCAAAAGCAGTGAGGCCTTTTTGTTTGGATTTATATTAACTTGATCCAATGAAACATTCTCTTTTATTGCTTTTAATGATTGTTTGTTTGCAAGGAATGACACAAACGCGTTTGTATGAACCTTGGATCGGAAGGTCTACCGGAAAGCTGCCTGCATTGGCCTATGGTTTAGGTGAAGACCGCTTGGGTGGCGCTAAAATGGGCTATATCGATTCAAATATTGCTTTACGTGTGGTGGATACTGTGAAAGGCATGTACTTAGTTCAGTTGTCAAAATTTCATCAGGCATATATTGAGCAACAGTATGTAAAGACCGACAGTCTGAATAAATTAAAACCTTGGTATGTTACCGGATCTATCAGTGCCAAGGGTGATTCAGCTTATGACTATATCAGTCTGATCATGGAAGAAAAACTTCCGTATAAAAGTTGGATGGAAATCAATCCGTCTAAAATTGTGGTAGACATTTATGGGATACAGAGTAATACAAACTGGATCACACAGTTGAAATCATTAAAAGAAGTGAAAAATGTTTACTATCATCAAATAGAAGATGATGTATTCCGACTCACCATTGAATTGCAACACAAACAACATTGGGGGTATAGCATTGCATACAATGGAAGAGCATTGATGGTAAAAGTTAAAAGACAACCTTCCCTTCTCGATATTCGGAAATTAAAAATAGCCATTGATGCCGGACATGGTGGAACCAATACCGGAGCCACGGGAATCAAAGCAAAAGCATCCGAGAAAGTATATACCCTTCGTTTTGCAAAAGCACTTCAGAAATACCTGAAAACAAAAGGGGTGAAGCAGATTATCATGACCCGAACCAATGATACCACATTCGATAATAAAGACCGTATTCTTTGGTTGCAAGAACAAAATCCGGATGTATTAATCAGTCTACATCTGAACTCCAGTTCCAATAACAATGTAAGTGGAGCCAGTACTTATTATAAACATATCGGATTCAGACCACTTACCAATACTATATTAAAACGAATGCTTGAATTAAAACTCAATGAATTCGGTAATGTAGGAAGTTTCAATTTCGCGCTTAATTCACCTACTAATTTTCCGAATGCGTTGGTAGAAATTGCTTTTTTAAGTAATGAATCAGATGAAAAGAAAATCATCACTCCGAAATTTCATGATGATGTGGTGAAAAAAATTCATTTGGGATTGGTGGACTGGTTGAAAACATTAAAATAATAGAATGGCAAAACCTCTGCGTCATCTTTGTTGCGTTCGTTAACCGCAAAGAAAAAAGAGCGTAGAGGTTTTGCTAAGAGTAGATTTAATGTTTGATAAATCGATCAAAGAATTCAATCGTTCTCAACATCTGATCAATTCTTTGTCTGTTATTACCACTTCTCGTTAATTCATGGGTTCCACCGGGGTGGCGAACGTATTCAACCGTTCTGCCGAGTACTTTTAAACTTTTATACAGCATTTCACTTTGAATCACACCGGTACGTAAATCATTCTCTCCATGAAAAATAATAAATGGAGTCTTGATTTGATCTACATAATTGATCGGTGATTCTCTTTTCAAAATCGGAACTACTTTTTCCTCCCAAGGATAGCCACCAAAATAGTTCGGAACCAATCTCCAGGCATTGCCTTCACCAAAGAAAGTACCTAGTTCATATACACCTCTTTGTGCACAAGCCGCTTTGAAACGTTGATCATGTGCAATGATCCATGCTACTAAATAACCGGCATAAGAACCACCGGTGACTGCCAATCTACTGGTATCAATAAAACCATCTGCACCTGCCTTATCAAGATAAGTCAACACATCAGAAGTGGGTCCGGCACCCCAGTCATTGATGTTTCCTCGTAAAAAGTCCAATCCATATCCACCGGAACCTCTCGGATTTCCATATATGACCACATACCCTTTTGCAGCATAATATTGGAATTCATGCCACATGGAATTTTCACCGGGTCCCCACATCGCAGAGGGACCGCCATGAATATTCAGAATAGTGGGATATTTTTCTCCGGGTTCATAATTGGTAGGTTTCATAACCCAATATTCTACTGTCATGCCTTTCTCATTCACGAAAGATGCTTTTTCTGGGAAACTGAGTTTTTTCTGTTGCAACCATTCATGGTTAAAAGCAGTGAGTCGCTCTTCATTCTTCATATTCAAATCAGCACGGTAGAGTTCTGATGGATTGCTGACCTGTGTTTTGGTATATATGATCTGATTACCACGCAAATCAAAACTGCTGATACCGGCATCAAAAGAGCAGAGCGCAGTTACCTGACGATTTTTTATATCTGCACGATACAATGGAGCACCACCATTACTTTGGGCTGTGAAATATAATGACTGTTCATCTTTACTCCAGGTAATACCACCCTTGTTTCTGTCAAAGGGGATGATGACGATATCCTTTGCAGTGCCATTGAGCGGCATAATTGCCAGTGAAGGAATACTCACAAAAGAAGTATTGCCAAATTGAAAAGCAAGCCATTTTCCTGAAGGGGATATCACAGGATTATTGTAATTCTTGCCGTCTTCACCCAAAATCTTTTTTAAATTACCACCATCTGTATTACACAAGTAAATATGTCCTTCCAATTCTCGATCAGGATGTTGATTTAATATAGCGTTTCCGGTTAGGATCAATTGCTTCCCATCGGGTGAAAAATCAGCACTGCCAAAGCGATTGAATCCATGGGTAATGGCTTTGGGAACTGCATTCGGACTGGCATCCATGATGAAGAAATGATTAAAAGCCAATTCAGGAGAGGTGGTGGCTTCTTGCTGAAAGTTAAGTTTATTGAATACTTTGGCTTTTTGTGCTGTAGCATTCAAATTCAAGTAAGCCCTAATTTCTTCAGTAGAACCATCGGGGTCTGCTTTTGCATTGCTATTGAGCAGGTGTTCATTATTGGGAAATCCTGGTTTTTCCAATGACCAAACAGGAGGTTTTTTACCCGGATTGAGTTCTTCATCATTCACCAATTGTTCTAGTCGAATATTCGCAGAGAAAAGGATCTTTTTTCCATCCGGACTCCATTTCGGATTACCAACGCCGTAGCGGAATTTGGTTAATTGTATCGGTTCACCCCCTTCCATAGATAAAAGGAATAATTGGGGTCTGCCCTCCGCAGCTCTTACAAAAAGTAGTTGCTTGCTATCCGGACTCCAAACCGGCTGTCCGGCAGGCTGACTGGTTAACTGGCGGATGCTGCCCGATCCATCATTTTGAAGGAGATAGAGTTTGTTGATGTACCGGTATTCCCATTTGGTATCACCATCGGGTTCAATACTGGTAACTGTAAACAGTGTTTTACTGCCATCAGGGCTCACATTTACATTTCCAACCTGCTGAATCTTCAACATATCGGTTACTTTGATGGTCTCGCTGCCGTTTTGAGCGATCACAAATTGAACCAGACAAAGGCTGATCCAAACAAATAAATGCTTCATGGTGTTGATTTGAGGGATTTAAAGTACAAATAAATGACATGCGCTTTCGTACTTTTACAGCCTAAAACAATGAAAAATGGGTAAACTGGTGCAAGAGTTCAATGATTACAGGGAGAAAATGAATGAGGTGATTCTGAGTAAGAATAATTTGGTGATGAAGCGACTATGGAATTTGGATACCAATACATATGATGAAGGGGCATTGGATAAAAAGACCAAAGAGATGTTAGGATTGGTAGCCAGTATGGTATTGCGTTGCGATGATTGCATTAAATACCATTTGGGAAAATGTCATGAATTAGGTGTGAATACAGACGAAATGTATGAGATATTTGCAGTGGCGAATATTGTAGGCGGCACTATTGTAATTCCGCATACCAGAAGAGCTGCTGAATATTGGGAAGAATTAATAGGAACTGTGTCTTAAAAGTTCCAGAACTTTATAGAGCCATTTATCTGATCACATAATTATAGATCTGAATGTCAACAACAACTACAAATACTCCCTCAACCTTAACAGCCAAAGATTTTGCAACAGATCAGGAAGTGCGTTGGTGTCCGGGTTGTGGAGATTATTCCATCTTAGCACAAGTGCAAAAGATCATGCCGGGAATTGGAGTGCCCAAAGAAAATATCGTGATCATCAGCGGTATTGGATGTAGCAGTCGTTTCCCATATTATATGAACACCTATGGTATGCATTCGATTCATGGAAGGGCAACAGCCATTGCCAGTGGATTGAAAGCCACCAGACCTGAACTCAGTGTTTGGATTGTTACCGGTGATGGGGATGGGTTGAGTATTGGTGGTAATCATACCATCCATTTATTGAGAAGAAATTTTGATGTCAATATTTTATTGTTCAATAACCAGATTTATGGATTAACCAAGGGACAATATTCTCCTACTTCTGAAGAACAAAAAATAACCAAGAGTACACCTTTCGGAAGCATTGATCATCCATTCAATCCATTGGCTTTGGCCATGGGAGCAGACGCTAGCTTTATTGCACGTAGTATGGATCGTGATCCCAAGCATTTACAAACTATGCTTACACGTGCCCATCAGCACAAGGGAGCTTCTTTACTAGAAATTTATCAGAATTGTAACATCTTCAATGATGGTGCTTTTGAGGTCTTTACCGAAAAAGGTAGTAAAATGGATGAAGCTTTGTTCCTAGAGCAGGGTAAACCTTTGGTATATGGTGCCAATCAACAAAAAGGTATTAAGTTGGATGGTATGAAGCCGGTAGTGGTAGACCTTACTGATGGTTCACATAGCATAGATGATTTATGGATTCATGATGAGCGTGACTTTTATAAAGCACAGGTATTGATTCGAATGTTTGATAATCCTAATCAACAAGGCACTCATTTTCCCAGACCTTTTGGTGTATTCTTTGAAACAGATAGAGCTTGTTATGAGGATGTGATGGCTATGCAGATAGAAGAGATCATCGCTACAAAAGGCAAAGGTGATTTGGATAAATTATTACGTGGTAAAGAAGTATGGGAGATTGTTTGATCTTCTTGCATGCATGCATAATAGAAAAGCTCCGATATTTAGATCGGAGCTTTTTCTTTATCAACATCATCGAACTGAGACCTTAATTATAATCTGGCAATATCATGTTTAATAGCAAACAAAGCCAGCCCCACCCTTGTAGCGGTTTGTAATTTTTGAAAGAGGGTATCTCTTGTTTCATCAACGGTTTTGAGGCTGGTACCCATGAGCTCTGCGATTTCACGATAAGATTTATCGGTGCAAGCCCATCCCAGAAATTCTTTTTCCTGGTCTGTAAGTTCTGTGAACTTGGTAATTTCAGCATCTTCTTCCGGAGAGGTCTTCATGGTATGCATGATATTATCACACATCAGTTTATTGAGGTATACACCTTTGGTAACGATACCATCCAATGCAGCTTTTAACTCCTGAGGTTTGCTGTCTTTTAGCAGATATCCTTTCGCTCCATTTTTAAACATGCGTATGATGGAACGCTCATCATTCAGCATGGTAAGTGCAAGGATTTTTACTTGTGGGTGATGAGTAGTGAGCCAGAGTGCGGTTTCATAGCCATTCATATCAGGCATAGTAATATCCAGCAAAACAACATCAGGTAAGTTATTTGCGTCAATCAACTCGATCATGTGTTTACCGCTATTTGCCTCAAACAAAACAGTATAACCACTAAACGAATTGATCAATGAGGCAAGCCCGTTCCTTAACAAAACATGATCATCAACAAGGGCAATTTTAGTCATATATCGAACAATTAACACAGCGGGAATTAGCCATATACATTAGTATATGTAGTTTCAGTTTAGAAAATTACGCTTTTTTGGATTGCAAATCTCTGTTTATCTCCGGAATTAATGCCTGGGATTTTCACCGTATTCTTTTCAGTGAAAACACCCTATTATTTTGGGTGTTTTCTACGTTGGATTTTCCTACTGACTATCCTACATTTACTGCGGGTAGAGAAGATGAACGGCAGCAATGCCGGTAGATTTTCTCGTATTCAGTTTTCATTAGGGGTTACAAGTGAAAAAGGCGGCACAAGGCCGCCTTTTTCTTTTAGAATAAATTTTATCCTTCTTTTCTTAACGCTTTTTCTGCATGTTCAAATACCTTTTTCTTCTTCCAGTGATACCAAGGATGGGGAACTGTTTTTTTCATCAAAGTATCAATATTGCGCATGCCGAATAAATTCCATACACCTTTTAGTTTTCCGGAAGCAGATGATTGCATGGCTCTTAAACTCATCGCAAATCCGCTGTCTAAATATTCCATATGATGCCAATACCCGGCAGGCATAAATAAAGTATCTCCATGCTCCAGTGTTACATCAAATCCTTGTGCCAGTTTTAATGCAGGAAACTGATCATAATCCGGTGATCCGTTTTGATGGTGATAATGGCTGAAGTCTGCCAGACTCAATACTTCAAAGGGTTTGCGGTAAAGTTTATACTGTTCTTCAAATGGAAATAGTAATACTTTCTTTCTACCTACAAATTGTGTATGCAGGATATGGCTCATATCGATATCAAAGTGCATGTGCGTAATACTTGTAGCACCACCTACAAAAAGCATAGGATACCTTTTTACAAAGCCGCTCATCAGTTCATCCGGCCAGGTAAAATCTTTGGTAAGCTGTGGCGCATGCTCAAAAATATTGAAGAGAAAGATACGCCATGCAGCAGGTCCGGTTCGAATCATATCGATATAGTCACCAAAAGTTTTATAATCATCAGCAGTATTGATGGGTGTATAAGCATCGCTTTTGATATTGTTATACAGACCTACTTTTTTGTCACCTACCAGTGTTTTAAAATAATCCCAGTTCCATTTATCATATGCCGGCCAAGATTTAGCAAGGTCTCGAATAACGAGTGGACGTTTAGGAAGATAATAATGCGCTTTAAAATCTGCCGGTGTGATGGTATCCACAATATCTACTTCCGATAAACGCATTTTGCTCTTTTTCGCAAAAATAAGTTGAATGGCTTGTTAATAAAAGCTTAATCAACAAATGATAGAAGTTTCCATTTTTCATGAATTGGCTATATATTTAATAATGCTGCTGCAGGTTCATCCCGATAATCCCAATCCAAGACATCTTCGGACTATTGCCGAGTGTCTGCTCTCAGGAGGGGTTATTATTTACCCTACAGATACCATTTATGGTCTAGGTTGTGATATTTTTCAGCATAAAGCAGTAGAAAGAATCGCTCGTATCAAACAAGTAGATCCCAATAAAGCTCAACTGAGTTTTGTTTGTTATGACCTGAGTGATTTGAGTCAATACACCAAAAGTATCTCAACCCCTTTATACCGATTATTAAAACATTATCTGCCCGGTCCCTATACTTTTATTCTTCCTGCGAGTAAGGAAGTACCCAAAATCTTACAGAGTAAAAAGAGCACCATCGGGTTACGTGTGCCCAATAACAATATTGCCAGACACATCGTCAAAGAACTTCGTCATCCCATCTTATCTGCTTCATTACCGGGTGATATGGTAGAGGAATATACAGACCCGGAAATCATGTATGAAAAATTTGGCAAGTTGGTTGATATTGTTGTTGATGGCGGAATAGGAGGCATGGTGCCTTCTACTGTTATTGATTGCACACAAGATACTTATGAAGTTATACGAGAAGGCGCAGGTGAATGGAGTGAATAAGGCTTTATAATTTTAGCTCTAATTGTTGCGGCAGAATATTAAAGCTTTTTCTGTGATGTTCACAAAGTCCATATTGCGCTATGGCTTTTCGATGTTCAGCAGTTCCATATCCTTTGTTATTACGCCATCCATATTGCGGATATTGTTGATGCAGTGTCAACATATATTCATCTCTGTGCGTTTTAGCCAACACACTTGCAGCAGCAATTGACGCATAAATGCCATCGCCTTTTACAATGCAGTGATGTGAAATATTTTTGAAAGGTGTAAATCGATTGCCGTCGATTAATAATAATTCGGGTAATAATTGTAACTGTGCAATAGCAAGATGCATGGCTTTCCATGATGCTTTTAAAATATTGATCTTATCGATTTCTGCAACACCCACAGCAGCAACTGCCCAGCCCATGGCTTCCTTTTCAATAATAGGACGTAAAGCTTCTCTTTGTTTTTCATTCAATTGTTTACTGTCATTCAATATCGGATGATGAAAATCTTTAGGAAGTATCACAGCTGCAGCAAAAACGGGTCCGGCATAACACCCCCTTCCGGCTTCATCGCAACCGGCTTCTGTTACTTGGGTTTGAAAGAAGGACTGTAGCATTTGCTAAAAATTGAACAAAGTTCCGGATAATGATAAAATACCATGCACAAAATAAGGCTTCCTTTTATGAAGGCGGTAAATTTGCTACTCATTCAAGCCGGATATTATGGAGCAGGGAAATCAGTATTCTTCGAAGTTGGTGGCAAGATGGTTACTACTAGGTGTGATTATGACCGTTATTCAAGTGGCTTTGGGAGGTATCACCCGTTTAACGGGTAGCGGTTTATCGATTACAGAATGGGAAGTCATCACCGGTACTTTACCGCCACTGAATGAACAGGCTTGGCTGGTAGAATTTGATAAGTATCGACAAACCCCGCAATTCCAATTGTTGAATTTTGAATTTACATTGGATGATTTCAAATTCATTTTTTTCTGGGAATGGTTTCATCGTTTATGGGCCAGATTGATTGGATTGGTTTTTGCAGGTGGGTTTATCTGGTTTATCATTCGCAAACATTTCAAAAAAGAAATGATCCAACCTTTGATCATGCTCTTTGTTTTAGGCATACTGCAAGGCGCTGTGGGCTGGATCATGGTTGCTAGCGGATTAACCGGCGATGCTGTTTATGTGAAACCTACTAGACTCGCTTTACATTTTATTTTTGCATTGGGTTTGCTGTGTTATACTTTTTGGTTTGCCTTGAAATTGCTGGTTAAAGAAGATCAATTGATACAAAGTCCAGCACTGCGTAAAACAAATTTGTTAATGGTTGCAGTTTTGATCATTCAATTATTGTATGGAGCATTAATGGCCGGACATAAAGCTGCCAATGTAGCAGCTACTTGGCCTACCATTAATGGAGAATGGGTTCCTTCAAGTTTATTTTCTCATCAACCATTCTTATTGAATTTTATCGATAATAAAATATTGGTGCATTTTATACATAGAGGAATCGCCTATGTATTATTGATCATGATGATCATTTGGTCTATCCAACTTTGGAAAACCAAGGGTACTCCATTGTTTTATCGAATTAGAATGATGCCGTTAATACTTACTGGTCTTCAGGTTCTGCTGGGGATTTTTAGTATCTTGACCAGCACAGGGATAATACCCGGACAATGGGGTGCATTTGAATGGATGGCACAATTACATCAACTTACCGGGATGTGTTTGTTACTATCATTGGTGTTTACCCTCTATGTGATCCGGGCAAAAAGAAAGTCAGTCTGAACAACGATGCGATTGCCATGCTGTGATCCATCATAATGCATGTCCAATGGAAAAATTGAAGCTATACGTAATAGGTTTTTGGTTCTCTTTTCCCGTACAGTTGCTGTTGCTTCATTTTCGTAAATACCAAGTATTTCTTGTCTTTTGGTACATCTTATTTTCTACTGTGGGCGGTGGCTTTATGCGTGCGTTTGGGGCTGATTCTTTGTTTCTGGGACCTGAATATTTTGGAAAAATCACTGCACTAAGCACCGCCATTGTGGGTTTTGCTGTGGGTATCTTTATCATGAGTTGGAATATTACCACTTTCATTTTATTCAGTAAATACTTTCGTTTTCTGGCTACAACTGCACAACCATTTTTAAAGTACTGCATCAATAATGCCGCACTGCCTATTTTATTTCTGATATTCTATTTCAATAAAGCCATTGATTATGCCCGGTATCAGGAATTATTTGAAACAAAAGCCATATTGTGGATGGTATTGGGCTTTACAGGGGGATTGGTTTTATCGATATTCATTGCTTTTGTATATTTTTTTGGTGCCGATAAAACCATTTACAGAAGTATGGCAACGGTTATTGATACCGCCAACGTACATTATGCATTGGCTTCAAAAAACAATCCTTTACCAAAACCCAAACCTGAACTTCGTGTGGAATGGTTTTTTAGTGCGCGATTTGGGTTAAGAAAACCTAGAGATGTAAGACATTACAGTCAGGACTTCCTCGATTCCGTATTTAAGCGTCACCATTTTGCTGCAGTGATAGCCATTACCATTGCTTTTGTATTTTTGATTAGTACAGGATATATCTCAGACACACGATTATTTCAATTACCCGCTGCTGCAAGTATCACTATTTTTTTTGCCATTTTAATTGCAGGTGCAGGAGCCATTTCTACTTTCCTGCATAGTTGGAGTATACCATTGGTTGTATTGATATACTTAGGTGTGAACTGGCTGTATCAAAATGAATTCATTGATCTTCGGAATAAAGCTTATGGATTGAGTTATGATCAAAAAGAAACAAAACCTGGATATACGCGTGAATCTATCATGCAATTGGCTAGTGATAGTAATATGCTTGCTGACAAACAGGTCTATATTAATATTCTGAATAAATGGAAAGCCACACAAGGATCTCCGAAGCCGGTCATGATCTTGATCAATACCAGTGGTGGGGGTATCAGAAGTGCCACGTTTACAATGAGTGCACTACAATCGCTTGATAGCATGATGGGTGGTAAATTGATGCAACAAACTTTTCTGATCAGTGGGGCATCAGGTGGAATGTTGGGCGCTGCTTATTTCAGAGAGTTGTATTACAGAAAGCAACAAGGAGAATCCATCAATCTTCAGGATCAACAATATTTGAAGGATATCTCTCGTGACTTATTAAACCCTTTATTCTCTTCTTTTATAACCAGAGATTTGATTGGTCCTGCAAAACCTTTTCAAGCGCATGGATATCGTTACACCAAAGATCGGGGCTATGCTTTTGAGCAGAAGCTGAATGAAAATACCAGGGGCTATCTCAATAAAACACTAAATGATTACCAAAAGCCCGAAGCCAATGCTGAAATACCGATGATGTTTTTCAATGCAGTGATCACGAGAGATGGCAGAAAACTTTTGATGGCCACACATCCGGCTCGCTTTATGATGCGCCCTATCACTGATACCAATAAGATCAATATCATGGATGCCGATGCCATCGATTTTCATAGTTATCTGGCGCAACAGGATGCTACCAATATTGGAATTCTTTCTGCACTGCGCATGAATGCCACATTCCCGTATGTGCTTCCAAATGTTTGGTTACCTACCAACCCGGTGATTGACGTGATGGATGCGGGATTAAGAGATAATTTCGGACAAGAATCTTCTTTGCGCTTTATGGATGTATTCAAGGACTGGCTACGTGAAAACACAAGTAAAGTGATTTTGCTTCAGTTGCGCGACAGGAGTTTAAGCGACTGGGATAGACCATTAGAAGGGGGAAGTTTGATCAGCACATTTACCAAGCCATTTTTGATCTTACAGAATAACTGGTTCAAACTACAAGATTATTACCAACATGATCAACTGGAATTCAGCGCAGAAGCCTATGGTAATAATTTTCATCGCATTTGCTTCCAGTATGTGCCTAGTCGTACAGAAGCACCTGCCAGTTTGAGTTTTCACCTAACTGCGTCTGAGAAAAGAGATATCACTTTGGCTTTAGGAGCAACTGATAACCAAAAAGAGTTTAAAAGATTAGCTGCTTTATTGAAATAATCCTATTCGGGTTGTATCAACTCAAAGTGCTTCGGCATGATATGAATGCTAAGTTCATCTGCTGTTTCCCTGGGTTCCCCATCAATATGTAAGGGCGCATGTTTGAGATTTCGAATCGTAATAGAAGAAGTCTGGAAATACAGAATATTTTTCTTCGTCATGTCTTCTACCAACTGCTGTAGTTTGTTGTTTCCTCGTATTTGTCTCAAAATAGCAAATGGTAATTTGGCTTTATTCATTTTCTGAACAATCACAATATCAAGCATGCCATCATGTAAACTTGCTTGTGGGGCTATTTTGAAATTATTTCCAAACTGGTTACTGTTGGCGATGCTGATAAAAAAAGCATCAGAGAAAAAAGAAAAATTGCCCAGCTTAATTTCAAATTGATAAGGATTGGCCCTGAAATAATTAATAATACTTTGTTGGGTATACGTCAATAAACCTCTTGAAGCTTTACTGGCAAAATCATGAGCCACCTGCGCATCAAAGCCTATACCACTGAGCATACAGGAGTAATGCTCGTTCACCATAAAAGCATCAATAGGTCTTGATTTACCTTCAAAGATGAGTGATAGCGCTAATTCCGGTTTGGTAGGAATACGCGCCGCCAATGCAAGTCCATTACCCGATCCTAATGGAATGATACCAAAACGTACAGGTAATCCTTGTAAGGCTTGGGTAACCTGATTTACAGTCCCATCACCACCAATAATTACAACATCTGTAATATGTTCTGCTCTGATTTTTTCACGCAATAACTGGTAATGTCCACCAGCATTTGTATGCATGATTTCAAAAGGGATTGCCCGATCAATGCTTTCTTTTTCTATTAATTTTTTGATCCCGTCTTTTCTGGATGTCCCCGAGATAGGATTTACCAGGTACACAATTTTTCTTTCCATCATCTCCTAGTTGAATGTATAGTGACTTGCTCTCAGGATCAGTCGTTTGAACAGCTGCAATATTGCATTTTCTTTCTGTAAAATCCTGTTAAAGCGTTCATACTACCATCTCAGTAATGCGCTTGCCCAAGTAAAACCACTGCCAAATGCTGCCAAACAAACGAGATCTCCATTTTTAATAAGCCCTTTTTCCCAGGCTTCACATAAAGCAATGGGAACGGAAGCTGCAGTAGTATTTCCGTACTGTTGAATATTATTATACACCTGCGAATCCTGTAAGCCTAGTTTTTGTTGTACAAATTGACTGATCCTGAGATTGGCTTGGTGTGGAATGAGCATATTGATATCAGAAGGCCGATAATTATTTTTCGCTAAGGCTTCCACAATTACTTCAGGAAACTTCACAACTGCTTTTTTAAAAACTGAAGGACCATCCATAAATGGGAAATTTTGAGCGTTGTCAATCATTTTGTGGCTCATGAACATTTGGGCAATTTCTGCATCATCAAAATCTGCATAGTTTTTAGTACCCCAATAATTCGCATGTGTACCGGGATTGTACATGGCTAGAATTTCTGCTGATTCTCCATCACTATGTAAATGCGTGCTTAATATTCCTTGGTCTTTGTCTTCCGTTGGTTGTAATACCACAGCACCTGCACCATCACCAAAAATGACAGAAACATTCCTGCCTCGGGTAGAGAAATCCAAACCAAATGAATGTTTCTCACTTCCTACCACAAGGATATTTTTATACATGCCCGTTTGGATAAATTGATCTGCAACACTCAAAGCATACACAAATCCACTGCACTGATTACGAACATCCAATGCACCGATTTCTTTCATCTTCATAGCCCTTTGTAAAAGCACACCACAACCCGGGAAATAATAATCAGGTGATAAAGTGGCAAAAACAATAAAGTCTATCTCTTCTGCTGTCGTACCTGCTCTTTCGATGGCAATACGAGCAGCTTCAACAGCCATGGTAGTGGTGGTTTCTTCGGTACGGTGAGCGTATCTTCTTTCTTTGATACCGGTACGTTCCTGGATCCATTCATCACTGGTCTCCATATACTTGGTAAGATCTTGATTGGTAACGACGTTTTTAGGTACGTACATACCAATACCTGCTATTTTACTCCGGGGCATAAGCAATCGTTTGTTTGTAACGGACTAAGTTAGGGAAAATATTGGGTGGAGGGTAGTCCATGGTCCATGGTCGATAGTCCATGGTTTTTGGGAGCTAAATAGCAGAAACAAAATATCAGTATAGGACAGATTTTTATTTACTTTCTTGCTATGGACTATAGTCTATTGACCATCGACTATGGACATCAATCTTCCCCCCCCAACCACTTCCTTCAAAAACAACAATGCTTCCCGCTCAACCGTCACCACATCTTTTGATTGAATAGGTGAGCCGAGTACATGGTTGCCTGCATTGGGGATGGGGACCATTTTTTTGAGTGAGGCGGGGGTGCTGATTTGTTCAAACATTTTTTTCATGGCACTCACTTTTACAACAGGATCTTGTTCTTTTTCATTTTTATAATAGTAAAGGGTAAGTATTGGCTGTTTTATTTTTTGGAATGTTTCTTTGTTCATTGTGGTCTCGAGTAATTCTTCGAGTTCTGTTACAGCTTCCAGTCTGTATTGATCATTCCAATATTTTTTATAGGTTTCTGTTTTGTTCGGAACAATATTCATCTTTCCGCCCTTTACCAATCTGGCAATTTGTAATCCCCAAGGGTTATTGGTGATCCATGCGTTGGGATCATTAATAGCAATATTGGGAGATAATAAAACCAAACCTGCGATCTCCGGATAGGTAGCTGCTAACTGTAATGCAAGCGTACCACCTGTTGAAGTGCCCATGAGTATGACTTTATCACCCAATTGTTTCCCAAGGGCATATGCTTCTTTTGCTGTTTCCCATAAACTGGTGGCAGTCATGTGTAACAATGCATCACTCGTATCAATACCATGTCCGGATAATCTGGATAAATATAAATTCGCACCCAATTGTTTCGCCAGATTCCGATGAACAGGATTCCCTTCTTCCTGACTGGCACTAAATCCATGCAGGTATACAATGGCGTATGCTGTTTTGTTTTTTAAAGAATCATTGTTCCATACAATTCTGGCTTCATTGTCGGGTTTTATTTGATGTTTACTTTCAATAGCGCTAACATATTCTATCAATGATTCGGCATGATTAGGAATAGAAGGAAGTGTTGCGGTATACACCGGCTTTTCAGGATGTGGACCTACGAAATAAACAATAGCAAGTATGGCGATGATAAACAGAAATCTTTTTATAATGCGCATGGGTGAAATGTTTCTGTTAAGATACAGCTAGTTGACTGATATTTATTTCCTGCACCACCATACCCATGCTATTAATAATGGATGAACAATGATCAAGCGAACCCACCCCAACCATTGAGGCACACAGAGTCCATTAGGAATACAACTGTTGATCTGTATAAAATAAATATGCGCCGGAATAAATGCAATCAACAAAACAATGATTCCTTTTGCAGCAAACAGCCTTGTACGTGGTAGTAGTAATAAACCAGCCAATATGATCTCTGCAATTCCCGATATTATATTAATAAGATCATGCCAAGGCAAGTAAGGAGGAATCAATCCACTATAAAATGAGGGGTTAATAAAGTGATTGGCTCCTGCGAACAGGTAAAAAGCAACCAATAACCAGAAAGCAGCTTTTTTCATTCTATGACTAGACATACGACAATGTATTTTGTTTATTTCTAACTGAATTATACAGAGTTAGCATGCTTTCGGCTAAGATATGTTGTTAAGTTTATATGTATCCTTTGCCCTCCGGTCATAAAGCCGTACCTTTGCAGCCTTAAAATTTTACATGGAAATAAGAAACATTGCCATTATTGCACACGTTGACCATGGCAAAACAACACTGGTAGACAGGATTTTACATGCTACCAAGGTATTCAGAGACAATCAAGAAACCGGCGATCTGATCATGGATAGCAATGATCTGGAACGCGAAAGAGGAATCACCATTTTTAGTAAGAATGCTGCTGTTACCTATAACGGCATTAAAATAAATGTGATTGATACACCGGGTCACAGTGACTTTGGTGGAGAAGTGGAGCGTGTTTTGAAAATGGCCGATGGGGTTATTTTATTGGTGGATGCTTTTGAAGGCCCCATGCCCCAAACTCGTTTTGTACTGCAAAAAGCATTACAACTGAACCTGCATCCAATCGTAGTGATTAATAAAGTAGACAAGCCAAATTGTCGTCCGGATGAAGTACATGATGCGGTATTTGAATTATTCTTCAATTTGGATGCAACAGAAGAACAACTGAATTTCCCTACTTTCTATGGTAGTGGTAAAAATGGTTGGTTCAATGATAGCTTAACACCAACAGAAGATATCCTTCCATTGATGGATGGTATTATTAAATATGTACCGGCACCGAAAGTAAATGAAGGTACTTTACAATTACAGATCACTTCATTGGATTACTCTTCTTTCCTTGGTCGTATTGCGATCGGAAAAGTAACCCGTGGTTCTATCAAAGAAAACCAGCCGATTGCATTGGTACAAGCAGATGGTTCTATCAAGAAGAGCCGTGTGAAAGAATTGTATGTATTTGAAGGTATGGGTAAGCGTAAAGTAACAGAAGTACTGTCTGGCGACCTTTGCGCAGTGGTAGGTTTAGAAGATTTCAATATCGGCGATACCATTGCTGATGCAGAAAATCCGGAAGCTTTACCAATCATTAGTGTGGATGAGCCAACGATGAGTATGACTTTCAGCATCAATAACTCACCATTCTTTGGTCGCGAAGGTAAATTTGTTACCTCTCGTCACCTGCGTGATCGTTTGATGAAAGAAACAGAGAAGAACTTAGCATTGAGAGTAGAAGATACAGATAGTGCAGATAGCTTCTTGGTATATGGTCGTGGTATCCTGCATTTGGGTGTATTGGTAGAAACCATGCGTCGTGAAGGATATGAATTAACAGTGGGTAATCCACAAGTATTGGTGAAACATATTGACGGTAAGAAATGTGAGCCTTATGAAGTGTTAGTGGTAGATGTTCCAAGTGAATACAGTGGTAAAGTGATTGATTTGGTTACTCAACGTAAGGGTGAAATGTTGGTGATGGAAAGCAAGGGAGAGATGCAACATCTTGAATTTGAAATTCCTTCCAGAGGATTGATTGGTCTTCGTTCTCAAATGTTAACCAATACTGCAGGTGAAGCTGTAATGGCACACCGCTTCTTAGAATACAAACCTTGGAAGGGACCAATCCCCGGAAGAAACAATGGTGTATTGATCGCTAAGTTTCAGGGTGTAACGACTGCTTATTCTATCGATAAGTTACAGGATCGTGGTAGCTTCTTTATTGATCCAGGAGAAGAAGTATATGTTGGACAGATCATTGCGGAACATATTAAGCCGGGAGATCTGAATGTAAATGCGGTAGAAGCGAAGAAATTGACCAACCACCGTGCAAGCGGTAGCGATGACAGTGTTCGTATTACTCCGAAGTTGCAGTTTACATTGGAAGAGTGTATGGAATATATTCAACAAGATGAGTGTATTGAAGTAACTCCGAAAAGCATTCGTATGCGTAAGACTGTATTGAATGAAGAAGAGCGTAAGAAAGTAAGTAAGATGATGCAGTCGGAAGCGGCTGGGTAACTTCACTGAATGATATTGATAAGCCATCCGCACTAAGTGGATGGCTTTTTTTATTGTGTGTCTCTATCAGTATTTGTTTCGCTAAGAATTGGATGGATGGTAGTAGTATCTGCGAGTAAATGATTCGTATTACAGTTGTCCCCATCACAACAGGGTAATGCATTGGTATTACAAACCGGACATTGGTAATGTCCGTGTACATGCACCATCTGTACCAAATGACCACAAAACAAACATTGCATCTGCATACAGTGAAGTTAGTGACCTTGGTGTATAGTCGACAGTTGTTTTTTCAACAATACTGTGCACAAAAAAGCCGCCTAAAAAGGCGGCTCGCTTGCTTAATAACCTGAATTACTTACCAGAATTTTTTCTTGATTCAGTTTCACTCAGGAAAACATTGATCTTTTCACTAAAAGTTTCTTCTCCTTGCTGAATTCTGAAAGTAAGTTTATCTGCATCGTCTTGTGACAATACCAATCTCTTATCAAAATTCTTTGCATTGTAATGTTCTTTGAAGAACAAATCACCCTTTGCATCCAATACCAACAGCGTAAATTTCTTACCGCTAGGGTTATTGAATTTGATGTTGAATGATACTTGCTCTTTTGAAGAACCCGCATACTTGATCTCAGCTTTTGCTGCTGCATCAGATCCATTCACTGCATTGTTTGCAGTGGCGTTGAATAATGTTCCTACTGCAAAGACAGTGCTCAGTGCTAATCCTTTTACAATAGATTGAATAGTTTGCTTTTCCATGATGTTGTTTTTTTTACTTTGAATAATAGATGACCTGTCTCTGAATGGTATCAAAGACCTTCGTAGTGCAAGTAAAAATTTCGTAAAAGCAAAAACGTAGAAGCGAAGCAGGTTGGACTTTTATGTCCAAGGATGTACATCAGATTGCCTGTCGTATATCCTTAATACCTGCAAGGTAGAAAAGGTAACCCCTGTTAAAAAATGATTTGTGGTAAGCGGTGTTAAGATATCTATAAATGCAATATATTAACAATCGTTAGTTTGATGGAATGGGTTTGTTCAAAGTATCCCACAACACATCTTTCAATGCCGTTAATCCGGTTTGTGTTACTGATGAGATGAATAAATGAGGAATATTTTTTGGAAGCTCTTTGCTGATGGCTTCTTTGAGTTCATCATCCAGCATATCACTTTTACTGATGGCAATGATAAAATCTTTTTGAAGCATTTCAGGATTGTATTGCTCTAATTCATTTCTGAGTATCTCAAATTCTTTTTTATGATCAGCACTATCTGCAGGAATTAAGAAAAGTAAAACTGCATTTCGTTCAATATGTCTTAGGAAACGATGTCCCAATCCTTTGCCTTCTGCAGCGCCTTCAATAATTCCCGGAAGATCTGCAATACAGAATGATTTGGAATCACGGTATTCAACCATGCCCAATTGAGGCGTTAATGTTGTAAAGGCGTAATTCGCAATTTTGGGTTTAGCGGCTGTGATGACAGACAATAAAGTAGATTTTCCTGCATTGGGGAAACCTACCAATCCAACATCTGCCAATACTTTTAATTCCAGATTCTTCCAGCCTTCAACACCCGGTTCTCCGGGTTGAGCATGTTCGGGTACTTGATTGGTAGGTGTTGCAAAATTGCTGTTACCTAATCCACCACGTCCACCTTTCATCCAAACAATCTGTTGTCCATCTTCAAGTATTTCTGCTTCTATTTTACCAGTTTCTTCATCTCTGGCAACAGTTCCGAGTGGCACTTCAATGATGATATCTTTTCCATCATGTCCGGTACAATTGTTTTTACTTCCGGGTTCTCCGTTCTCAGCCAATACATTTTTGAAATAACGTAAATGCAGTAATGTCCACATCTGAGCATTGCCCTTTAAGATGATATGACCACCGCGACCGCCATCACCACCATCAGGACCACCCTTGGCAGTGAGTTTATTACGCATGAAATGCTTGGCACCGGCGCCACCGTGACCACTGCGACAAAAGATGCGGATATAATCGATGAAGTTTGTTTTCTCTGACACTATTGAAGATTACCTCGTTTAATGAACGCAAAGGTACAAAAATGTCAGCCGTCTTGGTTTTTCCTTTGTTGATTCCAGGTTTGGTAGAATTTATTCGTTTGTAGCTCAGTATCACTAATGGAAGAAGCAGGTATTTCTCTTAAGGGGTCACAAGCTTTCCAATATTGACGCATATCATCCGGTAATTGCTGATAGAGTTCTGTTCCCTGGGTTTTCCAGCTGATCATTTCATCACTTACCTCTTTGATCTTTTTTGCCGGATTCCCCACAATTAAACTTCTTGCATCAAATATTTCATCTGCCTTGATAAAACTCAAAGCGCCTACAATACATTCATCTCCAAGTTCTACGTTATCCATGATCACACTGTTCATACCAATCAAACAGTTTCTTCCAATCGTTGCTCCATGGATAATGGCTCCATGACCAATATGTGCACTTTCTTTCAAATGAACCGTAACGCCGGGAAACATATGAATGGTGCAGTTCTCTTGAACATTACAACCATCTTCAATGATGATTTTTCCCCAATCACCACGTATAGCTGCACCCGGACCAACATATACATGCTTACCAATGATCACATTACCGGTAACAACAGCTTGTGGATGAACAAAAGCTGTTTCATGAACCACAGGAATATGTTCTTTGAATTGATAGATCATACTAAAGTTTTGCCGGTTCTGAAACAAGTGCCTTTAAAAATAGCTACTTGCTCATTTTTTTGATTGGTGATGGTTATAAAATATAAACCTGTACTTCTGCCATTGTGTGTTTCTTTGGCTTCTGCTGTGAGTTCGTCACCTACCTGAATGGCTTTTGTAAAGTTGATAGAAGTATCTAAGGCAACCGACAAATTATTTCGATTGTTACAAGCAAATGCAAAAGCACTGTCTGCTAATGAAAAAGCAATTCCACCATGTACAATACCAAATCCATTGATCATTTCTTCTCGAACAGTCATTTTTATTTTACTGTAGCCTTCTTGTATATCCAATACCTCAATACCCAACCATTGGGAAAATTTATCATGAATCATCATGTGATCAACAACTTGTCTGTATGGATTGCTCATAAAATAATTTTAAGATCCTTTGAATTGAGGAGCACGCTTTTCTAAAAATGCTTGTACGCCTTCTTTAAAATCATCAGTATCGGCAGCTTTCTGTTGATACACATCTTCCAATTGTAACTGCGCTTCCAAATCATTGGAAGCTGATTGATTCAAAGCATGTTTTATGTATGCCAATGCTTTGGTAGGCATTTGGGCTAAAGTAGCTGCTATGTTTTTAGAGGAGTCTGTAAATTCTTCGTCGGCAAATACTTTATACAGCATACCTAATCTTTCAGCTTCTGCTGCAGTTACTTTATCTCCCAACATCATCAAGGCACTGGCTTTTTGCCAGCCGATCAAACGCGGTAATGTATAAGTACCTCCGCTATCCGGAATTAAGCCAATCTTAGAGAACGCTTGAATAAAAGAGGCTGATTGAGTAGCCACTACAATATCACAAGCCAAAGCAATATTAGCACCCGCGCCGGCAGCAACGCCATTCACAGCGGCTACTACCGGTTTCGGCATATGTCTTAACCGAGTAATGATTGGATTATAATGTTCACTCAAAATTCTTTGCATACCCGGTCCATTCGGATCTACTACTTCTGCAAGATCTTGTCCGGCACAAAATCCTTTTCCTGCACCTGTTAAATAAACGGCTCTTACCTCGTGCAAGGATGCACATTCATCTAATTTGGACTGTAGTAAAAGCGCCATTTCACGATTAAAAGAATTCAGCTTATCGGGACGATTGAGTGTAATAAAAGCAATACCATTTTCAATATGAAAAAGAATACTAGACATGTAAGATGATTTATTCAAAAATAAGGTCTTCTCTTCGCAGGGGCAATGAAAATATCAAGATGTCAGTGACATTTGAAATAATCAAAAGGCTCTTTACAATCATTGCATTTGTACAAAGCTTTACAAGCTGTACTGCCAAACTGTGATACCAATGCTGTGTTCCATGAATTACACTGCGGACATTGGATCGCTTCTTCATCCTGAAATGCCTCCGGCGTACATACCGCTTGTTTGTATTGAGGAGGTGCTATACCGTAAGCTTTCAGTTTATTTTTAGCTTCCTCACTCATCCAATCAGTTGTCCAGGCAGGGGACAATGCTTGTTTGATTTCCATTTGTTGATAACCTGCTTGCAATAGTGCCATTCTGATATTCATGCTGATGACATCCATGGCCGGACAACCGCTATAGGTAGGAGTAATAGTTATGATCGGTTTCAACTGATGATTATCGAGTTGAGCTAGTTCAACTGATCGAACAATTCCAAGATCAAGAATGGTTAAAACGGGTACTTCAGGATCTGTTACTGTTTCCAGTAAATTCCAGATCTTTTTTTCCTCGGGACTTGTATGTTGAATAGCGATCGTCATAATTATTTTACCACTCGGCTCCGGGATAAGCTCTTTGTAAGAATTGCATTTCTGCGAGTATGTATCCTAAATGTTCTGTATGAATACCGGTTTTACCACCTTGTTGAGCCCAGCTTTTTTTAGGAATCTGAATGCTGGCTTCTGCAAATACCTCTTGCACTTTTTGATTCCAATGTTGGTGGATAATGGATAGGTCAACACCCATATTTTCTTGCAGTAATGCAGTCTCGTAAGCAGCAGGTAAAAACATTTCACCCGTGAAATTCCATAGCTCATCTAACGCTGTCAGTAATCGATGTTTACTCTCTTCCGTACCATCACCTAAACGAATCACCCATTCACTGCTCCAACGTAAGTGGTATGTGACTTCCTTCAACGATTTAGCTGCAATAGCTGCAAGTCTTGTATCGGTTGAATTTTGTAACTGTTGATAGAAATAATATTGATAGGTACTGAACAGAAACTGACGTAAAGTGGTTTGTGCCCAATCACCATTGGGTAATTCTGTGATCAATACATTTTTAAACTCAGGAACATCCCGCAGAAATGCAAGTGAATCTTCCGTTGCTCCATTACCCAAAAGTTCAGCAGCATATTGATAAAAGTTTCTTGCTTGTCCGATAAAATCGAGCGCAATATTTGAAATTGCAATATCCTGCTCTAGTACAGGTCCGTGTCCGCACCATTCGCTGTTGCGATGTCCTATGATCAAGGCATTGTCAGCAAGCTGTAATGTATAATCGATCAGTGATTGATTCATCAGTGGTAAAAGGCTTTGATTAGATATGGGTCAATTCATCCGGTAGATCATAAAAAGTAGGATGACGATAGGCTTTGTCATTAGCAGGATCGTATAAAGCATCTGCTTCATCGGGATTGCTGGCATGGATGTGTTTGCTTTCTACTACCCAAATGCTGATGCCTTCATTTCTTCTGGTATACACATCTCGCGCATTTTCGATGGCCATTTGCGCATCAGCAGCATGCAGACTACCTACATGTTTATGATCCAATCCTTGCTTACTTCTGATGAATACTTCCCATAAAGGCCATTCCTGTTTAGAAGAGCCGGAAGTAGAAATATCGGCAGCACCGTTCTTCCCTTCACCGTAATCGCCGTAGTATTGTTTGATGATGTATTGTTTCATAGTAAGCTGTTAGCTGCAAGCTCCACGCTGCAAGTTTTTAAATAATAAATTCACTACTCACTTTTTTACTTTTGACTTTTTACTTTTGATTTTTTACCCTACGCCACTTTCACTTCTTTTCTAGCCGCACGTTTCGCCGCATACGCACAAGCTGCTTCCCTTACCCATTTTCCATCGTCCCAAGCTTTTTTTCGTGCATCGAGTCTTTGTTTGTTGCATGGACCATTGCCTGCAATTACTTGCCAGAATTCATCCCAATTGATTGCACCAAAATCATAATGTCCTCTTTCCTCATTCCATTTTAAATCAGGATCCGGAATCGTGAGGTTTAATATTTTGATTTGCTCTGCACAGATGTCTACAAATTTTTGGCGTAACTCATCATTGGTAAAACGCTTGATCTTCCATTTCATGCTTTGAATTGTATTCGGACTTTCATCATCTTTCGGACCAAACATCATGATACTAGGCCACCACCAACGATTGATGGCATCTTGTGCCATACGGCGCTGCGCTTCATTTCCACGACTTAGGGTCAATAAAATTTCAAAACCCTGACGCTGATGGAAGCTCTCTTCTTTACAAACCCGCACCATTGCTCTGGCATAAGGGCCGTAACTGGTTCTACACAGCGGCACTTGATTCATAATAGCAGCTCCATCTACCAACCAACCAATGGCACCCATATCAGCCCAACTTAAAGTGGGGTAATTGAAAATGGAAGAATATTTTGCTTTACCACTGTGTAATTGCTCATACATTTCATCTCTACTAATGCCCAATGTTTCAGCAGCAGAATAAAGGTATAATCCATGACCTGCTTCATCTTGCACTTTTGCCAATAAAATAGCTTTTCTTCTCAGGTTGGGGGCACGGGTAATCCAGTTGCCTTCCGGTAGCATACCAACAATCTCACTATGTGCATGCTGACTAATCTGACGGATCAAAGTCTGACGATATTTTTCCGGCATCCAATCCTTGGGTTCGATGCGAATTTCCTTATTGATTTTTTCCTGAAATAATTGTTCCAAATTCTTTTCCATACGTTGCGGTTTGGGCTGTAAAAATACAAAAAGAATTGAATAATGCTAACAAATGTTAGTGTATTAAAACTAAACAATTTGTCTTTTTGTTAGTTTTTGTTGATGTTTTTATACTTACAAGTAAAGTGATGATGAACAGGAGATTATCTTTCCGGTATGAAAAAAGGGATACTAATTGTTGCCTTTCTATTGTATTGTTTGTCGGTATTAGCACAGACACCGAGGTTTAAAAAAGATATTGATGCTTTTTTAAGTGCTGATAGTTTACATATTCCTTCCAAAGGTCAATTATTGTTTGTCGGCAGTTCTTCCTTTACTTATTGGAAAGATATTCAAGACTATTTTCCTGGATATCCCATACTCAATCGTGGATTTGGTGGATCTAGCTTACCGGATGTAATTCAATATGCAGATAAGATTATTCTGCCTTATCAGCCTAAGCAAATCATTATTTACTGTGGTGAGAATGATATTGCAGACTCAATACCGGCAACCCCTAAAATGGTGCGTGATAGATTCAAAACACTTTTGAAAATTATCCGAACAGAACTTGGGAATATACCTGTTGCTTTTATTTCTATCAAACCAAGTCCAAGCAGATGGAAATTGGAAAAGCAGTTTTTGAAAGCGAATCGATTGATCAAAAGATATTTAAGAAGAGATGCTGCAACTGTTTATGTGGATGTTCACCATGCAATGTTACTTCCTGACGGTACTGTGAATCCTGAATTATTTATCAAAGACAATTTGCACATGAATGCGAAAGGGTATGCAATTTGGCAGAGAATTATAGAACCGGTTTTACTTAAATGATGAATAGCAACAGATGTAAAGATTAGTTATTGTAATCTGTGCATCTGTGGCTAAATAATTATTTCACATCAAAGTCAACCACTACTTTTTCAGACTTAGGGTGTGATTGACAGGTAAGAATAAATCCCTGTTCTATTTCATCAGGTTCTAATCCATAGTTTACTTCCATATCTACTTCTCCCTCAACCAATTTAGCTCTGCAAGTACAACAAACACCGCCTTTACAAGCATAAGGAAGATCTGCTCCATGTTTCAAAGCAGCATCCAATATGGCATCTCCTTTTTGACTCAATTCAAAATCAAAACTAATTCCATCAAGTGTAACAGTGATCTTGCTCTTAGGGCCCTTATCGATATCCTCGTCCTGCTGCAGATTTTTTTTATGTTGTTGTCCGGCAGTAGTAAACAATTCGAAATGAATTTTCTGCGCAGGAACATGTTGTTGTTCTAAAACATTTTTCACAGCAAAGATCATTTCTTCCGGACCGCAAAGAAAAAACTCATCGGTTTGTTGTAGATCAATGGTCTTGTCGCAAAGAACCAAACATTTATCCGCATCAATTCTTCCTGAGTTCAATGGGGTATCTGTTGTTTCTCTGGAAAGAATATGAATGAGTCTGAAACGATTCATGTATTTATTCTTCAGCGCTTCCAATGTTTCTCTAAAGATGATGGAATGTCTATTGCGATTTCCATATACCAGGGTGAATGTGCTTTCCTGTTCGGTTTGTAAGGTTGTTTTGATGATGGATAACAAAGGAGTTATACCACTACCCGCAGCAAAGCCAACATAGTTCTTTTTTTGTTCGGGTAAGAGCGGTGTAAAAAATTTACCCATTGGTGGCATGACATCTAATTGATCACCGGCTTTCAAAACCTCATTGGCATAAGTAGAAAAAACACCTTGCGGAACTTTTTTTACTGCGACTCTTAATTCAAGATCCAATGGGCTACTGCAAATAGAATAGGATCGACGTACTTCTTCACCGTCAATCTTTGTTTTTAGTGTAATGTATTGTCCTTGTAAAAACTGAAATGCATTTTTCAGTGCATCAGGAATTTCAAAAGCAATCGAAACGCAATCATTGGTTTCTCTGCGTACTTCACGAACAGTGAGTTGCTCAAAATGTATAGACATACCGGTCTTTCTCTTATTGTGTTAATCCGCCTACAAGAATGGTTACCATATTTTCTTCGAGTTCAGCTGCGCTGATCTTTTGTGTGGAGCGATGCCAACTTTCAATACCGCTAATGGCGTGCAGCATGATGAGTACAGCAGTAGGGGCATCAATCTTTTTGACTTCTTGATTGCGTATACCTGTTTCAATAATGGCTGCAAAACGTTTGCGGTAGATGCGACGTTGGTTTTGGAAGTTCGACAAATAAGGATCTGCGAGGTGTTTCCATTCACGATCACTCACATATACTTCTTCATAGTGGTGAATCATTTCATTGATATGGAAACGCAGTAATTTTTCAATCTTTTCAATCGCCGTGATTTTTTCTGCTTCCACTTCATCAATTTTTTGCAGGAAACGGTTGGCAACACTAAAACAGAGTTCATGTAATAATTCTGTCTTCGATTTAATGTGATTATACAAACTGGCAGCTTCAACGCCTACCGCTTCTGCCAGATCTCGCATACTGGCTGCTTTAAACCCCTTTTCTCTGAAAAGGGTAGCCGCTTTGGTTACAATCACGTCTTTGCGTGAAATGTTTTTATCAGTTTTGATTCTAGCCATAACACGAAGATAGTCAGCTAACGCGTGTTAGCAATAAATATGAGCTTAAAATATTATTTCGTTAGTTTTTTGTGGAATGCTTGTGCAATAAGCGACACTAAGCACAAATTAAGCGGCTGTTACTAGCATTTACCCTCCAAATACGCTAGTTTCGCACCCCGATAACAAAAATTAATCTATGTCTTTAGTCGTTGTCGGATCCATGGCGTTTGATGCCATCGAAACTCCGTTTGGAAAAAGTGATAAAATCATTGGTGGTGCAGGTACATATATTGCCTGGTGTGCTTCCAATTTCACGCCTGTTAAGCAAATTTCAATTGTAGGTGGTGATTTCCCCCAAGAAGAATTAGACCAATTAACTGCTCGCGGAGTGGATTTGTCTGGCGTACAGATCAAAAAAGACGAAAAGACATTTTTCTGGAGCGGTCGTTATCACATGGATATGAATTCACGTGATACATTGGAGACTCAACTCAACGTTCTGGAAAATTTTGAGCCGGTAGTTCCTGATAGTTTTCAAGATTGTGAGTTCCTGATGTTGGGTAACCTGGTACCCGCGGTTCAGCGCAGTGTGATTGAACAATTGAAGACTCGTCCGAAACTGATTGTAATGGATACCATGAATTTCTGGATGGAAATCATGATGGATGAGTTGAAGAAAACCTTGGCGATGGTTGACCTGCTTATGGTAAATGACAGTGAAGCACGTCAGTTAAGTGGTGAGTATTCACTGGTAAAAGCCGCGGCTGCCATCATGAAAATGGGTCCTAAATACCTGATCATTAAGAAGGGCGAACACGGTGCTTTATTATTCCATGAGTCTAAAGTATTCTTTGCACCAGCATTACCATTGGAAGAAGTATTCGATCCAACAGGAGCGGGTGATACTTTTGCCGGTGGTTTTATTGGACATATTGCCCGTACAAAAGATATTTCTTTCGAAAACATGAAGACTGCCATCATCGTAGGTAGTGCCATGGCTTCGTACTGCGTAGAAAAATTCGGTACCCAGCGTCTAAGAGAGATCAGCAAAGAAGACATCGCTAACAGAATTGATGAGTTTGTGCAGTTGGTGAATTTTGATATTGATCTAGTAGGGTAGCGTATGGCTTATGGTTCATAGCGTATGGTTTTTTGCTATTTGCTATGAACTATTAGCTAACAAGCCCTCTGGGCTTTACTAAAAAATCTTTTGGCTCAAAAAACAAACACAAGTATTTTCGCAAAGCAATGATGATCATGAAACATACAAAACGTACCAAGAAACCTCTCTGACCGGGAAGGAGCCTGAACGTTTGTGTATGATAACGAATATACTCAGAGGCCTTCCCTAGCAGGAAGGCCTTTTTGCTGTGAATCATTAAACAACAACCATAAACAAAACAAATAAAAAACATGAAAGTAGCAGTTGTAGGTGCCACAGGACTTGTAGGTACCAAAATGTTGGAAGTGCTGGCAGAGCGTAACTTCCCGGTAACAGAACTCATTCCGGTAGCTTCAGAAAGATCCGTTGGGAAAGAAGTGTTCTTTAAAGGGAAACCTTATAAAGTGGTGAGCATGGATGATGGTATTGCTGCCAAACCTGCGATTGCTATTTTCTCAGCCGGTGGAAGTACTTCACTGGAGTGGGCACCCAAATTTGCCGAAGCCGGCATTCGGGTGATCGATAATTCTTCTGCTTGGAGAATGGATCCTAATAAAAAACTGGTTGTTCCGGAAGTAAATGCGGATGTGCTTGCAAAAGATGATTTCATCATCGCAAATCCTAACTGCTCTACTATCCAGATGGTGGTGGCATTACAGCCTTTGCATCTTCGCTATAAGATCAAGCGGGTAGTGGTTAGCACTTATCAGAGTGTGACCGGTACAGGGAAAAAAGCAGTGGACCAACTGTTCAATGAAAGAAAAGGCGTAGAAGGTGAAATGGCCTATAAATACCCAATCGATTTGAATGTGATTCCTCAAATTGATGTGTTTACGGATAATGGTTACACCAAAGAAGAAATGAAAATGGTGAATGAGACCAAAAAGATCATGAAAGATGATAGCATTCGTGTTACTGCTACTACGGTTCGTATCCCTGTTATTGGCGGGCACAGTGAGAGTGTGAATGTAGAATTTGAAAATGACTTCGCATTGGAGGAGGTTCGTTCAATACTAGAAAAAGCACCCGGAATAATTGTTCAAGACGATCTTGTCAATCAACAATATCCGATGCCATTATGGGCACATGAAAAAGATGAAGTGTTTGTTGGTCGTTTAAGACGAGACGAAACACAACCGAATACATTGAATATGTGGATCGTAAGTGACAATCTTCGCAAGGGAGCTGCTACCAATGCTGTTCAAATAGCTGAATACCTGATGGAGAAAGGATTGGTATAATTTTTTTATTAGCCACAGATTTATCTGCCTTAGGCAGACGAATCTGTGGCTTTATTCTTCTAAAGCTTTATTTAAAAATTCAATCATCGGTTGTAATGTTTCAAAAGCACCCACAATTTCTTTTACCAGATGATCTGAAGTGAGCAACTGATCAGTAACAGGGGCAGTCGCAACCCAGCTTTTCAACTTGATGTATTCAATTGCCGGATTGTCTTTTTCATATCCTTTCGGCTCACGACTCAATACCATCCCTTCTTCTCTTTGTAAGTTTCCGTAAGTAGCTTTGAACTTTTTTTGACTGATGATTTTATTGAACTCCTCCCAATTGTAATCGATCTCCTGTCTTACTTTTTTGATCACATCCGGTTCAGGCATATACAATCCACCACCCATGAAACTGTTCCCTCCTGGCTCTACATGAAAATAGTATCCTGAGAATACAGATTTTTTCCCTCCTCTGCTCAAATACATACCCATATTCGTTTTATAAGGATCTTTATTCTTACTAAAGCGAACATCTCTATTGATCCGAAAAGTACAGTCTTTTGCTTGTAGTGATGCAATAAACGGATCTTTTTTTCCTAATGCTTGAATGACAGAATTGCTTAATATAGAAAAATCAGCTTTAGCTGCTTCATATTTTTTTCTATTGGTATAAAACCATTCTTTGGTATTGTTCTTTTTGAGCTCTTTTAAAAAACTCAATGTTGTTTTTTGTAGCATAAACGATTTATTGTGCAGCCACTAATTCTAAAAACTCAGCTTCGCTGATGATTTTAATACTGTTGATCTTTTTTGCTTTTTCCAATTTACTGCCTGCATCTTCTCCAACAACCAAGTAGTTCAGTTTGTTGCTTACACCACTCAAAATTTGTCCGCCATGTGCTTCTGCCATGGCTTCAGCTTCACTTCTTTTTAATTGGTTAAGCGTACCGGTAAATAGAAATGTTTGTCCTTGTAAACTACCGCTTCCTCCGGTTTCTTTTTTTGTATTCTTCAGTTGTAAGCCTAATAATTCTAGCTGCTGCAGCATTTGAATATTCTGTTCATTACTAAAGAACTGGAAAATACTTTTGGCTACTTTGATACCTACATCCTCCAATTGTTGCAATTCCTCTTCTGTTTTTCTCTGATAATCTAGTAAATGCTCTACTGCGTTAGCAAGTGTTTTTGCTGTGGTTTCTCCTACAAAACGAATGCCGAGTCCGTATATCAATCGGTACAAAGGTTGTTGTTTAGACGCTTCAATAGCGGTGCGTAAATTATCCAGACTCTTTTTACCAAACCCCTCCAACTGACCAATCTTCTCAAAATCAAGTGTATAAATACCCGGAATATCTTTTAATAATCCCAATTCATAAAATTTGCGGACGTTGGCTTCGCCGAAGCTTTTTATATCCATAGCGTCTTTACTCACAAAATGAATGATTCTTTCTACTACCTGTGCTTCACATTCTATATTGATACATCTCCAAACAGCTTCTGCTTCTTCTTTGAATAAGATAGAATGACAAACCGGACAGTTTTTCGGAAATAAAATATTTTCTTCATTCCCTGTGCGCAGCTCAGGCATCGACTTAACAATCTGTGGTATTACATCACCTGCTCTTTCTATTAAAACAGTATCGCCGATCTTTAAATCTTTTTCTTTGATGTATTCTTCATTATGAACTGAAATACTGCTAACCGTTACGCCCCCGAGATATACCGGATCTAATTTAGCAACCGGAGTTACGGCACCTGTTCTCCCAACTTGAAATTCAATACTTCTGAG
This sequence comes from Sphingobacteriales bacterium, assembly GCA_012270485.1. Classification (GTDB taxonomy): domain Bacteria; phylum Bacteroidota; class Bacteroidia; order Chitinophagales; family Chitinophagaceae; genus Sediminibacterium. The sequence continues at coordinate 143,901 of JAAXIF010000023.1, read as the reverse complement.
TTGGGTAGTGGCTTGCCTGGCTTTAAACTTAAAAGCAATAGCCCATCTGGGATGATGAGAAGTCATGCCCATTTTTTCTTGTAGCTGCAAGTCATTCACTTTTACTACCATTCCATCAATTTCATAGGGCAGGTCATCGCGACCTTCTTCAAAAGCCAAACAGTAATCGATCACACCTTGAATGCCCTTGACTACTTTTTTCTCCTTTTCCGGTGAACGAAATCCAAGTTGCCATAATAAGGAAAGATTACCTCCATGGGTATCAAGTAATGAGGAATGCACTGCTGCGTTATTGGTTTCCTTGGTATAAAAACTAATGTGGTATAAGAAAGCATCCAGTCCACGCTCTGCTACATCTTTCGGATCCTTCATACGCAAAGTTCCGGAAGCAGCATTTCTTGGATTGGCTAGGGGGGGAAGATTTCTGCTGGTTTGTAATTGATTGTATTGGTCAAAAGATGATTTACTCATGATCACTTCTCCTCTGATCTCCACTTGCTGAATGCCAAAGGAAGAAAAGGTTGCAGAGAGGGGAATGGATCTGATTTGTTTGATATTGTTGGTGATCTCTTCCCCTTCTACACCATCACCGCGCGTAGCGGCTCTTACCAACTGATCATGTTCATAAATAAGAGAAATACTGGCGCCATCAAACTTGGGTTCGATACAATATTCAATTTCATCCAATCCCGTTAGTTCCCTTGCTTTGCGATCAAAATCTCTTAGATCATCTGCATTATAACTATTATCTAAACTCAACATTGGAACCAAATGACTAACGGTTGTAAACTGACTATTCAAACTGCTCCCCACTCTTTGTGTTGGAGAGTCTGAAGTAATGAGTGAAGGGTTTTTTTCCTCAGATCGTTGAAGTAGTTTATATAACTGATCGTATTCATAATCTGAGATCAATGGCTCATTTAAAACATAATATCTGTACTCATGAAACCGTAAGATCTTTCTGAGTTGTTGGCATTCTTCAGCAGTATTCATGAAAGTTTCCTGGGTTATTTTTGATAACCAATCACTGGTTGCAGACTGTAACTGCTGGGTAAGTCCGGTCGAATACATAAGTATAATTTACGCGATAAAGTTAGTGGCTAATTGTTTTAGTGAAAACATCTAAAAGCAAGATACAGGCTATGGTTAATCTTTGTATCTTGCCGCACCCTGAGACTGCAAGATTGCTTAAAACGGATACCCCCGATGAAGAAACATTCCGGAAAAAACACCCATGAGCCTCACCAGGTGAAAGATGCTGTAAAACTGGTACAATCATACCCTTCCGCTGCCATTACAGTTGACTGTGTCATTTTTGGTTTTGAAGAAAACAAGTTGAAAGTATTATTGATCAAAAGTGATTTGGAAGTATATAAAGAGCAGTATTCTTTATTGGGAGATATCGTTCAGGAAAACGAAGACTTGGATGATGCAGCATATCGTATATTAAAACAAAGAACGGGGATGAATGATGTGTTTCTGGAACAGGTAAAAGTGTTCGGTAATCCGGATAGACATCCCGGAGGACGAGTGATCACGATCGCTTATTGTTCATTGTTGAATATTAATCATCATGAGTTAAAAATCCATGATAATGATTTAGATTGGTACAGTGTGAATGGCATTAAAACAATGGCTTTCGATCACATAGATATTGTGGATGTTTGTCACAAATGGTTACAAAAAAGAATTCAGGAACATCCGCTTGGGTTTAATCTTTTACCGGAGAAATTTTCTTTACGTGAACTGCAAAATTTATATGAAGCGATTCTAGGGGTAAGTTTGGATAGAAGAAATTTTAGAAAAAAATTCGCTTCCATGGATTTACTGATCGATATCAATGAAATGGAGCAGGATGTGCCACATCGACCCGGTAAACTCTATAAGTTCAATTTTGAGAAATATGCTAAGAATAAACGCAAATGGGTAGGTATAGATTTTTAAAGAATCTCTATTTTAATTCTTTTATCTTATTCACTATCATCTCTAGTTATATAAGTAATCCTTCATAGATATACTTGTTCAGGTTTGGATCATTTCAAGTACTTTTACTTGCTAACGGCACAGCTATGTTATATTCAATGACCGGTTATGGAAGAGCAGAACAAACATTGGCAGATAAAACCTATCTGGTAGAAGTTCGCTCTCTCAATGGCAAACAATTTGACCTTCGCTTGACCATTCCTTCTTTGCTCAAACCCTTTGAGTTTGAGATCAGAAATATTTTGAATGAAGGACTGCAACGTGGTAGTGTAGAGTGCAGTATTACCATCAAACAAAACGGGGCTAGTAAGCCGGTAAGTATCAATAAGGAATTGGCAAAAGCCTATTATCAACCGGTGGCTGAATTGGCGGATGAGTTACAATTGCAAAAAGGCGATATCCTGAGCACCATTCTAAAACTTCCTGATGTGATTACTCCTTCTACAGAAATGATCACAGATGATGAATGGAAATCATTCGAAAAAGTGTTGAAAGAAGCCATTGCGCAACTCAATGACCATCGCAAAGACGAAGGAAGATCATTGGAAGCGGATCTCAATCAGCGACTCGCTAATATTGAAACACATCAGGCTACTATTACCACATTAGAACCTTTAAGAAGAGGAAAAATCAAAGAAGGTATCATTAAAGTGTTGGAAGAAAATGTAGGTAAGGAGAATTATGATCCCAATAGAATGGAACAGGAGTTGATCTACTATATTGAAAAGATCGATATCAGTGAAGAACAGGTAAGACTGAAAAATCATTGTGATTATTTCCGTTTAATTTTAGCGGAGAAAGAAACAAGCAAAGGCAAAAAATTATCTTTTATACTTCAGGAATTCGGTAGAGAAATTAATACCATGGGTTCCAAAGCATATGATTCACAGATTCAACAATGTGTGATACTCATGAAAGATGAATTGGAAAAAGCCAAAGAGCAAATCCTGAATGTTTTATAATATTCTTGAATAGGTGAAAGTTTTCTTGTTATTAATTTAGCATTGTGAAAAATAGTATTTACATAGCCAGTGTTTGTGCCCTGCTATTATTTGCATGTGGTAAAGTCAATTTTTTCGAAAGAACTGAAAGATTCCCTCAACAAGAGTGGTCTGCTGAAGTAGAACCAACCGCCTCTTTTGATATACAAGATACTTCCTCATTGTACCATATTTATGTGGTATTGAGACATACAGATGCTTATCGTTATAACAATATCTGGATCAATGTTATTACCCAATCACCCAATGACTCAGCTAAAACTCAATTGCTAAATATTGCCTTAGCAGACAATACCAAAGGATGGTTGGGAAGTGGTATGGATGATATTTACGATAGAAGAGCCCGCATTACCCGTGAACCTATTGCACTCAAAAAAGGTTTATATACTTTCAAGTTGAAACAAGCAATGCGTGAAGACCCGCTTGCGTATGTAATGAGTGCTGGTATAAGGGTAGAAAAAATACAACCATGAGTCTCAGCAAGACCAAAGGATTAACAGTTGTAATTGTTGTTTACTGGGTATTACTCAGTTATATGGTGGCAGCATTGATCTGGTGGTTTATTGCGTTAGAGCGACAAAATACCAGTATTACTCAAATTCGATTGGCTGAGCTTACAAAAGATGATCCTGCTTATATTGAAAAAGTAGCTGTGATAGAAGATGCTAAGAAGAGAAAAACGGCTCAATATATTGGTGAAGGTGTTACTTTTTTAGCATTGATTTTAGTAGGTGCCGTATTTGTTTTCAGAGCCACCCGTCGTCAATTAAGACTGTCTCAGCAACAGCAAAACTTCATGATGGCAGTTACTCATGAATTAAAAACACCTATTGCCATTACGAGGTTAAATCTTGAAACCCTCCAGAAACGAAAGCTCGAAGAAGAGAAGCAACAAAAGTTGATCAGCAATACCTTACAGGAAGCCAATCGGCTGAATATACTTTGTAATAATATTTTACTGGCAGCACAGTTAGATGCCGGTGCTTATGCTTCCAATAAAGAAGAAATCAATTTTTCAGATTTGGTAGAAGGCTGTATCGATGATTTTATAACACGTTTTCCAAAAAGGGAAGTAAGAGAGCTGATTACAGAAGGCTTGTACATTCAAGGTGAAACCCTATTGCTGCAGATGTTGGTCAATAACTTGCTTGAAAATGCCATGAAATACTCCCCCAAAGAATCTCCGATTCAAATATCACTGCATGCAGAGAAAAATGAATTGATACTAAGTATTTCAGATCAGGGAGTAGGTATACCCGACGAAGAAAAAAAGAAAGTATTTGATAAGTTCTATCGCGTAGGTAATGAAAACACGCGTACTACCAAAGGAACGGGTTTGGGTCTTTATTTATGCAGCCGAATCGTTAAAAGTCATAATGGCTACATTTCTGTGACAGATAATCAGCCACAGGGAAGTAATTTTGTGGTAACCTTACAACAGGCATAATGGCATCAAAAGCAAATATATTACTGGTAGAAGACGAAGAGAATCTTCATGAAACCCTCAAGTTAAACTTAGAGATGGAAGGTTATGAAGTGAGTTCTGCATTCAATGGAACCGAAGCATTGAAAAAAATTGCCAATGAATACTTCGATCTGATCATTATGGATATCATGTTGCCGGAAGTAGATGGTATTGCGGTTACAGAAAGTGTTCGTGTTAATAACAATGAAGTGCCCATTTTAATGCTCAGTGCAAAAAATGCAGGTAGTGATCGTGTGTTAGGGTTAAAAAAAGGAGCAGACGATTATCTCACCAAGCCCTTTAACCTAGAGGAATTGTTATTAAGGGTAGAAAAGCTCATTAACAAGAATAAAAAACTACAAGAAAAAGAAACCGTAGGCGATACCTATGAATTCGGTAATAACAAAGTAGACTTTAAGGCACAAGACGCCATTACCTGGAATGGACAACATATTGAGCTGAGTAAAAAAGAAGCCATGCTTCTAAAATTACTCATTGAGAATAAAGGAGAGGTTGTAACACGAGAAAAAATTCTACAAGTGGTTTGGGGTTATAATGTGTATCCCACTACCCGTACCATCGATAATTTCATCCTTAGTTTCCGTAAGTATTTTGAAGAAGACAGCAGAAACCCGCGCTATTTTCACTCAGTTAGAGGAGTAGGGTACAAATACATGGATTAGTTAATCTCTTAGAGGTTATCAAAATTCCTAATCTGATTTTGAGCCATGAGCTGCAAGCCTCGAGTTTTGCTGAAGCTTTCTAGTCCAAATTATTGCTAATAAAATGTGTATTGGCTCGTAGCTCACAGCCCGTGACTCATAGCTGATAATAGAAGTATATTCTAAACACACTTAAGCTTATCTTTTGTTCTTTCTACACAATTTTTGGTGTGACTGAGCGTTATCTCTCTGAAAAAATAACGCATGTCCCTAGATACGATTATAGATTTTTTAGAGCCGGTGAATATTGCAGAGCTTTCCAATGATGAGGGCTATAAAGACACGCAAATGGGTAAGCATATCGCTGTATATGATGATGGATTTCCCGATATTGATCATGCAGATCTGGTAATCGTAGGATGTGGCGAAATGCGAGGAGCAGGTATTCAGTTCACACATACAGATAGTCCGAATGCCATCCGAAGTGAATTCTATCGTCTCTATCATTGGCATACGGAAGTAAACGTTGCAGACTTGGGTAATGTGAAATGTGGTGCAACACTGCAAGACAGTTATGCAGCACTTCGTATGGTGTTGCAGGAATTATTGTCGCTTGGAAAGAAAGTACTGATTTTAGGTGGCTCACACGATATTACCACTGCTCAATACCAAGCACAAACCGGAGAAGGAAAAATCATTGATGCGGCTTGTGTAGATGCCAGGATTGATATGGATATGGAGAGCATGACTCCTGCAGATAATTTTCTGGTAGACTTATTCACAGGTATGCCCAATTATTTAAGGCATTATAACCATATTGGTTTCCAAAGTTATTTCATGCATCCACAAATGCTGGAAACCATTGATAAACTTCGCTTTGACTGTTATCGTGTAGGAAAAGTGAGAGAAGACATTTCAGAGATGGAACCTGCTATCAGAAATAGTGATCTTTTTAGTTTCGATATTGCAGCCATTCAACATGCACACGCACCTGCTAACCATGTTACTCCCAATGGTTTTAATGGAGAAGAAGCCTGTACATTGATGCAATATGCAGGGATGAGTCATACTTGCAGGACCATTGGTATTTATGGATATATACCTGCACAGGATGTTCATCAAATGACGGCCAAACAAATTTCACATCTGATCTGGTATGCAATGGATGGTATTCAAAGAGGAAAGCAAGAAGCATCTATGGAAGACAGAAATGCTTTCAATGAGTTTACCTTGGCTTTTGCAGAAGTAGAAACTGTATTTCTGCAAAGTAAAAAAACAGGTCGCTGGTGGATGCAATTACATGATGGTAAATATATTGCCTGTAGTTATAGAGATTATCTTACAGCCTCCAATAATGATATTCCTGAAAGATGGATGCGCGCTGCTGAAAGAATCTAGGGGCTTTGACGAAGAGTCAGTACATTAGTCATCATAAAATCATTTTTGTATGATGCCATTTAGGGTTCGCTTTTTGCTACTTTCCATCATTTCACTTACAGCATGTTCAGTGCAGCGAACCATCCAAAAACAAGCTGATCATGCTATCTTTAAAGAAGCTGATCTTAAATCAGCCCATATTGGTATCAGTATTTTCGATCCCAAAAAAAAATCAATACCTCTATAATTACCAAGCGGATAAGCTCTTCCTGCCAGCGAGCAATACCAAACTTTTTACTTGTTATGCTGCTATGAAATATTTGGGAGACAGTATCAAAGGGTTACGTTATTATGTTGATCCATCTTCTGGTGTTATATGGGTAAGACCTACAGGTGATCCTACACTGTTGCATCCTGATTTTGTAAGACAACCTGTAATGGAATTTCTTCGCTCAGATACCAGCCGTGTTTATGCAAGCGTTGATCTTCCTTTTCAAACTACACAATGGGGTAGCGGATGGTCATGGAATGATTATCAACAAAATTATATGGCTGAACGAAGTACATTTCCTGTTTATGGGAATTTGATATGGATTCGTTACAAGGATAGTAGTATGCAGTGGTATCCCTCTACTATAAAAGCAGCGGATGGAAGTAAAACAGATTATACAGAAAATTTGAATCGCCGTTCAAATATGTACAGCTTTCGAAGAGCACAGCATGTCAATACATTAGTATACACTTCCAGTACATCTCCTTTTAAACAACAGCAAATTCCTTTTATAACCAGTGATACTTTTTCAGCCAAAGTGCTACAATCGGAAATCAAAGGGTTAAAGTGGACGAATAATTCTGCATCACAATTCAAAACCATGCCTGCTCCATCAAAGGAAGCGATACGCATTCTGTATTCACAACCCACAGATTCTGTGCTCCGACCTATGATGCACCAAAGTGATAACTTTTTTGCAGAACAATGCTTATTGATGGTAAGTGATGAGTTATTAAGTGTGATGAATGATCGCAAAGTGATCGACACTTTATTAAGAATGAATTTTTCAGAACTCGCTCAAAAGCCTAACTGGGTGGATGGGAGCGGACTGAGTAGGTATAATTTATTTACACCTCTGCATTTTATAAGTCTGTTACAAAAAATGAAAGCTGAATTTGATTGGAATAGGATTACAACCATCTTACCAACAGGTGGTACAGGTACGCTGAATAATTTTTATAAACCCCTTCAGCATAAAATTTTTGCCAAAACGGGAACTTTAAGTGGACAAGTAGCATTAAGCGGTTACCTGATTACCCGAAAAAATCGTACACTGATCTTTTCCGTATTGGTCAATAACCACCAAACATCTGCCGTATCTGTAAGAAGAGCGGTGGAAGCATTTTTAATGAATGTGAATAGGATATTTTGATGTGTAATGTTTCTCTTATCGCATCGATATACTGTTAAATGCTTTATTTTCACATATGTCATTTTCCAACTTACCCATAACAGATACTTCTTTACCGCAGGTACAGTCTGTTCCTTTTAAAAGTATACATGCAGACTATCTGAAAGTGCTACGCATCACATGGTTAATTACGTTTGGAATTATTTTAACAGCTCTGATTGTACTTTTTGTATTCGTGACAAAGTTGCAGACTACATGGCTTATATCAATAGGGGGTGGTTTGTATTTGATTGTAACTACTATTACAGTTGTATCCGGGACGCGTTCTTTTAAAAGAAAGAAGTATGCAGTACGTGAAAGAGATATTTTATATAGTACAGGTTGGCTTTTTCAAAATACACATATGGTTCCTTTCAATCGAATGCAACATTGTGTGGTGAACTCGGGTCCGATTGAAAGAAAATTCGGATTGGCATCCGTTAGTTTGTATACAGCTGCATCAGAGGGGAAAGATATTACCATACATGGCTTACTTCAAGGAGAAGCTGAACAGCTCAAGGACTTGATCATGCAACAAATTCAACCGCTGCAGTTACATGAAAACATTTGATCAGCCACAACGACAATCAGCATTTGCAGTATTCATGATGTTCTTTCACATTTTTCGTGTGGTGATAGGACAGGTATGGCCTGTTGCAATCGGTTTATTTTTTGGAAAGAAAGAAAATATTGGAATGAAGTTCCTGATCCTTGGAGGGGGACTGGTACTGTTTATTTTGATCAAAACATTGTTGGATTACTGGTTCATGAAATTCAGTATTCAGCAAGGACAATTGCTGGTACGAAAAGGTTTGTTCACTAAAAAGACAGTGACTATTCCATTAGAAAGAATACAAGCGGTACATCTAGAACAGAGCTTATTACATACGCTGACAAAAACATACAAAGTGTTGATTGATACAGCCGGAACCGATGAAGAGGAATTGAAAATTTATGCGATTGCGGCTGAAGATGCTACTGCTTTACGGCATATACTGCTTAATGCCATGCAGCCAAGAGGGGATGCTCAACAAGCCATCACCGCCACAACCGGTAGTAATTATGAAACCGTCAGTAAGTTGAATATCGGTGGACTACTCAAGTTAAGTCTATCTGCCAACCACTTGGAAACAATGGGTATTATTGCCGCTTTTGTAATCGGTAAATATGAAGACATCAAACCCCTCATTCATAAAATCCCATTATTAAAAGAGTTAGAATCTTATAGTGATACGGTTCAGTTTACATGGACAGTTATTGCGAGTTTAGTGATTATAAGTCTGTTGATCACCATATTGATCTCTATTGTTAGGACTTTCCTTCGGTTTTATGATTACACAGTGAGAAAAGATGGAAAAGGGTTTCATATACGGTGGGGGTTGTTGCAGATTAAACAGAAAATGATTCCTTTTAATAAAATTCAAATGGTTAGCTGGAGAAGTAATTTTATTAGAAGATTAATTGGAATGGGGTTGCTCCATCTTAAAATTGCAGGCCAGGATAAGGAAAAAATAAAGTTGAGATTGGAATTACCAATCACTTCTCCTGAACAGGTTACCGCCATTATTCAAACCTATCAATCATCATTACCGGCACAAGATGAAAGTGAAGGGTATCAAATACATCGTAGTTATATTTTTCAAAGAGCTTTTTTCATCACACTTCCTTTTTTATTGGTGCTTACAACAGGAGCGTACTTTGTATGGAAGTGGAATGCGTTGTTGATTTTATTATGGTGGCCTCTCAGTATGCTAAAAAACTGGTGGTATTGGAATAATTTTCGTTTTTGGATTGCTGATACCGGTGTTCAACGATACGCCAGCACTTTTGGAAAAAATGAAATGTTATTGAACTGGAATAATATTCAATACGTACAACTCAGACAATCACTCTTCCAAAAAAAGAAAGGATTGGCTACTTTATTTCTTCATACAGCAGGCGGTAGGTTTGAATTGCCTTTTATTCGGTATGAGCAGGGATTACAAATTAGTAATTATGCCTTGTATAAGACAGCGTCTACACAGCAAAATTGGATGTAGTTACTTGCCAAACATACGGTCTAAATAATCTTCTTTGAATTCAAGATAAGTAGGAGAGCCGGTAGGTGTTACTTTCGGGCTAGTGCAAGCAAACAATTCTTCCACCAACACCAGCATTTCTTTTTGCGAAAGTGTTTGTCCGGTCTTGATGGCTTGTTGACGAGCCATACAGCGAATCAGTTTTTCACGTTTGCTGAATTTGATATCCGAACTAAAATGTTTGAATTGTTCAATTAATAATTCAATGGCATGTTTCTCATTGCCGGGAAGTATATCAGCCGGTATGCCTTGAATTACAAAACTATTTTGTCCAAAAGGCTCCACCTGATAGCCAATGCTGGTAAGATCCGGCAATAAGTCTTGTAATAATGCCGCATCAGCAGCAGCCAGTTCCAAAGTGGCTGGGAAGAGGCTTTTCTGTGTGGCCATTTGTTGTCCATGAGCGGCTACACTGTATTTATCATATAATATTCTTTCATGTGCTAATTGCTGATGAACCAATATAAAACCACTATTGGTGGATGCGATGATATAGGTTTGATGTAGTTGAAGCAAAGGCGTATCCGGTAAAACATGTATGCCGGGCATCTTGGGTGTGATGCTTTGTAAAAGAGAACCGGAAAAATGATCTGCCTTTTTTTCTTTAGAGCCGGTTCCAGGACTCTCGAAAAAACTTTTCCAATGTTTCAACTCACCGGATGTCTTCTCCCGCTCAATAAAATGTGCCTGATTTTTTTGTGTGAAAGTCTGGTATAGGTTAGAAGAGGTAACTGCCTGTTTCTTATCGTCTGTAAAAGGTTTGTTGACTGCCTCCAGTCCCTGAATATCTGGGTTGAGTGTAAAATCAAGTGAAGGTGCAATGCTGAATTGTGCCAAAGCATGTTTTACAGCAGCTTGAACAAATGCATAGATGATTTTCTCATCTTCAAACTTGATCTCTTGTTTGGTAGGGTGAACATTGATATCTACTTGTGAAGGATCCAGATCAATGAAGAGAACATAGCCGGGGAAACTGTCTTTAGGAATCATTTCATCAAAAGCCGTATTCACTGCATGATTGAGATAAGCGCTTTTGATGAATCTGTTATTCACAAAAAAATACTGATCACCTCTTGTTTTACGGGCTGTTTCTGGTTTACCTACAAAACCATAAATATTCATGTAATCGGTTTTCTCTCCAACGCTAACAAGTTTGGCATTGTAAGTATTACCGAGTATTTGTACAATTCTTTGTTTAAGTGTTCCGGGTTCTAAATGAAATACTTCTTGTCCATTACTCGTGAGGGAAAAGAAGATCTCAGGAAAAGCCATGGCTACACGAATGAATTCATCCATGATATGGCGAAGTTCTGCTGCATTGCTCTTGAGAAAGTTTCTGCGGGCAGGAACATTGAAGAACAGGTTTTTCATGCTGATACTGGTACCAAGTGGACAAGCACATACTTCCTGTTTAATGACTTTGCTGTTTTCAATTTCAATATATGTGCCCAGTTCATCTTCTACACGTTTTGTTTTCATTTCCACTTGGGCTACGGCGGCTATTGAAGCTAGTGCTTCACCCCGAAACCCCATGGTTCTGATACGAAACAGGTCTTCAATTTGTCGGATTTTACTGGTGGCATGGCGTTCAAATGACATGCGGGCATCGGTATCACTCATCCCCTTGCCATTATCAATTACCTGAATCAATGCTTTACCGGCATCTGATACCAATAATCGGATATCAGTAGCACCGGCATCCACCGCATTTTCTAATAGTTCTTTGACAGCACTGGCTGGTCGTTGAATGACCTCACCGGCTGCAATCTGGTTGGCAATGTTATCGGGTAATAATTGAATGATATCGCTCACAAAAAAATCTCCTTGAATTCAGCCTGCAAAAATACGGCAAATGCCCGTGGCTTCGCAGTTTTGAAAACTTTTAAAACTTTCCAAACGTTTTGCTGGTACTTTTGCGCTGTAAAATTCAAGATTATGACATTAAGTGCGGATATCAAAAAACTAGAGCGTCGCTTTGTGCCCAAAGACTTTGTGGTGACCACCTGGGAATCTTTGGAGCCTTTTTTCAAGGATCTGGCAGAGCGCCCGATTGACAACAAAGCTGCATTGGAGCAGTGGATGAGGGATATGAGTGAAGTTGAAGCTGTTGTGAGTGAAGATGCCTGTTGGCGACAGATCAAAATGACTTGCGATACAACCGACCCCAAGCTGGAAGAAGCATTTACTTATTTCTGCATGGAAATTCAACCCAAGTTACAGCCCTATGCCGATCAACTCAATAAGAAACTGATCAATTCGCCTTTTATCAAGGAATTGGATCAGCAGAAATATTTTACCTATCTCCGTGGCGTTAAGAAAAGCATCGACCTATTCCGGGAAGCGAATATCCCATTGCAGGCAGAATTAAGTGTCATGCAACAACAGTATGGCGCTATCGCCGGTAAAATGACGGTAGAAGTGAATGGAGAGGAATATACTTTACAACAAGCTGCTAAATTTTTGGAAAGCCATGATCGTGAATTGCGTGAACAAGTGTATCGTAAAATTCAAGAACGGAGGCTGCAGGATAAAGATGCAATGCATGATTTGTATACGCAACTCATCACAAAGAGACATCAGGTAGCACAAAATGCAGGTTACGCTAATTATCGTGATTACAAGTTTGTAGAACTCGGTCGTTTCGATTATACCAAAGAAGATTGCTTTCAATTTCATGAAGCCGTGAAATTGCATGTGCTGCCACTAATTGAAAAAATTTATCTGAAGAAAAAGGAAAAATTGGGATTGGATGTCCTTCGTCCATGGGATACAGAAGCAGAACCCGAAGGTGTTCAACCTTTGAAACCTTTTAGCAACGGACAAGACCTCTATGAAAAATCTGTGGCTTGTTTTGAACAATTGAATCCTTTTTTTGCTAACTGTTTGCGCAAGATGAATGAACTCGGGCATTTTGATCTGGAAAGCAGAAAGGGAAAAGCGCCGGGAGGATATAATTGTCCACTTACAGAAAGTGGGGCACCTTTTATTTTTATGAATGCAGCCGGACAAATGAGTGATGTCACCACCATGGTACATGAAGGTGGACATGCCATTCATTCTTTTTTGGCGCATGAATTGGAGCTGAGTGCTTTCAAAGAGTACCCAATGGAGATTGCCGAAGTAGCCAGTATGGCGATGGAATTATTCAGTATGAATCATTGGCAGGCATTTTTTGATAGCGAAGAAGACCTGAAGAGAGCGAAAGAACATCAGTTGGAAAGAACGATTACGATTTTCCCATGGATTGCAATTATTGATAAGTTCCAGCATTGGGTATATGAACATCCCACACATGCGGTTGCCGAAAGAACTGCAAAATGGATGGAGATATTACAAGAGTTTTCAACAAATAGTATTGATTATACGGGATTAGATATGTATCGTGAGATGGGCTGGCAGCGTCAGTTGCATTTGTTTGAAGTACCTTTTTATTATATCGAATATGGTATTGCGCAATTGGGGGCAATCGGATTATGGATGCAGTATCAGGAAAATCCGCAACAAGCTTTAGATCATTATATCAAAGCCCTTTCATTAGGCGGAACTCGTACACTGCCTGAACTCTATGCAGCTGCTGGGTTAAAGTTTGATCTTTCACCTGCACATATTAAGACTTTGATGGAGTTTACGGCGAAAGAGATGGAGAAGCTTGTTTAATAATTATTATAAATTTTACAGCAATCGGTTGCCAAATCGGCAGCCGATTTTTATTGCTATTCACGATTTAATTCATTAACGATGTGACTCTTAGTATCCATCTTCTCATGAAGTATGCGAACGATGAATAGCGTATTTTCTTTATCTAAATAATAAAAAATGATGTGTCGATTTACTTTGTACCCTTTAATCAATACATCTAACTGTAAATACTTTTTTCCCAATGAGGGATTGATCGATACAGCCTCGAATGCTTGTATGATCTCATTATAATATCAATCTGCTTGTTTTTCAGACCAGACTTTCAGACTGTAGTTCCATATATCTGAAAGATCATCCAGTGCTTTTTTGCAATAATACAATTAGCCACCTGTCTTTACTGACTGTAAAGATTTCAGGTGTTTTTTCGGATCAAAGTTTTTGACTGCCCCGCTTTTTATACCTTCTTCTAATGCTTTTTTTAAAGCTGTCACTTTTGTTTCTTCTTCTTCCAATAACCGTAAGCCAGCACGAATAACTTCACTTGCATTTTTATACCTTCCTTCTTCGACTTTTGCGTCTACAAATTTTTCAAAATAATCTCCAAGAGATACAGATGTATTCCTACCCATAAAACCTATTTCGGATAAAGTTACCAAATTTTGGTAACTTTTTAAATTGCTTCTAATTAGCTTCATTTGTTGAGTTTGGGGAGAATGATAGTATTTTTTTGAATCATCAAATCTACATTCAACCTATCCGTACCAAGCGTAGTTTAAAAAATCAGGTATTTATACTAAGTAGTAATAATAGCAAAAGGTATCCGTTTATGATACCTTTTGCTACTAATAAGTTTATTTAATTAGCTTTCAGCTCAACTCTTTTTTGCTCCTCACCCATAGCTTACTACTCGCCTTTTTTGCCTAATAAGTAAGTGGGAATCGGATGTTCTTTGAGGAATATAATGAGTTCCTCATGTTTTTTAATCATTTCATCCGAGTAAATAGGATCAGGTATGTTGGCACTGACTACACCCTTTGGTTCGTAGTCTTTTTCTATATCTTTTAGTTGTATCATTGGATTTATTTTATTTGAAATTACCATTTCTTTTTTGAACATAAAATGCTTGATAGTTTCTTTTAGGTGAAAAAACTTCCCACTGGTTATTAATAAAGCCATAAATCTTTAGATAAGCTTGTATTACTGAAATATTCTTATTGATACCTATTTGATACAATCTTGTCCTAGACGGAGTGCTTCCCTTTGCAAACACCATACTATTCGGATAACAATGAATAAAATCCAAAACTGTACATGCAACGGTATTTAATACTTTATCTCTGTCACCATTATTTGAAATATTAATTACGTTCAGTTTGTTAGTGATTGGATCCCAATCACCAAATTCTAAACTGAAATAATTTTCTTGAATATTTCCAATCTTGCGAAAAAGAACCAGTTTGTGAATATTTCTATGATGGCTGCTACTGATAAAGCTGAACCGAGTTCTATTTCGATTCGTTTCATAGTCATAACATTCATACACCATTTTGCAAATTTATTATCAACTCCTCCGTACCAAGCGTAGTTTAAAAAATCAGGTATTTATACGAAGTAGTAATAACGGCTACAAAAAAAGGTATCACGTGAATGATACCTTTTAAATACATTTTTTGCCATTAATTAAGCATCCGGCTTAGGCTTCTGCTCTCCACCTTGATTTCCCTGTGGTCTTGGACCTTGCCTCCTTCCTTGATTCCCTTGTGGTCTTGGACCTTGCCCCCCCCTTCCTTGATTCCCTTGTGGTCTTGAACCTTGTGGCTTATTGTCTTGCTGTGGTCTTGGACCTTGTCCTCTCGCTCCTTGCTGCTGCGGTCCATTTCTTCTATCACCACGCTGCTGATCTTTTCTACGTTTATCATTGCGCTCCAGACTGCGTAAACTAATTTGTCCAACTACATCTACAAAAGCAGGTTCTACTTCTTTAGGTTTACTGCTGGTGACTTCTACCGGCTGTAGTTCTTCTACTTTTTGTCCTTGCTGATTCAGGCGTTTGATTTCCTTCACACGCTGAATGGTGAGTGGGTAGTGTTTGGTATTGTTGGGTAATACATACCACATCAAATTTTTGAAAATATCTTTCTTGATGAGATATGCAGGACCCATCGCTGTATCCAATTGATCGGCATAATCGGGAAAATGTTGCAACGCATCCAAATAAGTATCCAACTCATAATTCAAACAACATTTCAAACGGCCACACTGTCCGCTGAGTTTGGTTTGATTGATGGATAAATTCTGGTAACGTGCAGCGGTTGTATTTACACTTTTAAAATCATGCAACCAAGTACTGCAACACAGTTCACGGCCACAGCTTCCAATACCACCTACTTTCGCCGCTTCCTGACGGATACCAATCTGACGCATTTCTACTTTTACCTTGAAATCATTCGCATATTGCTTGATGAGTTCACGGAAATCAACACGATCATCGGCTGTATAAAAGAAAGTAGCTTTTTTGCCATCGGCCTGTACTTCTACTTCACTTAGTTTCATTTCCAGATTCAGGGTACGTGCCATCGCCCTGCTTCTTGCCAGCATTTCTTTCTCTCTGGATTTACTGATCTGAAAACTTTCAATATCTCTTTCGGTACTTCTGCGGAGAATTTTTTTCATTTCAGGGTTGAACTCATCCACCCCTTTTTTCTTCATTTGAATACGAACCAGTTCTCCTGTCAAACTCACTTCGCCCACATCAAATCCACTTACGCCTTCTACGGTTACATAATCACCTTTCTCAAAAAATTGTAGTGTTGTATTGCGGAAGAATTCTTTGCGACTGCCTTGTTTGAAACTTACTTCTACTACTTTACATGAACTTTCAGGGTCGCTGAAAGGAAGGTTCATCAGCCAATCGTGTACATTCAAACGATTACAGCCACCTGTGCTGCAACCGCCGTTGCTTTTACATCCGTTCGGTTTACCCGTTCCACATGATCCACATCCCATATTAAAATCATTAATCAGGTTAATAACTGAATAGGGGAAATTTTATTGTGCGTAGACTGTAGTACTGCTATGTGGCTGCGGTTCTGTCACTCACTTCAACATTCTGTACACTGGTAATCAGTGATTTACGATGATAGGATGGTCAAATAACCGTTCATATTTTCAGTGGTATGATGGATCAGCACTTAGCAAATAATACAAAACACAATTCCCCCGCTCTATTTCTCCAAACCCATGTTTGGAGCTATCCGTTCAAAATTAGGGTTTTGTTCTGAATGATGTGATAGAGTTTCAGGGTTAAAGCCTGAAACAGCATTTTGGCATTGGCATTTCGCTCAATATAATAGGAAGCCCGATCCAGTTCCTCTATAATGGCTTGTTGCTGACTTACAGCGGCTATTTTATTCAATCTGTTCGCAAAATCGCGTTCCTGATCACCGGCTGCCACCTGTTCAGACCCCATTACCCGTATCCGGATACTCATTTCCAGCAAGTGATTGAAATAGCGCAGAAACTGCTTTTGTTTCTCCCGTCCCAATTCACTGATCTCTGCCGTAAACTTAATCTGGGCTAATGGACCACCCTTTAAAGTAGCATTGAGCCAATCGCGCAGTAAACTTTGCCAGTCTTCTTCAGCATGTTGTAATAACTGCAGCGCCTCCCTATAATTCCCCTCAGCTATGGCGGCAATTTGTTTAGCAGTATCCGGATTGGCTTTTGCCCTTTCGATGAGCGCCCGTTCAATTTCAGCATCTTCCGGCATGGGAATTTTTACCAGCTGACAACGGCTTAAGATAGTAGGCAGTACCTGTTCATCATTTTCTGCCACCAGAATAAATAAGGTATTGGGTGGCGGCTCTTCGATCAGTTTTAATAAAATATTTCCTTCCTTCCCCAAATACTCAGGCATCCACATCACCAATACCTTATAGTCACTTTCAAAGCTTTTCAAACTCAGTTTATGAATGATTTCATTACATTCCCTTACCGTGATATTTCCTTGCTTGTTTTCGGCACCAATGAATTGTAACCAATCATAAACATTTCCATAAGGATATTGCTGAATAAACTCACGCCATTCCGAAATGTAATCTGTACTGATCGGTTTGTCACCCGCTTTTTTGGGGATCACCGGGTAAGAAAAATGCAAATCAGGATGCATCAGTTGTGCAGCTCTAGCAAATGCAGGTTGGCTATGAATATCCTCGGGTGAAATATAAGCCGGGCCCGCTTCCATGGGTGTGAACCCACCAAACAAATCTGCAACAGGTTCGCTAGCATTGGGCTGACAAATCACAAACTGTGCGAAAGCCAGTGCTAAGGGTAAAGCACCACTACCTTCTTTACCCAAAAAGAGTAGAGCATGACTCAACCGATTCTGTTGAACCATTTCAGCCAGGTGTTGCTTTACAGCCGCTTGCCCTATGATGTCTTTGAATAACATGTACAGAACGAAAGTAAGGGAACTGTTGAATTAATCAGAACAGTGTGGGGAAGTTTCATTCAAGTATCGGATGATGAGGATGCGCTTGGGAAAATCAGTTCTTTACTGTAAGTTGTAAACGCATATGAAAAAAGAAAAAAGCATCTGGAAAGTCATCACTGCATCTTCCCTTGGAACTTTGATCGAGTGGTATGATTTTTACATTTTTGGAAGTCTGGCTACTGTTATTGCCGGACAATTTTTTCCAAAGACCAATCCAACCGCTGCTTTGCTTTCCACCTTGGCCACATTTGCTGCCGGGTTTATTGTTCGTCCGTTTGGGGCCTTGGTATTTGGCAGACTGGGAGATATTGTTGGGAGGAAATATACGTTTCTGCTAACACTCGTCTTAATGGGCGGCTCTACTTTTGCTATTGGATTGGTTCCTTCTTATGAAACTATTGGGTTTGCGGCTCCTTTGATCGTTTTATTATTACGCTTATTACAAGGACTTGCACTGGGGGGTGAGTATGGAGGCGCCGCTACTTATGTGGCAGAACATGCGCCAAAAGAACGAAGAGGATATTTTACTTCTTGGATACAAACCACAGCAACACTTGGTCTCTTTGTTTCATTAGGCGTTATTCTTATTACCCGGCATGCATTGGATGATGATCCACAAGCATCTATCGCCAAATTCAATGACTGGGGATGGCGTATTCCTTTTTTATTATCAATTGTATTGGTGATCGTTTCTATCTATATACGTTTGAAGATGCAAGAGTCTCCTTTGTTTTCACAATTGAAAGCAGAGGGGAAAACAGCTACCAATCCTTTGAAAGAAAGTTTCGGTCATAAAGCCAATTTGAAAATGGTTTTATTGGCATTGTTTGGCGCTACGATGGGACAAGGCGTTGTTTGGTACACAGGGCAGTTTTATGCCCAATCTTTTTTGGAGAATGTTTGTAAGATTGATTTTGATCAGTCGCGAACTATCTTGATTTGGGCTATACTTTTTGGCACTCCTTTTTTTGTATTCTTCGGTCATTGGAGTGATAAAGTGGGAAGGAAGTGGATTATGTTGGCAGGCATGTTTTTAGCTGTTGTAACATACAAACCTTTGTTTCAGCAATTATTGCAGCTGAGTGATGTTGAACAAAAAACTGAAATAACGGAAGAGAGAACAGAACAAACGACACTACAACCAATTGCCGGCTCAACCGATTCTGTACGCACCATTGAAATATATCAATCCTATACTGACGGAACTCAATTGCATATGCTCGCAAAAGATACATTGTATGATGATTTCAATCGGTATACAAAACCAATCGTACAACAAACCAAACAATTAGGCAGTGGTGGCTACTGGAAAATGGTAGCGATTGTTTTTGTGATGATCATCTATGTCACCATGGTCTATGGACCCATTGCAGCTTTTCTGGTAGAATTATTTCCTACCAGAATTCGTTATACATCTATGTCGTTGCCCTATCATATTGGCAATGGAGTATTTGGTGGATTAACACCTTTTATTGCAACACTATTGACTACCATCTATACGGGAGATCCATTGGTGGGGTTGATGTATCCGATCATCATTGCAGGTATTTGTGTATTGATAGGAGCTATTTATTTGAGTAACCGGAAAACCATCCATTAAAATATTCAACATGACAACACTAAAAAGAATAGCAGGTATTGTATGGATGTTGTTAGGTCCATTAGCAGTTTTCTTTTTGATTCGTACAGCATCTTCAGAAATAGCAGCAAAACCATCGGCTGATACTTGGATCCAGTGGAGTGTTTTTGTGTTGGTATTCTTGCCTATTGCTTTCGGATTGAGTTTGTTTGGATATTATGCTGTGAAAGGAGAGTATGATCAAGAAGATTAAACTTTTATTCTATTGTTTTGATAAAACAAACAAGTCTACTCACTTCTCTAAAGCCGGATTGTTGATGAAATAGTTGACTGATTTGATTATCCATTTCTGTATCAGATGCCAAATGAGTTAGTCCCATAGAACTAGCCCATGCTTCTCCACTTGATAATAATGCAGTTGCAATCTGTTTTTTTCTATAAGCAGGTCTCACATAGATGCCTTCCAAATAAGCAGTATTATTTGATTCAGCACCTTCTACATGGTCGTATCGTATACTGAGATGAATAAAACCTACATACGCATCATCTATTTTTACCAAAGCACAATAGTCTTTTGCTGAATGCATCAATTGTTCCCATTGATTTTTTTCTTCATCATAGTTACAGTCCGGCCAGAGTTCTAAACTGAGTGTAGTAATTGCTGTAACTGTTTGTGCTGATACTAATTCTATTGAATAGGTCTGTTCATGCATGGATGAGATAAGTTGATTATCACTTATAAATATCTTGATTATTCAGTGTAAATAGTCATTGCTATTGCTGATCTATTTTTATGTTTTCTTTCACCCGAGCTACCCCTTGAATTTATATCTTTACCGCATGTCTATTGAAGTTAACGGTATTACCAAAACCTATGGCAGTCAAAAAGCAGTGAATGCGATTTCTTTTTCAGCCCAAAAAGGTGGGGTCATAGGATTTCTCGGTCCGAATGGAGCGGGAAAAAGTACGACCATGAAAATGATCACCGGATACCTATTGCCGGATGCAGGTACAATTCAGGTTTGTGGGGTAGATGTACAGAAAGATCCGGTGGCAGCCAAGCGAAAAATTGGTTATCTGCCGGAAGCAAACCCGCTTTACTATGATATGTATGTAAAGGAATACCTGGTATTTATTGCAGGTGTTCATCAATTGGATCAGGTGTCAAAGGCAGTAGATCGTACCATTCAATTAACGGGGTTGGGTACGGAAGTGCATAAAAAAATCGGACAATTATCCAAAGGATATAAGCAACGTGTGGGATTGGCTGCAGCATTGATCCATGATCCGGAAGTGTTGATCTTGGATGAACCTACCAGTGGTTTAGACCCTAATCAAATCATTGAAATCAGGAATGTGATCAAAGAGCAGGGAAAAGAAAAAACCATCCTGTTTTCATCCCATATTCTTCAGGAAGTGCAGGCCATTTGTGAGCGGGTAATCATCATTCATAAAGGCAATATTGTAGCCGATGATGAGGTGCGCAATCTGCTGCAACATAAAGGGAATACATTGGAAGAAGTGTTCCGTAACCTAACGGCTACACAACCAACCGTCTAATTCCGTAAATTGCAACATCATTTATCAACCCAATTGATCATTTAAACAAGCAACCGAAATGAGCTACATTATTGAAGTACATGCCCGTCAAATACTCGACAGTCGTGGCAACCCCACTGTAGAAGTAGATGTATTAACCGATGACGGAGCCTTAGGCCGTGCCGCTGTTCCAAGTGGAGCCAGTACAGGTATTCACGAAGCCGTTGAACTTCGTGATAATGATAAAAAGAAATACGTAGGAAAAGGCGTTCTCAAAGCTGTGAAGAACGTAAACGATACCATTGCTGATGCGATCGTTGGCTTTGATGTGGCTGCACAAGCTGCGATTGACGATGCGATGATTGCATTGGATGGCACTGCCAATAAAAGTAAATTAGGGGCTAATGCCATGCTCGCTGTAAGTATGGCGGTGGCCAAAGCTGCTGCAGAAGAAGCTGGATTACCATTGTATCGTTATATCGGCGGCACCAATGCCAAAACATTGCCGATTCCGATGATGAATATCTTGAATGGTGGGGCACACGCAGATAACAAAATCGATTTTCAGGAATTTATGATCATGCCCATCGGCGCGTCATCTTTCAGTGAAGGCTTACGTTGGGGTGTTGAAATTTTCCATACGCTGAAAAGTGTATTGAAGAAAAAAGGATACAGTACCAATGTGGGTGATGAAGGTGGATTTGCCCCCAATATTCAAAGCAATGAAGAAGCCATTGAAACCGTATTGGAATCAATCCAAGCTGCAGGTTATAAAACCGGTTCTCAGATCGTGATAGCCATGGATGCTGCGAATAGTGAGCTGTGGGATGCCAAGAAGAAAAAATATGTATTCCATAAGAGCAATGGTAAGATATTGAGCAGTGATGAACTCGTGAAATATTGGGAAAAATGGGTAAAGCAATATCCAATCGTTTCTATTGAAGATGGTATGGCTGAAGATGATTGGAATGGTTGGAAAGCCCTTACACAAGCCATTGGCAGCAAATGTCAGTTAGTGGGTGATGATTTGTTTGTTACCAATGTAAATCGTTTACAAACCGGAATCGATAAAAGTATTGCCAATGGATTATTGGTAAAAGTGAACCAGATCGGTACTTTAACAGAAACCATCAATGCTGTAACACTGGCGCAACACAACGGGTATAATACCATCATGAGTCATCGTAGCGGTGAAACAGAAGATACTACGATTGCAGATCTGGCCGTAGCATTGAATTGCGGACAAATTAAAACAGGTTCTGCATCTCGCACAGATCGTATCGCCAAATACAACCAATTGATCCGTATCGAAGAAATGCTGGGAGAAACAGCAGTGTATCCGAAGGGTAAGGTGAAGTTTGGGAAATAGATTTTAGCCGCAAGCTATACGCTACAAGCCACAAGTAGAAATGTTTTCCTTGCTTGATGCTTGTAGCGTGTAGCTTGCAGCTTTTCTCCTATTTTTGAATTATGAAAAAACTCACTTCCATCATCACCAACAAATACTTCCTAGCCGGGGGCTTTTTTGTGGTATGGATGCTGTTCTTTGATCAGCGTGATTTTTTTCAGCAAAGAGAACGGAATGCCGAACTCAAAAAGTTAGAAGCTAAGAAGCAATACTACCTCGACGAAATCAATAAGACCCAACAGGAATTAAACGATATCCAAAGCAATCCGGCTGCGCTCGAAAAATTTGCCCGAGAACGCTACCTTATGAAAAAAGACGGGGAAGATATTTTTATCATTGAAGACTCTGTGGAAGCGAAATGAGCTTCAGGCGGCAAGCCACCAGCTGCAAGTTTTATTAAAAAATTAATTGATTGATTTTCAATCGTTTATTAGTATTTCTCAGTAATTATTTGATTTGAATGACTAAATTACTGATTACGGCAAGGTCTGCCGCAATAATCTTGTTTCACCTCCCGTTTTAATACATACCGTATCCTCTTAGCTCAATTAATATAACCCTGTTATGAAAAAGTTTACAGAAGAGGATTTGATATTGTACCTGTATAAGGAGTGTTCACCTGCCATGGAAAAAGCAGTAGACGAAGCGCTGGAAGAGGGAGATATTGAATTAACCGAGAAACTGTCAGTTTTAGAAAGAAGCATTCGTCAGTTAGATCAACTGAAAATGAAGTCTCCTTCTAAACTTTCTATCAAAACCATTATGGATCATGCACGTTCGGTAATAAGAAAGAAATAAACTTGTGGCTTGAATGATTGTTTGTAAGCCACAGATTCATCCGCCTTGGTGAACGAATCTGTGGCTTAATCATTTACATCCGTCGAAGTCTTTATTTTTGAAGTGGTTATGACAAAAAAAGAACGATACGCTCAAGTCATTGAGTATTTCAGCAAACAAATACCCGTTGCTGAAACAGAATTGGTGTATGATAATCCCTTTCAGTTATTGGTGGCAGTCATATTATCGGCGCAGTGTACCGACAAAAGAGTGAACATGACTACCCCGGCCATTTTCGCTCATTACCCGTCGCCACATACCATGGCGCAAGCCAGCTTTGATGATTTATTTCCACTGATTAGAAGCATATCTTATCCTAATAATAAAACCAAGCACCTCATCGGAATGGCCAATATGCTTCTCGATCAGTTTAATGGTGAAGTACCCATGACAGTAGAAGAGTTGGTGAAATTACCGGGTGTTGGAAGAAAAACAGCCAATGTAATTACCAGTGTCATCGATCAACAACCCAATATGGCTGTTGATACACATGTATTTCGGGTGAGCAAACGATTGGGATTGGTCACTGAAAAAGCAAGTACTCCCTTGGCTGTTGAAAAAGAACTGATCAAATACATCCCGGAAGAATTGGTCCACAAGGCGCATCACTGGCTAATACTTCACGGACGATATACCTGTCTTGCCCGAAATCCCAAATGCAACAATTGTGGGCTTACGACAGTTTGTAGGTTCTATGCTAAAAACAAGAAAGGGGATCTGTGATTTTTTGATCTTTGATTTCTTGATTGAAGAAAAAGTTTATGTACAAATCAAGAAATCAAAGATCAAAAAATCACAAATTAAAAATCAAATCCTATTGCAAAATAGTAAACGGGTGCTCCTTTAAAGATTCCCTTCATCGGCCAGCCTGCATCAAACTTCATGAAATAGCCCAACAAGGTACTACGAGCACCAAATCCATAACCACCGGCAAATGGACCAAGTCCGCCTGCATCAATACGAACGATCACAGGTGAGTTAGGGTCACTGATAACATCACCCGGACGTTTAATACCATTGTATTTACCATTCCAGGCAGTTCCTAGATCTAGGAATTGAACCAATTGGAAGTTTCTCAGGAAAGCATTATTTATAGGTCGGTTAATGAGTGTAGAGAACAGCGGAAATCTAAACTCACTGTTGATCACAAATGCATTATTACCATTGGCAATATTCTGTCTGTAACCACGCATATTCACAGCCAAAGACTGGAAAGCATAAGACTGATCCGGTGCCGGTGTATTTTGATTATTGAACTTAGGTCCAACCCATCCATCCACACCACCGAGGTAGTAAATGAGTTTTTGTCCACCCCATGAGAAATCAGCAGCGGCACGTCCGGCCCAAATGAAGTTGCGATAGATCTTATGGTAGTAGCGGCCATCAAAACCGAAATTGAATGTCCCTTTTCCGTTGTTCAAAGCAGTTTTGAAAGTTGGCATATTTACATCGAAATATACTTTATAGCGCAAGCCATTCCAAATATTCTGTGTTGGATTAATGGTGTTATCGTGTACATATTCAATTCTCGAAACAATATACCTGCTGATCGTATCCTGAAATGCCAATGCACCTGGATCTGGTGAACCATTGGCATTATCAAACGAACGAAGGATACCACGATCAGTTCTCAATGCAACAGTAGCGCGCAAACTCTTCACTTCATTGAAAGGATAAGTGATATTACCCTGATACAAGTTTGTAATCAACATACTGTTGAAAGGTGTGTTGAAGAAGTTGGTAACATTACTTCTGTAGTAAGTCATTCCCCAATCAAATCGTTTACGCAAGTTTTGATAAGAAAAGAATACATCTTTATCACTCAAGTTGGTTCCAAATCGGAAGCCCCCAATAAATTTCTGGTCTTCAAATAAGTCACTCACACCCACACGGAAGGTGAAATTGAAATCATTACCGTTGTTCAGTTGAATAGGTCCTGAACCTCCTGCATAGGGTTGATACCTGTTGACAAGTACATTATTGGTAAATCCACTAAGGATATAATCACTGCTGAATTTTAAACTGTAATCATACAGCCGCGATCTTTCTAAAACAGATTTCTTTTGTGTAACTACTTCGGTATCAAACCTGCGGGAAGTATCTGGTTTTTCATTCGCGAATTCATTTTGAAAAAAGTCTTTAGAAGCACGACCGGTAGTGTCATTGGTAGCAACACCATTATTATAAATGATGGCTTTACCTTCTACTGCTTTTTTCTCATCCATGATTCGTTTCATGTATTCTGTAGGTCGGCTATTGACATTTCGTTTATTCAATGCCTGTTCATCTACCCGGAGTTTATACAAGAATTTAAAATCACCTTCTCTTCTTACCTCACTTACTTGTCCGTTATCACCCGCAATTCTGGTTTCTAGTAAAGAACTTTGATAATTCGTGATGGGGAAGGTATAGGTAGAGTCTTTATATACTTGGAAATAACTAACACTATCTGGTTCGTCTTTTTGCCATGCACGTAATGTTGAATCGAATTCTTTAGGGGAAGGATTTCTCAACAATTCTTCACCGATATAATACAAAGTATCCAATCCATCACGCTTGGTAGAAAAGAAACCGGCCCAACGATTGCCAATACCATTCTCATCTGCTACAAATGTGAAGTGATTGGTATTGTATTGCATTGGATAAGATGCATTACCAAATTTCAAATTCGTTAATTGGGTAATCTGTTTTTGTTTGCTGGTATTTAGGATGTCTACCATGAACACATTAAATCGATAGTTACTGGGCAGTACGGTATCCGCATTGGGCGCAACAGGTGAAGGTCTGTTTGAACTAAAGATGATACCAGAACGATTGGGGAAAGAAACAAAAGTGGGGTTCAAGTCATCGTACACATCATCTGTAATCTGCTCCAGTTTATTTTGTTCGATCTTATACGTGAAAATATCAGCATGCCCATTTTTCACAGCACTGAAAACAAGTGAGTTGGCATCCAGCATAAAACTTGCGTCCAGTATCTGATCTACACCTTCAATTTCCTGCTTGTATCTTTTGATGCGTGCAATCAGATCATATACGAACATTTTGATTTTGCCATCCTCCCAATAAGCTACCAATAAACGAGTGCCTTTTCCATCCCATGCCAGAATCGGATAATTGGGATTGATATCACCCTGATTGGTTCTTACGCCACTTTTCAATAATATTTTTCCATCATAAAAATTTTCCATCAATTTCACGCAATAAATTCCTTTGTTGAATTCTACTACGGCGTAAGTAGTGCTACGTGGATTTGGATTGGCTTGAAAGCGGATGAAATCTTTTTTGGTTACTTCTTCAGAAACATTCAGTTGTCCTCTGGGTGCATTTCTTCTCTGACGAATATCTTTCGAATAACGCTCTTGTTGAAATTGCATGAAGTCTTCCAACACTTCCTTGAATTTCTTTTTGCATACACGCATGCAAGCCTGATTCAGGTTTTTATAGATACGTGCGAGATATAATAGGTAAGTGATATTTTCTTTACGGTATTTTTCACCGATATACTGCCAAAATGAGTGTCCTGCAAGAATGGGCTTTTCAAAAGCAAACTGATAAAAGGAACGATAAGTACCACTGAGTATGGCACTTTTGAGTTCATCATCTTTGGTAGTACTCCATGACTCAGCAGCATAGGAAACATATCCATCTACCAACCATTTCGGCAAATCCAAGAGCGCTTGGTTACTGGCAAATTCGCCAATATCATCTCCAAATAATAAATTATCAGTTAATACCCTGGCAATGCCTTCTCTGATTTGTCGCTTCAGGTTGGCATGATTACCATCAAAATACACGACAATTTTATTATTCACCAGCTTGGTAAGTCCGCCTGAATTCTGCCAATCAATACCCAAACCGATATTGCTACTTTTATAATCATTGTAATTATTGTACACAACGATATTAGCACGACGTTGTAAGGAATATTCAATAAAGTTTTCCAATGAACGAAGCTCTTCTTCGGCAACTTGGGCAGCAAATTTGCCTAGTTCTACACCACCTTGACTGGTGTATGTATTAAAATTGGGTGACTGATAGAACTTCCATATCAGTTTTTTATGTTGTACCCTGTTTTTCCCAAATTCAACTGAGTTTACCTGGGCCATGGAAAGGACTGGAAATAAAAAAATGGCTAAAACCCATCCTTTCATCATTCGATTCAATTGCATATCCGAACTTTAGTGTTTTAAAATTAGTCAATTACCCTGTAAAACCTTCATAAAAAACGTTATGCTCAAGGTAAAGGCCTTTATTTTCAGCCCTGTTCAGGAAAACACCTATGTGCTTTATAATGAACAAGGCAAAGCTATTATAATTGATCCCGGTTGTTACTTTTCCGCTGAACAGGAAACGTTAAAAAACTTTATAAAAGATACGAAGCTGGATCCTGTTCAGTTGCTCAATACACATTGTCATTTAGACCATGTTTTTGGTAACAAATGGGTGTATGATGAGTTCAATCTGGAACTTTATTTACATCCCTTGGAAGAACAGGTATTAGCTCATGCTCCACGTTCCGGAGAACGTTGGGGGCTTCCTTTTGAAAATTATGACGGCCCCTTACACTTTCTTCAGGAAGGAGATACCGTGAATCTGGGAAATGATGCTTTGCAGGTGATTTGGGCACCCGGACACTCACCGGGAAGCATCTGTTTTTACCATCAAGAACAACAACTATTGATTGGAGGAGATGTATTGTTCCATCAAAGTATTGGCAGAACCGACCTACCGGGCGGAGACCATCAAACCTTGCTTAATAGTATTCGGGAGAAATTATGGGTATTGCCGGATGAGGTCAAAGTATTCCCAGGTCATGGTATTACCACCACTATCGGTTATGAAAAAAGAAACAATCCATTTTTAGTTTGACCCGCTCCCATTTTCCATAGCCTTATTAAAGGCCATGATGAAAATGGCACCTAGGTTTTTGTGTGGTGGAATATAGTCTTCAAACTTTTCTTTGTACCCGCCGGTTACGCGGTTCTGAAGTTTTTGCCAGATCTCCTCCCACACCAGATCTTTATTCAGTCTGATTTGGTCAGTAATAGCATCAATCAAAGCTTGATTGAGTACACCGGCTGCTACTTGTTTGGAAGATATAATATGGGCGCTTGGACAAATATCCAATACCAAATTTAGTTTTTGATAGCCTCCGCAACTACCCAACAAGACCACTTTGGCAGAAGGAGCCAGTTGGTCAATGGTTTGTTGGAGATAATAGCTGTGTCCGCGATGGATGACCATGGTTGGCTGTAACCCGTTCGTCTCTAAATAATAGTTGAGACTGTCTTGTGCCATTGCATCTAGGTCTTTGGTTTCATCAAGTGGGAGGTTTGCATAGATGGTTACGGGTGTACCACGCGCAGAACTGATCTCTACCCAATAAGGTTTTCGAACGATACGCCAATTGCTATTGCTAAAACGAGCCAGAAATGCACCAAAGTAACTTTCTGCATCTTTATCGCCATAAGCGTATTGCTGAATGATGATTCTTCCTGAAGCATTCTGTAATTCTTTTAATGGCATATTGTATACCGTGTTGATACCAAGAGATGCAGAAAGATTTGTTTTGCCGGATGAATCTGCAGAAACGAAAATAGTGTTGAGTAAATGATAAATCACTTCTCCTCTTTTATCTTGCTGCGTTTTACTGCTTCGAAGATTTTGTTGTACCTGCGATAGTATGAGTTTGCGGATATCTTTATTATAAATACTGGCATAAGAATCTGCTACATCAACGGCATCTTCTAGTGAGCCGGTTTTCTCTAATCCATTAACAAAATTCCGTACTAGTTTTTGAGCAGCAGGCTTACTCATGCGTTTCAAAAAATCATCGAGTGTATTATAAGCTGCCGACATTTTTAAAAACTTACGATAAAAATCATAATGCAATGTTTGTAAGAGGGAATCAGCATCTCCATTTTTAAAGCGTGCAAAAATGCGAGGGTACACTCCTGAAACAAAACTGGAAGTATAAATTTCCTCTTCTCCCAATACGGCTAAATAATAGAGTTCCTGTGGATTTAATGAATCTATTTTCTTAAAGCGAATAATAGGATTTGATTCATCATGTAAAGCATTGATTTCATTGATATATAGTTCTACAGCTTTACTACGAAGCTTACCCACCAAGGTTTTGGCAGCCATAGGGGTATCGCCTTTCCTCATTCTTTCAGCATAGCCTATCCTAGTTTTCACCAATAATTTATAATAGTTATCAGAAGACTCATTGTTCAATATTGGCGCAATTTGATTGATGGTGATTTTATTTTGATAGAGATCATCCAAAAAAGGAAAATACATTCTACCATTTTTTGACCTAGCCAATGTTGCGATCAATTTCACCAAAGGATGTTGTACCTGCTGAATTTTTTGTCCGAGTGCATTCGGTGCAGCAGCATAATTATAGAGTTCTTCCTGATTCCGGAATGCGCTGATGGTAATCAAACTATCGGCGTATCGATTATTGGGGAAACGAGTAAGTACTTTGAGGATATTATCAGGCTCACGTTGACATGTCTTCAAAACCAATACATCTTTTGCTGCTTCTATACCGCTATTGTTTTTTAAGCAATAATTTTGGATCAATACATTACCGATCTCTAATTCATTTTGTTCAATTACTGGAAGAATTGATTTTCCGTCCAGTTCCAATAGCATACACTCATAAAAGGCTTTGATAAGTCCGGGATACATGATATTGCGGATGATGCGGGCCTGCCATGCAGATTGAAAGCCGGTAAGCAAATCATTGATACCTCTTAGCCAGGTATATTTTTCATTATCACTCAGCTTCGAACTCGATTCAACTATTGCACGCATATTGTGTACATAGGTTCGAATGCTTTTATGGATGGACTGATTGAGTTTAGGATCATTGGTGACAGGGAAAACAGTATCAGCAATACTGCTCAGTTTGGCAATATTGCGAAGACTGGTTTCGATATACGAATGGTGTACCTCACGCATCAACGGAATGGGCGGCATGGCCATTTCCTGTTGTGCAAAAGAAGTGATGGATACAGCCCATAACAGAACGATCAGGTAAAATTTCTTCATGCTCATACACTTATACAAAAATACTGCCAAATGATGGAATAGGAGGATTTGCATAAAAAGGCTTCCAACTCCCTCATTTAGACAGCTTAAAAGCGGCGTAATCAGTTAACAATAACATAATAGTGCCAAAAACCTTTTATGCCAATGTTTAAAATTAATTTTGTGTAAACATAAGGTTAACAATGGAAGGCAAGCCGAAACAGATTTTGATTGCAGACGACGAGCAAGACATATTAGAGATCATCTCTTATAACCTCACCAAAGAAGGGTATGAGGTCTACACCGCCAAAGATGGAAACGAAGCCATCGAAAAAGCCAAGCAAATTCATCCCGACCTGATCATTTTGGATATCATGATGCCCAAAAAAACGGGTGTGGAAGTTTGCCAGATACTCCGTTCACAACCTTTGTTTCAGGATACTTTGATCATTTTCCTAACCGCTCTCAGTGATGAAGCCTCTCAAATTAAAGGACTGGAAACGGGTGCTGATGATTATGTAAGCAAACCCATTAGCCCGAAAGTACTGGTGAGTCGCGTCAACGCATTATTCAGACGCGTGAATTCAAAAGACACCGGTAAAACCATCAAAATCGCCAATATTCAGATCGATCCTGTAAAATTCAATGTTATCATTGATGAACAGGAAGTGGTGTTGGCAAAAAAAGAGTTTGAGTTGCTGTATTTGCTCGCATCTCGTCCGGGAAGAGTTTTCCTTCGTAATGAAATCCTTTCGCAGATCTGGGGTAATGATGTAATCGTAGGCGACAGAACCATTGACGTTCATATCCGCAAAGTGCGTCAGAAGTTGGGAGTGGATTGTATTACAACGGTTAAAGGGGTTGGATATAAGTTTGAGCTGTGAGCTGTAGGCTACACGCCGCAAGCTTCAAGCCCATGCCACAAGTGATTGTATGGTGCTACTTCAAAATTCATTATTCTTCATTTCTCTGTTCCTTATTTCTTATTCTTTATTTCTGATTTCTCTCTTTCCCTACCTTAGTGGTAATGTTCAAAACAAAGAATCTTTCTCCGCAACAGTTATCGGCATTTACTGCTTTGATTTTGTCGATTCCTATTTCATTAGGCATTTGGATTATTGAGCCAGATTGGAAAATAGCGGTGGGTTCTTTGGTATTGACTTTTTTAGGTAGTTATTTACTGATCAGAACGGTATTAGAGTCTTTTATCTATCGCAAAATCAAGTTGATCTATAAATTCATCTATCAAACAAAAGCAAGCAAAAGAGAAGAAACTTATTACAAATATATCTTACCGCAAAAAGGAATTGATGAGGTGAGAGAAGATGTAGAAAAATGGGCGGAACAAAGAAGTGCAGAGATTGAATTACTCAAAAACAATGAAGCATACCGCAAAGAATTTCTGCAGAACCTGGCACATGAATTTAAAACACCCATTTTCGCTATTCAAGGATATGTAGATACGCTATTAAGTGGCGCGATGGAATCGCCTGATGTACGTAAACGTTTCTTGGAAAATACAGCCAGGAATGTAGACCGCATGGTGAACCTTGTGAAAGATCTGGATGAGATATCCAGACTGGAAAGCGGGGAACAGCCTTTGTATAAAGAGAATTTTGTGATCCAGGAATTGATCAAAGAAGTGTATGAAACACTGTCTATTAAAACAACTGCTAAAAATATCAAGTGTTCTATAAAAAAAGGTTGCGAATATCCAATCACAGTATTTGCAGATCAAGAGAAGATCAGACAGGTCATGAATAATCTCTTGGAGAATGCAGTGAAATATGGTAAGCAGGATGGAACCATTGTTGCGAGTATTTATCGAACGGATGATGAACACGTATTAATTGAATTTAGTGATGATGGTATTGGTATTGCTGAAGAACATTTACCCAGAATATTCGAACGATTTTACCGTACAGATCGAGGTAGGAGCAGAGATAAAGGAGGTACCGGACTCGGACTAGCCATCTGTAAACATATCATTGAAGCCCACGGACAAACCATGCATGTTCGTAGTAAACTGGATGTAGGAACTACGATTGGGTTTACGTTGGATGCGAAGAGGGAATGAGGGGAGGTGAGAGGTGAAACGTGAAAAGGATGATTTCCTACTATGGTCCTTAGTAAAGTTTTCCCTTTCACCTTTCACTTCCCCCCTCCCACGCAAAGCCCCGATAGACATCGGGGCCGACACATGAGAAAATCTACTTTCGTTGCTCAATTACGATAAACTGCGTTGCAAAATTGCAGGGGCTGTGTTAACCGGAAATGTCCTAAATGAGAACAAACCGTTAACGATTGCGATTAGGTACATATACAGAAATTCAGCAAATTTTAATGTTACCTAATTATTAATTCCTTGTTTTCCTTTCTACATCGGTACCGTAAGCCTATTTTTGCGTAAATTTTAACCTATGGGTATCAATACTTTCGGCCGTTTGTTCATGCCAAAAAATAAAGTTTTCTATGAATTATTTGAAGATGTAGCCGAAAAAGTGCACGAAATGGGCTTGAAACTCAAGGAGATGGTGAGTGAACCCGATAATAACAAACGTGCAGCGGTACTGGCTCAGATTGAAGACCTGGAGCATAAAAACGACGATAATACCCACCGCATTTTTACTGAATTAGGCAGAAATTTCATCACCCCGTTCGATCGTGAAGACATCCACTACCTGGCAACAGCTTTGGATGATATTGCCGATTATATTTTCGCATCTTCTAAAAAGATCAATTTCTACAGTGTAAATCCGAATGATACCGGTATTCAGAAAATGGCGGATCTGATCCTGCAGGGTACCATCGAGATCAAAAAAGCGGTGAATGGACTACGTGATATGAAGAACCTGCGTGAGATGACCGAGGCGATGGTAAAAGTAAACAGCATCGAGAACCAGGCTGATGATGTATTTGATATGAGTATTGAAATGTTGTTCCAGCAAGAGAATGACTTTAAAGAAGTGATCAAGAAAAGAGAAATTTATCAGGTCATGGAAATTGCGACTGATAAATGTGAAGACGCAGCCAATGTAATTGAATCTATTATTATTAAGTATGCTTAAAGTGAAAAGTGAAAGGTGAAAAGTGAAATGATTTTTGTTTCACTTTTCACCTTTCACCTTTCACTTTTTCTCCCCAGAAAAATCAACCCTATGTTCACCCTCCTGGTCATCATCATTGTTCTGGCTTTTATCTTCGATTATATCAATGGGTTTCATGATGCGGCAAACTCTATTGCTACCATCGTTTCAACAAAAGTATTGACGCCATTTCAGGCGGTACTTTGGGCTGCTATATTCAACTTTGCAGCCTTCTTTATTTCGAAATACCTGATCGGGGAATTTAAAATTGGTAATACGATTGCTAAATCTGTCAACGAAAATTTTATCACACTCGAAGTTATTCTGGCAGGGTTGATTGCAGCCATCACTTGGAATCTGGTTACTTGGTGGTTTGGTATTCCCTCTAGCTCATCACATACTTTATTGGGTGGTTTTATGGGGGCAGCATTAGCACATGCGGGTGGCTTTAGTGAAGGTGGAATTGATGTGGTAAACTATGCTAAAGTCATTCCAACATTCTTATTCATTTTCATGGCTCCATTGATAGGGATGTTTATGGCATTTTTCATTACCATTTTAATTGTGCACCTCTGCAAACGAGCCAATCCGTATAAAGCAGAAACTTGGTTTAAAAGACTTCAGTTGGTTTCATCTGCAGCATTTAGTTTAGGGCATGGTGGTAATGATGCGCAAAAAGTAATGGGTATTATTGGAGCTGCCATTATTTACTACGAAAAATCATTGGGTGTGGATATGACATTCAATCAATTTGTAACTGAGTATAGCTGGGTACCTTTTTGTAGTTTTCTTGTGATCGGATTGGGAACCATGAGTGGAGGATGGAAAATTGTTAAGACGATGGGTACTAGAATTACAAAAGTAACGCCACTGGAAGGGGTAAGTGCTGAAACAGCAGGAGCTATTACTTTATTCCTCACAGAGAAATTAGCCATCCCGGTAAGTACTACTCATACCATTACAGGGGCTATCATAGGTGTAGGTGCCACTAAACGATTGAGCGCAGTACGTTGGGGAGTAACGGTGAATCTTCTTTGGGCATGGATTTTAACCATTCCTGTTTCTGCTGCTATGGCAGCATTGATTTACTATATCATCAAATTTTTTATCTGATTCTAAGCAGAGCTATGTATTTTGCCGTATCAAGTTTTGAACATGGCAAAAATATTGGTTACTGGAGGCTGCGGATATATTGGTTCACATACCATTGTGGATCTGATCGAAAATGGATATGACGTGATTTCTATTGATGATCAATCACGGTCCACCCCTTATCCAATCACTGGCATACAATTGATCACAGGTAAGCGTATCAAGAATTATAAAGTCGATCTCAAGAATTTTGATGAAACCTTAGCTGTATTTCAAGAGAATCCCGACATCAGTGCAGTGATTCATTTTGCAGCATATAAAGCAGTCGGTGAATCGGTAGAACAACCTTTATTGTATTATGAAAATAATATGGGTTCGCTGGTTAGTATTTTGAAATGCGTGAAGGAGTTTAATATTCAGCAGCTGGTATTTTCCTCTTCCTGTACAGTATATGGTAATCCAGATCGGTTTCCTGTAACCGAAGAAACAGCTTTGCAACAAGCAGCTTCACCATACGGGGCCACCAAACAAATGGGGGAACAAATGCTTCGTGATTTTGCGCAAGCTTCAAATACCCAAGTCGTTTTATTACGTTATTTCAATCCGGTAGGAGCCCATCCTTCTTGTCTGATTGGCGAATTGCCTTTAGGAAAGCCACAAAATCTGGTTCCTGTTATTACACAAACCGCAATCGGTAAATTACCGAAGATGATGGTATATGGTAATGATTACCAAACACGAGATGGTAGTTGTATCCGTGATTATATCCATGTATCAGATATCGCGCATGCCCATACGCTTGCTGTTGACTATTTACGAGCTGGTAATAATCAATACAATTGTGAAGTATTTAACCTCGGCACCGGTAATGGGATCACCGTACTGGAAGCCATTCATACATTTGAGAAAGTAAGTGGTCAACAATTGAATTATGAAATGGGGCCAAGAAGACCGGGTGATATTGAAGCAATCTATGCCAACAATGAAAAAGCCATACACCAACTTGGCTGGACAATTCGTTACGACCTAGAACAGATGATGCATACCGCTTGGGCATGGGAGCAAAAAATCAAAAAAGAAGAAGACAGCATCAACAAAAACTAAAGATCAATTTGATTTTTTGAGGGCGTTATAATGCGCAAATAATTTGATCAGATCTGTTTCTTTTTTAGTCTTGAGTTTATGCGCCAGCAGATAATTATTCATCGCAATAGCGTCTTTTCCAAATAAA
Source organism: Sphingobacteriales bacterium (assembly GCA_012270485.1). Lineage (GTDB taxonomy): Bacteria > Bacteroidota > Bacteroidia > Chitinophagales > Chitinophagaceae > Sediminibacterium. The sequence goes on along the minus strand of JAAXIF010000023.1, from coordinate 107,949 downwards.
CGAATTAGTTCTGTTGGTTCAGCCGGTAATGCAATCAATCCGTTGGTAGGTATATAAGAATAATACACTTCTTTTTTTGTGTAAGTCCTGATAATATTCACCCCGTTATAAGGTTGCTTGTCTTGAAATGTTACGGATGTATGTTTCAATAATATCGCAGCACCGGAATCAAGCATTTCATATAAAGTGAATTCATTTTGTTTATCTATAGGGGGGAATCCACTTCTAAAAATATATTTCTGTCCTTCACGGAAGAGTTCAATACGTTGAAAAGGTTTAATGACAGTCATTTCCTGTCCATCTTCTGTTTTAAATAATAACTGACCTGTTAGATAATTGATCTTCACCGGAACACGGTGGTAGCTTTTCCCATTCAGTAATTGAATCGTGCTTTCCAAATAGTCATTGGCAAAAAATGGGGAGCCTTCTTCTTCAAAACCACGAGTAGGTTTAAAAGGTTGGCCATTCCCGTCGTTCATGAACTGGATGGTTTCTTTTGTATGGCGCAAAGGATCTATCCTTTCAAAACTCTGAGCTAAAGCTACATAACTCATAAAACTGGTGGTGAGTAGTAGCAAAATATGTTTTTTCATATGCATTTTTTAAAAACCTTTTATAGAAGAACGATTGTATAAAGAAACGATCTTAATGAGGTCTGCTTCTTTTCTTACCTTCCATTTCTCTTTCAATATAGCATCTTTCAATAATTTTTGTTGATCGGAAAGCATCCCTACCAAATCATTTTCATTGTTTGAAATCTTAATCATGTCTTTCCCCGGTATCCATAAATAATAACTGGGAAGTTGTCGATAACTTCTCGTCATATCATTACTGTTATAGGCTTTAGAATCTTTGAATCTGATCTCTGTATATTTCAATAGTAATACTTTTCCGGAATCGAGTACTTGGTATAAGGAACGCTCATTTTGTTTATCAATGGCGGTGAATCCGGAACGGAATACTGTTGGTTGTAATGAACCGGTGCATCCTAACTCAACACGTGATACCGGAACAGATAGAACAAAAGCTTTGCCATCTTCTACTTCAAAAATGATTTTCTGTTCCTCGAGATTCAGCTTTAGTTTAATACCACTGTACATTTTTCCATTGGTCAGTTGAATGGATCCCAAGCAAAACGAGGTATCATAAAAAGGAGAGCCGTCCGCAATGAATAGGTCTGAGTTTAGCCAAGGTATGCCATAGCCATTGTTGTACAATACATTAGAACCTCCTGAAAATGAATAGGAACCTATTTGTCCTTTACTACTACCTGCCAATAGTACGAACAGGAAAATATATACAAAGGTTTTCTGCATAACAGATTTTTACTATATAAATATAGACAACCTCTGTTATAAAATCGTTGCAAAACAGATAGAAGGGGAAACTTATTGCACCAACATTTTCTCGGCGTTTTCAGCCACTTGTAAGGCTTCGATGAATTCATCGATCTCGCCATTGATCACTGCATCTAAGTTGTAGGAAGTCAAGCCAATACGATGATCAGTGACACGACCCTGCGGCCAGTTATAAGTTCTGATCTTGGCACTCCTGTCGCCCGTACTTACCAATGTTTTTCTGTGGCGTGCAATTTCTTCTTCTTGTTTACGTACCTGTTCTTCATATAATTTGGTACGCAACATGGCCATGGCTTTTTCACGGTTGCCTAACTGCGAACGTTCGGTCTGACAAACCACTACCACACCGGTAGGAATATGGGTCAAAAATACTTTGGTCTCTACTTTGTTAACGTTTTGTCCGCCCGCACCGCCACTTCGGGCAGTTTCCATTTTCACATCACTTTCTTTCAATTCAAAATCTACTTCCTCAGCTTCCGGCATCACGGCAACAGTTGCTGCTGAAGTGTGCACACGCCCTTGTGTTTCTGTATCGGGAACACGTTGAACACGATGTACACCGCTTTCGAATTTTAAAGTGCCATACACATCTTCACCGGTAACTTCTACCACAACTTCTTTGTATCCGCCTACTGTTCCTTCACTTTCACTCACTACAGCGGCTTTCCATCCTTTTTTAGCACAATACCGCAAATACATGCCTAAGAGATCACCAGCAAATAAACTCGCTTCATCACCACCTGTACCGGCACGAATTTCCAGAATGGCATTTTTATCATCCTGTGGATCTTTCGGTATAAGTAGTTTGGTTAATTCTTTTTCCAGCGCTTCTTTCTTTTCTTCCAGTTCAGGCAATTCCATTTTGGCTAACTCACGCATATCAGGATCACTGCTGTTCTGATTGTCTTTAGCAAAAGTGTAGTCTGCCATCACCTTTTGATATTCATCATAAGGTTTTACGATCTTCTCTAAAGAACGATACTCTTTGCTGTATGCACCAAACTGCTTCTGATCATTAATGATCTCAGGATTGGTAAGTGCTACACCTACTTGTTCAAATCTGGCTTTGATGGCATCGAGCTTATCCAGCATATCCGTTTTTTTATGGAGTGCAAAATTACAGCTTTCGGGCTGAGTTTTGGCTTCTTAGGTCAGCTATCTTTCTATGAGCGTATTGTTATAGCTCATAGCAAAAAATAGCTGCTAAACCAGTCTGTCAAGATTGCTTATCTTTCAGCATAATCTTTTTATATGCGTTTATTGGTCATTTTTCTTCTTTTATGTGGTACTGCGAAGGCACAGCAGGCAGAAATACTCATAAAAAACGGTCGCATACTTGATGGAACGGGCAATTCCTGGTACTATGGTGATATTGCTATCAGCAATGGAAAAATTGTTCGCATCGGGAGCTTGGGTAAATGGACTGCCAATCGCATTATTGATGCCCAACAAAAAATTGTAGCTCCGGGCTTTATTGATGTGCATACCCATATTGAAAAAGATGAAAAAAAACATCCGGAAGCAGCCAATTTCATTTATGATGGTGTTACAACCGTTATCACCGGTAATTGTGGATTATCAGAAGCTGACATTGATGCTTACCTCAGCATGGTAGATAGTTTGCGTACTTCAGTGAATGTTGCGGCGCTGATCGGACACAATGATGTGCGTAAAGCTGTAATGGGCACTGTGAAAAGAGATCCTACCGAAGCAGAAATGTTACAAATGGAGCAGTTGGTAGAGAAAGCCATGAAAAGCGGTGCTGTGGGAATGTCTACCGGACTCATCTATATTCCAGGCACCTATTCTAAGACTGAGGAAGTGGTGCGTTTGGCGAAAGTAACAGCAAAGTATCAGGGCGTTTATGCAAGTCACATGAGAGATGAAGGTGATAGTGTGGTGCAAGCCATCGAAGAGGCATTGTACATTGGTAAAGAAGCAGGATTGCCGGTTCAGATATCGCATTTCAAACTTAGTGGACAACAAAACTGGGGAAGAAGTAAAGAAACCATTCCGATGGTGATGCAGGCAAGACAGCAAGGATTGGATGTCACCATCGATCAATATCCTTACACTGCATCTAGTACTTCACTCAGTACTTTATTACCTGATTGGGTTTTGGCCGATGGTAGAGATTCAATTAATGCCAGGCTAAAAAATCCGAAGATTCGTGAGGAAGTGAAGCAGTACATGCTACAAAAACTTGCGAAAAGAAAATTGCAACATTTCAGTTATCCGGTAGTCGCTTATTTTGAGGCAGATACTACTTTGAATGGAAAAAGTATTGAACAAGTGAATTTATCAAAAGGCAATCCACATACCGCAGTGTCAGAGGCAGAAGTTATTATTCAAATGATGGAGCAAGGTGGTGCGGGAATGGTATTTCATGGAATGAGTGAGGATGATGTAAAAACGATCATGCAATATCCCTTCAATATGTTTGCTTCTGATGCCAGCATTCGTATCTACCAACAAGGCAATCCACATCCGAGAGGATATGGAACCAATGCAAGGGTATTGGGGAAATATGTTCGTGAGGAAAAAGTAATTGAACTCGAAGAAGCCATTCGCAGAATGACTTCACTGCCTGCAACCAAATTCAGATTAAAAGATCGTGGATTATTACTGGAAGGAATGGCAGCAGATATTGTCATCTTTGATGAAAAAACAGTGATCGATCGTTCTACATTTGATCAACCACATCAATATTCATCCGGGTTTAGTTATGTATTGGTGAATGGACAAATAACTGTTAACGAAGGTCAGCATACCGGAGTGCGCGCCGGTAAAGCATTGCGTAAATCAATCGAGTAAATCGTATCTTTTTAAGTTCATACTATGAAAAAAACAGTTGTATTTTTTTTATTGCTAATGCCATTATTGGCGATGTCGCAATCCTATAAAAAATTGCACCAACGGTCCATTGTTATCGATACGCATAATGATTTTCCTACACAAGCAGCTGATAAAGGTGTTCGATTTGATCAGAACCTGAAAGGCAGAACGCATTCAGATTTACAACGTATGAAAGAAGGCGGTATGGACATACAAGTATTTTCCATTTTCTGCGATGGTGGTTTTGGAAAAGGAGCCGCCTACAAAAGAGCCAATCAGGAAATAGATTCAGTATATGCTTGGGTGGAAAGAAATCTATCTGCAATGATGCTGGTAAAAACGCCATCAGACCTGCAACGTGCCGTAAAAGAAAAAAAGTTAGGTGCCATGATGGGTGTGGAAGGTGGACACATGATTGAAGATGACTTACAAAAATTAGATCAACTTTTCGAAAGAGGTGTTCGCTATATGACACTGACCTGGAACAATTCTACCGCATGGGCAACTTCTGCTGCCGATGAAGTTAAAGACACATTACCCATGGAAAAAAGAGGGCTCACTGCATTGGGTAAACAAATTGTTCAACGGATGAACGAATTGGGAATGATTGTAGATGTGTCGCATGTTGGGGAGCGAACTTTCTGGGATGCCATCGCTACTACTACCAAACCCGTGATTGCTTCTCATAGTTGTGTGCATGCTATTTGTCCGGTATCTCGTAATTTGAAAGATGATCAACTAAAAGCTATTGCCAAGAACAATGGGGTGGTTCATTTGAATTTTTATTCCGGTTTTTTGGATAGTGGATTCAATGCCCGTAACAATGCTTTTCTGCAAGCACATAAGGTGGAAAGAGATTCTTTACGCAAAATCAATCCGGAACCTTATTATGCATCGCAGGTGTTGTTTGAAAAATATCCGGATGAGGTGAAAAGTCTTCGTCCGCCTTTGTCATTGTTGTTAGATCATCTGGACTATATCGTAAAGTTGATCGGTGTAGATCATGTTGGGTTGGGTTCTGATTTTGATGGAATCAGTTCCTCACCCCAACAATTGGATGATGTAACAGGATTGCCGTTGATCACCAAAGCATTATTGGAGAGAGGGTATAAGAAAAAAGACATCCAAAAAATATTGGGAGGTAATTTTATTCGAGTCTTTAAAGCCAATATGAAATCGTAAACCATTAGCTTTACTAAAAACAAAACCATGAGAATTCTAAGTCTGTTGGTAATAACCCTATTCGCAGCCGCCTGTAATAGCAATGAAGGAGAAGGGAATGTAGACATGAATACCGTATCGCCAGCACCGCAAACTGTGGCTGCGCCGACTATCAGTGATTCAGCTCCTAAGGTGAGCACACCCAATGCAGAACCCATAGCGTTGAACCCTGCACATGGGTTACCCGGACATCGTTGTGATATTGCCGTAGGTGCTCCTTTGAATAGTGCACCCAATGCAAATTCTGCACCTGCGCCTGTCCAAATGAATACAGCGCCTGCAACACAAAATGCTCCGATGATGCAGTCTGCACCTAGTACTGGAGGAAAGGTATTGATCAATCCGCCACATGGTCAACCAGGACATGATTGTTCGGTTGAAGTAGGGAAGCCATTACCTGTGCGTCAGTAACGTACGAGTGTAGTAGATTTTTTCTTCATCTCTTCAAAAGAAGCATGTGCAATCTTTTCTAAGATAGCAACGTCCACATCTGCCAGTTTGTTGATGTATAAACAACCCATACCGGTTTTGTATTTACCCAATTGTTTCAGCAATGATTCATATTGGTCAAAGCCTGCCATGGTATAGATACTGATGTTTGATTTGCGAGGAGCAAAACCTGCCAAAAACCATTCGCCTTTTTGACCGCCTTTTTGTTGGTACTGGTATTTCCCAAAACCAACAATAGCGCCGCCCCATAATTGGGGTGTTAATCCGGTGATCTTTTGAAAAAGTTCCAGTAATTGAAAAGCGTCTTTCTTTTTTTGCTCAGGTGTAATCGTATTCAGAAAGTCGGTGATGTTTTCCTGTCCGACTTTAGTTTTGATCTCGGCCATTGTAATGGATGGGTTGATGAATAACCCTAAGTTAGAAATTTATCTGCGCTTGCAAGCGAAGTAAATTGCCACGCTGTAAGTTATTTTGTAAAGCGAAGTCTTCATACCTGCGAGAGGAGATGGTATACATGGCTACCAATTCAAATTGTTTCACCGGCTGCCATTCAATACCGATTTCCATTTCTCTTACACGATAACTGCGTGCGTCCAATTCATGCTTCTTGCCGCCATTATAGTATTGTCCACGAATGAAAGGAATAAACACTTGTTCTTTTTTCTTCAGCATATAGGACAATGTGATATAGCCTCCGTGCAATGATCTTGTTTCAATGGAATCGGTAGCCGGATTGAATTCTGGCCCTTTACCGATCGTGTATTCTGTGAGAATACCAAAAGGTTTTGGATACAATACAAAAGTGGCGGCAGCGCGTTGATCGAGGTAGTTTCGATCAGCTTTGAACTTAGCGCCATTGCTGGTTTGTTCTCTGGTAACTACATACTGACCTGTGTAAGCTTGAATACCCGGTTCTATGATCTGATCGCCGATTTGTAATGGATAAGAGAAACGTGTAACCACATGTAGTTTGTCATTTTGCTCCGGTCTATTAGCGGTTTGTCCGTTGTATACACCAAAAGCAAATACACCATAGTCACCTGAACCTTTCAATCCATCTCTCACCAATGATGAAAATAACTCTCTTTGTTTGGTAGGGGCCCAATAGAAAAACGCACCAATATCGCGTTCATTCGAAATAGCGCTGTTCAATGCATCATTACGGTCTAATGGCAAACGGTTTTGACTCGATTGCATATTCTCAAAACCATAGGGGATTTTACTCTGTCCAATTCTGAAACGAAACTCATTTTTCTTGTCTACTCCCAAATCAAAGTAAGCATCTCTTAATTGACCATAATGTAGATTGGTGGAAGAGGCTGAACTGGCAAAGTCGGGTTGAATATAGAAATATACTTGTTTACTGATCTGTCCAAAAAATATGATACGCATCCGACGTAAAAATAAACCGCCGCCTTTACCCCAACTACGGTCGCCCTGTTCGTTGCCTAAATTTGGATTGGTTTCCAACAAGCGATTATAACGTGCCTGTACGTAACCGCGAATTGAAAAACTTTCAAACCATTTTTTCTCAGCGGGTGGTTTGGGGGTCGATTTAATAGCCTCACTTAATGATTGTGTAAAGCCGATCTGTACCCAAAACAAACAAATAATCGCCCCGTAAACTGGTTTCATATCAACTGTTTAACGGCGGCAAAACTACTCGTTAACTATTTAGTAACTATTTCATAATGATTTGGTAACGATTTGATAACATGAGTGAGTTATTTGGGTAAGTCAATAGTTGATAGTCCATGGTCCATGGCCCATGGCAGATGGCTTATGGCAAATAGAAAACACTTCGAATATTTAAAAAACTAGTACCAAGCACCTAGCACCCAGTACCCCGATCACCCGATTCCCCGATAACCAAATACCTAGCACCCATCACCTCCCCCTCTGCACCCTTCTGATCCTAAAATCTTGGATCTGAGCCGGATTGGTAGGGGTTAGTGTAAAGAAAATTTGAATATCTCCATTCTCGCAACGCAGGGTTACTTGTCCGCGTAGTTGGTTCAGGGGTACGATATCGTCTACATGAATAATATTACCGGCTGCATTAAAAATATCTCGACATTCTTTGATCAAGTCTTGAATGGGCTTATCAAGAAAGAAATTTTCTGCAAAGAGTGAAGAGTTGGCAGCATTTTTCCAATCGGGTAATAGAAACAGTAATTCTTTTTGCGCTTTTAAAAGGACATCCGAAGGAGGTAAGACACGTGGCTCTAATTGTGCAGCTCTTACCAAAGTATCCAATACTTGAATATTCGGATCTGCAGTAGGCGCATACGTCACATTGGCGAAGAAAGCTACGCCAATACCATACTCGGGTAATATCAGCCAGTTACTGCCGAAACCGGGTAAGCCACCGCTATGTCCAACAGCAGTTCTACCCTCGCAATCATTGGTCCACCGAAGACCATAGGTGTAGGCAGATGCTGTAGCACAAGTTCTTCCGTTAGGGTAGCGGTATTGTGCATTTAGTCCACCATAGCGCCAGGGTTGATGCATTTCTCTAACAGTGCTACGTTTCACCGGACCTACATCATCTGTATTGGAAGGGGGCCAGGCATTCAAATGGAAAGCGATGTATTTGCTGAATGACTCCATCGAAGTAATCATACCACCCATAGAGCCATAGATGCCATCGTGTAATAAAGGTTCATCAATCCATTGGTTGTTGATCCAGCGATGACCTTTGGCCAATTGGGAAGCAGGTACTTTACTGAATTCCCATTCAGCTTGCGACATGCCCAAGGGTTGCCAGATATTTTCTTTGATATAGGTGCTGTAAGGTTTACCCGATACTTTATGAATGATATAACCCAACATGGTAAAACCTAGGTTGCTGTATTCATAACGCAAGCCGGGTACATTGGAAAAATGTAATCCTTTTTTGATCACATCTAACAATTCTTCTTCTGTATCTGCTAATTGACGATCAGCCCAGGGATCATCTTGTGGAAAGCCGGCGGAATGAGTCATAAGATCTCTAATGGTAATAGTTGGAGCGTCTTTGGTTAATTGTTGATTGCGTAATTCAGGAATGTAATTTTCAACAGCATCATCCAATCTTAGTTTACCCTCATCTCGAAGTTTCAAAATAGCCATAGCAGTGAAGCTTTTAGACATGGATGCAATGCGAAACATAGTTTGATTATTAACCTGATTTTTAGATACCACATCAGTATATCCACCGGTTCCTGAGAATACCAAACTGCCATCCATTACAACTCCAAAACTGTATCCGGGAAAATGATTTTTCTCCGCATGTTCCCGGTATATTTTTTCGATGATGGGGAAGAAGGGTTTTATTTTTTCAAGACGGTTATTGTCTTTGAAGAATGGGGGTTTGTAAGATTGATTGGTTTGAGAAAAGGATATAATGGATATGAAAAGATAGACCAGTAGAAAATAGTTTTTTTTCATGGTGGATGTATTGTTAAATTGGGTATATACTTGCTTGTATGGTAAGATACTCTGTTTCTAAGAATGTATTGGTTAAAATCAACAATACTTTTTCTCACTTCGACTTACATCCAATAAACATCTTTGTATTTTCTTACAATCTCCTAATCAAGTTAAATTTTTATAACTTTAATCTAAAGCAGCAAAGAGAAGACAAGATACCAAGTCATAATCAATGTTTCAAAATTCACCACAAGTTTTAATAAAAGCTATGAAACAGTGTTTATTTCCCTTTTTTTTGCTTCGGTAATATTTTTTTAGTCTGCATTTAGTCATCAGTCAAAAGTTAATATATCAACCCACTATTATCTCAAAACAAAATCACAGCCTTTGGGAATTTCAATCATACTATACCGAGTTGGAAAAGCGGATCGAATCGAAGATTTATCCAATCTGGAAAAGGAGATAGATAAATCAAAAAGTGTTAATCTTTATAAGATGACAGAGGATTTAGCTATCATTTTTATGAACACCGTAGACACTTATAGTGACACAGCGGCCTTGCCCTACAAAATGCTGTTAGGAAATTATGTAGAAAAGCAAGTAGGATACAGGATAATTAATGGGTTTCTTTCTACATCTGAGGTTGCAAAAATTTGTAATTGGATATGTGAGCACAAGATTAACAGCTTTGAAGGTTTTTCGAAAATGTATGATGCTTTATCACAAGAAGCCAAGCAGGAGCTTGAAGACATAGGTTCTGGGGATAAAAAAAGCCTATTCGAAGGGTACGTACAGCCATTGACGGAATTTTATTTCGCTGCATTAAAAGATAATAATGCTATTGTGATGTGTGGTGAATAGGCTTAAAAAAATGTTTGATATTGTTCTGCCTAAGAGTTAGTGTTAAAATAATCCATGCATTATTTATTAATGGTCGAGAGAACGTTGCGAGTATATTCTACCCGTGAGTTGGAATAAACAAAATCTTTCCTTTTATAAGAATATTTTACTTTAATAATTCTTCTATCTGCTGAATCAATACTTCTCTCTTCATTGGATATTGTGTTTTAGACAGCTCAATAGATCCATCCGGTCGTATAATGGCATAGGTTGGATAGCCGGTTCCTTTCACAATGGTCATGATGTCTTTTGTGAGCGCTGCAGAGGCGAGAATATGATATCCTTCCATCTGATAAAATGAAATCAATTCTTTCCATCCTTTCTCATTCTCTTCTTCAAGGTTGGCAACATATAGGTAATCTACAGGCTTATTTTTAAAATGAGCTTTGATAATAGCACTATGTTTGCTGATATCACTCCTACAAGGTCCGCACCAAGTACCCCACATATCCAGCAATATGGTTTTGCCTTTGACTAATTGTATCAATTGTTTGAAAGTATGGATGGTATCTCTTCCCTCAATAAACTTCATGGCTGGAGTAAAACGACGGGTAGTTCTATCAAAAAAGTCCTGCATTGATCTATCAAAAATGGGTAAGTACTTGCTGTCAGGGTATTTAGATGCATATGCTTTATAAATATTTTCCAGATTGGTCATTTCGATTTCTGCTAATGCATTTTTGAATAATACAGCATAGAGATAGTCACGAATAGCGCCTGTAAATAATCGGTCAATAATTTTCTTTGTCAATAAATTTTTTGAGTCCGGTCTGAAAGACTTACCCTCTTTTTTGATTTCTTCGCCAAACCATTCATTCACAAATGCTATTGGATCAGTACGCTCATTTTGAATGCTATCTTTTACAATAGGAATAAATCGCTCGATCAGATTCAGGTAAGCAGGCACTTTCGCTTTGAATGCTTTTTCATTTACGATAGGGTTATCCCGTAAGAGATCATATTTGATTTGCTTCCATTGATTTTTATTTTCGACATAAGCGGAAGGGATACGTGTCCTCCTGTTCTCATTGATTAATATATATTCATAAATAAAAGAGTACCGGCACTGTAATCGCCACGCAATCCTAAATGCTTCAGAGGGTTGATATTTTTGAATGTAATTTTCGATAGCTATACTGTCTTTAATAAAAAATTTTCTTAGGTCCAGATAGGCACTATCAGGTAAGGGATCTAATCGATCTACAATCGGCTTTAACTCATGGTCTGTTTCTACATCTAATCTTCGGTTATCATTGGCGCCAATACCCGTTGTTTCAAGAAGAAGTTGGTTGTTTTGAATAGTTAGTTTTAGATTCAGTTGATAGTCTTTGGCTAAAAACAAAGGCTGACTAAAAAAACCATTCTCTGTTTCCAAATAGAGAATGGCAATTTCCGGTTCATCAATTTCGATGCTGGTTGAAAATCGGTTGTTTTTGACGGTAATAATCTGCTCTGCTTTAGCTGCGTCATCAGGTGGATATATCCTTCCTGTGAATTCAATGGAAGCATACTTTAATGTCTCATTCTCGAGCTTACCATTAATTTTCACATTATGTTGCGCAGCAATTGTAGATGCAACAATTATTTGAAGAAAGAATAAAAAGTAATGTATACCCCTTTGTCTGTTGGACATGCGTGTTCTTTTAAGTTAGAAAAAAAGGGAATACTAAGATACAAATACTGATTATCCTTGGCGATACATTAACAAAAAATATCTAATTCTCTAATATGCCCTGTATGCCTAAGCGGATGTTTTTTCATTTAAAATTCAATATTCATCATTACGCTGTTTAATATTTCATGAGCTTCTCTACAAACTCTTGCAGTCTGTTTTTCGCCATGAAATTCTTTTCGAGATCCATATTAAATGGAACCGGTGTATCTAAGGAAGCACAACGCATCACTGGTGCATCTAATGACTCAAAACAATGCTCACTAATCCACGCACTGACTTCTCCGCCAATACCTCCGGTAAGTGTATCTTCATGGAGTATCAACACTTTTCCGGTCTTTGCAACCGCTTCACGAATACTTTCATAATCCAATGGTAATAAGGTTCTCAGATCAAGTATGTGTAATGAAATATCTGAGTGTTGCTCCTGGTATTCCAGTGACCAATGCACACCTGATCCGTAAGTGATGATCGTAATATCTGTTCCTTCTTTTGTGATCGCTGCTTTACCAATCGGTGTTTCGTAATAAATGTCCGGTACCGGCCCGTTCACACTTCTGTACAATGCTTTGTGTTCAAAATATAACACCGGATTTGGATCATTAATGGCTGCGATCAGTAATCCTTTTGCATCTTGTGGATTGGAAGGATACACTACTTTCAATCCCGGTACATGCGTAAACCAAGCCTCATTACTCTGTGAATGAAAAGGTCCGGCTCCTACACCACCACCGGTAGGCATACGAATCACCACATCAGCATTTTGTCCCCAGCGATAATGTATTTTGGCAAGGTTGTTTACGATCTGATTAAATCCTACTGTTACAAAATCTGCAAACTGCATTTCCATCATACTCTTAAATCCTTCCAAACTCAATCCCAGAGCAGTTCCTACAATGGCACTTTCACACAGCGGTGTATTGCGCACACGCTCTTTACCAAACTGTTGTACAAAGCCTTCTGTTATTTTGAATGCGCCACCATACTCAGCAATATCCTGTCCCATCAAAATCAGGTTCTCATGTTTTTCCATACTCATCCGCAAAGCTTCCTGTATGGCATCGACGAAACGTTTTTCGGATTTGGTGAGTTGTGAGTCTTCCTTAGTAAGTGAAGCTGCTTCGATGTTTAAGTCCATGGTCCATGGTCCATGGTCCATGGACTTTTTAGCATAGACATCTCTCAGCTCTTCTTCACTATTTGGAACAATGGCTTCTGCTTCGAAGGCAGCTTTAAGTTCTGACTCTATATATTCTTTGAATTCATGTCTGATATCAGCTACTTGCATTTCATTGATGATGCCTTCTGCAATCAGGTATTGCTCATAATTTTTTACCGGATCTTTTTTACCCCATTCCTCAAAGAGTTCTTGCGGTACATATTTGGTTCCACTGGCTTCTTCATGTCCACGCATACGGAATGTCATACATTCAATCAAATATGGTTTTTGATTTTGTATACAATAATCACGTACCCTCCTGATGGTGTCATATACTTCTAAAATATTGTTACCATCTATACGCACACCTTCCATACCATATCCTTTGGCTTTGTCAACCAAGCTTTCACAGCGGTACTGCTCATTGACAGGTGTACTCAATCCATAACCATTGTTTTCAATCACAAAAATCACTGGTAGCTCCCATACTGCTGCTACATTGAGCGCCTCATGAAAATCACCTTCACTGGTACCACCATCTCCCGAATAAGCAAGTGATACTTTATTTTCTTGCCTGAGCTTGTACGCCAATGCTACCCCATCTGCCAGTGCCAATTGTGGACCGAGATGTGATATCATTCCACAGATATAATGCGGCTTACTTCCAAAATGAAAACTACGTTCGCGGCCATTGCTGTAACCGTCTTTATTGCCTTGCCATTGTTTGAATAATTTTTCTAAACCCATTTGTCTACTGGTAAACACGCCCAGATTACGATGCAGTGGCATGATCCATTCATCTTTTTGCAAAGCAAGTGTACTTCCAACCGCAATCGCTTCTTGTCCAATACCACTGAACCATTTACTGATCTTGCCTTGTCGAAGCAATACCAGCATTTTCTCTTCAATCATTCGGGGTAACAGAATATTGCGATAGATAAAAACCAATTCGGGGTCAGACAATGATTTTCGATTGAATTCCATGGGTTATCTGTTATGATGTGACTAAGATAGTTGTAATCGTTTATAGTTTATGGCTTATGGTCGATAGTCCATGGTTCATAGTAAAAAAGAGGTTGCATCAAGCTTTTGATACAACCTCTTATAAATATGTTGGGATAGAATGATTAGTCTCTGCTGCCAAGTTTACTCAACAAGCGCAGAATTTCAATGTATAGCCACACGATGGTAACCATCAAACCAAAAGCACCATACCATTCCATATGTTTAGGGGCGCCTATTTCAGAGCCCTTTTCAATCATATCAAAATCCATGATCAGGTTTAGTGCAGCGATCGATACCACAAACAAGCTGATACCAATGCTTAACCAACTGCTATCATACATGAAACTCACATTCACACCAAACAGGCGCAGCACCATAGTGATGAGGTAGAAGATAGCAATACCCATGGTAGCCCCAATCACCACTGATTTGAATTTCTGCGTAGCATTGATGATGCGGAAATTATACAGCAAGAACATGGCAATGGCCACGCCAAATGTGAGACCTACCGCTTGCATGATGAGTCCGGGATATTGATCTGCAAAAGCAGCATTCATAACGGCAGAAAGTCCGCCTATGAAGAAGCCTTCAAGAATACCATAAGCAGGGGCTAGAAAACGTGCCCAGGTAGGTTTGAAAGTAATGACCAATGCAGTGATCAATCCGCCGATTGCACCTACAATCATGAGGGTATACATCAATCCCTCATTTAATTGTTCAAACAGATTCCAGGTATAGGCAGCACCTGCAATCACCATCAGCATCATGAAACCAAACTTATTAATGGTGCCACGAACACTCATGGTTCCCTGCATATCAGCTTCCGCCTGCAGACTCTTATTGAACATTTTCTCTGTAAGGGTAGGGTTACCCGATTTGAATAAAGCCATAATACAAAAATTTTCTATTTCAAATGTACGGAAACTACCGGTTGTTTGGAAAAGCTTCAAGGATTAGGCACTCTTTTAGCTATAGCTTATGGTTCATGGCTTATAGTAAGCACAATATTCCTATAAGCCATGAACCATAAGCTATACGCCCACCTAGTACCTAGCACCCAGTACCTAGTACTCAAAAAACGACACGCACACTTGCTTGTAAACTGTAACTTTGCTGGAATAATCTAGGCAGATGGAAAGAAAAGAAGCGCTTTTACAAGATGTAGTCATCAAATTTGCGGGTGATAGTGGAGATGGTATGCAGTTGACCGGACAACAGTTCACCAATAATACAGCCCTATTGGGTATTGATCTAGCCACTTTTCCTGATTTCCCTGCTGAGATCCGTGCTCCGATTGGAACCCTGCCAGGTGTAAGCGGTTTCCAGTTGCGTTTTTCCAGTGATCGTGTATTTACCCCCGGTGATCTTTGTGACGTATTGGTAGCCATGAATGCCGCCGCTTTAAAAGTGAACTTGAAAAGCATTAAACCCGGTGGTAAGATCATTGCCAATATTGATGGATTTGATGCCAAAAATCTTCGTCTGGCCAATTATCCCGATGGCGTGAATCCTTTGGAAGATGGAAGTTTGGATGGCTTTGAATTAACCAAAGTAGATGTCACCAAACTAACCCGTGAATCCATTAAAGAATTTACAGAGCTCGGTACCAAAGAAAGAGATCGTGCCAAGAATATGTTTGTACTCGGACTACTTTACTGGATGTACAATCGTAGTCTGGATAATACCATCGATTTTCTAAAAGAGAAATTTGGTAAGAAAGACGTGATCCTGCAGAGTAATATCAAAGTATTACAGGCAGGATATAATTATGGAGATACTACCGAAGCCTTCACTACTCGTTACAAAGTAGAGAAAGCGAAGATGAAACCGGGTGTATATCGCAGCATTATGGGTAATCAGGCATTGGCGATGGGATTGATTGCTGCAAGTGATAAAAGTGGATTGCCTATTTTCCTGGGTACTTATCCTATCACACCTGCTTCTGATATTTTACATGAACTAAGTAAGTATAAATCATTTGGTGTGCGCACTTTTCAGGCAGAAGATGAAATTGCAGGTATTACTGCAGCCATCGGTGCCAGCTATGGCGGCTCATTGGGTGTAACCACTACCTCAGGTCCGGGTATGGCTTTGAAGACAGAAGCCATGGGACTGGCAGTGATGTTAGAGATTCCTTTATTAATTGTAAACATTCAAAGAGGTGGACCATCAACAGGCTTGCCAACCAAAACAGAACAAAGTGATTTGTTGCAAGCTTATTACGGAAGAAATGGAGAATGTCCAATGCCCGTAATCGCTTCTTCTACTCCCAGTGATTGTTTTGATGTAGCTTATGAAGCAGTACGTATTGCCGTACAACACATGACACCGGTTATTTTATTGAGTGATGGATACATTGCCAACGGGGCAGAACCCTGGCGTTTCCCTACCAGTGCTGATTTAAAACCCATTGATATCAGTTTCAAAACGGGATTAGCAGAAGGGGAAGAAAAATTCATGCCGTACAAGCGTGATGAAAAACTGGTTCGTCCATGGGCTGTTCCCGGCACCCCCGGATTGGAACATCGTATTGGTGGATTGGAAAAACAAGACGTTACAGGTAATGTAAACTATGAACCGGAGAATCACCAACACATGGTGAATACGCGTCAGGCTAAAGTAGATAAGATTGCAAATTATATTCCTCTACAAACGCTGGATAGTGGTCCTGAAAAAGGAAAAGTATTGGTATTGGGATGGGGCTCTACCTATGGCGCCATTAAGAGTGCGGTGCAAGAATTACAAGCTGAAGGACATGCAGTAAGTCATGCACATATTCGTTACCTGCGTCCTTTCCCAAAAAATTTGGGAGATATCATAGGTAATTTTGAAAAAATACTGATACCTGAAATCAATAATGGGCAACTCATCAAAATCATCCGCGATCAATACCTTGTTGATGCAAAAGGCTACAATAAAGTGATGGGAGTGCCGATTACCAAAGGAGAATTGGTGGATGCGGTGAGGAAGATGATAAGTGAGAAGTAAAAAGTCAAAAGTCAAAAGTGAAAAGTCAAAGATGAAAGAATCCGTTTTTTGACTTTTCACTTTTGACTTTTTAATTACATTATGAACATCGAATCCCTACGAGACTTTGTGCTTTCTTTTCCTAACGTAGAAGAGACAACGCCTTTTGGGCCGGATACATTGGTATATAAAGTGAATGGGAAAATGTTCTTTCTGATGGGATTAGATAATGATCCCTTACAATTCAATGTGAAATGCGATCCTGATGAAGCGGTGGAACTACGCGAAATATATCCGCAATCTGTTTTGCCCGGCTACCATATGAATAAAAAACATTGGAATACAGTTGTTGTAGATAGGGTATTATCCTCAAAGCAACTCCAGGATTTTATTAAGAAATCTTACCAACTCGTTTCAAAGAAAAAATAAGTATCCGTGTAACTCTGTGCAAAACTCCTTTCACTCTGTGGTTTACTTTTTACCACAAAGAACACAGAGGTTTGCGCAGAGTTATGCGGAAAGGTTATTGGCCATCTTCTTGTGCTCCGGCAGCAAAGATTTGGTCAACGGCACCACCGAGCATCGGGAATTTTTCTTTTACAAAATTGGCAATAGTTGTTACTGCTTTCTGAGCCTGTTCAGGAGTGAGGCCTGCTTCCTTGGTTAATTTTTCAATAAGTTCGTTCATCTGTTTTAGTTTTTTAGCTTGTAGCTAATGGCTTATGGTTCATGGCATATAGTAAGAAGGTTTTATTATATGCCATGAACTATACGCTATGACCTATACGCTATGAATCATCAACCATTAGCTAACTGCAAGTTAATATGGTGCAACAAAAAAGCGATGAGAAGTTATTCCCATCGCCTGATAAAATATTGAAACTTATTTCTTGAATCTTCCTTGTACCTTATCTTCTTGAACCTTGTCTCTTCTTATGCTACTTTCAATGCACTCAACTTACTCTTTCCAAACATCTGTTCTGCATAAGCTTTGGTAACATGTAATTGTTTTACATCACTTCCCGGTAATTCAAACATCGCATCGGTTAGAATACCCTCACAGATACTACGTAAACCTCGTGCACCCAATTTATATTCAAGTGCTTTGCTCACCATGAAGTCCAGTACTTCGGTATCAATGATCAGTTCGATACCTTCCAATTCAAATAAGCGTGTGTATTGTTTGATCAATGAGTTCTTGGGTTCTGTTAGAATGCTTCTCAATGTTTCCTGATCTAAAGGATTGAGATGGGTTACAACAGGTAAACGTCCGAGTAATTCGGGGATTAGACCGAAGCTTTTCAGGTCTTGTGCATTGACAAATTGTAACAGGTTCTTGCGCTGCATTTCCTGTTCTTCTTTGTTGACACTGAATCCGATGGCATTGGTATTTACTCTTCTCGCGATTACTTTATCGATACCATCAAATGCGCCACCGCAGATAAAAAGAATATTCTTGGTATCTACTTTGATCATTTTTTGCTCAGGATGCTTTCTGCCACCCTGTGGAGGTACCAATACTTCTGTTCCTTCCAGCATTTTAAGTAATCCCTGCTGTACCCCTTCGCCACTTACATCGCGCGTGATAGAAGGATTATCTCCTTTACGCGCAATTTTATCCAGTTCATCTACATATACAATTCCTCGCTCTGCGGCTGCCACATCATAATTACAGTTCTGTAATAAACGTGTAAGCATACTCTCCACGTCTTCACCTACATAACCAGCCTCTGTAAATACTGTAGCATCAACAATGGCAAAAGGAACGTTTAATAAACGAGCAATGGTTTTTGCTAATAAGGTCTTACCGGTTCCTGTCTCACCCACCATGATGATATTACTCTTTTCAATTTCAACATCATCTTGTTGTTGTTTCTGCGTTACGCGTTTGAAATGATTATATACGGCAACAGATAATACTTTCTTCGCATCATCTTGTCCGATCACATATTCGTCCAAAAATTTCTTGATCTCAGCAGGTTTGCGCACATTCAGTTTGAAACCTGAATTGCCGGAATTGTTTTCTGCTTTATTGTTCAGTTCCTGTACAATGATCTCCTGTGCGTGCTCTACACAATTCTCACAAATATGTCCTTCCTGTCCGGCTATGAGGATCTTTACTTCATCGCGACTCCTACCGCAGAAAGAACAGTGTAAATGATTTGATTTTGCCATACAATGATTGTCAGACCTGTATTTCTGTACTAGACACGAATCATCAGTCCGATGTTGCAAAGTTAACCTCGTTCAGACTACCAAACGGGGTTAAAAAGGATAAATAAGGTGTATTTCGATTAAATTTTCGATAAAACAGCGTCTACAATGCCATATTCAACGGCTTCAGTAGCATTCATCCAGTAGTCGCGGTCGAAGTCTTTCATGATCTGCTCTACCGTTTTTCCGCAATTATCAGCCAGAATTTTAGCTCCTAATTCTTTGGTTTTACGAATCTGTTCAGCATGAATTTCAATATCAGCACTGGTTGCCTGGAAGTAACCCCCAATACTGGGTTGATGAATCATCACTTCCCCATGCGGATAAATAAATCTTTTTCCTTTGGCACCCGCGCTCAATAAAATAGATCCCATACTGGCTGCCAGTCCCATACAAATGGTACTTACCGGACTTTGGATCATTTTAATGGTATCATAAATGACCATACCACTGGTTACGACGCCACCCGGACTATTGATATAAAATTTGATTTCTTCGCCGGGTTTATCGGCATCCAGCAATAATAATTTACTGACTACATCACGTGCAGATTTGTCTTCAACAGGTCCCCACAAGTAAACCGCTCTTTTTTCAAAGAACAATTTCTCCATCTTCTTCATCATAAAACCAGCCTGCTCTTGTTTATCATCTTTTGGTTCATTCTCTTCCTCATCTTCCATGAGGTAGGGGTTGATGTATTTTGAGTGTATCATGTAATTTGAAAATTTGAAAATTTGAAAATATTTTGGTCCATAGTCCATGGACTACTTCTTCTCCTTCCTTGGATTGGTCAATAAAACCTCATCTACCAGGCCATATTCTTTAGCTTCCTGAGCGGTCATCCAGAAGTCGCGGTCGCTGTCTTGGGCGATGGTGGCTACATCTTTTCCGGTATGATGTGCAGTGATGGAGTATAGTTCTTGTTTCAATTTCTTGATCTCACGGGCTGTGATTTCAATATCGGTGGCTTGTCCACCAATAGCACCACTGGGTTGGTGCATCATGATACGACTATGTTTCAATGCCGTACGTTTTCCTTTTACGCCGGCACACAACAGAATTTGTCCCATACTGGCAGCCATACCGGTACAAATGGTAGCTACATCCGGACCAATAAACTGCATGGTGTCATAGATGCCCAAACCTGCATATACACTGCCCCCCGGACTATTGATATACATCTGAATATCGCGACTGCGGTCGGTACTTTCTAAGAATAGTAATTGTGCGGTAACAATATTGGCTACATAATCATTGATACCCTCACCCATAAAAATAATACGGTCCATCATCAAGCGGCTGAATACATCCATACTGGCTACATTCAGGGGGCGCTCTTCAATGATATAGGGGGTGAGATTGGTTACATGGTGTTGCTGATAACTATGCAAAGTGGCACTGCTGATACCACGGTGTTTTACTGCATACTGCTCAAACTCTTTTCCAAAATTCATATTGATTCAATTTTCGCTTTGAAGATAAGTGATTTGCTATTTCACCGGCCAAAACCTTGTTCAAATACTGTGCAAAGCTCTGTTTAAGACAACAAGTCACGCGGAATGTCTGATGTCGGATGTCGGATGTCGGATTTGTCATGTCAGAGGGCGGGGCTAAAGTTTGATTTCTTGATTTTTTGATCTTTGATTTATTAAGAAAGCTCATAAAAAAGCCGGATATGACTATCCGGCCTTAATTCTATTTCTTACATCTGACATCAGATCAGAGATCAAAAATCAAGAAATCAAACTTCAAAAATCCTAGTGGTGGTGATGGTGCAGTTTTTCTGCAAAGGTTTCAGCGCTGATACTTTCTTCTTTTGCCGTTACCTGAGATTCCAACAAACCAAAGAGTTTTTCAGTGCTGATGCGGTGGTAGCTTTCCTCTACGTATTTTCTATCCTGCATCATGCGGTTGGCATAATCGTCAACCCACTGTTGGTTATCACCCAATGCGCCTAATTGTCCGCCCATATAGCTGAACAATTGTTGTTTAGCAAATTCACGGATATCATCAGGATGAACTTCAATTTTATTGTCTGCAACCAGCTTGCTGCTTACCAATGTCCATTTCAATTGGTTGATGAAAGTTGGGTATTCCTGTTCTGCTTCTTCGGCAGTCTTTTGCTTTTCGCCACCGGTTTGTAACCAGCGCTTCAGGAAGCTTTCAGGGAATTCCATGTTGGTATGGTCTACCAGGTGATGATAGATCTGATCATGGATTTGATTGCGGGCCTGTTGTGCATAGTAATTTTCAATTTCTTTTTTCACTTCAGCACGGAAATCTTCGGCGGTAGTGATCTCAGTATTTGGATATACAGCTGCAAAAAACTCAGCATTCATCTCAGCTTTCTCAACCAGTCCAACTTTCGTGATCAACAACTTGAAATAACGGTTGCCATCAGCAGGAGTGAGACCCAGGTCAGCCAGAATAGCTTCTTTCTCTTTGTCTTCAAAGGCTTTATCCAACTGCAATACAACGGTATCATTGGGTTTCTTACCTAAGAAGTTTTTGCGGAATGATGCTTCGAAATATTTAACCAGTAATGAGTTGTCTTTGCTGATTCCACCTTCAATCTCATTTCCATTCTCATCACACTCAATGAATTTTACATTCAGTACGTTTTCATCACCGGCAACAGCTTCTGGCTCGGTCATTTTTCCATTACGGATTTGTAAACGTTCAACTTCCTGATCGATCATTTCATTTGTTATATCAATCACATAACGGGTTACTTTGATCTTTTTGGTGTCGATTTCAAAATTGGGTTTCAAACCAATCTCAAACGCAAAGCTTACATCAGCCGGATTGTTCATATCCAAGGCACGTGCATCATTATCTAATGGTAAAGGCTGAGCGAAAATGTCTAACTGCTCGTTATTCAGGTAAGTATTCAATTCCTTTTCAACTGTACGCAACACTTCATCAGTGAAAACACTTTGTCCGTACATTTTCTTTACCAATCCGGCAGGCACCATTCCCTTTCTGAATCCTGGGATATTAGCGGTCTTTGCATATTTCTTCAGACTCTGCTCAAAACCTGATAGGTAGTCTTCCTTATTTAAAGTAACGGTCAATTTGTCGGTCAGTAATCCAATGTTTTCTCTGGTAACGGTGGCCATGATATATATTTTATTGATATTTTATCGGTTGAATCTCAAATCTTATCTTCAATAAGTTCGAAACTCTTTTTCCAAACGGGCAGCAAAGGTAGGAGTTTACCGCTTAAAAACAGCTGTTAAACACCAAATAAAGCCATTGAAGACAATGCTTTCCCATTTTTCTTACCGGCATTTCTTTGTGAAGTTGTAAGAGTCTTAGGTAGATTCAGTTCTTCGGTTTTCTTTGTTTTTACCCGGGGATATCCATGGCATATTAAGTGATACCGGTCTAGCAAAACAAATCTTAAATAATTGATTATCAAATATTTGAAAAAATTTCCACCATTCTTGTTTATTTTTAGTGTATTCAATGTTGACAAATACCGGCTGGGAGAAGCAACAGAAAAAGGGGGGCTTTGTATCTTCCAGTTATGGAAAACACTTATTACACCTTGCAAACTTTGTACAGGATTGTAAGAGAAGAACCCCATCCTGAGCAATACCTCTGTACACCACGTGAGATGATCCTGTATTCAACATTTAGTTGGGATACCATTCACAAACATTTGCTTGCGCTGGCCCAGCAGGGGCTCGTGATGCTGCAGCAGTTAGATACACCTCATTGCTATATAACTACGCAGGGTATTGAAACCGTCAAATCATCTTTAGTGAACGATGATAACAATGAAGCCATTGGGTTATTGGTGAAAAGAGAAGCAGTTTAAATAGAAGCTATTAAATAAGTAAGGCCCTCATTGAGGGCCTTTGTTTTTTGTGCGGATGATAGGAGTCGAACCTACACGCCTCGCGGCGCCAGATCCTAAGTCTGGTGCGTCTGCCAATTTCGCCACATCCGCTTTTCCGTTGCCGGGTGGCAAAAGTAGGGGATTTACTCAGAAAATAATGGTAAAACTCGTTCCTTTATTTGGTTCACTGGTTACGGAAATAGTACCCCCCCAATTCATTGACTTGATGTTGTACGAGGTACAAACCAATTCCCTTGCTGTCATTTTCTACTTCAGTATTGCGTTGGAAACGAAATAAAGTAGCGCCAAATTTGTCCATATCAATCCCTTTGCCATTGTCACTCACCCTTAAGCAAACACGTCCATTTTCCATAAAGCTTTCCAAACGAATTTCTAGTGGGGCGTCTTCACGGCTATACTTGAGCGCATTACTAATGAGATTGTATAAGATACTATGCAGATATACTTTTGCATAATCAAAACTAGCTACATTAAAATCTCTGTAGATGACCGCATATTTTTGTTGGATCAAATGGTCTAGCTGAACCAATACACTATTGGTGATGGCATCAAAATCACATGTACTGAAAGGCGATTTTTGATCCAGATGCCACTGTAGTAATTTGATTAGTTCATTCAGGTTATTGTACAGATCATTGCTGGCCTGCTTTAAATACTGAAAAGCTTGTTGACCAGACTCCTCGTCTTTTTTGCTTTCATATACCTGTAATAATTTCTTGATATTATTTGCAGGTCCTCTTACGTCATGTGTGATGATACCGGCAAAGTCTTTCAGTTGCTTTATTTTCTTTTCTAGTTCATCCTGTATCTGTAATTGTAGCTTGTTTTGTTCATGCAAACTTTTATTCAATACAATCAGTTGTGTAATGTCTGTAAAGGCGGCTACAACAAATTTTTCTTCACCAACATCTGTCATTCTAGTGTTAACAGAAAACCATTTGAGCTGATTATCTCCCGTCGTAACACCCATGATAACATTGTACTGCGGTTGTTGAGTTCTGAGTGTAAGAACAATCGGATGATTTTCTGTAGGTATGATATTCTCATCAAGATCAATAGCAGTCCATCTTTCACTATTGGAAGAATCACCCATTAGTTGATCCGCTGATACCGCTAAAAGGGATAATGCTTTATCATTAAAGCCTACAATTTTACCTTGATCACTTTGAACTACAATACCTTCTTCAAGTGTATCGATTACTGCATTTAGAAAATGCGGATCTTTTGAATATGGTAACGAAGCATCGTACATTGCTATGGAGGAATAACAATACAATAGTATTTATTATCAAGTCACCAACACTTAAAATGAAATTAAAACCGGTGAGGTGGTTCTAATTAAAGATAAGCAAACGTTTGCACTATTTTGTTGAAAATGCTTCTAAAATTTTTTTGATCACCCCATCCTGTGCTCTTCCATCAATCCAACGAATCACTGCTACCAGTTCATGTTCCGGATCCACATAGATGAGATTATTGCCATTACCTACATGTGTAAATGCAGTGGCAGGTGCACTAGGTAAGAATTTACGATCGGTATTTAAGAACCAGTTCATATAACCATAATCGTTTTTCGGAACTGTTGGGGTCAATGATTTTTTGATCCATTCTTCACTCAACAATTGTTTGCCATTCCATTTTCCCCGATTCAATGTAAGCCAGCCAAAACGTGCCATATCATAGGCATTGATGAACATACCTCCACCCCAATGTCCACCACCGCTTACGGATTGAACTGGTTGTCCATCCAAAACGATCCACGCATTTCTATAACCCGTCCACCGCCAGGTATTAGATGCGCCAATGGGATCCATAAGGGTTTGTTTGAGCACTTGTGGTAAAGGCTTTCTCCAAACACTAGTCGCAGCCAATGCCAATACATTTACCCTCACATCATTGTATTCATAAGTGGTGCCGGGTTGATTGCGTGGTCTGTTCAGCCATTTATTGGCATCAGGGTCCGGTCTGTCTGCCCAATCCGGTTTACCCCAAAGCGTTCCTTCCCAATCACTGGTTTGTCTGAGTAGGTCATCCCAAGTGATGGTACGATTATGTGGCGATGCAAACGGAAACAAAAGTTGGGGGGTGTCTATTTCTTCTGCAGCTCTGTTGATCGGTGCTTTTGGATCGTACCATTCAATCGGCGGAATATAGGAAGCTACTGTGTCATTTACATTTCTAATCAATCCCTGATCTACCGCAACACCTACTAATGCAGATAAAAAACTTTTGGTAACACTATGTGTCATATCGCAACGCATGGGCTCGCCCCATTGTGCTACTATATAGCCTTTGTAAATAATGAGTCCAGTCGCCTCTCCGCGATCTGCAAATGGACCAATCCCTTCTCCAAAAGGTTCTTTGCCAAAAGTTCGGTAATGATTGATTTCCATGCTGCGTGGATTCTTCGACTCACCGGCTTTAGCCAATGCAATCGCTTCTTCTAATACTGCATTATTCAATCCCATTGCTGATGGTGATCGTTGTTCCCAAACACCGGCTGCAGGAAAATAAATGGCTGATCGCTGTTGTGCAAACAACAAATAAGGAAACACTACCAACAAGAAAAGGCTTAGTAAACGTTGTGATTTCATGTTACTAAGGTAGGGATAGCAGGTGGCTTATAGTCCATAGCAAATAGTAATTTTTCTACAATATGCTATGAACTATAAGCAATAAGCTAAACTATCTCTGCCCAGCATAACGCCTGCTATCACCGCCTCTGAAAGATCTGCGTTGTGTGTGGTTTCGTTGAGGTGGTGGTTGTTTGGAAACAGGTTTGAAATTGGTCAGAGAAATATTGGTCATCGCATAAGGATGATCTGTAATAATCGGAATCTGAATACCAATCAGTTTTTGAATGTCTCTCAGGTTTACTTTTTCTTCCGCATCACAGAAAGCGATGGCAATTCCTGAAGCACCTGCGCGTCCTGTTCTTCCAATACGGTGAACATAAGTTTCCGGAACATCCGGTAACTCATAATTAATCACATGCGATAATTGTTCTACATCAATACCACGTGCGGCAATATCTGTAGCTACCAATACGCGCAGTGTTCCGTTTTTAAAATCATTCAATGCTCGTTGACGGGCATTCTGTGATTTATTACCATGAATGGCTGCAGCGCCGATGTTTGATCTTAGAAGATCTTTCACCACTTTATCAGCCCCATGTTTGGTTCTGGTAAAAACCAATACAGTTTTGATATCCTGATCAGACAATATATGATGTAATAATGCTCGCTTATCTTGTTTCTCAACAAAATAAACAGACTGTTCAATTTTTTCAACCGTAGATGATACTGGTGTTACTTCTACTTTTTTGGGTTGGTGTAAAATACTATTGGCGAGTCCGGCTATTTCTGGAGGCATGGTTGCAGAGAAAAACAGGGTTTGTCTTTTAACAGGTAGTTTGGTAATTACTTTTTTCACGTCGTGAATAAAGCCCATATCCAACATTCTGTCTGCCTCATCCAATACAAAAAACTGTAATTGTTGCAAACTCACATAACCTTGTTGCATCAGATCCAATAAACGACCGGGTGTTGCGATTAATATATCAACACCTCTTTTCAACGCTTGTGTTTGGGGTACTTGTGATACACCACCAAAAATAACAGCATGAGAAAGTCCGGTATGTCTACCATAAGCAGCAATACTTTCATCAATCTGAATGGCTAGTTCTCTGGTGGGAGTCAATATCAATGCTTTGATACCTCTCTGGCTAGTCTTCTGCTGATAAAGTAATTGTAATAATGGAATAGAAAACGCTGCGGTTTTTCCGGTTCCTGTTTGCGCACAACCCAATAAGTCATTCCCTTCCAAAATAATGGGAATAGCCTGTTGTTGGATGGGTGTAGGAGTTGTGTAACCTTCTGTCTGGAGCGCACGTAAAATGGGCTCTATCAGATTCAATGAATCAAATGTCAATGGAATAAATTTTATGTAAAAACACAACTGAATTCGCTCAGTTGTTATATAACCTTCCTACCTGTAGATGCTAAAAGCGACCTGTAAAAGACTGATGAACTTTGTCACGGAAGGAAATCGAGTCGTGTAGAGAGAGTATATGAATGCTGCAAAGATAGGGAAAATAAGTGGATTATGGTTTATAGTCCATGGTCGATGGTCAATAGCTCATAGTTCATGGCTAATGGTAGTGTAAGTTAGGTGCTGATAGTTAGAATGCCTTTTTTCACCTTCACTTTTGACTTTTCACTTTCCCATCAAATCATCTCCACAATCATCTCCAAATAACGCTGATCTATTGTATCAAATTGGTCTAGTTCACTGGCGTCAACATCTAAAACACCCAATACCACTCCATCGCGGATGACAGGAACAACGATTTCAGATTTTGAGAGACTACTGCAAGCGATATGTCCGGGAAATTTTTCAACGTCGGGTACAATCAATGTTTTGGCTTCAGACCAACTGGTACCACATACACCTCTTCCTTTTCGGATACGGGTACATGCTACAGGTCCTTGGAAGGGGCCTAATACCAGTTCATCGTTCTTCACCCAATAAAATCCAACCCAGAACCAGCCGAATTGTTCTTTCAATGCTGCTGCAATATTGGCGAGGTTGGCTACCAGATCATTTTCACCTTCGATCAATGCTTTGATCTGTGGTATCAATGATTCGTATTGTGTTTGTTTATCTCCTTTGATGATGCTTAAATCTTCTGCCATTGGGCAAAGGTAAATGATATCATTGATGAGCTTGTTATCTGCGTGGATCATGACAATCTGCGTCCCATTATTTCACATATTTACCAATCACCGGTAATTTCTGAAACTCCTTCTTCTCTACCAGCAAAACAAACCAAGCGTATATGGCTATCAATACACATCCAAATGCAGTTCCCAACCAAAGCGATGAAATAAAATATACAAAAGCTCTATGGATAAAAAAAAGTAGGGTTACAATTACAAGATAAGCGATCAGCTTTTTGGTGACGTAAGGGATCGGATAGTGCTTTTGTCCGAGTCGATAACTGATGATCATCATCAATGCATAACACGAAAAGGTAGCCCATGCACTTCCATTGTAACCAAATAATGGAATCCACCATATGTTTAGTAAAACAGTGATGACAGCACCTGCCAATGTAATCCATGCACCGGTTAATGTTTTGTTAGTGAGTTTATACCATACACTCAGGTTATAATAAATACCCAGAAATACACTTCCCATCGCCAGAATAGGTACAATCGATAATCCTTCCTCATACAATGCCGCATTTTTGCCATAGCCGAAATATTTGATCAGTGGAAGATTCACAACAATACCTAACCAAATAAAGGAACAAGTAATCACAAAAAACTTCATCACTCTTGCATAAGTGCGTGGTGCATTTTCTTCTTTGGATTGATTGAAGAAAAAAGGTTCTGCACCCATACGAAACACCTGAATAAAAATGGTGATCAGTACCGCTAGTTTATAATTAGCACCAAAAATACCGAGTTGTCTTAATTCCTCATCTCTCGAAAGGTCTAATACACGTGTATAGACCAGTCGACTGAGCATTTCATTAATCATGCCTCCCAATCCAACAATGATCAATGGATAAGAATATTGCATAACCTGTTTCCATAATTTCCAGTTCACTGAAAATCGAAAACTCAGTAATTCTTTTGTAAGTAAGACCAAGGTAAGTATGCTGGCGATGATATTGGCAATGATATAATAACCAATATCGATCGTTGGATCATAAAAAAACAACCAAGGGTTGGATGGATTCTCTTTGTACAGTTTCGGACAAACACCTATGAAAAACAGAACCAGTAACACATTTACTACAATACTGAATACCTTGATAAAAGCGTAAAAACGTGGTCTTCCTTCTTGTCTAAGTTTAGCAAAAGGAATGACGGAAAGCGTATCGAAGAACAAGATCCAAGCGATCCATTGAATGTACTCTGGATGATCCGGAAAGTCAATTGCTGTCGCTAGAGTATGGGTATTGAGTAAAAGAAAAGACGTAAATACGACAGTACTGATCAGGATGGAACTCATGAGTGTATTAAATACTACTGATTTCTCATGATCCTGTGCAAAACGGAAATAACTGGTCTCCAAACCATACGTAAACAAAATATTCAAAAACGGAATAACTGCATACACTTGAGTGATACTGGCAGTGCTGGCGGGTTCATACAGCCAAAAAAGTAACAGACTCAAGGCGTAGCCTAGAAAACGGCTGGCAATTGTGGGTACACCATACCATAATGTTTGTCCTGCTAATTTTTTAATACTGCTCATATGATGAATAGTGAGTAGTGAGTATCAAGGAATGTTTGTGGAAGCGTTATTCACTACTGACTACTCACTACTCACTGCGACTGCAAAATACACGATTAATTATGAATATCAACAGGAGCTGTAGTACTTATCCCTTTTCCCGGCGCTGCAAAATTGGGGTTCTTTAAAAAACTAGTATCTGTTAAGGTATGCAGAAAAGCAGTTAGTTGTCCTATCTCAAAATTGGAGAGTGGTAGCCTGTTTTGTAATAAAGGATCTGTTCTTGGATCAGGCACCATGTTTTTTCTGTAGTGTTCCATAACAGTCATCACAGAAAAAAAACGACCATCATGTCCATAAGGGAAACTGCGCATCACATTCCTTAAACTGGGGACTTTGAATTTTAGCGAGTCCATTGGATCATTGGTAATTTTCATTCTTCCCAAATCTTTTAAAAATGGATCAATCGGCATACCAATATTCCTATAGCTATAATCTGTGAACATCGGTTCAGTGTGGCAACTCACACATTTTTTTTTGAAGATGTCATAACCCAATTTTTCCGGGAGAATAAAAGTATCTACCCCTTGCATCACTCGGTCATATTTGCTATTACCACTAACAAAAGTGAGTACAAACTGACTGACGGCTTTGGTTAGTTTTTCTGTTGTGATCTTCTCATCACCAAAAGCAGCTTTGAATAATCTTCGGTATTCTTTTTCTGCCTGGAGTTTTGAAAGCACGTTTTGAATGCTCTCTGCCATTTCAGTATCAGCAGTAATAGGCGCTAGTGGCTGTAGATCTAAATGATTAATCCCGCCATCCCACATGAATTCTTTTTGCCAGGCCAGATTGAAGAGTCCGGGTGCATTGCGTGTGGAGAGCGAATTGTTGTAACCATGACTTAAACTATGATCATACGTATTGAAAGCCCCAAATTGTTGGTGACAAGTGCCACAGGAGATCGTTCCATCTTTACTTAACCGGGTATCATAAAATAACTGTCTACCCAATTCTATACCTTCTTTCGTTAAAGGATTTGATTTGAAATCATATACAGGTTCGGACCATCCTTTCGGCACCATCAATTTTACAGGTGTTGGTTTGAAATACTGGTTGCCTGTAACCCAACTGATACAGATCAGGCATATAACTACAATAACTCCTATCGTTTTACGGTATTTCATTTTTGTTGCGATAAGATTGAAAACATGTTTACGTAGTTATTTGCAATACTCACTGCCAATGTGCCCGGACTATGACAAACGGGTTCTTTTGCAATGATTAATGGATATGGTCTTTCAAACCATTTTTTGGCATCTGTAATAATTGAAACTTTATTATTAGTAACAGATAAAGGCAATGTAATGGAACGTGCGGTATTATTATTTCCTCTGAAACCGCCAATATGATACGTAAATTGTTTCCCTGCAATCTGTGAACTGGTAGCAGTACCTTCTAGTTTTGCCATGATGTAGCCACTATTCCATGTCCAGAACATGCCATGTAGTGGATCCAATGCCCCCGATTGCACACCGGATACATTTCGTAAACTATCTACCCCTAATAGAAAATGAATCGATCGGTATTGCCCAATAGGGATGTTCAATATAATGTTCCCGGAAACTGAGTCAGCAGCATCAATCAAATAATACTGCACAGGAAGTATTATTTTTTTTCCTTGTTCATTTGTTAACTCGAAGTGAGAGACATAATATTTGAAACGATTGATGGTAATAGTATCTCCATACATTATGTACGATTGCTCAGGCACCAATAATGCTTCCCCAAATCGGTTTTGAAAATGAATCATCAACTGTTGGGTCTTTTGCGACTGTACAGATGATGTCATCAATATCAATAAAAAGAATAGGAGTGGTTTCACAGCTTAGCGATAATCGTTTTTATTAATTTTTCTTCTTAGTTCTTTATTTTGGGTATTCTTCTTTTTAGATTCTATTCGCTTTTCTTTTGATGCTTTGGTGGGTTGAGTAGCTTTTCTGATTTTTCTTTTGATCAGTGATGTTGTCAGCAATTGAATCATTTTTTTGATGACTGCTTGCTTATTCCCCAGCTGTGTTCTTTCTGACTGCGATTTTACCAATAAAAATCCTTCATCGGTGATCCTGTTTTGCAAACGGTTTCTGATCAGTTCTTTTTGTTCATCCGTAAATAGTATGGATGACTGAATGTCCCAACGCCCTTCTACCATGGTTTCTACCTTGTTCACGTTTTGTCCGCCCTTGCCACCACTTCTGGCAGTCTGGAATTTTATTTCAGGGGTTATATCTATCTTCATCGCACTAAAGTTCGGATAAAAAAGGTTAAGGAAATATGAGAATTGTAATTCAAAGAGTAAGTGAAGCTGCTGTAAGCGTCGATAGACAAATAACAGGCAGTATCGCTAATGGATTATTGGTATTGATGGGTGTTGAAGATGCGGATACTATGGAAGATATCGAATGGCTGAGTAATAAGATTACTAATATTCGTTTATTTAACGATGCAGATGGGGTAATGAATCTATCTGTAAAAGATATCGATGGGGACATTTTATTGGTGAGTCAGTTCACTTTGCATGCCAGTACTAAAAAAGGGAACAGGCCTTCGTATATCAAAGCATCAAAAGCTGAATTTGCGATTCCGATGTATGAGAAAATGATCCGTCAGTTAACCATTGATCTTGGAAAGCCGATACAAACAGGTGTTTTTGGTGCTGATATGAAAGTGTCTTTATTGAATGATGGTCCGGTAACCATTGTGATTGACTCTAAAAATAAAGAGTAATGGATGTCGAGAACAGAGATCATATTGACCAATTGATGCGTGCTTTTTATGCAAAAGTGATTCCGGATGCAGTTATTGGACATTATTTCACACAAGTGATTCAAATGGATTTGGAAAAGCATTTACCGATGATTGTTGATTTTTGGGAAACGGTACTTTTTGGTGTTGCAAAATATAAATCAAATGCCGTAGCGATACACCAGCATTTGCATGAAAAATCAGCATTTGAAGACAAACATTTTACGCAATGGGTAAAACTATTCCAATTAACAGTTGATGAATTGTTTGAAGGAGAGAAAGCAGAACTAGCCAAACAAAGAGCATTATCCATTGCTACTGTAATGAAATTCAAGCTTCTACATCAACAGCAAGGCTATTTTGGACAGAAATAACCAATTATTACTTTTTCTTATCATTTTTTTTGTTAACTTATACGTTCACAAGAGAAAGTTGTCGTATAATCTCAATCTGTTTGTAGTGTAATACTCGATGGCGGGTATCATAACAAAAAACTGTTTTTCTTCGGCAATTATTTATATCAAACCTAAGGAAAACAGATCTTACGAGTCGTGATTATATTCTTTGTCTATGAGTGAAAAGCAGAAAAGCAGTATAGTTGCAGGTACCCATTTAACCAAGGATGCTGTTAAAAAGCCGGTTCTTGTTTTTATTATTCCCGATCATTCTCTTTCGTTAGATCAATTGGTTGGTTCTTTTATAGATCCCGGGAAAATTTGTTTTGTCATTTGTGGACTACTCTCATCTGCGCAAAAAAAACAATTAAACACACTAGCTAAAAAAAATAAGGCTTTAAAGCTTCGATCTATACAGTCGGATAGCATTCCAAGTATGGGAGATATATTGGTAATTGATGATGAGCAGTCAGGTATTTCATTTATGGCTGCCTTACGCGAGTCAAAAAATATTTCATCCAATTACAAGGATGTGATCCGCTTACTCAATCAAGAAGATGGATTACTCAAAATCATTCTCTTTTGTAAAGAGTTGCAGAAAGATGATTTAGAATCTTTTGAAGATTTCGCTGCTCATTTAATTGTAGAGGAAAGATTTGTAAATGATGAGTTGCTGGCATTGCCTGAAGCGAACATCATGGATATGTGCTTGCCGGTAAATGAAATGTCGGCAGCGGTAGAAAAGATCATATCCGGTAAATTGAGACTTAGGAATCGTTCTTTTCATCATCTAACAACCCTACAACAATCACATCAACTGGCAGAAAATATCAATCAACAGATCGATGGCATTCTTTGGGAAGCAAATGCACAAACATTTGAGTTTACATATATCAGTCCACAGGTAGAAAAAATTCTAGGATATACTGTTCATGAATGGATGTCACAAAAAGATTTCTGGCAAACACATATTCATCCGGATGATCGGGATGGTGCTGTGAACTTATGCCATTGTGAAACAGTAGCGGGACGAGATCATGTATTTGAGTATCGTATGATCGCCAAAAATGGAAAAGAAATCTGGGTACATGATCGGGTAACTATAGAATGTAAGAAGGGCATTCCTTCGGTTCTAAGGGGTGTGATGATAGATATCACAAGAGAAAAGGAAATACAACGACGATTGTTACAAGAAAAGCAATTGACTGATTTACTGGTGCATAACCTGCCTAATGTCTTCTTTCTTTTTAATGCTGAAGGCAAGTTCCTTTTGTGGAACAGAATGCTGGAAAATATTTCAGGATATAGCCATGAAGAAGTAGCGAAGATGAGTCCTTTTGATTTTTTCAGTGATGAAGTGAAGCCATTGATTAAAGCCAATATTGAATTAACTTATCAGGAAGGATATACTGAAATCGAAGCGCCATTCATTGCTAAAAACAAAAGGCTTATTCCTTTGCATTTTACTGCCAGGCAAATTACCTATATGGGTGAGCCTTGTATTTATGGAGTGGGTACAGATCTCAGTAAGGTGAAGAAAGCCATGCTGGAGCTGAGTCAGATGATCAATAATACAGATGAAGCCTTTTTATTATTGGATACAGCTCTGAATATTATCACTTTTAATAACAGGTTCAACACTTTATACAAGGATCTTTTAGGCATCACTGTTCGGAAAGGCGAATGTATTTTGGAATATGCGGAAGAAAAACGTGTCTCCCAATTAAAGGATATGTATCAGCAGGTGTTGAATGGAGCTGAACTGGCGAATGAAATCAATATAACCGGAATAGATGGTTTGAGTAAGGCCTTTTCTGTTAGATATAAACCAGCTTTGGATGATCATGATAAAGTAATTGGTGTCTTCGTCACTGCAACTGATATCACATCAGAAAAATTAGTGAAAGAGGAGTTGCTTGTATCGGAACAACGCTACAAATATTTGTTCGATAACAATCCGGCTCCCATGTTTATATGGGATTTCGAAACCAAACAAATATTGGATTGTAATGATGCTGCATTATTGAAATATGGCTATTCCCGCGATGAATTTTTACAATTGACCATTTTAGATATTCGACCAGTGGAGGATATCGATAGAATTTTATCGGTAACCTCTTCAGAAGAGATCTATACCAATTATGGCAAATCCCTTCACGCAGATACTTGGCGTCATTTGAAGAAAAATGGAGAGATCATGGATGTAGAAATTACCGGTCATATCCTTGATTTCAAAGGTAGAAAGGCGGCACTGGTATTGATCCATGATGTAACCGAACAAAAAAGAGCAGACGCGCAGTTACAGTTGAGTGAACAACGCTTTAAGTCGCTTATTCAGGATGGGAGTGATTTAATTGGCATCCTTGACATCACGGGTAACTATAGTTATGTAAGTCCAACATCTGTTTCGGTTCTGGGTATAGAACCATCAGAATTTATTGGAAAAAATGCATTTGATTTTATTCATCCGGATGATAAAGAAGAAGTGATCTCACAATTTAGTAGACTTGTTACGGATAAAAGAATCAGTATACCACCTTTTAGGTTCAAAAATAAAGATGGTGAATGGCGTTGGATAGAAACGGTGGTTACCAATTTGTTGGATGATCCAGCGATCATGGGTATTGTGGCGAATTCAAGAGATGTAACAGATAAAGAACATTTGTTTCGTGAGCTAAAAGCCAGTGAATCGCGCTATCGTGGTTTCTATGACTCACAAACCAATTTTGTGATTCGCACCGATATGGAAGGCAAATACAGTTACTACAATAAAAAATTTGAAGAAACATTTGGCTGGTTATACCCTGATGGAAATATCCTCGGTAAAAGTTGTTTGGATTCTATTTGTGCATACGATCATCCAAAAGTTTTTGAAGTTGTCCAAAAATGTATTGATACACCTGAAACAGTTTACAAAGTAGAACTTGATAAACCATTGGAAGATGGGTCAGTACTTACAACACTTTGGGATTTTACCTGTGTTACTGATGCTGAAGGAAAACCTTTTGAAATTCAATGTATGGGCATTGATATTACAGAAAGGATACAATTCGAAAAATCTTTACGTGAAAGTAACGAAAGGTATGAATATATCAACAAAGCTGCCAATGATGCTATATATGATTGGGACACTACCAATGATAAATTTTATTGGGGAGAAAGTTTTACTAGGATTTTTGGTCATCAGGTTAACATCAGCAACTTTACTTTAGATGATTTAGCAAAGTTGGTACACCCCAATGATGTTGTAGTTGCTCAAAAAGAGTTACAAGCTTTTCTTGCTGACCCAACACGTAATAGTTGGACTTTTGAGTGTCGACTACAAAGAGCAGATGGTACTTATGCGTATATCAAACAGATTGGTTATTTGATCCGCAACAGCGATGGCTCTCCCAAACGAATGATTGGTGCATTGAGGGATGTTTCAGAGAATAGAGAATTACAGCAGTTGGTTAATAATGCTACCAAACTTTCAAGAATTGGTGCTTGGGAAGTAGATGTGAAGCGAAACACATTGTATTGGTCACCCATGACAAAAAAAATACATGAAGTAGAGGATGATTTTGTTCCCTCGATTGAGGATGGGGTTAGTTTCTATCGTGAAGACGTTCGTGAGGAGGTTGGATCAATTGTACTCAAAGCCATGCAAAAAGGAGAAGCGTTTGACTTCGAAATGCCATTAATTACTGCAAAAGGGAATGAATGTTGGGTAAGGGCAATTGGAGAAGTAGAAATATTTGATGGAGAGGTGATCAGGGTATTTGGAAGCTTTCAGGATATCAATGAAAGAAAAATAGCACAATTGCGTTTGCAAAATACCGCAGATAATATTCCGGGTGCAATGTTCCAGTTTCAATTACTTCCTGATGGAACAGATCGCTTAATGAATTTGACAAAAGGTGGGGCAGATCTTTGGGGGTACTCACCGGAAAAGTGTATGGCCAATACTGATCTGGTTTGGCAGCAGATAAAAGCCGGCGGTGATTATGATCATGTTATTGAAACCATGTATGAATCTGCAAACACCTTAAATAGGTGGTATTGTTTATGGCGTAGTAGAAAACCTGATGGAAGTATTCGTTGGCATGAAGGTCTTGGCTCTCCACGTAAACTATCTGACGGCAGTATCCTTTGGGATTCTATTATCACTGATGTTACTGAAAAACAGCGACTGGAACAATTGCTTGAAAAAGCCAGTCAGATGGCAAAAATTGGTAGCTGGGAGAAAAGTTTAACCAATGATCAGACTGATGACATGTACTGGTCTGCTATGACCCGACAAATACTTGAAGTAGATGATGGTTATAATCCTTCTTTGACCGGAGGTTTTGAATTTTATAATGAGAAAAGTAAACAATTGATTCAAAATGCAGTAGAAGTATTGATCAACGAGGGAAAGGAATTTGATCTGGAATTATTATTGACAACCGCAAAAGGTAATCAAAGATGGGTTCGTTGTATTGGAGAGGCGGAGATTTCAGAAGGTAAATGCACACGTATCTATGGAAGTTTTCAGGATATACATGAAAGAAAAGTTGCTGAACTTGAGATAAAGGGTACCAATGAAAGATTTGAAAAAGTAACCAAAGCCACCAATGATGCTATTTGGGATTGGGATATATTAACCGATCAAACATATTTGGGAGAAGGATTCCAAACACTTTTTGGATACGATTTATCCAATGTACAACATGATTTAATATTGCGGGAGTGGTCTGGACTCATTCATGAAGAAGATGCAGAGTTGGTAAAAAAGCATTTTAAACTTGCACTTGAGTCATCGAACATTTATAAATGGCAAATGGAATATCGCTATAAAAAAGCCAATGGTAGTTATGCTTTTGTTCAGGATAAAGCGTTAATTATTCGCGATGATCAACTCAAGGCGATTAGAGTGGTAGGAGCCATGAGCGATATTACTTATAGAAAAGAGTACGAAGAATCTTTGCGAAGGCTGAATACATCACTGGATGCAAAAGCAAAAGATTTAGCGGTTTCAAATGCTGAACTGGAACAATTTGCATATGTGGCATCGCATGATCTTCAAGAGCCGCTTAGAATGGTCACAAGTTTTCTAACCCAATTACATAAAAAATATCATGATCAGCTTGACGATAAGGCTAATCAGTACATACATTATGCTGTAGATGGTGCTAAAAGAATGCGACAGATCATTCTTGATCTACTCGAGTATTCAAGGGTAGGTAAGCATGATAGCACATTGGAAACAATTGAAGTAAAGCAGATCATAGAAGAAATACAGCTTTTACAGCGCCAACGCATGATCGAAAAAAATGCATCGATTCATTATGATGAACTTCCGGTGATACAGTTTTATAAAGTGCCGTTGACACAAATATTTCAAAATTTAATCGGAAACGCGCTGAAGTATTCAAAAGATAATGAAAGGCCAAGGATCATGATAAAAAGTGAAGTAATGGAGCATTATTATTTATTTAGTGTTGCAGATAATGGAATTGGCATTAGTGAAGAGTTTCATGAAAAGGTATTTGAAATTTTTCAAAGACTACACAGTAGGAATGAATACGAAGGAACCGGAATGGGCTTGGCAATCGTAAAAAAAATTCTCGAAAATCTAGGCGGAAAAATATGGTTAGAGTCAGAGGAGGGTGAAGGAAGTACTTTTTATTTCACGATTCCAAAATAATCGTCATGGGTATCTGGAAGCGTTATAAACAACATATCAAAAATAATTTTTGTCTTGATCAGATACCCATCAATGATATACAATATTGGAAAACAAGATTATTTGCCAACGCGATTATCTATATCTTACCACTTTCATTAATAGCGTATATTCCGGGTGTTTATTATAGTTGGCATTTGGGTTTATATTCACTTGTATTGATTGATACACTTGCTGTTTTAATAATATTTCTTATTGGCTTTTTGCCGACCTTATCGTTACAGTTAAGGAAAGCCTTATTTGTTTTTTGTGTTTATTTTATTGCGGTAACTTTTGTCTGGTTGATTGGAACTTCAGGTCCCGGTCTCTTGTATATGTTGGCGGCATCTTATTTTTGTATTCTTATTTTCCCTAATAAATATGCATTTTATCCTGCTTTTATCAATCTGGCAATTTGTTTACTAACAGCGATCATAATTTCCATGAATATACTTCCATGGAGAGAGAGTCCTACACACAATGTTTCTGAATGGATTGCCGTATGTACCAATCTGATTTTTCTGGGATTTATATCATCTGCATTGATACCAAGGGTATTTAATAGTTTGGATCAGGCTTTACGGATGGAGCAGGAGATACGAATGGAGAGAGATCGTCAAAATTTGATGTTAGAGAAAACCTTGGAAGACCTGAAAGTAAAAAATAAGGAGCTAGAGCAGTTTGCATTTATTGCATCACATGATCTGCAAGAACCTCTTCGTATGATCACGAGTTTCCTAGGACAGATTGAAAAAAAGTACGGTGATATACTTGATGATAAAGGACGTCAGTATATATATATTGCCAGTGATGGGGCTAAACGTATGAGGCAGATCATACTCGATCTACTTGAGTATTCCCGTATCGATCAGAATCAGTTCAAACCTGAATTTGTTGATATTGGTTTGTTAATTGACGAGATTTGCATTTTACATAGTAAGACCATTGAAGAAAAATCTGCATCAATATATTATCAAGATTTACCGGTGATCCATCATTATCGGGCACCTCTTTTTCAGGTACTTCAAAATTTGATCAGTAATGCTTTAAAATATAGTCATTCGGATAGGAAACCGGATATCACTGTCTCTGCGATTTGGAAAGATAAAGTATGGGTTATTTCCGTGCAAGACAATGGTATTGGAATTGAACCGGCATATTTTGATAAAATATTTGTGTTATTTGAAAGGTTGCATTCAAAACATGAGTACGGAGGAACAGGGATGGGATTGGCCATTGTTAAAAAAGTAATGGATAGTCTACAAGAACGAATTTGGGTGGAGTCAGAAAATGGACAAGGGACTGTATTCCATTTTACTATAGAGCCTATTGGTTCAGAAGTTTAGAATACATACATTTCCATGTTAGTTTTCTTTCAATAATATGCACGACAATGCTGATCTTCGAGCATAAAATATTGGATTATGACTATTCAGGAAGCACAAACTCAGGTGGATACTTGGATCAATACAACCGGTGTTAGATATTTTAATGAGCTCACCAATTTGGGTATTTTAATGGAAGAAGTCGGGGAATTGAGCCGCTTGATGGTTCGAACTTATGGAGAACAATCATTTAAAGAATCTGATAAAGGAAAAGAATTGTCAGATGAGATGGCTGATGTATTGTGGGTATTGATCTGTTTGGCCAATCAAACAGGAGTTAACCTAACAGAAGCATTGGAAAAAAACTTTGCCAAGAAAAATTTGAGAGACCTAGACAGGCATAGGAATAATGAAAAACTTGTATAAAAGATTCAAGAATCAAGGAACAGGATACAAGTAAGCCACAAGCTGCAAGCCACAGGCTACAAGAAAATTTCAAGATGCAAATAAAAAAAGGCACAAGATTCGAGATTGATTCTTGAATCTTGTGCCTTGAGTCTTAATTCTTGTGTCTTTTAATTTTTGTCAAAGATACTCTTCTGCTTAGCCATCTTCTCGATCTCAGTAACTGTTCGCGGAGAAGATGCGGATAGGTTCCGATTTCCATCTTTGGTGATCAGGATATCATCTTCAATACGAACTCCAATACTCCACCATTTTTTATCGCACTTACTTCCGGGTGGAATATAGATACCGGGTTCAACCGTTAAAAACATTCCTTCTTGTAAAGGACGAGGTCCGGTAGTTCCCATATCGTGTACATCCAGTCCGAGATGATGCGATGTGCCGTGCGGAAAATACTGACGAGCTTCCTGTTCATTGGCTGCAATACCTAATTTGATCAATCCACGGTTGATAACACGACGAGCAGCTGCATCAACACCATTATAAGGATTTCCGGGTTTACAAGCAGCAATACCGGAGTCTTGTGCTTCCAGTACCAATTCATAAATGATTTTTTGTTCCGGTGTGAATTTGCCATTTACAGGGATGGTTCTGGTAACATCGGCCGTA
This sequence comes from Sphingobacteriales bacterium, assembly GCA_012270485.1. Lineage (GTDB taxonomy): Bacteria > Bacteroidota > Bacteroidia > Chitinophagales > Chitinophagaceae > Sediminibacterium. The sequence goes on along the minus strand of JAAXIF010000023.1, from coordinate 67,361 downwards.
TAGCCATGGTATTCAGCGGCGCAATCACTCAATAATAAATCACCATCTTTCATCAAACGCAGATTGGTAATATAATGGAGAACACAGGCATTTTCAGATGAACCATTGATGCTGGGATATCCAGGATATTCAGAGCCATTCTTTTTGAAATGGTATTCCATAATAGCCTGTGCCTGGTATTCAGTCATACCGGGTTTAATGGCACGCATCACATCATTGTGACCCTCACAACTCATCTTTGCGGCTTTCTCCAACAATGCAATTTCTTCCGGTTGTTTGATACCTCTTAAAGAAGTGAGAATTACATTGGTAGTACGTCCGGCAATTGGCTTGTTATGCAAAATGATCAAGCTGTCGACGATGCCGGCCATACGAGACAAAGCATCCGGGCTTCTTTTATATTTCGAGAAAATATCTTCCCCACGGAAAGCAGTTAAAACAGAGTCAACCGTATTGAAATCAAATGTATTGGCAGTGAATTTGTCATTGGTAAATACATTAGCGATTTTATATTTATTCTTGACGCCTTCTGCACCCAGAATTTTTCCGGTCCAAAGTTCTCTTTGTGGGTCACGATTTTGTACGAAAATGAATTCGGTACCGGTAGCACCCAAGATGGTCACAGGTTGTTTAAAGAGCAGGAGTAAAGCGTTCGGCTCTTCCAGTCCCGTGAAATAGTAAAAATTCTTGCTTTGTGCGTATTGGTAATCCACATCATTATTTCTTACCCTTACTTGCGAAGCAAAGAAAACACCCACTGAATTGTTGGGCATCATTTCCCTGAATGCAGCTCGACGACCGGCATGGAACTCAGGACTTAAATAATCATTCGGATACTCTGTTGTTTGCTGTGACCAGCCAAATGCAGGCAGTAACAACAATAAGAGTTTAAAACATCTGTTTCTAAGCATGTGATATTTTTTTGAGCGCATTAAAACTATAGGTTTTCAGCGATTAAGGCGAAAAAAAAGTGAGGAAAGGGAGAAAAGCTACTAGCTGCTAGCCGCTAGCTTCTACGTTTAAGTAATGAATAATTTTCTATAGCTCCTTGCCTACAAGTCAAAAGCTAGAAGCTAGCGGCTAGCAGCTAGTAGCTTCTAGATCACGGCTTCACTCAAAAAATCTTACTTTTGCCGCGTTATGAGCATACAGCAAGACAATCGTTTTCAGGCTATTATTTCCCATGCCAAAGAGTATGGATTCGTATTTCCGAGTAGTGAGATTTATGACGGTTTAAGTGCCGTATATGATTATGGTCCTTATGGAAGCGAATTGAAAAAGAATATCCGTGATTATTGGTGGAGAAGCATGACTCAAATGCATGATAATATCGTGGGTATTGATGCTGCCATCTTTATGCATCCTACGACATGGAAAGCCAGTGGTCACGTTGATAATTTCAGTGATCCGATGATCGATAATAAAGACAGTAAGAAAAGATACCGTGTTGATCATTTGTTGGAAGCAAAAGCAGATCAGTTAAGAGAAAGTGGACAAGCAAATGAAGCAGATACTTTATTGGCTGAAATGGATCGCTTGCTGGCAGCTGAGGATTTTACAGGATTAAAACAACTTATGAATGATCAAAAGATCGTTTGTAGTGTAAGCGGTACTGCTAACTGGACAGATATCCGCCAATTCAACCTCATGTTCTCTACGCAATTGGGCTCAGTAGCTGAAGATGCGGATACCATTTATTTACGTCCGGAAACGGCACAGGGTATTTTTGTGAATTTCTTGAATGTGCAGAAAACTGCCCGTATGAAAATACCGTTTGGTATTGCACAAACCGGTAAAGCATTTCGTAACGAGATTGTTGCCCGACAATTCATATTCCGCATGCGTGAATTCGAGCAGATGGAAATGCAGTTTTTTGTTCGTCCGGGTACACAAATGGAATGGTATAACTATTGGAAAGACGCGCGACTGAAATGGCATACCAGTTTAGGAATTCCTGCAGAAAAATATCGTTACCACGATCATGTGAAATTGGCGCACTATGCAGATGCGGCATTGGATATTGAATATGAATTCCCATTCGGATTCAAAGAAGTAGAAGGTATTCATAGTAGAACAGATTTTGACCTAAAGAGCCATCAGGAATACAGCAAAAAGAAACAACAGTATTTTGATGCGGATGTAGACCCTTCAACCGGAAAGCCTTATGGTAATTATATTCCTTATGTGGTAGAGACTTCTATCGGACTAGATCGTATGTTTTTACTGGTGTTGAGTCATGCTTACGAAGAAGAAACCATCACCAAAGAAGATGGTACTTCAGACAATAGGGTAGTGATGCGTATACCTGCTAAAATTGCACCGAATAAGTTGGCGATATTACCACTGATGAAAAAAGATGGATTGCCGGAGATTGCTAAGCAATTGTTGGACGAGTGCAAGCCCCATTTTAAATGTTTTTATGAGGAGAAAGATGCCATCGGTAAACGTTATCGCAGACAAGATGCCATCGGTACACCATTCTGTGTCACCATCGATCATCAAACAAAGGAAGATGGAACAGTAACGATTCGTCACCGCGACAGTATGAAACAAGAGAGGGTTCATTTGAGTGAAATAAAATCCATGGTTTTAACAGCTTTAACGTAATCTCTCTGCATGAAAGAATCGAATCTTAAATGGAAGATTGCACAGAAACTGGAATATAAATGGTGGCAAAAATATCTGCGGTCTAAAAATGTAGATGAATATTTAGCATACAAAAGCGACTACTGGAATACAGTTCTCAAAACTTTGTCTCCGTTTCTGACTGTTCAAGGGCAACAACAAATCATGGATGCAGGTTGTGGTCCGGCAGGTATTTTTATGGTATTGGAAGATAATCATGTAACTGCTGTTGATCCACTGTTGCATAAATATGCTGAATTACCTCATTTCAATGCGTCTAATTATCCATGGGTCAATTTTTTAAATCAACCTTTGGAAACCTTAGAACAGAAAGAAACATTTGATATCATCTTTTGCATGAACGCTATTAATCATGTCAATGATATCGAACGTTGTTATGATCGTTTAGTAGCCGCTTTAAAGCCGGGAGGTGTAATGGTTATTTCTGTGGATTGTCATCGCAGTAATATTCTCAAAAAAATATTCCAACTTTTGCCCGGTGACATGTTACATCCCGTTCAATTGAATCTTACAGAGTACAATCAAAAACTTACCAAAAGAGGAATGCAGGTATTGCATGAGGTACTTTATAAAAGAGAGCTGATCTTTGATTATTTTATAACTGTAGCGATCAAGAATCATCCATAATCAATAGAACTAGCCGTACAACTCCAGATGAATATCTTTTTTATCATATCCTAAAGCAATAATGCGCTGCTTGGCTTCGTCGATCATGTTTTTCCAGCCGCAGAGGTAAAAGTAAGCAGGTGTTTTTTGGATACGAAGTAAGTCTTCATATACACCATGTACATAACCTTTATATGCACCTTCCTGAACTGACTCTTCACGTGAGAAAACGGGGTGATAGTAAAAGCCCGGTTCATCTTTTTCTAATTGTTTCAATTCTGGCCCATACAAACAGTCACCATCTTTGCGACAACCAAAAATGATATGGATATTTTGATGTGGGATTTTATGCTGATGTATATGGTGTGCCATAGAGCGGAAAGGTGCAATACCGGTTCCGGTACATATTAAAAACAGATCTTTGTCCAAATGTTCCGGTAAAGTAAATACACCCTGAGGTCCACGAAGGGTTAATTCTGTGCCTACTTGTACCTCTTTGAATAAATAATTGGTGCCGGCCCCATCTTCCAATAAAACAATAACCAGTTCAATGATATTGGTTCCATCAGGCGCAGAGGCAATGGAATAACTGCGCCAGCGCTTGTTCTTTTTCTCATGAATAGGAAGATCAAGCGTAATGAATTGTCCGGGTTTGAAATCAAAAGAACTCAGTTCCGGAATTTCAATCCAAAAGCGACGAGTTGACTCGGTCGCATCTTCTATTTTGATCACCTTACCGGTGCGCCATGGTTCCAGCATGGGAATGGTTTTACACAATATAAGATAATTTGTTCTAAGAACTCCTACGGAGAAAATGTGGCAATTAGAAAATTGTACAATTTGAAAATGAGATAATTTGAAAATTTGAAAATGGGATAGGGTAAGAGGTATTTGATTTATTGAAGAATGCCATTATTGTCAAATTTTCAAATTGCCATCCGCCTCAGGCGGATCAAATTAAAAAAGGCGCAGTATTTGGTTACTGCGCCTTTTATATTCAAGAAGATCATTTTATTTAGGATCCAATGCTCTTTTGATTTTTTCTGCAAGATCCTGTAAATGGATCTTACTCATTTTGTCAGGATTGGTAGCAGCAGCTGCAACCACTTGTGAACGCAACTGAGTCAATTGTGCACGGGCAATACTGTATACATCACTACGGCTGTTTGCACCTGATGCATAAGGATTGTTGAATCCGCCACCACCAAATGTAACGGTGATGGTAGTTGTTGGAGGATTCAAAAGTGAATTCAGTTTGTCGACATAGCTTTTCTGCAACATTCTGCGATAGTTATCGATCGCTTTGTTGGATTTCAGTTCGCTGAACAAGTCAGACTGAAGATCATTCATCATTTCCAATGCACTGTATGCTTTATCTGCACCAAAACGATCAGCGCAATATTGCATACGGTTCAATCTGTCAAGTGTCAGCAATCCTGCCAATGCACCTTCCTGAGCTGAAGCCAATGGATCAGCAGTTCCCGGAGGATTAATCTTGTTCCATATCTTTTTATCAATCAACCATGTTGGCGTTTGGAATACTTGACGATTCAAATAGCCCAATGCATCACGCTGCATAGCTTTGGGTGTTACTTCATATACGGGTTCATCTTGTTCAGCTACTTTAAAAGTTTCATAAACGCCACCAATGTTACGAGTAACATGTCCGATGTAACGACGGTACTGACCGAGTAACTGTCCGTACATAGTAGCAATATTCGTATTCAGATCACCTTCTTCTTTGGTCCACTCAGGTAAACCAGCCAATAAGCGCTGTAAGTTTTTGATACCATAATCACTCGCTTTCACCGCATTATCACTCAGGTCTTCGCTCTGACTTCTAGGGTCTGCTTGGTTACCTGATTCATAAGTACCAAACCATGTACGTGGATTGGCTTTCAGTGTTTCAGTGATTAGTTTATTGCTGTTTTTCTTTATTTCTTCTTCATTGTTACCTGGGATATATCCATAGCCCCAACGAATGGCCCACTGATCATAATCACCAATACGAGGATATAAACCTGCTTTGCTGATATTGTCTTCAGGTTGTGCCACATAATTGAAACGAGCATAGTCCATGATAGAAGCAGTATGTCCATTGGCTTCTACCCAAGCTTTGTCACGCAGTTTTTCAACCGGAGTCTTACTACTGCTACCCATATTATGACGCAGACCAAGGGTATGTCCAACTTCGTGAGAAGACACAAAGCGAATCAGATCACCCATCAGGTCATCATCAAACTTCATGCTGCGTGCACGTGGGTCTGTAGCGGCAGCTTGCACCATATACCAGTCATGTACCAGTTTCATTACGTTATGGTACCAACCGATATGACTTTCCAGGATCTCACCACTTCTAGGATCGTGTACATTCGGACCATAAGCATTCTCAACAGGAGATGCGAAATAGCGGATCACAGAATAACGGGCATCTTCCAGACTCATGGTAGTGTCGTTTTCTGGCCACTCTTTACCCATGATAGCATTTTTGAAACCGGCTTTTTCAAAAGCTTTTTGCCAATCGTTTACACCCAGGATCAGGTGTTTTCTCCACTGCTTAGGAGTAGCAGGATCGATATAATAGATAATTGGTTTTTTAGGCTCAACAAGTTCACCTTTTTTCCATTTTTCAACATCTTCATCTTTTGGTTCCAATCTCCAACGAACAGCAAATTCTTTGTTTTCAACTTTTTGTTGATTATCACCAAAAAGTACATAATCATCTGTGAAGAAACCTACGCGCTTATCAGCGATTCTCGGAGTCATTGGTTTTTCAGGCAACAGTAACATGGAAGTATTCAGTTCAATGGTCACTGCACCTGCGGCATTGGCAGCAGGAATAGTAGCACCACCACCTTGTCCACCAAAACCAGCAGGAGCAGCGGCTCCGGCAGCATTAAATGTTTTAACGCTTCTGATCTCAGTATTGATAGGATAAGTGCTGATCTTTTGAATAAAGGATCTGTCAGCAGCAATCGGACCTAAACCCAATGAACGCTTAATGCCAGCGTTGATACTTACTACTTGGTTATCGCCTTTAAAGTAATCAGTTACATCCAATACAACTGAAGCACTGTCTTTACCAAATGCTGCGATGGGGAAGGCAGCTGCAATGGCATTCAGGTTAGAGTTGGTAACGGCTTGATAGATATCATCTTTAGGATCAGCAGCATTTACCAGGGTGATGGTGCGCAGGAAAACATTATTGCTTGGTCCTTTTTCAAAAGCGAGGGTTTGCTGATTCGCTACTTCTCCGCCATAAGCACCTCTTCCGCTTCCTGAAATAGCAGGTACTTTAATATAACGAGTTACAGCCAGGATCTCACGACCCAAAATAGTATTGGGCACTTCAAAGTAGTATTTGTCTTCTACCTTATGTACCGTAATCATCCCTTTCTGAGAGATGGCTTTATTGGTAATTACGTCCTTGTAAGAACGGGGTCCCTGACGCTGAGCGCCTGGAAAGCCACCGGGGGCTTGAAGATTGTTCAACTGAGGTGCACCTGCAGGTCGGGTCGTATCCCGGTTCTGCGCTGTCGACACGGTCGCCGCCAGCATTGCTGCTGCGATAAAATAATTTCTCATTGTTTCAGTGTAAAATGGTTTTGAATAATCGTTAAAGATAGGTTGGTAAAGGAATCAACAATTTTTTTTAGGATAGTGTTGTATGAATGGTAAAATCTTTAATTTGGGTCGGTGAAAAGGTCTTGGGAGTATTTGTATTCCTCTTATCTTGCCACCCCTGAAATAGCGGATAAATGCGGTTTTTTGCTGAATCAAATTTGCCGCTTTCAGGAAATTACCTATTTTGTAACCCCTTTCGGACTGATGAAATGGTGTTTGAGTGACTTCAAAGATTTTTCATTAGCATTGCGAGGATATTTTTTAAATCAACTGTTATTTTAAAAAACAAAAATCAATCGAATCATGGCTGAGACAAAACCAACTGCAACAGCTGCAAAAAGCTCAACGTCTGTTCAACCAAAGAAGAGCAGTAATTTAGTTGCAACACTTGCCCCCCTCTTATGTATCCTGGGCGGTTATTTTATCTGGCGCGTAGTATTAGGTAGTGCAGGTAACTTTACAAATCCAGATCCTGATCCAAGCCATTGGTTCTGGCCTTCACACCACGGTCCAAAAGGTACTTTCACTAAAATGTACGAAGGTGGTATCGTAGTACCTGTATTGATCGGTACATTTTTAACTGCTGTTACTTTTAGTATCGAAAGATTCTTGACTGTATCAAAAGCTACTGGTGCTGGTAATATCGCTGAATTCATCCGTAAAGTACAGTTCCACTTAGCGAATAAAGAAGTTGATAAGGCTTTGGCTGAGTGCGATAAGCAAAAAGGATCTGTAGGAAATGTAATGAAAGCAGGTCTACGTAAGTATAAAGAAATGATCAGCAATACTGAACTGGCTACTGAGCAGAAAGTATTGAATATCCAAAAAGAAATCGAAGAAGCTACTGCATTGGAATTACCAATGTTGGAGAAGAACCTCGTGTTCCTGTCTACCATCGCTTCTGTAGCAACCCTATTGGGTCTGTTTGGTACCGTATTGGGTATGATCCGTTCATTCTCTAAATTAGGTGATGAAGGTGGTGGAGAAGCTGCTCGTGAACTGTCTCAAGGTATCTCTGAGGCCTTGTATAATACAGCACTGGGTATCGGTACTTCTGCGATCGCGATCATCATGTATAACGTGTTCACTACACGTATCGATGGTATCACTTATGGTATCGATGAGTCTGGATTCACTTTAACTCAAAGCTTTGCTGCTAACTACAAATAATCGTTGATTGTTTGTATGGAAAATCAAATGTTTTGAATCTAATTAGTGAATGCATATAAATAATTAACAATGGGAAGAGCCAAATTACCTCGTAAAAGTACCAACATCGACATGACAGCCATGTGTGATGTGGCCTTTCTCCTGTTGTCGTTCTTTATCTTAACTACAAAGTTCAAACCGGCTGAAGCTATTGCCGTAACCACACCTAACTCTGTGGCTGCCAAAGTAGCTCCCGATAAAGACATTGTATTGATTACGATCGACAAGGATGGTAAGGTATTTATTACGATGGATGATGAACAAAAGAAAGAAGCGGTATGTACCTATCTGAATACCAACCTGAACCTCAACATGAATGTTGCAGCGTTTAAAAAGGCGGGTTTTTATGGTGCTCCGTTCAGCAGTATGGCCTCTTTTCTCTCTTTACCCGAAGAGCAGCGTAAAGGCGATAAACTCCCCGGAATTCCTGTGTTGGATTCAACCGACAATCAGATGAATGTTTGGATGAGAGCTATCAAAGATGCTTACTTGGGTTCTAAGATGAACTTGCTGGTGAAAGGCGATAATGCTGCCAAGTACCCTGCATTCAAAGCCGTTATCGATGCTTTCAAGAAAAATGATGAACTGAAGTTTCAGATGATCACCAATCCTGAAAGTGTTCCGGCCGGTACTGAACTGTGGAAGAAAACCATGGCAGGTGAAAAAAGAGAAGAATAAGCACTGTTGAAACAGTAAACAAAATACTCACGAAAACTAAATTCTACCGTTATGGCAGAAATGGATACCTCGAGTAGCGGGGGCCACAAAAAGGGCCCCGGGGTCAAAAAAGGGAAGAAACTTTCAACCCGCGTTGACTTGACGCCCATGGTGGATCTGGGCTTTCTACTCATTACATTCTTTATCTTCACCACAACGATGAGTCAACCTACGGCTATGAAGCTCTTTTTGCCAAAAGATGCGGATAATCCGGAGGATCAGAATAAGGCGAAAGAATCAGGTGTTATTACCCTTCTGTTAGGAAAAGACAATAACGTCTTCTACTACGAAGGTCAGTTGGCACCCGATGGTTCTAATTTCAAATCATCTACTTTCAAGGAAATTCGTACCGTACTGCTGGAGAAAAAAGCACGTACCAATGAGAAAGACCTAGTGGTAGTATTGAAGCCTTCATCTGAAAGCACTTATAAAAATGTGGTGGATATTCTGGATGAAATGACCATCAATGTATTAAAGCGTTATGCGCTTGTGGATATTTCACCCGTTGAAGAGCAATTGGTTAAATTATCAGATGCTGCCGGTGCAGCTTCTGCTTCCAACTAATTTGGTTTTCACTTGTGGAAAAAGCCACACAATGAATCATACTATTTAAAGACCTAACAATGGACGTAAATAAAATTTTAACCGCGGATATCCTTGATATCGTTTTCGAGGGTAGAAACAAAGAGTACGGCGCGTACCAACTCCGCAGAACCTACAACAAGCGTATCACTTACGCAATCATAGGTACTGTATTGGTGTGTCTGCTTTTCCTCGTAGGTTCATTGGTTGCAAATTCCGGCGACAAGGAAAAGACTCAGATCTTCGTTGAAGATGTGAATCTGGAAGATGTTAAACGGGATGAAAAGAAACCTGAGCCTCCGCCTCCGCCTCCACCTCCCAAACAGGAGCCACCCAAAGTGGAGATCACTAAATTCACCCCTCCCAAAATTGTGAAGGATGAAGAAGTGAAGCCTGAAGAAGAGATCAAGGAAGTGGAAAAACTGGAAGATACCAAGATCGGTACCATCAATCAGGAAGGTATCAAAGATGAAGGTATCGTTGCCCCTCCGGTAGAAGTAAAAGGTACCGGTGTGGTAGAAGCTCCTAAACAAGAAGAAGATTATGATAAGGTATTTACGGTGGTACAAATCCCTGCAGAATTCCCCGGTGGTTTGCCTGCTTGGATCAAATACCTCGAGCGTAACCTGAACAGAGATCTTCCTGTTGAAAATGGAGCACCTCCAGGTAAATACACGGTGATCGTTTCATTCATCGTGGATAAAACGGGTGGTATCAGTGAAGTAAAAGCTGAGAACGATCCCGGATACGGAACCAAAGACGAAGCAGTACGCGTTATCAAAAGAGGACCTAACTGGAAACCTGCCGTTCAAAACGGACGTAACGTAATCTATCGTCACAAACAAAGTATCACATTCATGGTATCAGAAGAGTAATCTTTTAACTGATAATTTTTTAAAAGCCATCCCGCCTCAGGCGGGATGGCTTTTTTTGTGAAAGGTGAAAGGTGAAAAGTGAAAATGACGCGTACTATTTCATCCCTCTGTGTAACTCTGCGCCGTACTCTGTGCAACTCTGTGATTTTTTTACCACAGAGGTAAAAGAGTTTAGCACAGAGTTACACAGAGGAAAATCATCAGGTATTGTCAATGGGTATTTCTTTCACGTTTCACTTTTCACCTTTCACGTATGGAATTTCTCTCCTTGCGTATCTCATTAATAAACCCAACGCCATGGAAAAGAAATTCACTTCGCGAAACGATATCCTGGATATTTTATTCGCCAATCGTAACAAAGCGTATGGTGCTTATGAATTGCGCATGACTTATAACAAACGCATGAAACTAGCACTATCATTGATGTTTATGGTGTGTCTGCTTTTCACAGTAGGCTCTATTCTTGCAAAAAATAAAACAGATAAAAATGAAAGGATGTATGTAGTGGGAGAATTCGAATTGAGTAAAGTAGAAGAACCCCCTGTTGAAGAAGTAAAGCCTCCTGAACCAGAAATTGAAAAACCGAAAATAGCGCAAGAAATATTGACAGACCCCAAGATTGTGAAAGATGAATTAGTAAACGAAGATGAAGTAATGCTCGCAGTCGAAGAATATGAATCTGTAAAAATAGGCTTACAAAAAATTGAAGGTGCAGAAGACGTGGGTATTGTTGCGCCACCGGTTGAAAAATCAACAGATGTTGTAAAGCTGAAAGAATCCAATGAAGACGCACTTACCAATGACTTTGTTTCTGTTCAAATACCTGCTCAATTTCCAGACGGAATACAAGGCTGGACTCGCTATCTGGAAAGGAATTTAAACAGAGATATTCCAATTGAAAATGGGGCGCCTCCCAGTCAATATACGGTGATCGTAACATTTATTGTAGACAAAGATGGAAAAGTGAGTGATGTAAAAGCAGAGAATGATCCCGGTTATGGTACCAAAGAAGAAGCCATACGAGTGATTAAAAAAGGACCTAACTGGATTCCTGCTAATCAAAATGGTAAACTCGTAGTATACAGACATAAGCAGGCAATTACGTTTAGAGTGACAGAGCAATGAGGATAAGTCAAAAGTCAAAAGTGAAAAGTCAAAAATCAGAAAGGAAATCCCTTTTATTGGTGGTGTATACCATATTTTGACTTTTTACTTTTGACTTTTACCTTCTCATCCATCCTATCTTTGCCAAAACTCCACACATGTCCATACACCTGTCAGGCTGGGATGATACGATTGTTGCATTGGCTACGCCGCAGGGTATTGGTGCGATTGGAGTGATCAGGGTGAGTGGAAAAAATACGTTTCCGATTCTGAATACATTATTTCCTTCTAAAGATTTGTCTGCACAAGCCTCACATACTTTACACGTGGGTTATTTGAAAGATGGGGATCAGGTATTAGATGAAGTAGTACTCGCTCTCTTTAAAGGTCCGAAATCTTATACAGGCGAAGATGTGATTGAGATTAGTTGTCATGGTTCACCCTTTATTCAGGAGCAAGTGATTGGGGCTATCACCAAACGAGGAGCGAGATTGGCCAAGCCAGGTGAATTTACACAACGTGCTTTTCTCAATGGGAAGCTGGATCTGGCACAAGCGGAATCGGTGGCTGATTTGATTGCCAGTAATACAGAAGCCAGCAGAAAAACGGCATTGAATAATATGCGGGGTGGATTTTCTTCGGATCTCAAACAGTTACGAGAACAACTGATTCGCTTTTCTGCTATGATTGAGTTGGAACTGGATTTTTCTCAGGAAGATGTAGAGTTTGCAGACAGAAAAGAATTAAAAGCGCTCATCGCAGAACTCCATCATTCTACACAACAACTCATTCGATCATTCTCTCTGGGGAATGTGATACGAAATGGCGTGCAAGTAGCCATTATTGGTAAACCCAATGCGGGTAAATCTACTTTGCTGAATGTATTACTCAATGAAAACAGAGCGATCGTAAGTGATATAGCAGGTACAACAAGAGATACGATTGAAGAAGTCATCAATATCAATGGTATTCTGTTTCGTTTGGTAGATACTGCAGGTATCAGAGAGCATACAACAGATGTAATCGAACAAATTGGTGTAGAGAAAAGTCTGGAGAAAATGAATGCTTCAGATATTGTATTGTATCTCTTTGACATCAATAATACTGCTGTAGAAGAATTACAAGCATTTGAACAAAGTCTTAAAGACAAAAATATTCAATACTTACTGGTGGCTAATAAAATCGATACAGCTGAGGTTAGTAAGGTAAATGCCATCACCCATCTGCCATCAGCCATATTCATCTCTGCAAAATCTATGACGGGTATTGATATTCTCAAACAGGCGCTCACACAAAAAGCGATTAGTGGTGATGTGAATACGGAGGCAACGATTGTCACCAATGCACGCCATCATGATGCTTTGTTGAAACTTTCCCAATCACTTGAAGAAGTGCAATCCGGAATCGATAGCCAAATACCCGGCGATCTGTTGGCCTTGGATATCCGTCAATGTTTACACTACCTCGGACTCATCACCGGTGAGATCACCAATGAAGATCAGTTGGATTTTATATTTAGTAAGTTTTGTATTGGGAAGTAGCAGAATCTTTATTCTTTATATCTCTCATGTATCCTAATTCCCTAAATTAGATACATGAACAACCAGCTCCAACTAACTGATATCATTGTCATTCTTGCTTATTTTATCATTGTAGTCTCTTACGGCATATGGGTGTACCGGAGGAAAAAATCAACAACCGCCAGTACCAAGGATTATTTCCTGGCAGAAGGATCACTTACCTGGTGGGCCATTGGTGCATCGCTGATCGCCTCCAATATTTCTGCAGAACATTTTGTGGGGATGAGTGGAGAAGGTTTCTTCGCCGGTATTGCTGTAGCTGCTTATGAATGGATTGCGGCTGTTGCCCTTATCATTGTTGCCATTTGGTTCATTCCGGTATATCTCAAGAATAAGATTTATACCATGCCACAATTCCTGAAACAACGCTACAATGAAACCGTTTCAGTAATTATGGCAGTATTCTGGTTGTTCTTATACATCTTCGTAAACCTTACTTCCATTTTATACCTGGGCTCTAAAGCCATTAGTGGATTGATCGGAAATGAATTCTTTCATATCATTTTAATTGTGTTGGCATTGTTTGCATTCTGTATTACCATCGGCGGAATGAAAGTGATCGGATATACCGATGTGATACAGGTAGCTGTACTGCTCATCGGCGGTGGCGTAGCTGTTTATTTATCACTCGTAGCAGTTGATGAAGTAGTAAATCAAGGCAACAGTGCCATCAGCGGATTGGGTGCATTGATGAAAGAAGCACCCGATCATTTTCATATGATTTTTGATAAACCCACAGCAGCAAGCAGCGCTGAATATGTACAAAAATATATTGCCTTACCGGGGATTACCATGTATTTCGCCGGACAATGGATATCTAATCTCAATTACTGGGGTTGTAACCAGTATATAACACAACGTGCATTGGGAGCTGATCTGCAAACGGCCCGTAACGGAATTTTGTTTGCTGGATTTATCAAAATCTTTATGCCGGTGATCGTGATGCTACCCGGCATTGCCGCTTTTGTCTTGTACCAAAACGGATATTTTGTCGCATCTGTTTTCGATGGTAAAAAAGATGGAGCTTATGCAGCTGTTTTAAGTTTACTGCCGGTTGGTATGAAAGGCTTATCTGTAGCAGCTTTAACAGCGGCTATTGTTGCTTCATTGGCAGGTAAGGCAAATAGTATCTCTACCATCTTTACTTTGGATATCTATCAGAAATATTTTGATACAAAAGCAGATGAAGCCAAATTGGTGAGAATGGGTCGCATCTCCATTTTTGTTGCCATGCTCATTGCCGTATTCTGTACCTGGGAAGATCTGCTGGGCATCGGTGGTGAAGGGGGATATACTTTTATTCAAAAATATACCGGCTTTATTAGTCCGGGTGTATTTGCAATGTTCTTGCTCGGTATGTTCTGGAAAAGAACTACGGGAGCCGCTGCAGTGGCAGGCGTGTTATCCGGCTTTATTTTATCGGTGGTCTTCAATAATTATGCACCATCTTGGTTTGGTTCTGAAACCATCTTGTATACTGCCTATATCAATGCAGCCGGTGAATACGAAATTCCTTTTATGGTGAATATGGGTTGGACTTTCTTCTTCACGGTATTGATCATGGTACTGATCAGTTTAGGTGGACCGAAAGTGAATCCAAAAGCATTTGATATTGATCGTAGCATGTTCAAACTAAAACCATCCAGTATCGCTATGATCACTATGTTATTGATGATGATTATTGCTTTGTATGCAAAGTTTTGGTAGTAGATATCAATAGTGGTTCATGTATATGAAGAATGTATTTAATCAGTGCCAATCATAAAAAATCATATCAATCTGCGTTCCATACAAGACAAAAAAGTCGAATTATGATGTAACCTTTTCATCCGACCTCAGTTTATACTTCAAAGCAAACATTAACTGACCCGAGATTGACGAACGAAACCATTGATAATCAGCTCATGTTCAGGGTAAAAGAAGGCAACCTGGATCAGATGGCACTGTTATTCGACAGACACCATCGTTCACTGTATGGGTTCTTTTATCATCAGACAGGCATAAAAGAGGTAAGTGAAGATCTGGTTCAAACTGTTTTCATGAACATGATTCGTTCGCGGGCAACATTCACGGGTACTTTTAAGTTTGAGACTTGGATGTATACCATTGCCAGAAACGCATTAAAGGATTATTTCAGAAGAAATAAGCGCACAGGTAACACTGTGAATACAGAAGAGCTTGAGGAAAATATAAAAGAAACAACAACAGCTGATCATACTTTACATAGAAAAGAAGAAGAGTTGATCTTGAGAAAAGCATTGGCAAGATTGAGTGAAACAGATCGGGAGTTGATCATATTATCCAAGTATCGTGAAATGAAATACCAAGAGATCGCTGAGATTTTAAAATTATCAGAAGGAGCGATTAAAGTAAGAATACATCGGGCTGTAAAACAGCTCAGAGAAATATATCTTGAAATTAGTCAACAAACAATGAGTGTATGAAATGTGCATTTGACAAAGAAAAATTATGGTCACTGGCTTTGAATGAATTAAGTGATGCAGAGAAGGCGGAGGTAAATCTTCATGTAGCCACTTGTTCAGCGTGTACAGAAGAGTTGAACAGTATTATGACATTCTGGAACATTACAACTGCTTTACCCGAGCCAGAACCATCTGCTGCTATCAAAAATACATTCATGCAACAACTGGAAGCTTATAAACAAGAGCAACTTGCTAAGACCAGTTTTTGGGATCAGATAAAAGAAAACATTTCAAAATTTACTGCGCTGTTGGTTACTCCACGTATGGCTTATGGATTAGGAATGTTAGTGATAGGGGTGATAGCTACTTCGCTATATTTCCAACAAAAGGGAAACGGTAAGTCAGAGGTGGAAATGCTTTCTTCACAAGTAAAAGAAATGCGTGAAATGCTGACACTTACCTTACTGGAACACCCATCTGCTTCAGAAAGATTAAGAGCTGTAAGTTATGTGAATGAAATTGATACGGTGGATAGACGTGTGAAAGATGCTTTGTTGACAACATTG
Source organism: Sphingobacteriales bacterium (assembly GCA_012270485.1). Taxonomy (GTDB): domain Bacteria; phylum Bacteroidota; class Bacteroidia; order Chitinophagales; family Chitinophagaceae; genus Sediminibacterium. Next base: position 51,429 of record JAAXIF010000023.1, on the reverse strand, counting down.
AACAACGATGAAAATGTAAATGTTCGATTGACGGCACTAGAGACTTTATCTAAAATGACCACTGATCCTAAAGTGAGAGAGGGTTTGATACAATCCATCGCCCAACAAGAGTCTCCTTTGGTTCAATCTGCCCTTGCTGATATTATGCTGAGTATGCAAGAGAAAAAATCGGTTCGTTCTTTCCAGCAACTTTTAAAGAAGCCTGAAACCAATGAAGCGATCAAAACCAAAATACAAGCAACCATTCATCAGTTAAATATTTAAACCCCTGTACATATGAAAACCTATTTTAACCTGCTTGCAGCAGGAATACTATCCCTTTGTGCCTGTATCAGTGTACCGGCGCAAGAAGTCAAGGAGCATATTTCCAAACAATTTACCGTCAATGGCAAAAACAACGATGCAGTATTAGCTATCTACAATGTTTTTGGTTCTATTAAAGTAGAAGGGTATGACGGAGATAAGGTATTATTAGAGATCGACAAAAATATCAGTTCTAAATATCCGGATGAAGTAGCCAAAGGAAAAGAGGAATTTCGTTTTGAAATGGAACAACAAGGCGATAGCATCATTGTATACATAGCTGCCCCCTATGATTCAAGACCTAACAGGAATTGGGATCGAAATGACGAACGCAAAAATATTCGCTATAAATACCAACTTGATTTTGTGGTAAAAGTCCCACATCAAATGCGGTTACGTGTATCAACAATCAATAACGGGAATGTGAAAGTGAAAGATGTGTATGGTACATTATGGGTTTCGAATGTAAACGGTGCGATAGATGTAGAGAATGCAAAGGGTACCACAAAAGCTACAACAGTGAATGGAGCAGTCAATGTAAGTTATTTGGTGAATCCACCGGCTGCATCTGTTTATCATACCATCAATGGTGATATCACGGTGAAGTATCAAAACGGATTAAATGCAGATCTGTATTTCAAGAGTATGAATGGTAAATATTATACAGATTTTGATAATGTGGAACCCATCAATAATACTTTGGAAAAAAATACCGAAAAGAAATCCAACAGTACTGTGTATAAAATCAGTAAAGGGAATGCAGTTCGAATTGGTAGTGGCGGTAAGCAATTTAATTTTGAAACCCTAAATGGGAATGTTTATATCAGAAAATCATAAAAACAGAAATATGAAAACAATCAAGTATACACTCACACTTATCAGCTTGCTCTGTTCAATGGTATTGTTGGGGCAGGGTGTTGAGAAGGAACAGCTCACAGTAGCACTAAGTAATCCCGGTAAACCCTACAAGTTAGTAGTAGGTTTGTTAAGTGGTTCTATCCGTGTAACCGGACATTCAGCAGACAATCTGATCATTAATGTAGAAGTTGAGGAAGATAAAAAACCTAAGAAGAGTGATCAAAAAGCATCAGGCTTGAAACGTATTGGGGCTTCTTCTGGCTATGAGATCAATGCAGTAGAAAAGAACAATGAGGTAACGATCAACAACCATAGCATGATGCGTAAAATAGATCTCGATATCAAGGTTCCATTAAATGGTACACTCGTATTAAATACATTGAATGAAGGTGATATTGTGGTCAGCAATATCAAAGGTGAGTTGGAATTGAACAACGTAAATGGAGATATCAAAGTTTCCGGTTTTTCAGGTACTGCTGTAGCCAATACGGTGAATGGAGATATTTCAGTGGCATTCGCTGCAGTAACGGAAGGAAAGCCGATGGCATTCTCTACATTCAATGGTGACGTCAATCTCAATTTTCCCGCAACTACCAAGGCAAACCTGAAAATGAAAACCGATCAAGGTGAAATATTCAGCGATTTTGAAGTGGCGATCGATAAATCTTCCGCAGCTCCGGTGAAAACGAATTCAGGAGGTACCTACAAGATCAGTAAGGATGCCTGGGTAACCGGAAAGATCAATGGAGGAGGCGCAGAACTAATGGTAAAATCTTGGAGCGGCGATTTATTTATCCGCAAAAACAAATAGGCTATACTCAGCAAACCTATAGCAGCATTTATTGTTGCAAGCAGTAAATGGATAGTGGCTTCTGAAAAGGAGCCATTATTTTTTTGTGTTACTTCAACTACAACTGAATTATGATTTATATTGAGCATGCTCAACACTCATTATGCAACATATCAGTATCATTATACCTACTTATAACGAAGCCGATGGTATTGGTAAACTGGTTCAATATTTACAAGAACATGGAGGTAGTCATGTAAAGGAAATTATTGTATCTGATGGTGGTAGTATGGATGATACCATGTCTATTGCTGCTGCAGGCGGGGCGTTCGCTACTTTATCACCTCATAAAGGCAGGGCAGCTCAAATGAATCATGGCGCAAGTTTGGCAACAGGTACTGTTTTTTATTTTGTACATGCAGATACACTCCCTCCGATTTCTTATCCATCGGATATTATTGCAGCCATTAATGACGGGTATGCATTTGGGCGTTATAGAACCAAATTCGATTCCAATCAAAAAATTTTACTTTTTAATGCATGGTTTACACGATTTGATCTATTCATTTGTTATGGCGGCGATCAAACATTATTCATGGATCGTAAACTATTTCAACAAATCGGAGGTTTTAACGGATCGATGCGTATTATGGAAGACTATGATATTGTGACTAGAGCAAAATCTACCGGCGCACGGTATAAGATATTTTCAGCAGCTGCATTGGTATCTGCCAGAAAATATGAGACCAATAGTTGGTTAAGGGTACAAACAGCCAATTATACTATTATTCGCATGTATAAAAAGGGTGCTGCACAAGAAGAGATGGCAAATAGATATAAACAACTCCTCAATTATCGTTGACTTTTAGCGAAATGCTGATTCCAGTCCTCTTCAGTATCAATATCATTGAGTATAGGCAGAATACCATAACTGATCTTATGTATTTTTAATTGCTGAATCGTACTGTTATAGACTGTATCGGTGCTCCATGCTTTTTCCTCAAAGAGAAATGGAAAAAATTGCCGCATACCCAGTAAATAGTATCCGCCATCTTCCGAAGGACCGATCACTACTTCCTTTTCATCCAATGCAGTGAAAGCATCCAATAAGATAGAAGAAGAAAGTTCAAAACAGTCTGTGCCAATGATGATGATTTTTTGGTATCCCTGTTGAAACAGTGTATCAAAAGCCTGAAGCATGCGTTGACCCAGATCCTTGCCTTCCTGATTTTTTTTCAGATAGAGATCATCCGACCAAATATCATTCTTTGAAATACCATCGGCATAAAAAACATAACGATCACAAGGGAGCTGTTGGGTGATCTGAACAGTATGTTCTAATAATAATTGATAAATGGATAAAGCTTTGTCATGACCCATTGTAGCAGCCAAACGGGTCTTCACTTTTCCACGAACCGGATTCCTAGCAAAAATAATCAATGCCTGTTTCAATGGTGTATAATTTATGCCACAGCCCCGCCACAACTAGATCCTGATCCGGCAGTGCAACCATAACAATGTTGATTGAGAATGATTTCGCGTTCACTGATTGCAGACGAAGAATAATTCGATAAATGATCAGAACCGGAACACCCAACTTTCAAATCCAGCATTTGATTAAAATCGCAATCATACAAATAGCCATCCCATCCCACCGAAATCGTATTTCTACACATTACATTGGCAGCTGCTACCGGATTAAAAGCTTGAATGAGTTTATCCATATAGCTGCTATAATTACCACTTACCAGTAGATAATCCAGATAGCGACTGATCGGCATATTGGTGATCACATACAATTGATTGAATTGGATATTGTATCGCTCTAATAAAGCATCTTTATATTCTTTCTCTAATGCTAATTGTGAAGGAGGAAGGAAAGCACCGGCAGGATTGTACACAAGATTCAATAACAATCCTGTTCCTTCCATGCCATACCCAACTGTATTCAACATTTGTAATGCCTTGATTGAATCCTCAAAAACACCATTACCTCTTTGTCTGTCTGTTCTGTCTTGGGTGTAAAAAGGAAGCGAAGAAACCACTTCGATTGCATGCTGTTTAAAAAATTCAGGGAGATCATGGTATTTCTTATTCGCCAGAATAATGGTGAGGTTACAACGTACAATGATATGTCTATTCAGTTTTTTGATCTCTGACACAAACCACCTGAAATCCGGATTCATTTCCGGGGCGCCACCGGTTAGGTCTATCGTTTTGAAAGAAGGATTATTGGCTAACACATCCAGACAAAGCATCATGGTCTCTTTGGTCATGATCTCTTTTCGGTCGGGACCTGCATCAACATGACAATGTTTGCACACTTGGTTACACATTTTACCCACGTTCACCTGAAAAATTTCAGGTTGTGTAGGGTGTAAGGGTAAGAGCCCTGCCTGTTTCATTTTATCGGTGAATAATGGCAGGTCTTTTTCGTGTTCTAAAATATCAATCTGATGTCCCGCATCAGCTAATGCATGTTGTAATGCTTTCAGTGATTTCATGAAGTGGTTTTAATAAACTCGAATAACAGATTTACATGGCAATGGACTTCACTTTGTTCATCATTTGAACGCCATGTACCAAAGCAGCACCCCCCTTAATGGCTGAAGCCACATGCACAGCTTCCATCATTTGAGATTCACTCCATCCTTTTTCATAAGCGTCACTACTGTAAGCATCAATACAATAGGGACATTGAACGGCATGTGCAACTGCTAATGCAATCAATGATTTTTCACGTGCACTCAGCGCGCTGTCTTTGAATACTTCTCCATACCATGCAAAAAATTTATCAGCCATTTCTTTTTGGTACTCGCCAATAGCACCAAATTTTCCTAGATCTTCTGCATTGTAATAATGATTAGCCATGTTAGTCGGTTTTGTAATTATCTAAATAAAGATTCCAGTCGTATTTTTTGAATTTGATAGAAGGATTAACGTCACTAGGAATAACGCTGATCTTCTTTAATAGTTCTTTCATTTTTTTCTTTCCACCAAAATCGCCACGAAACCAGCCCATAATGGCAGGTAGTTGGATTTGATTTTTAGTGCTATCATACACTGCTTCATTTCTCAAATAAACACGAGTAGCAAGGTCTAATTGTTTATCCAATTGTTCTGCACGATAAAAAGCAATGGGTGGACAACTCTTCGCCCCACAATTCAGAGCAAAATGGATTCTGTAATCAACACTATCCACTCGGTGTTTTCTTTCAAAGGAGGAGGGGAATAAACGATTGAAATATCCCATGCTCCATTTTGTTTTAGATCGACGTAATAATCCGTGTTCTATACGATCAAGACTTAGTCGCTCTCCGGCAATGACAATATTTTTTTGACCGAAGAACTGTCCGCGTTTTTTATACCGATCCGGATTTTGCGCAAGAGCGAGCTGGGTAAAAGCGTTGTAAATGTTCAGCCAAAAAGTTTTCTTTTTGGTATCATTGTTCAATTCTTGATACAAATCATTCGGAGAAATTTGCTGTAAAAACTGAACCAATGAATCAGCAGGTTCTCGTCTTTTTGCTGTAAGTAGCAATTGCTGAGATATTTTTGTGAATCGATTTTCGTCTGATGACTGGGTTTCTTGAGCTTGTGCAATCATTACAGTTCCGGACAAGAGTAACATGCTGATCACAAAAAGGAACAATCTTTGCATACAATAAATACGTTCATTGAACGCATATAGTTTTAATTTACACACTGAAAAATTACTGGTTATTATGGAGAATATGTTGCAAAAGATTGAAGAATGCGCTTCTTTTTTAAATGAAAGAGGGTTTAAGAGTCCGGAAGTAGCCGTAGTACTGGGAACAGGGTTGGGTTCTTTTGTACAACACATTGATATTATTCATACTATTCCCTATCATGAAATACCTCATTTTCCTGTAGCTACCGTAGAGTTTCATAAAGGCCAATTGATCTATGGCACTGTACAAGGGAAAAAAATCATGGCCATGCAAGGACGCTTTCATTATTATGAAGGCTATAGTATGCAACAAATTACTTTTCCAATAAGAGTGATGAAAGCATTGGGTGTTCAGTTTTTATTATTAAGTAATGCAGCTGGGGGAATGAATCCATTGTTTAAAAAAGGGGATATGGTATTGATCAATGATCATATCAATTTATTACCCGAAAACCCGTTGCGCGGATTGAATGATCCTGCATTTGGCAATCGTTTTGTAGACATGTGTAGGCCTTATGATGAAGCAATGGGTCAACAGCTGATCAAAGCAGCACATGCTTTACAAAAAGAATTCTTGCATGGTATTTATGTATCTGTACAAGGACCGAATCTGGAAACAAGAGCGGAATATCGATATTTACGAGCAGCAGGCGCAGATATGGTAGGGATGAGTACCGTTCCGGAAGTAATTATAGCCAATCATATTGGGTTACGATGTGCGGCAGTGAGTGTGATTACAGATGAGTGTGATCCGGATCATTTACAACCCGTGAATATTGCTGAGATCATCGAAGTAGCTGGCAGAACAGATGCCGGTCTCAGTGAAATTTTTGCAAAAGCGATAAAGGCTTTGCAATGATGAATGTTGAATATCGAATGATGAAATGTTGTCTACATACTATATCATTCGATATTCAACATTCAATATTAATAATTTTCAAAGCGATCCACCATTGAAAAGTACAGCATCTACCAATAGCTCAGTTGGCTGAGTCTTAGTTTGTATACAATTGAGCATATGCGCAAAAGCAGCTTTGCCTAGTTTTTCACCACTGGTTTCTATGTATGTGATTTGAGGATGAAAGAGTCTGGGTATGGTACCATTGCTAATGGTGAGTAATGCAATATTATCAGGATAACGAAGACCTTTTTCCTGGATGGTTTTTAATACACCAATCAATACTTCATCACTCATACAAAAAATGATATCGGGAAGATGTTTATTCAGCATCTCATGACAAACAAGTTTCGCTTCTTCAGAACTGTTGGCATGTTCTATCATTAAAGAGATATGTAGATGTGCTTGAAAAGCATTTTTCAACGCAGCTTCTCTTTTTTTGGTGATGGATAATGCGGGATTACCAAAAATGGCCAATATAGATTGATAAGGATGTTGCAAGATCGTTTCAGCAGCCAAATGGGCGCTTTTTTCATCAGCCAAACAAACCTTATGTACACCTGATTCTTGCGGTACATTATCAAAAAATACAACAGGTATTTCAAGATCAAACATTTTTTCAAAACTGCTCAAGTCTTTGGTGTTTGAACTCAAACAAACAAATACGCCCGACACCCGATTTTGTCGGAATAGTTTTAAATTTTCTGATTCAATCACGGGATCGTTTCCCGATTGCAGGATCATGACCGCGTATCCATTTTTTCTGGAGTCTTCTTCTACTGCAGCGATGAATGTTTCATAAAAATAATTGGAGATGGTAGGAACCATGAGCCCTAAGAGTTTACTGTTCTTGGTTCTAAGTTGAACAGCATTGGCGTTGGGTTCATAGTCAAGGGTGCGTGCCAGTTCAATCACTTTTTCGCGGGTCTTTACAGAGATATCAGGATGATGTTTTAATGCACGGGAAACCGTAGAAACGCTAATGCCGAGTATTTCAGATATCTTTTTGAGCGTGGTATTTGTCATGCAGTTGGTGATTTGTAAAGGAAAAATAAAGAAAATTTCCACAGCAAACCTTTGCGGAAATCCTTTTTATTATCTCTAAATACCTGATTATCCGCTATTTAATTAAAAATAAAATCTTTTGAAAGCCTTAAAATCCTTGAATTGTGCATCTTTTTGGTGGAGAATATGGTCTTTCTCAGCGAGTATGTTTTACACATTGGCTCAGATTCACAAAATTTTAAGAAAATATTTTGTTTCTGAAAAAAATGTGTACTTTGTACACGCTTAATAACCAATAAACTGCCATTTATGAATCTTTCGAAGCTTGTCAGGCCCGCATTGTTGGGTTTACTCGCTTGCGTATTTACCCTATTCGCGCAGGCACAAACAAAATCGGTTACCGGTAAAGTAACCGACTCCAAAGACGGATCGCCTCTCGCAGGTGCATCTGTGTTAGTAAAAGGATCAACGACTGGTGCTCAAACCGGTGCTGATGGTACTTTTAAAATCACCGTTCCTTCATCAGCTAGAACTTTAACGGTATCATATGCCGGCTATGCTTCTGCAGATGTGAACATTTCAGCCTCTAATACTGCCAATGTATCGCTTACCGCTTCTGCGGATGCGCTTGCTGACGTAGTAGTAGTAGGTTATGGAACCAGAAAGTCAAAAGACGTAACTGGTTCTGTTTCTCGTGTTACTGAAAAAGATTTCAACAAGGGCCAGATTGCTTCTCCAGAGCAATTGTTGCAAGGTCGTACAGCAGGTGTGCTTGTAACACCTTCTACCGGTGAGCCCGGAGCTGCTGCAACCATCAACATCCGTGGTACGGGGTCTATCAGTGGTGCACAAGAGCCATTGTATGTTATTGATGGAGTGCCTTTGATCCAAGGTGGTACATTGGGAACCAACGGAAGTGGTGTTGAAGGCGGAACAACCGCTAAAAACCCATTGATCTTCTTGAACCCAACTGATATCGAGAGCATCACTGTATTGAAAGATGCATCTGCTGCTGCTATCTATGGTTCAAGAGGTGCGAATGGCGTTATCTTGATCACTACCAAACAAGGTAAAGGTGGGAAAGGTGGCGTATTCTCTTATGGTGCCAATACAACACTTGCACAAACCGCTCGTCGTTATGACTTGATGAATGCACAAGATTTCTTATTGGCAGCTAAAAAGGCCAATATTGATGGTGGTGCTTCACCAACTGCAGCAGCTGCTGCGGTAGTAGGTATCGACAGAGGTGCGAATACCGATTGGCAGGATGTGATCTTCAGAACTGCTATTTCTCAGAACCACAATTTAAGTTGGTCTATGAGTAATAAAGGTACTTCAGTGCGTTTAAGTGGTTCTTATGACAACCAAGAAGGTATCATCAAGAATACCGGTTTGGAAAGATTAACAGGTCGTGCCAACATTAGCCAAAAGTTATTCAACGACAAAGTGAAGCTGGAAGCTAACATGACCATGTCAAGAACAGAGAACTCTTATGCTCCACTCTCTAATAATGCAGGTTATCAGGGTAGTTTATTAGGTGCTGCTTTGCAGTTTAACCCAACCAACCCAATCTACAATCCGGATGGCTCTTTTTATCAGCCGGGTGATCAGCGCAATCCTGCACAAATGCTGGCTTATTTTACTGACAACGATTTCATCAATCGTTTCTTGGGTAATTTCTCAGCAAGCTATCAGATCACAAAAGATCTCAGCTATAAAGTGGTATTAGGTGTAGATAATTCTAAAGCTGAAAGAACTTCGTTTGCTGATCCTCGCTTGGGATCAAATGCTTATGGCGGTACCATCAACGTTTTCGGAAGAGACTATGGTAACGGTATTCAAGGGAATGGTCGTACCACCAGACAAAATCTGGAAACAAAGTCATCCTTGATTGAACATTACTTGACTTATGATAAAACTTTCAATGAAAAACATGCTGTCAATGCAATAGCAGGTTATTCATATCAGAGTTTTGAAAACCGTTACAAAGCTTCATTTGGCTGGGGAACAAAAACTCCGGTTGTAGGTCCTAAAGATGTATTTGTAAGAGATTACAATGCGTTTAATAATTATGCCAATTTTGTTCCTGGATATGGCAGAAATGAACTACAGTCTATTTTCGGTCGTTTGAACTACACATACAACGATAAATACTTCTTGACTGTAACCGTAAGATCTGATGGATCTTCTAAGTTTGGTGCGAATAACCGTTATGGAACATTCCCTGCCTTTGCTTTCAAATGGAGAGCATTGGAAGAGTCATGGATGCAAAATATCTTTGGTGGCATACTCAGCGATTTGAGCTTCAGAGCCAATTACGGTATACTAGGCAGTCAGGATAACTTAGGTTCGTATGCAGCACTTAACCTGCAGCAGATATTTGATGTAGGATCTGGTCCTGTTACACGCTTCATTCAGCAAGGTAACCCTAATCTGAAATGGGAAGAAGTGGCTACTACCGGCTTCGGTGTTGACTTCACCACCAAAGACAGAAGATTGTCTGTAACCTTGGATTACTACAACAACAAGAGAAAGAACATGCTGTTCTTTGCTCCTACGCCGGGTGGTTTTGCTCCTACTGCCAACTGGTGGATAAATTTAGATGGCGAAGTAATCAACAAAGGATGGGAAGCAAGTGTTAATTATCGTGCTGTTCAAGGCAAGAAATTCAGCTGGGATATCAATTATAACATGACCACTGTCTCCAATAATATTGAAGGTTTACCAACACCCATCAATACTGGTGGGGTTAGTGGACAGGGTTTAACAGGTGCGTTTGCACAAACCCTGACCAACGGATCTTCTATCTTTACTTGGTCAATGCCGGTTTTCAATGGCTTTGACGGTAACGGTAACGCCCGTTATGGCAATGGTGCTTCTAACCAGTTGGTTGGATCTGCATTACCTACCTTCTTTGCCGGGTTGACCAACAATTTCTCTTATGGCAGATGGAATTTGAGTGTATTTTTGAACGCAATCACAGGTTTCCACGTATATAACAATACAGCGAATGCATTATTCTTGAAAGGTAGTTTGCGTAATGCTCGTAACGTTACATATGCAGTAGGAAACGGTCCCGAAAATCCATTTAACCCAGGATCAGTTTCTACTCGTTTTTTAGAGAAGGGTGATTTCATCCGTCTTGCAAACGTGAACCTGAGCTACGCATTTAACCTCAAGAAAACCAGCCTGTTCAAATCAATGTCTGTATTCGCATCAGGTCAGAATTTAGCCCTGATTACCGGATACTCTGGCATCGATCCTGAAGTGAATGTTGACAAGAACATCAATGGTATCCCTTCTCGCGGATTTGATTACACTCAATATCCAAGACCAAGGATCATTACTGTAGGTTTAAATGTTGGATTCTAAATAATAAATACTGAAAGCAATGAAAAATATCTTCAAAAGTAGGTTTGTACCGGTTCTTACCGCTGTAACCGTACTTACCATATCATGCTCCAAGCTTGATCCAAAGCTGGAAGCACCCAATTCCATCGCACCCAATACAGGAACTGGAGCACCTACTCCTCCTTCGATTGCTGCGGTCTACGAACAATTAAACCAATTATCTGGTGGACAAGGGAACTGGTTTGGCTTGCAAGAACATTCCACCGATGAGATCATGGGTCCAACACGTGGTACTGACTGGGATGACTTTGGTACATGGCGTCGTTTGCACCTACATACATGGGGTCCGGATCATAATCAGGTGAATGATACCTGGAATGGCTTGAATGGAGCACTATTCCAGACTACGCTCATAGCTGAGACGGCCACTGGTCTTGCCAAGGCAGAAGGTCAATTCCTACGTGCTTACTTCCGCTTTCTCACCTGCGATCTTTACGGTCAGGTGCAGACCCGTCCGGCCACAGCTGCTGCTAACGTCGTTCCTGATGTATTAACAAGATCAGCAGCAATTGATGCAATCATTTCAGAACTGGAAGCAGCAGTGCCTAATTTGCCTTCTTATGATAAAAATAACAGAGCTCAAGCTACTAAAGAAGCTGCTTGGGCTTTGCTCGCAAAAGCCTACCTAAATAAAGCTGTATATAAGCAGGCTACCACATCACCTGCGGGACCATTTACATTTGCACCAGCAGACATGAATAAAGTAATAGAATACTGTAATCTGGTAGCTGCCAATACTAATTTGAGTCTTGATCCGAATTATTGGGATAATTTCAAATGGGATAACGGTACTGTATCATCTGAAAACATTTTTGTTCGTAAAAATGGATCAGATGCAAGAGCTGGTAATGGTCCAAACTTGAGATGGCAAACTTCACAGAGTTGGCATTACAATCAGACCCCTTCTAGCTGGAACGGTTTCGTAACCCTATCTCAGTTCTACGACAGTTTTGAAGATGTTGATGTGCGGAAATCCTCTCCACTGGCTGGTTATACCAATCTGGTAGGTTCTAATGCAGGGTTCCTGGTTGGTCAGGCAAGAGGTCCAGTAAAGGCTAACGACCCTAAATCACCTGGTGTAATTGGTGATCCTATCGGCGATTTATATGATAGAAGTGGTAACCCACTGATCTTTACTCGTACCGCATCTATCTTTTTCAACGGAGAAGCAAGTGGTATTCGTGTCAATAAGTTTCCACTCAACCCGGCTACCATCAACGATGGTGCTTGGGGTAGTCAGAATGAATTTCCTTTCCTTCGTTTCTCTGATGTTCGTCTGATGAAAGCAGAAGCATTGTTAAGAGGTGGTACCACTGGTGCAAACGGCGAAACTCCGTTGACCATTGTAAACAGCATCCGTGTACTAAGAGGTGCTACTCCGGTTACTTCAGTAACATTGACTTCACTGTTGGCTGAAAGAGGTCGTGAACTCTATCTCGAAGGTCACAGAAGAACAGATATGGTACGTTTCGGAAGATTCAACGCTCCTGTTGAAGAAAGACCAAACGCATCAGAAGCTTACAAAGCAGTATATCCTATTCCAACTACTGCCTTGGCATCTAATCCTAATCTGAAACAGAACGTAGGTTACTAATTCAGATAGATCATATTTTCTCAAAGAGGCTGTATCACATTTGATACAGCCTCTTTCTTTTCTATGGCACATGGCTTATAGACCATAGACCATGGACCATGGTCTATAAGCCGCCCTCTCTTTTTATGTTCACTTTATGCTATGCTTCAACAATATCAGCCGGTATTTATACTATTTTAGCATGCTATGATACGTTATCCATTTTGGCTGCTAGTTATTTGTTGCGCTGGCATGACAGCTTGTAAGAATGATCGTAAAAAGACGCTGTATGCATTGGTGTCTGATTCGAATATCAATTTCAAGAATACACTCACAGAATCAGAATCTTTCAATGTATTTAAGTACCGAAATTTTTATAATGGCGGTGGTGTAGCAACAGGTGATTTGAATAATGATGGGCTACCCGAAGTATTCTTTACCGCTAATCAAAGCAGCAATAAACTATACCTGAATAAAGGAAATTTGAAATTTGAAGATATTACTGAGAAAGCAGGTATTACTTATAACAATGAATGGAGTACAGGAATTGTCTTTGTAGATATCAATGCTGATGGCTGGCTGGATATTTATGTGTGTAATGCCGGAAATATGCTCAATAAAGCATTACGAAAAAACAAACTGTACATCAATAACCGGAACCTGACATTCACTGATAAAGCTGCTGAATATGGTCTAGACAATGATGGTTATACAACCCATGCATCTTTCTTTGATTATGACTTGGATGGAGATTTGGATTGTTTTTTAGTGAACAATAGTCCGATCCCTGTCAATTCTTTAAACTATGCCAATATGCGTAATGTGCCCGATGCACAAGCACCTTATGCTGAATTCTTAAAAGGTGGAGGTGATCATTTGCTTCGAAACGATAATGGAAAATTTACCGATGTAACCAAAGAAGCCGGTATCTATGGAAGTATCATCAGTTTTGGATTGGGTGTTACAGTCGGTGATGTGAATCTGGATGGCTATCCGGATGTGTATGTATCCAATGACTTTTTTGAAAAAGACTATTTATACATCAATCAAAGAGATGGTACGTTTAAAGATGAAATAGAGAATCGCACACAGCATATCAGCTTTTCATCGATGGGGGCAGATCTGCAAGATATCAACAATGATGGTAAGCCGGATATCTTTACCACAGATATGTTGCCGGGTGATGATTATCGATTGAAGACCAATACTTCTTTTGAAAATTATGATGTATTCAAACTAAAGCAAGACCAAGGTTTTTATAACCAGTATACACAGAATGCTTTGCAAGTGAATAATGGCGAAGGACGATTTTTAGAAACAGGATTTTTTAGCGGTGTAGCTGCGAGTGATTGGAGTTGGGGCGCATTGATGTTTGATGCCGATAATGATGGCTTATCCGATATCATTGTTTGTAACGGCATCTATCGCGATGTAACCGATCAGGATTTTATAGACTTCTTTGCCAATGATGTGGTGAATCAGATGGTATTGAAAGGAAAAAAAGAAGAAGTGAATACCGTTATCGATAAAATGCCATCTGTTCCCATTCCTAATAAAGCATTCAAGAATTTAGGCAACCTAAAATTCAGGGATGCAGAAAATGAATGGGGTCTTGATCAACCTACTTTTTCCAATGGGGCTTCTTATGCAGACCTCGACAATGATGGTGATCTTGATTTGATCATTAATAATGTGAATCAAAATGCACTCGTATACAAGAACACCAGTAATGATGATTCTAGTAATGGCTATATCGCTTTGCAATTGCATTATAAAGACAAAAACCCTTTTGCGATTGGCAGTAAAATCAAAGTATATGCAGGCGACCAATTGATTACACGCGAATTAATTCCGAGTAAAGGTTTTCAGTCGTCTGTAGAATACAAACAAACCATTGGGATCGGCAATCATAAGATCGATTCCATACAGATACAATGGCCGAATAACAGCATACATACAATTACTAATATTACAGTTAATAGTTTAGAGCAGGTATATTATGATAGTGTTCAAGTAAGGCCTTGGCAGCCGGAACAATTTGTTTCAAAAGAAACTTTATTTTCTCAGATCAACTATTCATTTGATGCACACAAGGAAGATGAGCATATCGATTTTTATCAGGAAAGAAATATTCCATTTATGCTCTCTAAGCAGGGTCCCAAAACAGCAGTAGCGGATGTCAATAAAGACGGATTAGAAGATATTTTTCTGGGGGGTGCTGTTGGGCAGCCCTCACAATTGTATTTGCAAACATCACAAGGTTTTGTAAAAAAGAAAGTGGCAGACTTTGAGAAATTTACTTTCAATGATGTAACTGCTACCGTCTTCTTTGATGCTGATCAGGATGGTGACATGGATTTATTTGTTGGAGGAGGAGGAAACTTTGTGCCTGCATCTTCTGAAAAATATCAACATCAGTTGTACACGAATGATGGCGCCGGTAACTTCACATTACAATCGGGCACCTTTCCACTAAGTCACACCAATGCGGGTGTTGCCGTTGCATTAGATTATGATTCAGACGGTAAGATGGATCTGTTTATTGGCAGCAGAAGTGAACCACAGAATTATGGTATTTCGCCCAGAAGCTATTTATATCATAATGATGGAGCAGGTAAGTTTACAGAGGTAACTGAAAAAATAGCTCCGCTGCTCTATCAATTAGGAATGGTAACAGATGCAGCATGGGTTGATGTGAATGGTGATCAGAAAAATGAACTGATTATTACAGGAGAATGGATGTCACCCAAAATTTTCAGCTTCTTGAATGGTCAATGTAAGGAATTATCGAGCGGACTTGAAAAGGAACTGGGTTGGTGGCAATCTTTATCTGTAGGAGATTTGAATGGCGATGGCCATCCAGATTTGGTGCTGGGAAATATCGGTCAGAACTTTTACATGCGACCTACTTTCGACAATCCTGTCAATCTTTGGATCAAAGATTTTGATCAGAACGCTACTGTTGATAAAATTTTCAGTCAAAGTATTCAGAAAAAAGATGTGCCTGTATTCTTGAAAAAAGATATCACAGATCAGATCCCGTCCTTAAAAAAATCAAATCTGAAACACTCAGATTTTGCAGATAAAACTATTGAACAGATTTTTAAAGAGGGGCTGAAGGACGCCAAACTACTCACCGTAAATAATGCTGCTAATTCTATAGCCATCAATAATGGAAAAGGGCAGTTTGAAATCATGGCATTACCTTATATGGTACAATTGTCTTCGGTACATGCATCTTTGATTACAGATATAAATCAAGATGGGAAAAATGACCTCATCATAGCTGGTAATTTCTTTGATCTTCTGCCACAGTTTTGTAGTGTAGATGCATCTTATGGTCATGTGCTGATCAACAAGGGAAATAATGTTTTTGAACCCCAAGTGGCAACTGTATCTGGTTTGTCTGTAAAAGGACAGGTAAGAGATATTACCATGATTCAACAAAAAAATAGAAATACCATTCTGTTTGCACGCAATAATGATACGCCTGTGTGTTATTATATCAACCATCAGTCCGGTAAAAAACAGGTAAAATGAAAGGAGCGAATATGAGATCAATATATACTGGATTTTTCCTGTTGGTGATGATCGGCATAGGTTGTAAAGGGAAAGAACAAGCATCTTTATTTGAAATTGCAGATCATGAACGTACGGGTATTCATTTTAGTAATACCCTACACCCGTCTACTTCCTTTAACCTGTTTTCTTATATGTACTATTATAATGGAGCAGGAGTTGGAGCAGGCGATTTTAACAATGATGGATTAACAGACTTATTTTTTGCTGCCAATCAGGAAAACAATCGGTTATACCTCAATACCGGGAATCTTCAATTCAAGGATGTTACACAAGAAGCCCATATTCCTGCCGATGGGGCTTGGAGTACTGGGGTGTCTGTGGTAGATATCAATAATGACGGCTTATTGGATATTTATATTTGTAGAGTTGGTAATTACAAAACCCTCAAAGGAAAAAATCAATTGTTGGTATGCACTGGAATTGGGAAAGATGGAATACCTGTTTATGAAGATCAAGCAACTGCATACGGCTTGAATTTTTCCGGATTTAGCACGCAATCTGCTTTCTTGGATTATGATGGTGATGGGGATTTGGATATGTTCCTACTCAATCACTCTGTGAATCATGATGGTAATTACGCACCACGCGCTAATTTTTTGAATACATACGATTCATTGGCAGGACAAAGATTGTATCGCAATGATCAACGTAAAGATGTAAAAGGAAATACCATTCAAAGATTTACCAATGTAACTAAAGAAGCAGGGATCAATGGAAGTAAAATAGGATATGGATTGGGTGTAGTGGTTGCCGATATCAATCTGGATGGTTGGCCTGATATCTATGTAGGCAATGATTTTCATGAGAATGATTATCTCTATATCAATCAAAAAAATGGCAGTTTTTCTGAACAAGGTTCAGAGCAATTGATGCATACAAGTCAGTTTACGATGGGTGTTGATGTTGCAGATATCAATAATGATGCTTATCCGGAGATCATTTCTATGGACATGTTACCTTATGATCAATACATGTTGAAGCGCTCAATGGCAGAAGATGATTATAATATTTTCCAGCAAAAATTGCAGTACGGATATACCCACCAATATGCGCGCAATAATCTTCAGTACAATAGAAAGAATGGATATTTCAGTGAAGTAGGTCAATATGCAGGCATTCATGCGACAGACTGGAGCTGGGCTTCTTTGTGGATGGATTTTGATAATGACGGACTCAAAGATTTGTTTGTCTCCAATGGTATCCCCAAGCGTATGAATGACATTGATTACATTAATTACGTGTCAGGGGGAGAGTTGCAGGATAAACTAAAAAACAATACACTTCAAGACAAGGATCTGTCATTGATCAGTAAGTTTCCTGAAATCAAATTGCCCAATCAGTTTTTCAGGAATAAGGGCTCACTACAGTTTAATAATATCACCGATAGTATTAAAGGTAACCTGCCTACTTTTTCCAATGGTTCTGTTTTTGCTGATCTAGACAATGATGGAGATCTAGATGTTGTAGTGAACAATATCAATGATCCGGTTCTGATCTATGAAAATAAAACCAATACCGATACTACTGCTCAGAATTATGTAAAACTGCAACTGGAAGGTGATCAGTTGAATCGAAACGCGATTGGAGCAAAATTATTGATCTATGCTCAATCGCAAGTACAGAGCTTTGAGCATTATCCTGTAAGAGGATTTCTATCTAGCATGCAGTTACCACTGCTAGCAGGGTTGAACAATATACAGCCCGATTCTGCTTTATTGATATGGCCGGACCGAACGTATCAGTCCATAAAAATTACCAAAGGCAATATTATACAAGCAAAGTATACCAAAGGCTTGCCTTTGTTTGATTTTGATCAACGATTACATCAAAATGATGGAGCTGCTTCATTGCAGGATATCACTTCCATAACAGGCTTACAATTTTTGCATCAAGAAAATGTATTCAATGAATTTGATAGAGAGCCCTTGATTCCGCATATGCTTTCAACTGAAGGCCCGGCATTGGCTGTGGCCGATATCAATAAAGATGGGTTGGACGATGTATTTGTTGGTGCATCGAAAGGAGGCAAGAACGGATTGTTCCTTCAAACACAGCAAGGGAAATTTTTACGCTCTGTACAGTCTTCATTGGAAAAAGATACGATGTGGGAAAATGTGGATGCTATTTGGATTGACGTCAATAATGATCAAGCAATTGATCTTGTGATTGCAACAGGAGGTAATGAATATTATGAAGATGATGAACACTTGCAACCGTTATTATACCTCAATGATGGAAGAGGAAATCTGCATAAAAAAGAATTTGCATTTCCCAGAGGTATGAATACGCAGAGTAAAGTAGTTGCAAATGATATCAATGGAGATGGGTTCATGGATCTCTTTTTTGCAGGTCGATCTATTACATGGGCCTATGGTATGCCACCACGTTCTTATTTATTATTGAATGATGGATATGGCAATTTCAAGGATGTGACGGCATCATATAGCAGTGAGTTGATGAATCCGGGTATGGTAACATCTGCTCAGTGGGTGGATATGAATAATGATCAACAGAAAGATCTATTGTTGGCATATACTTGGGGTGGTATTGATGCCTTTATCAGAAATGGACAACAATATGTAAAGCAAAATATCACAACACTCAAAGGATGGTGGCAATCGATTTATGCAGATGATATTGATGGAGATGGAGATATAGATATTCTTGCCGGTAATTTTGGTCGCAATAGTCGGGTGAAAGCTTCATTGGAAGCGCCGGTTCGAATGTATATGAATGATTTTGATGACAATGGTAGGGTTGAGCAACTGATGACTTATTATGTCAATGGAAAAGAAATACCTTTTGTTAGTAAGATGATCTTGGAGAAATCGATACCTGCGATCAGAAAAAAATATCTCTATGCTGCTGATTTTGCCAAGGCTGAATTAAAGGAATTGTTTGCACCGCAAAAATTTGAAAAAGCTTTCCAATTGGAAGCGAACTGTTTTGATCATATGCTACTCATCAATGAAGGTAATGGGTCATTTACTGCTAGCCCTTTGCCCAATGAAACCCAATTCAGTCAGCTGAGGGCTATACAGAAAATAATATCGCCCAATGGTATACAATGGATGACTTTTGGCAACTTTTATAGCAATAATGTTGAGATTGGTAGACAAGATGCTGATTTTGGAAACATACTACAATACCAAAAAGGAAAAGGTATGATGATGTCACTTAAACAACCGGCTCGTGTAAAAGGACAAGTACGAAATATCAGATCGATTCAAATTGCAGGCAAGCAGGCTTATATACTTGCCCGCAATAATGATACGATACTGGTATTAGGTGCGAATTAATAGATTATTGAAATACAGGATAGTTGATCGTAGTGATCCACTTGCTACTATCTTTTTCCTGTAGCCTATTGGTGATCAATCTTTCAAATGCAATAGCCGGAGATACTTTTCTGAAGTCGCTCACATAAAATTGAACGGCTTCTTTACATTTATTGATGGCGTCGTAACCTCCTTTCACTCCTGCAACCACAATATTACCAAGCATCATGTTTTTCTGAAGAAACTTTCCTTGTGTAGGTATTTCTCGATCAGATGCTACTGCAACCATTAAGAGGTATCTATTTTCTCCTTCTTTAAAAATATTAAAGATGGGTTCATTCATCACTTTACTATTTTGTGATTGAATAAAATTTGTAACCTCACCTATACTCGCGTATACTTCTTCTGTTGTTGGATAATGATCCAGATAGGTTTTTACAGATACATAATAAGCATTGGGTACTTTTCCCATTTGAATATCGAATCCATACACTCTTTTCACATTGGAAAAAGAAAGACTTAGATTTTTGAATAGTTGCTCATATTTTTTTTGTTCGGAACGATACAATATGTACTGATAAAGTCTAATGAATGGGTTATTAGAGAAGCTAAAGGTTGTGTTGAATGTCAAAGCTGTTTCAGCATTGTACGTGGCAATAGCTTGCAGATCTAGAAAAGCAGGAATATTTGTATTCAACGACTTTGCTTTAAAGCCATTGAGTAATAACATGTCAATATGCAGTTCGGTATTCTCAAATGCCAGGGTACTATCATTAAGTACTGTGCCCGGCCACCAGTTTTTCCAATAATGTTTATTGACGATTACTCTTGAAACTCCATCAAAAGGTGTAGTAGCATTAGCAGTCATACTTTTCAATTGATTTGATGGTAGGAAAAACCCAATGCCTCCTGCTAAAATTCCCAATACGATAACCACATAAAAAAAACGCTTCATAAAATCTCTTCATTTTTTGCTACACAAAAATACTGGTTGGGTTGAAACAAAATCAATAGAGTCACGACCCTTAATGCTATTTCAATTCTTATTTTAAGAAAGTACCAATAAAATAATCACCAATTTGCTGACCTTGTTTTTGCCCATTTATCACTGCGGAACGATAGTGAATACCACCATATACTCTACTCATACTTACTTCGTCAGAAGCAGCCTGCAGTGAACTGAAACTTCTTTCCAATCCAAGATAGGGTAATTCTGTGGTATCCCTGAAAGCTGTGTTATTGCCAAATACTGCAGCAAGAACGGATGCAGCGGCAGCTGAAATAACACTATGTCCGCTGGTATATTCCGGGAAAGGAGGTGTTTGTAAAATGGGGTTCCATTCAGAAGCAAAATGTTCACGGATCACTGTTACTGGTCGAACGGTTTTGCTGGTATATTTTTCTTCCCATGTTGAAATAAACCCGTCAAAAATAGCAGCAGCCGTTAATGCATAAACCCGAGCGATGTCTAGGGCTGTTTTTTTCGACTGGCTACTTAATATACCTGTTATACCCATCCAGTGACCTACAGGGGTCATTTTCTTGTTCGCATAAGTTAAATGTCCCTTGTGTTCGGAAACAAACGGATTATCATCCCAAAAACGTGCAATCAGTTTTTGTTCTTCTGTAAGTTGCTGACTCAAC
Organism: Sphingobacteriales bacterium; assembly: GCA_012270485.1. Classification (GTDB taxonomy): domain Bacteria; phylum Bacteroidota; class Bacteroidia; order Chitinophagales; family Chitinophagaceae; genus Sediminibacterium. The sequence goes on along the minus strand of JAAXIF010000023.1, from coordinate 30,396 downwards.
TCATACACTTCTTTCACTTCTTTATGATACTGACTGGAAGCATTCATGTTGTAAGCCGGCGGCCTGGCTGGCTTGAATTGTGAAGCGGAGTCTAATAAAAGGGGTTGTATGAATCTCCAATTAGGTTCAACAGCTTCTTCATAGTCGGGCGGTGTTTGTTGCCATATGCCTGTTTCTTTCAGTACACTAAATTTTGGCATACCGCGTGTTAGCTTATATCCGTCTTTAGAAGCTCTTACCAAGATAGTATTGGCAACTTTTTCACCCCAGCTAACAGAATTGGTATATACTTCTTGATCCAGATCACTGAAATAGTCTACTAATTCTTCTCGCGCTGCTCTGATACTATCTTTTGAAAATACCAAAGTTTCCGAAACTTTCATAAATGCGATGACAGCAGATAGCCGATAATCATGTCGTAGGTTGGTATCAGGAAGCGGTAACTCTGCAAAACCATGAAGCTTGGGTAATAAACTCGCATAAGAAGGGTCGGTAGGTTGTAGTGCTTCATAATAAGCGATGGTACTATATGCATACATTCTGCTGGCTACAGGCGGATTTACAATATCATACACAATCACATCGGTGAGATGCTGTACACACTGATACTGCAGTTCCTGAAGCTTTGTGAGGTCTCTTTCCTTTGGGGGTTGGCAACTAATTGTAACAGCAGTTACTGCAAGTAAAAGAAAAGACCAAAGCTGATAACGAAATTTCATAGTATCAGGGTTTTAGTGTTCTGCTTTTTTTTGTACCTATAAAAATATCAATTGATGCTATGCTTGAATTCAAATGAATATAGTTGGAAGATTGAGAAAGAAACCCTTGCCCTAAACTGAATTCTTCTTTTCTTTTCTTTCCATCTTTTAAATAAACAATTGCATGTGTTTCAAGCGAATTTACTTTTACAAAAGAAGTATTGTCATTTTGTAAGCTGAACATTTTGAGCATGTCTCTATTTTGTCCTGCAATAACGCTTAAACGATTTTGAATCACTAGTTCTACCAAGCTTCTTCCATTAGCAGGTGTATAAAAGCCTGATGCTGCTATTGATAAAGGTTCAAATACATTATTTTGTTTGTTCAACAATACCAAACCATTCAACGCATCTTGTCTACCCAGATAAGGAGCCATTGAATATTCATTACCGGTAAGTATCAAATCTTTTCTTCCATCCATATCAAGATCTCGTGCGATAATTCCATATACGGGTCCTATTTGTGCGGCTGCTGGTAAGGCATGTAACTCAAAGTTTAAGGACCCTTTATTTTCAATCCAACAATTTTGTAAATAGTTCGCGCTTAATTGATAAGCATCTTTTAATACTTCTGGTGAAAATAATTGCGTCATCTCTGTTTTAGCATAAGGTGCATAATTAGGGAAACGTTCTTTCAATACGCTCATTTCTCTTAATATCAGATCTCTTCCTGCAACAGGATATTCTTTTTTCTCACCGTAAATGGTGCCGGGCAGCCAATGACTGAATACAACATCCAAACTAGAATTATTATCAAAATCTTTGGCGTAAACCTTCAGTGGGTATTGTTCAGAAGCTTGCAAAAAACCATTGCGTCCATAATTACCCGCTACATAATCCATATCGCCATCATTATCCATATCAGCTGCAACAAGACTGTTCCACCAACCGGTAAAAGCAGTAAGGGATGTATTGGTCTTCTTAAAACTGGCACCATTATTTTTCAATAATTGGATGCTGCCCCAATCGGTAGCCAACAAAAGATCTGTTTTACCATCGGCATCAACATCTGTCCAGAGAGCAGCTGTAATCATTCCGATGTTCAGCAGATCAGGTGCTACTTTAGAAGTAACATCCGTAAATACTACTTTATCTTTTTCAGAATCATTTCGGTAGATAAAACTATTGGTAGGCATTGGATATCTTCCGGGTATAACCCTTCCGCCAATAAAGAGATCCAGATCCCCATCCTGATCATAATCAAAAGTACTGATGCAACTCTTGGTGGTTCGATTATTGGTAAAGTCAGCAGTGAGTTCAGTAAAATTTCCTTTGCCATCATTGAGATAAAAATGATCGGTATACGCTTTCGTCTGTGGTTGATTTTCTGCACCACCAGATACAATAAAAATATCCAGATCTCCATCACCATCAGCATCTAATAAACTAATGCCTGCATCATCTTGGTATTGTGGACTTTTATAGCCGGGTAAATAGTTTCTTGTAAAACGTCCATTTGCACCCTGAATAAAAGTAGATGCATGAAAAGGAGAACCTCCACCCACAACAAAATCATCTTTCCCATCTCCATTCAAATCTCCGGCAGCAAGTGAAGGACCATATTGTGTGAGTTTGTGTAATAATAAACGTTGGATATCAAAATCAATAAAGTCAACCTCAGAAAATCCATAGCTTAAACCGCTAGTAGCAGTTATATCTTCAAATAAAGTAACCGGTGCTACAGGGGTGGGTTGATCATAAAGACCGGCATTACTTGCTAAGAAATGAAGGGTTTGATTAGCGGGAATATTTTTTCTTATTTCTGACTTGCCATCTGGCCATATCACACGAATGGAATCAATATTGGCATTATTACCAATACCAAAATGAAGCGTATTTTCAATAGTAGATAAATAACCACGATAGGGCGAATGTTCAATCACCTGATGCATATTTTTTGCATACACATGTACCCAAGCACCCAAGCCGGAAATATTTTGAGTAGTACCGGTTAATCCGATCCGAATAAAATTCGATGATTTTTTTTGCTGACGTTCTTTATTTTCTAATAAGGTAGCAGGCATATTGGTATTGTTGATCACAATATCCAAATCACCATCTTTGTCGAGATCTGCATATGCCATACCTGCTGAAAAAGTAGGGAAGTCAATGCCCCATTCTTTGGTTCGATCTGTAAAACTCAGGTCACCATTATTTTGAAATACATAGTTGCTGATCTTTACAACAGGTAATTGTTTTAATACTTCTTCAAGCGGCGCATTGGCTACAGCATTGCTTCTGTACGACATAAAATCTTTATCCGACATGTCCTTCGGAAGTCCGTTTGTAACAAACAAGTCTCTCCATCCATCATTATTGACATCAAAAAGAAGCGGTGCCCAGCTCCAGTCTGTATGTGCTACACCACTGAAATAAGCGATCTCACTAAATGCAGGTCTACGCAGTGAATCACTCTTTTGTGAGATCAATCCCTGATTGAGTTGTAAAGTATTTCTTGGATACTGATACATATATCCATAACGATCACTGTTTTGAAAAGTCTGATAACTGATATCCGAGTGCATCATTTTTTGTCGATAGTTATCAGCAGGCATCATATCTGTTTCAATGATATCAGCTAAACCGTCATTATTGATGTCTGCAATATCATTACCCATGGCGTTCTTACTGGTATGTTTCAAGTAAGAGGCACATTGATCAGTGAAGGTTCCGTTTTTATTATTGATGTAAAGAATATTATTAGATAGGTAATCATTGCTGATATAAATATCTTTCCATCCATCTTGATTGATGTCAGCAATACTAATTCCCAAACCATGGCCTTCAATCAAAATGCCTGCTTTTGCAGAAACATCTGTGTATACAGGGTGCTGAAGTGTTGAGTCGAATCTATTCTCTAGTAGTTTGTCTGTATTAGGCCAACTGCCATCTTTACGAATGGGGCGAAATTCATTGGGATAAGTACCATCGAGATCATTTACCAATAAGTATACATCCAGATCTCCATCATTATCATAGTCGAAGAAAGCAGACATATGGGTATTCGACATATCATCAAGCCCATATTCTTTTGCCATTTCTTTAAATACAGGGATACCGGTTGTTGCATTCACTCCCTGATTCACATACAAGAGATTTTTTCTGGCATTGCTATCCGATAAAACAGCAGTACATACGTAGATATCTGTTAGTCCATCATTGTTGATATCAATGATACTGGCTCCTTTACTCCATTTTCCATTGCCACTCACACCCGCTTGTTCTGTGATGTCTTCGAACTTCAAATTCCCTTTATTCAGAAAAAGCTTATTGGCAGTTCTGTTCCCTGTAAAGTAGATATCGGGCAAACTGTCATTATTAAAGTCGCCAATGCCAACGCCACCACCATTATAGATATATTCATAATTCAGCACATTCATTTCTTGATTTTCAACGATGGTATTGGAAAATTGTAACCCTGATTTTTCAGGATCTACCTCTTGCAGTAAGCTAGATGATTGGGAACATGCCAACCCAAAGACGCAAACGATTGCGATAATAAAAATATGTTTCATACAGGGTTTTAGAATAAATTTGAGCAGACGTCAGTACTTGCAAAATAAGCATTATGAAACGATTGCACTTGATTTACCTGCTAATCTTTTTTATTGGAATGGCACCGGTAAAATCCCAGGATCCATGGAAGCTCACCGTATCTTCCGTAACACCCTCTAATTACTATGGAGTAACAGTAGCCAATGGTATGATTGGCATTGTTTCTTCTCCCGAACCCTTCAAAGTAAAGGAAGTGGTATTGGCGGGTGCATATGATCAGTATGGTCGTGGTAGGGTGAGTAATTTTCTGCGCAGTTTTAATTTGTTGAACATGCAGTTAGGAATCGACGGCAGAAATATCACAGCATCCGAAGTCAGCAATATGAAGCAGGAATTGGACATGAAAAAAGCTTCTTTTACCTGCTCTTTCGATTATGGTGACAAAGCCACTGTAACCTATTCCTATTATTCCTTACGACATCTTCCATTTACGGTATTGATGGATGTGACCATACAAGCGAAGAAAGATATCCTGATCAATGCAGCCAGTGTGATGGAAGCTCCTGATGCATTAAAAGATGTTCAAAATTATTACAATGAAATTGATCGTCCACATGTTACCATCAGTCTCCTTACCTCGTCAGCAAAAAGTCCTACAGGTAAACTGTTGATGTGTGCATCGAATACTTTTCTTTTTTCAGAAAAGCATGGTGAGGAGCCGCGTGTAATTCATGAAATGTGGGATAACAACATGCACCTGATGAAATTCAATAAAACTTTGAAAGCCGGAAATACCTATCGCTACTCGGTTGCAGGGTCTTCTATTACCAGTGTTCATCATGATGATCCTTTGAATGAAGCAGAGCGGATGACCATTTTTGCCAAGCTGGAGGGTAGAGATCGTTTACTCTCCTTTCATGGAAAAGCATGGGATGAACTTTGGAAAAGCGATATCCAAATTGATGGTGATCCGCAAGCACAGCAAGATATCCATAGTATGATGTATCATTTGTATTCCTTTGTTCGTGAAGGAACGGATTATAGTCCATCGCCCATGGGATTAAGTGGTTTAGGGTACAATGGGCATGTGTTCTGGGATACAGAATTATGGATGTATCCTGCATTGCTGGTGCTGCAACCTGCTATGGCTAAAAGTATGGTGGAATATCGATTCAATCGATTGGCCGCTGCCAAAAAGAATGCCTTTAGTCATGGTTATAAGGGAGCGATGTTTCCATGGGAAAGTGCGGCTACCGGTGTTGAGGAAACACCTGTATGGGCATTGAGTGGTCCTTTTGAACACCATATTACTGCATGTGTGGGTATTGCTGCCTGGAATTATTATTGTGTCACACAGGATAAAGAATGGCTCAAAGAAAGAGGCTGGCCTATCTTAAAAGAAACCGCTGATTTTTGGGCAAGTAGGGTAGAGAGAAATGGTGCGGGCAAATATGATATCAAAAATGTAGTAGCTGCAGATGAATGGGCTGAGAATGTTGACAACAATGCTTGGACCAATGCCGCCGCCAAAGCAGTATTGAACTATGCAACAGAAGCGGCTGCATTGATTGGTGCAAAAGCTGATGCAGACTGGTTGCATGTAGCGCAGAATATTCCGATTCTAAAAATGGAGAATGGTGTAACCAGAGAACATGCTACTTATCAGGGAGAAGGTATCAAACAAGGTGATGTGAACCTGTTAGCCTATCCTTTAAAAGAAGTATCTGATCCCAAACAAGTTTTGAAAGACTTGGAATATTATGAAACAAGGGTGCCTAATGAAGGTACACCTGCCATGACACAAGCCATTTTTACACTCTTGTATGCCCGATTGGGGAATGCAGATAAAGCTTTGAAATTTTTCAAAGAATCCTATGAGCCAAATCTCAACCCTCCATTCAGGGTCATTGCAGAAACCAAAGGAGGTACCAATCCCTATTTTGCAACGGGAGCTGGAGGTATTTTACAAAGTGTTTTGATGGGTTTTGGGGGCATTGATATCACAGCAAAGGGTATAACCCAGATCAAATCGGTACTACCCAAACATTGGAAAAAACTAACACTTACGGGTATCGGACCCGATAAAAAAACCTTGGTGGTTCAGTAAAAACAATTATTTTTAGTGGGTTGAAAAGGCTTGCTACGATAGTATCCCTCAGTTTGCTGCTCTTTAGTTTGGGCGGCTACAGAATGCTGTTGAACTATATGGAAACAGCTTCTGATAAGGCATTTCAAGCAAATCTCTATGATGATATCTACGATGAAGCCATGCTATTGCACATCAAAGTTCCTGCCAGCACACCCTATGGTAGCAATTCGGAACAGTTCGAAAATGCATCGGGAGAAGTAGATATCAATGGCATCACCTATCATTTTGTAAAAAGACGTTTCTATAAAGATTCATTGGAATTATTGTGCGTACCGAATATTCAAAAGATCGGTATCAGAAATGCGCGGGATGATTTTTTCCGCTTAGCTGGAGATTATACCAATGCAAACAATACTCAAAAATCTTCCAATCAGCATACGGTTCTGAAATTCTCTATTCTGGACTTTACCGGGGATCATTCTTTTTCTTGGCAGTTTAGGGATGCTAACCTGCGTCAGGTTCATGTTGTGAATCAGGAAACCGCTTATTTGTCTGATTATGTAAATCGTTTAGAACGCCCGCCTCAGGCTTAATGATGGTTCATTAAGCATACTCTTTTTTTATTTGATTTTATTTTACAAACCGTTTTATGAAAAAGCTCTTAGGTGGGCTCATCCTGTTTATATGCATTCAGTCATGTAAGCAGTCAACTGAGTACAAGAATTTCCTACATGATCCTGCCCTTTTTAGTCATACTGTTCACGAATTAAATACCGTGGTGATGGGAAATAATTTTCCACCCATGGTCGCATCACGCAACTATGCTTATGCTGCTATTGCAGCGTATGAAGTGATTGCTGCTGCTTATCCTGATCAGTATACATCTTTGGGCGGACAACTCAAGGGACTTCAACAACACAATATTTCTGCTATAGATGCAGAAGCAGATATTGAGTTGGCCACTTTACTGGCGTATATGAAAGTAGGAGAGTCGGTTACTTTTCCGGAAGGAAGTATGAAATTGTATGAAGACAGTATCCTACAAGTAGCCAGAGACAAGGGCTTGAGTAGAAAAATTGAAGAGGCATCAAGAAAACTGGCTGATAGTATCAGCATGCACATCATCCGTTGGAGTAAGAAAGATAATTATCTCGAAACTCGCGGAGCAGAAAAATATGCCGTGAAAAAGATACCCGGTCGCTGGGTGCCCACACCTCCTATGTATGCCACTGCGGTTGAACCTCATTGGCATGAAATAAGACCTTTGGTGATTGACAGTGCCGGAATTTTTGATCCACCACCACCACCGGTTTTTAATATGTCAGATAAAGAAAGTAAGTACTATCAGGAAGTGATAGCCATAAAAAATGCCATTGATAGCTTAACACCAGAGCAGAAACATATTGCAGAATTTTGGGATGATAATCCATTTAAAATGAATGTAACCGGCCATGTGATGTTTGGCAGTAAAAAATTCTCACCTTCAGGTCACTGGATGAGTATTGTGGGGATTGCCGGAAAAAAAGCCAATGCAGATTTCGCTACACATGTATATGCAGTAGCCAAAACATCTATTGCTTTATTTGATGCATTTATTCAGTCTTGGTATGTGAAGTATAAATACAATACTGCACGTCCGGAAACGATTATCAATGAGTACATTGATCCCAACTGGAGACCTTATTTACAAACTCCTGCTTTCCCGGAATATACTTGTGGACATTCTACCATCTCATCAGCTGCTGCAGAAGCACTGACGAGTGTATTCGGTGACAATTTTGCTTATACTGATTCTACTGAACTGGAATTCGGCATTCCCAATCGTTCATTCAAGTCATTCAGACATGCAGCTGAAGAGAACAACTGGGCTAGGTTTTATGGCGGCATTCATTTTCACAATTCCTGTATTGTAAGTACAGATCTAGGTCAACGTGTCGGAAGATTGATCGTTGACAGACTTAAAATGAAGAAATAACGCAAACAGACAATCAGCTGGCAGATCGACGTTACTGTAACAGTACGTCTTATTGCTGTGCCTAAAACCAAAACAATGAGATCTTTAATTTTTATATTTTTCTTTTCACTACTGGTATATACTAATGCCAACTCGCAAGGTTGTGTAGCCATACGTGGTGTGGGTGGTATGTGTACCATTGATCACAAAGGTTCTGATACAGTTCCCAGTAAATGGACACTCAACCTGAATACCCGTTATTTTAATTCTTTTCGTCACTATGTAGGAACCGCAGAACAAAAACATCGTATTGCGAACAATACACAGGTCATCAATAACAATGTAACTGTTGATATGAGTTTGATTCGTGTATTCAATAGCAGATGGTCAATGGCATTCAGCATTCCTATGATCTCTAATACACGTACTTCCTTATATGAACATGGAGGAGCTGCACGTCACCTTACTAGTTCTTTCGGTTTGGGTGATGCAAGGGTATCTGGTTACTATTGGGTGACTGATCCGGCAAAAGGAAAGAAGTTTGCTTTACAAGCGGGACTGGGGATCAAATTACCTATCGGCGATTATCGTGTGATGGATCATTTTTATACGAACACGGGTGCAAAAGTATTGGGTCCTGTAGATCAGTCGATACAGTTGGGTGATGGTGGTACAGGATTTACGACAGAGATCAATGCATTTCAAACCATCAATAGACAACTCAGTTTGTATGGTAATTTCTTCTATCTCCTCAATCCTAGAGAGCACAACGGTGTTTCTACGGCAAGAGGAGGAACAACATCTACAACAGCTATCCAATATGGTAGTGATGTGATGAGTGTACCAGATCAGTATATGATTCGTTTTGGAGCGAATTATACCGTGAACAGATTTACTTTCTCAGCAGGTTACAGACATGAAGCCGTTCCTTCTTCCGATCTCATTGGGGGTAGTTATGGATTCCGTAGACCGGGTTATGTTAATTCCATCGAACCAGGGATCACTTATTCAGTAAAGAAGTTGAATCTCTATGCATACGTTCCTGTAGCGGTAGTGAGAAGCCGTACACAGAGCTATGCAGACAAGCAAAGAACAAAAATCACCGGAGTTTATGCACAGGGAGATGCTGCATTTGCTGATTTGGCAGTGAATGTGGGGATGAGTCTCAGGTTTTAGTTGATAGTTGTTAGTTGACAGGAAAAAAATTGCTCTTCTGTCAACTGTCAACTAACAACAGTCAACCACAATAGTCTTTCATCAACAAAACTATTCATCATGCAAATAATTAAAACAAGCGTTACTCGTATCGTATGCTTGCTGATCATAACAATGGCTGCATGTATTCCATCAAAAGCACAAACAGAAATCGATGGTATCATGATGGCAAAAAATAATTACTGTAGTGGTATCATGTACAACTACAGTAGTTGGGATCAATACTGGGAAGGCACTTTGAAAAGAAACAATCTAAATCTGGGTACCGTTTCTACCAGTATGATCGCTTATATGGGTAATTATGGTATATCTGATAAACTAAATGTATTATTCGGATTACCCTATATCAAAACCAAAGCGTCTGCGGGTACACTGCACGGTATGCAAGGTTTACAAGATCTATCTCTCTGGGTGAAATGGATGCCTTATGAAAAAGAGTTTGGGAAAAGCACTTTATCTTTTTATGCCATCGGTGGTGTATCAGTTCCGGTATCTGATTATACTCCTGATTTATTACCGTTATCTATTGGTTTAAGAAGTAAAACATTATCACTTAGGGCCATGGCCGATTACCAGATCGGATCATGGTTTGCAACCGCATCTGCGACGTATGTAGTGAGAGATAAAGTAACACTTGACAGAGAATCATACTACACTACACAGCTACATAATACCAATGAGGTGTCCATGCCTGATGCTTCTACGGTTAATATTCGTGCTGGTTACAGAACCGGTAGACTTATAGCGGAAGCTGTTTGGAATAAGTGGACCACACTTGGAGGTTTTGATATCACGAGAAATAATATGCCTTTTGTGAGTAATAGGATGAATGCCAGTATGCTGGGTATTAATATGAAGTATAATCTTAAAAAGATAGAAGGTTTGTCACTCATAGCAAACGGTAACATTACCCTGAGTGGCAGAAATATGGGACAGGCATCAACTCTGGGTGGGGGTGCTTTTTACGTTATTGACTTTTCATCTAAAAAGAAAAAAGAAAAGACTTCATCTACCGATAAAAAATAATTGTATGAGAAAAATAATAATTCCGATACTGTTAGTAGCAGTGACTTTTTCACTTACTGAAATCTCCTGCTCCAAAAAAATACAAGGAAGAACAGATGAAGCGCCAATGCTGGCTCCATCTAATGTTGATATCAATGCCGGTACATGGAAACCTGTTTTACTAACTGGTCCTACAGAATTTCCGGTACCCGCACCTGCAGCAGTGAACACGCCTGGCTATATTGCAGAACTTAATGAGATCAAAGGATACCAAAAGTCATTAAGTAACGAGCAAGAAAAAAAAATTAAATATTGGGGTGCCGGTTCCGTATTGAGATGGAATGAACTGATGCGGGAACTCGTGGCAAAGTATAACCTTCCTCCTTATCAAAATCCGGATGGTACATACCCGTTTCCAAGCGCAGCAAATCCGTTTGCATATCCATTATTCCCTTTTGCAAATCCACCTTATTCGGCAAGAGCTTATGCATATATAGCTGCTGCACAATATGATGCGTTGGTCGCAGCTTGGCATTATAAAAAATTATATAATCGTGCAGCGCCTTCTAAAACAGATGGCAACGTAAAAGCCTTACTTCCACAAACGGAATTGCCTAGCTATCCATCAGAAGATGCCGTATTAGCAGGAGTTACAGCAGAAATGATGAAATTATTATTTCCCGGTGAAATAGCTTTTATTCAACAAAAAGCAGAAGAAGCTATGCTTTCTAAAATCATGGCTGGTGCTGCTACTCGAAGCGATATTGAAGCAGGAGAAGCATTGGGAAGATTTGTTGCACAAAAATTTACTGCAAGAGCAAGGACAGACAGAGCCGGTGCTGCAGCAGGTACACCAACAGATTGGTTAGCATTAGAAACATCTGCCACCTCTCGAGGTGAAATACCATGGTTTAGCCTGGAAATTCCTAAAAGACCTCCAATGTTACCATTATTTGGACGTGTACGTCCATTTTTATTCGATGAGGCAACAGTTGTAGCCATAAGACCAGGTCCACCACCTTCTACTAGTAGCCAGAAAATGAAAGAGGAAACAGAAGAAATACTAAACTTCATTAAGAATCCTACTTCTGAAACAATACGCATTACTCATTTTTGGGCTGATGGAGTAGGTACTTACACACCACCTGGTCATTGGAATGCTATTGCAGCTGAAGATTTCATTAAGGCTAAATTTAGCGAAGTAAGATGGGCAAGAAATATGGCATTACTGAATATGGCTTTAATGGATGCTGCTATTGTTTGCTGGGATACTAAATTTTTCTACTTTAATCCAAGACCTACTCAACTGAATTCTAATATTAAAACCCTTACGGGAATACCCAATTTCCCTGCTTATACATCAGGTCATTCCACTTTCAGTGGTGCAGCAGCTGCTATTTTAGGATATATTATTCCTTCCAGAGCAAAAGCCTACGATGACATGGCAAAAGAAGCATCATTGTCCAGAATGTATGGAGGTATTCATTATCGAAGTGATTGTGAAGTGGGACTCGTTTCCGGAAAACAGGTTGGAGGGTATGCCGTTTTAAGAGCACAAACTGATGGTGCAGATTAACATAGGTTGATCTGAGCTATTGTATAAGAAATCCGGTAGTGCTGTTGATAAACACTATCGGATTTCTATAATATGATTTCGATGAAAATAAAAAGTTATACAACTCTCTTCTCTTTTATCTGCTTTTGCATTGCTGTAGGAGCGCAAAAAAACAAGACAGATAGCAGTAATCTCAAGGTATTACGCGCAGTTATTGTGAATAGTTATTTATCTACAAAAAAACAAAACCTGACAGATGTCGTAGGTACTTATTTATATACTGGAAAGAAAACCGAACTTATCAGTTTATCCAATATAGACGCAGATATATCAATGAAGTCTGCCAGACAAGTGTTTGCAAAATCACCGGGTATTTTTGTCTATGATATGGATGGAGGGGGCAATCAGGTGAATATTGCTAGCAGAGGGCTTGATCCACATCGGGGATGGGAATTTAATATCAGAAAAGACGGTATCATAACCAATTCTGATATGTATGGATATCCTGCAAGTCATTACAGTATGCCATTTGAAAGTATTGAACGAATAGAGATGGTGAAGGGCACAGGTTCATTGCAGTATGGCGCACAGTATGGAGGAATGCTAAATTATGTTTCCAAAAAGCCCGATAGCTCAAAAAGTATCAGTCTTGAAAGTATTCAGACAGTAGGCTCCTACAATATGTTGAGTTCTTATAATGCTTTGAGTGGCACTAGAGGTAACTTAAGTTATTATGTGTACTATTATAAAAAATCAAGAGGAGGCTATCGAAATGGAGAACAAACATCTTCAATAGCTCATAGCGCAATGATTCGATATCAGCTCAGCACAAGTATTGCTATTCAGGCAGAATGGTCTCGCTCCTCTTATCTATATAAAATCCCCGGTCAATTGAATGACGAAATGTTCATGAAAGACCCCAAACAATCAACAAGAAACAGAAATTATTTTAATCCTGATATTCATCTTCCATCTATACAAATTGAATGGAAGCCATCTGCTACAACCGAAATAAAATTGGTCAGTTCTGCAGTATTAGGCACCCGTAATAGTGTACTTTTTGATAAACCAGTTAATATCAGAGATACCATCAATACGCTAACAGCTGATTATAATAATCGGCAGGTAGATATTGATCGTTTTAATAGTTATACTACTGAGTTGAGGCTATTACAACAATACCGTTTAGGAGTTTATACAGGAATACTTGTTTCGGGTCTACAATACATGAATAATGATTTACACAGAAGGCAGTTAGGCAAAGGTACTACCGGCAATGATTTTGATCTTAGCCTGGTAGACCCAATTTGGGGAAGGGATGTTCATCTTAAAACAAATAATATTGCCTTTTTTGCAGAAAATAAATGGCAATTCAGCAGAAAAATGGAATTCACTACAGGTATAAGAATTGAATCCGGTAAAACAAATATGGATGGAAAAATCTCATATTATCCATCTCATGATATACCTGTTCAATTAAAACATAAATTTCCTCTTTTAGGGATAGGTTGGTTATATAAACCAAACGATAAAATGCAATGGTATGCAGGCTGGTCAAGTTCTTACAGACCCATGGTATTCAAAGATTTGATACCGACTTCTATATATGAAAAAGTAGATCCGGCTATTCAAGATTCTAAAGGTTATAATGCCGAAATGGGTTTTAGAGGATCAAACGGATTACTGAAGTGGGATATTAACTGGTTTATGTTAAAACAGAATAACAGATTTGGCACGTTGGCAAAAACTGATGCCAGTGGGATGCTATATACTTATAGGACCAATACCGGTAACTCTATTGCATCTGGTACAGAGGTTTTTATTCAATATGATTGGCAAATATTGGATACCAGATTTAGCTTGTTTACATCTACTGCATTCATGAATGCCAAGTATGTATCCGGGCTTATAAAAAATGCGAATAATCAGAATGTGAATATAAAAGGTAATTATATTGAAAGTGCACCAAAAATTATTTCAAGGAACGGTGCGACTATTAAACAAAAAGGACTGAGTTTTACATTTTTATATAGCTATACATCATCTACTTATGCAGATGCATTGAACACAGAAACACCCAATGCTACTGGTGCTGTTGGTAAAGTTCCAGCTTATGACTTGATTGATTTATCAACAACATGCAGATTCACAAAAGAGTTGGAATTGCGTGCAAGTATTAATAACTTATTGAATAAACAATATTTTACCAAGCGACCCATGTTCTATCCCGGTCCTGGTATTTGGCCTTCCGATGGAAGAACATTTAATCTCTCAATTGATATTAAATTATAAAACTATACTACAGTTTCAAGCAAGCAAAACGAGTAAGGTTCAACGATTAAGTATTCATAGTCAGCACCAACTAGGTGTCTTTTTTCATTCCAGTGATCGTATAAATTTTTAATCCCAAAGCCTTGCTCTTTAAAAGCATACCAGGTAAGATAAGCTGCTTTATTACTATAATTGAAAAGGCAATACAAGTGTTCATCGCCTAATGAGCGAATGAAACCGGATACATGAATATTATGCGGCGTGATCCAATGGATATTTTTATGATCTGCGGTTACCGGTAATTGTTTTCTTAGTTTCAATAACTTTTGGGTACCACTGAAAATGCGATGCTCTATGGTACCAACCTCAGTCGTTTTTTGATTCTTCTCCCAATTGATCAATGGACGATGCATCCATCTGTTATCATAACTCTTTCCGGGATCATTCAAATAGCTGTAATCATTGGTATAAGCGGCTTCATCGCCATAGAATAACATGGGAATACCGCCAACAAAAAAACTTTGCGCTTGCATCAATAAAATCTTCTTAACAGCAATATCGATCAAAGATGTATTTTTCGATTCCAAGGCTTTTTCCAATCCACATAAAGAAGCGAGTGATCCACTGATACGTGCATCCTGTGTTTTAGGATTTACAGAAAATAAAGCACCCGAGGCAGGCGAGCCGGGATGAACACCTGAATAATAATCTTTTAAAAACTTCCGATGTTCATAGGCATTGAAACCGGCAGCCGCAATGGAACTGTCTTCAAATCCTAACCCAATATCATCATGACAACGTGTATAACTGATCCACGTACAGCCATAAGGTTTTTGTAATAGATCTTGTTGTGCCGCCAACATCACACGTGTGTCACCTGTTGCCAATGCATCCCATTGCAAAGCCATTTGTGTGGCATTGTAAGCCACATCGCATTCACGTGCAGTATACAAATCGGTACCAAAATATTTCATGATCTCTTTGGGTGCAACAATGGCTTCACCCAATAAAGCCATTCCCGGGGCACTCACTTGTACACACTGACGAATCAATCGTAGTATATCATGTGCTTGAGGTAGATTCTGACAGGTAGTGCCCAATTGTTTCCAAATAAAAGCAGGGGCATCGATGCGAAGAATATCAATACCTAGATTGGCATAGAATAAAATAGTATCCAACATATCAATCAGTACCGCGGGATTGGTATAATTCAAATCCCATTGATACTGATGAAAAACCGTCATCACCCATTTATTGGCTTCCTTACACCAGGTGAAACTTCCCGGTGCAGTTTCGGGAAATATTTCAGGCATGGTAGCATCGAATTGATCGGGTATTGTACGGTCATCATACATGTAGAAGTATTCTTGATATATTGGATCCCCTTTCTTGGCTTTCACCGCCCACTCATGATGATGAGAAGTGTGGTTCAATACAATATCCAACATCAGGTACATATTCTTGTCCAACATTTTTTGCTGAACAATTCGCAGGTGTTCCAGTGTGCCAAAACGCTCATCTACTTTTCTAAAATTAGATACTGCATAACCACCATCACTTTCTCCTTCCGGACTTTCAAACACCGGCATCAGGTGTAAAAAGTTTACACCTAGTGATTCGAGATAGGATAATTTTTCTGGCAGTTGTTTCAGTGTACCGCAAAAGCGATCTACATACAAACTCATTCCGGCAATCTCATTACTCAAAAACCAAGCGCCCTTTGATGCTTTATCCAGATCTCTTTTCCGCAAAGCAGCAGAACGATTTTGATGATTGTGGATGAGTGTCAATAATAATTTTTCAAATAATGCATCCGCCATTAAATGATTACTGTACAACGACTGATACAAACTATCAATAGCAGTCGCATTCGAACACAAGCGCGTATAAAATTGCAAATCATCACCCGATAAGGAAAGTTTTTCCTGAGTGCAAATGCGGGAGATGCGTTGGTGGAGGGAGAAGTTGTACATTAAGTCGCTTCTAGCTACTAGCCTCTAGCTGCTAGCATGTTATTAAATATTAAAATCTATTTGTTCAGTTAACTAGCAGCTAGAAGCTAGTAACTAGTAGCTTACGAAAATATACTGCTACTCAAATGCTTAAACGCTTCCATCGCCCCTAGGTACTCACAGGTTCGGGCACCGGCTTTGTTGGCATTTTGGATGATTTGTTTCCATTCTGAATGTGATAATTGTATGATGCTTCTTAAATCCTTTTCACGTAACTGATACAACACTGCACCCACAAATGCATCACCCGCACCTGTAGTGTCTACGGGTTGCACAGGAATGCTGGGAATGATTTCCGTTTTACCTTTCAATCCTAGTAAAGTTCCTTCTTTACCTAATGTAATGGTGAATACAGCATTGGTTTTATCTAATAATATCTGTGCAGCATCTGTTACTGAATGGGTATTCGTTATCAGCATGGCTTCTTCATCACTGAGTTTGAAAAAGTGACAGGATTGTAAGAAATTCCAAGACTGATCAATAAAAGTTTGTGTTTCGTTGGGAAACAACAGATGACGATAGTTTGGATCAAAACTGATGAATATTGTATCCTGCATCAATGCTTTCTGTAGCATACCTTGATAAGCAGCTTGCAAAGGTCCGGGAAGAAAACCGGTGGCCGATCCAAAATGAATGATATTGACTTCATCCAATGGAATGGCATCTGTTTCTTCTCTGCTGAGTTGTCCGTCTGCTCCGCGATTGAACACGAAATCACGTTCACCGTCTTCCATCAAGGATACAAATGCAAAAGTGGTAAAGGCGTTAGCATCTTGTAACATCCATCGAGTAGATACACCGAATTCCTGCATCACATCGATGAGCTGTTTGCCAAAAGGATCATTGCCCACTTTTGCAGCCAGTTCAACATTACCTCCTAAAGCAGCAATTGCAGCAGCTACATTGGTGGGAGCGCCACCCGGCTTTTTCAAAAAGTGCTGACCCTTAGACAAAGAACTGCCCTTATCCGTACAGATCATATCGATCAATGCTTCTCCAATACAAAGTATTTTCATGTTGTGAATTGTGAATTGTCAATTGTGAATTGTCAATTGTGAATTATAAGCTTGATATCTACCATTCACAATTCAAAATTCACGCCTCAATGTCCACTTCCCATCGCAACCTCTATCTCTTCTTCTGTTTTCTCAACCCGCATACGCGTGGTAGCAACTGCGGCGATGAGGAGAAGGGCACCCGCAAACAGAATAGCATTTGCAGGATTGCTTTCCAAGAAGTTTTGATAGATATATCCGAAGGAAAGTGTTTGAATGATCATCGGCACTACGATCATCATATTGATGATACCCATATACACGCCATATTTTTCTTTGGGAATACTGCCCACTACCATGATATACGGCACACCCATCATACTCGCCCAGGCGATACCAAAACCGATCATGGGAATAAAGAGTAAATATTTATCCTGAATAAAAGGTAAAATAAAGAGTGCCAACGAAGCCATGGTCAAACAGATCACATGCACTTTTTTAGCACCAAACTTTTTAGCCATCCATACCAATCCGAATGCGGATAAAAAAGTTACAATATTGTAAAAGCCATTGACGAGTCCTGTCCATCCTACTGCTTCTTCATACAGTTTAGAGTTTTCTTCAGAGCTGGTATTCCATACGGAACGGGCAATGCTATGCGAAATAAATTGCCAATAACAAAACATGGCATACCATTGAAATAAATACACCAATGCCAGTTGCCACAAGGTTTTGGGCATATGTGCAATGGAAGAAAATATTTCTTTGAAAGGTGTGAGAAAACTTTTGTGTTCAGCCCGCAATGCAGCGAGTTCTTCTGCTGTGGGAGGTATTTCAGGTGTTTTGATCACCGACCATGCTACCGATACGATGGAACACACGGCCCCAACAAAGAAAGAACCATATACCCAGTAGGGAATACCGCTTTGTCCGTCAGAAGTGGTAGACTCGCCAGTTATTACTTTTTGGAAAAAGAATAAGGATAAGTTAGCTAGCGTAATACCGAGTCCGGTAAAAAAACTTTGTGTGAGAAAGCCAAGTGCACGTTGACTGGCAGGTAATTTATCGGCGATGAAGGCACGATACGGTTCCATTGCCGTATTGTTGGCAGCATCCAATATCCATAGTAAACCTACCGCCATCCACAAAGCACGACTGAATGGAAATGCGAATAAACACAGGCTACAGAAGATGGCACCAATTAAAAAATAAGGTTTACGACGTCCCCAGCGAGGATGCCAGGTCTTATCACTCAATGCACCAATAATAGGTTGAATGAGTAAGCCTGTCATGGGTCCGGCGAGATTTAAAAGCGGTAAGTCCTCAGGTTTTGCGTGTAAAAAACTATAGAGCGGGTTGACAGCGGTTTGTTGCAATCCAAAACTGTATTGGATACCAAAGAACCCGACATTCATATTAATGATCTGCCAGAAACTCAAACGGGGTTTAGTGATGTGCATGGCAAGCAGTTAGTTAGTCTTGTAAATTAACTGCTTTCAGTGAGCTGTACTAGTCTAACAGTCAAGTATTTTTTCCGAAAACGATTGCGCTTTGAATGATGAACAGAAGAATGGTGAATAATGAATGATGAAGGGGAGGATGGGACGCAGATTTTTATCATTGATTATGATAGTAGTATCCTATCAGCGCCAATCATAATCATCATAAAAAATCTGCGGCCTATAAATCACGAATCTAATCGAGGATATAATACTGCCACTTATCCTTACCCGCAGGATAAACCTGATTCAAAGAATCATCAGTGGAGTATTGGTGTCTTGGATCGTAACTAACAATTTCCTTGTTGAATCCGGCTAATACATTTTGAGTGAAAATGACCGCAAAACTACTGTCTCTTTTTTCATATTGGTATGTTGCGATACCCATTACACCGGTTGATGGTACCTGTTTTAAAAAAGCAGGTTTCAAATCTGAAAGCTGATCAGGGTATTGCTTGTGGGTTTGATAATAAGTTTCAATGGCTTGAATAATGGGAGAAGCATTTTGGATGGCAATCTTTCTACTGAAATTTCTGGCTGCATCTGCACCCCATAGTGTAAAAGAAAAGCTGGTAGCAGGAAGCATCCATAGTAACATAAATGATAAAGACATCTTTTCTTTCTTAATGATTTGATAGATAGTTATTACAAGTCCTACTGGTATGGTAAGGATTAAAAAAAGGCTTGCAAATTGTAAGAGTGTATAAATAGTATTGGTAATAGTACTTAGAGAACTTGGACCGGGAAAGAATGGAGATAAAATAACTATTGCTATTAGTAGATTACTGCAGAAAAGAAGCAGCCACTGACGTTTATTCATGACACAAATGTATTATTCAACTTTTGCAAAGTTCTGCAACTTTCAAAAGTTATTACTGACATTAATACAATTTCACTCCTAAAGCAATGCTTATAGATGTGAAGTTTTGTTTTGCCCTGGCTTCTCTTTCAAGTATATTGATATAAGAAATTTTGCCGGTCACCTTTTGTTTGGAAGAAAAATAAAAGCCCAATGAAGGTTTTAACCCTAAAAGGGTCTGACTACCGATAAAACTAGGTCCGGCTAAAAACGAAACATAAGCATTGGGAATGGGATGTACTGATACACCTGTAAAAAGGTTAACCATATCTCTAAAAGACCCGACCGGTGTACCATCAAGATACCCTCTATATACTTTATCGTCCATGAGATAGGCGTCGGCGGTGAATTCAATGGTCGGCTTGAAAATTGATTGTTGTCGGAAGAATAGCTGCAAACCCAAACCCGTTGCCCAAGGATTATTACCTTTTGTTACATCAGCAATTGTTTGGTTGTATTGTCCTTCAAAGTATAGTGACATTTTGCGCTGTTTCTGTGGAGAGACTTGTGTCAGGATAAAGCAAAGAAAGAGTATCGTGAACAACTTTTGCATAGTCCTTATTTACTGTAGCAAACTCACTATCGGTAATAGTTTTGTTTTTTGTAGCGAACTTAAAGTTTAATGGAGAGGTTTAATTGTCCGCCCAAACCCACTTCTACAATTTTCCGCAGCGTTGAAATGCGAACCTCTTTTAAATCATTCTCTATTCTTGAAATGTATGCTTTGTTCGTGCCGCATTTTTCTGCAAGTTCCTCTTGCGTTAACCCTTTTTCCAATCGGGCTTCATAAATTAATGTTCCCAACTTGAACTCTTGATAACCTTTTTCCAGTTGATCTCTTTTGGCACTCCCTCTTTTTCCGTAATGTTTTTCTTTAAACTGTTCAAGTGTCAAAGTTTTAGTTTTTTTCAGCATAGTAGTCCTCCTTTATTTTTAACGCCTTTTCGATTTCTTGTTTTGGCGTTTTCTGAGTTTTCTTTTGAAAGCCACTTGTTATGACAATCAACTTTCCTTTGTCAAAGAAGCAAAATATTCTAAATATATCACTTCCTTGTTGTACCCTAATCTCATAAAGCCCGTCGGTGCCTTCCAAATATTTAAGATAGGTTTCCGGAATTTGCGGAAGGTCTTCAATTAACTCAAAAGTCCAGACGATTTTATCTTTAACTTTTTGACGTTGCCTTTTAAAGAACGCTTCAAAGTAATTTTTATATAAAATGATGGTTCGGTATTTGTTATTTCCCGGCACAAGGCAAATATACAAAAGTTGTCCGAAAGTACAACTTGAAAATTTAACAATATCGTTCAATAAGCCTCAATGTTATTGTCAATGAAAAGCTTATTTTCATCAATAATCCAAGCGAGGCATGCAGCTTTGAGGGAATCGGGTAGCAGTGAGGAATAATATCTAAAATACCATGCGAAAGAATGCCACTCATGAATACAAAAATGCTGGTAGGAATAGATGGCCTCTTGCTTTTGGTATGGGTGAAAAGAACGGCTATACCAAGGGCTGTTGTGGTGTGGAATAGGGCGTTCATTTTTATTAAGGCGTTTAATTCAGCTTTTGGAAAGGTTTAGGATTTTGTAAAAGTTATTACTCATTTTTTCTAACTCAAATAACTCTATGTTAACATAGTATTCATTTGCCATGACACTTTTACTGTTGCTGCATTAGCAAAGAATGAGTTTAGAAATGTTTGAGTTTTCGAAAAAGTAATAAGTCTGTCTGCAACTTCTTTTCGAACTTGCTCTCTTGTCAGCCCATCATAGTCGGTCTTTGGTAAATTGAAATACATATCTTTTGGCTTAAATTCAATCTTTATGATTGATTTATACTGACTTTTCTGATATTCCTTATTGCCTGTTAGGTAGACTGTAAAATCAATATCAGATTCAAAAAGACCAAAAACAAAATCAAGGTCAGTTTGGACGGGTTTTTCTTCATTACAAATTGCCGTAAGCCATTTTTCTAGAGAATCGTATTTGGAAATAAAATCAGTAAAAGGAGGCTCAACAGTCTCTTCTTCAACCGAAAAACTAAAATATTCTACTCTGAATTTATCTTCCATAGATTTTTATTTAAACAATTTCTTTTATAAAGCCACTAATTGAATACGATTTACGAATTCAAATACGAATTGTAGTAAATCTACCCACCCCACCCCAAAATACAAAGCATTTTTTCGTAATATTTCCAAGAAGTGTAAAGACATCAGCCGTACCATCCTCTAACTTCCCTCGCTCATCCTTCAGAGCGTCTTCGAGAATGCTCGAAGACACTCTGAAGGATGTACTACTTACAGAACAATTAAAGAGCTTATTACCCTGAGTAGTCTTATGATCACAGATCGCGTCGGCAACAAAGGGTCAAAGCGAATGCCTTAGATAGACAAGGGGAGGATAAGCTGATGCCTAAGGGGAGGGTTGATGTCATAAGAATGGAGGGCGGATGAATATCAAATGAAACTCGAATGGATACCGTATGCAATACGGACCGATAACGGACTTATAACGGACTTGTAGCGGACTTGTAACGGAGTAAAGACCAGTCACCCTGATCCATGTTTACTAACCTAATAGTAACCCTGTCATTTTGATCCGCTTGGGTGTTGTTTTAAGTTGAGATGTTTTGATGATACCTGTTGGAGGTGGGAGATCCCTCCTTCGTCGGGATGACACAAAAACGCCCTCATTGAGGGCGTTTTTGAAATCAAAACAAATTGTATTAGTTCTTTGGCTTAGCCGGCGTTGAATAAGCAGGCACTTTAATTTCTGTCGCAGGTTTATTTCCCAGTATCTGCAACAACTCTTTCACCGCTCTTTCCAACTGCGGGTCTTTACCGGCTTGTAAGGATTGCGCATCTTGTCTCACTTCAATATCCGGTGCTACTCCTTCATTTTCTGCTACCCATTTTCTGTTGATCGGGTCAAATACAGCATTGTCAGGAGCAGTAAGAGTACCTCCATCTACCATGGCATAGTGTACACTTGATTTTACCAGTCCACCCCAAGTTCTTGCGCCAATCAAAGCTCCTACTTTCTGTTGACGGAATGCCCATGGGAAATAATCACCACCGGAACCTGCCAGTTCATTGATGAGTAATACTTTAGGTCCCATAATGCCGGCAGGTAATTGCATCGGTTTTCCATTGGGTACTTCATTGGTGAGTGCAGCACGTAAAGAACGATTCATCAGATCAACCATATAATCATCCAATAAACCACCGCCATTGTAACGCTCATCAATCACCGCACCCAATTTATTTTGTTGTGCAAAATAGTAACGGTTAAAACTTACAAAACCGGGCTGACCTGTATTCGGTACCCACACATAAGCCAGCTTACCACCACTTAAACTATCCACCATTCTTCTATTATCTTCTACCCACACTCTTTGCCTCAATGCTGTTTCATTGCGAATGGGTTTTACGATTTCTGTCCAATGATTTTCAAATTCAGCTGTTTTATTAATGTGTAATACGGTTTGAATATCGGCAGTGCCATCCAAGAATTGATAAGGATCATCATTCGCGGTTAATTCTTTGCCATTAATACCAACAATATAATCACCGGTAGCTACTTTGATGCCGGGTCTGTCTAATGGACTGCTCAATCCGGGATTCCAGCTTTCAGTTGTGTAGATACGAGCAATTTTCCAACGTCCTTTATCGATCACCAGATCAGCACCTAATAATCCAACACTTGCAATATCGGTGGAAGGATAATCACCACCACCCACAAAACTGTGACCTACACTGAGTTCACCATTTACTTGGTCCAAAATATAACGCAGATCATCTCTGTGTTTTACAAAAGGAACCAGTGGCGCATAACGTTTGTACACTTCATCCCAATCGCGACCATGCATATTCGGATCGTAAAAGAAATCTCTTTCATAACGCCAAGCTTCATTGAAAATCTGCTGCCATTCTTCACCTCGATTCAAGTACATACGCAGATCTGTTTTCAAGGCTTTGGCATCAGCACCTGTTGGGCCACCTGTAGCAATAATTTTCCAGCTACCTTGTTGAAATGCCAACATTTTTTTACCATCCGCAGAAATACTGATACCGCCTGCACCGGTGGTAAATTCTTTGGCTTCTTTACTTTCCAGTGTGAACTTGTGTAAAACAGAAGGTCTGTTCGGTACAAATTCATTGATGAAAATGCTACCACTCGGACCGGCATAAATAGCGCCGTAATTTCTTTTAGGCAGAGGTAGTGGAATGGTTCTACGATCGATATGTTCAATGTCGATCACCACATCTTTATCTTCTTTAGGCTTTGCATCCGTTTTTGGTTTTTCTTCCGGCTTATCTGTCTTGGGTTTCTCTTCTGCTTTCACTTCTTCTTCATCGCTATTGGGTTTGAAAGGAGAGAGATCTGCTTTTCTTAAGTTGATGACATAAGCTTCATATTCCGGTCTTGCATTTTGTGAACTGGTATTGGCCCAACCGCTGGCCAGTGCAACATCGGTACTGGCGAGGAAATAAAGGTGTTTATTATCTCTGTCCCATGCCGGTGAAAAAGCATCTGCAAATGGATCGGTAAGATTGAGAATAGTTTTTGTTTTTACATTCCATGCTTTGATACCACGTAACATATTGGCACCGGTTTTAGCATAAGCCAACCATTGTGCATCCGGACTCCAAGTGATGCCCATACTACCGCGTTCAATATTGATACCTCCAACATCCGCAGTAGTGATGGTACCTGTCGCCAGTTCAACTACTTGTATGCGTAAGTCATCGTCTACAAAAGCAATGTATTTCCCATCCGGACTCCAAGTAGGTGTCCATGCCATTTTAGATTCTCCGATGGCGATGCTGCGTGTTTTACCCATGCCATCTTGTGGAGCGATTACCAGTGAGTAACCTTTAGCACCTGCATCTGTAAACCAGGCAATTTCATTTCCCTTGGGCGACCAGATCGGAGCTCTGTCTGCCGAATTACTGCTTTTGGTGAGATTGCGAACATCGCCGTTTTCAAGAGGAACCGTAAAGATCTCACCACGTGCTTCTATCACTGCTCTTTTACCTGTTGGACTCAAGTTAGCACGTGCAATACGATTGCTTACATTTTCCCAACGAGGAGCAGCCCATGGGAAATCACCTACAACAGAAACAGTGAGTTGTTTGCTATTAGATCCATTCAGATCCATTTGGTGCAACCATCCTTCACGCTCATAGATCAGTTTTTTTCCATTGCCCGATAACCATTTCACATCTGCTCCTTTAAAAGAAGTGAGTTGGGTCAATGCTTTGGTAACAGTATGATAACTCCAGATATTGGCAACACCACCATTTCTGTCGCTCAGAAAATAAATATGTTCACCCAACCACAATGGTTGAATATCAATGGTCCGATCATTCGGGAGTAGCGTTTCACTTTGTGTGGCAAGGTCTAAAATAATGAGTGGCGTGTTTTGTCCACCACGATAGGCTCTCCATTCTACATCCCAGCGATCCATTTTATCGACAACGAGTTTGGTGCCATCCGGACTATAACATCCATCATTACCCCATTGGCGTGAGAGTAGTTTGCTGGGGCCGCCGGTAGCCGGTACAGACCACAAACGCATATGTGCTGTTGGAGCTGTTTCTCTTTCACAGGAATAGAGAATGTTTTTTCCATCATTACTCCATCCGCGTGCCACAGAACTGGCGGGGTGCCAGGTAACACGTGTAGCTTCGCCACCTTTGGCAGATACCATATACACGGCATTGCTACCACTGCGGTCGCTGGTGAAAGCGATCCATTGTCCGTCAGGAGAAAAATGCGGTTCGCTTTCCACTGCAGGTGTACTCGTTAAACGCAAAACATTTTGTCCGTTCAGATCCGATACCCAAAGATCAGCACCATACACAAAAGCAATTTGTGAGGCACTGATATCCGGCTGACGAAGCAGTCTGGTGCCCTGGGCTTGAACCATGAATGAAGCGGAAAGAAAAACAATACTGAAATAAAAGCGCCCTCCATTATTTAGGAAAAGCAGCTTTGCAAAAAATGATTTCATGCAAGTTGTTTTAGGAAGTTGAAGTGTGGATGATCAAATTAGTGAAAAAAAGGGAGCGAGGAAATAATGAATGATGAATAATGAATAATCAATGATGAAGTGAAAATCCCATATCCAACATCAGAAATCCTACATCTGCGATCTGAGATCAAGTATCAGTTCCTATCTTTTCAGCAGTAATGATAATACCGGAACCTACGGCTTTATTGCCTTCATTGAGTGTAAATGCGTCATTAGACTTGAGGTTCTTGCGTATGTGTTTCGCAGGTATTAGTTTAATCAATACAGTTCCTGATTGACCCGGCTTAATTTGTTGCTGATCTAAAAGTTCAATTTCCCCTGAAAAGTGCTGAATAGAGTTGAAGGCCAGTGACGGACGATAGCCTGTTGACACTGGGTTTTTTCTGCCGCCTAATTCGGTGGGCAGCAATGAGATTTTAGCTTTGATATTATAGGTCGTTTTAGATAACATACACTTCAATAAAGTTAACACATTTATTGAAGTTATACAAGTGGTTGCTCTCAATGCTAATGGCTTCGTGTCCATCTAATACTTGTTGTTCGTATGTGAGGTTTTCAAAACAATGATCATCTATGAAAACCGATACTGTATAAGTGTATGGTGGGATAAACTGACGTATAGAAGCCAATTGAATGTATTCCCAAACAGCTATTTCGGAGCGAAAGAATTGCTTCGCTTCTAGTGTATTTATTTGTGTTCTGAATTTTTGATCAATTCCTAAATCCTCTTTTTCAGCATCTGAAATGGCTCTATATAAAATCATAAATGAGTAGAACAATTAAGCAAGCAAGATGCATTTTGTAATGCTCTTTTTTTACCGTATTTATACTTGATTTTAGGTTACAGTTTTTCAATAATGTTGCCAGAGTAAAGCCTAGCAGGTGGGAGATTTCTTGCCACGCTTGAAATGACGGTAAAAGGGAGGGGATCAATAATGAATGTAGAATTTTGAATGATGAATGTTAAAGTGAAAAATCCCATATCCGACATCAGAAATCCGACATCTGCGATCTGAGATCTGAGATCGGACATCCCTCCCTATCTTTGCCCCATGCAAATCAGCTTTTCCTACGATAAAAAGAAAGTCATCCAAGCGCTGCGCTATCATTTTGTACAAAAGCCTGAGATTCGGGTATTGATGGTATTGGTGAATGTATTTGCGATTGCAGCGGCAGCTTTGTTTTATTTTAAAAAGATCAGACCTGAGCCCTTTTTATTGGGGTCATTTATCTGGATCATGTTAATGGCATCTTTCTGGTATATCCTTCCAAATAATATCTACAAAAAAGCACAAACATTCAAAGACGATTTCATCATTGATTTCACGGATGATCATATTCGTTTAGAAAATGAACGTGGCTATGTAGACTGGGATTGGAAAAAGTTCTCGCGCTATTTTGAAAGTCCGCATTTCTTTCATCTCTATTTCGACAGTAAATCCTTCTTCCTTGTTCCCAAAGAAAACATGGGAGAGGAGTTTCGGCATGATTTGAGAGGGATGTTGAGGAAGAAGATAACAGAGAAATAAGAAACAGGAAATAAGGAATAAGAAAGGATAATATGACACCTACTTTCTCATTTCTTATTTCATGTTTCTTATTTCATATTTCCTATTCCTACAGGGTCTTGTCCATGATATAATGCGGAATCGTTACTTCAAAGAATTCGTCGCTGCAGATATTGTAGCCTAGTTTTTCATAGAAGCCAACAGCAGTGCCGCGGGCATGCATGGTGAGGCGTTTGTAGCCGCGATCACGGGCAATGTTTTCAGCGAACATCATCAATACCCTGCCAATACCTTTTCCTTGGAGTCCGGACAGCACCGCCATCTGACGTAGACGAACGGTTTTATTGCCTTCGTCCTTGAGCATACAGCAGCCTTCCAGCTTTTCTTCATCAAAACAGCCAATAAGGATCTCATGCTTTTCCTTTTCCAGTTCTTCCATGGTAAAGCTGAGTCCGAGCGGTTTACGCAGGATATGATAGCGTAGTTCTACCATTTGCTGGTATTCTTTGGAGCCGTGGTCAATGAGTTTTAGTGCCATAGTAGAGGGGGAAGGGGATACAAGATAAGAATCATTTTAATATAAAGAATGCCTGAAAAGCAATAAAAAGGGGTAAAAACAGAGGTTTTCGGTTGTGGAAACAAATATGCCGGAAAAGATTGCTTATTTGACAAAAAGTATATTTTTGCGGCTGTAACAAAAACTTTTTACAATGTCAGACATCGCAACAAGAGTAAAGAAAATCATAGTTGACAAGTTAGGGGTTGACGAGGCCGAAGTAACCAATGAGGCTTCTTTCACTAACGACCTCGGTGCAGATTCTCTGGATACCGTGGAGTTAATTATGGAATTCGAGAAAGAATTCAATATCTCTATTCCTGATGAGCAGGCAGAAACCATCACTACTGTTGGTCAGGCCGTTGCTTACCTGGAAGAGCACGCTAAGTAAGAGCATCTATTTATTGAAGGAATAATTTCATGCATCCGCCTTTCTGCGGCTTCGGGCCACAAAAGGCGGATGCTCACTTAAACAGGTTTTGAACATGGAATTAAAGCGCGTAGTTGTTACCGGAATAGGAACCCTTACACCTCTTGGAAATGACCTCAATTCTTATTGGACAGGTCTGATCAATGGTGTATCGGGTGCTGATAACATCACACTATTCGATGCTTCCAAATTCAAAACCCGTTTTGCCTGTGAGATCAAGGGATTCGACCCTACCCAGTTCATGGATAAGAAAGAAGCCCGTAAAACAGACCGCTTTGCTCAATTGGCGATAGCTGCGAGTGAAATGGCTGTGACCGATGCAGGTATCTCCAAAGACAATGTCGACATCGATCGAGTGGGCGTGATCTTCGCCAGTGGTATCGGTGGGTTGACTACTTTCCAGGAAGAAGTGATCAATTTCGCCAAAGGCGATGGAACACCTCGTTTCAATCCCTTCTTCATCCCTAAAATGATCTTGGATATTGCTGCCGGACTCATCTCCATGCGCCACGGATTCCGTGGTCCGAATTATGCGGTGGTGAGTGCTTGTGCATCCAGTACCAATGCCATCATCAGCGCTGTGGATACCATTCGATTGGGTAAAGCAGATATCATTATTTCCGGAGGAGCCGAAGCGGTGATCAGCGAAGCGGGTCTCGGTGGTTTCAATGCCATGAAAGCCATGAGCGAACGCAACGATGATCCTAAAACAGCCAGTCGCCCTTACGATAAAGATCGCGATGGTTTTGTGATGGGAGAAGCTGCAGGTGCTTTGATTCTTGAAGATTATGATCATGCCATCAAACGTGGTGCAAAAATATACTGTGAAATTGCTGGTGGTGGAGCTACTGCAGATGCGTATCATTTAACCGCGCCACATCCGGAAGGACTCGGGGCACGTAATGTAATGCTCGCAGCATTGAAAGATGCAGGGATGCGTGCCGATGAAATTGATTATATCAATACCCATGGTACTTCTACACCTTTGGGTGATGGTGCAGAAGCAAAAGCCATTACGGAAGTATTTGGTGAACACGCTTACAACCTCAATATCAGTGCTACGAAGTCGATGACCGGTCACTGTTTGGGTGCTGCGGGTGTTATTGAAGCCATTGCTTGTATCCAAAGCGTGATCCATGATATCATTCCACCCACGATCAATCACTTTACCGATGATCCGGAATTGGATCCAAAATTGAATTTTACTTTTAATCAGGCACAAAAGAAAACTGTTCGTGCAGCATTGAGTAATACCTTTGGTTTTGGTGGACACAATGCCTGTGTGATTGTCAAAAAATATTCAGCATAACTTGTGCAGTTTTTCAAAAAACTTTTCTCCTCATCTTCACCCGACGCCTCATTCGAGGCTCAGCTAAAGAATGTATTGGGATTAAAGCCCGGTAATCTTTTGTTATACCGCACAGCACTCAGCCATCGTTCTGTAAAAGATACACCGGAAGAAAACAATGAGCGCTTGGAATACTTAGGTGATGCAGTATTGAGCGCAGTGGTGGCTGACTATCTGTTCAAACGTTACCCTTATAAAGGCGAAGGTTTTCTCACCGAAATGCGTAGTAAAATGGTGAACCGTCAGCAATTGAATGATATTGCACTCAAGATGGGATTACGCAAACTAACTTTCTACAACAAATTCGATAGCTCACTCAAAGGCAGTCAGATTTTTGGTAATACACTCGAAGCAGTGGTAGGTGCCGTCTATCTCGATAAAGGCTACGAAAAAACACAACATTGGGTATTGAAACAGATCGTAATACCACACATGTTTGTGGATGATCTGGAGTCTGTAGACATCAATTTGAAAAATAAACTGATCGGCTGGGCCAGTAAAAATGGCAAAACACTCTCTTTTGACCTCGCCGATGAAAAAATGGAAGGCTCCCGTCGTCTGTTTACCATACACATTATGCTCGATGGCGAACTGCTGGCTATCGGAAAAGGCTACAACAAAAAAGACGCTTCACAAGTAGCTGCTCAAGTGGCGGTGGAGAAGTTGGGGCTTTAAATTAAGAAATAAGAAACAGAGGAATAAGGAACAGAGAAAGGGGACAATTGTGCTTCATTTTCTCTGTTCCTTATTTTTTATCACTATTGTCCGACTAAATATTTAATAGATGTCATAAAAAAAGGGATGATTA
>JAAXIF010000082.1 GCA_012270485.1 Sphingobacteriales bacterium | reverse complement strand
GCTTTTTCCCGTTAACTCTAACCAAGAATGGACAACTTTTTGGGGGAGCCTACACATACACTGAATCAGAAATATCAACTCCAAGAACAATTGCATGTGGCGCCAACCGAGCAAACCATGCAGCTTTATAACCTAACCCACAACCTGTATCGATTATTGTTTTTTTGTCTTTTAGATACTTACGCAAATTTTCTTCTGTACCAAATCCATAAAGAGTCAAGAACCACTCATATTGAAATTCAAATAGTGTATTTACATTCTCATACTTATCTACTTCGATCCATTTATCACTAAAAATCTCTTGGGTTTGAAGTTGTGCTTTTCGATTTTCATTAAATAAATCTGAAAATTCAATTATATTTTCTTTTATAATTATTTGCTTATCGAAAAGATTTTGAGCTTTATTATCCATTATTTAATTTATTTCTGTGCTATAATTTTTGCAGGGCTTCCTGCTAACTTCGACCCTGCTGGAAAAGATTTATTGACAAAACTATTAGCTCCAACTATACAATTGTCTCCAATTGTTACACCTTTGGCAATGATAGAATTAGGCCCTATATAACAGTTGTTACCAATTGACGTTGGTGCATATTCATAAGCAGTCTGTCCACCAGATATCGCCCATTTAACAGAATCATGAGAATAAATTTGAACCCCAGCAGAGATACTACAATTATCCCCAATATTGAGGCCCCCGCTACCATCTATTATTGTGAAAGGTCCTACCCAAGTATTTTTTCCAACTTGAACTGATCCAAATACATAAGAAGAATCATAGATAGATGAGCCTTCTCCAAAACCGAGCTTTGCTGCTCTTAGCCATCGATCAAAAAGCAAATCAGGAAACGGTATCGATCTATTTAACTGATCTTTAAAAATCGCATCAAGCTTTTCTTTTAATAAACAAAAGTTTAAAAAAAGTTCTTTCAACTCTGTACTTTCTATTTTTTCAATACGATTCATACTTACGGTCTTTCTCCATTCAAGAAAATCCGACACCACCATTCAAAATTCATTAAACTCCAAAGCAAAAGGCGATGATTAATGCGCTGATTAATATGCTCATCTACTATCCTTTTAATAAATTGAGGATTTATAAAATCGGAAGAAATTGCCTTTCTATGTAAAAGCAAATCTTTCATGTATGCAGCATTCTCACCTCTATACCAACTCTCATCGGGAGCACTAAACCCTTGCTTTTTTCTATTAATTATTTGCTCTGGCATAAATTCACTCATCGCCTTCCTTAAAACATTCTTACCATCATCATACTCAATGTATGCCTTACGTTTCCTTCCAAATTCATTTTCATCAAATCTTTTCATATTTTCCAAATTTCCTAACTTATGCTTTACTGGAACTATTTGTGCGAAATCAACTAATTGATTATCCATGAAAGGGAAACGCTCTTCAAGGCCGTTTGCCATTGATAATTTGTCCCCCACTAAAAAAAGACCTGGTAAAAAAGTTTTAATTTCGAAATATAATGAATTATTTATGTGTTCCTCAGGTGTATCGTAACGTAACTTTTCATTGAACATAAATACGCGTTCAAAAATGCGTCTTGGTTCTTTAATATCAATGTTATTAAACACGCACTCATTAAAAAGCAAAGATTTATCCTCATCTCTTACCATCCTCTGCCAAAAATCATAATAGTGATTGAGATAATCTTTTCTATTTAATGACTTAAATATTCTGTAGTAACGCCAAGGGTACCCTCCAAAAAGCTCATCACCACCTGTACCTTGTAAACAGACTTTTACAAATTTGCTAGCCAGCCTTGAAATGTAATAATTGGGATAACTCATTCCTACCCTCAAGTCTTCAAGATGCCATACTAATTTGGGTAAGCTCCATTTAAGATCACCAGCATTCATTACCTGTTCATAATGCTCACTTTTTACAAAGTTAGCAGTCAATTCAGCATCTCTTCGCTCGTCATAGTTTGCTTCTACTCCAGTAACCTGACTCATGTCAAAACCACAAGTAAATGTATATAGTCTATCTACATGCCTTGAGGCTAAAACACTTATTGAACCAGAATCGATCCCACCACTTAAATAACTTCCTACAGGAACATCAGCCACCATTTGCCTAGACACTGCATTTGAGAATAATCTTTCAGTTTCATTTTTTGCATCCTGAAAACTCATTTTCTCATCGGTCTTCGAAAAATCGTAATCCCACCAACTTTTATGGATTATTTCTGCACTTAAAGAATTTATCTTAACTGTATTGGCTTGGGGAAGCATGAACACATTCTTGAACAATGTCTGGAATGTAAACATGTTTTGGAAAGTAAAATATTCATTTAAAGCCTCGGAATTTAATTCAACAGAAAAGCAAGACATTCCAAGAAAAGCTTTGATTTCTGATGCGAATAATAAAACCCCATTTTTAAAGTAATAGTAAAGTGGTTTTACTCCAAATCGATCTCTACTTAAAAATAGCTCCCTACTTTGGGTGTTCCATGCTCCAATAGCGAACATACCATCTAATCTAGTAAAAAAGGAAGGCCCATAAGCTGCAAGCCCTTCTGCAATTACCTCGGTATCTGAATTTGAAACAAATTCATGTCCTTTACTTTGTAATTCAATTTTAAGTTCTCGAAAATTATAAATACATCCATTAAAAACTATGATCCAGACTCCATCTTTACTCATCATTGGTTGAGCCCCTTTTGGGGAAACATCGAGTATAGCAAGTCGTCTGTGACCCAATCCCAAATTCTGATCTATATAAATTCCTTCGCCATCAGGTCCTCTATGTGCCAGAGCATCTGTCATGAGTTTAATTTCCTGATTGGAAACAGGAGAACCATTAAGATTGAACATTCCAGCAATTCCGCACATAAATTGATTTTAATTAGATTGAAAGAAGTGCTTCTATTACGTAATCATAATCATCTTTTGACATTTTATTATGCAAAGGAATAGACATAGAGTATTGATCAGCTGCGAAAGCACCTGGGAAGTCAAGGGGTTTAATATCATAAAGATTCGCATAGACATTTAGCATATGTACAGCATGAGTGCCTGGACGAGTTGCTATGCCTTTTTGTTGCAAAAATTCCATAATATCATTACGCCTCATCGGAGATTTTGCTTCATCGATGAAAGTAACATAGCTCTGCCAACCATGTTTATATCCTTCCGGTACTTGGGGTGTACGAAGCCATGGTATATTAGATAATTTATCACTGTAGTATCTAGCCCATTTTTCTCTTTCGTCTATGAATTGATCAAGTTTTGCAAGTTGCACAACTCCCAAGGCACCTTGCAAGTCTGTCATTCGATAGTTGTACCCAACCATATCAAAAGCAGGTAGTATGTATGGCTTAGGGCCATGATGCCGTTGTTCTTCAGAAATTGAAGCCCCATGATTCCGTAACATATCCAATCTTGCGGCTATTTCATCATCATTAGTGGTTAGCATCCCCCCTTCACCAGTGGTAACAGATTTTCGTGGATGGAAGGAAAAACAACCAATATCACCCAATCCTCCTGCCGGACGACCATGCAATGCCGAGCCTGCAGCACAAGCGCCATCTTCAATCACTTTGAGTGAAGGAAACTTATTTTTTACGTAATCAATATCGGCACAAAGTCCAAAAAGATGAACAGGAATAATTGCCTTAGTCTTATTTGTGATCTTTCTTTCTATCTGTTTGACATCTATGTTAAAAGTAACTGGGTCGATGTCAACGAATACAGGTGTTGCATGACAATACATTACAGCATTTGCCGTAGAAACCCATGTAAAAGCAGGAACAATAACCTCATCTCCAGGCTTAATATCACATGCCACCAAAGCCAAATGCAATGCAGTTGTACAATTAGACACTGCGAAAGCATGTTTTACGGCATGTCTTTTCGCAAAAGCCTGTTCAAATGCTTTTACCTTAGGTCCCTGGGTAATCCATCCGGTTTCAATCGGTTCTTTTAATGCATGCCATTCCTCTTCGCCCATAGATGGCAATGAGATAGGTATATTTCTTTTATTCATCTTTCATGTATGTATTTATTAAAGATTTTATTTTCTTTTATCAACCCCGGTTGCGATTCTCCAATCAATTAATTTCTGAAGTCCTTCTTCTAAAGAATAGCCATATTCAAAGCCGATTTCGCTTTTTGCTTTTTCTGCAGAACCTATCCTATTTTGTACAAGTGCCCTAGCATCATCAATAGAATAAGGTTTATAGTTAACTTTTAAATTAGATTTTTTTAAAGTAAGAATTGTATCACATAAGGTCTTAATTGAGGTTTGAACTTCTGTTCCTACATTATAAAACCCATATTCTGTATTACTCAAAAGAGCACAAATATTTGCTTTGGCAACGTCTTCAACATAGATAAAATCATATGCTTGTGAACCATCTCCATTAATGGTAGGAGCTTCATTGGCCTCTATCTTATTAAGCATAATGGGTACAACACCAGTGTACGCTGCAGTTTGGTCTTGACCAGGTCCATAAACATTCATATATCTTAACCCAATAACCGACAACCCATATCTATCATTAAAAGCTGTACACATGGCTTCACCAGCAATTTTTGTTGCTCCATAAAAATTTTTATTATTAAAAGGATGATTTTCTGTCATCGGTAATTCTACTGCATCTCCATATACTGAAGCAGAAGAAGAATAAATAAGTTTTTTAACCTTGTGTCTGACACAGGCTTCCAGAACGTTAAAAGTCCCGGCGATATTTACATCAAAAGCTGTTCGAGGAAAATCTTTACAATGTAAAAGCCACATTGCTGATAAATGGAATACGAAATCAACATCCTGCATGGCATTGTCAAGGATATCTGTCTCTCTTATGTCGCCACCATTGGGATAAATTTTACATCTTTTATCTTGTAAACTATCGCTAATATTTTCCATTTTACCTCTGGCAAAATTATCGAAGATCATAACCTCTTTCACAGGATATTTAAGCAACTCTGACACTACAAAGCTACCGATGAAGCCAGCTCCACCAATTACTAATACTTTTGCGTTTTCTAAAGACATATTCTAATTTATTTAATGCTGAATGGATGTTGAGATAATGGAAGTTTTGCAAATGGATGATAATTACCTGTAAGGCCTTTAGGCTTTTGAATTCTTATTTCATGAACAATTTCAATCGCTGCTTTACTTTCCATTAGAGTAAACCCATTTCCTTCTAAAATCTGTTGATAGCTTTGTGTATGTAATTCTGTAAAACCATCACTAAATTCGAAAGATTCCCCATCAATAGATAAAGATCGATATGTTCTTTTTCCTTCATTTTTGGTTTCATCAGGAATATTATCATTATTGATGCTTAAGAACCACCGAACCCTAGCTTTTTCAAATATTAAATAGCCTGCAGCACGATCATGTTCATGAATATGAACTATATTTTCTTTAGGCAATCCAAATATCCATGCTAGCATATCATAAAAATGTACACCGATATTAGTGGCTATACCTCCAGATTTTTGTATATCACCTTTCCAACTGCTATAATACCAATTCCCTCTTGACGTGATATAAGTGAGATCAACATCATATACTTTATCGCTCGGACCAGACATCACTTTATTCTTTAAGTTAACGATAGCTGGATGGAGACGTAACTGTAAAATATTATAAATACTCTTTCCAAATTCTTTTTCAATCGAAGCTAAAGAATCAAAGTTCCAAGGATTAAGTACAAGTGGTTTTTCACAGATCACATCAGCATGATTTCTTAATCCGAATCTGATATGTGAATCATGTAAATAATTTGGTGAACAAACCGATACATAGTCAATTGGAGAATTTTTGATCCTCAACTTTTCAATATGCCTATCAAATCTTTCAAACTCTGTAAAAAAATCAGCTTCAGGAAAATAACTATCTAAAATTCCTACACTATCAAATCGATCTAATGCAGCCACAATCTTATTCCCGGTATCTTTAATAGCTTTCATATGTCTTGGAGCTATGTAACCAGCGGCTCCAATCAAAGCAAATTTTTTACTCATAAAATTTTAGTAACTACATTATTTTGAAGAATGTACTTTTCATTTGTCTGCTTACAATAAGCTTCACCATTATTATCAAAATGTAATCTTTCTCCATACTCACTCATCCAGCCAATTTGCTTAGCCGGATTACCAACTACTAATGCATATGCAGGAACAGACTTTGTGACAACTGCACCTGCCCCAATAAATGCAAAATTACCTATATCATGACCACAAACTATGGTTGCATTAGCTCCAATAGAAGCACCATCTCCAACATGAGTTTTTAAATATTGTCCTCGCCGATTGATAGCGCTTCTTGGATTAATCACATTTGTAAAAACACAAGATGGACCCAAAAACACATCATTACCACAAGTTACACCTGTATACAATGACACATTGTTTTGAACTTTGACATTATTACCCAATACGACATCAGGTGAAATAACGACATTTTGACCAATATTACAGTTCTCGCCAATACAAGAGCCCGACATAATATGAGTAAAATGCCAAATTTTTGAACCTGCTCCAATTTTACATCCATCATCAATAACTGCTGTTGGATGAGAGTAATAATTCATATTTCTAGTTAAAAAAATCTTTAATGGTTCCTGCTATGAATATTTGCTGTTCTTGATTCATTTCAGTATGAATAGGTAAGGATAGTACAGAGTTACATAATTGCTTAGTCTGCTCTAAACCGGATGATGCTATTGAACAGATTTTCGAAAAAGCTTCTTGTTCATTCAAAGGGACTGGATAATAAACCATGGTTGGTATTCCTTTTTCTTCTAGGTATTTTTTTAACTCATCTCGCAAACCGTTACGAATAGTTATAGTGTATTGATGAAAAACATGGGTTGATGAAAGATTTCGATTAGGAATGACAATTTGATTGATATCCGATAATAATCGATCGTAAACCTCAGCAGCATCCTGACGAGCTAGAATATATTCTTTAAAATACTTGAGTTTCACTTTTAAAACTGATGCCTGAATTGTATCTAATCGAGAATTAACACCAATATACTTATGAATATATTTTCTTTCTTGACCATGGTTAGCAATCATTTTAATCTTAGCTGCAAGCTGTTCGTCATCAGTAAATATGGCTCCCCCATCGCCATAACAGCCAAGATTTTTAGAAGGAAAAAAAGATGTACATCCAATATGACCAATTGTACCTGCCTTTTTTATTGAGCCATCTCTAAAATAGTAATCAGCACCCAACGCTTGTGCTACATCTTCTATTACATATAAACCATATTCATTAGCAAGTTCAAGAACTTGCTCCATATTGGCACATTGACCGAATAAATGTACCGGCACTATAGCTGTAGTTCTTGAGGTTATTGCACTTCTAACATGAGCCATATTTAAATTGAAATCGCTAGCATCTACATCTACTAAAACTGGTTTCAAACCTAATAATCCTATTACTTCAGCTGTTGCAACATAAGTGAATGCGGGCACAATGATTTCATCTCCAGGCTGTAAACCTAAACTCATAAAAGCAATCTGAAGAGCGTCTGTACCATTAGCACATGGAATTACTTTACAGCCTCCTAAATATGTAGACAATAACTCTGAAAACTCTGATACATCTGCCCCATTGATATATGCTCCATGTGTCAAAACATTTGATATAGCCAGATCAATTTCTGCTTTAATTTTTTGGTACTGTGTTTGCAGGTCAACCATTTGTATTTTCATACGTACTCTCCCAATATTTATAAGTCAATTCAATACCCTCAAAGACAGAAATTAATGGTTCATACCCCAGAATTGATCTTGCTTTAGAAATATCTGCCAAGCTATTTCTTACATCTCCCTTACGTTGTTCTCTATAAATAGGGTTTAATGTATCTCTACCACTTATTGCCCTAATTTTATTGAACAATTGATTCAAAGATATCTGCTCACCTACGGCAATATTATAAACTTCGTTAATGGCATTTTTATTTTCTGATAACATCGCAAGAATATTAGCTTGAACAGCATTTTCTACATATGTAAAATCTCGCGTTTGTTCTCCGTCGCCGTTAATATATGGTGATGTATTTTTCATGACTGCTTCAAAAAAAAGTGGAATAACGGCTGCATAAGCTCCACGAGGACTTTGCAGTGGACCAAAAACATTGAAATATCGTAACCCAATTGTTTCTAATCCATAAGTTTTATAAAAAACATCTGAATACAATTCATTTACATACTTAGTAACAGCATAAGGAGATAAAGGCTTCCCGATTTCCTCTTCTTTTTTTGGTAAAATTTTACTATCTCCATATGTCGAAGATGATGCGGCATAAACCATGCGCTTAACATCCGAATTTTTACAAGCGTAAAGCATATTTAAATGCCCATCAATATTGACAGCATTTGTAGTAATTGGATCATCAATTGATCTAGGAACAGATCCTAATGCAGCTTGGTGTGAGACATATTCTATTCCTTCACAAGCTTTTTTACAAATTTCAATATCTCTTATGTCACCTTTAATAAACTCAAACGAAACAAAATCCTTAAAAAATTTAATATTAGAATCAAATCCGGTAGAAAAATTATCTAATACACGCACTTTTCTTGCTCCATTTTCGAGCAAGTATTTCACAAGATTCGCACCTATAAAACCAGCTCCTCCAGTAACAAGAAAAGAAGATTGCTTAATTTTTGATATTATACTAGTTTCCATTTTCAAAATTAAATCATCAGACTATTATAGTCGCGCATCAATTGAATTTTTGTCTAAAACACCTTTTACATCAAAAACAACTTTATTTGATGATGTTTGAATATTCAGTGTTTTAAATGCATCATGAGCTACCGTTAGAATTATAGCCGAATACTTATTGGCGTCAAGTTCAGTGTTCTTATCAAGTATTTCTATTCCATATTCATCTTTTACTTCATGCTCATTCGCCCATGGATCAAATATGTCTACCTCAATATCATAGCTTTTTAGTTCTGTATAGATATCGATAACTCGAGTATTGCGTATATCAGGACAATTTTCTTTAAAGGTGAAGCCAAGTAAAAGTATCCTAGAATTTGTAACTTGAAGTGATTTTCGCACCATTAATCGAACAACTTCAGTAGCAACATGCTTACCCATACTGTCATTAAGCCTTCTACCGGCTAAGATAATTTCCGGATGATATCCTGCTGCTTGCGCTTTTTGTGCTAAATAATACGGGTCAACTCCAATACAATGACCACCTACCAATCCCGGTTTAAAGCTTAAAAAATTCCATTTCGTTGATGCTGCAGCTAATACTTCATGGGTATCAATACCTAATAAAGTAAATATTTTGGATAGTTCATTGATAAAAGCAATATTTATATCGCGCTGAGAGTTTTCAATTACTTTAGCTGCTTCGGCTACTCGAATGGAAGAAGCCTTAAAAGTTCCGGCAGTAATGATAGATTTATATAGGGAATCTACAATTTCTGCGACCTCTTCGGTAGACCCAGATGTTACTTTCAAAATTTTTGAAACGGTATGCTCTTTGTCGCCAGGATTTATCCTCTCTGGTGAATAACCACAATAAAAATCTTTATTATAGATTAATCCAGATTCCTTTTCCAAAACTGGTACGCATTCCTCTTCAGTCACACCCGGGTAAACGGTGCTCTCATAAATAACTATATCTCCTTTTTTTAAGTATTTGGAAATAGTCTTACTAGCACTTAGCATAGGAGTCAATACCGGTCTATTATATTTATCTGTTGGAGTAGGTACTGTAACAATATAAATATTACATTGACTTAATAAGTTTTCATTAGTTGTTACTTGTAACCCAAATAATTCTTCAGTTTGTTCATTTGAGCTTATTAAAACCTGCTTTAGCAGGGAATTTTCTACCTCCAGGGTAGTGTCAGTTCCTACAGATAATTCTTGTACTCTTGATTTATTAATATCAAACCCAACAACAAGATATTTTTTTGCAAACTCTACAGCAAGGGGTAGCCCTACATATCCCAATCCAATAATTCCGATTTTTTTAGCAGTTGCCATTATTTTTTATTTTTAAAATAATTTGATTTTACTTGCTTGTAGTAAAAAGTTACAATAAAGAAAATTAAATATGTTAACGTTGAAAGAAATGATAGTTTAATACCATTCATAATTTTGCTTTGACCGATTCTTTCTAGTGGCAAATTAGGACTATCGATAACTTGTATTAGAGGAGTCTCTTTACGTAAAGCAAGTCTACCCAATTCAAGATTTTTTACTAACTCTGTAAGTATTGCAGTATTTGCTTGCACATCGATCTGACGCCGAGAAGATGGAACTCTGTTGATATTTAGGGCGGAGTTTAAATTAAACGAATTATCGTTAGCCTGAGCAACTCCGGCTAGTGCATTATTTAATTCTCTTCTCACAGAATCAACTTGCCATTTTAATATTTCGACATTTTGCTTAGCTTTCTTACTTCTTGTTTCTATGTAGAATTTTGATATTTCATTGACTAATGCTTCACAAAACATTTTAGAGAAATTTTCATCTGAAAAAGTAAATGATACTTTTATAATGGAAATTTTTCTATCAATTTGATTTACATTTAATGATTTAGCGGTAATATACTTATGTATAATCATTAATATGCTATCCGCTATTTTATTCTGACCCAATTTATAATTTTTATAATTTATGTTGTCCTTTAAAATAGCTTCTTTAAAAATTGCTCCTTCCCGAGAGTGTTGGATAAAATAATCTGCATATGATAGATTCGCATTTGGGGGATACTTATTTAATAATGCATCAATAACAACTCTCTTGCTTTTAAATAGTTCCATTAAATTACTACTTGCAAACATACTATTATTCCCTCCTCCTATATCTACACCAAATGAACTAGCTAAACCTAATGCACCAGATAAAGGATTTCCTCCACTTCCTGAATTATCTTCAATAGCAAATGTTAATTCGGACTTATAAAGAACTACTTTAAAATAATATGAGTAAAAAAAGCCAACTAAAAAAGCTAATGCCCCAATTAAAAATATTCTCTTATAAGCAAGCCTAAGCTTTTGTATTATTTGTTTAATAGAGTCAATTATTTGTACTAAAGAAAGTTCATCAATTCCTTCTTGATTATTTCCCATAACTATTATTAAAATATTAGTAACGTTAATTACAATCTCAAAATAGCAATCACAACACCAGCCAAACTAGCCATTGCACTCGAAATACCAATAATCTCTCCTGTACTCAATCCTTTTCTATCAGGTCGTTTAGGGACAATTATTTCAGAACCAGGTAATATCTTGGGGTATGATTTAAAGAATAAAAATCTTTTAGCAGTTGCAGCTTTACCGTTTGCATATACTACATAAGAATTTTTTATCCATGAATCCCCACTATATCCACCGGCACTGCTAATATAATCTTTGAAATTATTTTTTTCATTAAATGGCACTTGTGTCTCTAGTAATACAGCACCACTAATTTTAACTTGCCCATCAAACTTTGGTATCACCAACTCATCATTGATACGAAGAACTAGGTCTTCAATTGATCCTGGATTATTCATAATAGAGGGAAGATCAATAGGAACTCGTATAAATTCTTTTTTACTACTCTCATCCAGTTCCCGCAGGGTAGCCGTATCTTTATTGCTAATATTTTTCTGTATTTCTTTAGCAGCTTCTTTTTTCTTTTTTTCTTCAGCTGTCAAATAACGTTTTATATAAGCTCCTGCAGGGTAAGCGTCAGGGGTATACCCTCCAGATCGCTTCAACAAATCACTCACTCGCTCACTTCTATTACTCAAAGCATAAGGCCCCGGGTATTGTACTTGACCCGAGATGATTACAGTTTCAGGTAGGGTATACCCAGCTTTTCTTCGTACCGTAATCACATCATAAGGCATAATACTAACCGTTGCAGCAGTTGTACTTAAATCTCCGTCAATCTCTGCGTTAATAATGGAACTTGCTCGATTATCAGTAGGCGCAATGCTATCTCTTTTGATTAAACGTGCAATCTCAATACTTTTGTACGCCGCATCGGTAAACCCACCTGCTTGCAAAATGATATCACGCAAAGTGAGGTTCTCTACAAAATCATATTCTCCCGGAATTCTGATCTCACCCTGAATCGTTACCTTGAAAGAATCACGTAAATCCAATACAGAACTAATCAAAATCTCATCTTCACGTTTTAGCGCTAGATTATGCGCAGCGTCGCCAGACAATGCCTTTCGTATGTCAAAAGACAAAATCGATCTTCGTAAATCATCCTGTAAACGCAATATTTGTGCCCTACCGGTATACGCATCTTCCTTCAAACCATCCGCTTTGCGGATCAAGTCAGCAACGGTTAATCCGCTTGTTAATTCATACACATCGGGTCTGAACACTGCTCCATTGATTTTGACCCTATTTTGAAAACGATTCAAAATTTTGGATACAACAAATACGTCACCTGACTCAGGTTGGTATTGTTGGTATTCTGATGCCGGCACATCTTTTACTTTTCTTTCTCGATCACTATTTTGAAACGCTTTCACAATAGCGGTATAAGCTGTGTCCGTAAAACCGGATGCAAATTCCAGTACGTTTTGAAAACGCTCTCCCGGTAATACTTCAAAAATACCCGGTCTTTTCACTTGCCCCTGCAACTCCACTCTTTTTTTATAGGCGG
Organism: Sphingobacteriales bacterium; assembly: GCA_012270485.1. Classification (GTDB taxonomy): domain Bacteria; phylum Bacteroidota; class Bacteroidia; order Chitinophagales; family Chitinophagaceae; genus Sediminibacterium. The sequence goes on along the minus strand of JAAXIF010000082.1, from coordinate 3,962 downwards.
GAATACGAATCACATCATTATCCTTCAATCCAATATTATCTGATTGATCTCCCTTTAACAACATCCGATACAAATCAATCTTGTGCTCTACTTTATTGTTACGCACCAATTCAATCTCTCGAAAACTACCAAACTCTGTTGGACCACCTGCTACATACAAAGCATTGAATACAGTAGACAAGGAAGACAAAGTATAATTGCCGGGACGATTCGCACCAATCACTGTCACCTTGATACTCCTGATCTTATTCAACGTAACAGATAATTTAGATCCTCCATTTTTTAAATAGGGATATACACTATTACCCATTACCGTTTTCAGTTTCTGTGTAGCGGCTTCAATGGTCAACCCTGCTACTCGTATTTGTCCCACATTGGGTACATTGATATTGCCTTCATCAGACACCAGTAACTCCCCTGTATATTCCTGAACTCCATATACTGTCACCAACAATTCATCATCAGGTCCTAATACATAATTCAAAGGAGTGGCCAGTTTTAGATTAGGTTCGAAATTCGGCGCCACCGAAGTATACAATTCTGAACCAAAGATGAGAGGGTTGATCAATGGCTTTGGCTTTTTCTTTTCATATTGTTCAGTATCCAATGAATCAGTACTGTTATTTTGCTTTTCGATCGTGTTACCAGTACCCTTTGGGTCTGACTTTAGTGCACCGGTGGCTTTTTGACCTTGGGCACCTGCATTCAATCTAGCTTTTAACTTAGCAAATTCAGCAGCACTCATTCCTTTCGCCAATGCCATTTGTTCTGCTTGCTCGATAGTAACCTTAGATTCATTCAACTGTGCTTTCAATTTGGCAATATCCGCATCAGACAACTGATCTACTTTGATGGTACTCAGGTCTTTACCTTTCAAAATATCCTGAGCCTGCAGCGTTGTAGCAGTCAAAAAGAACAAAGCAACAATAACAAACCTCAATAAAAAATGCATTTTCATAGACCTAATATAAGGATTCAAAACATGGCTTCGCCAACCTCAGTCACATAATGGCGAAACCATATACGTAAAAAAGGGAATTCCGGTACATTTTACAGCCCTTTTCGGCACAAAAAATGTCCAAAACAAAAGATTGAAAAATCAATGCAATGTTAAGAAAATCAAAGCATAATAAACAACTGAACCGCTAAAATTGGGGGGATAAATTTGGTTCAGGTTGCAAATATAGGGGATGGGGGGATTTAAAAAATATTCTTGTTGAGGAAGGGTACTGGGTACTAGGTGCTAGGTACTAGGTTTTTAGAGTAAATACGTACTTATTCCTCACATCTTTACTTAGTGTAAAAAAGCAGTAACTATTCACCAGGGTCGATTGATCATTAAGTCATTGTAGACTTGTCGAATCCCGTCTTCTAATGAGATGGAAGCTTGCCAGCCTAGGACTTTTAGCTTGGAGACATCCATGAGTTTGCGGGGGGTGCCGTCGGGTTTGGTGGCGTCGAAGTGGATGCTACCCTTGAAGCCGGTGATCGTTCCGATCAACCTAGCTAAATCGGCGATAGAGATATCTGAGCCTAAACCTACATTCCACATGGCGAGTTCATTTGTGGGCATGTTATTAGCAGAAACTGTTTGCATCAGGAATAAACAAGCGGCAGCCATATCATCCACATGTAAAAACTCCCGAAGTGGTGTTCCACTACCCCATACAGTTACAGACCCGTCTCCATTTTCAACGGCAGTCATGAATTTCCTCAGTAAAGCCGGTAATACATGTGATTTCTCTAAATCATAATTGTCATTGGGGCCATACAAATTGGTGGGCATGGCTGAAATAAAATCACAACCATATTGCCTTCTATATGCATCACACAATTCTATCCCGGCAATCTTTGCAATGGCATAGGGTTGATTAGTGGGCTCCAAATAACCGGATAATAAAGTTTCTTCTTTTAAAGGCTGTGGTGCCAGCTTGGGATAAATACAAGAAGACCCCAAAAACAATAATTTCTGAACTTTGTGTTTGTACGCGGCATGAATCACATTCGCTTCTATCATCAAGTTCTCATAAATAAAATCTGCCCGATAAGTACTGTTCGCCTGTATCCCTCCAACCTTGGCTGCTGCGAGGAACACATATTCGGGTTTTTCAGCTGCAAAGAATGAATCGACCGCTTGTTGGTTTCGAAGGTCTAACTCAGTAGATGTCCGTAATAGAAGATTTTCATACCCTTCAGCTTGCAGCTTCCTAACTATGGCACTACCGACCATCCCTTTATGTCCTGCTACATATATTTTAGACTCTTTATTCATGATTAGGATTCATTAAATCCCTCTGTGCAACTCTGCGCCATTACTCTGTGCAACTCTGTGGTTACAAAAGCACTTTAACCACAGAGTTGCACAGAGTTTTGCACGGAGTTTCACGGAGAGAGGTCGTTATTCGAATTCATTTCTGATATCGTATCCATTCTTTTTTAAGAATTGTTGCTTCTCAAACAAACGTAAATCACTTTCTACCATTTCCTTTACCATATCGGAAAGCGAGTATTTAGGCACCCATCCCAATTTTTCTTTCGCTTTCGTAGCGTCCCCAATAAGTAAATCCACCTCTGTAGGACGGTAATATTGAGGATCAACTTTAACAACAGCAGTTCCTGTAGCTATTACATAAGAACCTTTACAAGCACTCACAACTCCAACCTCTTGATCACCTGAACCTTCAAAACGCAACTCAATACCTACCTCCGCAAAAGCCATGTTGATGAAATCGCGAATGCGTGTAGTGATGCCGGTAGCAATGACGAAGTCTTCGGGTTGCTCTTGTTGTAACATGAGCCACATCGCTTCTACATAGTCTTTCGCATGACCCCAGTCGCGTTGGGCGTCTAGGTTGCCAATGTAGAGACAATCTTGCAAACCCAAAGCAATTTTAGCTACAGCTCTGGTGATTTTACGGGTAACAAAAGTTTCTCCGCGTGTGGGTGATTCGTGGTTGAAGAGAATACCATTACAGGCATACATGTTATAGGCTTCTCGATAGTTGACGGTGATCCAGTACCCATACAATTTAGCAACACCATAAGGAGAGCGAGGATAAAAAGGAGTAGTTTCCTTTTGAGGAACTTCCTGCACCAATCCATATAATTCAGAAGTGGAAGCTTGGTAGATTTTGGTTTTTTGAGTAAGCCCTAATAATCGAACTGCTTCTAGAATACGCAGGGTACCCAAGCCATCTACATTACCTGTATATTCCGGCGTTTCAAAGCTCACTTTTACATGACTCATCGCACCCAGATTATAAATTTCGTCAGGTTGCACTTCTTGGATAATGCGTATTAGGTTTGAGGCATCAGAGAGATCCCCATAATGCAAAACTAGATTTCTATTAGCGATATGAGGGTCCTGATAAATATGATCTATTCGTTGGGTATTGAATAAAGAACTTCTTCTTTTAATGCCATGTACTTCATAGCCTTTTTGTAATAATAACTCAGCTAAATAAGCACCATCTTGTCCGGTAATACCTGTGATCAAGGCTTTTTTCATGTATCAAAGATAATTACAAAGTAGAAGAAAAACATTGAAGAGAAGAACAGCCAATCTTAATAAAGATCGTCATGTCGATCCGCCGAGGCGGACGAGACATCTCCTCACTGCTAGCACCATCCCAATGAATCACCAACATCATACCGTCATTTCGAGCGAAGCGCAGCGAAGTCGAGGAATCTCCTGACTTTATGGGAATTTTCATAGGGTGGGGATTCAGGATGTTACTAGCAGTGAGGAGATGTTTCGACTTCGCTGCGCTTCGCTCAACATGACGTTCTTATTTTAATTCGCAAATACAAAAAAGCCCCTCATAGACATGAAGGGCGATTGTTTATTGTTTGAATATATACTTACAAACCAAAAGCTTTTTTCACTTTGGTTACGTAGTCTAGTTTCTCCCAGGTGAACAATTCTACTTTCACATTCTTCTCTTTACCATCCGGTGTTTTGA
>JAAXIF010000021.1 GCA_012270485.1 Sphingobacteriales bacterium | reverse complement strand
GTGCTTTCATGTCATTAAAGAAGGAGTTACCCAGGATGTGAAGTCCTGGGTTTGTTGTCACGAACTGTATTCGTGGCGTTTTTCAGGTGGAACTAGAGCAGAGAGCCAATCAGTGATCTGATGAGCACATTCTTCTGCTTTCGTCTCATCTTCGAGATCGGATTCTTGGTGAATCCAGGTATAAGCAGCGGTGAACATAAGCTCATCGCTGTACTCATCCCTAGAAACCCAATGATGGGCAACGGGCAAGAGTGCCCGCCGTCCATCACCGATAACTCGTCTTTCTGTATCAGTGAAAGTCATGCTCAGAGGAAGGAAGGAAGTTCAGGAGAGAGTGTCTCGACTCTGTAGCAGAATCGATCGCCGTTGACCGCACGGCAGAGCCGAGCGAATAACTCGGCCTGCTGCTTGGTGCGCGGGCGTGATCCGTGAGCCGGTACCCAGCCTGAGCTGATTCCGGCGTAGCGGGTGACAAGGTGTCTCACGCTTCCTCCTTTTCAAGATTGCCGAGTGCCTCCAGCACCTGGTCTGAGAGCTTCCTAAGGAACTCCACGGTGCTGGCGTCCTTGTCGCGATACCCCAGTGTTCTGACGTAGTTTCGGATAGCACCTTGCAAATAGGCAGTGCGCAGACCCTCGACCACGACCGAATCACCGGACTCCGTATCACGAAAGGTGACTTCCGCATGGTCACGGTGTGCTGAGGTGTAGAACTCGACGCCGCTGGAATCCATGCCGCTGAAGGTGTGCTTCGTTGCGTGTTTCATGTCAATGTGAGACAATAGAGGTTTGGGTGCTCCATCCCGCACGGCGTGACTTGCCTGATGCCACCCCCAGACAACACAGGGAGTGGGACACGACACGATCCCGCACGGTTCAGCTATGCAGTTGTCAAGGTTGTGAGGTTCCCCTCCACTTTCTTAATGTAATCGGATGTGCTCCATAGGTCGGTATCAATCGCTACAAAATCGCACATTAGTGGGGGGTGCGGTTGCGAAACTGTCACACGTAATCACCGAGCGGGGAACTTAAATAAATATCGCCAGATGTTTCTATTGTGCTACCGGGGGTAGGGGTCAAAAAGCGAAACTCTTATGTGCTACACCCCAAAATAAAAAAGCACCTGATATGTGGCTTTGTAACTTGCTAATCTGGCGAGAAAGGTCGTGCCTTTTGTTATGGACGAGAACACCACTGAACACAAAGAAGTAAGGCGAATCGGTGGTCCTAAAAACCCGAAGGACATCCAAGAAGCTCGAATTATGCGGCTTTACCGCCGCCAACTCGAAGGATTGCCTGCACTTCAGCTGGTTCTCGACCACGCAGCAAAAGAACAGGTGGGTCGTGCCACCGCATTCCGCGATTGGAAAGCAGTTCAAGCACTAAATCGCGAAGATTTTGACCGCGAACGTGACGAAATGGCCTCGCGCATCTTCTCCATGCGCTCCCGCCTGTTCAATTCCGCCGTAAAACGCGGTCAAATGCAAACTGCCGCCAACGTTCTCGATTCCCTGGCGCGTATGGTCGGTTGCGACCAACCCGAAGAAAGTAGCACATTGCCAGAAATCCACGTTAAAATCGAAAAACCCGAGTAAAACCGCTCTTTGGCGTCAAAAACACTCGACATAAGCCTTCGCCCCGCGCAAGGCGAGGTATTCAGCGCAAAAAATAGATTTCGCGTCTTAGTTGCAGGCCGCCGCTTCGGAAAATCCTATCTTTCCTGCATCGAACTCTTCACCAAAGCCCTGGAACGCCCTGGTGAGACGTTCTTTTACTGCGCCCCCACCTACCGAATGGCGAAAGACATCGCCTGGAAAACGCTCAAGAAAATAATCCCCAAGGAATACATCCGCGCCAAAAACGAAACCGATTTACGCCTGGATCTTGTCAACGACTCCACAATCGAACTAAAAGGCACCGAAAATGCGATGGCTCTTCGTGGTCGCTCCCTCGCGGGAGTTGTACTCGACGAAGCCGCATTTATGGAATCAGAAGTGTGGTTTGAGGTCATTCGCCCCGCCCTCGCAGACAAACAAGGTTGGGCACTATTTATCTCCACCCCGGATGGAACGGCCAGCTGGTTTTACGACCTCTGGTGTTTTTGCGAAGAAGACAAAACCGGCGATTGGATTCGCTGGTGCTACACAACGATCGAAGGGGGCAACGTTCCAGCACATGAAGTCGAAGCAGCCCGCGCTCAGCTTGATTCGCGCACGTTCCGCCAGGAATTCGAAGCGTCCTTCGAGAACCTCACCGGCCTCGTCGCTGTCAGCTTCAACGACACCAACATCTCCACCGAAGCCCAAGACATCTCCGTCCTCCCCCTCCTCCTAGGGGTGGACTTCAACGTCGATCCAATGTCCGGCATCTGCGCCGTCAGAAAAGACGACACCCTCTACGTCTTCGACGAAATCATGATGCGCGGCGGCGCAACCACCTGGGACTTCGCAGAAGAAGTAACCCGCCGCTACGGCGTGGATCGCCGCGTCCTTGCCTGCCCCGACCCCACGGGTGGAGCCCGCAAAACCAGCGGCGTCGGCGTCACGGACCACACGATCCTTCGCCGCAGCGGCTTTACCGTCCAATCCCCCAAAGCCCCCTGGAAGATCCGCGACAAAATCACAGCCGTCAACACCGCACTGCTCGACGCGAGCGGAGCCCGCCGCACCTACATCCACCCCCGCTGCAAAGAGCTAATCAAGTCATTGCGGACGCTGACCTATGCCCCTGGAACGGGCCTACCTAACAAAAATCTGGGAGTGGACCACGCCTTCGACGCCTTCGGGTATCTTGTGCTTCAGCAGTTCAACTTGGCCAAGCCTGAGGCCATGGGAACTACGTCATACCGCCTTTATTAAAGATGTTTCGTCCGCTGAACGCGCCTCTCTGCCCCAAATGCGGCTCCAACGACACCCGCGTTCTCGGAAAATACACATCACAAGAGGGGGACTCAGTACGAGACCGCACTTGCCGTGACTGCGACCACCGCTGGAGAACCCTGCAGCCGCCCGAAGAAGTGCTCGACCCTTCAATTCTGGTCAAGTTTCCTCGGTGGAAGTCACTTGAGGGCAGCAGGCGCCAAGTAACACTGGAATACACGTCTCGCTCTGTTTAGGATGAGGCCAATCGTTATTGCTTACCTAGATGGCCGATAAAAAGAGTGCTGCAATGAAGCGATGTGAGGGCTACATGAAAGCCGTCCGCAAGAGTAAGAAAAAGGCGTCTAGTAAGAAGAAAAAGTAAGCGTTAGACTGGGTGCATCCCATCACCTGTTTGTCATGCCTGGTCATTACGGAGCTGGCGGCAAGAAAAAGCCCAACGGCAAGAA
>JAAXIF010000081.1 GCA_012270485.1 Sphingobacteriales bacterium | reverse complement strand
AAAGAACAGATAGACTTTGCTGGTATTGAAATGAAGGTGAAAGAAACACCGGGAAATACAGATCCAGCTATCAAAACAGGTGGTGTGGCTTACGTGCCTGTATCTAAGCTGTATAATCTTATGGATATGCGTGATGGAGATCGTGGTGGTCTTTATGAAACAGCTAGAGATAAGAAGCGTGTAGATGAAATCGCAGAACGATTCAAAAAGGAGGGATTCAACACCACTGATGGTTGGTATCAAACTATATACGTAGATATTGACGCTGGTGGATTCGGATGGATCGGTGAAGGAAATCATAGAGTACTAGCTGCAAGACAGCTAGGTATGACACACCTGCCTGTGCGTGTAGAGTTTGGTGCAGCCAGAGACGGCAAGTTTATTTATGATAAAAACTATAGCCGTGTACCTACCCAAGTAGTAAGCAAAGAGAAGATTGCTGAACTAAAGAAAAAAGCCGGTAAGAACTATCATATTAAGTACGCTTCTATCTGGGAAACAAACCTACCTACAAACCAAGAGCCATCTGTTGTATCTAAAGAACAGATAGACTGGCAGCGTAGTGAATTTGGTAGAGGGCAAGTAAACCCAGCTATTGTAAATAGAGCTACACCTGTTCAACAAGCAGCTATAGATTTGTTAGAGGGTAAAATTACCAATAAAGAATATCAAGATATAGTCAAGCTTACTCAACCTATTGAAGCTATTACTAGATTTTTCTTACCTGCATCTACTAAAGATATGAAAGAATCTTTAGATAGCAACAAGGCTAAACTATTAAACGAACCTATAGAAGAGGGTAAAGAGATAGGTCTACGCCTAGATATCCCAGCATATAAAAATAAAAACATTTGGATAGTATCTATACACGATAAAGGAAAAGCTGGTAAATCTATTAGCTACGGATCTGTTGCGTGGGCTACAGATGTAACCTTTGGCAGCAACCCTAAGGTGGCTGCCTTTATTGCTGCTGGTAGGAATATGGATATGGTTAGAAATCTTAAGGTTGTAAAAAGACGTTATGACGAAAAGAATCTTCGGGAAATGCTAAAAACTTTGGATCGTCAACTAGATTCTGATACTATTGACATTTTCAAATATGAACAGCATTCTAAAGCTATCAAAGAGGATCTAGAGAATAATCCTATCATCTACGAGGTAGTTAATGAACAAACTGGGAAAGTGATTGGCACTTTCAATAATGAAGATGATGCAAATAAATTTTACTTTAAATCCACTAAGCAAGACAAGACTACCATTGCTCGTATGCTTGGTAAGTGGAAGAACTTTGAGGGTAGAACAAAAGAGGAGAAAGATGCTGCAGCCATTGAAAAAATTAACGAGATTGTAGCTATAGAAAACAAGTATCCGGGAGCAAACCGTACAGGCTCTCCTTGGAGACAGATTGGTATGAATCCATTCCGCCACAGCTTCTTTTATGACAGACGTAATGGTAAGCCTGTTGTTTATGCATCTGAGGTCGTTCAGATTGGTGGTTTAGTCTATGCTAAAGATGTAGTATATGCAGACAAGACCGATCCAATGTTTGAGGTCGAAGGCTACAAAGATGCTGAAGGTGAAACAGTAAGATTCCAGATTGACGAGAAGACCAACGAGGCTTTTGAAAGTAGAGAGTCTATTGCTAAAAAAATATTTGGATCAGATGTAGACAGCAAGGTAGATAATCAGGTATCAAAAAATAAAAGTTGGAAGTCAAGACCTAGAACGGCATTTGAAAAGTTTGTAGATCTTACAAGGTTGAGAATACAAGATAAATTCAGAAGGCTAATTATTGTTCAAGAAGATATTGAACACTCTTCAGGCAAGCCTGTAGGTCTAAATGAAGACTTTAGAAATGCAGAGACATTGATGCACGGTAAGGCTAAAGAAGAGCTGAACAAGTCAGAGGAGAAGGTAGCTAAAATAGCGAAGCTAATTAAAGCGGCTGGTATCAAGATAGAGAAGTTTAACGAACTTCTCTATGCTATGCACGCCCAAGAGCGTAACAGATACTTACGTATAGTTTCTACAGATGTTGGTGCTAGTCTAGCGAAGCTTAGAAAGAAGCTCAAGATTAAGCCATCAGAAATCGCTGAACAGCTAGGTATAACTACTCAAGAGTACCTTGACATAGAATCCAATAAAGAAGTTCTAACAAAAGATAATCTCAAGTACCTATTACAGATATATGGCACGTCTTCCAGCGAGTTCTTCTACGAGAACGCAGCTGTTAAAGACGGTTCTGGTATGACAGACGAGGAGGCAAGAAAGATACTTGCAGAGTATGGACTAGATGTTGTTGATCCAGAATCTTCTCAATTACCAGCTAAGCTTAGAGCTGCTGTTGAAGCTGTTTACGATTTAACAGCTGATACAAGACAGCGACTTCTTGATTCAGGATTAGAGACACCAGAAACCATTGAGGCATTTGAAGCTAGCTATAAAAACTATGTTCCTTTAAGAGGTTTTGCAGAATCTTTTGATGAGGTAGACTCAGAGATTATAGAGGGGGGTCGTAAGATAGAGGTTAGAGGCAGAGAGAAGAGAGCAAAGGGTCGTAAGACGAAAGCTGACGATCCTCTAACACAAGCGGTAATAGCTAATACTACTACCATCATTAGAGCTGAGAAAAACAACGTTATGAACAGGTTCTACAACCTAGCTAAGAACAACCCTAATGAGGATGTATATAAGGTTATAGACCCAAAGATAAATAAAGAATACAAAATTCAAGAAAGAGGAGGTAAGCTTGTACGTACTGCAAAGACTATTTCAGATTACCTTCTTGATCCTAAAATAGTAGCTGTTCGTATAGATGGTGAATATAAGTTTATACGATTTAAAGATGTTAGACTTGCCGAAGCTTTAAAGGGAGCTAATGTTGTAAAGGCTGATTTTATGGTTAAGTATCTTGGAGCGTTTAATAGAATGTTGAGTGCATTTATTACTACATACAATCCCGGGTTTGTGTTTACTAACTTCACTAGGGATATTCAAACAGCTGTAATGAACCTGTTTGCAGAACAGGAGATCACTGAGGGTCTTCTAAAAGACAAGAATATTGTAGCCAATGTGGTTTCAGACACGCTGCCAGCCTGGCGATCTATTTTTGCTGTGGAGGGAGGTATTACCGGTAAAAAGAAAGGCTCTAAGAATAAAGAGATGGATCAATACTATCGTGAATTTAAGGAGGATGGAGCTAAGACTGAATGGTTTTACAGCAAGTCTTCTTCTGAGGTTCAGAATGATATTGAAAACCTAATCAAAGGGAAGGGAACAAATGCTATACGAGCTGCAGGTAATCTTGTTGAGCGTTTAAATTCTTCCATAGAAAACGCTGTACGTCTTTCTACATATGTTAATGCAAGAAAGGCTGGAGTTTCTAGAGCCAAAGCCGCTGAGCTTGCAAAAGAGTTAACAGTTAACTTTAACAAAAGCGGTGAATGGGGTCAGATTGGAAATTCATTATACCTGTTCTTCAACGCATCGGTTCAAGGTACTTCAAGATTGGTAAGAGCATTGAAGCCTAGATACAAAGTAGATAGTGAGGGCAACAGATCACTACACGTAACCACAGCACAGAAGATTGCTATAGGATTGTTTATTCTTGGATCTCTACTGTCTGTATTTAATGAGTTAAGCAGTGAAGATGATGAGGATGGAGAAAGCTTCTACTCTAAAATTTCAGACTTTGAGAAGGAACGCAATATCATTATTATGAAAAGTGTTTTTGGAGGAAGTGGAAGAGATTACTTTAAGATTCCTTTACCTTACGGTCAGAATATTTTTTATGTTGCTGGAACACTTATAGCTGACGCTACTCAAAAAGTAAAAACTCCGGGTAGAGCAGCTGTTGGAATTTTAGAAGCAGCTCTAGGTTCTTTCTTACCTATAAATTTCCCAACAAGTAAAGATGTTGATAAATTTCTTATGAAATTTATTACGCCTACTGCTTTACAAATACCTACTGCCTTAGCTATAAACGAAAACTATTTTGGGCAAACAATATACAATAAAAACTTCCCATTCGATACTTCTCCAAAGCCAGCTTCAGAACTTGGTAGAAAAGGTGGCAATAGATGGACACAGAATTTTGTTAAGTTTATGAATAAAGTTACAGGAGGATCAGAATTTAAACCAGGAGCGATTGATGTAAACCCAGACAAGATTGACTTTGTTATGGAATCTTTAAGTGGTGGTATGGGTAAATTTGTAGGTCGATCAGCCAACGTTATTGACAAAGTTATTACAGGTAATTGGGAACAGTTAGAGCCTAGACAAGTTCCATTCCTTCGTATATTCTACGGTCAAGTACCAAAATATGCTAATGTTCAAGAATTTTACAGTAGATCTGTATCAGTAAATCAAATGTTTGAAGAGGTTAAAGCTAGGATGGTTACAGACCCTATAGATAGAAAAAAGATTTCCAAGATGTATTATCTAGGCAAGAACGTAAGAAAACAGCTGAGAAGAATTAAGGAAAGAGAAGATATGGCTATGAAGATAAAAGATCCTGAGAGACAACAGGCGATGCTTGAAAAACTAGAAAGTGCTAGATATAGGATTGTTGCTAATTACAACAAGCAATACACAACGTTTGAAATAGATAAAATAAAATAAACAATTATGAAAAAGTTCGTACAAATATTTAAAGACGACAATGACTGGAATGAGAAAACCATTATAGGTTTTCTTTCATTTGCTGTAATGGTAGCTGTTATGCTCACTGATGTAATTACTGGTGCGTTTGGTGCAGACCTACCTATTAATGAATTTACATACAACAGCTTTGTTGTGGTAACTCTTGGTGCTTTTGGTATTGCAGGGTTAGAAAAATTCGCAACTAAAAAATCAGAGTAATGAAAGTAAAAAAGAAGAAAAAAAACCTATATGATGTAGGTGGTATTTTAAAAGGCAAAAAGAAAAATAAAAAGAAAGAAGAGCCTTTAACTAGAGAAAAAGCTGAAAGTCTAGAGTTCATACAAAGTTTATATCCAGATTTTAATCCAGCGACAGATACTGTTGTTACAGGTGCATCTATGGATATGGGCATTGCTCTTAAAAAGTTAGATGCTAAGTCAAGAGGCGTAGGTCGCAACTACAAAAGCATTGGCGGAGATATAAAGAGGACAGCAATAAATAAAGGTGGACAAGAGCAGGAAGTTGTTTATAGAAGATTTAGAAAATAAATGAAGTTAGAAGTATTACGATTTAGCAGCCAAAAAGATTCAACTAATGGATTACTATTCGATGTCACAGACGGGCGTAGATTCTTATGTTACACCCTTGAAGATGAGCACAGGGACGTCAAAGAATACGGTGAAACTAGAGTTCCAGCAGGAACATACAGGATTACTCTCCGCAAGGTTGGAGGATTTCACGGTAGATACTTAAAAAAGTATGGGGAGATGCACAAAGGAATGCTGTGGGTACGTGATGTACCTAATTTTGAGTATATCCTTATTCACACTGGTAATACTGATGAACATACTGCTGGGTGCTTACTTCTTGGTAATACTCAACAAACAAACTTTGGTTCTAGTGATGGATTCGTTGGTTCATCTGTTAATGCTTATAAGAGAGTGTATCCAAAAATTGCGAAAGCGTTAGTAGAAGGAGAAGAAGTTACCATCACATATACTGATTTTGATACGATATGAAAGTAAAAAAAGATCCTAAAGTTGGCACAGGCAAGAAACCAAAAGGTAGCGGCAGGAGATTATATACTGATGAAAATCCTAAGGATACCGTTAGCATAAAGTATGCAACAGTTGAAGATGCAAGAGCAACAGTTAAAAAGGTGATGAACATAAACAAGCCTTTTGCTAGAAAGATACAGATACTTACCGTTGCTGAGCAAAGATCTAAGTATGGAGGCAAGCCAAAGCAAGCATCTATATTTAAAAAAGCGAAAGAACAACTGAGAAAGAATAGGAATAAATCTAAATAATAATATGAAATGGCTGGTAAAGTTAATGCTGATAAGCTTATTAATGAGTTGCAGCGCTCAATGGCACTTAAAGAAAGCGGTGCAGAAGGAACCAATGATACTTCAAAAAGACACGATGGTTGTAGCGGACACGGTTGTAACGCCGCCTGTGGCTATCACGGATACTGTGACTTTGAAGCAACACGACACTATAACACTGGTGAAGGATCGTCTGAAGGTACAGTTAGTAAAGGTAAACGACACGGTTACTATAGACGCAGTATGCGACTCGGATACGATTATTAGTATCGTTGAGGTTCCTTATGAAAAAATTACTTACGTTGAGAAAGAAAGTCCAATGCAGGTTGTGCAGCGTTGGTTGCTCTACGCAGTGTTTTTATTTATAGGGTACAAGGTAATATTAAAATTATTAGGATATCGTTAAAAATAAAATATGGCAAAAAGACAAAAGGTTGTCCAAGAAAAAATAAAATATTGTGAAGTAGAACCTAAAGAGTGTGACGGTAAATGTTGTTACGCTAGAGGTAAAAATAAAAAGGGCTCCCGTTAAGGAGCCCTTCTCTGCTTAGAGATGACTATGAGAAAAGCAGTAATATATAGTTCAAATATAGTGTTTAATTTATCACACTATATATCTATTTGTTTAATGTTTCTAACAGTCTTCTCAACATATCTGAAGCGTTTTCTTTATCTAATACCTTCAGTTCTATTGACTCTGTGATCATACTCATAATCCTGTTTTCAATAGCGCTTGATGTAGAGTAGCCCTCATTAAAATACAGCTGGTTCTCATCGAATATAAACTTCCAGTTTAACATTGCGTCAATGTAGTCATTGTATTTCAGTTCTATGAACTGTTTTACATTCTTGTTTCCGTGTATTACTGTAGCGTGATTACAGTTAAGAATATCTCCAACACGAGATAGCGTAAAGTTAAATTTATGCGTCAGTATTAATCCAAAGCATTGCCGAGCCACCACAGTCTCTTGTCTTCTTGTTTTGTTTAGAATATCTATTTGATGATTCTTTTTGTAGTGGTTTATTAGTCTGTGTACTGTTCTTTCTGACAACAAATTCTTGTTGGTCATCTCTAAATTGATTTTTTGCTTTTCTAAATTGATCTCTTTCATTTTTTATTATTTGTTTTAATTTAGTTTTAATTCTTAGTTTTGATTTTTCTATTTCTCTGAAAGGTACATTTAATTTTTTAGATATCTCTACTTGTTTTAACTGTTTATCGTAAAGTAATTTAAATACATCAGCATCAAATTTCTTTAGCTTAGAAAGTAGTTCATCTTTAATTACATCTACGGTGTTATCATAATGATGATATGATTTATCAACAGCTGTTTGTTGATACTTACTATACCCTGTTAAGTCTTGATTATAATCAAATAGCTCTGATTCAAAAATGAGATTTAACTTATCTGATTTTTTAATTTTAAAAGAGTTCAGTATAGAAAACTTAAAGGCGTTAACTACAACCCCATCTAAATGAGATCTGTCTTTAAACTCTACACCTCTATTGTATAAGGACATTACACCCTCTAGAGCTATGTGGTTAGCTTTTTCAACGTGAAATTTATTTTTGAATGTGTAGCCAAATTTTCTAGCTACATAGTGCGTGAATCGCATATCTCTAGGAAAGAACTTCCTAATATCATCCTCTGTTATTCTCATAGTCAATTTAAGTAAGTTGGTGAGAGGGGATATACCCCTCTCTTAAATTATATTAGCTTCCACAGCCTTCACAATCTGGATTATCAATGCTACAAGCATTATCGTTTTTACTACTGGTTTCTAGTTCGTCAATGAAGTCAGCGAAGCAGTCGGTTGAGTTGATGTCTTGAGCCATCTGATATATTTTAAATGTTAAACAAAGGAGGTGCAAGATACAAAATATAGGTGCACATCCAAATATTTATTTAAATTTATCTGTTAACTCAGACCCTGTATCTATATGATAATATCCTACAACTTTTTCTATAAATTGACGCTGAGAAAACTCAGATGTTTTTGGCATAGATCTAGTCTCCCAAACAGGCTCACCTATATCCAGTAAACGAAATGCCCATACCCCTTTAGGTGTTGAATTTATATATACCGGAAGCGTTCCAAAATTCAAAGCACGTGATACGAGTGCATCATACTTACCCTTCTCTATCACTAGATCGTCATAGTGTTTTTTTCTGCACTTTAACTCTATATCTATATTGTGTATTAGAGAATAGCAATCGTATCTAGATGTTGCCGCTTCACTAGACTTTAAGTCTGGTAAAAAACTTTCCTTTAATGCGGCAAACAGATACTCTTCGTGAGAAAACATATTACAATCCTAGTGAATCAGTTCTTATCTTATTAAGCTTATCAAGATCATAATTCTTTTTTATATGCTTGTTTAAGTTACCTGAAAGCTCTCTATGTTTTTCTTTAGTCATAGACTCAATAGCATTTTTCCAATCCCTTGAAGAAGAACAAAGTAATCCTGTCACGTTATTTTTTATAGATTCTTTATAAGGTGTAGTATTGGATGCTATAATTGAGCTTCTTGTGTATCCGGCTTCAACAACTTTTAAATCACTTTTACACTTATTAAAAGTTCCTCCCTGGAGCGGTGCTAGTGAAACATCAAAATTTTCATACAGCTTCCCATAATCTCCAATAGTGGTTGTATTTAAAATGTGTGAAGCTTTAAATCTTTTTGGATAATCTTCAAGACCTACGCAATACATTTGTTTACCCTCAAAGGTGTAAGATATCTCATTTATATCTCTTCCGTGATTCTTTGCTCCTACATATCCAAATCTCACTTCTTTGCTTGGTTTTTTTCTTTGCTTCCACTGCTTATGATTTAGATCTAAAGTGTTTGGTATGATGTAAACTTCTGCTTTACGATTAACCATAGACATACGATTGCCTAGGTATCTAGAAGGAGTCCAGATAATATCACACATTTTTATAGTTTCTAATATCTGCGTAGACTTTATGTTCTTATAGAATTTATAAGCCTCATTGTGTTTAGGGAGCTCCCAATAATCATCAAGATCTAAAACAAGTTTTATATCATTTTGAACTAACCAAGCCTTAAAAGCTTGGTAGTTGTTTACAGTGCACCTTCTAGACACTACAATATGAGATATAAAATCTGTATTGAATGTTTTAAGTTCATCAAAATCTTTAAAGAAATGAACATCCATCCCTTGAGATATTAAACGCAAGAAAGGAGTTTGCAGTCTATGAAAATTGACACCTTGTAATGCGTCAAGAAAAACCAATACCAATTTATTTTGACTCACGGTACTGTGCTGCTGCTGATTTAATCATATCTAGCTCGCCACGAACTATTTTTTTATACTGCTGTATAGCATTATAAAGGTACTCCTCATTTAATATAGGCTCTCCATCATCAGTGTGTACTTGCTCGTATAATTCATTGGTCATTTCGTGAACCATAGATAGAGCCGTATAGTAGGACTTACTCACGGATGCTGTATCCATAGCACTTGATTGTAGCTTTGAACTCATCTTTTTTTAATTCTGGGTTGAAGGTTGTTGATTGCGAGAAAAAGTATTTCGTATTATCGTCAATAACGTAGTCATCCCCACGTAGATAGTCCGCAAGAAACTTGACACAAGTAATAGCATTGTCAACGTCATACCTACAGTTATACTGAACATCAATTGCAAATCTATCCATAGTAAATGAATCGATTGTTTGAAGTTGACTTTTGATCGCTTCGCAGTACGTTTCTTTTTGTTTTTTTCTAACCGCCCAATGCTTTCCCGAATACCATTTATTAAGGCTTGGAGGCTTTGGAAGAACGATGGTAACTTCATTATATTCAATTTGCATTTAACAAATCTAGTATAAAATTACTAGATATCCAAGAATTGCTGAGTATTTTTCACATCTATAGGTTCAAACAGCCTTCCGTAGCTGTCCATACTCTCAAATGCAGTGCGTTTTACGTTCATCCTAAAGATGAACGGCTCATCAAAAGGTGTAGGCTCACCGCCGGTCTCTTGCGAGCGTACCTTGCGGACGTGAAACTCCATAGTACGCTTTTCTTCAGAGGTTGGTGCTTGAACCCGTCTATGCAGGGTTAAAAAGGAATCAGCCCTATTCACGAACTTGCCCCCACCTTCAGTATCCTCAGCAAATGGAGCTACAGGTAATCCATCCTCTCCCTTTCTGCGTTGCGCTTCAGTTACAGAGTGTGCGTTTAACCACATAGCCATATCGTTTCTGTTGGCGAAAGTCAACAGCTCGCTAGCCGCTTCGTAATGATATTCGTGTGTAGAGATAGCTGCACCTTGGTTTAGCTGTATTTTCAAGCTGTTATAAGGGTCTACAAAGAATCCGTGGTAGTTGCCTTCATATTGTATAAGCTTCTCAGCAAAAATGATGAGATCCATATAGCTGTATACATCCGCATTGCTAATCACCTTAAAGTGGTGAGAAACCCATTTGAATGCTATGTTCCTTTCTTCTGTATTCATATCATCTATAGGAGTATTTAGTGCAAACTCCATCAGACGCATTTTAATAGCCGCTGTCTTGTTTTCTGAGCTGTAGACTATCCACCTCCATCCGTGACGTCTAGAGGCGTTAGCCATCATATATAAAGCCATAGTAGTCTTACCTACGTTGGAGTGTCCATTGATGATAACAAACTCAGGCTTATATCTAAAGTATTGGTCAAGCCTAGGGTTTCCTGTGTCGAGACCTTTAGGAATCTCTCCAGTAGCAAACTTTCTAATCCAGTCAAAGTCCGAGTCTTCATCAGAGACGAAGGACATATCCCCGTCATTGATTAGCATTTCACGCTTTACTCTATTCTCACTATCTACCACGTCCTGAACCGGCATATTCTTGCCGTATTCTATCCCTTCACGAATTGTGTTAACAGCTAAATCCTCGCTATCAACATCTCGTTTCAATATCTCTTTGGTTAATACACGAATAGCCTCTTCCTCCTCAACCCGACCTGAAGATATAAATCCTCCGGCAAGCTTTGATGCTTTTAGAAGCTCTGCGTGCTTCTCTCCATCCTCAGCACGCCTTATCATAGAGGCAAGTATTGCTAATTTATTATAATCTGTATTAGATGCTGTATGTATCTTTTGATTTTCTACACGTTCAGAAAGTATAGCTGTAAATACTTTAGAATCTTCATTGATTATAATATCAGGGTCATAGGACTCAAAGCATAGACGAGATTCATTTTGACCTGTAGGGTCTACTTCTAGTCCGTACTGACGATCCATATAGGATGCCATTGCTCTAAAGTGGTCTCGATGTTTTCTAGGGTGAGATATTTTGACAAGAGCCTTGAGTCCATCTCCGCTAGGAGAAACCCAACAAGCTAAGACATAATCGTCTGTGGCTAACGCACGTTTAGCTCCTACAACATCTATGTGATCAAAGTCAAGAACCATAACACTGCTAGGTTCTTGGAGGTCTTCATCTTTTCTTCCGCAGAACTTACCGCTGTACATAACAACAGGAAGCTCCTTCTTAGCATCTTTATCAGGTATTGGATTCCCGTTCTGATCTACGCTGTGTGTCCCTCTTACTCTCTCTATCAAGGATTTCTGCTTGCCATTCTTGATACGCTCCAGTGAGATTTTGATTGTAGTGTATTTGGGATTGGTTGTTTCTCTGATGTCCTTGAACATCGTTACTGTCTTCTCTAGCATTATTAATTAAATTTTTAGTGTTGCTATCGTCATCACAAATAGCATCTAAACTGTTGATATTTTCTTTTCTTTCAATTGCAATGATAAGTAAAGTTATGTATCCGTGCAAATCATAAAGCGTATCTACACAATCTTTATTGATTCCGATACCTTTAAGTCTCATTAACTTGTCATCCATACGAGCGCCTAGAGACACGACAGCATCTTTGTCCCCAAAAATACCTATTGGGTTTAGTGCGCTGTCTCCATAGGCTTCGTTCTTTTTGATAAGGAGGTTTTTTGTATTGTCACAAATTCTTTTGATATCTTCTTTAGTCATCTAGAGAATCTTTAATTAATCTACCAATCTTTTCTGGATCTAAATCAACGATACGTCTAAGCTTTTGTCGCTCAGCAATTTTTGCTTTTTCGTAATCTGATTTAGAGCTATCGATTCCTAAGTTTTGGAACAGCTTTGCGTTTTGCTCCAGAACGCAGTCGATAATCTTTTTGTGGTTAGGGTTATCTGAGTATGCCATTATATAAAAATTAATAATACTTTCCTATTTCCATCGCTTGGTTTAACCATATGCTCTTCATCTGATGTGTGAGCTAACAACTCATAGCTACTTCTCTCTATAACTCGCTCTACACCATCCTTTCTGTATAGTGTTTCACCTCCTTCAAATTCACCATCAAGTAACATAGTGCAACCAACTTCACACCAAAGCATATGGTTATTGCTTCCTGTATCTTTATGCCATTGATGACCTTCTGATTTTTGCTCTATAGCCCAGTAAGATTTGTCTTTGATGATAAACTTAAAGTCATTTGATAGGGTTTCGATTATTTTATCAATGACTTCATTGCTATCATTTTTTATACTCCGGAGTCCTCCTAGTGGAAGTTTATTTAAAAAATTGATATCTGATTTATTTAAAAAATCTTTATAAGATTTTCTCATTTATCTTCTTTTATTACTTGATACAATATAAAAAGCCCACCTAATACGTAGGTTAAAATCAATAATACTCCTGCTAAGTTTCCCATTTTATTGATATCATTATTTTTTCTTTCTCTCTTGCCATCTTACATACATTTTGGCAACCCAAGCACTACGTTGTTGTTTGTTTGGGTAGATGGTTTTGAGTCTAGCATTTGCGATACGTAGAAACTGCTTCATCTGGCTCATAGTCTTTCTATTTACCAATTTGTAATTCCTATCTGTTTCTTAGAGTGTATTTTGTCAATGCGTAGACCACGCTGACCCTTGAATTTAGATCCGTATATCTCATCATTAAGCTTGCTGTTGGTGACAAAGTCATCTTTAAGTATTTTGTCTTTATCGTCTACGAATGTTACTGCCCAGGTATCGATCTTTCTCCAGCTCTTTGCCTTGAAATAGGCTAGTTCAACCTCTAAATAATAGATAGGTAGGCGGAGTTTATCAACTCCGCCCCTACCACTGATAACTTGTTTAGAACGGTAAGTCACCCGTTGTGGATTTTGGGTTGTGCCCACCAGCATTAGCTGTTTCTTTTGGCTCCCAGGTATCAAGCTCCGTATAGTAATTACCACCTTTAGCTTGCTTGATTTCTAGGTTTACCCAACCATTCTTCTGCTTAGCCTGTAAAAAGGCTATTGCTTCGTCAACCTTGATTGACTGCTTACCGATAATGAAATCGGGTGCGTTGTTGTTTCTCTTGAAAGAGAACCCGTTTGCAAAAATTTTCTCTTCTGCCATAACTAATTTATTTAAAATATTGAGACAAATTTAAAAAGTCTCAGGTTAATACACAAGTTTATTATCAAATTTCTCTGTAAATAGCGAAGGTATCCGTTTCTTTAGTTGGATTATCAAGCCATCTATTAATGTTTTTTATAGCTGACCAGAACTTTCGCTCTCCAGAGGCTAATATCTTTGGTGAAGCTTTGTATACAGCTGTCAGGTACGGGCTTGATTTGCCCTGAGCTACCCAATAGAACGTGTCTGTTTCAGCTACCTGAGTATAGATGTACGCCTGAATGTCGTAGTCAAAAGACTTCACATCATACGGGAATCCATATACGCTACGTGTGGATTTGCTATCAGTAACAAACCCATCACCTTTTACATCAAAGAAACCACGAACCGGTATATCATCTATCCAAGTGTTAAACTCTACTTGTGCTTCTCCTTTTAGGAAGTCTCGCACGGGTATAAGCTCACCGGTATCAGGATTTACTACCTCAGAGGCATCAAGGCGGTTGATCATATCAACAGCCATCTGCCAATCATCTTCAGTGACCTGAGTCCTTTCATCATTTTGTTGTGATGCCTTCCAATCCTTGTACGATTTAGAAGCTCTAGGGTTTTTATACTCTCCTGATAGCTCTTGTAAGATAGCGGAGTCGTCTAAAACAAAAAAGGTATCATTTACCTTTTCAGGTTCTAGTAACATCATATCGTATAAGCTACCAAAGGTTAATGCTGGACTGCTCTTTTTCAGTAACCCACGAACATAGAGTTCAAACAGCTTCATATCTTGCTGTTTTCCTCCATCTGCGGCATATTTCAAGGCGGAGTAAGAAAGGTAAGGCTTACCCGTTCTTTCTACTAGTTTCTTAGCGAATTCCATATCTGTTAGTTAAAAAATAAAGCGGTGACTTTGATCTTGCATTGCTCGTCATTACTCAGGGTTCTTTTATTCAAAAACTCATATCTATACACATACCTGTGACATCTCGTTGCTACCGCTTTATATGTTTATACTAATTTTCTAAGTGCCTCAACTTGCTTGTCTGTAAACTTATTCCCGTATTTGTCGAGAATCATCTGTAATACAGCTCCCTTGTTTGCATCAGGTGTAGACTTTAAGTAATCTATAGACTGCTTAAAACTATCATCCTTCTTAAAGGTGGTTTTTGGAGCACTACTCCCTCCGTGTGTATTGGTTGCATCAGCATCAGCTGTATCATCAATCAATAGTAGATTTCCTAGTGCGTACTTTTTCCCGTAAGAAGAGGCACTACCGAATGCTTGAGGTGTCTGCATACCTTTTTGATTTAGGTCAACACCAACGATAGCTGTTGCCCCTATGCTCTCGTTAGATTCATTGTCTACGATTCTTGCGTGTGATTCAATCACCGGCAAAGAGTATTCACAATTGCACACCTCATTAATAACGAAGTGTACCTTGTACTTTTTATTGAAGGGCTTGAGTCCTTCTAAGATATCTTCAGCTGAACGGAAGTTGTACTTCCCGAAGCTGTTGTAACGGCTTTTTTTAGCCTTGAATTCTTGCTGTATCATAGACAGCTTTTCTCCTAGAGTCATATAATTTAATTTAAGTTAGACTTCTAAATCAGGTGCAATATAGTTATTATCCTTGTGGATAACAAGTTTTGCAGTGTGTTTTTTTTATTTGTTTCGGGTTCGTGCTAGGGCTTTCAATAGCCCTGCACATCACCCTACTGATAACAATTCATTGTAATGTATACTGCTTAAGTATAGATTCTGAGTGAACAGCTGAGCTTACCCAAGTTAAGTGAAAAGACCCCCCTTCCCCCCATCAGGGAGGAATTTAGAAACACTCAACTCGGGTACTGCTTCTGCTTTCGTATGAGTTCTTCGCTCACAGCATCGCAAACCTGTAGACGCAAGTCTCCACGCCGTCACTGAATCAATCAGCTAGTTGCATACGCATTTTATAATCTCCGGTGCGTATAACATATCCGGAGTATTGGCGAAGCTATTTTCAGTAACCATCTCTTCCAAAGGCAAGGGCTTTTGTAGTTGCGCCCAATACGAAGCAACAAAAAAGACCCTAGTTGTTTCGCTGTCTCGCCCTCAGCTACTCCTACTAGAGTCTTAAATGTATACTTGCAAAACAATCAAGCTGGCGAGAAGGATTGTCTGTGGGTGCAAATATATACAAAAAAGTTAAATATCAAAAGTCTTCAGTATTTACTCGCAGTTGCTGTGATGTTGTCTAGTAAATACCTCAATCTGCGCCATAAGCGCTTCTACACGTTCAATGTCGTAAGCATCTAGAATCCTGTCGGCAAGACGGGCTCTTAATTTGACTCTGTCGAGCACTGAATAAAGATCAGATTTCAATTCATCTAGCATAAGGATTTGATTATTTTAGTTAGTAAAAAATCTATTGCTGTTACCAACAAGTAGCCTACAGCCATTGGTAACAATAACAATAAAATAAACACGGATAACAGATTTAATCTGCTAAAACATTCTTTAATCATAGTCATTTAATTTAAATTTATCAGTAACCGAGCACCCTAAAGTGCTCTTGCGTAGTTTAAAAACTCGTTAATCTCTTTGTATAGGTCTGCCTTATTATTTACCACTTTAGTGCCTTCGTTTAGCGACCTAGGCAGTTCTGGTAAGTCAGGTATAGACACTACCCTAGAGGTAATCCAATACTCACGTGAGCCTTTTGAGAATATACTCTCCGTTTCTTTTTGCTCTACCCTCACCTCCATAAGTTCAGGATTTTCCTTGTACAATACAACCTTCACAAAAACTGTATCGCCTCTATCAAATATTTGTAGGTCTGGAAACTTTCTTTTGATATCAACAGCTAATTTCATAAGTCATTAATTTTTCGCACCTTTTCTAGCACATTATATAAATCGGATAATACCTCCCTAGATATTGAAGATGCCTCATCCATACCGGAATTTTCATAAATGTTTAACTCTTCCTCTAAATCATCTAACACCAACTTTAAACTCATCTTAATAGCTTTTAAGTCGGATTTATTTAATTCTATCATCATAAGCCAAATGTAATATTTAATTCAGTAACCCGCAAGTCTTTCCTTGCTGTCAGTCTTTGGTAATCTTTGGCGTTATGATACCCATACTTTTGGGCTCGGAGTCCACCTTGACCTAAATTGAATTTTGTTACGGCAGAATACCCCTCACTCCCGAAGACATCCGAGAGTTGTCTTTACTCCGATTTTATATGCTCATCAGGTACAAACCTCTATCAAATTCTTTGTACTCTTCAAAGGTTACAGACCTGATCGATTTTTCATCCGGCACAAGCACCTCTCTATCGGTAAAAGGCTTGTCGTATTTGTACCCGTCTCTGTCGTGCGTTCCCGCACCAAATTTTTTAGCTCTTCTAAGAGCAGATTGTTTGCTTTCTGCAAACACGCTGTTACCACCACCGGATTTCCAAGCGAACACGTAACACATATCGCCATTGGCGTTTCTGTACTTTTTCATAATCGTTAGTTTAATTTTATCAGTAACCACCCCTCAATGAGGGGCTTTGTTTAACCTTCGTAAATCCAATA
>JAAXIF010000038.1 GCA_012270485.1 Sphingobacteriales bacterium | reverse complement strand
TTACTCTGACCCGCTAAGACATTCCCTCGTAACTCAGGGTCGCGTAGCTTCATTAGAGGTTTAGTTACAGCCCCCGCGGTCTTACCAATGCCTTTTAACGCAGGGCGTACAAATGGACCTGCAAGCGGCAAAGCACCTAGACTTGCCAACATACCCATCCCTGTCTTACCTTTGTCAAAGAACTCTTTGGCTTCCTTAGCGGCTATAACTTCACCAGACACAGGAGCGAAGGAAAGCTGATTATAAGCTAAGTCCTTAACAAACTCCTGTTTTTTATCGTCAGGTAATGTTGCCAGAATGTCTGCAATCCAACTACTGCTTTGGGGTAGAGTCATTATTAATCCTTAGGTCTTAAAGTTTCACGAACTTCAGCTTTCTCTTCATCAGTCAATAGTTCCATGATGTCACTAACAACAAGAAGACTAGCTGTTTCCATTGCTTCTGGCGATTTAAACTGTTTCTTCTCAAAAGCTAACAGTCTGTTTACTGCTCTAGGACTAGAAGTAATTTTGGCTAGAACAAAAGGTATACCAAGTACAGCACCTAGACCCAGTGAAGCACCTGCAACACCCCCTGCTACGCCACCTGCTCCCGTGACAACACCTGCGGATACAAGCTGACTAAGAGAAGAGTATTCCTTACCCCGTAGGAAGATAGTACCTAAGTTACCTGTAGGACTTTCACTGGCTTCTGCAAACAAATTGAATAGCTGCTTAACTCGTCCGTAGTCCTCACCCATGATAACCTTAAGTCGTTTATCATTGTTAGGTTTAGCGTACTCTTTGGCTAGGTTTCTGTATGTTTTTATATCAAAACCTGCTTCACCTACGTCAGGCAAGAGATTCTTAATAAATCCTGCTCTGATTGCCTTCTTAGCATCCTTAGCTGTATTGTAAGGTATGTCCCCTTTTTTAGCCCCTGCTCTTCCTAGTTGTCTATAAGCCTCGTCTACACTACTTAACATAGCTTGTATTTTACTTACATTGGTTTGTCTGACTAGTAAATTACCAAGAGCATCGTAGTCTGCACCTTCTGCCCTGAGAATTACATTTTTATTTATTTTAGGTAACAAACCCTCAAGACCCTGCTTATAGGAACTCTTCAAGTTTTTGTACTGTTGGGCTACTTTTGGGTCAGCCTGTCCGATAATACGAACCATTGTGTCCTTGAGTATGTCCTGAAGCTCCCCTATTTCTCTGTGAGCCGCTTCGTTGTAATTCTTACCTTTTATATCACCTAGCTGACGAAGTTCCTTAGAAAGCCTTTTATCAAGCAATAACAAAGAACGTACATCCATCATAGGAGCATCTAAGAAAGGTGCTATGTTTTGCTTAATGTAGTTTAAAGAATCTTCAGATAATGCTGTTGTTTCTTTAGTGAAAGGCTTTTTAACTATTTTACCTGTCTTAGGGTCAACAGTCTCGCTAAAGCCTCTACTAACAATAACATCTTTATTTAAGAACTTCTGTAAAGGTGCTTTGATGGCAGAGATGTCAACTTGCTTGTTACCTACTTTAGATAATATATCGTCTAGTCCTTCACCATAAGCATCTTGTAGTGCTACTCTAGCTGAAGACACAACGTCAAGAACGCCCTGACCAATACTAGCAGAGTCTGCTGTTGTTCTCAATGCAATACCGTCAGTCAACTCTTGTATAGCTTCAGATGCCGCACGGTTTACGTTGGCTATGTTTTGGTCAGCAAACTGCTTAGACAATATACCACTCTCGCCTAGCTTCTCAGCAAAGACAGCCCACCACGGTGCTTGACCTGTTTGAAACTGAGTCAAAGACGCACCACGCTCCGTAAGAATTTCTTGTGTTGCTCTTAGAGATTCTGGAGTACCTGCGGCACTTACTTTGTTTATTTCTTTAGCTATCTGCTCTGCTGTTTCTTTAGCACCAAACCCTAGTGATTTTTGTGCTGAAAGATATAAAGGCTTCAATAGCTTGAACGTGCCTAAAGTAGCCGCATCAAACCCCATGCCTATAAGAGCCTCGTTTACAGCTTTACCGTAGTCTGGCTCTTCGCTTTGAAGTAAATCAGAGGTTAAATTTCCCGCAATTCCCGTAGGGACTGCACCAACAATAGTACCAATAATCGCACCTTTAGGACCAAATCTAGCCCCATACTGCGCCCCTTTGATACCACCGTAGATACTAGCAGGTATGTCTAAATTGTTTTTAACAGCATTGTATACGTCTTTGTAGAAAGGCAAGTCCTCTTGTTCTACAACAGGCGCAGGTTCTTCCGTTTTAAATACGTCAGCACTTACTCTACCGCTGTTAATAAGTTTATCCTGTAGTTCTGCTTGAGAAATACCTACAGGAATATTCTTAACTATTTGACCGTTAGGTAGTCTTACACTTTGTGTCTCAGACATTATAAGTCTCCAAAGTCAATTACATCTTCGTCTTGCTCATCAACAACGGGGTCTTTAAAATCATAACCCATTATTGTATTGTTGTACTCATCAAAGTTTCTTGAACTAAGGATTAAGTCATTTCTTATCTTAGCCCTTTTCTGTATCTCTAACAATGAGTTAAGTATTGCTCTGTTACCTGCATTACCTTTCCTAATGTTAGCACTGATGTCAATCAAGTATTCTCTCTCACCCTCAGAGATAACACCACCGAAGGTAGACTTAAGATTGCTTAATACTCTATTTGCTAGTCTAAACTCTAACTCTGCTCTGTCAGCAGGAGTAGTACCTAAGAACTTCTGTACACTTGCTGTCATGTTGGTTATCGGACCACCTGTTTTTACTGTATCTAAAAGTTCTAAACCTTCTTGAAGACCGATAAGATTATCTTCGATTTCATACTTAGCACCCAAAGCATCCATACGGGCTTGACCAAATAGTTTGTCATTGTTAATTTGGTCAGCAGTTTTTATCTTAGCTTCTTCTTTTTCTGCAAAACTGACTCCTGCTTCAGTAATTATCTCTATGTCCCCAACAGGTGAATCAGCCGTTGTAGTACCTAAAGGAGCATAAACAGTATCAAAAGCACCAGTTACGTTACTAAAAGTAGTAGAAGCGGCAAACATATTACCTTCTTCATCTCTAACAGTATATCTTTTGCCCTGTCTTAGATTAGCCCCTTGTTTTTCCGCTAGGAAGTCCTTAAAGTTTGCAGGGGTAACGACACCTTCAGTTGCTAATACGTCTAAACCTGAGTTAGGATAGTTAGCTGACAAATATGTAGCAAAGGCTTTTTGTTGAGCCTTTTGTTTATCAGCCATACCTGTAGCTATTTTTTGTTGTGTTGTAGGACCTAAACCTAAAGCACCGCGTAATCCACCACTCATACGTTGTGCCGCTTGTGCGCCCATTTGCATTCTTTGTTGCTCAGGAGTCAACTGTGCTAGTGGGCTAATACCGCCACTAGGAATGCCTGTAAGTA
>JAAXIF010000080.1 GCA_012270485.1 Sphingobacteriales bacterium | reverse complement strand
ACTTACCCATGTTTATCTTACTTTTTTTCCAAGCCATTTATTCCCACGGCATTTTATCATCTGCTACATTTATTTCTTCATGAGGTATAAAACAACCAGACTTTGGTTCCCATTTAAAATATGCCTCAGCTCCGTTTTCACCTAGATTTTGAAACTTAACTTTAAGTATTTTAGCTTTTACAGTTTTAGCTTCATAATCTCTATGTACTAATATACCATGATAACTAGCATCATACCATTCACCACCGCCTTTTATATTATACATTGTTGGCTCTTCAATTTTACCGTCTTTGTCTTTATACATTTTAGTTGGATGTGCTACTATAAAAACTAGTACATCAAACTTTTTAGCAAACATTTCTATTTTAGTTAAATATTCCATTGTATAACGGTTAACGTCTTCTGTTTTACAGTCTACGTCTCTAACTTTATTAAATGGGTCAATAACTAAACATTTAATACCTTTACGCTTAACAAGCTCAGCACCTTTTTTAAGCACTGATTCAAGCGTGTATCTTTCCATATCAATATGAAAAAAGTTTGTATTACAGTGATCTGCTACTTTATTCCATTTTTCACCGTGTATGTCTGCTGACGTTGGCATACCTTGCCAAACCTTACGCATTAACTTGTGTGCGTGAAGGTAAGTCGGTACATTTTCCGGACTAGCGAACGCCGTTTTCCAGCCATAGTTTTGGTTATAGCCAACAACCATCTGATCGACGAAATCCGACTTCCCGCTACTTGGAATACCAGTGACAGTAATAAACTGACCAGTATAAGTTGAAAAGATGTCATCAAAATTTTGAAGACCAACTTGATATCCAGGTTTAAACCCGTTACGAACAAAGTCCGTGACTTCGTCTTCAATGTCCCTAAATGTCGTGACATTTTCAAGTGGTACCGGTCTTGACCCTTCAATACGCTCTGCCAATTTTTGTTTTCCATATTTTTGTAAATATTCGTTAGCATCTTTACAATCATCAAACGTAGCTAAGTAACATACTTCAGAACCTAATCGTCTTATAAGTTCTGCTTGTAATGCTTGACCAGCTTCGTCTGAGTCTACAGCTAATATAACTTTGTCTTTATCTTCAAAATAATCTATACAATTATCAAGATAATCTAAGTTATTAGTATTTAATGTAGCACCGTTTGGTACAGATATAGCATTTGTAATACCAGCTTCATGTAAAGCTAATACGTCCATTTCGCCTTCAACTATGACACAAGAGTCATAACCTACAATGCTATCAATATTATAAAATACTTTCTCAGCTCCTTTATATAATTTAAAGTTCTTTCTTCCATCGCGGTATTTAATATTTATTAATTCACCGCCTATAAAATAATTGAACTTTATTGTGTTCTCGGTTTTACCGGTTTGTGGCATATATTCAGCGCCCTCACCGACCCGAAGATCGGTAAGAGTTTGCTGAGATATACCTCTTGATTTAAACCATTGTACAACTTTAGTATCAGGCGGTTTTATAACCTTATCTTTAGGTCTTTCATAAACCTTCACTGTATCACCTTTACGTTTGTAAGTGTGAAGTTGAAAAGTTGAATTACAGTTGTGACAAGTACCGAGACCCCGTTCCCAATCATATGAAGCACATTTTGCTTTTTGGTTTTTGGGTTTTCTAGTGTGAGAGCAAAGAGGACATATGCCTTGCTTTTTCCCTTCTTCTAGCTTATGTTGATTGAACGTGTCAATCAAAAATCCATTGATCTCTGTTGTCTGCATTTAATTTAATTAAAATGGTAAATCATCTACTGGTGCTGCCGCAGCAGCTGGTTGTGCAGGTGCAGGCCCACCATCTCGGGGAGCAGCAGCTACATTTTCTCCATTCGTCCATACTACTTTTACATTACCTAAATAAACTTTTTCAGTTTTAGCTTCACGCTCCTCTTTGGACTGCTGAACTACAACAGGCCCGTTATTGCCAAACTGATCAACATCATCATTTAATGTAATTGTAATAGGTAAGTATTTACCTTTTTTACCTTCGATAATTTTATCTTTTGGTATTTTAGTAAGGTCAATACTTGTTGCTATTATACTTGCCATTATACGTATGAATTTATTTGATTAAACATTCTTTGCATTTGCTCTTTAGTAGCACCGCTATTACGTCGCAAATTATCTACAGCTTTAACATGATTTTGATTCTTATAAAAATTATTTATAGAAGTTTCTAATCCTGTTACTGTACATACTTTTGTTTGGTTTTTTCTGGTTCTTGCCATAATTATAGGGTTTGATTAATAAAAAATTGTTGAGGATCAAAATCCTCTGATTGATAAAATAGTTTATATTGTTCTGATGCTCGTTGAACTTTATCAGCTCCTCTCTCATAAAATTGTGGAGAACAGTCGAATATACCTATTTGATGCGTGTTTTTGTCTATAGCTATAAATACAAATTCATAGCCAAATAACTTACTGTAAATATAAGCTTGTGAGTCGTAATTGTACTTAGACGCAGACCACTTAAACTTATTTAGATCTGCTGTTGTTTTCAAATCAATAATAAGTTTTTCATCGTGGTTTACTATATCTGCTTTACCTTTCCAATTTAAACCTTCAAGCTCTGTAACACCTGGTCGTTCATATTCTACGTTTATACCGCGTATAAGATCTCTACACATATTGTTTGCTAATACTTTTTCAGTCATTAGCTCTATTGCATCGACCTCATGTTGTAATAAACATAATTCACCACCAGACATCTCTTTATATGCTTTAGTATTTCTAGTAGTAGATTCAATTATTTTATACTTTTTCAGTTTATCTGGTTCAAGTATAGCTGTATGAAAATATCCACCAACTAGAAAAGCAGGTCGCGGAGCTTGCTGCTTACCTAAAGCTAAAGGATTTGTAAGTAATGTAGAAATATCAGAATTACTAAGGTATTGTTTTCCAAATTCACCGTAGTAATGTTCATCATTTTCTAACTTTTTTAATACGTCTTTCATTAGAGAGTATTTAGTTCGGCCTCAACTTCTTTAGATAAGGCATACTTAGCTTTTATAGCAGTTAACTTACCTCCTGCTTTTATGTAGTCCTTAGCTTTTGCAAACGCTGGATCTGATTTAGAGGTTAATGTGTTTTTTGCTTTTGGTGCTTTACCGTGATTATTTGTAGCATCGCTGTCTTGCGTGTCGTCGATTAGAAATAAATTGCCTAAAGCATATTTCTTACCGTAACTCGATGCAGAACCAAACTGTTGAGGTACTTGCATACCTTTTTGATTTAAGTCTACGCCAACTAAAGCTGTAGCTACAATATTATCTTTGCCGTCTGATACTGTAGCACTAGTTTGTAGTATTGGCATAGGATCACTAGCGATTAGTTCTTCATTAATCGTTACTGATACTCCTAACTCTAACAGGTAGGGTTTTGTTGCTTCGAGAATGTCTTCGGCTGATCTGAAGTAGTATTTGCCGAATGAGTTAAACCTACTTTT
>JAAXIF010000025.1:37618-63395 GCA_012270485.1 Sphingobacteriales bacterium | reverse complement strand
CTAACGAAAGTTTTCCAATGCGATGGAAAATGTTTAAAAAGTACGTAAAAGAAAACATGCCTAATGTAACTTTATATAAGCCTCAAAACCAAAAGGACTGTGATGAAACTATTAATCTAATATTAAAATCACAATCATGAGCGACTGGCAATTAAGCTTTGGAACTTTTCCAGGCATACTGTTCGGCCTAAGAACATACAGAGAAGAATTTAAAGATAACCATGTTTTATACATAGGTTTTATCGACATTTGTTTAACTATTTATAAAGACTAATTAATGACTAACATACTATCAGATATTACTGTCCACATGAAGTATGCCAAGTATATCCCGGAATTAAACCGCCGGGAAACTTGGGAAGAGCTTGTAGACCGTAATGTAGCAATGCACAAAAAGAAATATCCTAATTTAACAGATCAAATAGATGAAGCGTATAAGTTCGTATATAACAAAAAAGTTTTACCAAGCATGCGTTCATTACAGTTCGCAGGCAAGCCCATTGAAATATCACCTAATCGCCTATACAACTGTAGCTACCTTCCTGCTGATAGTATTGATGCTTTTAACGAGATAATGTTTTTGTTATTGTCTGGCTGTGGCGTAGGCTACTCGGTACAACAACATCACATTAAAAAGCTACCAGCTATTATTAAGCCATTTGATAAACGTAGTAGACGTTTTGTTATTGGTGACAGTATTGAAGGTTGGTCTGATGCTGTTAAAGTATTAATAAAGTCTTATCTTGGCGAGAAGAGATCATCAAGGATTATCTTTGACTATACCGATATTAGACCAAAAGGAGCAAGGCTTGTAACGTCTGGTGGTAAAGCACCAGGTCCACAGCCATTAAAAGAATGTTTAATTAAAATTGAAGGTATACTAAATGCAAAAGAAGACGGATCGACTCTCAGTAGTATCGAGACTCACGATATTATTTGCCATATTGCTGACGCTGTACTTGCAGGCGGTATTAGACGGGCTGCTCTAATAAGTTTGTTTAGCGCTAGTGATGATGAAATGATAGGTTGTAAGTCTGGTAATTGGTGGGAAACAAACCCACAGCGTGGTAGAGCTAACAACTCAGCTGTACTTATGAGACATAAAATTACTAAAGACTTTTTTATGGATCTATGGAAACGTGTAGAACTATCTGGCGCTGGTGAGCCTGGTATTTATCTTAACAACGATAAAGACTGGGGTACTAACCCTTGTTGCGAGATAGCTTTACGCCCGTTTCAATTTTGTAACTTGT
The DNA here is from genome assembly GCA_012270485.1 of Sphingobacteriales bacterium. Lineage (GTDB taxonomy): Bacteria > Bacteroidota > Bacteroidia > Chitinophagales > Chitinophagaceae > Sediminibacterium. Next base: position 62,142 of record JAAXIF010000025.1, on the reverse strand, counting down.
GTGAAGTTAATGTATCAGATATAGTTGATCAAGCTGACTTTGAAGCTAGAGTTAAAGCTGCAACATTTATTGGTACATTACAAGCTAGTTACACTGACTTTCATTATTTAAGAGAAATATGGAGAGAAACAACAGAGAAAGACGCTCTTATCGGTGTGTCAATGACAGGAATCGGGAGTGCCGCTGTGCTCCAAATGGATATGAAGGCCGCTGCAAGTATCGTGAAAAGAGAAAACACGAGAGTAGCAAAGCTGTTGGGCATAAACAAAAGCGCTAGATGTACAACTGTAAAACCTGCAGGGACAACCTCTCTGGTGCTAGGAACTTCTTCAGGTATTCACGCATGGCATAATGACTATTATGTCCGTAGAATGCGCGTAGGAAAGAATGAGGCTATATATACATATCTTAATATTAACCACCCTGAGTTAATTGAAGATGAGTATTTTAGACCTCACGACACTGCTGTAATATCTGTACCTCAGAAAGCTCCTGAAGGTTCGATACTAAGAACTGAATCACCATTCGATACGCTAGAACGTGTTAAACGTGTAGCTACTGAGTGGGTTAAGTCTGGTCACAGAACTGGAAGCAATACTCATAACGTGTCTGCTACAATATCTTTGAAAGAAGATGAGTGGGATGCAGCCGGTGAGTGGATGTGGGAAAACAGAAACCATTACAATGGTTTATCTGTATTGCCTTACAATGGTGGTACATATACACAAGCTCCGTTTGAGGACATTAACGAAGCTAAGTTTAATGAAATGTCCAAAGTATTATCAGAAGTTGATCTCACAAAAGTTGTTGAGCTCGACGACAATACAGATCTATCAGGCGAGCTTGCTTGCGCTGGTGGTAACTGTGAAGTAATTTAATTTAATTTTATTTATTATGACAAAACTAGAAAAACAATTGCAAGAAATGTACGACACTTTAATGTCAATTACTAACGACGTTGAGAAGTTTCAAGATGGTAACAAAAGCGCTGGTACGCGCATCAGAAAAGCTATGCAAACTATTAAGACTTCTGCTCAAGATGTTAGAGTACATGTTCAAGAAGTTAAGAACTCTGAAGCTGTTACAGCATAGTGGAATTAATTTCAACCCATGCGATTAAAAAGTCTGACTTAGGGTTTCATGGAAATTTGTTTGGTGGTAAACTGTTGTCGTGGCTTGATGCCTCGGCAGCGGCTTACGCCATGCAAGTTGCAGATACGCCTAGAATGGTCACTGTTTGTATTGAAAAATGTGAGTTTAAAAAACCCTCAAAAGAGGGACAGTTATTAAAGATATATGGAAATATATCTAAAATAAAAAATAGTTCCTTAGATTTAATCCTAGAGGCTCGTAGCCACAACGTTTACACTGGAGAACAAACTGTGGTTCTAAAAACTAGTATGACGTTTGTTAGGGTTGACGAAGGTGGTAATCCAATACCAATATCTGATCGTGTTCACAAGAAATTTAAAGAGGCTTAGGCCTCTTTTTTTTATGGCGTACTATTATAAATAGCTGAAGTACCTTTTGTTCCCAAGTAGGTTGACCAATCCCACTCTATTACCGCGGTTACCCAAAACCTTTCATTTGTACCAGTTATATCTGTGTCTGATTGTATAGACACTACAAACAATTCTGCTGAATCAAAATGCTTATCATTATTAAACTGAAAATGCACTGTATCATGATCTGCTGTATCAGGTATAACTACTGTTTCTGTTTCTTCAGAAGTCCAACTACCTGCATAACTTAAGCCAGCAACTCTTGACTCTACTCCTATTGTAAGATTAGCATTACCACTATGCGTGTTTAAGTTTTCAAGTCTAATTGTTACAGAGGCTACTCTACCGTCACAAGGTGCTTGTATAGCCGCTTCGTGTCTATAAACAACTGTTTGTTCGTTTGGACTATCAACCAAAGGTATATAATGTTTTGTAGTACCTATATCATCTAAAAAGTTACCTGTAAACGCTTGTCTTGTTACTATTGTTTTTACATCTGTAACACCTGTGCCACCATTACCTTCAGGTAAAGTGCCAGTTACTTCATCTGTTAAGTCTACACCGCCAGACTTTATGCTAATAGCACCCGACGATGCAGCAAAGTTGTCAGAGCTAAAGCTAGCTACACCTTTATTAGACGTGCTAGCATCTTCACCTGATATAGTTAACTGTACAGTGTTACCACCTAAGGCAGCTGAAGCTACGTCAATACCTTCACCTTGAACAAAGTTTATGGTAGCATCACCTGAAGATACAGTTCTAGTATTTGAACCTTCGCTTATAGCCACAGAAGTTATATCGCCCGTGTTAGTTGTAAAGCCAGAGTCATTGTTTAAGTCGCTTATATTAACGCTACCTAAACTATTTTGACCTGTACCTCCATTTGCAACAGGTAATATGCCAGTAACATCGCTGGTAAGATCTGTAGTACCACCTCCGCCTACAGTATTCTTTACTATTTTATTATTTGAGTCTAGGCCTAAGTTACCACCACTTACTATAGTGCCGGTATCGATGTCTTCTAAGTAAACATCATTACGAAATCTTGCTATGAAGTCTTGTATGAACTGGCCTATAAATTTCATTAACTAATAATTAAATCTAGCGTATCTGTAGATCCAACCGTTAAATATAGTCCAAATATAGAATTATTAATTGTAGGTAGGAAGTCTCTACCAAGAGACAATGATACGCCTGAAGGTATTTTTACATTATCTATTATATAAAAGCTTTCTGAAGCGGCATCTGTAGGAGAGTTTTGCATATACAAACTAACAGTTACATCAGCAGAAGCATGTGTATTGGTAATCAATATAGAGCTAACGCTGAAGTTGTTGGTCGGCGTTAAAAGCTCTATATCTGTACCAGTAGCTACTCCGTTATGGAATAAACCACTATCATAAGTTATGCTATGTCTTGTTACAGCCATTAGCTAAATACCATGTACTCTACTGTCATATCAGTAGAAACACTAGGTGTTACACAAATGTCATCATCTACATCCCATGGAAACCACATAAAGTCTCCACCGTATAATCTACCAATTTCTTCAGTATCAGTTGGCGTACCAGCGCCAGCATTACCTATAGCTATTGTAAAATACTCAGTATGATCTGTAGAAGGATTATTTATATACACGTAAGCATGTGTTGTAGAAACACTACCAGTTGTAATTAAATCAACTTGATCAGTGCTTTTTAATACTTTTGTAACGGAAGTCATAGTATCTAATCCCGTTGTTGTACCAGCTGTAAATAAAGTGCTAGTATTTGAAACAGATATATTGCTATCTGTAATGTCGCTAGATAAAGCGATTGCTGCAGTTACTGTTGCCATGTCTTTATTTATTAAGCGTTAGTTAAAAAATCTGTATCTTCGTGGAATAACGCGTACTCAACAGGTATATCTCCAGTTGAAGCTGTCCAGTTTGTAGCCGCTACTTCAATGTCAGCGCTTGTATCTGTTTGACTCCAAGGAATAAACATCCAGTCTCCTGCGTATAATTTTCCAATTGTTTGAGCGTTAATAGTAACAGTCAAGTAAAGAGTAGGATCTGTAGCTTTATTTATGATATAAACCTTAGCTGATAAGTCATTACCCTCGGCGTTTGCTGCTAATAACACTTTATTAGTAGTAGATCTTAAATGAACTCTATTAAGTCCAGTGGTTTGATCTAAGTCAGTTGTAGCACCTGCTTTTGTGCAAGTAGCTGTTTTAGAAACATTAACTGGATCACCAGCAATGTCTGCACTTGTTAATGTAAAAGTTGCTGTTGTTGCCATTTTTATCTATTATTATTAATTATTATCCTTCGTGAAACATCATGTACTCTACAGTAATTTCATCTGTTGAGCCTGGTGCGTATATAAAGTTTGCCGTACCGTCCCAAGGTATTAAAGCCCAGTCGCCGGCATATAATCTACCAACCGTAGCAGAGCCTAGTTTTATACCTACGTATCTTGCTGCTTCAGTGTTTGTTACTTTAATGTAAACTTTATCTGCTTTATTATCAGCGTAGTCAGCCGCAGTAAACAACGTAACGTCAGCTGTAGCTGTAGTAGTCTTTCTACTAAGACCTGCTGCTTGTGTTATACCTGTAGCTGTACCGGCTTGAGTTAACGTAGCAGATGTAGTTAAAGCTAGTTCATCAGACAATAAGTCTGTGCTAGCTAATGTTATTGTTGCTGTCGTTGTTGCCATAGTTAATCAAAATCTATATATTCTATTGTTACTTCTTGTCCGTCTGCTATCGCCTTTGCAATGCTAGGATAAATCCTCTTGTAAGCATTAACGCTCTTACCCACGAACCCATCGGGTAAGATCTGATTGTTTTCTTGCGCATCACCCACGATAAGGCATCCAGCAGTGTGCTCGTCAGTGTTTCCAGTATGAATAAGAATATACTCAAAATTAGGAACATCAGTGATATGAAGCATACCACGATGAATCCCAGGATATTTTTTGGTATATTTATTATGAAAGCCACCTTCTTTTCTTAATTCTATTTTATATGTTCCAGCAGGAACTCTAGTCTCACCTTTAACTTTCAAAGCTCTTCGCTCGTCTTCAAGCGTATAACATAAAAACCTATTACCTAGGTCTGTTTCTTCAAACAACAAGCCAGACGTTGAGTCTGCTTCAGAGCTAAATCTAAATACTTTAAGCTTCATTCTTAAAAGATTACATAGTTGATACCGCACTTAAAATCATACCATTCACGATTCCAATACTTATTATACTTGCCTTCGACAAACAAACCTAAGTGCTTAGTTATCTTACTACCGATTATTAAACCACCTGAATAATCGTACCATTGCTCTTCATCGTTAAAGTTGTGGTAAGAATATTCACCACCATCATTATAGTGATAAGGCATTAAATTACCCCAACTGTGTACCCAAAAGTTTTTCTTATAATAGTAATAGTCAAAGCCAATTACTAAAGAGTGTTGCCACTGATTAGCAAGTTCGTTACGCTTTTTCTCTACATAGTTTTCTAATACTTGAGGTATTACAACTTCTTTCCAAACATCAGAGCTTGTAGCTACAATGTTACCATCAGGATCTTTATATTCATTTTCATACACATCTACACTATATCCTTCTTCAATAGCTAAACATGTGTAGTGTAAATAGTTATTTTCTAACTGCCACTGCTCTAGTGGATCAAAACCGTATGGCTCAGCAAGTCTTTGTACAGCGCCGATGTTAAACGATAACTTTTTATTACCGTTTAATCTTAATCGCTGCGTACTTTCAAAATATTCTATGTCTGCAAAACCATCTTTAATATATTCTACTTTAGCAAGCCACTTTGGTTTTACATATCTTACAAAGTGGTGTTGATCTAAATACTCTACACCTTCTTGTCTTTTGTAGTTAACTTGAAACAAATATTCAAAAGGTGATAAACCTACGCTTGCAGCGTCGCCGTAAGCAGACTCTGTGCCATCTTTAAACTTAGTTATGTCTTCATAACCAAATCTTTTGATTTTACGTATACCCATAACTAATGAGTAATCAAACGGAGTAAACACCGTGTCGTACAACACAGCTCCGTCTTGAACAGAGTATATGTCTCTATCAGCTAATGATGTATTACCGTTTGCTGCTATATAAAACGTAGAAAACTTAAACGTCTTTTTTAAAGCTTGAGAAAATACAAGCGATGGTAAAAGAAATAATATTAGTAATAATTTTCTCATTGCTTAATTATCTTTTTGCTAGTTTTTATATTATTGTATTCTATAAACAAGTTATACACTCCAGGAGTTAATCTAGACATATCTAAGACGTTTATATCTTTTTCAGATATTACTATATCTCCAAGCATATTAATTACTCTAACGTCAACTTTTTTTGTAATGTATAAAACACCGTTAGTTGGGTTTGGATATGTATTTAATCCGCTTCTAAACTCAATCAAGTCAGTTGGACCTGACCAACCATCAACACAGTAGTCGTATAAGCTTATACAACCTTGATCCCACTCTTGATCACAGCAATACTCATCAACCTCTATAACCCAAGCAAAGCACTCATTAGGTAGAGTATAGACATCACCAATAGCACAGCCAGCAGAATACTCACACGTTGAGTCAGGTGTATTAACAAGCGGATCGTAGTTAATAGCAGTCGGATCATTGCACCCATAAATAGCATAGATACAAGAACCATTATCAGCATTGGCGTCATCATCGTAGTTAAGTGCCGTGCTGTCCATGCAGCCATAATAAAAAGGTATACAACTGCCATTATCTGTGTTTGCGTCAGAGTTAAAATTAAACATTGTCGGGTCCATACACCCGTATATTATTTCTACACAGCTACCATCGTCTGTGTTAGCTAGTGGGTCAAAATTAAACGCCGTAGGATCTGTACAACCGTAAGCAAAGTAAACACAAGAGTTATCGCTCACGTTCGCTAGTGAATCGTAATTCATTGCTATTGGATCTATACAACCTTCTACAATAGCTATACAAGTGTCAGGCGTATTAGCTAGTGGGTTGTAATTAAAAGCAAACTCGTTCATACAACCTAGTACCGCAGGTATACAAGAGCCTACTAGCTCTACATTTGCAGCAGGATCAAAGTTAAAAGCTGTACTATCCATGCAACCTAACACAACCAAGGTGTTACAACTACCATCGTCGTAATCAGCATTAGCGTCATACTCTAAGTAAATGGGGTTTGTACAACCTGTTACGTAATAACAAGTGCTATCGTCTGTGTTAGCTAAAGCGTCATAGTTTAAAGCTGAAACATCAGTACAACCATAAACTCTATCGATACAGCTGTTACCACAATATGGTAAGCCGAAGTTTGTTTGAAACGGCACTAGCGGATTAGCAAACCCACCTGGCTCGTACATTGTAATAAACTCATCAGAGTATAAACTATAACCACATTGTACAGCGGTAAAATCAGACTGTTGAGTTATTTCAAACTTAATACCTATAGGCTCCGATGTACTTAACTCAAACGTGTAAGTTGTATCAAAGCCATCTAACAAAGTAAAGTTTCCTAAAAAGTTATTTCCTTGGAAAACTAAAACGTAAGATCCAGCCCAACCGTTACCAGCTAAGTCTGTCAGCTCTAAGTTAAAAGTGCAGCTATCAATTATCTCATCTGTATTTGCTAGCTCATCGTAGTTATATGCCGTAGAGTCAGTGCAACCAAACACCTTAGGGGTTAAGCACATACCCGTGTCAACTGTAGCTATAGGTAAGAACTCTACATAGTTAAAGTCCATACAACCATATATCGGTGGAGGTGGTGCGCAATCCTCTATTGTAAATCCTTCAAAAGTACCAAAGCCAAAGTTAGCGGTATCTGAAGCTACGATAGTATCACCACAATGAAAGATATAATATGCTCCATCGTTTCCACCCCATAAGCTACCAGCCATACCATCACCATAACTATCAGATATAACAAATGTATAATCACCGTTGGGTATACACAGCTGCGTATTCTGTGGGCTGTAATCTACTATGTTAGTATATGGTCCACCTGAAATCAAAGTGTCACCATTGTCTTTTAGCACAGCCCAAGATGTTTCTTCAGGATATTGGTCAGGTACAATTAGTATGTCTACGTAGGTACCGTTAGGACATTGTGCAAGCGCTATATTAATACATAGTAATAGTGTAATTAAATATTTCATTATTTATTTTTTTTATATTCACGCTTAGCTTCGCGTCTAGCTTTACCTTTTTTATATCCGTAAGCAGCAAATTTTTCTGCTCGTTTTTCGCGTTTAAACTCATAAAGTTCGCCTGCTTTTTTAGCTTCACTATACGATTGATCTTTCTTTTTTCCTTTATCGTCAAATGTTATTGTAGGGTAAGCTCTATAAACTGTCTTGCCATCAACCTCACCTGAACCATAAGCCATTTTATGAGTTTCAGTTTTACCTTCTTTATTAACATGACCTACGCCTTTTCGTATAGATCTAGCATGCTTTTTTCTACCACGTCTGACTAGCTTAAACGGATTATTTTTTTGTATATAAGCCATTAAAATTTACTTATTATAAGTTCGTCTATATATTCTTGTATCTCTTCTCTAGTAGCAACCATTTTGAAACTAAGGTCTGCTTGAAAGCGTTTTACTTCTTCGCCTTCGTCAAATACAATGATAGTAGGTACAATAGCAATAGCATATTTTTTTTGTATATCTTGATCGTCTATACTTAAGCTTTTTTTACCGGCGTCTGACAACTTATTAAACCACTCAACATCATTAGCCTCGTTCCAACCAGCATTAAAATGTATTACTTTTACTTGACTAAAAGCAGTAGCCGCTGTAAACACTAATATCATAATTAGTGCATACAAGTATTTTGCTATACACACTTTCATTATTTGTATATTTTATCTTCGATTTTGTTTAGAGTTTCTTTAATCTCTTTAACATCTTCTTGAGTTGTCATGATAGTGTTACGTATCATTTCATCTTTCATTTGAAACTCCATGCGCGTAACTTCTGGCGCCGGTGGTTCAGGAAGTTCTTTAGCTTCGGCTATATCCGCTTGAAGCGTAAACCACATACCAGTCATTGTTACTAATACTATGCCTAGTGATATTATAGTTTCTAGACTTAATTTTACTTTTGTGTCTTTACCTATTTCTGTTGCCATAATTTATGCTACGTTACTGCTAGACGCTCTACGTCTACCCATACCAACTTTCTTTTTAGCTCTAACTACCTTGCTTTTTTCACCTTTACTCATTTCTGACCAAGTTTTAGGCGACTTAGAGCTAACTCTTTTTGATGGTCTACATACTTTGGTATTTTTATTCTTATCAGACCCACAAACGTTGCCTTTTTCATCTTTCCACTCTTCTTTAAACCAGCGTTTTAAATTTAAACCAGCTTGAGTTTTCCTTACTTTAAAAGGAGATTTTGCGCAAAAACTTTTACTAAAGTTACTCATTACTTACCTTTATTTTTTCTACACTTAGCAATCATACCGCTAGCGTAAGCAGATGGGAACACTTTGTGAGCACGCTTAGCCTTGTAATAGCAAGCGTCTTTTAATTTAGCTGGGCTTGCGCCGCAGGTACATTTTTTATTTCCATATTCACACATAGCGCAGCCTTGCTTCTGTACTCTTTTTTTGAAGCAGTGTTTCACCATTGGTGATTTGTATTTCATTTTAAAAGCCATATCTTCTTTGTTTTAACATTTCCATCTACGTCTAGCAGCCTTGCCTCTTTCGCTAGTCCAAGATCTTGATCTAGCGCAAAACGATTTTCTACGTTTAGCTGCTTTGCTACCAGGTTTAACTTTACCAGTAACTGGGGCAGAGAGCGTACTGCCAGGGTTTTCTTTTTTATAAGCTCTACGGCCAGCTTCAGTCATTCCAGCTCCTTCATCAGCATGTAGAAAATGTCTACCTTTACCTCTAGTAGTCTTTCTTAACTTCTTAAATGGATTTTTTGCTTGTACGTAGGCCATACTTTATATATTACTTATTTATTACTTTGTTTAATCGTGGTAAAAACAGTATTGACTTTTACTGCGAGTCATCATCTTACATCTACTACCATCTGACTTTCTTTTTCTACACTGCCTTTCTTTAAATTTAGGATCTAGCATTTCAACCTCTTCGTGAACAGTACACTTACCATTTTTCACAGGTTTACGTTTACATCTCTTGCCGCTTGACGTAGCGTGACTACATGTAACGTCTTTTTTACCTTCTTTTATTTCTTTCTTTTGATCTTTTTCGTACTGCTTAGTTTTGTCTTTTACCTCCTGATCTTTTTTTATTTTATTATCTTGCTTTCTTTGTTGTTTCTTTTCTTCTTTGATTTCCTCTTTTACTTTGTCAACTTCAGCAAAACTGTCAATACCTAAACTCCATTGATCCCAACCAAGCGCTACAAATATTCTTTGAAGAGCTGTATTTTTGTCATCAAAAGCAGCTTTAATATTATCTATCTTTCTAAGCATACGATTGATAGGTATATTTGTTGTACTTTCAACGCCTAGCGTTATAGCATTATAAACAGGATTTTCTAATGTATCATAGCCCATACGATCATATACATGCTTATTGTATTTGTCTGTTTTCAATGCGCTGTACATTTTTCTAAACTTAGAACCAATACTAGGCGATAAGTTAAGAGCTTCAACTATAACATTACCATAATCTCCCTTGTAACCTTTTTCTCTTTCATCATAGAATTTCATTATAGTATTCTTTATTGTAGATGCTACGGCTCCATATATACCTGAACCACGAAGTAGAGAGTCAAGAGCTCCGTTAAATATTCTTTCTACCTTTTCATCTTTCTTTTCTTCTTTTTCTTCATCTTCGTCCATACCTAATAAAGCAAAGAAAGCTTGTTGTAAACTAGCAAATATTAAGTTCTGCACAGCTCCATAATAAAGTATTCTAGACACGTTACTTCTCCAGTCACCTCTACCAGCTAGTAAGTCTTGAGCTGCTTTTTTAGTAAGCCTAGCCATCTGCATTGGTGTGTTAGCAAAGTTAAGTATAATTCTACCAATCACAGATCTTTGTTGTTGTGATATTTTATCAGGTCTAGCAGACTGCTGAGTTTCTTCTGCAATTTCTTGAAAATCTAAGAAAGCTTGCTCTTTAGCTTTAGCCTCGCTCATACCTTCTTCAAGATACTTTTTAATTCTACTTCTATAATACGTAGCACCACCAGACGCAATAGCAAAGCTATCCGCAATTTGTGTAGGTGTAAATCCTAAAGATAATATATATCTTATAGCTGCAACAGCTTTGTTTGTAGACCCAGCAACAGCGTTAGCAAGCTCTGCTTCGTTTATGTTTAGTTTAACACCTTCACGTCTAGCTGACAAATAGTCAGAGTTAAACAAAAATATAAAGTCTGACCAGTACTGTTTTTGATTGGCAAACATAGCCGCAGCTGAAAATATATTGTTGCCTTCAAAGTTTAAAAAGTTAACTATAGATAACAACTGTAACACAGCAGATCGCATGTTAAAGAACATAATAGCGCCAACAGAGTTGTTGATCCAGTTCATAAACTTATTTGCTATTCTGTTTGAGCCAGAAGGTCTGTTTTGACCAGTCTTCATGGCATACAGCATATCTTCAAGTGCTTCTCTAACATCAGTGCCGTATACAGCTTCTATTTTATTTAAGTTATCAGCGCTAAATATTTCGTCTACGTTCTCTTGCCATTCAGCTAAATACTTTTCTCTACTGATACGATCAGCACCATTCTGCATATCCATAGCAATGTTTTCACCAAGCCAGTTTTCTCCTGGTTTAAAATAACCTTCTTTTTGCCTTGATATATTGCTTAATGTACCAGCGAAAGCCATTAGCTCGGGGTCAGTAGTAACAATATTAGATAACTCTGCTACTTCAGCATCAGATAAACCTGGTATATCAAATCCAGCTAGGTTGAATAAATATACTCTCACAGCATTGTCGTACGTATACTCAGAGCCTGGTATTCTTTGTCTAAGCTTTTTCTTCATACCGTCAAAACGCTTTAATAGCTCTTTGAAGTCGCGAAGTATAGCCATTTTAGCAGAGTTCATTTCTCTGTAAGCTCTAGCATAAGGATCAATCAAAGCTTTTTTAAAGAAAGCCATATCAGCTTCACCTTTTCTGCCTTTGCCAATAAAGTATCTTAATAGCCCTAAGAAGTCATCAGCTGATGGTGGAACAAAAAATCTAAACCCACCAGGTCTTCTACCTAACTTTTGAGCAGAAGCTCTAGAAAATATTTTCTGTCTATCAACACCTTTGTTTTCTTCAATCATTTGATTGAACTTAGAGTTTAGCGTTTTACTAAACTTAACTCTAGCTTGTTGAACATCAGACTTAATATCTAATTGATCTAGTACGTTTTTAACAGCTTCAACATTTGGTAAAGCATCGTCAACAAAATACATGTCGTTATAACCTTCGCTAAACTTTTGCAGCATCCAAAGAGCTTTTGCCTCACCAGTACTGTTGCCAAGTCCAGTTATATTTTCTAACGGTATAGTTATATCCTTGCTTTTTAGCCAACCGTGTATTGCTGTAGCAGACTCTTGAGGCCTAGCTGTTAGTATATACACGTTGTTAGGCCCATACTTCTTTATTTGGTTCCTCATTTTTTGTAGCAAAGGTCCATCAACACCACCTCTTACGTTTACAAAATCAGAAAAATCAAACTTCCAACCAGCTTCAGCTAAAGCAGGTCCTTGTATTGGCCATTGACCACTACTTATTTTTATTTCTTTATCACCTTTTGTAGCTACAATAAAGTTTTCACCATCAATAATAAGTGTTTCATCAAAATCAAAAGTAGACATACCTCTTGATGGGTTTTTAGTAGATCTTGAAAATAGTATAGCTTCATTAGCGATATCTACAGATTTAGAAAACTTGGCTTCGTTTCTTGTTTCTATAGAATACCCTTGCTTAGCAATCTCTGCTCTAACTCTAGAGTCATTCATAGGATCACCAACGCTTTGCATGCCTAGCTTTTTAATAAAATCGTCTAGCTGCTTAGGTATTAAGTTAACTCTACCTTTTTGTATGAATTTTTTAAAGTCGTCATATTTCTTAGAGTCTATTGCTTTGAAAGCTTTTTGACGTATTTCGTTCATAGTAGGTCTATGATCCAGTATGCTTTTGCCGTCGATGTTAGTAACAACTATACCCAGCTTAGATGTTTTTCTACCAGCACCCATTTGATCAACGCTAAGAAGCTTTACGATAGCTTTTTTAACTGAGTCGGGTATAGTTTTATCTCTTAGTAGCTGATCCATGTATTCTATAGCTAGATCAGCTTCTTGATTCATTTGGCTTTCAGAGCTTAGAGGATTTTTCTTTATATTACTAACCGGCATAAAAGGCTGCACGTCTTGACCTTCAAATGTTATATAACTTCTAGTGCCTTTTTCATTTTTTCTAACATCAAAACCTTTTATGTTATATTGCTCTATTATAGGATTTAACACGTGGTCAAACAAAGCTGCGTTTGTTGTTATTGTAACTAAATTTCCTTCAGCATCAAAAACTTTTACTTTAGACGTTCTAGCGCTTCTACTAAATACTTTTAACCAATTTATTAGTGCTTGAGATTTATTATCGCTTTTCTCAAGCTGCATTCTTAAATAATCTACAGCAGAAGGAAAGGCTATTTTTCTAATTTGAGCATCTGTTAAGTTTGCCACAGCGTTTATTAAAGCAAAAACATGACTACTATTGAAAGATCCGCTGCCTAAAACTTTGTCTAACTGTAAAGATCCCTCAAACTCAGGGCCGAACTCAGCCGCCATTGTTTCTAGTATACCGCCATAATCAGCACCTTCTTGTATAAGGTCTCTAAGTCTGCTCATGTAAACTTTAACAGACTCGTATCTATCACCGTCTTCTATAGCAGCGATACGTGCGTCAATGTTTTTTACAATTTTACTTTTGTTAATTTTAGCAAACTGAGCTCTATTTTTGTTTTGTTGCTGCTGGTATTCTGGAGTTGTAGTGTTTGCAACAGTTTTAGAAAACTTAACGTCAACATCTCTACCTATTTTAGCAGCTAATGTAGCCTCATCTAGTTGAGCCGCTACGTCGTCTTCAAGTGCTTCAACAACAGTTTCGCTTTGCCTAACTTCCATGGTAGCATCAAGCACTAACGTGTTAGCCATAGCTTTAGCAAAACCGTCTTTTCTAGTACCTTTTAAACCTGATCTAGCGCCAGTTAAAGGATTTACAGCAGGCTGATCTGCGTAAGCAATAAACTCTGCCTCAGTTGGCATTGTCTTCGCATATAAGTTTACCGCTTGACCTTTGTCTATTTTATCTAAAGCATCTGGTGGTAGTAAATCTTTATTAACAGCGTCTTGAACTTCGTCTTTTGCAGTAAGCTTTTTAACAAACCTGGTAAATATTCTTTCGCTTTCAGGTATTTTTCTTTCCATTTGAACAAAGTCAGCTGTAGATATAGCGTTAACTATAGCTTCGCGATGTTCACGTAAGTTTTTAATATATGTTTTAGCACCTAAAAAGTTCTTAATAGGTTTAAATATATCACTAGTAAGACCTTTTGTAAAATACTCTTGACGTATTAGCTCTCTTATAGCTATAGCTCTTTCAGCTGGGTTTGTTATATTTCTAGTTTTACGATAAGCTAAAAGCACGCTTTTTCTAGCTGCTTCTAAAATATCGTTGTACATTTGCTCACCAGTTTCAAAACCTAAAGCTCTTCTAAACTTTGATTGCTTAGGTTTACCAACTTGACCAGTATCTTCTACTGTTTGCTCTTGTCTAGCGCCTATCGCTAAGTTTTCTTCTTCAAAAGAAGGTGTAGTTTCTTCCTCTGCTATGTCAAACGATCTATCACCTGAGTCAGTTCTAGTATCATCATCTATTCTTTTTGTTCGTGCTCTTTCCGCTGCTTCTATAGCTAAATCCCTGTTAGCGTCAAGCTTAGCGAATCTAATATCAGACATGATACGCTCACCAACTGTAATAGCGTCTTTCTTGCCGCTTTTTCTTTCTGCTTGTGGATTATAACCTAAAAGTCTATTTGTTGCTTCAGCGATTGTCTTAGCAGTCTTTTGAGGGCTCATACCAAGACTTTTTATATAACTATTTATAGCACCACCGTCTAAAGCAATGGCTTCGTACATGTCGTTAAACTCTGGGCTTGATTGAAACTCTTCTTTAGTGTATGTTTTACCTTGCTCTTGTAATCTGCTTTTTAATCTTTGCTCAACCTCGTTTACAGCGTCTACAGCTTTTGACCTAGACTCTTTTGCTTCAGTTGTTTCTTGATCTACAGCTGTCTCAGCCTGCTTGTTTTGTTCTGCAAAAGCTTTTGCTCTATCACTTAATTTTCCAGCCTTTCTGCTTTTTTCATAGTCTTTTAAAAAGTCGTAAACTTGTCTACCATTGCTAAACTCTTTTTGATAACCAGGTATATAATTGTTAAAAAACTTTTGTATAGATTGACCTATTTTTTGAAACAACGTGTCATTAAAAGATATTTTGTTTAAAGCAATACCATCAGAAAAAACTGTAAACAATTCTTCAGCTAAATTACTTTCAAAAAACTCGTTGTCTAGCTCTTTACCATAAGCCGACTTTATTCTATTTTTAACATACTCTTGTTGCTCTGAGTTTAAAGTGTTATAAAAGCCTTTGCTAAGTCTTCTTTTGCTAGACTTATCTAATATTTCAAAAGACTTACCTATTATACCGTGTAAAAGCTCGTGTGAACCAACACTTATAGCTCCAGATTCTCTAGCAGCAGCCTTGTTTATGTATATAGTATCTCCAACAATAAATCCGTCGGCGCCTTTTACATCTAAAGATTTTTTTACTTTACCCTGCTTAAGCAGATCGTCATACTTTTGTTGAGCTGATGCGTCGTCGTCTAACTCTACAAAATTCTTACCTTGTTCTTTAGCTTCTGTTCTTGCAAACTCAAGGTTTTTTTCTAGCAATATGTCTTTTATACCTTGTTTACTTTCGTTGTACTTTTTACTAAGACCTTCTATAGCAAGGTTATATTCTGATTGAGTTATATCTCCGTTGTCTCTTTTCTTAGAAAGTTGATCAGCTTTGAAAGCAGCGACATCAGCTAGGTCGTTTAGATTTTCTATTTGACTTATATCATCATCAGACAACGATTCGTATATTTCGTTACCTTTTTTTATTTTATCTCTTAATGCTTGCTCGGTTTCTTTTATTTGATCTTGTAAAGCTGATCTTACATCTTTGTCGTTAGTGCTATTAAACTTTTTATTTAAGTCTGAAAGTTTAGCTAAATCTTCTTCTACATCTAAGTCCTGCTCTGTTTGTCTTACGGCGTTTAGCGCTTTAGCAGAATAACCTCCAGCTCTTAAACCACCTCCACCAAAAAATCCTTGAAGCCCAGCTTCTATACCTTCAGAGCTAAACATACCTTTTGTTATGGACAGTAGATCGTTTATTTCTTTATCGTTTGCTTTTGCCTCGGCTAACTCTTGATTATATATTTCTAGTCCAGTTTGACCCATTTCAGTAAAAGCTTCGGTAGTACCAGTAGATAATATATCTAAACCTACTCTTACGTTTTTACTTTTCTTGTATTTGTCAGTTAAAAACTTTCCAACATATTTATTGTATTCTTTTCCTACTTTAGTACCTTTTAAAGGCTTCATTATTTTTTTAAAGCCTAAGTACTCTAAGCCAGACTGAAAAGCAGCTATTTTAAAAGGAGTATCGACGTCTGCTTCATTATCTTTCAAAAGCTGTTCTAAAGTTTTTCCTTCACCTTTAGCTTTAGCTTCGTTTGCTGTTATAAAGTTTTCTGCACCAAACTCCATAAAAAACCCGGTACCCAAGGTACCCAGATTGTAAGCAACAGAACCTCCTACGTTGGCGATAGCACCACCAATAACAGATAAGTAATCTCCTACGCTATCTGCTTGTTTAAAAGTCATGGTTTGCTTTGTCTGCTGCTTTTCTATTTCAAAGTTTTCTATTACTTTTTGAAAAGTTTCAGAGTCAGAAGGATTATATGTTGAGAAAAAACCAGGCGCTTGTTCTTTCCACTCTTTCATTTTTGTTCTACCAAAAGCCCTTTCCCAAAGCACTGTGCTAGCAATGCTTAAACCTGAATAGGCTCCTAAATTTCCATTTTCAGCAGCTTCTTCTACAGAGTCTTCTCTTTGTTTTATACCCCAAAACTCTAAAACATCTTCAGCCATTTCTCCAGCGTTAGCTAGATTATCTTGTATGTTTTGCCAAGCGCCACCTTGATACTCTTGAGGCTGCTCTTGTTTAGGTAAACTATACGCTTTTTCAAAATCAGAATAGCTTTTTGTAAAAAGACCTTTTTCAGAAGCAGCTGCAAAAACATTTCTTTTGTAGTTTTCGTTTTCGTACTTCTTTAAAAAATCTTCAAACCCTATTGTTAAAAGTTTATTTTGAAATAAAGCTTTATATAGATTCTGTATATTCTGCATGTTAAATCTATTTACTAGGAGTCCAACCAATCATACTTTCCATCCAAGCTTGAAGAGCTTTGGCGTTTCTTTCGTCTGTACCTCTGTAGTTGTTGTCAAACTCAAATCGTTTAGTTTGCGTTCCTTCGTCTGGATGCTCATAAGTAACCTCTAGAACGTCTCCTGAGAAAAACTCATCGTAGTTTGAAAAGTCTGTGTTAGTGACGTTAGTAAACTTAAAGCCGTACTTGTCGTATTCTCTATTTAAAGTATTAACAACATATTTACCTTCGTTTGTAATTCCAAGTGTTCTACCATAATCAAACAGGTGATCGTCTTCGTCCATTACTCTTCCGCTAGGATCAGATTCTGGCGCCCAACCATACTGCGTTATACCAGCAAAAGGACTAGTAGCGTTGCCGTAGTTTTTACCACTACCTGACTGCCCTTGATAAATATTTGTTTCTGAATCCATTGGTGGAGCTATATCTGATATATCTACAGGAACTGGAGTTATTTCACTTCCTTGATCTTTTAACTCTGGATCATCTACAGGATCATCTAGATTTATTGTGCTAGTAGGCTTACCATCACCAACTTTTTCAACTTCTTTTAGTTTGTTAGAGTACCAGTCTCTAAAGTGCTCTTTAACTCTTATACCGTTTTCACTGTGCATAACACCGTTGTTTTGTATAGCCAACCTTATTCTTTGAGCTTCTTCACTTTGAGGACTAATACCTAAGTCGTTGTAGTATGATTCAAACCACTCAGCTGTATTAAACATCATACCGTTAGAACTATAAGCAACCATATTGTCTCCTTCCATATCTGAGTTTTCAGAGTCAAATATAAGAGATTTTATACCGTCGTTACCAACAGCTTTAAACATGTTGTTTACTTGATAGTTTAAATCTTGATCTGACAAATCTTCTGCTTTAGTTTTTCTTACAGCGTTCATTATATTGTAATGCTGATCAAAAGCAGCGTCGTCTGTCATTGTAGGGCCATTAGCATTAATGCTTTCTACAGATATTTTTTTGTTAGGGTCATTTTCATTGTCTATAGTAGGATTAACCCAATATAGTTTACCGTCAATGTTTTGAAAGTTTTCTTTATTACCAGTTAGTATGTCGCTGTACATCATTTTCTCGCCAGGAGTTTGACCTTTTGACATTTCTTGTACATCTAAATCTTTTATAGTATTTCTAATGTTTAACAGCTTTTTATTATCGTCACGAAAATTAACTGACGTTTCGTTTATCTTAGCAATCTCAGCAACAGTTTTAGCGTAATCAGGGTGTTGAGGTGACATATAACCAAGCTTTCTGTTTAGCTCTTTAAATTTAGCGTTGTTTTCAGTCATTTGATTTGTAACAAGATCACCAGTGCCTTCATAAAGTTTTGAATTGTCTATGTCTGGATTTGCTAAAGTATAAGCTACCATACCCGCGGCTATTTGCTCTTCAGCATTCTCTATCATTTTAACAACAGGTTGATATATAGATCTAGTAGCCTGTATGTTAACTAAAGGCTGCATTCTTTGTTGAGCGCCTAACTTAGCAAGCTTATCATATATATCGTTGGTAGGCATTCCACTTATATCGCTTTGCATGTCGCCAAGAAAGTCTAGATCCATCAACTCGTTGCCTAATTTATCTTTTTCTTCTGCCATAATAATATTTTACTAAAAAGTTCCGTCGGCCATAAGAGGTCCGGTTTCATATCCCGTAGGAGTTACTCCACCACCAGGAGTGCTATTAAACAAGTTATCAAAATCTCCTGCTGCATAGCTTTGTGAGACAGCGCTAAGTAAATCACCTGTAGCTTGACCACTTGCTAATTGAGCTTGTTGCGCTCCGTAAGTTGAAGCCTGAAGATTACCAGCCGCCAAACCATACATACCTTGTATTCTAGCTAGATTTTGGTTTTGAACATACATTTGTCCTTTTCTATCTAGCATTTCAACTTGGAACTGACCGCTAGCCATAAGCTGATCTAATCTACTTTGCTCTGCCAACGTTAAACCTTGAAGTCTAGCAGCTTCACCAGCTTGCAACTGTGCTAATCTACTAGCTTCTTGAGCTGTTAGTCCCTGTAGCCTAGCAGCTTCACCTGCTTGTAGTTGTTGTAATCTGCCTCTATCAGATCTTTGTAGCTGATCTATTCTAGCTGCTTCTTGAGCTGTCAAACCTTGAAGTCTTGCAGTTTCACCAGCTCTTAGCTGGTCTAATCTAGCGGCTTCACCTCTAGTCATCTGCTGTATTCTTGACTGCTCTTGTTGACGTAGTCTTTGGTTTTCTCTTTCTTGTTGAGCAATATCTAATGAAGACTGCCTAGCCTGTTGAGTACCAGCGCCGGCTAACGCTTGAGCTAAACCAGCCACACCACTACCACCAGCAGCGCCGCTTAAACCGCTTAGCAGATTTGCTTGCTGTTGTTGCGACTGTTCTCTAGCGTAGTCTGCGGCAGCTGTGCTTACTCTAGAATCTTCAAATACATTTTCCATGCCTTCAAATCTGTTTTGTAGCCCTGTATATTGATTTGTTAGTCCTGCAAACTGGTTTTCCATACCGGTAAATTGACTAGTCAAACCTTTATATTGATTTTGAAGACCCTCAAATTCATTTTCTAACCCTGAATAGAAGTTGGTGGCGTTAGCCATTTGGTTAGTAAGATTTGCGTATGGATTTGTCAACCCTTCGTATGGGTTAGTAAACTCAAGAGATTCAAAAGCTTGCTGCATTTCATCAAAACGCTGCTGGTCTTGCCTTCTAAATCTATTAGCTTGTTGTCTACCTTTGTAAGCTGAAAAAGCGCCAATAGCAGCTGCTGCTAGTGGAATCCATTTAAAAGGACTTTCTTTTTCTTTTTTCTTCTTAAAAGGAGATGTTGATCCATATATTGCCATGATATTATATTTTATGTTCTTATAGTTACACTTACGCTATCCTATTTACTGCTAGGAGTTATCTCAGCGCCAATAGCAAAAAGCTCTGAGTAAGGTATGCTTTGGTTTCCTTCTGTAGCAACTTCCATTTTTATTTCTGTGTAGTAACCTTTTATACCTGATTTGTTTACAGCAGCGTTTTTAGAGTACATTATTACATCTCCAGCTACAATAGAAACGCCGGTGTCTCCATACACGTATAAGCAGCCTGGCTCTATCTTGGTTATTTGACCAATCAAAACCGGACTATTGCTAGCGTTAGAGTAGTTTACACCACCAACTTGATTTGTTCCACCACTAAGCTTGTAAGCGTGGTCACCTAAAGACAACGATATGTTAGTATCGTCCATGTCTACAAATATTTTATGATATACTGCCATGTTTTATGATGCTGCACCCGGATCAATAAATAAATCTAAATCTAAATATATTGTAGCGTCTGCCGCCGGATAATGTGTTATTAATAAATCTCCTTGTATTGAAAAACTATCTGCTAAAAACTTGGGCTCTGCAACTCTAAAAGTTAAAGTTGTTTTATCTTTTAGTGTTTGAGCCACAGAACTAACAAAGCTACCAGCTGTTGAGCTAGCAGAAACACTAGAAACATCGTTTCCACTTGAATTATCAACGCCTAGCCCCTCGTATAAAGCGTCAGCTGGTATACCGTAAGTTCCGTTTACAGTTACGGTAGTGCTTCCAGAAACAACTCCTCTAACAGTTGTTGTTACAGGAACTACACCCGTAATTCTAAGACCATCGCCTGTAATGTTTGAGTTTAAGACAGAGTTTACGTTACCTAACCCTATAGCTCTAAATGTTAGAGTTACTCCATCAGATATTGTCTGTGCGGCTGATACGGTTATAGTTTTTGTAGTATCATTTACAGAAAGCACGTTTGCTTGCGTTACGCCTGTTCCGGAATACAATACCATACCCGCTACTATGTTTTCTGTAGAGTCTAAAACTAGAGAAGTAGAAGAACTAACGGCGCCATCTAGAGTGGCTGTTTTAACATAATACCAAGCTTTGTCGTTAATTTCAGCGTCAACAGTATTTATGTCTCTAAATATTAAGCCAAAACCACCAGCGTCTGTGTCTGCGTTTTGAATATTCCAGTCTATAGCTTGCCTAACAGAGCCAGGGTTAGCTGGGCTACTTGTAGATGTTACGTTGCTTGGTAGTGTGGCGTAGTTTGTTGCATGATCAGTTGTAGCTAAAGCGAACGTTACAGTAACGTTTCCTAGCTGATTTATTCTTTTATTTATAACTTGCTTACCTTGTATAAGCGTATCTGTAGAAGGGTCTGCTATTAAAACTATATCATAGAACTCACCAGCAACTGAAGGAAACTTAATAAAGCTTTGAAAAGAGTTTCCGTTTATAGTGCCGCGTAGCTTTTTTTCTGGACTATGACCTGCTGAAAAACTAAAGTCGGAAAAGTTGTAGTATTTACCGTCGGCGTCAGATACTATTAATATAAAAGAAGCGCCTTCTTCACCCGTTACAGTAAAGTTTCTTGTAATTCCAGCTTCTGGAATATCGTTAGTATTTATTATTATGTCTTTAATTAATTTATGCATTTTCTATTTCAATAAATTCTTCTTCAGTTAACTGGATAGAATCTGCGTTAGCAAGGCCTAATCCTTGGAAGTATAAGTTTTCTATACTAACTTGGCTAGTGCCTTTAATATAATTAAACCACTTATCTTCTTTTTCAACAAACTCTCTTATGTTACCTTCGTATATATTTGTTTTTAACACTTCTGCTGACCAACCCATTTTACTAACTTGATTCCACATTTCAGCATCGATACCATTTGCTTGTTGAGCAAAAACTTTTGCTTGAGTACCTTCGTAAGCAATAGTTCTAAACGTCTTAACAATATCAGGCCCATCGTTTAACACTGTTGTTATGCTAGCGCTGTAGGGCACGTCAAAAAACTTAGCTTGCTCAGCTAAATTATGATAATGCTGATATATATTACCGTTTTTAAACGTAAAGTATTGCTCAGACACACTTATTCCTTGCTCAGGTATAAATGACTTAAAGCTAACCCAACCTTTAACATCTTCGCTGTAAGAAATAGTTTTATAGTTGCTAAACAAGTAGTCAACTTGAGTCATTGTAATGTTGTCAAGAATAGCTGTCGCGTTAAAGCTTCCAGCGACTTCAATAGCCAAACTACCAACTAGCATGCTAGAGCCGTAGTTAAAAACATTAGTTATTTCTAAGTTGTCCAAAGAAATAAAACCTTCATCTGAAACTGTAGTAAAAAATCCTAAACCAGGTTCAACAAAGTAATACACGTTAAATTCATTAACTCCTTGACCGTTGTTAGTGTGGTTAAACGAAACGTTATACGTCTGTCCTTCTGATACTAAGCTAGGATTAACACCTTGAGATATTGTTGTTGTTGTTGGCGCATTATCTAAAACAATAGCTTCATTTTTAAATTGAACAAAATCTACGCTCTCAAGTATATTGTGGCCGCCTGTTACTTGATCAGGAGAGCTAAACACCCAGGTGGTAGCAGCCCCACCAGATACGATAGAAGTTTCGTCTATTATAGAAACGTTGTTTAACGCTCCGACAAAGCCGTCAACGGTAGAGTCTGGTCTAACTATTATTAAAGCTGGTGATCCAGCAAAAGTGCCAACCACTTGATCGCTAACAGTAATTGTTGCTGAAGAACCAGAGGGAAAGCTAGTAGTAACAGCGTTTGAGTCTACATTAAAAAACACCTCGTAAGTTCCATCCGCATCTATGTTACCTATAAAATATCTTTTAAAGTTGCCGTTATCGTCAGCGGTAGTTCTCATGTCAAATCTTAACTTACCTTGAACATTACCTGTTTCGTGGTGATTGTCAATGTTGAACACTAATCTATAGCCTTGACCAGTTGGTTCTAACAACTCATCGTTGTTGAAGTCGTATCTTACCCACCAGTCTTGAGGATTACCAAGATTAGGAGCGTCTGAAGTTAAGTTCCAAACCCAAGCCCCGTTGTAATAATAAGATTGAGGCTTGCTTAACGCGTTAACCAATGTAGTTGTTGTTCCCACTGTCCACTCTGAACTAAAAGTACCGCCAGAACCCGTGGAAGTTATGTCTATTAAAGTTACGTCTAACAATTTAGCTTTGTTTGCCCAAGATCTAATGTAAAGTCTATTTAATTCAGTAGCTCCAACCTCTGGCTTAAACACGGCTCTCCAAACGGGCCTGTCGTTACCGTACTCTGTAGCGTACATAGGCACCATCGCTAAACCATCTGTATTATGGTTAAAAAATCCAATAAACCCATCTGGATAGTAAGGACTTATAGGCGAGTCGTAGCTTGCTGTGCCATTTCTTGGGTCTGTAGAGTTGAATGGCGTAAATATACTTTCTATATAAAGATAACCAACCTCGCCAGTAATGTCTGTAGTTGTATTAGTGTTTCCAATACTTCCGTTTGGAGGATTATAGCTTTCATCTCTACCTACGTCTAGTAAATAAAACTTGTTGGGATCTAAAGGCGTTTGTAAGTCAACGCCAAGGTATGCGCTTCCGTGAGTGCCATCATCTTCTTCAGCATTGAGTATCACGTAGTCATCTACGCTTATAGTTCCAGTTGACACAGCGTTTGTACCGCTACCAGCACCCCCGTTAAATATTTGTATTGCCGTACCGTCAGCGTGTGTAGTTATAGGAGTTGTTGTACCAGATGCAAAATTTGTAACGCCATTACTTTGACCAACGTAATACGTAGATGGTGAACCAGGATTGTTTGCTATAAAGTCAGCGGGTATAGGCTCAAAAGTACCAGGGTTTTCAGGACCATATTGAGCTTCAACCTCGTTAAATTCGTCTGCAAACCTACCGCTAGGATGTATTACAGGTGAAAGATAGTGACCTCCAGTTATATGTCTAACCTCTGTCCAGCCAGGTATAGCGTTTAGCGCAGCGTCAAAACCTGGTGTTTGTGCGTTTGGAAAGTGATAATCCGTATCGTAGGCAGCTGTAACCAATATATCTTCGTACCCTGTTATAGGACCGCCCGCCGAGGCTCCAGGATTGTAAACCTCTACATCTCCAAGATCTGCAGCTGAAACACCTTGAGCAGATGCTAAAGTGCCTATGGTTGTTGTTGTACCATCAGCTAAAGTTACTGTTTGTTCTTGCTGAATATTTTCTAGTGGTAAAACTCCATATTCGTACAACGGATCAGCAGGTACTGTTTCTTGAATAACTTGAGTGTTATCTGTATGACCTAGTTCGTTAAATCTTCTAAGCTTATATATAGCTACGCCAGTAATATATGCGTGAGGCTGCACGTGAGACGACTGACCAATGCTGTCTATACCAACCTTTACGTTTAAGTTGTTAATAGCTATTTCAGGACCATAAGTTCCATCAATACTAGTAGGATTTATACTACCGTCTTTAAACACTTTAAAACCTACTAAAGCAGATTTTTGAGCTGTCATTTTATATCTAGTAACTTCACTGTTATACTCGTCGTCGCTCCAAGCGTAACCATAACTCAATCCAAATGTTCCAAAAGTAGTTCCACTCCAAGACGGTGAAGTGTCAACCAAACCGCTAGGCATTCCAAACGTCATTCTACCGTTGCTATGTATAATTCCACCTATACCACC
>JAAXIF010000025.1:33874-37518 GCA_012270485.1 Sphingobacteriales bacterium | reverse complement strand
TTAGTAGTGTAACCAACGTTTTGCCATTGACTAGGAAGCGATTGGCTGCTAGGATAATCAGTTTTAAACCCAGATGTTGAGCTACCGTCCATTAATTGAACGTAAAAAGTTACAGGGCAACTGCTTATAGAACCTCCATAAGCAGACGGGTTGTACTCGTAATATACTATTCTATAATTTACTCTTACAAAAATTTCTTCACCAGCAAAAACAGTAAAATTAGTTGCGTTAGGAAAGCCTGTTAAAACGTCTGAACTTACCTTGTTCGTTGGCCAACTACCATTTACGCTATGTGGAAACTTTAAGTAGTTAGCAGTGCTTGTCATTTTTAAACCCCTAATAGGACTGTTTTGTAGCTCTCCGTTTAAGTCGTAAACACCAAATTCTTCAAAAGTTCCGCTATACGCGTAGTTCCAAGAAGCACCAGAATTATCAACACCTTCTGCGGCGCTAATAAAGCTTTCGTTTCTAACTATGTAACCATGGCTGTTAGTGAATTTGAAAGGAGTGTCTGGAGCGTCTACAGTAACATCTTGAGTAACAGTGGCTCCAACGTTAGTTTGAATAGTTCCGTCTTGCGGATCAACCATTATAGGCCCATAGTTTGTTAAGTAGTAGTTATCGTATTGAGCCACATCATAATTATACACAGCTGGAGTGTTAATCGTATACGCGCTAATTGATCCAAAAGGTATTGCAGGCCACTCTATAATCTCTACGCCAGTCTCTAGCAAATTGTTATTCATTATATCAGACTGAGGTGTGCTATTATATATAGCGTTTATGTCGACAGACTGAAAATTAATACCAGACTCTAAGTTCGGGTTAATCATTATTTCAGAAGTATAATCGCTAATGCTAAGCTCTTGACCTTCGCCTATGTAAGAGTTTAACAGTAAGTTTTCATAAACGTTTTCTCTTAACGTTATGTTGTATTGGTCTTTGTAGTCATCATAGCTTCCAACGATAGATCCAGCCTCAGGTAAGTTATCTCTAAACCAGTCTTTCATTCCAGCGTCAGAGATAGGAGTTAAACCGTCCATAGATAGTCTAAGTACCGCGCCTCTTTGTTTGTCTGTAAAATACGCTCTATACGACTCGTATGCAAAAGACTCAGGATTAGTGGATATACCAAAGTCTCCAACAAAAGGTGTAGCTTGACCTAACACGTTTTCAGTAGCTACTAAGTTAGGGTTACCATCCGCGTTAAACACAGCGTCTTTGTTTGCTAGTATTTTTACAACTCTATCTTCACAAAAAGCAATAAGATCAGCTTTTCTTGAAAAAAGTTTTTGTATACTACCGTATGTAGGGTTTAAATCTTTTGTTATTTTTTGAGCTTGTATAAATTGATTTAGGTTGTTAACTCCACCGTTTGCATTGTATATACCAGAATATATAAGCCCGTGCTTTCTAACTTCCTCAGAATAAGGTTCGTCTAGTGTAGTAGATGCTCTAGCTCCGTTTAATAAACGCATAGCGTTAAAGTTGTCTTCTATTCTGCTTGATTCAACTCCGTTGCCAAAAGTAAAAGCATTATACCAGCTAAGACCTGAAGAGAGAGAAGGATCAATAATTGGGTTTATATAAAATATAGCTCTATAATCTCCATCGTTAGCTTCGTGATCGTAGTTTGCTCCAATCCTAGCGGTAGTGTAACTTCCGTCAGGTCTATAAAATCTAACTCTAGTGTCAACATATTCTATTTCAAGACCACCATCGTTTAACCTATTTACAGAATACCCGCTATCTTGAACATTGTCTTCTTGCTCAACTCTAAAGGCTAGCCCAGAAGCAACTCCAGTAGGATCTGCAAACCAATACTTTAATATTATGTTACCTTTTATATTTATCTTACCTCTAGTTGCTTGAGGTAAGTCTATGAACTCTACTCTACATCCTTGAGGAGCAAATAGGTTACAGTTGTCTTTAGTTAAGAAAGAAGGTATAGCTTGACTAGCTTCGTAAAATATATTTAAGTCTATAGAGTCTTTAGGCTCTGTTTCAAATATTGCTGAAACGTCTTTAACTAAGCCAGCTTGCGCTTGAGCTTTGTTGTCTATAAACTCTATTCTATTAAAAGTGTCAAAATCTAAGTTGCCAGCGCCACCTTGAACAGGATTGTACGCTTGATCTTTAGGATTTTTATCAAGTCTTATTATATAAGATGTTCTTCTGTTTGTAGCTTTACCAAAATTGACAATAGTGTTAGCTAATTCTAAACCAGCTTGATTTATATCTCCAGTCGCTGCTCCAGAACTTTTTAATAAAGCCCATTTCATAGCAGCTTCTTCTACGCTATTACCTTCTGTAAAAATATAGTCACCGTTAGGTCTTTGGTACTGATATGTAGCAGCGTCACCGGATTGAGCTGCACTGTCCCTGTTGTATATTAGTCTCCAAGGAGTGTGATTGTAGAAGTGTTTTTCTTTAACGTCTAATATAGTGTATATTTCTTCGTTAGTATCTTGTCTAAATTTAAACTTACTACCAACCACTATGTTAGATATAAACTCTTGTATAGTTTCGTCTATTTCTGTAAACGATTCATTACCCGTGTTAGTAGGGGAAAACGTTGGATCCCATTGTCTTTCGTGATGTTCTTTGTAGTTCGCGTCGTAACCATAACCAACGCCAGGGCCTGGTGCCTCTGCCAAAGGCTGTCCATCTAAATAATTGCTTTCAAATTCTATAAACTTAGTTTCTTGACCAGCGTCTCCAGTAAGCAAAGCGGTGTTTTGAGTTGTAAAAGCACCACCTCCCCAAATACCTTGCATCAAACTAGCTATACTATTTTCACCAGAAATATCTACGTTAGAGAGATTAGTGTTAGTAAAACCATTGTGAAGATCTTTACCTGGGGCAAAGAAAGAAAGAGACATGAAGAATCCACCTTCTTTATCACCGTACGTTTCGTCTGATTCTAAGGTTGTAATATCTTTTCTAAAAGCCCTGTGACCGTTGATGTAGTCGTCGTTAGCTTCGTGTATTGCATCTAATGAGTTTACTCTAGTTGTAGTTGAGCCAAAACCGTCAAAACCTTGCCCTAATCTAGGAAAGGTTGTTTCACCACCTTTTAGACTCCAAACATCTTGGTCAGAGTCTGTAGCAGCATCAGAGTTCCAGTTTACAGTAGCGTAAGTTATATCGTAGGCTTTATGTAGTATTCCAGAGTTTTTAGCGTAACCTTCAGAAGAAGGATTACCAGATTTAAAAGGCATATTGTCTAAAAAGAAAGCTTTACCTCTATCGTCAAAAACAGACTGCCAGTGAGCAGGAGTATCTGTTATTCCCGTACCGTTACCAGTAACAGAGTCAGGTTGAGTTTCTGGGTTGGAAGTATAAACAATGCCTTGAAGAACTTCATGTGGCCAATATCCAGTTTCGCTTGTTTGTCTGTCAGCCCACCAATATATTTCATGCTCTGACTTTATAAATCTATTGCTAGACGATGTTGTTTGTAAATCAACGATACTAGATTTTAAATAGTCATCTAATAGTATTTTAACAAAGAATTTGCCAGAAAAGTCTTCACCATCTTTTAAAACTTTTCTTTCTACTTTAAACGTCAAAGTCTGATCTAATTGTCCAGATTGTGATTGCTCTCCAGCGGCGTAGTCTGCAGCTTTAGTTTTAGAGGCTAA
>JAAXIF010000025.1:13313-33774 GCA_012270485.1 Sphingobacteriales bacterium | reverse complement strand
TAAAGCAAGGTTAAGCCCCGAACCAACTAATTCATCGTTTCTTAATTCATCTATAGTTAGATAAACATATTTAACAGCGTCTGGAGCTTCTGTAGAAATATCTACTACTTTATATCTATTAGCTTCAGAGGCATAAGTTTCTTTTGACGCAGATGTTTTCTTTAATATTAAATAATCTTCTTCTTGAAACTTGTTTATTTCTGAAGAAGGTATAGACAGCCAAACATGATCTTCTTTATTATTAAAGTCTACACCGCCAGAGCTAGGTAAATAAAGCCTATCCATTAAGACGTTGTAATACTCACCTGAGGTTTCTTTTATGTAAAACTTGTAGTAATCAGCCCAGTCAGGAATGTTAGTGTCTAAGCTAGCAGATATATTAATAGGCGTTAGACTTATTGGGCCATCTACAATATTTGAATCTTCAAAAGGAACTTGAACACCACTTTTAGAAGAACTTAAAACCGGTGTTTCTCTACCGTATTTATCACCAAAAACTACACCAACTTGATAGTCTCTCAAAGACTTTACTGTTTCAATACCACCTTTAGCTATATTGCTTTTGTATAAGTTTTTAGCTTCGTAGTAAGCGTTTACTTTAGCAGAATAGTCTGGATAAAAGTCATAACCTTGTGTATAGTTTCCGTAAACAATTCTGTTTCCTGTAATCTCTTGAGCTCTGGCTTTTTTAGGAACATTATCCCAAGGTCTTAGTATTTGAGATTCTTCAACAGCTGAAAAAATATTTTCGCTTTTAACAAGGTAATCACCTCTATCCACATTAGCGTGGTTTTCAGCTGGAATGCTAGTTGTCGGAGCGTAATCAATATTATATCTAGTTCCTTGACCAGATCCAATAGCGTTAAACTCAGGATCTTGTCTTTTTACACTAGTTAAAGTGTAAATTACGTTAGAGTCTTCTCTCTTATAAAGTAAATCTACTTGTATTACATCTTCGGGTATATCAGCAGGCACAAAGTCATATAATCTTATAGACTTTATACTGTTAGTCATTGATGTGTTATAACCGTGTTTTAAATTGTAAGAAGTGTCAGAATCTCTAGAATCTAAATGATTAGCGCTAAAGACAGCGTTAGTAAACGGACCGAAGGCAGAATACTCACCATCAGCATACTTATATCTATACGCAAATCTAGGAAACACTCGCTCAAATATACCTTTCTTTTTTGAACTTGTTTGAGATTCTATTTTATAAAAAGGAGCTTTAGTTGGCTTCTTTTTTATTACTGTTATATGCTCTTCTTGTACGTCGCCTAGATCTTGATTATTAACAAAAAGCTTAGTGTGAGTGTTTATGTCAACAGTTCCTTGCTTAGATCTGGTTATGTTTATTTTTCTAGGCTCGTTAACATTGTCTGTAAAAAATAAAAAGTCATCAAGTACGTTTATACCAGTAACTATTTTATTACCAAACTTTAAACAAGCTCCTGAGCTTTGTTTTTTAGTGTCAACAAAAACAAGGCTAGCTACTTTCTCGTCTTGATTCCACTCTATTATAGCATCTTTAGTAATAGAAGATACTAACCAATATATTCTATTGTTACCCTCGCTAGCTACAGTTCCAATACATTTGTATTCAGAATTATCTAGTATTTGAGCAACTTGATAATTACCTTTTATTGTTTGAACAGTACCAACGTTGGCGCCTTCAGAAGTTGATACCTCTATATTTAAAGCGTCTTTATACTCTCCTTTTGGAATT
Organism: Sphingobacteriales bacterium; assembly: GCA_012270485.1. GTDB lineage: Bacteria > Bacteroidota > Bacteroidia > Chitinophagales > Chitinophagaceae > Sediminibacterium. The sequence continues at coordinate 32,051 of JAAXIF010000025.1, read as the reverse complement.
AGCCTTTCATCAAGGTCTTGATTCATTCGACCTTTTAGAAAGTTGTTTTTAATTTCAGCCATACATTAGTGTTTTATCTGCTTAGATTTACCTCTAAGTATTTGAGCAATTTCTTCTACCTTAATGTTTGACAGTCTTAGTTTAGCTTGCCTAGTAGCGGCAAATTTTTCTTTTTTTGATCTTTGTACTATATACTCAGGTATACCTGCTTTGGTCGACAGTAAACCATAAGTTATCCATTTATACATTGCTTCTTCTGCAAATTTATGAACCTGCATTTCAGCATCGGTACCAAGACTATCACTTATATAGTCTAGTATTACAGTTTTTCCAGAAAGGTTAGAACTAAAGTTTATCTTACCTCGCAAGTCGTCTATGAAATAAGATCCATTAACTTGTGCATGCTCTGGTTCTAAACCATAACGCTCTCCTTCGTGTGGCCAATATGTTTCGTCGTCGTAGTCATCATTGTCGTTCTCTGCCGGATCGTTTGCTTTGTAATTTTTAGAAGCTGTAGACTCATCTTCTAAACCTTGTTTTACTAAAGACACGCTATCTATAGTAAAATTACCAAGAGTAGCAGAACTGTTTAGTATAGTTAATCCCATCACGAGATTTGGTATAGTGTCACTTTGGCCAGCTGTTACAGTTTCTGTATAAGTGCCATTTGCTGTTCTAGCTGTAAAGTGAGTGTGATTACCATTAAGATCTACTAATCTAGGCCTTACAGTACCAGATACGTAGTCACTTATAGTATAGGTTAGAGTGTACTTGTGCTCTGATTGAATTTGATACTTTAATTCTACTTGTTGATGAACACTTTGATCTTGCTGTAACTCTTTTCCAACAAGCTTATTATCAACAGCGTCAAAACCTGTTTCTAAAATACCATTATTAAACGTTGCTGCAATACTTTGGCTCCAGTAAGAAAGAGTGCCATTAAAGTTTCCGTTTTTGATTATTTCTCCAGACTCTATTAAACTACCACTAGAGCTAAACAAAAAGTCACCATCAGCATCTACGTTAATTTTTTTAGGAGCAGAGGTGTGTCTAGTAGAGTACAAAGGATGCTTTATACCAGAAGAGTCAACCCAACTTAGCTTTGTATAGTTTACATAGTCTCTAGGTAAAACCATAGAAAGACTTGCTGGAACAACTATTTCAAAAGCCTTGAAAGATTTTAATGTATCGAAAGAAAGCTCAGCTAAAGCTCTTTGGGCAAAGAAAGCTACATCTGTTCTGCTAGCTTTATTTATAACTTTGTCATCTCCAACATACACTGTCATAAACTGATCTATAACATTGTCTAAAGAAACAAACTGATAAGATCCGTGTCTATAATCTTGACTGTAATATGTTCTATCACTTATACCTGAATATCCCATTTAATTATTGTTTTTGTTGAGCAACCGTGTTGACTTCAGCTGTACCAGCAGCTTGAACTAAATTAAAGTCTTCAATAGCAACTCCAGCTAGTTGTAATATTTTTAAAACTAATTTGTTTTCGTCAGAAGCGTCTATTTCAAAATCTTGTTTGTCACTAGCCGCAACATATATTGGTTTTTCATTTACGACAATATACGTCCACTTAGGCGCGTAAGGAGCTCTAATATATAGCAAATTAACGTCTATGTCGGGAGCAACAATAATTTCAGTGCCCCTTACGTAGTAAGCTGGCCTTTTCTTACTTGGTCTCGTTAGGTAAGATGACATGGCTTGGTTAAACTTTTTCATTGACAATCTTTCAACGTCTCCCTGCCCTGTTCCGCCTCTAACCTCTGCTATTCTATAGATATTACTAGGTAGCGCGTGTATCGCGACTGGATAAGAATTTGTGTAAATTAGTTGTTGAGCAACACCTGAGGATGTTAATGGTACAGAAACTAAAAAAGAATCTATTTTCTTTTCTATATTTTTGACACTGTCGTTATGATCTATCTCAGAGCCAGCCATTCTTTTAAACTGATCTAAATCGTAAAAGTATTGCTCAAATATAGACATCTGAGCTTGATGGGCGAATAAATTAAATTCTTGAGGCGTTATATAACCTCTTTGTTCTTTGTTAGCTAGCGCTAAAACTGTTTGATATACTCTATTTATGTTTATCGCCATTGTTGTATTTTTTATAGTTAAGCAACCACCCTACAATAGAGTGGCTGCTCTACTATATAGTGATTACGCGTTTAAGCGTTTTTCTATGTTGGAGTAAATCTCCATACCTTCATCTGTTTTAAACCAAGCGGCTAAAGCAGAATATGGGTGTTCTTCAAAAGGAACTGTCATTAGCTTTCTACCAGTGTTACCCCACTCAAAATGTCTTTGATCAGTAGATAATTTTATAATTCCAAGTTCTGTTGCTTTGATACCAAAGTTTCTCAGCATTACATTATCATCATTAGCGAGTTCTAAGAACAAAGCTGGGTTTTTCTTACAAAACACTAACAAATCTCTTTTAAGCTCCTTAGAACTCATCGTAGTTACCTTAGAGCCTAATTCTACACGCATAATCGCTTCCGCAATATCTAAATCCATATTCATGGCTGCGTTTAAAGCTTCATACTCAAGCTCAATCATGTCTACTTGGTTAGCAGCTACAACTTGAGGCTTGTGCTCTTCAAATAGTATTCCATTGTGTGGGTGATATAAAGAAAGTAGCTTTTGTAATACTGTTTTATTTTTAGGAACCATTAGTGTTCCGTTTCTAAAAACAATATGAGCTAATCTTTGATCACCTTTCATTTCATCAACAAAACAAGTTTGCTGATTAGATGTATATTTTAATTCTCTTTCGTAGCCTTTTTCTTCGTCAAACCAATAAATATTAGCCGCTTTAATAGCGAACGAAAGAGGTGTTTTACCTTTTAAATGATAAACTCTATCTTTAATTTCCCAGTCGTTTTTTACTTCTTTAGTTTGAACTTCTGGTCCTCTGAAAACAATTTTTTCAGATTTTATTTCTTCAACTACTTCAGTAGTTTCTTCTTTTTTACCAGTTAAATCTTCTGGATTAACATAGTAATTTTCTTCGTTTTTCTTTGCCATAATAATATAAAATAAAAGTTAAAAAAAAAGATCGAGGACCGAAGCCCTCGACCTTAATAAAAATATTAGTTTAACAACATGAAGTTGTTAGCACCTTGAACTACTAAACATCTTTCAGTTAAGAAGTTTACAGTCATTGCATCTAAGTCAGAAGTAATGTTTCCAACTGAACCAGTGATCCAAGTTTTCATTCTACGAGACTCAGTTTGAGAAGCACGGTAACGCACGTGTAAAAACGGACGCTTAATGTTTCTACCTAAAGACTCATCGTAAACTGAAGATACACCAGCAGGGATAATAACACCACGAACTGCTCCAACAGTGTTTCTATCGTTGATACCGCCACGAGTAGCAAAATCATTTAGGTATTTCCAGTCAGACTTATAAAAGTCGTAAGAACCTCTACGGAATCCAGAGAAACCTAAGTTTAATGCCATATCTTCAGAGTTGTCAAACACACCGTAAGATGTACCACCAGCTCCGTAAGAGTTCATAGAAGCTAACATATCGTCCATAGCTAGAGAAGTACCTCTATTTAAGAACATCATGTTTTCTTCAATAGCACCGTTTTTGTCAAACTCAGCTAAAATAGCGTCAAATTCAGCTAAATCAGTAGCAGCGTTAACACCAGTAATACCAGAAGCTTGGTGACCTCTAGACTCAATAGCAGAGAATAAACCTTCAGTACCTTGTTTTTCATCAGTACCAAGAACACCACCTAAAGCTAAAGAAGCAGTAGCAGCTTTTTCAGCTTCAATCAATGCCATCTCACAGTAGTCAGCAAAACGTGAGCGAGTGTCACCTTCAGCTTTTAAGTACCAGTAGTAACCATTTTGTCCATCTTCACCAGAAACTTCGATCCAACCTACTTGAGAAACATCAGAACCAGAAACTTGGTACATGTCTTTCATGATAATTGGCTTGTTAGTAAATGTAGTGAAAGAAGGCTCGTTAGATCCAACAGTACCAGTAGTACCTTTTTTGTACTCAGAACCAAATACCATTACAGTAACAGCATCGTCAGCTCCAAACCCAGCGTCATCCAAGTGCTCGTGAGAGTAAGGAAGAACTGTAATAAAGTCAGTTGAACCAGTGTTTTGAGAACCATCAGAGTCTGAGTTGATTTGAGAAACATAACCTTTTACAGTTAAGCTTGATGAAGCTACTAATACAGTATCACCTACGCGTACACCGTGAGTAGTACCTACGTCTAAACCATCAATATCAGTGTCTAATTGTATTGTGCTAACAGTGTTAGTTCCAATAGTACCTTTGTATGAAAGGTGTAAACGACCTTGTTCTGACCAAATAACTTGGTCTGCAGCCATAGCCTCTTCCGCACCTACTTGAGCTAAAAATCCTGAGATAGTTCTTTTACCAAATACCTCAGCTTCCTTCTCCATTAGGTCTGGTAGATACTGCTGCGCCCATCCATTGTTTTGGATGTCTAAATAATTCTCAGATAAAGCAGTCTTAACAGCTGCTGCTCTCGTCTGAGATCCAGGAGTAATTGCCATAATTAATAAATTTTAAGCGTTAAATAAATTATTTTCGTTTTTTAATTTTAAACTTGAAATCTTCAGCGTCATTACCTAGAACCCTAATCTTGGTGCCGTTTACATTAATCTCACCGCTATGTTGCTGGCGAGGATTCATGTCTACGTTTTTACCTTTAGCTACACTATCTTTTAAAGCGTCGGCTTTACCTTGCTCATAAAAATGCTGTGCTATAGCATCTGGGTTCATAGCTGTGTACAAAGACTTATGGTAACCTGCAGCGTCGTCTATTGTATTACTTTCATTCAAAAACTTTTTGATGAAGTTATTAATATCGCTTTGAGTTTCCTTAACAGCGTCAACATTTTTTACGTTAAATCTAAATTTCTTTTCACCGACGTTATATTCAAAACCTTTGAACTTATCGTTAAAAAGACCATTTGTCTTTTTCATAAATACGTCGTGCTGATTTTCAGCTACTTTTTTGGACTCTTCCGATTCCTTGTTATAACGATTAAAGAAGTCAATAGCTTTCTGTTGTTCTTTAGTAAGCTTAGAGCCATACTTTATATCGTCGTAATATTTGGACTTTGCACCGTCCAGGTGTTGCCTTGCTGAAGCAACTTGCTCCTTCAACGCTAGTTTTTTTCTTTTAATATCTCTATCGTCATCAACTTCTTCATCGTAAGAAAACTGATCCTCCATCATAAAGTCAACTTCATCAGCTGATAGATGAGGTTTAGTTTGCCTATAATACTCTCTTAATAACGTTAAGTTATCTAGCTTAGAGTAATCTTGATTAAGCCTGACATAGTCTTCTAAATCTCCACCAGTTTCGTCCATAAAGTCGATTAACTTTTGGATGTTTTCTGGTAGTGGTTTACCTGTAGCCTCAGCTTCAGCGATAGCTTCTTCAACTTGTTCTGCTACTTCTTCTACCTGCTCTTCAACCGCTTGCTCAGCTTCTTCAGCCGTTATCTCTTCTACGACTGGCTGTTCTTGTGCTTCTGCTTCCGGCTGTACTTCTTCTTGTTCTTGTACGGGCTCGGCGTTTTCATTGCTTCCAGCCACTCCTGAGTCGTCAGTTGCACTGTCTGTAGTTTCTTGTTCTGGTTTTTCATTTTGTGTTGGTGGTTTACTCAAGTCTACCTTTAGCACGCTATCGTCACCCGCAGACTGAAATTTAGTTTCTTCAACTACTTGTTCGTTGTTTTCATTTTCCATAATATAAAATATAAATTAGTAAATTATTTAGGTTCGTATGCACCTAGATTAAATCCACTTCCAATTGTATCATTACCTGATGATTCAAAGTTTTTAGGTGGTCTACCTGATTTTCTTTGCTCTATAAGCTCTGATTGTTGAGTGGCTTGTATCTTAGTTCTTTGATCTTTTCTATCTTCTCTTTGCTTTTCTCTATTAGTTATAGTTTGATTATCCATAGCTCTAAGCTGCAAGTTATATTGGAACTCTTGAGCCATCAACCTTTCTTTTATTTGCATTTCAGCTTGAAGCTTTTGTGCGTCTAATTGGTTCTTAACTTTTTCTAACTCAGCTTCAGCTTGCTTTAATGCTTGTTGCTTTTGTATTTCTAGCTGTGCAGAAGCTTGTTGCTGCTGTACGTTTGCTTGAGATTGAGCTTGTATATTTTGTTGTTGAACTTGCTGATCTCTTTGAGCTTTCTTTTTTCTTCTTATCTTCAGCATTCTGTTTGCAAGCTTGATGTTCTTTATATCTCTAAGGTCAATAGCATCTTCTAAGTCTATTAATCCAGCGCTAATAGCTGTTTGTATATTGTTTTCAAGTATAGCTTTTTCTTCTTCGTCTGGAGCTAGATCTAAGAATATACCGAAGTCATACAAGTGTAAGTTAGACATTTCTTCTAACGTAGCAACATTGTGAACACCAATACTTTGTATAAACGCTTCTTTAGTTGGAGAATACTCTATAATGTCTGATATTCTAAGAGATAGTTGCTCTGCAACTTCAGCAGTTAAGAATAAACCAGAGTTTAATATATGTCTAGTTGCCGTGTTACTGTTTGCAGCCGCTAACTTTTGAACACCTACTAAAGCTCTTTCATCTGGTGTACTACCATCTCTAGCTGTGTTAAGACCTGTAGCATCTCTAATCATTTGAAGGTAATAATTGTAATTACCAATCAAAGCTTGTAGCTTATCACCACCACTGCTGCTTCTAATCTCTTGAATAGGTACTTTACCAGGATTCATATCGCCCTCAGAGGTAAACGATCTACCAATAACAGAACCTGTTTGGAAGAACATATTTAAAGCCTCTTGTGGATTATAGTTTGTTCCGTTACCTAAATCTATTTCAGCTAAACCATCAGCATCTAAGTAAACACCATCAGGCACCATACGTGACATCACTTGCTGTAGCTTTAAGTGGGTTAACTGTATCATGTCAGCAAAACCAGTAATACGCTTAACTAAAGACTCAATGCGGCCCTTGTACATTCGAGGAGCTACAATAGAGTAATTCATTTTTACTTTTGTAAAATTACTTTTTGGTCTCATCATGTTTTTAGCCATCTCCCATTTAAGCAGCTTGTCAGTGCCTAAAACCATAGCACCATCATATAATACTTCGATAGCTCTTTCTAATTTGTAATAATCTTGAGCTTCTTCGGGCGGGTTAAAGCTGTCGTTTTTTTCAATAGCTTTTTCAGCACCACTGCCAGTTTCTTTCATCTTGTAAACCTCGTTCATATAAGTTTTGTAGTTGAAATACAATACTTGAACTTTGTTTACATCGTCTTCTCTACCAAAACCACCACCTCTATGCCTATTGTTTCCGTATGTAGTTGTGGATTTATCGTTTGTTATTTCTTCTAAATCTTCAGCAGTTAAATGTGGAAATTGCTTAGCTAATTCATTTATAGGTATAAGCTTAACTTCTCCAACGTAATATATATCATCAAAGTATGGCGACTCAGTGTATGAATAAACTAAATCTGCAGGATCAACATAATCTATAACTACACCTTCAGAAGTGTTAAAGCTAGTTTTTACAGCGCCAATACCTAGTACTGTTAAATCATAGTAAAACTGTCTTTTAATTAAATCGTAGTTATTGCCTTTGAATAAAACCTCAAGTGCTTGCTCTTCCGCTATCTCAACGGCTTGTTTGTAAGTGAGCTGCATGTGTAGCTCTAGCTCTTCCTGTGTCTCAGGTAATGTTTCTGGATCGTTTTCATACAAGTTCATACCGAACTCAGCTGCAGCAAAGTCATTCATTTCTCTAGCAGCCATATCACCAAGTATACTTTCCATATACTCTGTACGCTTTGCAACTCCGTACGGATCCTGCGAGTAGCAGTTAATATCGTAAGTACGTTCTGCTATACCATTTACCACAATATCCACAAACTTTGGAATTATCGGCACAGGCGTCCAGTCTAAGTTTAAATAAGACAAATCACCATTGATAGATAATTCATCTTTATATTTTTTCATTGATTGTTCGCCTCTAGCATACAACCTTAATTTGTGAAAATCGTTTTCGTTTGTGTCAAAACGATTGTAGCCCCTGTCTTCGTGAAACCACTCTGACTCAATAGCTTTAGCAACGCGTAAACCGTAGTCGTAACTTAGTTTTTCTGCATCGCTAACAACTTGACTTGGAAAATAACTTTTTATAACAGACTCTGCCATATTTTTATTTTATTATTTGTGAAGTAAAACCTGTGTTAGTATACTTTGCAATATTTATATTCAAATTCTTCTTTTTCTTTGGTGCGCTAGGTGTGTATAAATGTCTATTACAAGCCATTATAGCCAAACCAGAACTAATTGACGCATCAAACTTCGTTCTTTTGTTTATATCAAATTTACTCCAATCATGGAGTGTTTCATTAAAATATATATTACCGTACAGCCCATCTCCTTTATGACCAACGTGATCGTTAATATACATTTCTATAGCAGCAGCGTGCGCTTGCTTAATATCTTCACTAGAGTTTGGTATACCACCAATCTCTCTTTCTGCAGTTGACAACTTATTCCAAAGTTTGTCAGGTCTGTTCATGCTAAAACCTCTATAACCTCTTCGTTTGAAGTAGTACAAAAGCCTTGGCTTATTGTTCTCTGCAAGAAGTGGCATTCCGTAAAATACACAAGACATCAAAACATCTTCAAAAAATATCTCAGCCGTTGGTGGCCTTGATATGTACTCTAAAAAGAAGTGGTTTGGTGGCGCATCTTCCATAGAAAACTTAGTCAATCCATGAAGAGATCCGTTGGATCCTCTACCATCAACAGTACCACTAATATCATAACTATCGCAGCCAAAGGCACCAATATGTTCATTGCCAGGGTACTTAACTCCATTTTTAAATATTACATTGTTTTGAAGTCTTAAATCTGGAACCCAACTTATTTTAAACCTACCATTGTTATCTGGCGTAAACACTACCTTCGTGTCTTTAACACCATTTACCCACTGGAAGTTACCTACAGTTACAGCTGCAGAATTACCAACTCCTTCGTTATAATCTATTTGTTCGTATATCTTAACTAAGTTAAATATACTGTTTTTTGTTTCATCTCTAAACGCATGCTCTTCAGTTCTTGGGAACTGTCGATAAAATTCGTTTAACGCGTCTTGATCATCTCTTAATCCGTCAGCTTCGTTATCCCAGTGGTCGATAACACCTACGTCTATTAATTCACCGTCGGGTCCATAACACTCTCGTCTTGGGGTATCGAATACTGGTCGTCCATACTCATCAATAAAGCCTTCATAGTTCCATTCCATTGGGATAAACAAAGAATATAAACCAGAGCGTGTTTGACCATTTCTATTTCTTTTAGTTACATCACTATCGTAGTACAACTTTTTAAAGTTATTACCACCTTTATCCAAAGCGTTTGACGTGCTTCCCATCATACACTTACCTATAATTCTACTACCTAGCCTTAAACAGGTTTTTGTTACTCGCCAGTTGTTTAATATATTATCTGGCTTCTCCCATTTACCGCTTTCGTCGTGTACTAATAAACTAAGCTTTTCACCGTCGTAGCTGTTGTCACCAGTATTTTTCCAATCAATAGTAGTGTCAAGTCCAACCAACTCTTCCTGCGTTTCGTTTGCCGTAATTTTTCTACGCGTAAACTTACTTGCAGGAACACGATAAGCAAGTTCACTTTTAGGTCTGTCCATACCGTCTTGTATCGGCTTGAAAAAGAACGGATAGTTGATAGATATTGGAACAACCTTGTCGGTAAACATTTTCTTAGCATCAGCTCCACTTTTAGATAGTATTCCATACCTAGAGTCACTTGATATTGTAGCTAAATTAACGGTTTCAGCACTACTCATAAAAGAAAAACCACTACGTCTGTTTTTTAGATAACACATACCGTAGCATCTTGTATCAGCTTTACAAGCCTCCCAAAATATAAAAAATAATCTATTTGCTTCACGAAAGTCTGGAGCACCTACATCTATTTTACTCCATTGAAGATACATGTAATGAGTTCCAGTTATATACGTTGGTTGACTATTGTTAGTAAACCAAAAGCCTTCGTCTCTACGCTTAAACTCTTCGTCTATATAATCAAACCACTGTTCTTTGCTTTCCTCTGGATATGCTCTCCAGTCAAATATATTTTTTAGCTTTGCTAATTCTTTTGGATAATCGAACCTAACCCATTTATTTGATTTGTGCTCGTGTATTTTTTTAGGTAGTTTAGGTAAAGCTATTTTTAAACCTTGAATATCAAGTATTTCGCCTATCTGCCCAGTTTTGCTAATAACAACAATATCGTGCTCCTTGTTGTAACCGTACTTCCACTTTTTAGACTTGTTAAGTCTACTAATAGTAGTTTTCTTAACAGGTTCAACAACGCTATATAGTGTTTGGCTATACGGCATCTTTTTGAATTATAATACCTAAGTTAGCGAATATTTCAGTATTATTAGCCGAAACATTTATTACCTGAACATATACGTCTGTTTTTTCAGGTATAGTCAGTGGTAAAGCATAAAACTTGCTAAAAGAAGTAGATCCGCTAGACTCTAGAGATAGTTGTTGCTTTGATTTTTTTACAAATGTTTCATCACCTTTAGAACCAGGCTCTCTAAACATCAACTCAAGCGTAGCGTGCCTATTAGATCCAGATCTAACTATAGAGCCTGAAAAGTCTAACAAATAACCCTTATAACCAGCTGGTATAGTGTATTGACACTGTTCTGTTTGGCTTTTAGCAGTGTCAATATGTGCCATTGTAACAGTTCCAGTTGCAGAGTCTATAAAATCAAGTCTACCTACATTTGCTTCAGTAGTTCCAGCTAAGTTGACATAAGCTCTATTTATTCTCAAGTATTCAAGAAGGCTAGTGTTTGCCGCTGTTCCAGTAAGAGTAATTGTTTCTGATATTTGATTGAAGTTTTCGTCTAAGCCTTCAATAACAACAGTATGACCACCGGTTCCACCGCCAGAAAGTGCGTCTTGTGCAGAGGTTGATTGAACCCTAACCCTTGAAGCTGTAGTTAAAAACTCGTAAGTTCCACCTGGAGGCCATATAAGCTCAGGTGTAGTACCAGTGTCTATATCTATATTTCTACCATACTTGTTTACAGCTATGTGATCTGGCGCTAGACCTTTAGATACTTCTAAGAAAAAATCAAAAAAATGATTGTTCATACTCTTTTATTTAGATCGGCCTTCAGCGAAACCTTTAAATACTCTTTCTTTTTTATCTTCCGTAGTTTTACCTTCTAGTATGTTTTCTTCTTCTTGTATACGGTTAAGTATTTCAAAAGCATCGAATATAGCCAGTTTTTTAGTAGCTGCAGCATTTTTAAGCCTGTCTGCAGAAACATCATCTTCAGTATTAGTGATGATTTTTTCTTTAGCTACATTTATTAGCTCTTCAACAGCTTTATGCCCAGCTTGGATTATAAGCTTCTTCGTCTCCTTGATATTCATATTTAATTGTAATAAATTTAGAGTAAACTCTATACAACCTTTTACCGTCTATAATAAACTCATACTCGCTGTTTGGTGTAAAGCCTACTAGATCACCTATGTCAAAGGTGCCATCTGTATACTTAATCACACCCATCAAAGGTTTTTCTACATCAGCAGTTAGCTTATCTCTATCTTTTATAGGTTGTACAAAACAAAAACCTTTCATAGGTCGTAGCCTCTCGCCACTTCTAATCAAGAATATTTGATCTTCTGATACTATGTATGTATCTTCGTTAAAAAACGCTTTACTGTTCTTCTCTCGGCCTTTCACGTCGTTCCAACGTCTAAATACATTGTGATGAACTATAACCTCATCACCAGGTTTTATGTTTGTACTGCCAATTTCAGGTACTGAAACTACTTCAGCTAACCTGTTTACAAACTCATGATTATATATATCAGTGTTTGTTATTAACTTTGAATCACCTATAATCTTTTCGTTATTATAACGATTACCAATAGGCTTTATTACAAAGTTATATACGCTTCTCATTAGTATTGCAAGTTATATTCTACAGATACAGCCATGTTCTTGTTAAAATCTTTCCAAGGTAAAACATCTTTACCTTTTCTAATATAAACAGAGAACTTGTCTTTTTCTTCAATAATATCACAAATAGTATGACCACCATACACTTCCTGTCCTACAGAATAGTGCATGGCGTCATTTTTGTAATCCTTGCCAATACTAATCTTCCTTATTAGTTTCGACATTATCATTATATTTTATTGTTCCGTCTTGAAGGTTGATGTCATAAGTTCCGTATTGCTCTTTGAACTCACTTTGCATGACTGTCAGCTGCTGCTGATTTTCAACCACAGTGTGAAGTAAGCTGTGCTTTTTAGCTTCAATCATACCAATATCAAATTGAGCACGATTAATACTATCAACAACTTTCTGAACGTTTTGTAATTGTTCAGGTGTAATTTTTTCTGGCTTAATAGCCAAATCTACTGATTTTCCCATAATTAAATTAAATTAAAATTAATATTGTTTTAAAACTCAATCCCTAGTTTTATTCTAATAGGATTTGCTGTTAGAAGCTCATCATTATCTGCTATATCTACAGTTGTGTTAGCTTCTGAAAAAGTTAAAGTAGTAGCTTCAACTTTAGTTAATGTTCCTGGTATTGGAGTGTCTAAGTCGTTAACGTAAACTGTATCTCCATAGCTAAATATTTTTCTAGCGTCTGTACCATCTACGGTTACTGTTGTAGCTTGAGCAGAAGAAGCATCAACTGCACCATTTGCTAAAACAGCTGTGCCATAGTTTCTATTTTGACCTTGTATTCCTGCTACATAAAGTTTATCAAAACCAGGTATAGTGCTTACTGTATGATCTAATTGATATACTAAAGGTAAAGTGTGACCTCGACCTCCGTTGCCACCATTTCCAGTTGTAGCAGCGTTATATACTATATGAAAATCTGTATGCTGCAGAGTTCCAACCCCAGCCGTACCTTCTATTTGAGCTACGCCCACTAAGTGTTCTTGCCAGCCTACGCCATTAGCAGTAGCACCTATAGTTCCAAGACTTGGTGGCGCGCTGCCTCTAAGAGATCTAGCGAATAAAAGTTCATAGTCTGATAAAGAACTCGAGGCGTAAGTAGCGTCTTCAGCGTTAACAATTGCTGATATGCTTTGTATTATACCTGTTCCTGATGGAACATCTACTGCTGTCCAATCAAATATAACAGATCCTGCTGTAACATCAGCTGTTCCGTTGTTGTTAGACACGTCTCCAGCTATACAGTCTGGAATTACGTTTACTGCAAAATATTTTGACATTTTATTTGTTATTTACTTGTTCGTTCTTTTTTGATGATCCACCAAAGAAAAAGTCAATGATGGTGTTTACCTTAGCAGACATAGCTCCAAATATAGTTGATATAAAACTAATTTCAAATTCGCCTAAGTCTATACTCTTAGTTACAAAATAATTAAACATTATAAATGTTATACCAAAATAAGCTATAGTAAACAGCGTTGCTAGCACTTTCTGTATGATAGCATCGTCCTTATACATATCTCTTGCAGACTTACGATCTTCAACCTCTTTTGAAAAGGCTGCTTTCTCTGCTTCAAGCATTAATTTTTTTAAAGCTAGTTTAGCTTCTTCTCTTTCTTTGTCTGTGGTGATAACTGCGTCTAGTATACCCTCGGCGTTTTCTACAACTTTACCGAATAAACCACCTAAAAAATTGTTTATCATTTAATTAAAATGCGTTACCATTGTTAGCGTCGTCTTCCCATGGAAATTTACCGTCACCAGCTTCCATCCATTTTCCGTCAACTTTTATCATATCTTTACCGTCGATGTCTTTACGCTCGTAAATATCACCGTTATATTGCACGTGATCATCACCATAACCCAACTTACCTATTCTCATGTCAGTTGAGTGTCTCATCTCGTGGTTGATCACTTGTCTTTCTTCTTTACTACCAGGCTCTAGCTTGTTGCTGATGTAGATGCTACCATCCATGTTAGCTTCACCCATTACGCCAGGTTCTAAATCTTTTCTTATAACAGGTGTTCCAGGTACTGAAGCATCTGGATCTCCAGCTTCTTTGCCAAACCTAAGCTTTTTGCGTATAACGCCTTTAACAGCCTTTGGTGCGTTTCTTTTACCTAGTCTAAATCCCATTAGTAGTCTTTATATTTTCTAATTTCTTTTCTAGCCTCTCTAGTAAGCTTACCTTCTTTTCTTAATTTCTTTCTAGCCTCTCTTTTTGCTTTGCGTAATTCTTTATTACCAAAGAAATTTATCGGGCTTTTCATTTTAAACGGCATACTATCTATCTTTATCTTTTATCATATCATCAATAGCCTTGTTATAGACTTTATCAGTATATGTTTTGTTATTGTAAAACTTACTTCTACTAGATGTAGGCATGTCTTCTTCACCTAGTAGTATTCTATATATTCTACTAATTAGTTGGCTACACTTAAACGACGTCTTAAATACCGAGTACTTAATTGTAGTTCTATTCCTATGTCTCCAAACTTCTATCCAGCCTTCACTTCTTAGACGCTCCCAACGTTCTTTATCCCAAGAGTACGTGTATGTTCCGTCTATAAATTCTTGCCTGGTAAAACGCCCTTTACAGTCTAAATATATAAGTAACTCTAAATCAGCGTCTTTTAACCCGTAAGTCTTACAGGCCCATTTTCTAACGAGCCTGTAATACTTAAGGATTTGTAATTCACGTAAATCGTGACTAGTTAATCTCAATTATTATGAGTCAAGATTAATACTTATACCAAAAGAAGCATCTCCTTTAATATCGTCAATGCCACCAAAGTAAACGCCGTTGTCTACGTCGATAACAGCAATAGAAGATCCGTCAGCATGAGGACCAGCGTTACAAGCTTCAGCTAACGCTTTAGCTATAACTCTACATCTATGACCAGCTGCTACCGCGTGAGTGTCAGCGTGTGTAACCTCTACGTAATCACCTGCACCACCGCCACTATCTACGTCGTTTATAGGGCTTTCAAAATAAATTCTTGTTGTTGTTGCTGATTGAGGCTCTACGCCTAAAAACTTAGACACTGGGTACATAGCAGCTTCTGTAGTTGCGTCTGCACCTCCACCTTCTGAGAAATATAAATACTTTTCCATTTTTATTTTTTTTTAAAATTAATGATTATGCTATAGCGCAACCTGTTACTAGTCCGTTAAACGCCTTGTGGTAAGTTGCTGTTCTTGTTGGAGAAGAACCATCTGCGTCAGCAATATCTGCATCAGCAACAATAATAAATCCACCACCAGCGTGTGGTCTAGAATTCATAATAGCAACAAACGCGTCTAAAACTGCTTTTTGGTTTCCATTAGTACAAGAAAGCGTTATAGTTTCTCTAGTAGCTCCTCCTTCTACGTCAGCAAAAAAAAGTTTAATTCCTCCAGATACTGGATCGCAGCCTAAATAACTGCTTGCGGGTAACAACATAGCTTCGTTAGAAGTTTCTACGTCTGCTTCCGCAAAAAATAAATAATTCATAATTTTGTTTTTAATGATTAATAAATAATTTGTTTTACGTTTCTGTTTTGTGGATTATGGATTACGGTTTAGGTTTAATCAATTAGTACCACGTCTCTTGATTGAATAACCTGATACAATGTATCTTTATATTGAACACCGTGCCCCGCGTGCTTGTCGTAGTACACGATGTCATTTTCTTTTATTACCTCTACAAGATTACCAGCTGAAACTACTTTAGCTTTAATATACCTGTTATCGTTGTCGATGTCTTCAGTTAATATTAAACCTGCGACTTTCTTTGGTTCAACCTTGTGGTTTTCTACAATTATGTAATTATTTACCGCTTTCATCAAGTCTCATATTTGAAATTACACAATCTGCAGATATAATAGTAGTCACAACACTTACTGCGTTTTTAAGGGCGGACTTAGTTACAAGCACTGGATCGATGATACCAGACTTGACCATATCAATACGATCACCAGTTATAGCGTCTTTACCATAACCCTCATGATCTACAGTTCCATCGATAACTTTAATACCAGCATTTGCTAATATAGTATGGAAAGGTGCTGTAATAGCTTTTAGAAGAATATCTTCACCGACGGAGTCGGTCGAAATTTTTTGAGACGCGTTCAACAATGCTACTCCACCGCCCGGGACGATACCTTCCTTCAAAGCGGCCTTTGTAGCGTAAATCGCGTCTTCGACTCTGTCTTTCTTTTCTTTCAGCTCAACCTTAGAGTTAGCACCAACATTTATGATACCAACACTACCAGATAACATCGATAACCTTTGTTCTAGCTTTCTTTTAAGTAAACCGTTCTTTTCATCAGCTATAAGCTTAACTACTTGATCAATACGATCTTCAATATCTTGATTTATATCTCCTAGCGTTAAAACAGTGTGTTTATCATCTGTTACAGCATATTCAACATTACCTAGATCTGATACCTGCATAGAGTCAAGATCATCACCTAGTTCTTCGTTAAATAGCGTAGCGCCGGTTAATATAGATAAATCTTCACAAGTATCGTTTTTAGTTGGCCCAAAGCCAGGTAGATCGATAATGTTTACTTTAATGTTACCTTTTACCTTATTCATCAGCAGCGCCGACTTTACCTGTTGCGATACGGGGGCTACAATAAGTAAAGATCGGTTTTGCTTGATGACGTGCTCGAGCACACTTTGTATTTTACGTATATTAGGTATTTCTGACATACAGATAAGCACCAGAGGATTCTCTAGTTCACATTTTTGCTTATCCGAGTTTGTGATTAGGTGAGAGGAAGTTAAGCCGCAGTCAAATTGTACACCATCTACAACTTCTACGTATGTTTCTTCAGTTTCTGACTCTTCCATCAGCACTACACCGTCTTTTCCTACAGTTTTGTAAGCTTCAGCTATAATAGCGCCAAGCTCTTCGTCGTTGTTGCAGGATATACCGGCCACGTGTTTTAGCATGTCGTCATCTACATCTATCTTTATTGAGTCTAAATACTCATTAACTTTAGATAATCCTGACTTTATACCGTCTTTTATATCTCTAACAGTACTTTTACTGTCTTTATTCACTTCTTTTAGTAGAGATTCAGCTAGGACGGTAGCCGTAGTCGTTCCGTCGCCAGCTTCTCTCACTGTATTTTTAGCAGCTTCTTTAATAAGGGTTGCTCCCATGTTTTCAACCGGGTCATATAAGACTACGCTTTCTGCTACGGTTACACCATCTTTTGTGATGACCGGGTTACCTCTTGCATCTTCGTAAATTACGCATTTACCTGACGCTCCTAAGGTCGATTTAACTGCTTTAGCTAGCTTGTTTACGCCAGCTACTACTCTTTCGTTTGCGGTTTTGCCAAAGTTTAGGTCTTTAACAATAGCACTAGGGTTATTGTACTCCATTTTATTAAATTAAATTAGTTATTGCTATAGTTACTTTTGATGTAGATATTTTACCCACCAAATTTAAGGCTAGGTATGTAGCCTACTATATCTTTTTGTATGCCCAAGCCAAATTTACGCTCCCACTCTCTAGCTTTGGTAAGATTACCGCTAGTTTTTCTTTTACCTTTAGTATTTGCCTTGCCCATAAAGTATCTTCCTTTAGGCTTAAACGGGTTATTATCAGAAAATACATATTGAGTTGTGACTTGTTTTCTGCCTCTAACGTTTTTAGCTGCTTTATCGCTAAACTCATCAGCCCTGTGTTCATATACTTTAGCAGTTTGTAATCTATTAAAAAAGTCATCCATCTTGCTAGATCCAACGCCACCTTGTATTTCAGGCGCTGGCTGCATGTTTACTTCAGGCTGTTTAGCATCTATTTCACTAGCTTTTTTAGGTTCTATTTTATCAACACCTTTAGATGGCACTATATAATCAGGAATAAATCCTATACTAGAAGTAATTTCTCCAGCGGCACTATATTTTACTCTTGGATCAATTTTCTCACCCCTAGCATCCATTTCTTTAAGATACCAATCTGCGTAACTGTCTCGAGATTGTTGTCTTTTATTGTCTTTTATATCACTTGGACCAAACTTTTCCTTAAAATATGGTTGAGTATCTTGTATAAGTGATTCTGGATTTTCATAGCCGTAGTTTGTTTTATCTTCGTTTAAGTCGTACCAGTTGTATTTTTCTCTAAGTTGACCTAAAAGAGCTTGTGCAGACATGTGCTTAGCGTCATTGTCTCCTGTTCCAGTTCTACCATCTTTATCGCCTTTGTATGCAAGAGATCTAAAATTATCATTAACAGCTCCAACTCCTATATAAGTGCCTTTAGGCACTGTAATATCGCCAAGAACTATATCTTCAGTAGTGTAATCTGGGTTATTTAATTTTTTGAAAGCGGAGGAGTAGCGACTTCCTACCCCTCCTATATATCTTCTAGCCATCGTTAGTAAATGTTTTTACAACTTTCGGGCCTTTTGTAGCCTCTAATTTCTTAGCAAAGTGCTCAATTGAGCCATCTATTGCCTTTTCTGCGCCTTCTAGCGTCTCTCTACGTGTAACATCTGTCCATTCGTCCTGTTTTTCAGGGTGTGAAACTTCAGTTTGGTAGTAACCATTAGGTAGTTGGGTGATTCGCCAGTTTTCTTTGTTGGCTAAATGCTCCCATTGGCCTTTGGTTTTCTCATTAATTTGTGGATTTCCGGTCCACGTACTAGTTTTGTAATACAAATACGTCATTTTGGTTTTATTTATTGGTTAATAATTAG
>JAAXIF010000025.1:0-13213 GCA_012270485.1 Sphingobacteriales bacterium | reverse complement strand
CTAGTTTTGTAATACAAATACGTCATTTTGGTTTTATTTATTGGTTAATAATTAGCTTATTTTTTTTTGTACATCTTAGCAGGAGAGTGCATGTCTTTCATGCTAGAGTTCTTGTACATTTTAGCTGGTGCACCTTTACCACCGTCCGCTTTGCTAGCGTGAACAGCTTTACGTTGTGCGTCTGAAACATATTTTTTAGCAGGTGACTTATCTACCGCTGCTTTGAACTTGGGGTTATCGTCTAACTTACCAGCTGCAGAAGCCGCTTTTAATTCATCGTTGAACTTGAAAGCTGCAGGGAAGTTCTTTTTCATCGGGTTGTTACCGTAAGCAGCTGCTTTCATTTTATAACAACTTCTTTTTTTAGCCATACTTTTTTTACCGTACATGTTTTTGTTTTTTATTTACGTTCTCCGTGTTTCCACACGTTTCTATTATTTTTAGTACTCATCTTTACTACAGATCCATCTGGCTTGTGATGTAAATCGTACTCTGAAGATTGGCCGATGCGTTGATTCTCTGCTTTACGAGCCCTACGCTTAGGAGTCTTTGCTGCAGCTATATCTCTGCGTTTCTTTGCAGCAGCCGCTTTTGGCGACAACTTCTGCTTTAGTTTGATCGGTGAACCCTTCATACTCTATATTATTACGCAAGCGATTTTACTTTTAATTAAAGTGTGACACGAGCCTCTTACTAAATCTTTTTAATAGGCTTATGTCACTATTTTATAGGTATTAGTTATATAGAAGTAGGGTGTAGCCCCTAACCCCCTGGTACCCAGCCAGTTATGGAAAAGCGTTTACCTTTTTGCAGCCCCGCTTTGCGTTTTCGGATTGCAGCGAACGCTTTAGCGTTTCAGCCGTAGGCTGTATAGCATTGCACAAATTCACCACGACCATCTCAGATATTATATATGTAACTACAAAAAACTATTTTACTAATTTAAAACTATACTACTATCAAAACTTCTAACACACACAAACAAATTATTTCTTTATTTAAATATCTACAAATAAATAAATTATCTTACACTACTAATTATTATTCATCACTATCTAAAAAACATATCATAACTATTTATTACAATACTTCACCACAATTCGAATTCTTAACATACAATAAAAACTTCTATCAATTAAACAATACAAACAACTCAATCACATATCAAATAAATCTACCATAACAAATATAACAACTCACAAAATAAATAAGTATATATAAAGATATTATAAACGTAAATTAAATAACTAAATTAAATTAAATTATTATGACTAAATTAACTACTAAAAGATTTGTAATGCGTAAGTCGCTAATTGGAACTAACACAGTAATCACATTTACTAATAAGAAAGAACAGACTTACACTTACGACCACGATGCAGTATATGCAGCTAATCAAGAGAAACTAGAAAGTATGGACTGCTGGCATAAGTATGGTAACTATACTAACTCAAACAACTTACCAACTTGGGCTCGTGAGCATCAAGTAACTGCTGAGTAATCAGCAAAGCTAACGCCACCTCAACGGTGGTGTATAGCACCTAGTGTATAGCACTCGCCACCTGCACAAATTCAGCTAGTTCACCTACAGATATTATAAATGTAACTAATAAAAATTGTAGCAGCAAATATAAAGTCACACAATTTAAATTAGTCACTAAACAGATAATATAAATGTAACCAAATAAAATTAAATACTATGATTAAAAAAAGATTTGTACTAAGCAGAGCACTACTAGGTAACAATGTGATTATTGAGTTCACTAACAAAAAAGGTATAACTTATAAGTATGACCATGACCAAGTGTACGCTGTAAACCAGGAAAGAATAGAGTCAATGGAGTGTTGGCACAAGTATGGTAATTATACTAATAGTAATAATCTACCTACATGGGCAAGAGAGTGCACTGTTGAATAAACAGTGACACTTGCCTACTACTAAACCTTTACTTAACTACCTAATGTCACACTATTATGATACATGATATTACTATACTAATACTAATAGGTGTTTTACTACAAATTATAGAAAATATAATTGTAAGTAGAGAGAGTGAGGACAGTAACTCCTAACTATAAATAGTAGGTAAATAAATAACCCACTTTGACACAAATTAAAAACTGTCACTAAAAGATAATATAACTGAACTTAAATTAAACAATTATGACTCAAGAAGTAGTAGAAAAAATAGTAGATGAAACTATAGACACTCTAGTAGATAACCTAGATGAAATAACAGTAGATTACATGTTTGAATACGGTAACTACGAAGAAACAGACGAGCGATTTACACAAGACTTACCTGTGTTTAAAAGAGCGGTAATAATAGAATTATATAACAGACTAACTAAGTAAGATATGACTAAATTTGACTTTAATAAAATTACCAATGTGGTACTAGATGGACTACATCACTGGGATTACCCGGATTACTGCGATGCTTTTATAGACAGTGCAGACTATGACGGTAAAGAAATGACTGATGAGCAACTCGATGAACTAAATGAAGATTACGAGTTAGTATATGAACTAGTATGGGCAAATTTATTCTAATATGAAGAAGATACTAATTGGCGTGAGTGTTATACTAGGTATGACCTCATGTAGCAAAGAAGAACTAATACCAACGCATAATTCTTATGTAAATATAAGCACTCATAACCAAAATTGGATGGTTGCTTACGCGGTAAACATAGCGACTATACCAGGTATTGAAAGTATTAACTCTAACTACGACTTCTACGCTATGTCAGGTGGTGAAAAGATTTGTTGTAATGTAAACAGTGCTACCTTTGACAATAGAGTATCAGTAGACTTAACTCATATAGGTTATACAGACTTAGTAGATGGTTTCTATGTAGAAGTAGACGGTATAACTTACGAGTTAGACATAATAGAAATATACTAACACAAATTAAATTAAACCACTTGCAGATAATACAACTGTAACAAATAAATTATATACTATGCACACTTATTCTAATTCTCAAATTAAAATTATTACTCTAAACAAAACTAAATATCTACCATATCAACTTCACCAACTACCGAAGTTCTTCGATCGAGATACTACAGACTACTTTAGCAAAGATGGCTACTGTTATATATCTCTAAACGACCACTCTGACTCTTTTGACTTACAAAACTTTAAGAACAGACTAACGTTTAACAAAGATATTCAAAAGACACTTAAAAGATAATGACTGACGAGCAAATACTAATACTGATTGAACAATATGAAGAAGAACAAGCAAATAAATACTACTAATATGACTAAAAAAGAGTTATCACAAGCAATTAAAAACCATGACCACCACTGGCAGTTCTCAGACGACCACAGAGTATGGTCAGGCGGGCGAGCACATAGAGATATGATACTCGAAGAGCTAGAAAAGATGTTTAACAAAAAATCAGAGCGATTAATATTCTGGAACGAGCACGCGCCTAAAGGAAGTGGCTATGCTAAATCATACATACAAGAACTAATAGATAACGGAAATTAATTATGAGTGAGAAGACAAAGATGGCAATAAACTATGGTATAATGTACCTAGGTTTTTTGGCGATGATAGGAAGTATAGTGTTTAATTTGCTCCAATACTAATGTTTGGTTGGTGTTGGGTGTTAGCTGCCTGCTGGTATCTTGCGGTCGCAATATATCGCTCGGACCAGTAGTCTGCTATACACTGTTGGCTTTCGGCTGCTCGCACAAATTCGATTCAGCCACTATACGATATTATATATGACAAAAGCTTATTAACTATGAACAATTATTGTAGATGTGGTGAACCCGTACACCCAGTAAGACAGAAATACGGGTACAAGACTTGTGTAAGTTGTAGTGGCGTAGAGCGCGTAGCGTCTGCTCCAATCACTAACCACAAGACAGGTAATACAATACAAATAGTATCGCAGTCGGTATCGGCAGCAATACATAAGGCAAGTCGCCGTAAAGGTTACGGTACATGTCTTAGATAATAAAGTAGGTGGCATCACTGCGTAAAGTTACCGCAACCCGGCTCACCGGAAATCGGTTCCTACTTTATAATATACGAGCGTGGCGCGTGAGACGTGTATACGGTGAGAAACTGGTTGGAAGTCCACACTGTAATCTTACTCACTTGGCCACCTCGTTTTCTAACAAGCTAGGTATAGGAGTACGGTAGAACTTGTTCGAGTTCACCCGAAGGTACAACTGACGAGTTTGAGGTTCGATTCCTCACTAGCTACTATAACAAATTAAAAACGATTACTAACAGATAATATAATTAAATAAACAACTATGGATTTTACATACATTACAGTATTAAACTTTGCAAGTGGTAAGGTTTATCAGTACAACTTAGCAGAAGTTGGCGACAACTACATGTTTGAAGACAAAGATGAACCTCAAACAGAAGAAGTAGAAGACTTATTAATCGACCAAGGTCACGACTTATCTGATATACAGTGGATGATACACGCTGACCCAACTCTAAACCAAATTAAATTATGAAAAACACTAGCGAAATCGAAAAGCAACTACAGCACAAAGCCGACGAGTACCTTAAGCAAAAAGCAGAAGAAATGTTTAACATTCACAACGAAATAGCTAAGTACTTAGGTACAGACTTACCAAGTTACATCGACTATATCACTGACTACAACAAGTTCGGTAGCGGTCACATGGCAGACAGACCTAAATACTGGGAGTCTAGTTCTCCATCATCAATGAAGAACAAATTTGAGTACGAGTTACGTGAAAACTATAAAAAAAGACTTGTAGCTAAATACACAAAAGAATTATTAGATAAAATCGCAATATTTTAACATTATGGATTACATGTCAACAGAAATTAGATCTGCCCGTGAGGCAATGACTATCTTCAAGATACTAGGTATCAAAGATATAACTACAGACCGTCAACGTAAAAACGGTACAACAGTATACGAACTACCAATAAGCCAAGTATGGCAAACACTACAACCTAAACCTTTACGTTTTGCTACGTATAAGTCAGGTTATGTACGTAATGTTACTGAAGGCTTAGCAAGTCCTTACCAAATTAATAAAACAGAAACATACCCGCCTAGTCACGAGCATTACTACGGTTACAAAGAGCGTGTACTTATACCAGGTTGGGAAGAGCGATTGATATACTTAGCTAAGTTTATTATCAAAAACTACTATCAAAAACCTACGTATGTAATGAGTGATTACGTTATGGACTGCTTACGCGAAGCGTATGTAAGAGATTACAACAATAAGCCAAGTAACAGATTACCATTTGGCGATGAAGTACAAGTAATAGTTAACGGGCACAGATACAATTTATCATGAGTGCGTTTTACAAAGACACAAGGTTTAACGGCAAACTAGTTAGACTAGAAGACGTTATAGACGAAGTATACAACAGAGCGTTAAAGACTATTGACGATGGCTTATATGAGCTACTCAATGACAAAGATGACGACGAGTTTTATGAAGACTATAAAGAGGCATTTCCTCTAATCGTAGAAAAATTACATAAATTCCATTATTTAGAAGACTAATGAAGAAAAGAAAATTAAACAGTAAAAACCCTAAGTATAGGTCAGAAGCACAAATTAAATTAGAGCAACAACCAATTGCTAAACAAATACTTATTAAAGAAGTTAAAGGTGCTAAAGTATACGCAACTTTTTACGCTAACACAAATTAGAAACGATTACTAATAGATAATATAATAAACCAATTAAATTAAACCATTATGACTAAACAAGAATTAGAAGTAAAGTTAGAAACTTTACAAAAGCTACTAGATCAAAAAGCAGTAGAACAAAACACTTACAGAGCTCAGATACAAGAGCTTGAGAAACAATTAGCAGACTTAAACAAACCAAAGCTTACACCAATGCAGTTTGATGAAGTTAGCGATGTTATAGAAACAGCTATCGGCAACTTTGATTTTGACAATGAAGACAACTACAGCATTGACTTTGGCCTTGACTACGACAACAGAGTGTGTTGTGAGTCATTCAGCTTTGACAACGCGTATGACTTACACAGAGAAATATATGGTGCTGTAGAAAATTTGTTTGCTGAAGCTGAGTGTCCAGATGAAGATGATAACCAAGAAAACCAAGACTAATATGAAAACATTATGGCAACAACTCAAACCAGAGTACAAGCAAAGGCTTAAAGAGCAAGAAGTAGAATATCCAACTCTTGTCAAAGGCATTAAAATTTCTTTACAAGATAATTATTTTTGGTCACACCTAACTATCGGTCAAGCAAAAGACTTAATTACATTTACTGATTATACGTTTAGCGAAATGTCTAGCCACGACTTTGCGTTTGGTGATAAATTTTTATTAGACGAAGACTAATGAATCTACTAACACAGAACAGTAAAATTAAAAAGACATCTAAAAAGTTTGGAGTCAGGTTATTTAATTTCGGTATACCAGCATATAAATCGGTGTCAGGTAAGATTACCTGCCCGTTTGCTGGTGACTGTGTTAAGTTCTGCTACGCTCAAAAAGGTGCTTACATCTGGTCAAACGTTAAACCAGCTTTTGAAAAGCGCTACGAGCTTACCAAAACAGATGACTTTGTTAATAAGATGAACGAAGAAATAGCTAAAAAGAAACCTGATTACGTAAGGGTTCATGACAGCGGCGACTACTACTCACCAGCTTATCTGCAAAAGTGGCTTGCCGTTGCTATACACAACCCGCGCGTGCGTTTCTACAGCTATACTAACAGCGTTGAAATGCTTAAAAACGTGACACTGCCTGCTAACTACGATATTATATTTAGTGATTCAGGCAAACAAAAACATTTAATTGATGAGAAAAAAGATCGACACACCAGAATATTTCATAATCATAGTGAGCTTATATCTGCTGGCTATGTGGATTCTTCTGAGTACGACCTAATGGCTACTAAGTGGTTCAACAAAAATCATAAAATAGGTTTAATATTCCACTAATGATAGCAGCGTATTTATATGTAGCACTTATATTATATATATTTCTACAAGTTATAATAGAACAGAACAATAAATTTAAAGATTTAGAAGATGATTAAAAAGTTTATTTTCAAACTATTGGCACCATTGTCAAAAGTTTACAATAAAACACTATGGTATTCAGTGTTAGCAGCGATTATACTGTTGTTTCCACTAGATTTACACCAGATTATAGCAATATTATTAATTTTTAAAGCAATAGAACAATTATGACAAAGCAAGAGTTACCAAAATGGTTCAATGGTGAACTATATAAAGAAGGCGATGTAGTTAGAAACAGATTTAGCGGCGAAAGCTATGAGCTTACAGCCGAAGAGCTAAGTATGTATGACTTTATCATGGGTGCTAATCAACTTATGGAGTTAGGTATGTACTCACCAAAGAATATTGACGACATGCGTAAAGGCATTACATGGTTCAGAAAAAATAACCCGGAAGCGTATTACGTATTATTAGATTAACTATGATAGAACTAGGATCAATGGACGTCTTTGAATACATTCAGGACGATCTAAACAGCGAACCAAGACATAACTGTGAATCATTAGCTAAAGCTATTAACGATGTATCTCGTGAGCTAGAGTTTGATTCTTTCAGAATTATGCAGTTGTTGTTAGAAAACAAACCTATTGACGCGTTACACACGCATAGTTACGGTTTTCATACATCAAACGGAAGAGAAATTATTAACGCAATACAAAATAAATATTATGAGTACGAGAGCGCAAGTTAGATTTGCTACACGCGAATCAGGGCAATCATTTGCCACACACCCAAATGCTATACACGCACAATTTTACGTACACTATGATGGCTATCCGTCTGGACTAGGCGTAGAAATAGCTGAATCATTTACTAGATACCAAAAAATTAAAAATTGGGAAATAGAAGATCTAAATACTAGACACGGTGATTTAGAATATATATATTATATATGGCAACATCCAATGAAAGAAACGTTTATAAGTATCTTCGCTGTTGGTTGGCAAGAAGAAGATGAATGTATATTCGTTGGAAAACCAAGTGATCTTATAGATAAGTATTCACAAAATAAAATAGATAGTTAATGGATAATATAATTATGACAGATAAACAACTAAACCAACTAGTAGATAAACTAGCAAATGCTATGATTAAGCGTATCTACGGTATTGAACAGAAAGACGCTAGAGATACAATGTCTTATTATGCAGACGACACTAATGACCACGCTGTTGGTGAGTTAGCTAGGCTAATGACACTAATGAATATATATGAAGAGCGTGAAGAGTTTGAAAAATGTGCTGCAGTTAAAAAACATTTAGACAAAGTTAACAAAATTGTAGAAAACTTATGAACATATTTTATTTACACCAAAACCCAGAACAAGCCGCTAGATACCAGTACAATAAACATGTAGTCAAAATGATACTTGAGTCTGCTCAAATGTTATGCACTGCTCATCACTGTATTATGGGTGACGATGCTGATGTACCATACAAACCAGCACACAGAAATCATCCGTCAACTAAATGGGCTAGACAATCAGGTGAGAACTACACTTGGCTGTATAGACACATGATAGAGCTAGGTAAAGAGTATGAAAAACGTTATGGTAAAAAACATTTATCTATAATTAAGTGTGAAGATCCATTGTCTATATTACCAGGTGGTATATTAGAAACAGGTCTAACAAAAATGCCACAGTGTATGCCAGACGAATATAAAGATGATTGTAGTATACAAGCTTATTGGAATTATTACATCAATGATAAAAAGAATATTGCAAACCTCAAAACCGAAACGTTGTATGAACAACGACCTGAAGAAACGTATTAAACATTTGTTAACTACATTGGAACCAGAGGGGACTGTGACAACAGCCCCTAAGAATAATTAATAACAGGCTTATGTCACACGAAAGAAACCTAACATACCTAAATAATAGGCGATTGATATATAGGCGTTTACCTATTACAGATAAACCAGACATCGATACTAAAGAGTTCATGTACTTTCAAAACGGTACTCATCAATGCTATGAGTTGTTTAGATCGTCTGCAAAGATTACTACGTATAAATCTCTTAAATGGCACCTGTTAGTTCTTTGGTACTTAAATCCTAGCATGGATCCTGATGACTTTCAAGCTTTAGCAGAATATATAGCGAACAAACAGCATGGCTTTGTTAGCTTTAATATATCTGACAGGTTACTAGATAAGATTATATATGAAGTTAACATGTCTGATCTTGAACGTCCACCTAAAAACAAACTACGTAAAGTTATATTTAAGCCGTTTAGTGGATTAACAAAAGAAATGAAATTATCTATTGTAGGTCAACTAGTAGGTCAAAGCCCTAGGGTTTGTTCTGACGACATTTACGCAGTTATGATAGATATGCATGACATGGGGAAAAAGATAACGATAGGACGCATCGCAGGGCTGTTAGACTGTTCATCGCGTACAATATATAGACACATGTGTCAAGACTTAAAAAAAGAAAAAGAATTATTGAATCAACAATTATGAAAAAGTATAATCAAGAAAATTACTCAAGATATAAGCAAGACGTTAAGTCATCGCAACCTAAAAACAAGTATTGGCTTGACTACAATAGAGACGAACTTATCGCTAAGTTCTTACCGTTAGCAGAAAATTTAGCTCGTAAGTTTTCAACAGCTGACCAAGCGTCAGGTATACAAGATATATCTGATCTTATACAATATGGAAGTATTGGCTTAGTAAACGCTGTAGATAAAATAATATGGAAAACAATATTTGAAGCTGACGATCCTGAAAAAAGATTAAAAAGCTTTTTGGCTAAACGTATCAAAGGCGCTATACGTAGAAATGTAGACGCAAACAGAGGCAGTATGCGTATACCAGAGCACAAGCTTAACGAAATACGTAAGTCAAGTCCTGATGACGAAAAAGCTAAAGCTATGTTCTTCAACTCTATACTAGGTAGTATTGACGAACCTGACAAGCAAGGTATGGTACTTGAAATACCAGACGAAAAGCCTTTGCTAGATAATAGCAAGTTAAATAAATACTTAATGGATTTGTTGCATAAGCATTTAAATCCAAAAGAAGTTGATGTAATTAGAATGAGCTACGGGCTTGACTGTGATAAAAAGTCTGCCACAGAAATAGCTAACCATTTAGGTATAAAAGGTACCAGCTCTTATGTTAGAGTTTCGCAGTTAAAAAAGCAAGCTATCGACAAGCTAAAAGACCGAGCGAGTTACTCGCAACTGATTGATTCTCTGTAAGTTACCTTATTAAAAGTGTAACTGCTTTATGTAATTATATATATAACAAAACCATTATACCAGATGAAAGATTTAACTAAAAAACTAGCTGATGTTCAGACTAAGTTAAAAGCAAAAAAGTCTTCATATAATTCTTTCGGTAAGTACTACTTCCGTAAAGCTGAAGACATCCTCGAAGGCGTAAAGCCTTTCTTATTACAACACAACATTTATGTAACAGTATCAGAAGAACTAATCGCTACAGATCCAGTTCCAATGATCAAGACAACCGCTACAATTAGTGATGGCGATCATGCTATACACGCGACCGCAGTAGTTGGCGTTGATATGCAGCAAAAAGGTATGCAGACTGCTCAACAGTTTGGCGCAGCATCTACCTATGCTAAAAAATATGCGCTTGGTAATTTATTCTTGATTGATGATACTGAAGACGCCGACGCTACTAACACGCACGGTAAAGCTCAACAAGTTCAAGCTAAAGCTAAAACTAAGATAACAAAAGAGCAAATGGCTAAAGCTATTGAGTTTGTAAAAGGCGGAGGATCAGTTGATGCTATTAAGAAAAAGTATGAGCTAACATCAGCACAACTTAAACAATTAGCATAATGACAAAAGAAATTTATCACAAACTAAGAGATGACGAGCATTACTATGGCGACTTTGGTAAACAGTTCCTTAGCAACTCTGACATATCGACTTTGTTAAAAAATCCTAAGGATTTACACAAGCCTAAGCCTAGCAGCCCGGCACTCTTGGTTGGTGGTTATTTTCACACTGCAATACTTGAGCCTGACAAGCTCAACAGATTTAAAATAGTAGAAGCTAAAACACGTAATACTAAAGCTTACAAAGAAATATCTGACGGAGAGATCTGCTTGCTACAACATGAAGTAGACAAAATCCAACTAATGACAGAAGCTATATTAGACAACGATGTTTGTAGAGACTTGATTAAACCTGTGCTTGGCGGTGTTGATTACGAAGAGCCACGTGTGGCTAAAATCCACGGTCAAATGTGGAAAGGTAAAGCTGATGTGATCAATCACGAAGAAAAACTAGTTATTGATCTTAAAACTACTGGTGACATTGATCGTTTTCAATGGTCTGCCAATAAGTTTAACTATGACAGCCAAGCCTTTATTTATAGCACTCTATTTGGCTACGAGATGTTGTTCATTGTTATTGACAAAGAAACACATCAAATAGGTTTGTTTGATTGTTCGCCTGATTTTTATGCAAAAGGCGAAGACAAAGTGCGTAGAGCTTGTGACGCATACGAGTTGTTCTATCAAACAGATAATTTTGATCACAAGCAACATTTATTAACTAAAACTTTATAAACCATGCCTAGAACAAAATCTAGAATTTGCGATGTAACAGGTATCAAAACCAGTGAGAACAATTTTTACAAGAACCAAAGCCACGTTAAGGCTGTAGATAATCTGCGTAGAACTACTGGCGCTACTAAAGAGCAGATGCAGCGAATGTTTCACCAAATAAATAATTACTAAATGGCAAGTATTATTAAAACGAGTATCAACCTCAACGACATACCGAAAGATAAAATCTACATCGGTAAGAAGGGTAAGTATTTACCAATTACGATTACGCTTAACAATGAGCCTGATCAGTTTGGTAACCAAGGCCCAGTTGTTGTTGAACAAACAAAAGACGAGCGTGATGCTAAGGCGCCGAAGACATACCTTGGCAATGTTAAAGTTGTGTGGACTGACGGTAATAACGTCGATACTGCACCACGTGATAACCAACCAGCTGCTGCTCCGGCCCCACAGCCTACAGTTGCTGATGACGATTTACCGTTTTAATAAATGAGTGTACAGGAAAGAGAGATCAATGGATTTGCGATTGACCAGTTCAATCAGTATGGCCTAGAAGTTGGGAAGACACAGGGGATTTGCCCTCTGTGCTCTCACAATAGGAAACCTGGCAACAAGACAGCTAAGTGCTCGTCTTACGACTGGGAACGTGGTCTTGGTACCTGTCACAACTGTAACACTAGTTTCCAACTACACACGTATCAACGTAAAGGTGCTAGCGAAAAAGTTTATGCTCGACCACAGGTTGAGTTTAATCCTACTAGCACTAAGGTTGAAGAGTGGTTTGAAACTCGCGGCATAACTAAACAAACCCTGGCTGACCTACGTGTAGGTGAAGGCCAGGAGTTTATGCCACAGACGGGTAAATCTGAGAATACCATTCAGTTTAACTATTACATGGGTGATCAACTCATAAACATTAAATACCGTGATGGTCGTAAAAACTTTAAGCTGTACAAAGGTGCAGAAAAAATATTTTACAACATCAATAGTATTATCGGTTATGACGCTTGTGTCATAGTTGAAGGTGAAATGGATGTGCTTGCAATGCACGAAGCGGGAGTTAAAAACGTTATATCAGTACCTAATGGTGCTACGTTAAACTCAAACAATCTCGAATATTTAGATAATTGCATAGACTATTTTGATGACAAAGAAAAAGTTATATTAGCGGTTGATGCTGATGAAGCTGGTCAAGCATTAAGGCAAGAATTTATTCGTCGTCTTGGCGCTGAGGTTTGTTATCTAGTCGACTTCGAGGACTGTAAAGACGCAAACGATTATTTAGTTAAGTACGGAGCTGAAAAGCTCAGAAATGTAATTGATAACGTTAGGCCTGTACCTCTTGAGGGCGTGTCTACATTAAAAGATATAGAAGATGAACTTAAAGACTTTGTTAAAAATGGCTTTAAGCCCGGCTTTCAAATCGGACTTAAAAACTTTGATAGTATTTTCTCTACTTACACCGGTCAGTTTATTACTGTTACTGGCGTACCCAGTAGCGGCAAGTCTGACTTTGTTGACCAAATGGTTGTGGGCTACAATAAACTTTACGGTTGGAAAACTGCGTATGCAAGTCCAGAAAACCAACCAGTGTATTTACACGCGCACAAACTAATGCGTAAACACT
>JAAXIF010000076.1 GCA_012270485.1 Sphingobacteriales bacterium | reverse complement strand
ACTTACCCATGTTTATCTTACTTTTTTTCCAAGCCATTTATTCCCACGGCATTTTTTCTTCTCCTATATCTATTTCTTCGTGTGGTATAAAACAACCTGACTTTGGCTCCCATTTAAAATGAGCTTCAGCTCCGTTTTGACCTAAGTTTTGAAACTTAACTTTTAAAACTTTAGCTTTAACTGTTTTAGCTTCATAATCTCTATGCACTAATAAACCGTGATAACTAGCATCGTACCATTCACCACCACCTTTTATGTTATACATTGTAGGCTCTTCAATTTTACCGTCTTTGTCTTTATACATTTTAGTTGGATGCGCTACTATAAAAACAAGTACGTCAAACTTTTTAGCAAATATTTCTATTTTAGTTAGATACTCCATTGTGTATCTATTAACGTCTTCACTTTTACAGTCTACATCTCTGATTTTATTAAATGGATCAATAACTAAACATTTAATACCTTTACGTTTAACTAGCTCAGCACCTTTGCGAAGCACAGACTCAAGTGTATAACGTTCCATATCAATATGAAAAAAGTTATTGTTACAATGATTAGCTACTTCGTTCCATTTATCACCGTGTATATCTTCTACTTTTGGCATACCTTGCCAAACTTTACGCATTAACTTGTGTGCGTGAAGGTAAGTCGGTACATTTTCCGGACTAGCGAACGCCGTTTTCCAGCCATAGTTTTGGTTATAGCCAACAACCATCTGATCGACGAAATCCGACTTCCCGCTACTTGGAATACCAGTGACAGTAATAAACTGACCAGTATAAGTTGAAAAGATGTCATCAAAATTTTGAAGACCAACTTGATATCCAGGTTTAAACCCGTTACGAACAAAGTCCGTGACTTCGTCTTCAATGTCCCTAAATGTCGTGACATTTTCAAGTGGTACCGGTCTTGACCCTTCAATACGCTCTGCCAATTTTTGTTTTCCATATTTTTGTAAATATTCGTTAGCATCTTTACAATCATCAAATGAAACTAAAAAACAAACTTCAGATCCTAATCTACGTATAAGCTCAGCTTGTAATGCTTGGCCTGGTTCGTCATCATCAACTGCTAGTATTATTTTTTCTTTATCTTCAAAATAATCTATACAATTATCTAAGTAATCTAAATTGTTTGTGTTTAATGTAGCTCCATTTGGAACTGATATTGCATTTGTTATACCAGCTTCATGTAAAGCTAGCACGTCCATTTCACCTTCGGTTATAATGCAATTGTCATAACCTACAACGCTGTCAATATTATAAAATACTTTTTCAGCGCCCTTATATAATTTAAAGTTCTTTCTTCCATCGCGGTATTTAATATTTATTAATTCACCGCCCATAAAATAATTGAACTTTATTGTATTCTCGGGTTTGCCGGTTTGTGGCATATATTCAGCTCCCTCACTGACTTTTAAATCAGTAAGGGTTTGCTGAGATATACCTCTTGTTTTAAACCACTCAACAACTTTACTAGCTGGTGGTTTATATACTTGCTTGTCAGGTTTTACATACTCTACATTACTACTGCCTTTACGTTTGTATGTATGTAACTGAAAAGTAGTATTACAGTTATGACAAGTACCGAGACCCCGTTCCCAATCATATGAAGCACATTTTGCTTTTTGATTCTTAGGTTTTCTAGTGTGCGAGCACAAAGGACAAGTCCCTTGTTTTTTCCCTTCTTCTAGCTTATGTTGATTGAACTGGTCAATAACAAATCCATTGATCTCTGTTGTCTGCATTTAATTTAATTTAAAATGGTAAATCATCTACTGGTGCTGCTGCTGGTGCAGCTTGTTGCGGTTGACCATCACGTGGTGCTGCTGCAACATTATCTCCATTAGTCCATACCACTTTTACATTACCTAAATAAACTTTTTCAGCTTTAGCATCACGTTCTTCTTTAGTCTGTTGAACTACAACAGGACCGTTATTACCAAACTGATCTAGCTCATCGTTTAATGTAATAGTAATAGGTAAATATTTCCCTTTTTTACCAATGATAATTTTATCTTTTGGTATTTTATTAAGGTCTATACTAGTTGCTATTATACTTGCCATTATACGTACGCATTAAGTTGACTAAACATTCTTTGTAATTGATCTTTTGTAGCACCTGTGCTGCGTCTTAAATTGTCTACAGCTTTTACATGGTTTTGGTTAGCATAAAAATTACTTGTGCTAGTTTCCATACCTGTTACAGTACATACTTTGGTTTGTGTTTTTTTGGTTCTTGCCATAATTTAAAGTGTTTGATTAATAAAAAATTGTTGAGGATCAAAGTCCTCTGATTGATAGAACAGTTTATACTGCTCTGCTGCTCTTTCAACTTTATCAGCACCACGCTCATAAAACTGTGGAGAGCAATCAAATAAACCTATTTGATGTGTTGTTTTATCTATAACAATAAAAACAAACTCATAGCCAAATAGTTTACTATAAATGTAAGCTTGACTGTCGTAGTTGTACTTAGAAGCAGACCACTTAAACTTATTTAAATCCGCAGTTGTCTTTAAATCAATAATAAGTTTTTCATCGTGGTTTACTATATCTGCTTTACCTTTCCACATTTGTCCTGCAAGCTCTGTAATACCTGGTTTTTCATATTCTATGTTTATACCTCTAATAAGATCTTTACATACGTTGTTTGCTAATACTTTATCAGTCATCAACTCTATCTTATCAACTTCGGTTTGTAATAAACATAATTCACCTCCAGATATCTCTTTATACGCTTTTGTGTTTCTACTGCTAGACTCTACTACTTTAAACTTTTTAAGTTTTTCAGGCTCAAGTATAGCTGTGTGAAAATAACCTCCAACTAAAAAAGCAGGTGATGGCTTTGATGGTTGACCAAGCGCTAAAGGATTTGTTAATAATGTAGAGATATCAGAGTTACTAAGATACTTTTTACCAAAGTCACCGTAGTAATGCTCATCAATCTCTAGCTTTTTTAACACATCTTGTTCATTCATTTATAACGTTGTTAATTCTGCCTCGATTTCTTTAGACAAGGCATATTTAGCTTTTATAGCATCAACTTTACCACCTGCTTTAATATAATCCTTTGCTTTAGCAAATGCTGGATCTGATTTAGATGTTAAAGTATTTTTTGCTTTCGGTGCTTTACCGTGTTTATTAGTAGCATCACTATCAGCTGTATCATCGATTAGAAATAAATTTCCAAGCGCATATTTTTTGCCGTATGATGAAGCGCTACCAAACTGTTGAGGTACTTGCATACCTTTTTGATTTAAGTCTACGCCGACAATAGCTTTAGCGTGTATAGCACTTTCGCCATCGCTTATTGTAGCGACAGACTCTATAACAGGCATATTGTCAAATAGTACTTGAACTTCTTCATTAATTGTTACTGTTACTCCTAACTCTAATAGAAAGGGTTTTGTTGCTTCGAGAATGTCTTCGGCTGATCTGAAGTTGTATTTGCCGAATGAGTTAAACCTACTTTTTTTCGATTTAAACTTAGTCTGGATT
>JAAXIF010000061.1:2292-3526 GCA_012270485.1 Sphingobacteriales bacterium | reverse complement strand
AGTATGTCACTTGACATATCTATTTGTTTACCGTTAGGACAAGTTATTATAAATTGCATAGTTATTTAGTTTATTTTATTATATTATCCAACCTTAGTTGTAATATGTTTGTAATTCCATTATAAGAAGTCACTGAATCTTCCAACTTTTATTGGTAATGACTTGATTTTGAATACAATAGTGTGTATGAATGTTCTCATATAAGTATTATTTATAAGTGTATAATTGTTTATTAGTTTAAATTATAGTAAATGTCTTGCGCCGAATGTCATTCTGTCATGACAAGTAGTCATATTATAATACTACTTTGTCACGAAGAATTACTGGTACACTTGTTGATGAAGTGTAAGATTTGTATTTAATAAAGCAAGGCATATTTTGTAGTTTACTTTGCATTATATTGTACACTTTGTCATGATTGTAAGTGAATGTTTTGCCACTTTTGAAAGTGCATTCAATGATTTGATTTTTGCCAATAAGTGATTTGCGAATTACGAAGCGTTTTGAAATTAAATTTTGCATAGTTAAATTATTTATTATTATTATTATTAGTATTAGTTTGTTTACATTTATATTATCCAATTAATAAATTATTTTGTTTGTAAAAAAAATATAAAATATTATATATAATTATATAAAAATGTAAAAAATATTGTAAAATGTATAAAAAACAAGGTGGGGCCTGTTAAAATATGTTAATTTTACAAAAAAAAATAAATTCTGGCACGATAGTTGAACACCACTGCTCGATATAAGCTATCCTTTTAAAAAAAGTGTGACATAAGCCTTATAAGTTATATAAGTAACAGGCTATTGTCACGTTTTGTAAGTTTTTCGCTTTATATGTAAGTATATAGTAATATGAGTACACTACAATTTATGGGTCGTGGCGAGTTAGTTCCACGATTAATCGCACAGCTAGGTGGAAACAAAGAATTTGCCTATGCATTATTAAAGAAACGCGGCGATATGAACGCAGACGGTACACTGACAGCAAAGGGTGAAAAAAGAAACCAGATGACTGCGGAAGAACGTGCATTTGATAGAGCTGGTGAAACACCACATACTCATACTTATAATCCAGAAACAAACAGAGTAGAAAAAAATTAAGCAAATATGGCAATAATTAATTCATATCCTACAGTAACGCCTAGCAATGATGACTTGTTATTACTAGTAGACACATCGGTAGAAGGTAATCCTACTAAAACTGCAACAGTAAGCAGTGTAGCTA
>JAAXIF010000061.1:0-2192 GCA_012270485.1 Sphingobacteriales bacterium | reverse complement strand
CAAGCCAGAGATAATGTATTTAAAGGAATTGAAAAACTAACGCACGCTGTTAGCTCTACACTCGGAGCTAGCGGCAAATGCGTTATGTTAGAAGATCATACTGGAAGACCAATAATTACAAAAGATGGTGTAACAGTCGCAGATTCAATAATATTGCGAGATCCAGTAGAAAATATGGGTGCAACGCTTTTAAAAGAAGCAGCACGTAAAACTGTACAAGAAGCAGGCGATGGAACTACAACAGCTACAGTATTAGCACATGCTATATTACTCGAAGCTTATAAAGTAGTAGATAAAACAAACTCAAGAGAGTTAAAAGACGGTATTAACGAAGCTGTTAAAAAAGTAGTTAAGTATTTAAAAAAATTATCAGTTGATGTAAAAGGTCAAATGATAGATCAAATAGCTACAATATCGACTAACAATGAACCTGCACTTGGTAAAATAATAGCAGATGCTTTCAGAGCAGTTGACAACACAGGCGTTGTTATGATGGAAACCTCATCAGATGGCAAAACATATGTAGAGGTTGTTGATGGTGTTCAATATGAAAAAGGGCTAAAAAATTCTCACTTTATTACTAACAAAGCTAGTAAGACTGCAGAACTAGAAAAGCCACTTGTTTTATTATTAGAATCACCGGTAGATACTATCAGACAGATACAGTCTGTGCTAGAGTATGTAATAAAAAACAATAAACCTTTGCTTATTATAGGCGACTTAGAACAAGGTGTTTTATCAGCTCTAGCTATGAATAAAACAAAAGGTAATATTAAAGTCAATGTGATTGATGCACCTACGTATGGTATAAACAAACAGCAAATGCTACAAGATTTATCTATGCTTACTGGTGCTACCATTATAAATGAAGATCTAGGTGATGATATGAATATGATACAGCCAGATCATTTAGGTACATGCTTGAAAAGTGTAACATCACATGAAGACACAATATTGCAAATAAATGAAAGCACAGAAGAAGTTAATCAAGTTATACAAGATATAAAAGAAAAACTTTTAGAAGAAAAAAATCCTGGTAAACTTATTAAGCTTGAAAAAAGATTAGCAATGCTATCAGCTAAAATAGCTATTGTAAAAGTAGGTGCTAATTCAGAAATAGAATTAAAAGAAAAGACAGATAGAGTTGAAGATGCTATCTGCGCTACTAAAGCTGCTATTAAAGAAGGGATTGTTCCTGGTGGTGGTATTGCTCTATTAAACGCTGCTACAAATATTAATGCTAAGTCTATTGGTGAAACAGTTTTACTAGAAGCTATTAAAGCACCTTATAAAACAATACTTGAAAATGCAGGTGTTGACAATGTAGAAACACCTATTAGAAAAGGACAAGGCTACAATGTGGTTACAGGAAAAATGGTAAATATGATCAAGTCAGGTATTATAGATCCACTACTTGTCACCAAGAGCGCTCTTCAAAATGCAGCTTCTGTAGCAACAACAATATTGTCTACTGATTGTGTAATCAATAATTTAAGAATAGATGAAGGCAATAGGTAGAAACTTAATAATAAACAAAATTAAAGAAGGAACCACCAAAACAAAAGGTGGTTTACTTCTTGCAGAAAACCAACGTGAAGATATACGATATGTAAAAGCAGATGTAGTGTCTGTTGGAACAGAAGTAGCTGGTGTCAAAGAAACTGATACTATATATTTTGATCGTCACGCTGGTCATAAAATTGAAGTTGGTGATAATTCATATCACGTAATTAAATCTGCAGACGTTGTCGTTGTAGTATGAGACTAGATGCTAGTGACATTAGAGAACTAAACCTAATGAAGCACTATCGCATCATAAGAAAATGGGCTTGTAAAAACAACAATTTAAATGATGCAGATCTAGAACTTTTAATATATCTTGACTGTATAGATTTTTTTACTAAAAAAGATTTTGAAATGGGTGTATACTCATACAGTTGGGATAATCGCAGATGGAACAGACTGCTAAAAGAAGGTTGGATAGTTGTATGGAGACATAGAAACAGATCCACTCAGAAATACCATATATATAAAGTATCTTTCAAAGGTAAGCAATTAATAAGTAGAATATACAGAATAATGCTAGGCGAAGAAGATATAAATATTGGTAGACGTAATAAAATAATTAATGGCAATACATATACTGATAAAGTTATGACAAAAGCCATTTATAACGTAAACAACGACAAAGA
>JAAXIF010000026.1 GCA_012270485.1 Sphingobacteriales bacterium | reverse complement strand
TAGTTCAAATCTTGTGTTTAATTGTTGTTGCTCTGACATTCTTTGTTTTGTTTGGAGGTTTATACTTGCTACGTGGTTTTAAATTCAAAGACTAAATATGTTCTTGCTTTACGTCTCGTAATTTTCTTCGATGAACGAGTTTAGATATTCAGCATCGTTCTTCAATCTATTTATAAAATTGTTTCTTCTTTCAAGAGCGTTACCGTGATTTTTCGTTTTTTGTTTTGTGATCTTTACTTCTCGTTTGTAGTGCTCTATTAATTTGTTATTTTCAATACGTGTGTTCTCAACTTCGTCAGATTTACTTTTTATTTCTTGATAGAACTCGTTTAACTCCACTTTAGTTTTTGAGATTAGTTGTTTTTCAGCTTCAATTTCTGTTCGTTCCTGCTCTACTTCAAGTTCAGCTTGGGTGCGAGCATTTTCTAGTGCTTTATTGGCTAGCTCATTTGCACTTTTTACATCTGATAAGCATTGAATTTTTAATTGTTCATAATGTGAGATTTGGTTTTCAAGTTTAGCTTTTAGCTCTTTCACTTCTGATTCTTTGCTAACATCGAAGGTAATTAGGACTACAACACCTATGACTATCGCTAAAATTAGTCCGCCAATGATACTGACTGGCCATAAAGCAAAAAATCGTTCTGCAGTGGTGTAACCGTCTCTATAAAGCTCACCATTTTCTTCGATTAAAAGAGTTGTATTGCTGAGTACATCGATTGAATACCAAAGCCCCAAACCTGCTGCTATAATCACTAAAAATACGATATAAGTTGTTTTCATCGTAAATAAACCTCTGTAATTTCTGGGCGAAAATGACCGAGTTCCTGGCTTACAGTTTCAAGTGCAATATCGCGTGTAAAGCCTGAGTTTTGAAGCTCGTTCATTCTTTCTTGTGCGTAGCTATGGCGTAATCCATGTGCCCCCTCAGACCAACTAAGTGCACGGTTTGAGGCTTGAGTATATGAATTGGACCACTTTTGACCAGCACCAATCTCGTATTTCTGTTCGTAATGAACACCGCGATCAGTGGTTTGTTGCGGTACATCAAGCCTACGTTCTTCGAGTTTGTCGGCTAATTTATTAGGTATAAGGACTTCGCGAGTTAGTCCGCCTTTACCGGTAACGGTATAAATGACACCTTCCCTCCCTTGAAATTTACTATCCAATACAGGTCTTTCACTTGCTTGTTTTTCAGATGCGCGTGATAGCGTGTGTAACTCATGAGCTCTTAATCCTGCTGCATAAGCGAGTTGAGTGGATAAGGCGTGTTTGTCGGTCTGCGACTCAGCAATAAGCTTTACTTGCTCTGCCGTGTAAGCACGGCTTGAAAGTGCTTGCTCGTGTTCTGATTTGATAACAGGAAGTCGTTCACCTTGTTCAAGCTTACCTGTTACATGAGTAAGCATTGATTGAATCGCCTGGCGTTCCATATCAAGCGTTTTTTGCCCGATGTCCTGGCCTCTTGCCTCTAGGTATTGAATGGCAGTTTCAGGTGTTAGATCTCTAATTTCACCCTGTATACCAAATTCAGGCATGTTTTTAGCTACTTGTTCTAATCGCTCTGTGTAATTTAATAAGGTACGGACTGAATCTATTGCATCAGATTTTTGTAGCGCTTTTTCTACTGAGTGAGCTTGTTGCTCTGGTGATTTAGTGGCAAATCTAGCCATGATTTTTTAGCCAACGGTTTACGGTAGACTCTGCTACTTTGATAGCTTTCTTTTTTCTAAGCCAGCGTGTTAACTCTGCGATTGTTGCGCCGTGTTTGTGCATGGCAATTAACTCAGTATGGAATTTATCTAAGCGACTTTTGCGCTGTGTGTAGCTACGTTTCCTAATCGTTTTCGTTTGGGCTTTTAATGCTTCAACTTCAGCTACCGGATCAAAATCTGTCAAAACTTAAACCTCATTTCTGTAAGATTTACTGGAAACACTTATGTGTAACTCAGCGACAACTTAATGCCTCTTCGCCTTTGTTTTGCTTAGTTACTAAGCAAGGTGTTGACCGTTCTCACCTTTTGATTAACTTCGTTTTACGCCTAAGCGTCTACCTCATAATGAGTGAGTTTGGCAGTGTCTCTCTGTTTCTAATGAACTCCAGTTTTATTGATTAATGGGTTTAACATTTTCATGACTAACCAGTTATGGTGGTAGGGATACCGCATGAAACTCTAACTATTTAACCAGTGTTAGGTAATGCCTTTTAAGGCTGCTGGATTGCATCGAAGTTGCAATGGACTTTTTAAGAGCCTCTGATATTACAGAATGATTTTAAAATTATCAAATCATACGCATTGCGTGTAATTACATGCGTTAAATTATCACAAGCCTTGCCCACGCTAGGTTATACGAGCAAAGCGAAGTTGTACCTAGCGGGGGCGGAATTGCACAGATCTAGAATTTTCACGCTGTTTTTGGCAGGGGCTAACGCGCTGCGCTTGTTGGCTCACAAAAACGTTTAAAATCGCCCACAGGCGATTTTAATCCGTTTTTGGAGCTTGCAAAGCTGTGTCAGTAGAATACAATAGGTGTATATACAAATGTAAGTACAGGTGCGTTATGGCTACTATAAATATTCGTGTGAATGATGATCTGAAAGAGCGTTCTTACGCAGCGTTAGAAAAATTAGGAATAACGCCATCAGAGTTATTGAGACAAACACTGGAATACGTTGCACAAAGAGAAAAACTGCCATTCAAGTCAGTGCTGTTAACAAGTGAAGATGAAGCGCTTATTGCTTTGGCACAGGCTCGTTTGGCTGATCCAAAAGCGGGAGTAAAGGTCTCGTTAGATGACCTATGAGTTAGAATTTGATCCCCGTGCGCTTAAAGAGTGGCGTAAATTAGGCGCAACCGTGCGTGAGCAGTTTAAAAAGAAGTTAGCTGAAGTGCTGGAACAACCAAGGGTTGAAGCTAACCGACTACGAGAACTCCCAGACTGCTACAAAATTAAATTACGTCAAGTTGGGTACCGGTTAATATACCAAGTGCACGATGAAAAAGTGTCGATCCTTGTTGTTGCGATAGGCAAAAGAGATAAATCAGAAGCGTATAAAGACGCTGGGAAACGAGTTTAACCATTTTTTGGTACTTGCACTGAATCTGAGTGTGAACCGGGTAAAATGATACACTTTGTTGGGCACAAACGATGAGTTTGTACTGAGAAAACCTATTTAACATAAAAACCGTTGCCGGCCATCGTGATACTTTTTCCGGTTCAGGCGGTATTTTTATCGAAAGGCATTTTTTTAGATGTTTTTATGGCGCTTTAAGCTGTCTTGCTCAGCTCGGTTATTTGGCGTAACCTAAGCCCTAATAAAACAAAACCCCGATATTCATGACCAACTTGGCGGACGGATATGAATAATCAGGGTTCGAGATAATTCCGAAAAATCGAAACTATATAATCTCAGAGAGAATAATAACACATGGATCATACTTCACAAGTCAAAACCGCCATAAGC
This sequence comes from Sphingobacteriales bacterium, assembly GCA_012270485.1. GTDB lineage: Bacteria > Bacteroidota > Bacteroidia > Chitinophagales > Chitinophagaceae > Sediminibacterium. The sequence goes on along the minus strand of JAAXIF010000026.1, from coordinate 123 downwards.
GCGGTGAGAATTGAATAATAGCGCACAACAGCTCTCACTTTTTGAGCAGCGTTTACCCAAAAAACCGTACCATACCGATGAGTTCGCGAATGGCTTAGCGATTGCGCGTGCCCAGAACGCGAT
>JAAXIF010000067.1 GCA_012270485.1 Sphingobacteriales bacterium | reverse complement strand
AGACATCCGGTATCAAAAATAAATTTTCTCCGGACAGCAATGGCTGCAAGCTACAAGCTTCAAGTTAGATTGTTTGAAAATCTGACCAACTAAAAAAGCCTTAAAGCTTGCAGCCTGTAGCTTGCCGCTTGTAGCTTCTCTTCCTTATCTTCGCCCCATGAATAAAGAGGTTGTTTTAAGTGGTATCCGCCCAACCGGATTTCTGCACCTGGGAAACTATTTTGGGGCGATGCGTAACTATGTGCGCATGCAGGATGAATTCAATTGTTATTTTTTTGTGGCTAACTGGCATAGCCTCACCACGCATCCCGATACAAAAGAATTGAAGAACAGTGTACATCGAGTTATCGCGGAAAATATTGCCTGTGGACTGGATCCTGATAAAGTTGCTTTATACATTCAAAGTGATGTTCCTGAAATAGCAGAGCTGTATCTCTACTTAAATATGATGGCTTATAAAGGCGAGTTGGAAAAAACAGTCACTTTCAAAGAGAAAGTCAGACTCCAACCCGATAATGTCAATGCAGGTTTATTGACGTATCCGGTATTACAAGCTGCTGATATCCTGATTCATCGCGCAGTTAAAGTACCCGTAGGAAAAGACCAGGAACAACACCTTGAAATGGCGCGCAACTATGCCGAGCGATTTAATCACAGGTATGGTGAAGTTCTACCACTACCTTATGCATTTAACTACGGCGGAGAATTGGTAAAAATTTTAAGTCTCGATGGCGTAGGAAAAATGAGTAAGAGTGAAAACCAAATGAACACCTTATACCTGGCTGATGAGGACGAGAGCATTCGCAAAAAAATCATGAAAGCAAAGACCGATCAAGGTCCGGCTGAACCTAACTCAGTGAAACCCGATTATATTGAAAATCTTTTTACCCTGATGAAGCTGGTGAGCACTGCTGATACTGTTCAGAAATTTGAAGACGATTTCAATAACAGCAGTGCCGGAAACTGTATCATTCGTTATGGGGATATGAAAAAGCAGCTGGCAGAAGATATGATCCGTTTTATTCAGCCGATAAGAGCCAAAGCTGCCGATATTCAACAAGACCAAGACTTACTGAAAAAGATCATCCGCCAAGGAGCTGATAAAGCCCGAGACAGTGCCAGTAAGACCCTTACCTTGGTGAGAACGGCTGTGGGGATGGATTATTAGTCCATAGTCCATGGACCATGGTCTATGGACTATAAACTATGGACTGACTCCCCAAAATTCTCCCCCCAATTCTCTCAACTTTCGTATTTTCATTTTTATGGCGAAACCTAAGAAACCAAAACATGTAGCCGTAGCCGGAAATATCGGTGCGGGTAAAACGACGCTTACGGAGATGTTGAGTAAGCACTACCGCTGGATTCCTCAGTTTGAAGATGTTGATCACAACCCTTATCTGATGGATTTTTACGAGGATATGCCTCGCTGGAGCTTCAATCTGCAGATCTATTTTCTGAATAGCCGACTGAACCAACTATTGGATATTCATCATGGGACTGAGACTGTTATACAAGACAGAACCATTTATGAAGATGCCAACATCTTTGCTCCCAATCTGCACGAAATGGGACTGATGAGTAAACGTGACTTTGATAACTACTATCAATTCTTTCAGACTTTGAAAACCATGGTACAACCTCCGGATCTTTTGATCTATTTGAAAGCATCCGTACCTACGCTAGTTGCACAAATCCAAAAAAGAGGAAGAGAATATGAAGAGAATATTCGTTTGGATTATCTGAAACGATTGAATGAGTACTATAATAAATGGATTGATGGTTATAAAGAAGGTCAGTTGCTGGTGATCGATTGCGACAAAAATAAATTTGCAGAAAGTGAAGAACATTTTGGAGAGATCATTAGTAAAGTAGATGGTATGTTGTTTGGCTTATTCTAAAGCCCTATTCTATAAGGCCTCAGATACGTTTTCCATCTGCAAATGTATCTGAGGCTTTTTCTTTTGTAGGATGCTGTGGTTTTATTTTAAAATGCCACTGAAAGCACAGAAATCCACTGAATGATTATGTGTATTTCTGTGCTTTCAGTGGCAATAAATAAATAACTTAGGAAGCAAAATCCGAAAGATGAAACGTCTGCTTCCTTTTTTATTCCTCATCTCTTGTCAATCAACCTCCACGAAACTTCCTGAGTTTACATTGACAGCCACGGATACTTTCCACTTTAACAATTTCGTGGATTGCAATATGGCTGAAGCTTGGATTGGTGACACACTTCGCATCTTTCCCGGCAAATATGGTGAAGACCCGGTTTGGGGTGAAGCACATGATTTAAAATTTGCTTCAGGAAAAAATGCAGATGAAGTGTTCGCAAGTCCGGCATCTGCTTACATAGCCCCTACAATGCCCTTAAATGCAGCCAAAGGGAAACCCGGATTACATGGTGCTGTTTGGTTTGAAACCGTGTATCAGGATACAAAAGACAAAACCGGTAAAACATTGTATGCTGTTTATCACAATGAAAATTATCCGGAAACATTACCCTATGACAGTGCAACAAAAGAAGGATATATAGATCATAAATGGCCATTAGGATTAACAGAAAGAATCACCCCTGCTGCTGTTTGTAGAATTGGTATCATGAAATCTACCAATGGTGGATGGAGTTGGGAGAATAAGGGATTGTTTCTGGAAGATAAACAACCACGCATGATCCTGAAACCACACAATACTTCAAAAACCTTTGCAGGTGGTGTAGGCGATCCTTCAGCGGTAGCTGTGGGTAATGATCTCTATTTGTTTTATGGTGAATATGGTTATCCGGATAGTTATGATTCACTCAGCTATGATGCAAAACAAGAATGGGGTGGACAATGTATCAGTATTGCGAAAATCGCTTTAACGGATTTAGATCATCCACAAGGAAAAGCGAAACGTTGGGATGGCAAAGGCTTCCATGCTCCTTGGGATGGAACAGGCAAACCCATCGCATCACTTCAGATACCGATAGAAAAAGGAGGAGGCGCCGCTTCATCGCCTAAAGGTGGCTTTCACTGGGGACCCTCTGTTAGCTGGAATGAATACTTGGAGTGTTGGGTGATGTTAATGGGACGTGTAGAAGGACAATCATGGGTGGGTGATAAACTCTATATCTCATTCAATCCACACAAAGACCTAGGTAAAGATGATCATTCACAACAATGGAGTACCCCACAATTATTATTGCAGAAACCCGGACATGTATTGTGGTATCCTTCCTTACAACCTTTGAATACCCCTGAGGATATTGCAGCAAAACGAACCAGCATGCGTTTGGGGAAAAAAGCTCGTTTATTTTTTAAGTACTCGGATTTAGGGAAGTATATGTCTGAGTATGTCATTGAATTCAAAAAATAGTATTGGTATAACCACAGTGTTACGCAGAGTTGAACACGGAGTTACACTAGGTGAGTTGTAAGGTGATTTACTAATAATTTTGTGAGTATTGACATGAAAAAACTATTCCTTGTTTTAGTACTTTTTGTTACATCGTTAGTTCTCAAAGCACAGGGGCTTGATATCGGCACTTGGAATATCTTGAACCTCCGTTATAGTATTAATCAAAAATGGAGTGTATTTGGTGAAGGTCAGATTCGTTCTCTGAAATTGTACAATCAGTTTCATTATTATGAGTACAAAGGAGGAGTTAATTACAAAGCGAATAATAATTTAATGTTGTCATTAGCCGCGGGGTCTTATCAAACCTATAAAGAGGGTGGTAATTTTGTGAAACCAAAGAACAATGACGAATTCAGAATTTGGCCACAGGTATTATTGACACAATCATTAGGGAATTTTAAAATAGAGCAACGCTATCGTGCAGAGTTACGATTCACTTCGAATGGTTATCGCAATAGATTCAGGTATAGATTCGGTGTCTCCTATCCTTTCGGTTCATCAACATCACAAACAAAACCATGGCAAGTATATTTCAATAATGAAATCTTCCTCACAGATGGAGAACCTTTTTTTGAGAGAAACAGAATGGCGCTAGGTCTTCAATACAAAACTTCTGCAACAACAACACTTCAATTAGGATTCCTTCACCAGTTTGATTACAAAATCAACGATGAAACAGGTAGGGACTTTATTCAGATCGGGTATTATTTTGAGTTACATCGGAGAGAACATAGACCATAGTCCATGGTCCATGGCATATAGTTTATTGCGTATAGTTTTAAGATTATGCGCAAGAAACTATGATCTATATGATATCCTCCATGGGCTATGGACTATGGACCATCGACCAAAACAGAAATCCCGCCACGAGGACGGGATTTCACTCAAACAGACAAAGCAATCGAAGAGACCGAGTTTAGTATCTTTATAGCGTACCCTTCAGCAGTTAAGCAAGAGGGGCTGCTTGTAAAATTTCTTCGCTTACACCCGCTGCATATTTAGAGAAATTATTGATGAATTGTTGTGCCAAGTCTTTTGCTTTTACGTCATAGGCATTCGTATCAGCCCAAGTATTACGTGGATTCAACATTTCTGAAGGCACGTTCGGACAGCTTACAGGCATCATCATGCCAAATACGGGGTGCGCTTCAAATTGAACATGATCTAAATCACCATTCAAAGCTGCTGTAATCATAGCCCTGGTATAACTGAGTTTCATTCTGCTGCCAACGCCATAAGATCCACCACTCCATCCGGTATTGATCATCCACACATTCACTGCATGTTCTCTCATTTTGTTCCCCAACATCTCTGCATATTTACCGGGATGTAAAGGCAAGAAAGGTGCGCCAAAACATGCACTGAAAGTAGACTTAGGCTCAGTAACACCTGCTTCCGTTCCTGCAACTTTGGCTGTGTATCCACTGATGAATTGATACATTGCCTGTCCCGGCGTTAGTTTACTGATCGGGGGTAAAACACCATACGCATCACAAGTCAGGAAGAAAATATTTTTAGGTAAGCCTCCAATACTAGGTTCAGCAGCATTGCTGATAAAATGAAGCGGATAACTTACACGTGTATTTTCTGTAATTTTTTTACTCGCAAAATCAATTTTATTGCTGCCATTTTCAAAACCAACATTCTCCACCAATGCACCCGGACGAATAGCATGATAAATCTCCGGTTCTTTTTCTTCACTTAAGTCAATGGTCTTTGCATAACAACCGCCTTCAAAATTGAAAACGCTGTTGGCAGTCCAACCATGTTCATCATCACCAATCAGTTTGCGATTAGGGTCCGCACTCAAAGTTGTTTTTCCGGTTCCACTCAAACCAAAGAAAATAGCCACATCACCATCCTTACCCATATTGGCACTACAATGCATGCTCAATACATTTTTCTGTTGTGGTAATACATAATTCAAGATGGTAAAAATTCCCTTCTTCATTTCACCGGTGTAGCCAGTGCCACCAATCAGAATGGTTTTGTGTGTAAATGAAACAACCGCAAAATTATGCTGACGTGTTCCATCCACCGCAGGATCAGCTTTGAAGCCAGGCGCCTGAATGATATGCCATTCAGGTTGGAAATTGTCCAATTCCTGTTCTGTTGGACGAAGGAACATGTTATAAGCGAATAAATTACTCCATGGATTTTCATTGATCACACGGATATTCATGCGATAGGCAGGATCAGCACAAGCATAAGCATCACGAACCCATAGTTCTTCTTTACCATTGAGGTATTGCATCATTTTTTCTTTCAACTGAAAAAAGTATCGCTCTTCAATGGCAATGTTGAAATTATTCCAATGAACAGTGTTTTCAGTGATACTGTCCTTCACAATGAATTTGTCCTGAGGAGAACGACCGGTAAACTCTCCGGTATTGATACAAAGAGCGCCTGTGTCATTCAGCGTTCCTTGGTTTCTCAATACGGCTTGCTCAGTCAATACTTCCGGACTTAATTGATAATGAAGCTGATGGGTACCGGTTAAACCTAATGCTGTGATTTGTTGCAGATTCAATTGGGTCATAGATTCAGTCATATACGAACAATCGTTAGTTAGTTGGGCAAAATTAACCGTTTAATCATTTCACCAATTCTTTTATGTAATATCTACACGTTATAGTTTATCAATCGTTTGCGGAAATCATTGTAGGATATTCAAAAAATCCAACAGACTCAGGTGAATTTTATGCTCTGATCATGAAAAAATTGAAGTTTTTATAAAAAATTCAGCGTAAAAGCGCAGATTCCTGCACACTTGTGCCTGACAGGAATTATTTTTACCAAAATTATTCAGATATGGGGGTTATAGCCGGAAAGGGATTGATTACAACTGCACATGTAGAAAAATTCAAATCTATTGTTGGGGACGCCTATGTGTTAGTAGATGAAGAAAATTTGAATCATTATGGGCACGATGAAACAGAAAGACTCTTGTTCCTACCGGAAGTGGTATTAAAACCTAGAACGGCCGAAGAAATTGCTGCCATCATGTCGATCTGTAACCAAGACCGTATTCCTGTAACTCCTAGAGGTGCAGGTACAGGTTTAAGTGGTGGTGCTTTGCCACATTTGGGTGGAGTACTATTATCGACAGAAAGAATGAACAGTATTCTATCGATCGATGAAAGAAATCTACAAGTCATCACTGAACCGGGTGTGATTACAGAAGTATTACAAAATGCTGTAAAAGAAAAGGGGTTATTCTACCCTCCCGATCCGAGTAGCAGAGGCAGTTGTTTTATCGGTGGAAATATCGCAGAAAACAGTGGCGGACCGAAAGCTGTAAAATATGGTGTAGTAAAAGACTATGTATTGAATCTTGAAGTGGTTTTACCCAACGGAGAAATCATTTGGACAGGAGCGAATGTTTTAAAAAATTCAACAGGTTATAATCTAACCCAGTTAATGGTAGGTAGTGAAGGCACGTTGGGAATTGTCACCAAAATTGTGTTGAAACTAATTCCTTTCCCAAAATATGATCTGCTGATGTTGGTACCATTCGCTTCTTTGGAAAAAGCAAGTGAAGCCGTAAGTGCTATATTCCGTGCGGGTTTTGTACCAAGTGCATTGGAATTGGTAGAGATAGATGCATTGAAGATTGTAAGTCAAATGGTAGATAGTACCGCTGTTCCTGTTGATGATTCTATTGCAGCACATCTCATCATTGAAGTAGATGGCAACAATATGGATGTATTGATGAGTGAGATGGAATCCATTGCAGAACTCTTGACGCAATTTGATGCAGGAGAAATATTCTTTGCAGATGACGCACAACAAAAAGCAGAACTCTGGAAACTACGTCGCCGTGTGGCAGAAGCGGTGAAAACCAGTGGTTATACCATTGAAGAAGACACGGTAGTACCTCGTGCTGAATTACCCGCACTAATCAAAGGAGTCAAAGAATTGGGTAAACAATATGGTTTCCATGCTGTTTGTTATGGACATGCCGGTGATGGTAATCTGCATATCAGAATCAATCACCCTACCATTAAGAATAGTCATGGTAACGAAGAAATGACGCAAGCATTAAGGGCGTTATTCGAATTGGTACAAAAATTAGGCGGAACCATTAGTGGTGAACATGGTATTGGTTTGATCCAGAAACCGTATCTATCTACTGTTTTCCGTGATGCCAATATGTATTTGATGAGAGAAATCAAAAAAGCATTTGATCCTAACAATATTTTAAATGCCGGAAAGATTTTTGACCTGAACTAGTAACGTATTTTTGATGAAACACCTGCAACTATGAAAAACAGTATACTGTTAACCTCTCTTTGTTTGTTGCTTTGCTTGTCTTCTATGGCACAAAACAATGAGGCAGATGAAAAGAAAGGAAAGTTTAAAAGAGAAAATACTTTTTTGGGTGCCGCCGTCAATCTTTCTTTGGGTAATCGCTTTTTTAATGTAGGTGTCAACCCGGAAATTGGATACAGTTTCAATAACTGGTTAGATGCTGGAGTAGCACTGAACGTGAATTATTTTTCACAAAATGCTTCTGATTTCAGCAATACACGTTTTCGGAATTTTAATTATGGGGCGGGTACTTTTCTGCGTATCTGGCCGGTGAATTTTTTACATGTCCAAGTACAACCGGAATATAACTGGATTAACTCCTCACAAAAGAATGTGATATCGGGACAAACATTTAAATACAACTATAGCGCAGAAAGTTTATTGGTAGGTATTGGTTATGGTTCCAGAATGGTTGGCTCTCAATATTCTTATGTAACATTGATGATTGATGTGTTACAAAATATCAATTCCCCTTATCGTGATCAGTTCAATGATCCATTACCGGTTTTCAGAGCAGGATTTGGTATGTATCTCAATCGAAAGAAGTAAGTGCTTCATCAACACTGTCGGCCACAATCAAACGTTTCCGCCAGTCTTCATATAGAAAACCTTCTGCGGTCATTTTTTCAATATGATCAATCAATGACTCATAATATCCTGCTGAATTCAGCAGGATAATTTTTTTATTGTGGATATTCAATGTATTCCAGGTAAGCATTTCAAACAATTCATCCAATGTACCGTTACCACCGGGCAATACAATCGCAGCATCGCATAATTCATACATCATTTTTTTTCGAATATGCATATCCTTCACCACATGTAATTCTGTAATACCCTCATGTTGATGTTCCCATTCCAATAACACTTCCGGTATCACACCAATGGCCTTTCCGCCATGTTCCATCACTGCATTGGCAATAGCACCCATCAATCCTTTATTACCACCGCCATAGATCAGTGTTACTTTCTTTTCAGCCATTAACCTGCCCAATCTCGAGGCATCTGCCACGAAAAGAGGGTTATTCCCATTTTTTGAACCGCAAAAAACTGCAACATGCTTTACCTGCATTGATTTGAATTTACGTCGCAATGTAAGCATGAATATGTTTGCAGAATATTAGAGGATGTATTTTATTTATGAATTTTAAAAACTAAAACCTGCAATAAAACGCAAACAACCCCTATCTTTATCGGGAACGATCGTATTAACGCCATAAACCCTTTGGATATGTCTCCACTCCTGTTGTTCTCCTTTGTGATCATTTACTTTTTAATCTTATTGGTAGTTGCCTGGTATACCGGAAGAAACAGTAACAACGATTCTTTCTTTATCGGTAACAGAAATAGTAACTGGATGCTGGTGGCATTTGGTATGATCGGCACTTCATTGAGTGGTGTCACTTTTGTAAGTGTGCCGGGAGCTGTTGCCAAAGAATCATTTGCGTACATGCAAATTACATTGGGATACCTGATTGGTTATATGGTAATTGCATTTGTATTATTACCTCTGTATTATAAATTGAACCTCACTTCCATCTACAACTATCTAAGCTCTCGCTTGGGAGTGAACTCCTATAAAACGGGCGCATCCTTTTTTATCTTATCCCGAACACTGGGTGCCACTGCACGTCTTTATTTGGTGGTGCGTATTTTACAAGATGCAATCCTGGAAAGTTTTCATGTGCCTTTCTGGGCAACCACACTCATCATTCTGGCGATGATCTTATTGTATACGTATGAAGGAGGTGTAAAAACAATCGTATGGACCGATACATTACAGACTTCCTGTATGTTAATTGGACTAGTGATTTGCGTGGTGTATATTTTGAGTCAGCTGGATATGGGTATCTCTGAAAGCTTTGCTGCCATGGGTGATAAAGGATATTCCAAAATATTCTTTACTGAACCTGAAAGCCGTTTCTTTTTCCTGAAACAAATTCTTGCAGGTGCTTTTGTAACCATCACCATGACAGGAATGGATCAGGAGATGATGCAAAAAAACATTTCTGTGAAGACTTTGAAAGACTCACAAAAGAATGTAGTGACTTTAGGATTTATCATGTTGGCGGTAATCGGTTTGTTCTTATTCCTAGGTGGACTCTTACACTTGTATGCCGATGCACAAGGAATAGCTGCAACAGGCGATAAACTCTTCCCTACGATTGCACTCAACCATATGCCAAGTTTGGTATCTGTGATATTCATCATCGCCCTGATCTCCGCATTATTCCCGAGTGCCGATGGGGCCATTACAGCATTGACCTCATCATTTTGTATTGATATCATTGGTTTACAAAGAAGAGATGACTGGACAGACGCACAAAAGAAAAAAATCAGACAAAGAGTACACCTCGTATTTGCCGGAATATTCTTGTTATTTGTAATGGTGTATAAATGGATCGATAGCAGCAGTATGATCGGTGTTATATTGAAAGTGGCTGCTTATACTTATGGACCATTATTAGGTCTTTTTACTTTTGGTATTTTATTGAAACGTTCAGTAAATGATACACTGGTTCCCATCGTTTGTATTGCCTCGCCATTGATCTGTCTGATGTTGGATAAATTCCAAAAACAAATATTCGGCTCCTTCGAAATTGGATTGGAACTCCTGATTATCAATGGAGCTATTACTTTCTCAGGATTGATGCTGATTTCGAAGAAAAAAAATTTACACAATTAGCTTTTCTGAACTACGACAAATTCACATACTATTTTTTTACTTGTAAATTGATGATATAGACAACTGAATCTCTAATTCGTCAGGAATATCTGATACTTCTATTGTTGATAAGATCGTTTCTGTTATTTCACTAATAACAATAATTCGATTAGCCTGATTATTCACTGCTTTTTCAAAGATATTTCTTGCCAATCGTGCATTTCCAAAAGATTCATCTTTATGTTTGGAGAGAATATTAAATATTCCAAATATTTTTTCTTTAGCAGTGTCTGTTACATGAAAACTAGCATCTTGGCACAGCTTAAGAAAAATATTTTTTAACTCTTCAGGAGAATAATCTTCAAAAAAAAGATATTTATTAAATCTCGATTTTAATCCAGGATTTGCTGAAAGAAACGCCTTCATTTTTTCAGTATAACCCGCTACAATAACAATAAGATTATTTCTATTATCTTCCATTAGTTTCAATAAAGTATCAATTGCTTCTGCTCCAAAATCACCACTATCACTTTTCAAAGTATAAGCTTCATCAATAAATAAAACCCCTCCTAATGCCCTATTAACAACTTCATGAACTTTTAAAGCAGTTTGACCTACATAACCTGCTACTAAACCAGCTCTATCTGTTTCCACTAAATGTCCTTTATTTATGACATTCAACTCTTTGTAAATTTCTGCTAAAAGTCTTGCTATCATAGTTTTCCCTGTTCCGGGATTTCCATAAAAAACTAGATGTTTTGTAGTAGGCGTAACCGACAACCCTTTAGCTTCCCTTAATTGTTGAACTTTGAGAAAGTTAATCATTTCAAGAACATCTCTCTTCACATTATTTAATCCGATTAAGTTATCTAGCTCAGCCATTAATTCATCAAAAGAACGAGGGCTTGTTTCTTCATTTTTTGGGGAACCAAACGAAATACTTGAAACTTCAACTGTATCATTTTCTAATGGATATAATAAACTTTTTAATTTTTCAAGCGCTTCAACTTCAGCTTCATTCACAGTCCCGTCAGCTTTTACAAAGGCATTAGCAAATCGGAAATACATAGTTCTTGCACTTTGTCCAAAGTCAGTTCCGTAAGCATTATCGTAGATATCCAAATATTCTACTGCAATTGGCACCTTAATCTCTCCAAACAAATGACGATTTTCTTCAAAATTATCTTTGTAAATATGTAAAAGCTTTTCTGATGGTAAAGCTGCGACGTTAGAATCTTCTACATCGAATATATTTTTTATATCACGAAAAAAGTCAACTTCATCTATAGAAAAATGATTGTCAATATTTGATAATGCCATAGAAAGAGTATAAAAACCTACCCAAATGATATGTTTCCCGTCAGGCATATCATCATTGGTTTCCCATGTTGACCATTGCACAGTTTCTATTGGTGAAACAAACTGTTCAAAAGTATCTTTAATATACCTTTTTAAAGCTGATGATTGTGAATGAAAACTCATTATAGATTTTTTTTAGAGTTGTAATCTGAAATAAAAACTCATTTCTTCAATTCTTCTATTTTTATTCTCGCGTCATTAAAAGCATTTTCAATGACTTCACCGTCTTTAATAAAAATCGTTGCGTCAGATCCATACTTTTCAAGTCTTAAATACCAGCTAACCTTATTTTTACTTACATAATAGCCAACTTGAAATCCATCAAGCGTAGAAAATTTATTTTCTAAATAGTCTGGGTTAAGTAAAACATCTTTATCAACTTCACTTTTTAAAGCTTTTAAAGCATTAATAATATCAATTAAATCGGTATAGTCGATAGATGCAGTACTGCTACTATATTTTCCTTGACTTTCGATTTGATAAAAAAATTTTATCTCAGTACCACTTATAATCTTTCTTATTCTTGTTTCAGCTACCGAACCATAAGACAATTTTAAGTCAGGTAATTTATAATCAATAAACTTAACTATTACACCAGTTTTAGATGCCAATACATCCATTTTAGTTTCAGTCTTTTGTGAATCCTTTTTCACATCCTGAGAAAAGGAGGTATATAAGAAACTACATGATATCAAAGCAAAAGCTATTTTAAGCAACATCTTTCATATTTTATTTATGAATATTTTATTATCTATATGCAATATAGATAACTATTGGAATATATATAAAATATTTATAAATCATTTCAAATCAATAAATTATCTTCATGATTAGACAAGTAATTATATGAGATTTAAAAAATCGCAAAAGACACTATTATCATTGGATATAATTTGCCGCAATTCAAGTAATCAATATGTAGAGAAAATAATTTTTCATACACATTGATAAATCGTAAATCATAGTCAGTTTCACAAATAATTTTAAAATTTTTTATTACCTACTCACTAAAACCATGGACTATGAACCATTAGCCATGAACCACCACCTATCCCTATCTTTGCCCCATGTCTACCCCCCTGATCGTTTCCCCTGAGGCAGAAGCCTATGCACAGCTATTTACCTCGGCTGATGATGCGTTGTTGACCGAGATTGAGGAGTATACAAAAGCCCATCACCCCCATGCCCATATGCTGAGTGGACAGGTTCAGGGAAAATTCCTTGCTTTCCTAAGTACTATTCTACGTCCAAAATACGTTTTAGAAATAGGAACTTTTACCGGATACAGTGCGCTTTGTCTGGTAGAAGGTCTACAGAACGATGGAGAACTTCATACCATCGAATGCAGGGAGGAAGATGCCCAAATAGCCCGGAACTATTTTAGCAAAAGCTACAGAAAGGATCAAATACATTTGCACATCGGAAATGCGGGGGAAATCATTCCTACGCTGAATCATCCATGGGATCTGGTTTTCATTGATGCGGATAAGACGGGGTATATAGGCTACTATGAACAATTGATTCCACGTATAGCCGAAAATGGTATCATTCTTGCAGACAATGTGCTGTTTCACGGACAGGTATTGGAAGACCCTATTAGTGGAAAGAATGCCAAAGCCATACATGCATTCAATGAACATGTGAAACAAGACCCTAGAACTGAACAGGTTTTACTCACCATCAGAGACGGATTACTGATGGTAAAAAAGAAAACGACATGAAAAAAATCTTCTTATTGATCACACTACTCAACGCTGCACTGATAACTTCAGTTGCACAGAGTAACAGTGTGAAAGAAAGAACAGAAGCTTATATCAATAGCTATAAAGACCTTGCCATTCAGGAAATGATACGCACAGGCGTACCTGCTTCCATCAAGTTGGCGCAAGGTATTCTGGAATCACAGTTTGGAGAAAGCACACTGGCAAAAAATGCCAATAATCATTTCGGTATAAAATGTAAAACTGAATGGACCGGAGATAAAATATTCCAGGATGATGATGCAAAAGGAGAATGTTTCCGTGTATATAAATCACCGGAAGAATCTTACCGCGATCATTCTGATTTTTTAAAGACACGTCCACACTATTCTTTCCTCTTTAAATTAGAACTAACCGATATTACAGGTTGGGCATACGGATTAAAAAGAGCAGGTTATGCCACGAATAAAACCTATCCTGAAAAATTATTACGCGTCATTGAAGACTATCATTTGAATCAATATACGATTCAGGGCATTGCTATGATGGAAAATAAAACTGCTCCCATTACAGTATCAGTACAAAATACAACGGCCCCCCATGTAACTACAGAGCAAGTATCTGTACCTGCCATCAAAAATGAAGCTGCCATTAAAAATGATACCCAAAAAACAGCTGTAGTAAAAGAGGAAACAGATGCCCCGCAAACAGAGCTTCAAACAGCTAATACAAGTGTTAAAAAAATAAAACCAACAGAAGAGACAGATAAAAAAACAAGCACTGTTGCTGAAGAAAAGAAAATAGTTGCTTATCCGGAAGGCGTATTTACCATCAATCATACAAAAGCTGTACATGCTAAAGAGGGCACTTCTTTGTTAGCATTGGCACATCAATATGATATTAGCTTAAGCAAACTTTTTGAGTTCAATGAATTATCTGAGATCGACATACTCGATATCGATCGGGTACTCTTCATTGAGAAAAAACAAAAAAGAGGTGCTTCTGATTTTCATGAAGTAACCGCGGGTGAAAACTTACATGATGTTTGTCAGAAAGAAGGTATTAGAATGGAGAGTTTATTAGAGTATAATAAGTTAAAGAAAGACAGTCAGCTTTCTGCCGGACAAAAATTATTTTTACGCTCCCCTACTGAGATCAATAAAGGAACAAAAAAGAAATCTACAAAATAATAGATCCATGCAGGTAATCAAAGTTCATGACAAAGAATTCATTCCCTATTTACCGGAAACATTGATCCATAAAAAGATCAAAGAACTGGCAGCTCAATTAGATAAAGATTATCAGGGTAAAAAACCTTTGTTCATTTCTATCTTGAATGGATCGTTCATGTTTTCTGCTGATTTGTTCAAAGAGTTATCGATTGAAGCTGAAATTTGCTTTATTAAATTGGCTTCATACAAGGGTACCAAATCTACCGGACATGTTATTACTGCCATTGGATTAGATACAGAGATCAATAACCGACATGTTGTAATATTGGAAGACATTATTGATACCGGTAAAACACTCAGTGAATTTCTGCCGCAACTTGTCAATCAACAACCACTCTCTTTAAAAGTGGCGGTACTACTACATAAGCCCGATGCCATGAAGTATCCGGTACAGATTGATTATTGCTGTTTTACCATCCCCAACCGTTTTGTACTTGGCTACGGACTGGATTATGATGGTTTGGGTAGGAATATTCGAGAAATCTATCAGCTCAAAGACGAAGCATAACAAGGCTTTAACGCCTTATACATACAGAGTAGCAGCATTTTTACGTTAACTTGTTATGTAAACCCCTGCCAAATGCGCTCATTCATTTGGATATTGCTATTGCTATCGCTGACCCATGCTGCACACGCTCAATATTATTTACGCGGTGAGATCAGAAATGAGCAAGGTGTTTTATTGAGTGGTGTCAAAATAAAAATCAGTTCCAAACCCAGTCTCATTTTTTTTTCGGGAGGAAGTGGATCCTTTGGTATCCCGATACCTTCTGTGAAAGATAGTATCCACTTAAGCTTTGAAGGCTATGATCCATTAAGTATATATGTTGACAGCCGACAGTTTCAACTACTACAGATGAAATCAAGTTCGGGCACTTCGAAAGTGTATAAAAACTATAAAACTTCTATTGTAAAAAATTTCTCTACAGGCGCTGTCATCAATAGTCTGGGTTTGGGAGAAAGTTATACCAGCATCATCGAGAATGAGTTGATGAAAACTAAAACATTTCCTGAAACAGGATTTTCTTTGAATATCGACAATGCCTCTTACAGCAATATCAGAAGATTCATCAATAATGGAATGATGATTCCACAAGATGCAGTACGTATTGAAGAAATGCTGAACTATTTCAGTTTACCACTTCCACCCAATAGCCTACAGACAGAAAAAAGATTTTCATATGCGTATGAACATAGTAGTTGTCCATGGAACCCTCAACACCAACTATTGTTCTTACAATTACAAGCACCTACCATTCCACTCCATGAAGTCCCGCCTTCCAATCTGGTTTTTCTAATTGATATTTCCGGCTCGATGGATAAGCCCAATCGATTGCCCTTATTACAATCCGGATTTCGTTTACTCATTAATAATCTGAGACCTATCGACACTGTTTCTATTATTACATATGGTGGCGGCGTAGCGATGGTATTGGCACCTACGGGTGGACAACATAAAGATCTGATCAAAAAAGTCATTGATTCCTTATCTGCCGGAGGTGATACACCAGGCGCTGGAGCCATTCAGTTGGCTTATGAAACTGCGAAGAAAAATTTTATCAAAGGGGGAAACAATAGGGTGATACTGGCGACTGATGGAGATTTCAATGTGGGACAATCATCAGAAAAGGAACTGGAAGAACTCATTACGCGTTATCAAATGAGTGGTATATATCTTACCTGCTTAGGTGTAGGAATGGGTAATTACAAAGACAGCAAATTGGAAACATTATCTAAAAAAGGCAATGGTAATTTTGCATATATCGATCAAATCAGAGAGGCAGAAAAAGTATTGGTAACAGAGTTTACCAAAAATATTTTTACTGTTGCCAATGATGCATCCATTACACTTCAATTCAATCCGGAAACTGTTGCAGCATATCGGCTGGTAGGATTTGACAATAAAAAAACTGCATTAGAAGATAGCAGTAGTACATTAGAAGGGGGAGAAATAGGCAGCGGACACGCCATCATGGCGATTGCTGAAATCATTCCTGCAAAAGACAGCAGTACTTCCGCGAATTCACCTTTAGCGGAAGTAATACTACGTTTTAAAGATCCTTTCAGTGGTAATCAAAAAGAACAATATTTTACAGCACCGTATCGCGGACGAAAAATTGAACAAACAGATAGTATCTATCGTTTTGCCGCCGCTGTTGCAATGTTTGGCAATATTTTACGAAAATCAAAGTTCACGCAGGGATTCCAGTTGGAAGATGTGGCTTTATTCAGTAAACATACTGTCTCACCCAACAATATCCTCCAACAGGAATTTCAACATCTGCTGGAGAAAGCCATGCAACTTTACAACCCATCAAAGAAAAAAAGAAAATCAGACTAACTGAATGCTTCTTTTACACGATCAAAAAAACTCTTATCGCTCTTCGTAGGTTGAGGTTTAAAATTAGGACTATGACTTAGTTTCTCCAATATCTGTTTCTCTTCATCGCTCACTTGCTGTGGTGTCCAAACATTGACATAAATCAATTGATCTCCTTTATTGTACCCTTGTACTTCCGGAAATCCTTTGCCTTTGAGTCTAAATATTTTACCACTCTGTGTACCAGCAGGAATTTTAATTTTTGCTCTCCCATCAATGGTAGGCACTTCTACTTGTGTTCCGAAAACAGCATCCGGAAAAGAGATATGAAGGTCATAAGCAACATTCAATCCGTCGCGCTGTAATTCAGGATGTGTTTCTTCTTCAATTTGAATGATTAAATCTCCTGCAAATCCACCGCGCTCTCCTGCATTTCCTTTTCCACTCATACTTAACTGCATTCCTTCAGAAACACCTGCCGGAATATCAATGCCAATAGTTTCTTCTCCATACATTCTACCCTCTCCTTTACAAGCACCACATTTAGCAGTTACAGTGGAACCTTCACCATTACAAGTTGGACAGGTAGTTACGGTTTGCATTTGTCCAAGAAAAGTATTGGTCACTCTTCTCACTTGTCCGCTACCACCACAGGTTCCACAATTCTGAACACTATTTTTATCTTTTGCACCATTACCGCCACAGGTATTGCACAAGACATGTTTTTTCACTTTTACATTCTTGGTGACTCCTTTCGCAATTTCTTCAAAATTCAATTTCAGTTTGATGCGCAGGTTGCTTCCTCTTTGTCCACGGGCTCTTCCACCACCACCACTACTTCTTCTTCCGCCGCCACCAAAGAAACTTCCGAACATATCATCACCGAAAATATCTCCAAACTGGCTGAAGATATCATCCATATTACTATAACCACCTGCACCACCGCCGGTACCCGGACCAAAAGCTGCATGTCCATATCGGTCATATTTGGCTTTCTTATCCGCATCACTCAGCACTTCATAGGCTTCGGCAGCTTCCTTAAATTTTTCTTCTGCCTCTTTATCATTCGGGTTACGATCAGGATGGTATTGCATAGCTACCTTACGATAAGCTTTTTTAATCTCATCGGCAGAAGCTGATTTGCCCACACCCAATATTTCGTAAAAATCTCTTTTAGCCATTTTGATCTTTGATTTTTTGATGTTTGATTTTTTGATTTGTTTTTCTTGACCTAACTAATTGAATCGAAAAATCAAGAAATCAAAAATTCAAACTTTATTTCCCTACCACCACTTTTGCAAAACGAATGATCTTATCATTGAGGTAGTATCCTTTCATGACTTCATCCAGTACTTTTCCTTTTAACTCTTCAGTGGGAGCCGGAATTTCTGTGATGGCTTCGTGTTTCTCTACATCAAACTCTGCATGGATACTTTCCATGGCTTTCACTCCTTTTGATTGAAGGTTAGAACGAAGTTTATTAAAGACCAATTGAATGCCTTCTTTTTGTACGGCAATATCATCATTGCTTTGCAATTGTTTCTCTGCACGATCACAATCATCCAACACATCCAGCAATGAAACAATCACATCTTTCCCAGCTGTTTGAATCAATTCAATACGCTCTTTGGCAGTACGACGTCTGAAATTATCGAACTCAGCCATGAGACGGAGGTATTTATCCTTCTGCTCTTGTAACTCAGCCTGCAGTTTTTCCAACTGATTTTCCTCTGCTACCGGCTCATTCAAATGAGAAGTACCAGCTGCATTCTCATCCGCATTGATATCAATATTGGCTTGTGTTTCTTCGTTCACGGGTGTCTGTGTTGTTGCCTGCTCTTCCATAATTATTTTGTTGAATACTTTTCGGGGCAAGACTGTCAAAAATTTTGCCGATGCAAAGAAACGGGAAAAATTGACAGTCTGCCTGATAAATCAAGGCTTCCTGTCAGTCAAATGCCCTGTTTTTCAGGTTTTTAGCTGCCAAAGAACAGGGCTTGGAGGGTGTGGATTATCTTCGCGGCATGACGAAAGTATATCTTAGAAAAAAAATCGCCCAGCGTATTGCCAACGGGCACCCTTGGATATTTGGAAATGAGGTAGAGAGGGTAACCGGACCTGTTGAAGCCGGAGAGATTGTGGATGTCTATTATGCAGATGGGAAATACGCCGGCAGAGGATATGCAAACCCAAAATCGCAGATCATGGTCAGGCTGCTCACCCGCAAACAGGAAGAGATCAATGACCAGTTTTTTCATGACCGTATTGCCAATGCTTGGCAGTACCGACAAAAAATCGGGTATACAGAAAATTGCCGTTTGATTTTTGGAGAAGCCGATCAAATGCCTGCACTCATCATCGATAAATTCAATGACTATTTTGTTTTACAAACCTTGTCATATGGAATGGATCAATGGAAACCTGCCATTGTAAAAGCGCTGGAATCTATATTCTCCCCAAAAGGCATCTATGAAAGAAATGATGTACCCGTTCGTGAACTGGAGGGATTAACACAGCAGAAAGGATTTTTATCTGCATCATTCGATACCAATATCATCATCCAAGAAAATGGATTAAAGTTTCATGTAGATATTGAGAACGGACAAAAAACAGGTTACTTCTTAGATCAACAAGATAACAGAAGAGCCATTCAGCATATTGTAAAAGGTGCAGAAGTATTAGGTGCTTTCACCTATACCGGCACTTTTGAAATTCATGCCGCACATTACGGAGCAAAATCTGTTTTAGGTTTGGATATTTCTGAAAATGCAGTGACTCAAGCTAATAGAAATGCAGCACTCAACGGACTTGAAAACATTTGCAAGTTTGAAGCCATGAATGCATTTGATGTATTGAAACAATGGGGTAAGGATGGCAGACAATATGATGTGGTAATGTTAGACCCACCTGCCTTTACCAAGAGCAGGGAAAATATTCAAAAAGCCATTACAGGTTATAAAGAGATCAACCTCAGAGGTATGAAACTGATTCGCAATGGAGGATTTTTAGTGACTTCCAGTTGTACCAATCTCGTTCAACCCGAACTGTTTTTACAGACCATCGAAATGGCCGCGAAAGATGCCCGTAAAAAGATTAGACAGGTTACATTCCAAGCACAAGCCAGTGATCATCCGATCATTTGGGGGTTGGAGAACACCAACTATTTGAAATTTTTGATTGTGGAGGTTACGGATAGATAGAGAGAATGTCGGATGTCTGATTTATAAAAAACTCTGTGGTTTATTTTACCACAGAGTTTTCACTTTTCACTTTTCACCTCTCCCCCCACTCAGGCCATCTGCCCGGTGTGTAAGGTGCTTTATTCAGGTCCAGTTCTTTTTCCAATGCTGTTATGGCCGTATCAAGTTTACGCATGGCTGTAAGCACAGCGGTTAATCCTTTAGAAGCAATTGCATAATCTTTTTTAAATGTTTCTGTAATCACAGACGTAGAATTCCAAATACCCCCCTCAACATCACCTATTCTTCCATTGATAGATGGAGCGGTTTCAAATTCTCTTCTTGCAACTGATTGATCACCATTGAGCTGAATACCAATCGTATTCAATTCTTGCGTCAATGCATACGCTCTTTCCAGTATTGATTTTGGCGCTGCTAACATATCATTCGTAGCAGTATTGATATTGTTCAATCGATTACGCATATTATTAAAGAGATCTGACGTAGCACTTGCAGCTTTTCTGAGTGCAGCAACTTGTTTATAGAACTTCACATTCTCTTCCATATTCACCGGTAAGCTGCTTTGCTGTAACAATTTGCAAGTGAAGCTTACCGGACTTGTAAGTTCAGTGAGTTTGCCGTCTTCATACTTTGATAATGAAACAGTGTATTCTCCCGGCATAGCCAGATGTCCCTTTTCTTCTCCCCCAAATAATTGATCAGGAGCAAGTGTTACTCTACCCAGTACAGGTGCCGGTGTAGCGTAACGGAAATCCCAAACAATTTTTTGTAACCCTTTTTTCGCCGGTGCTTTTAAATGACGAACCACATCTCCGGCTTTATCTCGAATCGTAAATAACAAATAGGGTTCAGGTTGATTGTCTTCCATTCGTAAACTATCCATGGATGGATAATATATTTTCTCTCCCTTCTCTCCTTTCGCCTTTTCTTGTTCCAATCGAAGATCACGTAACTTTTTACTGTCTTCTTTTACGTAGTAAGTAAATACTGCACCTACAGAGGGATTGGGTGTACTGAAATAACTACTACCCAAATGTCCCTTATCACGTAAGCCTAATGGATATCTTTCAATGAACATCAAGCTTTCTTTCACAGGGAAAATCACAGCGTCTTTATTGAGTGTTTCTTTTTTGAAATTTCTCAATACACTATAATCATCCAAAATATAAAACCCACGACCAAATGTTGCAATCACCAGGTCATTCTCTCGACGCTGAATTTCCATATCACGTACAGCCGCTACCGGTAAGCCGCCTTTTAATTGCGTCCATTCTTGTCCGCCATTATTTGAGAAGAATACACCAAATTCAGTTCCTACAAATAACAGATCGCGATCAACATGATCTTCTGCAATGGTATATACACTTCCTCTTTGTGGCAAATTCGATTGAATGGGTTTCCATGTCTTACCTGCATCGGTCGTCTTGAGTACATAAGGTTTAAAATCACCATTACGATGCTGATTGAAACAAACATATGCCGTATTCACATCATGCAATGATGCGATGATCTGGTGTACATAACTCATCGGTGGTACACCCGGAAGATTATCAAATTTTGTCCAATTGGCACCACCATCTGTCGTCAGTTGAATCAAGCCATCATCAGTACCCACCCAGATCATATTCTGATTCAATTTGGATTCTGCAACAGTCGTGAGCTGTCCGTATATATCTGTACTACCGTTTTTTGCGATGGCATCTACCGACCATACTTTGCCCATCACTTCAAATTTATTTCTATCTACCTGACGTGTAAGATCAGGACTGATCACTTTCCAGCTATTGCCTCTATCATCTGTTCTGAATAATTTATTGGCTCCAAAGTATAAGCGAGCATTGTCGTGCTGACTAATGAGTAATGGTGCATCCCAATTCCAACGATACGCAGGTTCATTCTCTCCTTCCGATGGTTTGATGGAAAGATATTCTCCACTTTTACGATCAAAACGAACGAGTCCACCATATTGACTTTGGGCATAGATGATATCAGGATTGGATTGATCTACCTGTGTTTCAAAACCATCACCAATAGACGTGATATACCAATCTGCATTTACAATACCATTTGCAGATGTGGTGCGACTGGGTCCACCTAAACTCAAATTATCTTGTGTACCGCCATGTACACTATAAAATGGATATGCATTATCAGTAGCTACTTTATAAAACTGTGTAACCGGTAAATTTGATTTGAAATCCCAACTCTTCGCAAAATCCCAGGTTTCATAAATACCCCCATCACAACCTACCATCAAATGATCGGTATCAGTAGGATCGATCCAGATAGCATGGTTATCGATATGTTTATTGATTTCTCCGAGATTGTATACAGATTTACCTGCATCATCACTCACTTTATAATATACGTCTGTAATAAAAATGCGATTTACATCCACAGGATCGCAAGTAATTTCTTGATAGTAATTACCTGAAGTTGCATAACCACTTCTTTTTTCCCAACTCACACCTTTATCTCTTGATAAATAAATACCGCCTTTGTTGTCTTTTGCTTCTATAACAGTATACAATACATCCGGATTCACAGGACTGATCGCCAATCCGATTCTCCCCAGTTCTCCACCCGGAAATCCACCTTCCATTTTTTTCCAGGTAGTACCACCATCTGTTGTTTTATAGAGTGCTGATTCAGGTCCACCACCGATATACGTGAACACTTTTCTCATTCGCTGATGAAAAGCAGCATACAACACATTCGGATTACGAGGATCCATTACCAAATCATTACAACCGGTATAAGCACTGATTGATTTGATGAGGTTCCATGTTTGTCCGCCATCCACTGATTTATACACACCGCGATCTCCTCCTTCATTCCAAACCGGTCCATAAGCGGCCACATAAATGATGTTGGAATTCGTAGGATCTACAATGATTTCAGCAATATGCTCAGCGTTTTTCAAACCCATATTTTTCCAGGTCTTACCGCCATCTTCAGACTTATAAACGCCATCGCCATAAGAAACGGAGCGCTGGTTATTATTTTCTCCTGAACCCACCCACACCACATTACTATTATTAGGATCAATGGTAACACAACCAATAGAATAAGATCCTTGTGCATCAAATACAGGTTGAAAAGTAACACCGTGATTGGTTGTTTTCCAAACACCGCCGGCTGCCGTAGCAACATAATACTCACTGGTATTGGCAGGATTTACAGCAAAATCAGCAATTCGTCCGGAAGTCACTGCCGGACCGATGGATCTGAATTTTAGATTGGAAAAGGTTCCTGCATTCCACTCCACTCCTGAAGTTTTGTTTTGTGCAAATGCAGATAAGAACAGAAAATAAGTAAGCGATAGCAGTACGCTACGTAGCAGCATTTTCATATGGCTTTGGTATTAATAAAAAAATAACCCGTAGGTTAAGATTAAATATAAGGAAAATAAAAAGAGAAGCCCGAAGTGGTTATTTCACCACTTGAAAACGTCCGGATTCAATAATGCGATTGCTTTGGTCTCTTAGTTGATAGATATACAGTCCACGATAGTACTGATCATCCAAAGACACCGTGATTTTTGACTCATTGATCCTCAGCTCGGTCATACGCTTTCCTAGAAAATTGGTGATCAATAAAGTATAGGTTCTATCAACAGTTTTGTCAAACTCAAAATTAATGACAGTAGTAGCGGGGTTGGGATAGAAACGGGTAACTTTTGAAGCGGTTTCTCCGAAAGGAATTTCGTTGTTGGTATAGGAAACTGTGTCGGGAGCATAACTGCTTCCGAGGATCATACAAATCAATAAGATGACTGTGTAACGATTTCCCATAGGTTAATAATACTCTAAAATAGTCAAAGACGTCGATTTATGCAAAAACCTACGTTAAAATGACCCCGGAAATACAAAATCCGCTGTCTGGAAGCTACTTTTTTAAGCTAAACTTCATAGACAGCGGACTTATCAACAGATCAAAACAGCTTAATTCAGACTATTGAGTGTTTGCTGGATGGCTTCGAAATTGGGAAGATCACCAGGGGTTGGACATACTTCTGCATAGCGAACCACTCCTTCTTTATCAATCACAAATGCCGCACGTTTGCTTACACCTAGCATATCAAAAGCAGGGAAAGTTTCATAAAGCACACCATAAGCACTCGCAGCTTCTTTGTTGAAATCACTCAGCAACCGGAAATTCAATTTTTGCTCATCACGGAATTTACCCAAAGAGAACAATGAATCCACTGATATACCAAATACAATGGCGTTGGTATTGTTATAAAGAGCGATATTATCCCTTACATTACAAAGTTCCGCTGTACACACACCGGTGAATGCTAACGGGAAAAACAGCACGACTACATTTTTTCCTTTCTGATCAGCCAGTGATACTTTGTTTTTATCGGTATCAAAAAGAGAGAACTGAGGTGCTACTGCACCAGCCTGAATACTCATAAGTTGTATTTTATTGATGATGATTAGATAAATAGACAAACAAGATTCAAAGATAAAAGTTGCAAGACAAATAAACCGTTATTATAATTGCATCTCCGGTACATGATCAGGTACGATAAGTTTTCCGGCTGTTTTAGCGATGATTTCCTCAACGGTAACACCCGGCGCTCTTTCCAATAAGACAAATCCCTCCCCTGTGATATCCAGTACTGCCAGTTCTGTCACTACTTTTTTAACACAACCCACACCCGTTAAAGGAAGTGAACAAGCAGGAAGTAGTTTACTTTCTCCTTTCGGATTGGTATGCATCATGGCAACAATGATATTCCTGGCACTGGCGACCAGATCCATGGCTCCACCCATTCCTTTCACCATTTTACCGGGTATTTTCCAATTGGCGATATCGCCTTTCTCACTCACTTCCATGGCACCCAATACTGTTAAATCAATTTTGCCTGCACGTATCATTCCAAAACTTTCTGCACTATCAAAAAATGCACCGCCGGGTATCACGGTTACTGTTTCTTTACCGGCATTGATCAGATCTGCATCTACTTGATCATCTGTGGGATAAGGTCCCATGCCAAGAATACCATTCTCACTCTGAAAAATCACTGTCATTCCCTCGGGTATAAAATTGGATACCAAGGTAGGAATACCGATCCCCAAATTCACATACATACCATCCCGCAATTCTTGCGCGATTCTTTTCGCAATTCCGAATTTATCTAAAGCCATAGGAGATTTTTTTTGTGAAACGTGAAAAGTGAAAGGTGAAAAGAAGAAATTATCTTTTACAACCGTTTCACTTTTCACCTTTCACTTTTCACTTAATTTAACTGTTTTTCTTTCTACTCGCTTCTCATATCCCTTGCCTTCAAAGATGCGATGCACGTATACACCTCCAACATGAATTTCATCAGGATCTAATTCTCCGGGTTGAACGAGCTGTTCTACTTCTGCAATGGTGATGTTTCCTGCTTTTGCCATGGAAGTAGAAAAATTTCTGGTCGTTTTTCTGAATACCAGATTTCCTAAAGTATCGCCCTTCCATGCTTTCACAATGGCGAAATCTGCATGTAATGCCATTTCCATGAGATGCGGCTTCCCGTTGAATACACGTACTTCTTTTCCTTCTGCGATCTCCGTTCCATAGCCTGCGGGTGTAAAAAATGCAGGGATACCCATTCCCGCCATCTGAATACGTGTTGCCAAAGTGCCTTGTGGAATCAGATCAACTTCCAATTCTCCACTTAAGAGCTGTCTCTCAAACTCTGCATTCTCTCCCACATAACTACTCATCATTTTTTTGATCTGTCGGGTCTTCAAGAGTAAACCCAGACCAAAATCATCCACACCTGCATTATTGGAAATACAAGTAAGGTCTTTCACACCTTTTTTTACCAATGCAGCAATGGTATTTTCAGGGATCCCATTCAATCCAAATCCGCCCAGCATCAGCGTTGCTCCATCATGTATATCTTGTATCGCTGCTTCTGCACTTGCAAATACTTTATTCATAGCTTGCAATATTAAAGTTTGTTTCTTTTACCACTGTAGCGTTCAATACGCTCACGATTTGACTTGGAATCAATTGAATCAATGATCTCTTTCATTAAGATTGGATGCGCTTCATAATACCGATAACTCTCAAAAAAACGATCCTTGCTTATTTTATGAATACGAAAAACGGTTTCATACAGCTTCACATCTTCTTTATTTTTTGTTGCATTGGTATCAGCAACTAACTTTCTAATAAAAACTTCGTCTGCCTTCATCATATCCCACATGATCACCTGCATGCTATCCATGGGAATAATACGACCATCAACATCATTTGAGCATCCGATGATAGTACCCATTAAACAACAAAGCAATAATTTCTTCATCATCTCAACTCCTCTTTATATTTTGCCGCATTGATCACATCCAACTCACTCAATAGTTCTACAGCTTTTGCTTTTTCTACTGATGGTGCTTTTTTAAAGATACCTACCAATTCCTGATACTTCCCCTGCATAAAAAACTGTTGGATCATGGTATTCGGATTCTCTTTGCCAAAAGACTGCAATTGAATCAATGCATCTAAAATACCTTTTCTAGCCTCGGCTTCTTTATCATACAAATTATCCAACCCATTTCTATAATAACCATAAATCACATCATGTATTCTGTTATAGCGAGTATTAATTAAGTTTTCATTCAACCAATATCGGTTGCGCAATCCATCAAAAATTCTCCATCCGGAAATACCCCTTCCCTCCGGTGCATTGACAACAATATTTTGTGCTTTTCTGAAATAAGAATCTCCGGCCTTGGGTGAAAAAGAATCATAATCCAATCCTAGAATTGTATACACATAAAAAGCGAAGACAGCTGTCAGATTTGCCACTGTTGCATCAGTGCCCTGCACTCTGTTTTCATTGAATTCTACCGGCTGAAATTCTAGGTACTTGAATGTGACATCCGGATCTTGAAAATTCACCAAAGCTGCCTGGTAGGAAGAATGATACACCGGACGGGCTGCTTGAATATTCAAAGTTGCTTTATAAATATTGGGGTCCACTACACTCTCAATATTCAAGATAAAACTACATTCAATTTTTTCATTTTGCTTGTATGCATCCGTTGTCCACTTACGATTATTCAACAGATTGGTTAATTGATTTTGCAACGTGGTGAATATTTTACGATCAATATTCGTGGTTACTCTATTTGATAATACAGTAACCCTTGCCTGCAGTTCCTGCGCTTTTACGCCAAGACCCAAACAAGCAAACAAAATCATGATCATCCAATTCTTACGCATGTAGGTGTTTTATGATGAATGAAACAATATCGGTTGCTACTTCTTTCTTTGATTTTATGCCGGTCTTTACTTCGATTCCATTGCTATGAAAAATAGTGACGTCATTGGTATCAATACCAAATCCGGCATCTTTATCATTCAGTGAATTGAGCACAATAGCATCTGCATTCTTAGACTGCAGCTTACTCAATGCATTTTCTTTTTCATTGCTTGTTTCCAATGCAAAGCCCATTAAAAACTGACCTTGCTTTTTATCTTTCCCCAGTTGCAATAAGATGTCTTTATTCTTCACCAATGCAATTTCCCATGCATCTTGTTTCTTTTTGATCTTATCGGTTGCTGCACTAACAGGTTTATAATCTGCAACTGCTGCAGACATCACTGCGATATGCGCATCACTAAACTCTTGGGTAGCTACTTCATACATCTGATCACCCGATACCACTGCGCGTACTTGTATTCCTTTGTAATTGGTCTTTTGATGGGTAGGGCCTGCGATCAACAGTACTTCCGCACCACGCAGGTATAATTCTTCCGCAATAGCAAAACCCATTTTACCGGAAGAGTGATTACCAATAAATCGAACGGGATCTATCGCTTCATAAGTGGGTCCGGCAGTAACAATGGCTTTTTTACCTTTCAATTCTTCGGTACGAAAAAAATGTTCGATCAGGTACTGACAAATTTCTTCCGGCTCTGCCATTCTTCCTTCTCCAAATAAGCCACTCGCCAGTTCACCATTCCCTACCCTGATGACTTGATTACCATCTTTCTCCAACTGATCAAGGTTTCTTTTGGTGGAAGGATGGTGCCACATGTCTTCATCCATGGCGGGTGCTATCACTACCGGACAAGTAGCAGATAAATACACAGCCAATAAAACATTATCACATAATCCATTCGCCATTTTAGCCATGGTATTGCAACTGAGTGGAGCGATGACAAATACATCTGCCCAACGTCCGAGCATGACATGGTTAGACCATTCATCGCCTTCTACCAGGTCATTGATGACTTTATTTTTAGATAGTGTAGAGAGTACAACCGGTGAAGCAAACTCACGTGCGGCGTTGGTCATCACCACTTTTACTTCAGCACCTGCTTTGATGAGTAAGCGAACCAATGTGATGGTCTTATAAGCAGCGATACTTCCAGTGATGCCAACGAGTATTTTTTTTCCTTTAAGCATGTTTGTGAATGGTCAATTGTGAATGGTGAATGTTTTTTATTTCATACATAATGACGGCAAAAATTATACTGCCTTACCAATGATGATTTGGATTTATGAATCTCTCCCCTCATTCACCATTCACAATTCACAATTCACCATTGACATTTCACCTATCTCCCCTCAAAGTAACAAAAAACGACAGTTCAATAACTGTCGTTTTTCATAAAATTATACGGGGATACGATCTTATCTGAACAGATCGTTATCGTTGTTCTTTCTGTGGTAGATTTTGTCTTCCATGAATTCCTGCGTAGCGAGGATAGCCGGGTTTGGCATTTTCTCGTAAGCTCTTGAGATCTCGATCTGCTCTTTGTTCTCATGGATTTCTTCCAGACTGTCTGTATGACTTGCAAACTCTTCCAGTTTATTGTGCAGCTCTTCTCTCAATGAAACATTGATTTGATTAGCTCTGCGCGCAATAATGGCGATTGATTCATACAGGTTACCTGTTTTTCCTTTAATAGAAATCAGGCTTTTGGTTTCAACCACACTAGCGGTATTAGCGCTCATTTGCCTTCTTAGCTTGCTCATTTTTCTGGTTTTTAATATAATTTGTTGATTGTAATTTCAATTTATTGACTTCTTCCAGATACTTACTATCTGCATATCGGTCTGAAAAATCCTGACATTCTTCGATCACTTTCTGGAAACGTTCGATCTGCTTTTCTTCATAACTCATCTCCGCATAACGGAAATATGATTTGATCACCTGCAGTTTGTATTCATCTGCTTTCTTTGAATCCGGAAAATTATCGGATACATTTCCAAAAGCAATGGCCGCAGCTTTGTAAAAACCTAAGTTGTAGTACAATTGCGCGCTTTTGAATTCTTTTGCTTCCAGTTTCTCTCTGCACTTATCAATAATATCCGTTGCTTCCTGTACACGAGTAGAAGTAGGGTGTGTATTGATAAAAGCCTGCATCAACTGCATGGTCTTATTCGTACTGGTCTGATCCAAATCAATCTTGGGCGATTGTCTGAAATAACAATACGCTCGCATGTAATCGCACTCCTCACCTTTGGTACTGTTCGGAAAATTCTCTACAAAACTCTTGAACAGATTCTCAGCATTCATGAAATCGTTCTGGTAATAGTAGGAATAGGCGAACTTGTAATACATGTCTTCGTAACGAGCAGTACCTTTTACATAAGGAAAAATGTCTTCAAAGAGCACTTGTGCTTTCGTATAATCTTTCTTAGCATAATACTGTTCTGCCATTTTGTATTTGTACTCGTAATCCTTGCTCTTCAAAACCTTTGAGAACTTATTCGAGCACGATACCAGTAAAACAGCAGCCAATAAAAAGACAACGATCCTCTTCATACAAGTTGGCAAAATTAGTTAATTATGGGCAATTTAGAAACTTGAATTGAGGAATTGATTATCAGGGAGTTAAGAAAAGCATAAAACAGAGAAATAAGAAATAAGAAACAAGAAATAGGAAATGAAGAGAATTGAAACTATAAAAAGGTTCAAAAACGCGTATAAATAGCTGGTATAAATACCTGATTTTTAGATTATTGTAAGGTTTTAATTTGTAGCATAAAGAAATGACATGGAGCCTAAACAAAAATTTTATCTTGAAGAAAGACTTATACTATTTGCGGTGAACTGTATTCAGATAGCTGAGAAACTTCCCAGAACATTTGCCGGAAACCATTTAGGAGGTCAATTAACAAGAAGCGGATCTTCACCAGCTTTACAATATGGTGAAGCTCAATCGGCAGAATCCAGAACAGACTTTATCCATAAAATGAAAATAGCACTCAAAGAGTTACGTGAAACCAGGAATTGTTTAGCTATCATTGAAAAATTGAATTGGGATATTTCTATCAATCTATCAGAAATTAGAAAAGAGTGTACAGAGCTTATCTATATTTTCCTCAAAAGCATCGATACTGCCAGAAAAAATAATAAACGCCCCTCATCCTCTGACTAACCCCCTACTTCCTCCTCATTTTTCATTTTCATTTCCTATTTCTTATTTCCTTATTTCTTATTTCCTATTTCCTATTTCTTATTCCTCTGTTAAAGAAAAAGCTGCCCTGCGGAGCAGAACAGCTTTTTTCTTTACCTATTCAAACGAAGGCGTTATTAGTTCTCGCCTTCTCCTTCCTTCAGTTTGGCTTTGATCTCAGCTAAAGCTCCCAGGTCACCCAAGGTTGCTTTTTCTACCTTCGCCTGGATGTTTTTCACTGCTTTCTTGGTATTGTCAGATTCTGCTTTCGCTTCTTTCTTCGCAATTTCCTTTTCTTCAGCAACTACTTTCTCCCAGATACGGGCATGGCTCAGAACAATGCGCTTTTCATTGCGATCGAATTCGATCACCATGAACTGTGCAGTTTCATCAGCTTTCACCTGAGAACCATCTTCCTTGTTCAGGTGACGGTTAGGTGCAAAACCTTCTAAACCATAAGGCAATTGTACCAAGGCACCTTTGTCATCCTTACGGGTAACGGTTCCTTCGTGCAGACTACCAATAGCGAAAGTTTCTTCCAGGGCATTCCAAGGATCTTCTTCCAACTGTTTGTGTCCTAATTGCAGTTTACGGTTTTCTTTGTCGATGCTGAGGATGATGATATCGATGTGCTCACCTACTTTGGTATAATCAGTTGGGTGATTGAAACGCTTCAACCAGCTCAGATCGCTGATGTGGATCATACCACCGATACCCGGCTCCAATTCAACGAATACGCCATATGGAGTGATGTTTTTCACCAAACCTTTGTGCTTACTGTTTTCAGGGAACTTGTTCTCGATGGTGCTCCATGGGTCTTCGCTCATTTGTTTGATGCTCAGACTCATCTTACGTGCATCTTTATCTAAGGTTACCACTTTTGCTTCGTACTCATCGCCCAACTTGAAGAATTCCTTCGCGTTGATCGGAGTATTTGCCCAAGTGATCTCAGATACGTGTACCAGTCCTTCAACACCCGGCTGAATTTCCAGGAATGCACCGTAATCTTCAATATTTACTACTTTACCTTTCACAACTGATCCTTCAGATAAACCTTCAGGCAGCACATCCCATGGATGTGGCGTCAGTTGCTTGAGACCTAAGCTGATACGCTTTTTGTCGTCGTCGAAATCCAATACCACCACTTGCAATTTCTGATCCATCTTCACCACTTCGCTTGGGTGAGAGATACGACCCCATGAAATATCGGTGATGTACAACAGACCATCCAAACCACCGAGGTCCATGAAAGCACCGAAATCTGTGATGTTTTTCACCACACCTTCCAATACCTGGCCCTTCTCGAGTTTGCTCATGATCTCTGCACGCTGTGCTTCGATATCGCTTTCGATCAGTGCTTTGTGAGATACAACGGCATTCTTGATGGCTTCGTTGATCTTCACAACTTTAAATTCCATGGTCTTACCTACGAACTGATCGTAATCAGTTACAGGCTTCACGTCGATTTGAGAACCCGGTAAGAATGTTTCCATACCGAATACATCCACGATCAAACCACCTTTTGTTTTGCTGGTAACAGTACCGGTGATCACTTCACCAGTTTTGTGTACTTCCACGATACGCTCCCATGCACGGAAGATGCGGGCAGACTTACGGCTGAGGTGCAGATTACCATTGCGGTCTTCTTTCTCAACAACCATTACTTCTACTTCGTCACCAATTTTCAATCCCTGTACATCACGGAATTCGTTCAGTGAAACCAGACCATCGCTTTTGAAACCGATGTTTACAACCACATCTGTTTTGGTGAGGGCAACCACACCACCACGAACGATCTCGCCGTCTTCGATCTGTACGAAAGTGTTATCATACACTTTGTCATACTTCACTCTTTCAGCTTCTGCATAGTGACTCACATTACGCTTGTCAATGCTCCAGTCAAAATCATCATGCGCAGTTTCTACAATCTCGACCTTAGGCGAGACTGCTTCAGGTGCTTTTGTTGTCGCAGTAGCAACTTCGGGTGTACCCGCGTTGTCCTGAGCATCTGCGTTTAATTGTTTACGAAAAATGTTCATAAAATAGTCCCGATGGTTTAATGAATCGGGGGTGCAAAAGTAGGGAAAATTGGGGGAATTTGGTCTTTTTGTAATAGGAAGAATTAGGAGAATTCTATTTTGTAGTAGACATAATGCTATTAAGTTAGAATATTTTTACATATGACAATGATTTTGTAGGTTTACTTATCTGTATTTAACTGAGTTCATTCTCTTTATTTAGTTAAATAAGCTGACGACTTTATAGGGTAATATTTTTAAATACCATGTAATAAAATTCACATTAATGGACAAAAATTCATTTTACAATCTAGATTATATAATAGAACTTAACGAAAAACGCTTATCGCAATTTTCAGACGCATATCAAAAGAACTTAAACAAGTTTACTAATATCTTAATTATTTATTCCGCAATTGCTGTTTTTATAGTTCCACTTACACAGTCTCTCTTTTTTGGTAGTGAAAGAATTTGGTTAAATTATGTTTGCTTTTCACTTTTTACATCACTTTTCCTTTATTCTTTATTCTATACTATAAAACTTTTAATCCCAGTTGAAGTCGCATATTTAATTGAGCCTAAAACGTATTACGTAGATTTTAGACTTGAGTATGAGGCTGAAGGGAAAAATAAGAATGAAGCTGATCTTTTAGTTAAAGCTTCTTATATAAATGAACTAGAAAAAGCGGTATCAATAAATAATTCGCTGTTTAAACGAAAAGGGTTTTTCTATTATCGCGCCTTAATTAGTGGCCTAATTTGTTGTGTACCATATGTTATCTGCCTTATTTTTCATTTTTCATACAAAGCGGAAGATACCCAAAAAGTAGAAATAATCAATTATAATAAAATCAGTACCTTTAATAAAATTCCGATCATGCCGAAGGATGATAATACATCGACAACAACGCCACAACAAACAACATCGCAGTTACCGGGAGTAAATGTTAATGATGTAAAGCCGTCTAGTCCCCAGATGATAAAGGAAAATTTCCAACAACAAGTACAAAAAAAGGATAGCACAACTAGTAATAGCAACAACAAGCAAAGATAATTACATTCTCCCTGGGGGGCTTCTCTTATATCTATATAATAAATTACCGGATGTGAGCTATTTTGCTAATCAATTCTTTATGAAAGTGATTTAATGAGCAATATTTAATCATAAAATGATTACTAATTCTTTTAACTGTGTTATTCAACTTCTGGTTTTTTAACTTTCTTAACCTGCTCAAATTCATTCTTTCCTTGCTCCTCAGTCATTAATGTCAGAACAGGACGACCAATAGAAATTCCAGGTTCTAGTTCACATTTAAGATAATATGATTTACCATATTCTAGTTTTACTTTTACTGATCTAGTTACCCCAATGTTTGCCCAAAATTCTCCTTCTCCTTCCTGATTGAGTTTTAGAATTGTTTTGGTGTTATTCCTGATTTTAGCAACTAGTATACCCTCTTTAATGATTGCATTTGAAAAATTAAGATCATAGCCGAGTAATGATCCTTCAAACCTTTGAGGCCGATAGATATAAATTGTACAATACGGTATAGAATCCTGAGCTGCTACTCCATTCACCATAGTAAATGCAAGTAACAATGAAAACAAAAACTTCATATTGAAATATTTGATGTCATTAAACATACGAAAAAACAATAATTGCATCTCTTAGAATTTTACTTCTCCCTATAGCCATACAACTCCTCAGGAAAAGGTTTATCTGCGTTTCAACTCCGTTATAAGTCCGTTATAAGTCCGTTTCAAGTGCGTTGTAGATCCTAGTCTCATTTAGTATCCTTTTTCCTTTCTTTCAGCCCCCCTTCTATACTCCCCATACCATACGAGCATATCTCCGGTTAATAGAAGTACTAGACATCTCATACTTACTGCTTTATCTTGTTCTTTTCTATAGAGTTGATAATAAAAAGCTTACCACAGATATAGTCCGAAGTACAGGGTACTCTGCTTGTTACACAGCTAAGGTGTACTAGTTCGTTTTGTTTCTCTACGATAGACATAAAACTCCCCATAATGGTCAGATCCTTCGTCGCAGATGATCACTTGCGTGATCAATGCTCCTCTCCGTGGGAGTCCTTGGGACAGGATGACATTTTCGTGGTGTGGTGTTCAAGCAGTGTTGGCTTTGCCAACACTGCTTTTTTGTCGACTTGCTCCGTCATTCTGAGGTTTATCCTGAATGTAATGAAGGAAGCATTACGACGAAGGAGGTGATAAGACGGTTCACTTTTCTCTCACTTCACTTGAAACGAAGTCAAACAGTTGTTCATCATATTTGCGGGAAATACGATTGTATTCTTTACGATGTTGCTTGCATGAAAAAGAATACAAGTATCGAGGTAAAGGGCGTTGCCATTTCCATGTTCAAAGAACAAGAGGCTGACTATATCTCATTAACAGATATGCTCAAAGCAAAAGACGGTGATTTCTTTATTTCCGATTGGCTTAGAAACAGAAATACCATTGAATTTCTTGGCATTTGGGAAACCGTTAATAACCCCCATTTTAATTATGGCGAATTCGCCATAATTAAAACACAGGCCGGTTTAAATAGCTATAAACTGAGTGCCAAAGAATGGATAGAAAAAACCAATGCAATTGGTATCAGATCTAGAGCAGGTCGATATGGCGGCACTTTTGCACATGTGGATATAGCTCTTGAATTTGGCATGTGGATTTCACCGGAGTTCAAAGTCTACCTTATCAAAGAATTTCAGCGACTAAAGTCAGCCGATGAAAAACATTTACAATCCGGATGGAGTCTACAAGGGACTTTATCAAAAATCAATTATCATATTCTTACAGATGCCATTAAAGAAACCCTGATACCCAAATTATTATCCGCTACTGAAAGTGTTAGACAATATGCAACAGAAGCCGACTTATTGAATATGGCATTGTTCGGCAAAACAGCAACACAATGGAGAAAAGAAAACCCAAATACTACCGGTAATATCAGAGACT
This sequence comes from Sphingobacteriales bacterium, assembly GCA_012270485.1. GTDB lineage: Bacteria > Bacteroidota > Bacteroidia > Chitinophagales > Chitinophagaceae > Sediminibacterium. The sequence continues at coordinate 29,965 of JAAXIF010000067.1, read as the reverse complement.
ATGCCACACTAGAGCAACTGGTCATACTTTCCAATTTAGAAAGCTTGAATGCCGTTCTTATACATCAAGGAATCTCATTCAGCGAGAGACTACTATTATTAAATAAAGTGGCGATTCAGCAAATGCAAACTTTGTTAAACAGGAAAGCCACAAAAGCACTCCAGTAACATTTATAATACGCACATCAAATTTGCGGGAAATACGATGTGGCATATTACTATTTTCGGAACTACTGAATGTCACGCTTAAAAAAAAGCTATGCAAGAGCCAATTTTCTCAGAGTATACACCAAAAGTATATACCTTTACAAAAAGTAATGGTATGAAAACTTTATCACTCAAACTGGATGATCATACATTTGAAGAGGCTGAGTCTATAACAGCTCAATTGAACATAGCCCGTAATCGCTATATCAATGAAGCGGTAGATCTCTACAATCGTTATCATCAGAGAAAGTTATTGAAGCATGCTCTCGCAAAAGAATCTGCCCTTACGAGAAGAGAGTCCATGAACATCTTACGTGAGTTTGAAAAATTGGCTGATGAAGATTAAGCAGTATGATATATGGCTAGCCAATCTGAATCCCGGTAAAGGAACTGAGCCGGGTAAAACCAGACCTGTTGTTATTGTACAAACGGATCTATTGAATGATACCCATTTGTCAACGATTGTTTGTCCCATTACTACCAATATTCAACCTGACATGAATATTCTACGTGTGCATTTAAAAAAATCGCAATTGGATCAACAGAGTGACATTCTCATTGACCAAATTAGGGCCATTGATAATAAAAGACTGATACAAAGAATTGGCAAACTCAATCAAGATCAAATCCAATTACTAAAAAAGAATTTACTGATCGTTTTGGATCTGTAAAAATTCGTCGCAGATGTCTCCCTAGATATGAGGGAACTCTGCATGTTGCACAGCTGAGATGTAACATTTTGTTTTGCTTCTCTCTTATACCATAAAACTCACACTAATAGTCAGATCCTTCGTCGCAGATGATCAGTTGCGTGATCAATGCTCCTCTCATTTCACTTGAAACGAAGTCAATTAACTGTTCATCAAATTTGCGGGAAATACGATTGTAGAACTGTGCAATTTTAGGATCAATACTTGCTAAAGAAAAAAAAATAAGGTAGCCCTAAAAATAAAAAAACCAGTTTCATCACCGGTAAAAGAGCCGGGAGAGGAGTAACTGGCATCATGAGGTAAAGGTATAATTATTTTTAACTTAAAACAAAAAAAATGATTACGGAAGAAATTAAGTCATTTATTTCACATCCCCGATTCAATATTTATTTAGAAGAAGCCAATTATAATACCAACGCTGCATATCAATTATACCTGACAAACATCGAACTATCCGAAGCGTTGTATCCGGCTTTGTCTTTGTTGGAAATTTCATTGAGAAATGCTATTCATCAAAAGCTGAAAGCATATTTCAAAGATGATTTTTGGTTTAAAAATAAGCTTCCTAAAGAATTTCAAACTGCCATACAAAGGGCTGAACAAAAAATTCAGTTTCAGCAAAAAACTGTTACTGCAGATGGCATTATAGCAGAATTAAACTTTGGCTTTTGGAATCGGCTCTTTAATCGGTATCATGCCAAATTACTTTGGAAACCTTTGCGTACCATTTTTGTACATCTTCCCAAACAAGAAAAACAAAGAAAAAACATCGACGAATCTCTCCATCGCATTCGAAACATTCGTAACCGAGTGTACCACTACGAACCCATCTTTCGCAACTTCAACTATTTAGAATCCGTTTACAAAGAAATCAGATCATTCCTTTTCTGGTTACACCATTTGCTACCCTCTATTTTAAACAAAATAGATCGATTTGAATATATTCTAATGAAAGTGAAAACCCATTGGTAAACAAACAAAATTATCAGGACTGTATATAACTCTGCAACTGACTAATGGTTTCTGCCTGTGTTAATATGGTTTCTGTAACCAGATCATTGATGGAAATAATGCCCACCAATTGTTCATTTTCAATCACCGGTAAATATCTCAAACGATGAGAAGTCATTAATTGCATGCAAGATTCTACGGTATCATTCATGGATACATAAGGAAAATCGGTAGACATGATCTCTCCTACTTTTGTTTCACTGGAATGGCGTCCTTTCAATATCACTTTTCGCGAATAATCGCGCTCTGTCATAATACCGGCAAATTTTTCATCTTTCATCACCACTACTGAACCAATATTCTGTTCAGCCATCAACTTCAAGGCATCAATCACCGTCATTTCAGGTGGAACGGTAGCTACTCTGTTTCCTTTGCGTTGCAATACATTACTTACTTTTCTCATGACAAGCGTTTTAATTCCTTAATATAATACTTGGTTTTGAATTGTGCAAGTGGAGGAGAATAAGAAATATCGAATAAAAAATAAGGAATGAGAAAGTAGTTGATTCTCACCACTACTTTCTCATTCCTTATTCCTCTGTTTCTTATTTCTCTGTTCCTCTTCCTTAGTCTGTTTTCAGCGCCTTATCAATCAAGAAAATCAGATTGGCTCTATGCGCTTTGGTTTCTTCGTTGGTTGAAACGGCAGCTGCCAGTTTGGTTTTCAATTTCTTGATGGTGTACAACGCTGCAGCTTTAGATACATCATCAATCGGTGCTTGTGGGTTCAACAAATTAGCAGCACCCTTTACAAAGGTAGTTTGCAGGTATTGTCTGTGAACATTCACATTACCGTTGATATCAGCATCAAAAATTCCTTTCACCAAATCACCCATTACATCGGCTACACTATACTGATTACCATACAAACGAGTATTGGTAATACGCTGTAAGGTTATCGGATGCAGGATATGTCCCAATGCACCACCTGCCTGAAGACCCAGTACATTATTGGTAAGTTTAAAATCCTCACCATTACCCGGCTGATTAAATCCTCTACGCTGGAATGCGAGATATGGATATACTTGTGCATCTGCATCAAAAGCATTCGGTGCAAATACATATTTACTCAACACATCCATTGCCTTCTTTTGAGTAGCCAACGGTACAGGTGTGTAAGGCTTGTTACCTGAGTTTTGCTCCGGATTGCTTCTATCAATATACACGCCACCTACATAACGGCTTACGGCATTGATCATGCTATTACGTTGTCCATTCAACACCCCATAACGTGCACGTACTTCTACATAGGATTGTCCGGGCTTGGTATATTTCTGTACCAATTTACCCATCAAATTATTTACCAGTTTGAAACGATCTTCTGCATAACCAATAGCATCATTGGTAAGATCATTCACATTCACACGAGGATCGATGGCTTTACCCGGAGCTCTCATATCATCACCATCATTACCGAATGCTAATTTAGGATCCGTACTGCGTGATAATATTTTGGTAAGTCCTGCTTCTTCCTGTGATTCAGAGAATGGTGTGTAACCATATTCAATTGCCCACAGATCATAAGGACCTGCTTTGGTAGTATAATAATCACCTTGCTTGCTTCTGTCTGATGACACATTGATCGCAGGATAATCCATTACAGAACCAATCAATCCGATAGAACGTGTAATCGAAGTGTTGTTGATATCTGCAGGCGATAACATCTGACTGGCTTTCATATTGTGGTTCAATCCGAGTGTATGTCCCATTTCATGCATGATCAAATAAATCAGGAATTGCTTATGCATTTCTTTGATCTCTCCTTCCGGTGCATCCATGGCTTCGAGGGTGGTATGTCCGGTCATGAACTGAGCTTTCAACTCTCCTGCCAATGTACAAGCAGTATGATTTTTCATTGGCATGCCCGGGAACTGTAAATCCGCTGCACTTTGCATAGACGGACCGTTAACCAACTCATCAAAAAGTGGCGTAGCACTTCCTGAGAACCATTCTACAGTAATATCAGCTCCGAGTATTTGTCCGGTACGTGGATTGGTAAAACTGGGTCCAATGGCTCCATAAGGAGGGTTTGCAGAAGATACCCAACGAATTACATTGTAACGAATATCTGCGGGATCCCAGGTTGCATCATCGGGCATGATCTTCATTTGAACAGCATTTCTAAATCCTGCTTTTTCAAATGCTTCATTCCATTTCACTCCAGCGTCGATAATGGTTTGACGATACTCATGTGGAGTGGTATTTTCTACCCAGAATACAATTGGCTCAACAGGTTCGCTGATGGCTGCAGATGGATCTTTCTTCACCAAATTCCAGCGATTGATCATGTCCTTATACGGAACAGGACTGGTACTGGTTTGGTTATTACGCTGATCCAAGAAATATCCCACACGCTGATCGTCTCTGCGTGAACGGAAATCGTTCTTAGGCATTTCAATAAAGCTATGTTGCATACGTACACGTACATAACGAGGATCTGTTACATCAGGGCCTCCGCTTGCAAGTGTACTTGGATTATCATAAGATAGATCCACTACCACATCCGTATTATTCGGGAAGGAACGGATATTGGCATATTTCGATTTGGTAGGATTCAATCCACCCAAATTAAAAGTGAACATTGCCAATGGGCTTGGTGGTATGATGGGTTTTACAGGATCCAGTTTTTCACTCAGGAATAACTGATCTACACTCACCAAATAACCCAATGAATCTTCGATACTGAATTTATCGTTGTAAAAAACCGCCTCGGGTTTATCTACATCTGCGGTCTTACTCACAGGATTATTCTTATCATAGAAAAAGCCGGTATTCACTTGAGAGAATTCGATTTTATCAAATGCTCTCTTCATTTTAAACACGGCTGTTGCACGGTGCATACTTTGATGTAAGAACAATGAAGTAAGTCCATTGATGGAAAAACTCTGATAAATGAATTCTTTATCAAGCTGGTCTTTTCTGATATACATCTGAAGACTACCGGTAGCAGTATCCTGATACAGGGTAAATAAGCCTTCGATCTTTTTATTGCCTTTTGTTTTTTCAGCAACTGTCGGTTTTTTGGGTGCTGGAGGCGTTTTAGAGGAATCGCCCGGTGGACGAGTACCGGCTGGCATTCCGGCCGGAGGTTGTTGGGCATATAGGGCTGAGCCCATAAATACCGCACACGCAGATGCGGCAAGCAAGAGTCTTCTCATAGAGCGTTTCATTTAGTTGACGATCAAAATAGCTAATCTGTATCAGGATTTTACAGCAGAATGGATAAGTGGCAATTTTTTAACAACCGGTCTTGACTTAGCGATAAAATAGATGGTAAAAAACCTCGTCTTTATACGATGGCGGCAATGGCTTTCGCAGCAATAAACCCACTGGTCCATGCATGCTGAAAATTAAACCCACCGGTAATGCCATCCACATCCATGACTTCCCCCACAAAGAACAATCCGGGCAGCTTTCTGCTTTGCATGGTTTGGGGGTCAATTTCACTAAGCAGAATACCGCCTGCCGTCACAAACTCATCTTTGAATGTTGTTTTACCTTGTACAATAAACTCCTGCGCTGTTAGATGTTTGATAAGTTTGTTTTGTTGCTTTGCCGGAAGATCTGACCACCTGCATTCCGGATCGATCTCTGATACTTGTAAGAGGTATGACCATAAACGATTGGGTAATGCAAACGGATTTTTATTGCTTATTTTTTGAGCGCCTGATCGTTCTCGGATCTCTTGCCACTCATCTCGTAACATATGTTCAGTGTAATGGGGTATCCAGTTCACAAGAATGCTGAAATGATAATTTTTATCTGCCAATTCTCTTGCCCCCCATGCAGAAGTTCTTAAAATCACCGGACCACTCATACCCCAATGCGTAATCAGTAACGGACCTTCTTCTTGCAGTTTGGTACCTGCTACTTTAACGATCGCACGTTCCACACTAACCCCCATCAAAGAAGTGATAGGATTACCCGGCATATTGAATGTGAAAAGTGATGGCACCGGTGTAGCAATGGTATGTCCTGTGGTAGTCAGCCAATCAAACATATTGGCTTTGGGGAAACCTCCTGTAGCAACGCATACAAAGTCTGCCGAAATAATATCACCATTGCTTAATTGAAGTTCAAATTTGTTTTCTTTTTTCTGAATGGAAGTAACACCTGTTTGTAATTGTACTGCTACTTTATATTTGTCTGCTTCTTTCAATAAACAATCAATGATGGTTTGAGAATTATCTGTAACCGGAAACATTCTACCATCTTCTTCTGTTTTCAACTGCACTCCTCTTTCTTCAAACCATTGAATCGTATCCTGCGTATAAAACTGATGAAATGATTTTTTTAAAAAGTTTTGTCCGCGTGGATATTTTTTCACCAACTCCGGAATCTCAAAACATGCATGTGTTGTATTGCATCTCCCGCCACCGCTTACTTTTACTTTCGATAGCAGTTTATTGGATTTCTCGAGCAACAATACCTTTAACGAAGAGTTTATTCTTGATGCATTCACTGCGCAGAAAAATCCGGCAGCCCCACCTCCTATTACAACGAGTGTTTTTTGCATACACTTATTTCATCAACATAATCGCAGCCATTGTTTCTACCCCATTCCATAAATTACGGATACGGATATTTTCATTTTCTGCGTGTTGGTTATTATCATGATTAGCAATAGGTACACTGATGGTATTGGCTTTTAAAAATTTCTCAAACTTATACAGTGGTAAACTACCCCCAAGAGAAGGAACTATTACCAATGTCCCATTGGTTGTTTTTTTAACAGCGGCTACTATTTCCTGTGCAATGGGCAAATCCATCGGTGTACGTTGCGCGTTGTAACCATCGTGTTTTATGACTTTAGCTATTTTTTGATATTGATTTCTCTCTTCGATGGTCGGATCTCTATCTATTACATAATAACCCTGAGCTTTGATATGATCTACTACACGTTGCTGCTGAAGCTGATAATCGTTTCCTTTCACCAAACGAAGATCCAGTGTTGCAATGGCAGTAGTAGGAATTACGTTGGCAGCCAATTTACCGGCATTGGCACTTTGTATACCATTGATATTGAGCGATGGCAACATCAACGACTCCTGTAAAGTATACCCATCCATTTCCGGCTTGATGAATCCCAATTCTTTTTTCATCTGTTCATCTGCCATGGGTATACTGGCAATAGCGGCTTTCTCTGTGGGTGATAAAGGTGTTACATCATCATAAAAACCCTTAATGGTTACTTTACCATTTTCATCTTTCATAGATGCCAATAACTTCGCCATCATTAATGCGGGGTTCGGTACCCAGTTACCATAATGACCACTGTGTAATGGTCTCAAAGGACCATATACCGTTACATCCATATTCGCATCCCCTCTTACGCCGAAACAAACCAGTTTATTTCCCGACTGATGAACAGGGCCATCACAGATAACCCAGATATCTGATTGTAATTCCGTTGGATACTTGAGTAAAATTTCCTGCAAATGTGGTGAACCCGCTTCTTCTTCACCTTCGAAAAAGAATTTGATGTTACACTTCGGTAACTGTCCTGACTGCACAATGGCTTCATACGCCCATAAAATAGCCATTACACCACCCTTATCATCAGAAGCACCTCTGGCAAAAATTCTCCAGTCTTCGTTGATATTATTACTAGATGAAGGAAGCGGAATGATTTTTTCTGCATCAGCAGTTGTTCCATTCACCAATACCGGTACAAAGGGCTGAAAGCCTTTTGCCCATTTGGAAGGATCTACCGGTTGTCCATCATAATGCGCATAAAAGATGATGGTTTTAACAGCACCGGGCACTTTAATCTCTCCATAAATAGCCGGTGGCGCATTTTTAGTTTCAGGTGTGAGTAGTTTTACATCTTGGATATTACGCTTACGCATCAATTCCATAATCATCGATGCATTGCGTTGAATATTGTAGGTATCGGAAGCTACATTGGGAATAGACAATAACTGCATGAATTCTTGTAACCATGCGTGTTCTTTTTGCTGTCTGAGCGTTCTCACTTTTTCGATATCAGTTACCTGTGATAGCAACAAAAAAGGCTGTGTACACAGCGCGAGAAGCAACAATAATGTTTTCATCGACAGCAGTTTTATAGTAGACTGAATTGTCTAATAATAAGAGGTATTGAGGTTTGCGTTCGCTTTCTCCGCTGCCTCAATAATGCTATAATCAGAAAGTACCAATGCTTGTCCACGCTTTACGCATACATCATGTTCAAAGTGGCAAGCTGCTTTCCCGTCTTGTGTACGCACTGTCCATCCATCATCATCGGTATATACTTCCCTTGCACCCAGATTCATCATGGGTTCAATAGCTAACACCAAATTTTCTTTCATCTTCGGACCATTTCCACGTTTACCATAATTGGGAACCTGCGGGTCTTCATGTAAGCTGCGACCTAACCCATGCCCAACCAACTCTCTTACTACTCCATAGCCATGTTTTTTTTCAGCATGCTCTTGAATGGCAAAAGAGATGTCTCCGACTCTATTATTTACGATGGCTTTCTCAATGCCTTTGTACAAAGACTCTTTCGTAACTTTTACTAATTGAATGATCTCCGGATCAGTTTCACCTATCATAAATGTATAAGCATGATCACCATGCCATCCATTGAGAATCACTCCCATATCAATAGAAACCACATCACCATCTTTGAGAGGGATATCATTGGGAAATCCATGAACAACCACATCATTCACAGAAGCACATACATTGAAAGGATATCCTCTATAATTATAAAAAGAAGGAACTGCTTTATGGTCTTTGACAAAGTCACCACAAAGTTTATCGATTTGGATCGTTGTCATACCCGGTTTCAATACCTTGGCCACTTCGGTAAGTGTTTTACTTACTAAAAGCGCCGCTTCTTTCATCAGGGCTATTTCCGCTTCTGTTTTATAGATGATCATATTTATTCTTCTCGACATGATAAAAAAAGAAACCTGTCGTCGCTATCAGCGAGACGACAGGTTTGCAAATATCGTATTTTCTGTCCATAGTCCATGGACCATGGTCTATGGACTAATCGACTAAATTGTTGAAGTAGAAACAGTCTGTCTGCCTTGTATACGACCACCTTTCATCAATCCATCGTATTGACGCATCAACAGGTAAGTTTCAATTTGCTGTAGTGTATCCAATACCACACCTACCATGATGAGTAATGAAGTACCACCAAAGAAAGTGCTGAATCCTTGTGTAACACCCAAACGCTGAGCGAATCCTGGCATAATACCTACCAATGCTAAGAAGATAGCACCCGGTAAAGTAATTCTGTCCATTACAGATCCGATATAATCAGCAGTGGGTTGTCCGGGCTTTACACCTGGAATAAAACCGTTGTTACGTTTCAGGTCTTCTGCAATTTGTTTAGGGTTAAATATCAATGCAGTGTAAAGGAAAGTAAATCCGATTACCATGATTGAGTAAATCACCATATACCAGGTATTGCTATGATCATTGAAGATCTTTACGATACCTTGAGCAGAATCAAGATTGGTAAATGATACGAGTGTAGGCAGGAACATGATCGCTTGAGCGAAGATGATCGGCATTACACCGGCGCTGTTTACTTTGATCGGCAAGAACTGACGAGCACCACCAAACTGACGGTTGCCAATGATCTGCTTTGCATAGTTAACAGGTATTTTACGAACACCTTGTACCAGCACGATCAATCCAAGGATGATAGCAATCAGGATAGCGATCTCGATCAAGAAGATCAACAAACCACCACCGGCTCTTTCACCTTTCGCACTGAATTCCTGGATCAATGATTGAGGAAGACGAGCCAAGATACCTACCATGATGATGATAGATGTACCATTACCCAATCCTTTGTCTTGGATCTTTTCACCCAACCACATAACAAACATGGTACCTGCTGTTAATGTAATAACAGTAGAGAACCAGAAGTAAGGTGCATAAGCAGGCATAATTGCTTCAGCATAACCCGGACTGTTCAGGTAGGCAACATATGCACCCGCCTGAAACGCAGTAACGATTACGGTGAGGTAACGTGTCCACTGATTGATTTTTTTACGTCCGCTATCTCCTTCTTTTTGTACTTTCTGTAACTGAGGAACCAAGATGGTCATCAGCTGCATGAAGATAGAAGCAGAGATATAGGGCATGATACCCAATGCAAGGATAGAAGCCTGAGAAAAGGCTCCACCTGCGAACATATCGAAGATGCCTAAGAGACCTCCACCACTTTGGGCAGATTTCTGTGCTTCTTCAATTTTATTAGGATCGATACCCGGTAATACGATGTGGGTACCAAAACGATACGTAAGAACCAGTGCAAGTGTAATAATGATCTTGTTACGAAGCTCCTCTATCGTCCAAATATTCCTTAATGTCTGAACTAGTTTTTTCACTTGAATGCAATTGTAAGCGTTAATAGTCTTAAACCAAAAAAAGACGCACGTTGTGCGTCTGGCAAGTTACGATAAAATTACTTGATAATTTCAACGCTACCACCTGCAGCTTCGATAGCAGTTTTTGCTTTTTCGCTGGCTGCATTCACTTTGAAAGTTACTTTGGCTTTCAGTTCACCGTTGGCCAATACTTTTACTTTATCGGTACGGCTGATCAAACCATTGATGTATAAATTCTCAAGGCTGAATTCAGTGAAGCCATATTTCTCTACCAATTGGTCGATTTGACCCAGGTTAAATACGACGAATTCAACACGGTTGTTGTTCTTGAATCCACGCTTAGGGATACGACGCTGAATAGGCATCTGACCACCTTCGTGAGCCATCTTGCTCTTGTAACCGGCGCGGCTTTGTCCACCCTTGTTACCTTTTGTAGATGTACCACCCTTACCGGATGCTTCACCACGACCTAAACGTTTTTGCTTGTGTGTAGAACCTTCTGCAGGTTTCAGATTGTGTAGTTTCATGTTGTATTGATTTTGAACTTTCGGGGAATCACCCCTCGCAAATGATTTGAAAATGTGTTGTCAGTGACAGAGAGAATTTTGATTTTTATAAACAGAAAATGAATCAAGTAAATTGACTCATTTTCATCCCGTATGACACGGAACAAATTCTATCTTATCTGATTGGATTAAGCGATCTCTTCAACCTTCACCAGGTGGCTTACTTTATTCACCATACCCAGGATCTGAGGAGTAGCTTCTACTTCTCTTGAAGCATTTAACTTCTTCAAACCTAAAGCGATCAAAGTTTGTTTTTGACGCTCAGATCTGTCGATACCGCTTTTAATCTGTGTGATCTTGATCTTTTTCATAACTACTTTATTGAGTTAGTCTATAGTCCATAGACCATGGACCATGGACTATGGACTAACAACCAATGATTATCCATTAAATACTTTGCTCAGCTTGATCGTACGGGTTTTAGCCACCTGAACGGGTTCACGCAACAGGCTCAAGGCCTTGATAGTAGCTTTTACCACGTTGTGAGGGTTGGCAGAACCCAGGCTTTTCGCCAGTACATCTGTTACACCTGCACTTTCCAGAACGGCACGCATGCTACCTCCCGCGATCACACCCGCACCATGAGCGGCTGGTTTGATCAAGACTTTCGCAGCACCATCTTTCGCCCACTGCTCGTGAGGAACGGTTCCATGCATTACAGGTACTTTTACCAGGTTCTTCTTGGCATCTTCGATACCTTTTGTGATAGCTTCCTGAACTTCTTTTGCTTTACCCAGACCTTGTCCAACCACACCACTTTCATTACCCACTACTACCAGTGCTGAGAAGCTGAAGGTACGTCCACCTTTAGTGGTTTTCACCACACGGTTAATGGCAACTACTTTCTCTTTCAGTTCCATGTCGCCACCGGCTTTTACCTTATTTACGTTTACTTTAGACATTTATCTAACGATTAATTGTTGTTAGCAGATTAGAATTGCAGACCACCTTCTCTTGCACCGTCGGCTACGGATTTAACACGGCCGTGATACAGGTTACCACCACGATCGAATACTACGGTATTCAATCCCAGTTCAGTGGCTTTACGTGCGATTGCCGCACCAACCAGTTTCGCTTTTTCGATCTTGGTTACTTTCTGAGCAGCGATATCTTTATCGCGAGATGAAGCTGCTGCCAGTGTTTGACCATTATCATCATCGATTAACTGTGCATAAATATCAGCATTGCTTCTGAATACAGATAAGCGTGGCTTAACAGCTGTACCAGCCACTTTCTTACGAATGCGGTATCTGATTTTTTGCCTTTGAATTAATTTACCCATTTTGCTTTATTTACCCCCAACCCCCTGAAGGGGGCTAGGGAAATTTTTAAAATATTTAAACACCCACTTTATACCCCTTTAGGGGCTAGGGGCTTATTTACCTGCTGCTTTACCTGCTTTTCTTCTCAGGATCTCACCGGCGTATTTCACACCCTTACCTTTGTATGGTTCTGGCTTACGTAAGCTTCTCAATTTAGCAGCTACCTGACCGATCAATTGTTTGTCGATACCTTCTAACAGGATCTTTGGGTTCTGACCTTTTTCAGTAACAGTTGCTACTTTCAGTTCTTTAGGAACTTCGAAAATGATATTGTGAGAGTAACCCAATGCCAGATCCAAAATGTTTCCGGTATTAGCGGCTTTAAAACCCACACCCACCAGTTCCAATTCTCTTTTGATACCTTCTGTAACACCTTTTACCATGTTACTTACCAATGCACGGTATAAGCCATGCATAGCGCGGTGACGGATCTGATCAGTAGGACGTTCAAATACTACTTCATTGTCTTTGATAGTAACAGTGATATCTCTATCGATCTGCTGCTTCAATTCACCCTTAGGGCCTTTTACAGTAATTTCATTCTCCTTGCTAACAGTGATGGTTACACCTGCTGGAATGGTTACCGGTTTTTTTCCAATACGAGACATAGTCGTTTCTTTTTTATTGTTCAACTAAAATCCTGACCGTGTTCAGCTCCGACTAAAAGCTTAATTGTCAGACAGGACAATAACTTAATTAAGAGATGTAGCAAAGAACTTCACCACCTACATTCTGCGCTTTTGCTTGCTTATCAGTCAGTACACCTTTAGAAGTACTTAAGATAGCCACACCCAAACCATTGATTACTCTTTTGATTTCAGCAGGTTTAGCATATTGACGCAGACCCGGACGGCTCACTCTTTCCAGAGAGCGGATCGCAGGTTGTTTAGTAGAAGGATCGTATTTCAACGCGATCTTGATCAGTCCTTGTTTGTTATCATCTTCAAATTTGTATTTCAGGATATAACCCTGTTCGTACAGGATCTCTGTCATACGCTTTTTCAGATTAGAAGCAGGAATTTCTACCAGTCTGTGACCAGCCATCTGTGCGTTACGGATTCTGGTTAAGAAGTCTGCTATAGGATCAGTTACCATTTTTATTAGAATTAATTCGTGTTCAAAATTTTGTACCAATTTCCCGATCTTGATCGGGGCAGGGTAGTTTTACCAGCTTGCTTTTTTAACACCTGGAATTTTACCATTCAGGGCCATATCACGGAAGATTACCCTTGAGAGACCAAAGTATCTCATATAACCTTTCGGACGTCCGGTAAGCTGACAACGGTTCTTTAAACGAACAGGTGACGCATTCTTAGGAAGTTTATCCAATGCTGCATAATCACCTGCTGCTTTTAGGGCTGCACGCTTCTCTGCATACTGGGCTACCAGGGCTTCACGCTTTCTTTGTCTGGCTTTTACTGATTCTTTTGCCATTGTTTTATGTTTAGATTTGAGTAGGTTCCGGATTTGATGTTTACAAACCGGCTGCTACCAGTTACTTTTTAGTTATTGTCTTTTTTTGCTCCTTTGAAAGGCATTCCCAGTTCTTTCAGTAACTCATATGCTTCTTCATTGGTTTGAGCAGTAGTTACGAAAGTAATATCCATACCGGTGATCTTGTTCACTTTATCGATATCGATCTCAGGGAAGATGATCTGCTCGGTAACACCTAATGTGTAGTTACCACGACCATCGAAAGCCTTATCGCTGATACCTTTGAAGTCACGTACACGAGGTAACGCAACAGATACCAATCTGTCTAAGAATTCATACATCTTCTCTCCTCTCAGTGTTACACGCGCACCGATTGGCATTCCTTTACGGAGTTTGAAGTTGGAGATATCTTTTTTAGACATAGTAGGAACTGCTTTCTGACCAGTGATCATGTTCAGCTCATCAACAGCGATGTCTACCAGTTTCTTATCATTCACCGCGCCATTTACGCCACGGTTGATACAGATTTTTTCCAACTTAGGAGCTTGCATTACAGTTTTGTAAGCAAACTTTTTCATTAAAGCAGGTACTACCTCTTTGGTGTACTTGTCTGCTAATCTCGGAGTGTATTTTGCAGTACTCATTACTTGATTACCTCCCCTGATTTTTTAGATATACGAACTAATTTACCTTCTTCACGATTACGCTTTACTTTGGTAGCGCTGCTCGTTTTAGCATCCCATAACATCACATTGCTGATGTTAATCGGTGCTTCGATCTTAACGATACCACCCTTTGTATTCTGCGCAGAAGGCTTGGTATGTTTTGTTACGATATTAACACCTTCTACTACCACACGACCTTTATCCACGATAACTTCCAACACCTTGCGGGGCTTTTTCAAGTCCTTATCATCACCGGCGATCACCACTACGGTGTCTCCTTTTTTGATGTTGAATTTGGGTTTAAATCTTGTACTCATTTTTGTCCCTCCGTCTCCCTGAAGGGAGAGTTTTGTTTTTTATGTTTTAACCTAACTTATAGGTTCGGTTGTGATTTTCTAAGTCGTTTATTGCTAAACCATACCCCTTTAGGGGCAGGGGCTTATAATACTTCCGGAGCCAAAGAGATGATCTTCATGTAACCTTTATCACGAAGTTCTCTTGCTACTGGTCCGAAGATACGGGTACCACGAGGCTCATCTGAGTTGTTCAATAATACCACTGCGTTGTCATCGAAACGGATATAAGAACCATCCTTACGACGCAATTTGTTTTTGGTACGAACGATTACCGCTTTTGATACAGTACCTTTTTTGATACCGCCTGCAGGAATTGCATCTTTAACAGTTACAACGATCTTGTCACCAATTTTGGCATAATCCTGACCGCTATTACCGAGTACTTTGATACAAAGCACTTCCTTAGCACCACTGTTATCAGCTACATTCAATCTACTTTCTTGCTGAATCATTGTTTTAGCTTTTAGCTTCCGGCTTAGAAATTTCCTCGCCAGATTTTTTATCAATTTATCAGAGGCTACAGCTCAAATTCTTGCAGCTTGCAGCTTGAATCCGCCTGAAGCGGACGATTATTATTTTGCTTTTTCTACGATCTCAACCAGTCTCCAACGCTTTGTTTTGCTCAGCGGACGAGTTTCCATGATCTTTACCACATCACCGATACCGCACTCACTTTTTTCATCATGAGCATGGAACTTCGTGGTTTTCTTTACGAACTTTCCGTAGATAGGGTGTTTTACTTTTCTTTCAACCGCAACAGTGATGGTCTTGTCCATCTTATCGCTGGTAACAACCCCGATCCTTGTTTTGCGTAAATTTCTTACTTCAGCCATTGTTTATTTTTTTAAGCTATGAGCTCCGAGCTATGAGCTGTGAGCAAAGTTTTTTTTGATAAGCTTGTCGCTTGGAACTTGAAGCTTGAAGCTTTAAATTCCTAATTGTTTTTTCTTCAACTCAGTCTTCAGACGAGCAATATCTCTGCGCAAACCACGAACAGTCATCGGGTTCTCCAATGGAGAAATTGCATGTGCGAATTCTAATTTTTTCAGTCTTAACTGATCTTCCTGAATTCTTGCCTGCAGATCTGCGACATTCATGTCTTTCAGACCTTTATTGAATTCAACTTTTTTATTTGCCATTTTCTTCAATTTGAAAATTTGTCTCGCCTAAGGCGAGATAAAATTATGCTTGTAAGTCTCTTCTTACGATGAATTTGGTTTTGATCGGTAATTTCTGAGCAGCGAGTTCCATCGCTTCCTGAGCTACCTGCTGAGATACACCATCGCATTCGAAGATGATACGTCCTGGTTCTACTACAGCAGCCCAGAATTCAGGGTTACCTTTACCTTTACCCATCCTTACCTCAAGAGGCTTACGGGTAATGATCTTATCAGGAAATACACGGATCCACACATTACCTTCACGCTTCATGGCACGGGTCATTGCCTGACGGGCAGACTCGATCTGGCGGTTGGTTAACCAGATGGGTTCCATCGCTTTCAAAGCAAATGAACCAAATGAAATGGAAGTACCACGCTTAGCCACTTCACGAATGCGGCCTTTCTGCTGTTTCCTGTGTTTACTTCTTTTAGGCTGTAACATTTATTACAATTTGAAAATTTGAAAATTTGAAAATTTGAAAATGAGTGGAAGTAGTTTATTCCTGGCGTAGTGAAAATTTGTTTTTTACATTTTCAAATTTTCAAATTGCCACATTTTCAAATTATCTTCTATTGTCTCTTCCGCCTCCGCCGCGGTTATCTCTTCTATCTCCACCACGACCGCCGCCGCGATCATCTCTTCTGTCTCCGCGTCCGCCACCTCTTTCTTCACCACCTCTTCTTTCACTCATATCATTCTTACCACCTACGAAGTTTGGATTCAGTTCACGCTTTCCAAGTACTTCACCTTTACAGATCCATACTTTAATACCGATCTTACCGTAAACGGTTTGAGCGTATACGTTCGCATAGTCGATGTCCATACGGAAAGTATGCAAAGGCACACGACCCTGTTTGAACTCTTCGCTACGAGCGATCTCAGCACCACCCAAACGACCACTTAACTTGATCTTGATACCTTCAGCACCCATTCTGAGTGTAGAAGCGATCGCCATTTTAGTAGCACGTTTGAAGTTGATACGGTTCTCGATCTGACGAGCGATGGTATCGCCTACAATATTGGCATCCAGTTCAGGACGACGGATCTCGAGAATATTGATCTGAACATCATCCTTACCGGTTAATTTTTTCAACTCTTCTTTGATACGGTCTACTTCTCCGCCACCTTTACCGATGATGATACCTGGTTTAGAGGTGTGGATTGTAACGATCAGCTTACCCAGGGTACGCTCTATTACAATTTTGGCAATACCGCCCTTGTTGATACGGGCGTTCAGGTAAGTACGGATCTTATGATCCTCGATTAACTTGGTAGCATAGTCTTTCTTACTACCATACCAGTTACTTTCCCATCCGCGGATGATACCTAACCTGTTACCAATTGGATTTGCTTTCTGACCCATATAGTGGTTTTACAATTAGTTTTTAGAATCTACGATTAATGTTACATGGTTACTGCGCTTACGTACCCTGTAGCCACGGCCTTGAGGTGCAGGGCGCATACGCTTCAGTACACGACCTCCGTCAACGAATACAGTTTTTACCACCAGACTGCTGTCTGCAGCACTGGCGCCATTATTTTTTTGCTCCCAGTTGCTGATCGCACTCTTCAGCAATTTTGCCAAAGGCACTGCATTGTGCTGTGGGTGGTGCTCGAGAATAGCCAATGCCTTCTCTACCTCCATTCCACGGATCACATCAGCCAGCAAACGCATTTTGCGTGGCCCTGTAGGATAATTGTTCAGTTTAGCTACTGCTTCCATTTCTTTATTTGTTTAGGGTATTGCATCCGGTTCTGCTATTCGCTATCAACCATCAACCATACGCCAAGTGATTACTTTTTAGTTCCTGCGTGTCCTCTGAAGTTGCGAGTTGGAGCAAATTCACCAAGTTTGTGACCTACCATGAATTCGGTTACATAAACTGGGATGAACTTGTTACCGTTGTGCACTGCAAAAGTGTGTCCAACAAAATCAGGAGTGATTGTACTGCGACGGCTCCAAGTTTTGATCACACCTTTCTTGGTTTTGCCATCATTCATACCTTCAACTTTACCTTCTAAGTTGGCATCAACGTAAGGACCTTTTTTAATCGAACGACCCATAGTAATGAGTTAATTTGAAAATTTGAAAATTTGAAAATTGAAAGTGTTTGTTTCGGGGCTTTGAGAATTTGAGGTTTTCATTTTCAAATTTTCAAATCGCCACACTTTCAAATTACTTTGCTAATTTTTTACCGTCTCTTCTCTGGATGATCAGTTTATCACTGCCTTTTCCTTTTGTACGTGTTTTCTCACCTTTTGCATACTTACCGGTTCTGCTACGTGGGTGACCACCTGAAGCTTTACCTTCACCACCACCCATTGGGTGATCTACCGGGTTCATCGCAACACCACGCACACGTGGACGAATACCTTTCCAACGATTCTTACCTGCTTTACCTGCTGTTTCCAAGTTATGGTCGCTATTAGAAACCACACCTACAGTTGCGTAACAATTGATCAATACTTTACGCAATTCGCCAGAAGGCATTTTCAATACTGCGTATTTCTCTTCTTTGTTCGCCAGCTGAGCAGATGCACCGGCACTTCTTACCATTTTACCACCTTGTCCGGGCTGCAATTCAATGTTGTGAATCATAGTACCCAATGGCATATTTTTCATCATCAAGGCATTTCCGATCTCAGGAGCTACTTCATCACCAGCGATGATGTTTGCACCCACCTGAATTCCTTGAGGAGCGATGATGTATCTTTTCTCTCCATCCGTATATTGAACCAATGCGATAAACGCAGTACGGTTCGGATCGTATTCGATAGATACTACTGTTGCAGCAATATCTCTCTTGTTTCTTTTGAAATCGATGATACGATAATGCTGCTTGCTACCACCACCCATATAACGCATTGCACGACGACCTTGTGAGTTACGACCTGCGGTTTTCTTTTGTGGCTCCAACAGGCTTTTTTCAGGCTTGTTGGTAGTGATCTCAGCATAAGCATTTCCGATTCTCCAGCGTGTTCCTGCTGTCATCGGTTTGTACTTCTTCAGTGCCATTTTCTTTGTTTTACCCCCAGCCCCTAAAGGGGTGCTAGGTCTTGTTTTTTAATCAACTTTTGCGGTAGTTGAACTACCATACTTTATCATTCTGTTTCCTCCGGCTCCCTTCAGGGCGGGGGAATTAAATGTTAGCGTACAGATCAATGGTTTCTCCTTCGGCTACGGTTACGAATGCTTTTTTATAAGCAGGTTTCGCACCCTGAATAAAACCGGCTTTGGTATAGCGGGTTTTGTTTTTACCGGGAGCAACAGCAGTGTTCACATCGATCACATTCACACCATAAAATTCTTCTACTGCTTTTTTGATCTCGAGTTTGTTCGCCTTACGATTTACTTTGAAAGCATATCTTCTCAACTTTTCTTGTTGAGCATTTGCTTTCTCCGTTAAAATAGGCTTTACTAATACTTCACTCAGTTTCATTGTATTTCGGTTGAAACGTTTCTAATTGGTTAAGCTACTGCCTCTTCTTCTGCGAAGATTTTAGCAGTGTTTTCTGTGATTACGAGTACATCTGCATTCATGATCTCATAAGTGTTGATGTCGGCCAATAAAGTGCTGGCAACATTTGGCACGTTACGAGTGCTCAGGTACAGATTATCATTGTACTCCGGTAATACAACCAGTGTTTTCTTATCGGCGATGTTCAGGTTCTTCATCACTTCCACCAATTGTTTGGTTTTAGGTGCGTCCATCTGAATATCTTCCACCACTACGATCGCGCTTTCCTTTGCTTTATAGCTCAGTGCAGAGATCTTAGCGAGGTCTTTCACTTTACGATTCAATTTGAAATCGTAAGCGTGAGGTTTTGGTCCGAAGATCGTACCACCACCCTTGTACAAAGGGTTACGGATATTACCTTTACGAGAACCACCGGTACCTTTTTGCTTGTGCAGCTTACGGCTAGCACCCTGCACTTCAGCACGGGTTTTTACTTTGTGTGTACCCTGACGGCCTGCAGCCAGGTACTGTTTTACAGCCAGGTAGATCACATGATCATTTGGCTCGATACCGAAAACCTCAGCCGGTAATTCAACCGTTCTGCCGGTTTTCTGTCCTTTTATATTTAATACATCTACTTGCATGGTCATTCAATTAAGTTGTGATTACTTCTGGATTAAAACGATTGAACCGTTATGACCAGGAACAGAACCGCTGATCAGGATATAGTTCTTTTCAGGGAAGATCTTCACTACTTTCAATCCCTTCATTTTTACTCTGTCACCACCCATACGTCCGGCCATTCTCATGCCCTTGAATACGCGTGAAGGATAAGAAGAACCACCGATAGAACCCGGAGCACGCTGACGATCGTGTTGACCGTGTGATTGCTCACCCACACCGGAGAAACCGTGGCGCTTTACAACACCCTGG
This sequence comes from Sphingobacteriales bacterium, assembly GCA_012270485.1. GTDB lineage: Bacteria > Bacteroidota > Bacteroidia > Chitinophagales > Chitinophagaceae > Sediminibacterium. The sequence continues at coordinate 9,786 of JAAXIF010000067.1, read as the reverse complement.
AAACCCTTACCCTTGGTAGTACCTACTACTTCAACGCTTTCGCCTTCAGCGAAAATGTCAACAGTAACAGTTTCTCCCAATGCTTTCTCTATGGAATAATTACGGAATTCTTTTACGAATTTTTTGGCGGCTGTTTGAGCTTTTGCGAAGTGATTCAGCTCAGCTTTCGTGGAGTGCTTTTCTTTTTTGTCGCCAAATGCCAATTGTAGTGCGGTGTAACCATCAGTATCCTGGGTCTTCACCTGTGTTACGGTACATGGACCAGCTTCGATGATGGTGCAAGCTGTTTGCTTACCATCTGCCGAGAAGATGCTGGTCATCCCGATTTTTTTACCAATAATACCTTTCATCGTTTTGCGGTTTATGCCCCGCAAGGTTAAAGAGGACATCCCACCGATGAAGCGGGATTCAATCCTTGTTCGCTGCCGACCTTTTCCCTTTTCTATCCACCGTAGCCTTGGCGAAAGTGGATGCTTTTTCTAAGCTGGATCACCGTTGCTAAAGCTATGGTGATCGAGGAAGTACCGGAAGTAAACAAACCTCGAAGGGCCTGTTTATATGTATGATCTTTGATTTTTTGATTTCTTGATTGAAAATCAAAAATCTGAGACCGTTTATTTATTCAGAGCTGCTTTCTTCTCTATTTTGAGTAGAGAGTTGGCAGATGAGTAATTTATTTTTAAGAACTTTTGTTTCAATTGCAGCTTGTAGCTTGAAACTTGTAGCCTATTTATCAGGCTTTGATCTCTACCTCAACACCAGAAGGCAGATCCAATTTGCTTAGGGCATCTACTGTTCTAGAAGAAGAAGTATAGATATCCAGCAAACGCTTGTGAGTAGCCAGTTGAAACTGCTCACGACTCTTCTTATTCACGTGTGGTGAACGCAGTACAGTGAAGATTCTCTTGTGTGTAGGCAAGGGAATTGGACCAGTTACTACGGCACCAGTGCTGCGCACTGTTTTTACGATTTTCTCAGCAGATTTATCTACCAGATTGTGATCGTAAGATTGTAATTTGATTCTGATACGTTGAGACATAGTCGAAACCCAATTTTCTGATTGGGGTTGCAAAGGTAAGGGACTGTAATGGAATGGTCAAGAAATTTGTAAATATTTTTAAGAAAAAACGGAAGTTCTACGGGATTTTGAAGCAATTGGGTGCTAGGTACTGGGTACGAGGTACTGGGTTATACGAATTTTCGATGGTTAGAGCGCGTTTTTTGAGGGTTATTGGAATGTATAGATAGTCTTATGACAGGGAACTGACCGGATATTGACAGATAACTGAGAAGGTCGGTAATGGGTTAAGTAAGGGTTATGGCAGAGATACGACAGTGATAAGAGCTTCATAAGAGAGTCATAAGAGAATCATAGTGAAATGATAGGAAAACCATAGAGAAACCATAGTGAATCCATAGTGAACTCATAGCAAAATCCTTAATTTCACGGCAATAACCCAACTATGGCCAGAAAGAAACCCGTTTCCCCCTTTTCTGATAAGCAAATTGCTGATAAACAAGGTTCTACAAATTTTAAAACTGAGCATAAGAGTTCCTGGATACCCATGGTCATCATGGGGCTGTATATGGCTGTTCATTTTATCAATAATATGAACTCCATTGATGTAATGGGACCTCAATGGCTGTATTTAGCTTTATTAGACATTCTTGTGGTGGTGTATACCTGGGCCAGAAAAGACCTGTACAAGGATGTAATCATTACCATTTTCAGACAACTTTATTCAAAACTCTATTTATCGCTTTTCTTACTCGCGGGTTTGTCGATTTTCTTTGCCATGAATCAGGTGGAAGCCTGGGTTTGCTTCGTAAGGTTTATCATTACCATCATTGCCTTTTTTAATCTGGCAGTACTGTTTGTTCATCAACAAGGATCCTTCACCCTGATATGTCGACTATTATCTGCTGTTTTATTGGTAGAATCCATCCAATACTTTGATAAATTTTTTGATGGTATCGCCGAAACCTCACTAGGCGCCTTGGTCAACTCACTCAATGGCAATACGGGTAATAAAAATATTTTCGCGGCTAGTCTGGTTATTAAAATACCGTTTGTACTGTATGCGCTCTATCATGCAAAACTGGCAGAACGTATTTTCCATATTCTCGCCCTAACACTGGGTATCGCCACCATTTTCATGGCCAGTGCACGTGCTTCTTATGTTAGCTTAATTTTAGTATCGATTGTATTCTTAGGATTTGTGTTGGTGAAATTCCGTCAACATAAAAAAGCAGATCAATTGTTATTGCAATCAGCTTATTTGTTATTACCCCTGGTATCTGCTTTTTTTATTACCCAAGCTATCAATACACAAGTAACTACCTTACAAGAAAGCAACAGTGGTCGTTATGGTAGTGTGATTGCAAATATCAGTTCCATTGCACTTACAAACGACGCTTCGAGTTATCGTTTTAAATTATGGGAACATGCATTCGATTATATTGCTGAAAACCCCTTAATGGGTTGCGGTTATGGTAATTGGAAACTGGCTTCTATTCCTTATGAGAAAGAATACATTGATGACCTGAATGTACCTGCACATGCTCACAATGATTTTTTAGAACATGCAGCTGAATTAGGTTTGCTGGGTGGATTATTATACTTATCACTGTATGTCTGTCTTTTCTTTTGCACAATTAAAACCTTACGATCTGCTGCTTCCGAAGAAACAAAACTGATCGCTTTGTTTTCCTTCATGGCATTGATTGTATATGCTGTGGATGCAGGATTCAACTTTCCTATTGAAAGAGCCATCATGCAGGTATTTTTTGCTTGTGTAACAGCCATCAATCTTGGTACTTATATCAAAGGGCGAGAAGAAGTACAGGTTGGCGATACAAAACCTGCTAATAAAACCTTTACCCTTGCCCATCCCTTATATGGAATGATCACGATATTAATGTTATTGCCTGCCACTTACATTACCTATCTCACCTACATTTCATTGAAAGGACAACTTCGCGTGGTTCCTGATCTAAAGAATGAGCCAATGAGCATTCCGCTGGCAGAAGTAAAAACCATGTTTCCTCCTATTCCCAATCTTACTTCTTCTTCTCAACCCATTGAAGCCATTTTAGGAAGGTATTATTCTGAAAACCAACAGTATGATGAAGCGCTTCGTTTGCTGAGGAAATCTATTCCCCATAATCCGCATATTTATTATAGTCAGTTTTTGATGGCGAATGTATTTTTCAACACCAATCAAATGGATAGTGCCAAGTATTACGCGGAGCTGGCCTACTATAATAAACCAAGGGCTAATACCTATTATCAAACATTGGTGGCTGTGCATGCAAAAAGAAGAGATACTGCCGGTGTTGCCAAAGCATTCAGAACCTATACAAAATACCGCAATGAGCCCTTTGCCTGGAATTTATATTTGATGGGCATGTTAAACGCGCAACAAAGAGCTACTCCTGAATTATTGAAACTGGCTGACAGTGCACTCACGCTGTTTGATCGAAAAGGAAACAGACCTGCCAGTGAAGCTGATTATGCCAATTTACTGAAAAGAAAACAGGAGATCACCAGCAACCTGAATTTTTCGGGTGCAGTTGGGAATAGTGTAGAACAAAATGCCGCCGCCCTACAAAAAGCAACTCAGATCTATAATGAAGGCGTTGCTGCTTTTGCTAAACAAGATTATCAAACAGCCGCTGCAAAATTTGTTCGTGCAGCAGAGATCAATGCATTCAACTATGCTATTTATGAGAACGCAGGTGTCAGTTATTTTAACATGAAACAATATAGAAGAGCCATCTACTATTTTGATAAAGTAATCGCTTTAAAAATCACCAATGATGGCAAATCTGAATTTTTTAAAGGCGTGAGTCATATCAACCTCGGAGAAAAAGAAGTGGGTTGTCAAACCCTTCAGATTTCTAAATCCAAAAACTATGCGGATGCGAATAATATCATTGTGCAGTATTGTAAGTAGACCATAGCCCATGGACCATGGTCTATGGACTATACTAAAAAGCCCCAACATCACTGCCGGGGCTTTTTCTATGTGAGCAAGGAATCTTATTCCTCGATCTTTACTTTTCCTTTGTTCTTTGCCATCACTTCTTCTGCAATATTGTTGGGTGCAGGAGAATAGTGTGAGAACTCCATGGTTGAAGTGGCACGACCAGAAGACAATGAACGCAGTTGGGTTACATAACCAAACATTTCGCTCAAAGGAACTTTCGCCTTGATCACTTGCAGGTTAGCACGGCTATCCATACCTTCCAACATACCACGACGACGGTTCAAGTCACCTGTTACATCACCCATGTACTGATCCGGAGTCAATACTTCTACTTTCATGATCGGCTCCAACAATGTTGGTTTTGCCTTACGTCCTGCTTCACGGAAACCAGACTTCGCACACAATTCAAATGACATTGAATCAGAATCCACATCATGGTAGCTACCGTCGAATACACGAACCTTCATATTGTTCACCGGATAACCTGCCAGAACACCTGTAGTCATTGCGGTTTCAAAACCTTTCTGAATAGCAGGGATGAATTCTTTGGGGATCGATCCACCGAAGATATCATTCACGAATTGGAAATGCTTTCCTTCGTTTTCTTTCAGCCATTCTTCATCAGCAGGACCGATTGAGAATTGGATATCCGCGAACTTACCACGACCACCAGACTGCTTCTTCAGCACTTCACGGTGTTCGATAGTGGTTCCGAATGCTTCTTTATAAGCAACCTGAGGCGCACCCTGGTTTACTTCTACTTTGAATTCACGACGCATACGATCTACGATGATCTCAAGGTGCAATTCACCCATGCCACGAAGGATGGTTTGACCTGTATCTTCATCCGTATTTACACGCAGTGTTGGATCTTCTTCTACCAGTTTAGCGATAGCCATACCCATTTTATCTACATCGGCCTGTGTTTTAGGCTCAACAGCGATCGCGATTACAGGCTCAGGGATGAACATGTTCTCAAGAGTAATTGGATGATTCTCATCACAAAGGGTATCACCGGTTTTAATTTCTTTGAACCCTACAGCTGCTGCAATATCACCCGCTTCGATGAAGTCGATTGGGTTTTGTTTGTTGGCAAACATCTTCATGATACGGCTGATACGCTCTTTCTTTCCACTTCTTACGTTCAACACATAAGAACCCGCATCGAGGTGACCACTGTAACAACGGAAGAAGGCCAGACGACCTACGAAAGGATCTGTCATGATCTTAAATGCCAGTGCCGCAAATGGTTCTTTTGCACTAGGTTTACGAGTAATGGTTTCACCTGTGTCAGGATCAGTACCTACGGTATCTTCGATATCAACGGGAGAAGGCAGGTAGCGACAAACAGCATCCAGTGCAGTTTGTACACCCTTATTCTTGAATGAGGATCCGCACATCATAGGAACGATGCTCAAATCGATACAAGCTTTACGAATTGCTTCATGAACTTCATCTTCAGAAATGCTGTTTGGATCATCGAAGAATTTCTCCATCAATGTATCATCATATTCAGCTACTGCTTCAATTAAATTCTGTCTCCAGAATTCTACATCTTCTTTCATATCAGCCGGAACATCGATCTCATCGAAAGTCATTCCTTCTGTTTCCATGTGCCAGATGATCCCTTTCATTTTGATCAGGTCAACTACACCTTTGAAATTATCTTCAGCACCAATCGGTAATTGTAAAGGAACAGCTTTTGCACCCAACATTTCCTTTACCTGATTGACTACATTCAGGAAGTCGGCACCGGAACGGTCCATTTTATTTACGAAACCGATACGAGGAACTTTGTAACGGTTCGCCTGACGCCATACTGTCTCAGATTGAGGCTCAACACCATCCACAGCAGAGAAAAGGGCAATCAAGCCATCCAGTACACGCATAGAACGTTCTACCTCTACGGTAAAATCCACGTGACCCGGAGTATCAATGATATTAAAGTAATAGCTCTTTGTATTGGCATCAGCTTTCCCTTTTACAGTTGGGAAATTCCACTGACAGCTAACAGCAGCAGAAGTAATGGTGATACCTCTTTCTTTTTCCTGCTCCATCCAGTCAGTAGTAGCGGCACCATCATGTACCTCACCAATTTTGTGAATCATACCGGTGTAGCGCAGGATACGCTCGGTAGTAGTGGTTTTACCGGCATCGATGTGTGCGGCAATACCAAAGTTGCGTTGAAATTTCAAGTCAGCCATAAAAGTGCTTGTTTAAATATTTTTTTGCAGGAAGCATACGCTCCCATTTTCAAGGCGGCAAAGGTAGGAATAATACCAATTCCCTAATAATAGCAGTCAGATTAAATTATCCCCGAAAAAAAAGCCTTGGGTAAAATCCCAAGGCTTTTCTTAAAAAATTGATAATCAAATTATTAGATGGATTTTTGCCATCATAAGAATCAAGGATAGCTTACTTAGCTTTGGCCGAACGTACAGAAATCAATCCAATATCATATATCAATGGTGTGTAAGGAGGAACTGAAGAACCATTACCGGATGCGCCAAAACCCAATGTTGCGGGAATAAATACGCGCCAAACAGAACCTTCTTTCATTCTCAGTACTGCGTCTTGTAATCCTAACACCAGGTCTTTCACTAGAATTAGAAAAGATTCTTTGTTTTTGTCTGAGTCGATAAATACAGTACCGTCGGGTAATTTACCAACGATGTTAATTACAACGGTATCTTCAGGCTCCGGATTTCTTCCGGTTCCTTTTGTGATCACTGCATAGTTCACACCACTGGGCATGCGAACAACACCTGATTGTTTATTGAGTTCTGCAAAGAGCATTTGTTCCATCAACAATCCTTTTTCTGAATTGATGGCATTTTGAAAGTTATTGATTTTGGACTCAGCACTTGCTTCACTGATCATGAGTTTCTTTTTGGCCAGTACATCATCTACTGCTTTTTGGAACATGGTCGGGTTAGTAATGATCACTCCGTTTTTTTGCAATGATTTTACCATGTATACACCCAAAGCATACTGAAGTGTATCTGCATCTGCTTTTTCTTTAGCGATTTGTGCAGGAGTTTTGGTTTGAGCAAGTAGACTCACACTCATTACAGCGGAAAGAACAAAGAGTAATAAAGTTTTCATGTTTTGTGATTTATTAAGCGATAAGATATTATAAATATATAGAATGTATATTACACGAACAATGTTCAATTAATCTTTTTTGGGACTGGTGATATTCAATAATTCTATTTCTACTACTAATGCACTGTTTGGGGGAATTACAGCAGTTCCTTTATCAGCGTAAGCTAACATGGCGGGTACATAAATCTGCCATTTAGATCCTACCGGCATCATTTGTATGGCCTCACTCACACCGGGAACCATTTCAGCAGGTGTTATTTTCACCGGCGACTTACGATAAGTATCTTCAAAAACGGTACCATCTGCTAATGTACCTCTCAATTGAATGGTAACCGTATCAGAGGGCAAGGGTCGTTGTCCTTGAGCAGATTTCAAAATAAAATAATGTACGCCATTGGGTAGTATTCCCAAACCCGGTCTTTGTTTGATATTGGTAAAGAGTTGTTGTTCTAGTTTTAAGGAACGATCTTTTTGAGTAACCTGCTGATAAGCGGTGATCATTACAGGCACTACAGAATCAGGAATCAAACGGGGTTTATTTTGAAATACATCATCCATACCCTTGATATACAATGTAGGATTGCTGATAATAAAACTATTGTTATTGATCCATTGTGCTACAAATGCGCCGATAGCGTATTGAATGGAATCATTGATGGAAACCAATTTTATCGTATTATTTGTAACGGGCGTTTTTGTAGTAGCTTTTTGTCCAAAACAGATGGTTGTAAAAAAAACAGATAGTATGCTGAGTAATTTTCTCATCTATTGAAATAGTCTAAAGTAAACGCTTCATATTTAAAAAAATGTCGATAAAGTTAATGATATCAGTAACCAATTGACACTAATAAGTATTATTTTTCGTCAATAAATAAAACAACCATTATTTAAACTCGTGAATGATAATAACACCGGCAAGACCTGCACCACCAGATTGTGCTGCCGGTGTACCTCCAGTGCGTAGGAAGAATGCGCCACTACCTCCCGCTCCGAATCCATCACCTACCAAACCGGCAATAGAAGAGTTAGCTATAATTACTGATTGGCCTCCAAAACCAAGTCTAGAATTACCTCCTTTACCAGAGTAGCCTACAGTTGCGGAAAACCTCATACCCGGATCTCCATCACCACCTTGAATATTCAAATTTCCACCTGAAGCTGTACCACCTGTGCCACCTGCAGTTCTAAGTACGGTTGCACCGTTTGCTTGGACAGCCCCTCCTCCGCCTCCATTAGCTGTTAGTGCGCCGAAAGTAGTATTACCTCCCGCTCCCCCAGCTGCTCCACTTGCTGGAGTACCTGCAGCACCTACTGAGTAACTTATGCTTTGTCCAGGAGTAACTGCAATAACTGAACGTGCGTAACCACCAGCACCACCACCACTAGAAGCTTGAATACCACTTGTACCTGAACTAATAGTTCCGCCTCCAGCACCACCACCACCCACAACTTCTACTATAATCGAGTAAATGCCTGCTGGGACAATGTAATTACCTGAGCCTGAGGTATAAATTTGAATATTTTGAGCTGCCGCAACACCATTAAAAGTGGTTGCACTCACTGTTCCAAAAGTTCCTGTTCCTGATACATTCAAGCTACCTAAGGTACCTACTGACGTCAATGAAGAGTTTACAACTCCCGAAGCTAAAGTAGTACCTGTTAGGGTGCCCGCCGGAGCAACTACTGCATTGGTTGTTACACCTGTTACCAAGCCTTTACCATTGACAGTGATCGTTGGAATAGCCGTGGATGATCCGAATGTGCCCACATTACTGTTCACTGTTGCCAAGGTAGTAGCAAGGCTTCCTGCAGTAGTAGTAACATCACCTGTCAATGCAGGGAACTGACCAGCCGCCAATGTACCTGTTAAAGATGATGTAGCGATATTGGTCAATGTATTCGAGGCTCCACTGATGGTTTTATTGGTCAATATTTCCGTACCTGTTAATGTAGCTAGCGTACCAGCAGTTGGCAAGGTTATATTGGTCGCACCGGAAACATTGAATGTGGTATTGAATGCACCAAGAGTTGTCAGATTACCTCCTAAAGTTATGGTTCTGGAACCATTATTCACACCGGTACCCCCTTTGGATGGGTCTATTATAGTAGCACTCCATGTACCCGTAGTGATGGTGCCCACTGTTATCAAGGCACTCGAGCCAGCCAAAGGAGATTTGGTTTGTATACGACTTTGTACTGCCGGGAATGAATCTGCTTGAAAGGTATTCAGCCTATCAAGATAAGGCGTCAGCATTGCACTAGTATCTATTTTTTTCAGATAGATCGGAGACATGACAGAGTCGACGTCTTTGTATTTCAATACTTGTCCGTAACGGGCATAGCCTGTATTTGGATCCAGACCAGCATAATATGCGCTACCTCCCAGCATAGCCGCAGTATCGGATGTTTTAATTCGGCTACTAAACTGAAGGGTATCGGAAATATTGAATTTCCTCATGGCAACACTATCCATTCTAGCCCTTGTGCCCACTATTGAAGTATCTACTCGTAGGGTAACAGCTGCTGATCCATTATAAGTGGTGCTGGTAAGGTTATTAGCCAATAAACCATTCGAAACACTCAATGCGTTTGCCAATGCACCACTCAATGTATTTGCACTAATAGTTCCGGTAACTGTTGCATTACTAAAATTACCGGTCGTTGCACTTACTGTACCTGCCTGTAAAGTACC
>JAAXIF010000016.1 GCA_012270485.1 Sphingobacteriales bacterium | reverse complement strand
TTTGAGCAGCTTTTTGGGGCTAATCCTCCTTAATCTTCCGAACACCTGTGGTCAGACGACCAAGAACGGTGAAGAATCGATTATCATTAAACGTACTAATATGGCTAAACTTAAAAATATTCATCCGGGAGAAATTCTTAGTGAAGAATTCTTAATTCCATTGAAAATTTCAGCCTATAGACTTGCAAAAGATATCGAGATTCCGCAAACCCGTATATCTGAAATCATAAAAGGCAATAGAAGAATCACGACAGACACAGCATTAAGGCTAAGTAAGTATTTTGGAACTTCGGCTAAATTTTGGTTGGGTTTACAAGATGATTTTGATATTGAAGAAGAATCAGTAACCAAGAAACTTATATTCAAGTCTATCAAATCATTTTCTTCCCAAGTAGCGTAACTGTGTTTAAAATTGTTAACTAGGTAGCTAGCAATACTTAAATGAAAAAGGATCGGTGATTACCGATCCTTTTTCTATGAATAGATTGAAAACTATTTCGCCTTCAATTTCTTAATCTCCTCCGTCAACTTCGGCACCACTTCAAAAGCATCACCTACAATTCCATAATCAGCAGCTTTAAAGAAGAATATCAATATTTGATATCGGTAGCTTTTATTTTTTTGATTTGACCTTTCTCAGATAATACTATGACACCATTTTGTGCCTTCTTTTGAATTAATAATTTTTCAAAAGATAAAGTCAAACCTTTGCGGATTTTTTCACGTAGCTTCTCAATATCCATTTCATTCTTTTTCATTAGACTGTTGCTTGATGAGTTCCCAAATGAGTATGTCATAAATTTTGGTTTCATTCTCACCTTGACCTTCTGCTATAAAAGTGAAAGGTCTACTAGAATTGTTTATGATTAACCAATAATCACATACTGAAGTAAATTTACTAATTAAATTTTTAATACCGCGAATATACCGGCGCTTAATCGTTTCTTCTGGTATATTATGTCCGCCTTCTCTAACTCTTGTTTTAACGCGTTCTATTGCTAGGGTTACATTGTCTAGCCAAAAAAATAAAAGCGTTATTGAGTAGCCTTTTACTTTTGCCTCTTTGATTGTGTTTAGGTATGATAGTGTTGTTAATGTTGTTTCAAAAGCAAAATCAGAGCGATTATTTAAGAGTTCATCAACTCTTTCAAGCATTAACCTGCCTGCTTGAAATGAGACATTTTCGGGTTGAAAAGGCGAAAGCCCTTTTGCAATTTCATCAGCATTTACAAATTCTTTGCAATCAAGTATTTCAGGAAGAATGGTAAAAGAGGCTGTTGTTTTTCCTGCTCCATTACAACCCGCAATGATGTACAAGTTCGGCACTACTCTAAATTTATAAATAAAGCTAATATTTTTTGTATGATACCTTAGAAATAAAAAGGGATCAACTTTTCTTGATCCCTTTTGAATAATTATTTAGCTTTTAACTTTTTTATCTCCTCCGTTAACTTCGGCACCACTTCAAACGCATCACCTACAATTCCATAATCAGCGGCTTTAAAGAAAGGAGCTTCCGGATCTTTATTGATCACTACAATTACTTTACTGCGATTCACACCGGCAAGGTGTTGAATAGCTCCTGAGATACCGATGGCAATGTACAAGTTCGGTGCTACCTGAACACCGGTTTGTCCAACGTGCTCATGGTGTGGTCTCCAATGTGCATCACCAACAGGTCGGCTACAAGCAGTAGCTGCACCCAATTCTTTGGCAAGGTCTAATAAAATACCCCAGTTCTCCGGACCTTTCAATCCACGTCCACCACTCACTACAATTTCTGCTTCTGTCAATGGAACTTCACCGCTTACTTTATTCACGGCTGTTACTTTCACTTTTGGTGCATCAACAGCGATGGATAATGGATTTACTTCCGCAGTTCCTTCGCCGGCGATGGTGGTATAACTATTCGGATTCAATGAAATCACTTTCACAGCAGAAGTAATGCTTACATTGGCAAATGCTTTTCCGGAGAAAACAGTTTTACGTACTACAAATCCATTGCTAGTATCCGGTAATGCACAAGCTCCTGCTACTAAACCGGCTTTCAGTCTAACAGCTACACGAGCAGCTACCGCTTTACCGGTTTGGTTATGCGAGAATACAACTACAGTAGCACCTGATTGTGTGGCTGCTTCAGCAATCACTTTCGCATACACTTGTGCATCCAGTTGATTCAGTGAGGCATTATTGACTTGGTGTACTTTTTTCACACCATATTTTCCCAATGATGCAAGATCGTCGCTTACGCTACCCAATACCAATGCTTCAGCAGTAGTACCCAATTGCTCTGCAACTTTAACACCATACGTCAAGGCTTCAAAAGAAGCTTTCTTGATATGGCCTTCTGATTGATCTACAAATATTAAAACAGACATGGTCTTTTGTTTGATGGTTAAAAGAAAAATTAGATGGCTTTGGCTTCTTCGTGTAATAATTTCACCAGTTCAGCCACGTTATCCGGACTCACCAGTTTTACACCTGCCTTGGCTGGAGGCATTTCAAAGCTTACGATAGCCGTTAAAGCATCAGCAGCAACAGGCTCCACCACTTTCAATGGTTTGGTACGAGCAGCCATGATACCTCTCATATTCGGAATACGCTGTTCTGCTATACCTTTCTGACAACTTACGACAGCAGGTAATGCTACTTCAGCAATTTCTTCTCCACCTTCAATTTCACGGGTAACAGTAGCCGTAGTTCCGTTCAATTCAAATTTGGTAGCCAATGAAATATAAGGCGCATCGATCATTTCAGCGATCATGCCACCAATGGAAGACCCATTGTAGTCAATGGTCTCTTTTCCGGTGAATACCAGATCATAGCCATCTTTTGCGATGGCAGCAATCTGTGCTGCGATATAATAACTATCACTATTGTCTGTATTGATACGAATGGCTTCATCACCACCCAATGCCAATGCCTTACGGATGATGGGTTCAGTATCTGCACCACCTACCGTTACCAGATGCACGATTGTGGCGGGATCTTTTTCTTTCAATTCAATGGCACGTACCAAAGAATACCACTCATCGTAAGGATTGATGATCCACTGCACCCCATTCTCATCGAATTTGGTATTGCCATCCGTAAAGGCAATTTTCGAAGTGGTGTCCGGTGTCTTGCTTACACAAACTAAAATTTTCATACGTCAATATTGTTTTGCTGAAATTCGTTTAGATAGTTGTTTATGCAACTAATTACAAATATAAGGCAGTTTTGTTTCCGGCAAAGGTTCGGATATTTTTTTTAACAGGAGAAATTTGTTGAGTAGTCCATGGTCGATAGTCCATAGTCTATGGTTGGGAAGAATTTTAGCCATCATAGCTAGGTAATTCAGGTCGTCATTTAGAACAATATTCTGTACCATGGACTATTGACCATGGACTATGGACAATGAACTATCTTTACCCCATGGACCGCATCACAAGAATACAGGCATTTTTAGAGCAGAATCCGAAGGATAGTTTTCTGCGGCATGCTTTGGCATTGGAGTATATTAAGCTGGGACAATTAAACGATGCTAAAACACTTTTTTTAGCGGTATTATCCGATAACCCCGATTATATAGGGTCTTATTATCATTTAGCTAGACTATTGGAAACATTGGAAGAGAGAGATGCTGCCATTCAATGGTATGAAAAAGGCATGGAGACAGCTAAAAAAGCAGGAGACACCCACGCGCTGAATGAGCTCCGAGCAGCTTATGAGGACTTAATTTTTTGATCTTTGATTTTTTGATTTATTGTCTAAATCAAAAAATCAAAGATCAAAAAATCAAAGATCAAAAAATCAAAGATCAAAAAATCAAAGATCAGCTTCCTCTCGATCCACCTGTCTTAATCGGTTTTTTCGTTACACCTACCGCTTTGGCACCGGGTTTGGCGATGAATTTAGAAGCTTGCGCAGCATTTTTTGGCCCGCTCGCGCCGGCCTTACCGCCTTTCTTGTTATTTACAGGTAATCCCATGACTATTGGTTTTTATCAAATATACTAAAATCACTTTTGAAGTCTGATTCTTTGATCTTTGATTTTTTGATCTTTGATTTCTTGATTTCCTGATTTTTTGAATTTTTACTTTTGACTTTTGAATTCTTCTCCAGATCAAAAAATCAAAGATAAAATACCGTATTTTAACCCACCCAAAAACAACCCTATGTCTGCAACGATTGCTTATGATTATGCCAAGTACAAAACCCCGGTTGGTACACAACTGAATTGTAAAGGATGGATTCAGGAAGCGGCATTACGTATGTTACTGAATAATCTGGATCCCGCTGTGGCGGAAAGACCGGAAGAACTCATTGTTTATGGTGGGAGAGGAAAAGCTGCACGAAATATTGAAGCTTTGGATCAAATCATTGCTTCTTTGAAAAAATTGGAGAACGATGAAACACTTTTGATCCAAAGCGGTAAGCCCGTAGGGATCTTAAAAACACATCCTGATGCACCCCGTGTATTATTGTCGAATTCTCAACTCGTTCCCAATTGGGCGAATTGGAAACATTTTACAGAATTGGAACAAAAGGGACTGATGATGTATGGACAAATGACCGCAGGTTCCTGGATCTATATCGGCTCGCAGGGCATTGTACAAGGTACCTATGAAACCTTCGCAGCAGTAGCCGATAAACATTTTGGGGGTTCTTTGAAAGGAACTTTGAGTGTTACGGCAGGATTGGGCGGCATGGGTGGTGCTCAACCTTTGGCCATTACCATGTGTGATGGTGTTGCATTGTGCGCAGAAGTAGAAGAATGGCGTATCGATAAACGTATAGAAACCCGATACTTGGATATTAAATACAGCTCCATAGATGAAGCCATCGATCATGCGGTTGCTGCGCGTGAGAAAGGAGAACGATTGAGTATTGGAGTGTTGTGTAATGCCATTACCTTATTACAAAGACTGATCGAAAGAAACATAAAAGTAGACGTATTAACAGACCAAACATCTGCGCATGATCCATTGATCGGTTATATTCCACATACACTGGATAATCAAGCTGCGAATGTATTGAGAGAGAAAGATCCCGATGCTTATATTGCATTAGCATATGACAGTATGAAATTGCATGTTGAATTGATGATTCAATTGCTACAATCCGGCACCATCACTTTTGATTATGGTAATAACCTACGCGCTCGTGCAGCTGAACATGGATTGAAAAATGCTTTTGATTTTCCCGGTTTTGTTCCCGCTTATATCCGTCCATTATTTTGTGAAGGAAAGGGGCCATTTCGATGGGTGGCACTCAGTGGAGATCCTGCTGATATCGCTGTTACGGATGAATTGATCATGCAGTTATTTCCTGAAAACAAATCGATGTTGCGATGGATGAAAATGGCTAAAGAAAGGATCGCCTTTCAGGGATTACCGGCTAGAATTTGTTGGTTGGGACAAGGCGAAAGAGAAAAAGCCGGTTTGGCATTCAATGAACTGGTCAAAACCGGAAAAGTAAAAGCCCCCATCGTGATTGGTCGCGATCATTTGGATACAGGATCCGTTGCATCACCCAACCGCGAAACAGAAGCCATGTTGGATGGAAGTGATGCAGTAGCCGATTGGCCCATCTTGAATGCATTGGTCAATACAGCGGGGGGTGCCAGTTGGGTAAGTTTGCATCATGGCGGTGGAGTAGGTATGGGGTATAGCATTCATGCCGGAATGGTGATTGTGGCAGATGGCACAGATGCAGCTGCACAAAGATTAGCACGTGTACTACGAAATGATCCTGGAATGGGTGTGATCAGACATGCGGATGCGGGATATGAAATAGCGCAACAAACATTATCGAAACATAATTTAGGATTGTAGGCGAAGGATGGGACGCAGATTTTTATGATTATTTATGATTGATCATGACTTATCATAACCGATCATATCCGAAGGATTCCTAGAGGAAAAAATCTGCGTCCCATCTATAACTTCAATCAATCAAGCCGCCTCATCAACATATCATCAATCTTTTTGAAAAGATGATAAGGCTTATAAGTTCGCCATTCAGGTAGATCTACTAATTCTATATAATAATTCAGTTTTTTCTTTTTGAAATCATACTGTGCCGCCTCACTCATATTCAATGCAACAGCCCATCCATTTTCTTCACTCAGTTCTTCATACCATTCCTGATAATATTCTTTATCACTGCTATGAAAATTGAGTACATTTTCTGCGATGAGGATATATTTTACGATGCCTTGCTTGTACAAAAGATCCATTACTTCACGTTTCAGTTCCATGATATCATTCTCAATGGCATCATTCCATTCGCCGATCATTTCAATGATAGCAAAATTCAATTCATAATCTACATAAATGATCTTGAGGTATAAAGTCTTACTCCCAAAATCATCCCACTGTGGATGGATATAATAATTGTAAACTGTTTGCGAAAACTCGAACTCACTATACGTGCGCCCAAAAAAAGGAGAACGACTGTCTTCCTCCGAAACATAGATATGACGCCAGTTATAAAATGGTTCGATGTTGTGCATGCCGGAAAAATATCGAATGTTGAATAATGAATATCGAACAATGAAATACCTCGACATTCATCATTCATCATTCTTCTGTTCTATGCGCCTGCTGCTTCCACAGCTTTCTTCACGCTTCCGTGTTTTAACAAAAGGTCTTTGGCTACTTCGTATTCAGTGATCTTGAGTTTGTCCATCACCATTTTTACACCTCTGTCTACCAACTTCACATTACTCAATTGCATATTCACCATCTTATTGTCTTCTACTCGTCCGAGTTGTATCATGACTGAAGTAGAGATCATATTCAATACCAACTTCTGTGCGGTACCACTTTTCATACGGGTACTTCCTGTAACGAACTCAGGACCTACCACCACTTCAACAGGAAAATCTGCCTCTCTTGAAACAGGAGTATTGGGATTACAACTGATACTTCCCGTAATGATCCCTCTTTTGCGACATTCTTTCAAAGCGCTGATGACATAAGGGGTGGTACCACTTGCGGCCAATCCTACTACCACATCTTTATCACTGATGAAATGTTTTTGCAGATCAGCCCATCCTTGTTCGGTGCTGTCTTCTGCAAATTCAACCGCTTGTGTAATGGCTTTATCACCACCGGCAATTAAACCAATTACCAAACCATAAGGAACACCAAAACTTGGCGGACATTCACTCGCATCTACAATACCCAATCTACCACTGGTACCGGCGCCGATGTAGAATAGGCGCCCACCGGCCAGCATTTTATCGGAAATAGCAGCTACTAATTTTTCAATTTGGGGAATGGCTTTTTCCACGGCATGTGGAACCATTTTGTCTTCGTTGTTGATGTTCATCAACAACTCTTGAATCGACATTTTTTCTAAATGTCTGTATGTAGATGCCTGTTCTGTAACTTTAATAAACTCAGCCATAATTCTTTTTTAGCGATGATATTCAATAAGGCCCTGCATCGGGGCTTTCAATACCCTTCCCAGTTCCAGTTCATAAGTGCTGCAAAGTTCTTTTAATACATCTTTGAAACCAAATGCAATACTTCCCACAAAATGAATAGGATGTGTCCAGCTTTCTCTGTATTTGTATAAATGGGTGAAGAAGAAATCATTGAGTCCATCTTCGATAATATTCTCGATCATATAATGACCACGGTTCTCTGCGAGAAATATGGCATAGGAGGCGAGGTATCTATTGGCCAATGGTTTTTTATACACGTTTTCCAATATCTCCATGGGAGTCACCATAAAACGCTTTTCAAAACGTGCTTTTAGTTCTTCATCATAAGTATTGTAGAGATAGTATTGCACTACTTTTTTACCCAAATACGCACCACTTCCTTCATCACCCAGAATATAGCCCAAACCCGGACTGTTCTTGACCATATTCTTTCCATTGTAAAAACAGGAATTGGCGCCAGTACCTAAAATACAGGCAATACCTTTTGTTTTACAGCACAAAGCCCTAGCTGCGGCGAGCAGATCATTTTGTACTTCTGTTTTTGATTTCGGAAATAATTTTTTGAAGACGGCTTTAACAATTTTGATATTATTCGGATTACCCAAGCCCGTACCGTAGAAATAGATTTCTTGAACAGTGATGTTTTTCAATTTGGTGAGTAATTCCTTTTCCAACAGGCTGATGATCTGCGGTCCGGATAGAAAATAAGGACTGATTCCTTGTGTATAAATGGTTTTCTTCTTCTTTCCGTTCTCTAATACACACCATTCACATTTAGTGGCACCACTATCGGCGATTAATCTTACAGGCATAAACAAATTTTGAAGACGGATTATGTCAACAAGCTACGAAGTACGAAAATTTTAATGAAAATGCCGCTTGTTTTGTGGAATGTTTCAATACTAATAGCTGTTAGCCGTTTATCAGGAACATCCGCTTTAGTTAGGCTTGAATTTCGGATATTTGCCGTATGGGAAATAATAAAGTAAAGGTTTGGTTGCCGTTGATGTTCTCCGTAGTGATGGTTTTGGGTATGATCATTGGATATCAATTAAGGGATAAAACCCAAGGGAGCCGCTTTTTAACGATCAATAAAAGAACGGCCTTACAGGAATTGGTGGAACTGATCAGGAATAAGTATGTTGACCCGGTAAAAGTAGATAGCATTACACAGGTTACTGCTGATGAGTTACTGTCTCGTCTCGATCCCCATTCAGTATATATTCCTGCCAAAGACCTGATGGAAGTGAATGAAGAATTGATGGGTAATTTTCAGGGTATTGGTGTGGAGTTTCAATTGTTGAATGATACTGTACATGTAATGAATGTGATGAGAGGGGGACCTTCTGAGAAAGCGGGGATCATGGTGGGTGATCGTTTGATCAAAGTGGATGATAGTATTGTGATTGCAGGAAAAAAAATCAAACCCGATGATGTGCGTGCCATATTGCGTGGACCTGCTGAATCAAAAGTGCAGGTGAATATCTTGAGAGGACAGGAAGAAAAGAAAGTCACGATTCAACGAGGTGTTATCCCTGTTCCTACCGTGGATGTTTCTTACATGATTACACCGGAAACCGGGTTCATCAGGATCAATCGTTTTGGGGAACCTACTTATGAAGAGTTCATGCAGCAACTGGAAAAATTGCAAGCGTTGGGTATGAAGGAATTGATACTGGATCTGCGTGGAAATGGTGGTGGACTCTTAAAAGAGGCAACAGATATTGCGGATGAGTTTTTGGATGGAGATAAGTTGATTGTGTATACAGAAGGGGAGCATGTTCCCAAAATGGAATACCGTTGCAAAAGAGATGGTTTGTTTGAAAAAGGAAAATTGGTTGTACTGGTAGATGAAACTTCTGCCTCGGCTAGTGAAGTGTTGAGTGGTGCATTACAAGATTGGGACAGAGCCACGATTATTGGCAGACGCTCTTTCGGGAAAGGATTGGTGCAGCAGCAATTTCAATTGTCTGATGGCAGTGCCGTTCGATTAACCATCGCAAGATATTTTACGCCATTGGGTAGAAGTATTCAGAAAGCCTACGATAAGGGTAAATCGAAGTATGAAGAAGAATTGGTGAATCGTTGGCACAACGGAGAGTTGGTGAAGGCAGATACGGTAAAGCCATCGGGTAAATCGTACAAAACACCCGGAGGTAAAATCGTGTACGGTGGGGGAGGTATTACACCGGATATCTTCGTGCCTTACGATACTTCAAAATTGGATACAGCATTAACTGCGATGTATTACAAAAGCACGATGAATAATTTTGTGTATCGTCTTTACTTGCAGGATGCGCAAAAATTCAAGTCATTCAAAACACCGGATGATTTGTACAAGCAATTCAATCCGGGTGAAACAGAATGGAAGCAATTGGTAGATTTTGCTGCAAAAGATAGTATCCGTTTAAACAGAGCTTCTTTAAAAGATAAAGCCTTACTCTTGAAAACGATTCAGCTGATGATGGCACGTCAGATATGGAGAACGCAGGGATATTATGAAGTGCAAAACAAGACTGATCAAACGATTAAAAAAGCATTGGAAGTTTTACAATAAATAAGATCAATAATAACACTATCAAATCCACTATTTAAAAAAGTTTTATGACGGCCTTAGAAAAAAAGCGTAATGAAATGAATTTTAGCTTTTTTTCTAAAGCCTTGATTTTTCTTTGTTACTTTCTTTGCATCAAGGCAAAGAAAGTAAGCGGAGGGAATACTTTTAATAGTTAAGATCCGGTTATGTTCTACCCAATTAAAAAAATTACTATTCTGTTTTAGATGAAAATGAAGATCCAATTATCACTAGTTGCTATCTTGTTGGCAACAACTGTAATAGCCCAGCCCAAGAATACATCGCATGCCTCGCAAACATGGTTGGCTTATTTCAATCAAACTCGATTGAGTAATAAGTGGGGTTTATGGGGCGATTTCCAGATCCGTACAAGGGAAGAACTCGTCAGTGATTTTTCAACCGGTATTGCTCGGGTGGGACTGACCTATTTTATTGACGACAATGTGAGATTAACATTGGGTTATGGTTTTATCAATAACTATCCACCAAATGATAACATCAAAGTCTCTCAGCCGGAACATCGTCCCTGGCAGCAAGTGCAATGGTTTACGAAGAATAAGCGAACGAGGCTGATGCAGTATATCCGTTTGGAGCAGCGTTATCGCAGAAGGTATCTTAACAATTCGGAGCTGGCAGACAGTTATGCTTTCAATTTCAGGTTGCGTTATAATTTCTTCTATCAAATCCCATTACATCCACAAGGGTTGATACCCAAGAAATTATCAGCAATCGTGAATGATGAATTGCATATTAATTTCGGTAAACAGATCGTAAATAATTACTTCGACCAAAACCGATTGTTTTTGGGGTTGAACTACTCGTTTGATAACAATAACAATCTGCAGTTTGGTTATCTGAATACATTTATCCAGACTGCTGCCGGTAATCAGTATCGGAATATCAATGCGTTACGGGTAGCTTATATGCATAGTTTGAATTTACGGAAGGGTAAGTAATCGGCTGAGACATCCGATCAGATTGAATTTTCGTATTTTAACGATAATTCACTTTTGATTAAGTTTTGATCCCTTCATTGTATTGAAACCCTTCCCAATTCCCAATGTGTTTTCACCCAATGGAGATGGTGTTCATGATACTTGGGTGATTCCTGAATTGGATAAATATCCGAATGCGGTGGTGAGTGTGTTTGACAGATATGGTAGAAGAGTGTTTTTTACAGAAGGGTATAAGCGACCTTGGGATGGAACATTTGAAGGGAAACCTGTTGCAATAGCTACTTACTATTATATCATTGAACCGAGATTGGTACCGGGAATATTTTCTGGGTCTGTTACGATTTTGAAATAGAGGGAAACAAAAAAGGCTACGATCAATCGTAACTTTTTTTTCAGTGATCCCGCTGGGACTCGAACCCAGGACCCTCCCGATAAAATCGGGATGCTCTACCAAAGCGAGCAAGAATCAAAATCAAAAAAATAAAAAAGGCTACGATCATTCGTAACCTTTCTTTCAGTGATCCCGCTGGGACTCGAACCCAGGACCCATACATTAAAAGTGTATTGCTCTACCAACTGAGCTACGGAATCTCCTTCCTTAGAACTGAAAATACATTACTGTATTCCGTTTTGGGAGTGCAAAAATAGGTGAAATAAAAAACCAGCCAAATTTTTATGCTTCTTTTTTAGAGTATTTACTCACATTCAATTCCTTATAAGTGATTTGAAACTGTATTTTTGTTCTTTAATGATATAAAATATGTCGCAATTCCTCAACAAAGTGGTAGTAGTTACCGGTGGCTCCGATGGAATCGGTAAAGCGTTGGTAGAAACTTTTTTGGTCTTGGGTGCTAAAGTGGCTACTTGCGGAAGAAACTATGATAAGCTTTATCAACTGCAGTCTGCGCACCCGGGTGCTCCTTTATTGATTCACACTGCGGATGTTAGCAAAGAACAGGATTGCAAACAATTCATCGACATGACCATCAAGTCATTTGGTACCATTGATATCCTGATCAATAACGCAGGCATTTCCATGCGTTCAATATTTGAAGAAGTGGAATTGGATACTTTACGAAAAGTCATGGACATCAATTTCTGGGGCACGGTATATTGTACCAAATTCGCTTTACCGCATATTTTGAAAAACAAAGGAACCATTGTAGCTATTTCATCCATTGCCGGTTATCGAGGATTGCCGGGAAGAAGTGGTTACTCCGCTTCTAAATTTGCAGTCAACGGCTGGATGGAAGCACTCAGAACTGAATTACTTGAGAGTGGAACCAATGTACTATTGATTTGTCCTGGATTCACCACTTCTAATATTCGAAATGTTGCATTGAACAAAGCCGGACAATCGCACGGAGAATCACCTATGGATGAGGGTAAAATGATGAGTTCGGAAGAATGCGCAACACATATCATTGCAGCCATCGAAAAAAGAAAAAGAAGCCTTGTACTCACTTTCACCGGAAAGAGAACCGTTTTCATGAATCGCTTTTTCCCCTCGCTGACAGATAAGCTGGTTCGTAAGTTTTTCTTCAAAAATGGACAATTGGTGAAATAACCGACGTATCCTGACGTTACTATTGCGGCATGCCCATACTAACGTTGACAACTGATATAGGCCAGCGAGACTTTCTCGTGGGTGCTATCAAAGGACAGTTCCTGCAACTGGATCCTTCTGTCAATATTTGTGATATCACACACTACCTGCCCCAAACCAATTTCCCGCAGGCGGCTTATATCTGTGCAAATGCATTTCAACATTTCCCCTCGGGTACTTTTCATCTGATTATTGCCAATTTATTTGAATCACCCCTCAAATATGTGTTGATGGCCAAACACCGCCAGCAGTATATCATCTGCTCCGATAATGGCTTATTGACCATGATTACAGGTGAAAAACCTAAAGAGATCATCGCAATACCCTTGGGTGCTGCTAAAAATTTATTACAGATCACAAGTGCTATTGCCGTAGCTATCAACACTTTCTCTAAAACCGCACAGCTCAATAGCATCGGTCAGCCAATAGACACGATTGATGAAAAATACCCGCTCAGACCAACCGTAGGTCCAGATTGGATAGAAGGACAGATACTGTTCATCGATCAGTTTGAAAATGTGGTGATCAATATCACAGAGGCTGAATTCAATGAACATCGTAAGGGAAGGAACTTTAAGATCGTTTTTAAAAGAAATGAGGTGATCGAAACGATCAGTGCCAACTATACGGCCGTTCCGGAAACCGAAAAATTGGCATGGTTCAATTCCGCCGGTTATCTAGAAATAGCCCTTAGGAATGGGAATATGGCCGGACTTTTCGGCTTACAGGGTTTCAATGAGCAACTCCAAAAGACTCCCTCCATCGATACCAGCTGGTTTTACCAGACCATCCGGGTATTCTTTGAGGGATAAGATACCGGGTTCTTTCACTTTTCACCTTTCACTTCTCACTTTTCACTACTTTCCAGTATTTTCGCATCCGCAATGACATCGTCATTGGATCATTAAATCAATCAAAATCTTATGGCATACGACGTAATCGTTATTGGAAGTGGTCCGGGTGGATATCCTGCTGCTATCCGTGCTTCTCAGCTGGGTTTTAAAGTAGCAATCATTGAAAAAGAAAGTCTGGGTGGTATTTGTTTGAACTGGGGCTGTATTCCTACCAAAGCATTGTTAAAAAGTGCACAAGTGTATGAATACCTGAAACATGCCTCTAATTATGGCATCAATGCAACCGGTACCCATGATTTCGGTGGTGTTATTAAACGTAGTCGTGGTGTTGCGGATAAAATGAGTAAAGGTGTTCAGTTCCTGATGAAAAAGAATAAGATCGATGTCATCATGGGCTATGGTAAAGTGCAGTCTAAAGGAAAGGTAGAAGTAACTGCAGCAGATGGTAGCAAACAAATCGTTGAAGCAAAATATATCGTGATTGCCACCGGTGGTCGCAGCCGTGAATTACCGAACCTGAAACAGGATGGTAAAAAAGTGATCGGTTATCGCGAAGCGATGGTATTACCTGAACAGCCTAAGAGCATGATCGTTGTAGGAAGTGGTGCGATAGGTGTTGAATTTGCTTATGTATACAATAGCATGGGTACCAAAGTAACCATCGTTGAATTCATGCCTCGTATTGTTCCGGTAGAAGATGAAGATGTTTCTAAAGAATTAGAGAAGCAATACAAAAAGCAAGGCATTGAGATCATGACCAATGCTTCTGTTGAATCAGTAGATACTTCAGGTGCGGGTGTAAAAGCACAAGTGAAAAAACAAGATGGTTCCATGGTAACCCTTGAAGCAGATGTAGTATTGAGTGCAGTAGGAGTGGTAGCCAATATCGAAAATATTGGTCTGGAAGAAAATGGTATCAAAACAGAAAAAGGAAAGATCATCGTTGACAAATACCAGCAGACCTCTTTAGCAGGTGTGTATGCAATTGGTGACTGTTCACCCGGACAAGCACTCGCTCACGTTGCTGCCAAAGAAGGTATCAATGCTGCAGAGCATATGGCTTATCTGGAGAAGAAGCATCATCATTTGCCGGAAGCAATTGATTACAACAATATCCCGGGCTGTACGTATTGTATCCCTGAAATCTCAAGTGTAGGTTATACGGAGAAAGCTGCAAAAGAAGCCGGATACGAGATCAAAGTAGGTAAGTTCCCATTTGTAGCCAGTGGTAAAGCCAGTGCTGCAGGAGCCACCGAAGGTTTTGTAAAAGTGATCTATGATGCGAAGTATGGTGAATTCTTAGGTTGTCATATGATCGGTTACAATGTTACTGAAATGATCGCTGAAGCAGTTGTGGCTCGTAAACTCGAAACCACTGCACATGAAATTCTGAACGCAGTGCATCCACACCCAACCATGAGTGAAGGCTTGAAAGAAGCAACAGCTGCGGCTTATGGGGAAGCGATCGATATTTAGGAAATTTAGGATGTCTGATTGATATTTTTTTTGAGTGATGCCGGATACTTTATCCGGCATCTTTTTTTGTTTTCAACTGTCATATTTGCTAAAAATTATAAACGCCCCATTTTCATGTTAAGTGGGAGTAGTATTGTATGGGGAAACTTCATTTTTGTTTGGAAGAAAAACTTTAACTTAAAGGGATTTTTTGGACAGACCTATACCTCAATCACCATACATTAAAATCACTATATGGCTAAGATTACACTAAAAGTCAATAAGAAAGAACATACCATTGATGCCGATCCCCAAATGCCGCTCTTATGGGCTATCCGCGACATCGTTGGATTAAAAGGAACCAAAT
Source organism: Sphingobacteriales bacterium (assembly GCA_012270485.1). Lineage (GTDB taxonomy): Bacteria > Bacteroidota > Bacteroidia > Chitinophagales > Chitinophagaceae > Sediminibacterium. Next base: position 2,774 of record JAAXIF010000016.1, on the reverse strand, counting down.
ATGGATGCGGCGTTGCTCAATGTGGCGCCTGCACGGTTCATATGGAGGGGCAACCGGTTCGTTCTTGCTCTATCCCTGTGATCGGTGCCGCGAATAAATCCATCACCACCATCGAAGGACTATCAGATGATAACTCACATCCTGTTCAGGCTGCTTGGATAGAAGAACAGGTGCCGCAATGTGGATATTGTCAGTCCGGACAAATCATGGCGGCTGTTGCTTTATTGCAAAAGAAAACTTCGCCTACAGATGCGGATATTGATGCAGCCATGCAAGGACATATTTGCAGATGCGGTACCTATCCAAGAATACGGGAAGCCATCAAAAAAGCTTCCAAGAAAATGACCGCAAAAGGGTAGTACCTACATTATTCAACCACAACAATGACCAATCATGGAACCAAAAGATATTTCAAGAAGAAAATTCATTAGAGTCACCGGCTTATCAGCCACTGCACTCACATTGGGTTTTTATTTTTCCGGTGAATCCAAAGCATCTACCATCATCAAAGGAGAAGATGCTGAGAATTATGGCGTATCGCTGAATTCATGGATACACATAGATACCAATGGTAAAGTCACCATCGTGAGTCATCGTGCTGAAATGGGACAAGGTGCTTATCAAGCCATCCCGCAAATGATTGCAGAGGAGTTGGAAGTGAACCTCGATGAAGTCAATATCATTTTCGGAAAAGGGGATACTGTAAAATATGGTAATCAGATTACCGGTGGTAGTTCTACTGTACGTGGTACTTATAAGAACTTGTCCAAGTTGAGTGCCAGTGCTCGTGAAATGCTGATCACCGCTGCTGCAAATAAATGGAGTGTTCCTGCTGCAGAATGTTATGCAGAAGCCGGACATGTGATTCATCGTCCATCCGGCAAAAAAATGCATTATGGTGAGTTGGTAGTAGATGCTTCAAAATTGGAAGCGCCTAAAAATGTGCAACTGAAAAAAATAGAGGATTATAAATTGGTTCGAAAGCCACTTGCTCGTCAGGATACTCCACTCAAAACCAATGGTACGGCTGTTTTTGGTATTGATAAAACATTGCCCGGTATGTTATATGCCATGGTAGAACGCAATCCACGTTTGAGAGGAAAAGTAAAATCCTATGATGATACTGCTGCCTTAAAAGTGCCAGGTGTGAAAAAGGTATTCAAGGTCACCATGAAAGTATTTGATACGGATCGTGAGGGAATAGCTGTTGTAGCAGAATCAACTTGGGCTGCGATGCAAGGACGAAAAGCATTAAAAGTAGTGTGGGATGATGCAGGTTTTGATTATGTGAATACGGAAGATATCTATAAAAAAATGAAAGCGGAGTTACAATCCAAAGAAGGATTGTCTGCCAAAAAACAAGGTGACCCCGATCCGATCCTGGCACAACAAAAAAACAAATTGGATGTGGTCTATGAAACACCCTATCAAGCCCATGCTTGTATGGAACCTTTGAATTGTATAGCGCATCATAAAGGAGACTCGATTGAGATTTGGGGACCTATTCAGGCACCTGATTGGGTGCAAGGGGATATCAGTCAAAAAATGGGCGTGAAAAAAGAAAATGTGATTGTGAATATGACTTTCCTGGGAGGTGGCTTTGGTCGCAAAGCATTTTTAGATTATACGCATGAAGCCTGTTTGATTTCCAAAGAAGCAGGAGCACCGGTACAAGTTATTTGGACAAGAGAGGATGATATGACACAAGGACCTTTCCGTCCGGGTGTGAGTTACAGAGCGGAAGGTGCTGTGAATAATGGTGAGATCAGTGCGATCAAGTTCAGATTGTGCGGACAGAATATCGGACATTGGATGGGTAGCAAAAAAGATGTACCGAATGATAGTGTGTTGGAAGGTTTTCAACCACATTATTTTGATAGTATTAAAAATATCAGCTTCTCAGATGTGCCATTTGAAACGCCGATTCCGATTATGTGGTGGCGTTCAGTTTATGCATCTACCAATGGGTTTGCTTATGAGAGTTTTATGGATGAACTTGCTATTGCTGCAGGTAAAGATCCGTTGGCATTCAGAAAGCAATACCTTAAGAGTGATCGTTGTCAAAAAATATTGGATAAGGTAGAACAGGTGTCAGGATGGAAGAACAGAAAACCCAAACAGGGTTATGGAGTAGCGATCACAGAATGTTTCAGTAGTACGGTGGCGCAAGTGGTGAAAGTATCTAAAGATGCAACTGGTAAAATCAAAATCGATAAAGTATGGGCAGTGATCGATTGCGGATGGTATGTAAATCCGGATACCGTTCGTGCGCAAGTAGAAGGTTCTATCGTAATGGCATTGGGTGCAGCCACCAATCATGAAATTCATTTCAAAGATGGTTTGACGGTAGAGAAAAATTTCAATACTTATCGCATGCCAAAGATCAATGAGATTCCACCTATTGAAGTGTTTATCATGGATAACAATGAAGATGCAGGAGGTGTTGGAGAACCCGGATTGCCACCATTCACGCCGGCATTGACCAATGCGATTTATGATTTAACAGGAAAACGAATCAGAAAGTTGCCCTTTGATCTAGCGAAGGTTTGATCGGATGTATTTTGATAATTTGCAGGTATGAAAAAGAAGATATCGATTGTAACAGTTATGTGTTCCATAATCATCATTGGTAGTAGCTTTATACAAAGTGAGACACAAAAAAGTATTACCAGAGGAAAAGAAGTATATGGATTGTATTGTCAGAATTGGTACATGGAAAACTAATTAATTCAAGTTGCTAGTTAAGGCGTGAGTTTGTTCAGTGTAAAAGCCAG
>JAAXIF010000012.1:15459-18062 GCA_012270485.1 Sphingobacteriales bacterium | reverse complement strand
TGCGAATCCATTTTGCAGTACGCGGTGTGCAGGCTTTCCATTGCGCACTTCAGCGAAACGTGCCGCGTTTCCGCGATGCCAGCAATAGCCAGCTTTTCGTAATATCTTGGTCGCGTTTGCCATTGTATTGTTTTTACTTCCATCGTTTTTCCTTGTGGGACAATTTTGCTTTAGTGTATTGCCGCGTCCCTCTTCGACAATGTCGAAGATTATACACCCATATCTATATTAAATACAACAATTGTATACACCATCTATACACGTTGATCTGCCGCACTCACTCCACTGTTAAACCATTGCCAGCGGAGCCTTGTGCGGAGCGGCCACAAACTAACGGCCCGCATCTGGCGCGGGCGCGTGCTAGGTACCCTAGCGCGCCAACCCAAAAAAAGTCCGCGACTTGTCGCACCCTCACCCCCCCTGTATGTGTAGACATAATAGTTCTGCATATATATAACGTTCACCACGCACAACTTAGGAAAAAACTCAATTGGCTAACTTGTCGCACCTGTCTGAGTCGCAGATGAAGGAGATCCTTCAGTTGCAGGAGCGTTTAGATCTTTTGAATGCCCGTGATGCGTGCCGTGATTCGTTCATGGAGTACATACGTCACATCTGGCCTGGGTTTATTGAGGGTGATCACCACCGATTGATCGCAGATAAGTTGACTCGTGTGGCGAAGGGTGAGTTGAAGCGGTTGATTGTGAACATGCCCCCGCGTCATACAAAGTCTGAGTTCGCGTCGATTTACTTTCCGAGTTGGATGATGGGACTCAAGCCTGATCTCAAGATTATGCAGACCACGCACACGGCTGATTTGTCCATAAATTTTGGCCGTAAGGTCAGGAACCTTATGGATACGGATGAATATAAGGGTATTTTTCCTGAAGCTTCATTGGCGGCTGACTCAAAAAGTGCTGGCAAGTGGCAGACCGGGGGAGGGGGTGAATATTTTGCTGCGGGTGTGGGTGGTGCCATAGCGGGTAGGGGTGCAGATTTATTGATTATTGATGATCCGCACTCTGAGCAGGACGCGATGAGCCTGCCGTTGTTGGATTCGTGCTATGAGTGGTATACATCGGGGCCGAGACAGCGTTTACAGCCTGGTGGAACGATTGTGATCGTGATGACGCGGTGGTCTACGGCTGATTTGACGGGCAGATTGTTGAGTCGGCAGACGGAGAATAACGCGGATCAGTGGGAAGTTGTTGAATTGCCTGCAGTTTTTGAAGATTCGGGCAATGTTTTGTGGCCAGAGTTCTGGAAGCGGGAGGAATTGGATGCGGTAAAGGCGTCGATTCCTGTTTCTAAGTGGAATGCGCAGTATCAGCAGAACCCTACGTCGGAAGAGGGCGCGATTATTAAGCGTGAGTGGTGGAATTTGTGGGAGAAGGATGATCCACCCCCGTGTTCTTATATTATTCAGAGCTATGACACCGCGTTTAGCAAGAAGGAGACGGCGGATTACAGTGCAATTACGACTTGGGGTGTGTTTTCGCCCTCTGATGGTGCTGGAGAAGCAATTATTTTGCTGGATGCGCAGAAGGGTAGGTGGGATTTCCCTGAATTGAAGGCAGTTGCACAGGAGCAGTACAACGAATTTGAGCCTGACATGGTTTTGATTGAGGCCCAGGCGAGTGGTACGCCGTTGACGCACGAGTTGAGGGCGATGGGCATACCTGTTGTGAACTACAGGCCGAGCAGGGGTAATGACAAGATGACTCGTGTTCATGCGGTGAGTCCTGTGTTTGAGGCAGGGATGGTGTGGGCACCTGATCATGTGTTTGCGGATGAGGTGATTGAGGAGTGTGCTGCATTTCCGTTTGCGCCGCACGATGATTATGTAGACACGACCACTCAGGCGATATTAAGATTCAGGCAAGGTAACTTCATTAATCTTTATTCTGACGAGGATGAAGAGGAAGTGTACCGAGCGAAGCGCGCATATTATTGAGGAGATCTCTGATGTTGAAGCCAAAGAAGATGATAAAAGGAGCGAGAACTTTAGTTCGTAAGGCTCTAACACCGACAAAAAAATTAAGTGCTCGAGATAAGGCTCAAAGACAACGTACTGTTAAGGCTGCACGAGCGGCTTCTGACAAAGGTCGGCCATCTAATCCTACAGATCCAGCTGCGCGTATTGCGCGTAGGGCAGTTAAAGAGGATGAAGCCAAGAAGCTTGATCAGAAGCTTGATCGCCAAAGTCGTGTTCAAGCTAAAAGAACGCAGCGAGTTGGTGAAAGGCGTGTTAAAGCGGCGACTAAGGCAGGCAAGAAAGTCGGCGCAGCGGGTGTTGCTGCTACAGGTGCTGGGGCGTTGATGTCTTCTAAAGACAGCAAGCCACAATCAAGTGGCACTACTCGCGGTCAGAGGTCTGGGAAAAAAAGCGAGATTAAGAAAGAGCGCATTGGCACTGGAAATAACATGTACATGCTTGATGGTCGTTTGAACATTTCAAAAGACAATCTTGATGCTACTGGTATGACTATTACTCAGTATGCTAACTACATGAAGAAAAACAAAAAGCGCCCACCCAAGGCGCAAAAGAAGATGGGCGGAGGCATGATGAAGTCTAAGATGGCTTCTAAAGGCGGTGCCCGTGG
>JAAXIF010000012.1:0-15359 GCA_012270485.1 Sphingobacteriales bacterium | reverse complement strand
AGATGGGCGGAGGCATGATGAAGTCTAAGATGGCTTCTAAAGGCGGTGCCCGTGGCGGCAAGAAGATGATGCCCGGTGGCATGAAGAATGGTGGCACGGTCTCTAAGGTTAAAAAGAACCTTCCTAACATGAAGAGTGGTTCTGCAACTAAAGTTAAGAAGAAGTTCCCTGATATGACGGGAGATGGTCGCGTAACGCAGAAAGATATACTCAAGGCTCGTGGAGTTCCTGGGTTTAGCAAGGGCGACCTAGTTGTAAACATGGTCAGAGAGCTATCGAAGCTTGGTAGAAGGGCTTTTGAAAAGGAGTATGGCAAGACCGCTCTTAATAAGGCCATAAAGGAAACCAACAAAGCTTCAGGTCTTACGCCGACTAAGACCAAGAAGACGCCTACACAGAAGAAGCTTGCTGAAGCAGATCGACGGGCTGAAGAAACCAAGTATACTCGGCAGACTCCTGCAGCCAAAAAACAACGTCAAGTACGAGCCAGTGAAAAGCGCATGGAGCGCATGAAAAACGGCGGCATGGCGAAGAAAGGTTATGCCAAAGGCGGCATGGCCAAGAAGGGTTACTCCAAGGGTGGCGCGGTTCGCGGCAAGCCACGCGGAGTAGGTGTAGCACTACGGGGTTACGGGAAGGCTCTAAAATAAGGAACTACTTTGCCCTATCTACAAAGCAACATCCCGCATTTCAAGGCGTGGGTGAGAAGGGAATATACTGTTAATCACGAGCGATACCATGGTGAGTTTTTACACGCCATGGTCATTGCTGTTACTACCATGCCCACGAGGTGCTTGAGTTTTCAGGTGATCTTTACGGGCTGCGAATCGGATGAAGATGAGGAAGAACCAAACGTCCACGGCGGAGCCATGTGGGCGCGCATGCCAATCACCGCGCTTGTTGCGGATACCCCCCTGGACGAATGGCCAGACCCTATGGCGGTACATCATGCCCAGCCTTGGGACTGTTCTAGTCACCACCATGCTGTATATGTTCTAGATCGTGCAACGCCATGCCCGTGGCTGGCGAAGATCGATGGCGAGTTTTATCCTGCGAAGTATTTGTTCACTGTGGATTATGCAGAGAATGAGATTGCAGATGACCCTGCGCAGCACAAGCAGAGTCATGTGATGGAGTTGTTAGATGCTGGTGAGTGGACGGGAAATATTGTAGCCTTGCCCAACAACAGGGTGAGGGTCACGCATCCTGCGTGGTTTGAGACAGGTGAGGGTGCCCCCGATTTTAAGCCATCTCAGCATATACATTACAGCAAGTCCGATTTAGATTACGTTCTGGATACACGACAGATCTTTGATAATCTGTACGCAGACAGAGAGTAGCCTGCAGGTAAAACAATATGGCAATTGAACGCGGCGTAGACGATGTTGATATAGATGAGTTGGATATTGAGGACAACTCAAAAGAGATTGTTTTAGGCGTTGCGTCTGAAGATGAATCAATGTTCGACGAAGTTGAGGAGGGCGATGAAGTTCTTCTTGATGACGGCACCATGGTGTTTGGCATGGATGAGATGGCAGATGATATGCCTGTTGATTTCAATGCCAATCTTGCAGAGTTCATGGATGCGCAGGACTTAGGTCGCATATACAGCGACTGCATGGGCGATATTAAGGATGACAAGTCTTCTCGCAAAGAGTGGGAAGACCAGTACAAGGAAGGACTTGAGTTCCTTGGGATGAAGTTTGAAGACCGCACAGAGCCATTTGATGGAGCTTCTGGCGTTGTTCACCCTCTTCTCGCGGAATCGGTCACACAGTTTCAGGCTCAAGCATACAAAGAGATGTTGCCATCTGGCGGCCCTGTTAAGACACAGACTGTCGGGTTTGGTACACCTGAGACTGATCTACAGGCTGCGCGTGTTCAGGAGTACATGAACTTCATGATCACGCAAGAGATGAAAGAGTATGATCCTGAAACGGATCAGCTGTTGTTTTATCTCCCGTTATCAGGCAGTGCGTTTCGTAAAGTGCACTTCGATCCTACTGTAGGTCGGCCTGTTTCTCGTTTTATCCCGTCTGAGAAGCTGATTGTGCCTTATGGCACCACCAGTTTGGACAATGCACCACGTATCACGCATGCGATTGATATGTCGATGAACGATGTGCGCAAGCTTCAGCAGTCTGGTTTTTATCGCAAGACCAAGATGAAGGATGCGACGGACTATGTTGATACAGATGAGATTGAAGAAGAGATAGATGAGCTTCAGGGTGTGAAGCCATCAGGCAGTTCAAACGATGAGTGCGAACTGTTTGAGATGCACGTTGATCTTGATATCCCAGGGTATGAAGATCTTGATGCGCAGGGTGAAGAGACAGGCATCAAGCTGCCGTATATTGTTACTTTATCACCCACTCAGAACACCGTTCTGTCGATTCGTAGGAACTATCAGCAGAATGATCCAATGCGCAGACGCATTGATTACTTTGTGCACTACAAGTTTTTACCCGGCGTCGGATTTTATGGATTCGGATTGACCCACATGATTGGTGGGTTGTCGAAGGCATCGACTTCTATCCTGCGTCAGTTGATTGATGCAGGCACGCTTGCGAATTTACCTGCTGGTTTCAAGGCTCGCGGTATACGGATTCGTGACAATGACACGCCGTTGCAGCCCGGTGAGTTTAGGGATATGGATGCGCCAGGGGGTTCACTCCGCGATGCGTTGATGCCTTTGCCGTTCAAAGAACCAAGCGGCACGCTGCTTTCGTTGCTGGGTATGTTGGTTGATGCAGGCAAGCGGTTTGCATCGATTGCAGATATGCAGGTAGGCGATGGTAATCAAGAGGCTCCTGTCGGTACGACGATTGCGCTTTTGGAGCGCGGCAGTCGTGTGATGAGCGCGATACACAAGCGGTTGCACTACAGTCAGCGCGTTGAGTTCAACCTGCTTGCAAGAGTGGTGAAAGAGTCACCGCTCAAGACATATCCGTACATGATCGCAAATGGTCAGCAGCAGTTGATGGCAACTGACTTTGATGACCGCATCGACATCATCCCCGTGTCTGATCCGAATATCTTCTCTATGAGCCAGCGTGTGATGCTGGCGCAAGAGATGATGCAAATGGTTCAGTCGAACCCGCAGATTCATGGGCCGCAGGGGATCTATAACGCATATCGTCGTATGTACGAAGCGATGGGTGTACAGCAGATTGAGCAGTTATTGCCTCCACCTCCGCAGCCACAGCCCATGTCACCTAGTATGGAGAACGCTGGGTTCTTGCAGGGTCAACCTGCACAGGCGTTTGCAGATCAAGACCATGACGCGCACATCGCTGCGCACATTTCTTTGTTGAGATCGCCGATTGTGCAGAACGTGCCACAAGGTCAGATGCAAATAGCTGCGATGATTCAATCGCATATCTATCAGCACATTGACTTCAAGGCGCGTGAGATGGCGATGCAAGACCCGCAGATTATGCAGATGAACCAACAAATGCAGGCATTGCAACAGCAGGCTCAGATGGATCCTATGATGCAGCAGCAGTTGCAGATGATGCAGCAGCAGATGATGCCGATCATGGAAGACAAGGTCGCCACCATTACGACGCAGTTGCTTGAGCAATACGCACCAGCGATGTCGGCACAAACAGAGGAAGATCCTTTGGTCGAGTTGCGTGACCGTGAGCTTGATATCAAAGAAGCGGATATGGAGAGAAAGGCGCGTGAAGCCCAACAACGCATCAGAATTGAGCAAGAGCGTGTTGATAATAATAAAGAATTAGCCGAAGATCGCATGGATCTTCAGTCTGAAACGGCTGAGATGAAAGATCAGATTGCCAGAGAGCGCATTAATGTTCAGCGTTCTGCCCAGATGGCGAAAACGGCTGAGAACGTAGCCAAGAATTTCTTCGGAAATTAGGAGGACAAATGAGTTCAGTACGCCAAAAGATGGCCGAAACACAGAAGGCCCAGAACAAAGCAGAAGAGCAAGCACGCCTTGGCGTTGAAGCGGTTGCCCCGGTTGTTGAGCCGCCCCCTGAAAAGCCAAAAACTGAAAAACTGGAAGCCAAGCCTGCGCCCAAGAAAGCCGCACCTAAGAAGGCACCAGCAAAGAAAGCTGCAGCACCTAAGAAAGCGCCTGCTAAAAAGAAACCTGCACCGAAAGGAAAGAAGTAATGAAAAGACAAACCAGCTTCCCGCAGCCCAAGGTCACTGATAGCAAAGTAAGTATTAAGGATCAGGGCACTGTGAATTATGCAAAGGCAGATTCTGTTGCAAACCCAGGTGCACCCAAGCCTTATGGTGCGGGCACTATGCGTGGCACAGGCGCTGCATTGCGTGGTAAGAAGTTCTCCGGCATTTCCTAGGACACGCTCATGGCTGAACCTAAGTATCGCACGGTCAAGATACCCAAGCCGCGTTCTCGTGGCATTCGCGGCAAGATGGCGTTGCAGAAATGGCAGCGCAGTGGTGGCCGTCAAAAGCAAATACTGAACCCAGAAACAGGTAAGTATGTCCCTGTGCTTTTTGGTGAAGCGGGCCAAAGGCAGCTACAAAAATTCTATCCCACAAAAGAGCGCGGCGAGTCGATCAAGAAGGTCGGTGAAGCCAAGGTTGCACAGGCCAAACGACAAAAAGCGGGTGCTGCTGAAGCTAAGAAGAAAGCCGAAGCGTTGCTTGCAGAGACAAAGAAGAAACGCAAAGAAAAAGAAGCTAAAGCAAAGCGAGCGGCTGCAAAACCAAAAGCAGAGCCTGCACCACCACCGCCAACCACAGGCAGATTAACTCGTGGCCCTGGCTCAGAAGCGCCCCTGCCCCCACCTAGAATTCGTATTACAGAGGAAGTGCCTAAGCCGCCCATGGTTGATCTTGCTGAGCTTCCTATTCGTGATCAGGTAGAACTCAACACTGTGTTAAAAGATTTGAAGAACAGAGTTATTTCTCCAGACTTCAAAACACCTACGAAAGATGAGATTGCAGAGGCGGTAACTAAGGCAACTGGTGGCAGGTTTACACCTCCAACATCAAAAGTTGCTGAGCCTCCGCCACCAAAGGTAGAGCCTGTTGTGCCAGCGCCCACTACTCCTTCTTTGCCAGAGGGAGTTCCATCAGGAGGTAGATTTTATGATCACCCAGTTACGGGTGAGCCGATGTATCAGCCGCCTATGCCAAAAAGATCTGAAGGCGAGTTTGGTATTCAGGTTCTTCCTCCATCTATAAATCTAAGAACAGGTAAACCGGACGATACTCGTTTACCTTCATCGCCTACTCCACCAGCTGCCATAATCACTCCCACAGAACTCGCTGTTAAAGCGCAAGAGTTGAGAGAGGCAGCTGCTGATCCAAGAACAAGTTCAAGTAAACTGTTGGCTCTTGCAAAAGAAGTTCAAGATGCAACAAGAGTTGTGCAGGAACAAACGGCAGAAAAACAAGCGAAAGCAAAAACTGCTGATGAAATACGCGCAGATGCCGCTGCAATTGTTGCAGGACAAGCAATCTCCGCTCCTACAGTGGTAGATATACCAGGCGCTGGGCAAGTTACGATTCCGAGCATTCCTGCTGTTACAACAACGCCTGTATCTGCTCCTGTATCTGCTCCTGTATCTGCTCCTGTATCTGCGCCTGCGCCTAGCGTTAACTTTGAAACAACCGATTCAAAATTTGAAGAAGATTTTCAAAAACCTACACCTGTTGTTCCGACACCAACGCCTGCACCACCGCCACCTAGGTTCGTAAACATGGATCCTATGCAGGGCGTTCGCCAAACGTATGTGCCTACTAACATTCTTGGGCCTTCGTATGACCCAAATGTGCGAGAAGATTACATTCAGAGGATGATGCAAGCAGGGGCAAACATACAACAAGGTGGGTATCCGAGCTTTCAAATGCCGACATCTGCTGTGCCACAAGTGCAGTTTGGTGGATACGGCGCGCCTGTACCAATGGCGCCATTAGCGCCATATGCAGGACTAGCAGCGCCTCCGCAGCCTTATAGTGGAGCGATTGTTAACCCCGGCACGGGCCAACCAGAACCTGTTGGTGTAGCGCCACCACCAAGGATTCCAGGCATATAAATGGATTCAATAGCTCTCGCTTCTTACATGATGAAGAAGTTTGAACAGTATGAGCAAGGTATTGTGGACTACACAACGTCGGGCAATATCAAGACGATGGAGGATTACAGATTCGCAATGGGTGAGTTATCAATGCTTCGCACCCTGCGTGACGAAATAAAAGAAGCGTTGCAGATTGAAGGAGACCCCCTCGATGAGTGATCTATCTTTAGATTCCATCGCAGCAAAACCGTCCGTTACGGACGCATATGTAAGCGAAAGCGAAAGGGTTTTAGACCCTACCGTGTTAGACAAATCTCTGATTGAAAGAATGCCTGACCCCACAGGATGGCGACTATTAGTCCTGCCATACAAGGGAAAAGGCGTAACAGATGGTGGCATACAGCTTCTTGAGTCCACTGTGAGCAAGGAGAACTTAGCTACATCCGTTTGTTATGTCATGAAAGTCGGCCCATTGGCTTATCAAGATTACGATAAGTTCGGTGGCGAGCCATGGTGCAAGAAAGGCGATTGGGTGCTTATTGGTAGATATGCAGGCGCTCGTTTTTCTTTGGAAGATGACCATGAAGTTCGCATCATCAATGACGATGAAGTGATTGGAACGATTCTTAATCCTGACGATATTAAGTCTGCATAGGTGAAACATGAGCGAAGAAACACTGAGCGAAGCGTTATCTAAGCTAGATAACGAAGAGAACATAAACAAAGCTGCGCTCCCAGAAGGGCGTAGAGTTGAAGAAGAAGTTCAAGAAGAGGATGCAATCATTGAGTTTTCTGAAGAGGAAGCTGACGATCTTGCACCTGTCACAGAAGATGCTGTTCAAGAAGACTTTGACGCCCCAGAGCCAAGCGATGAAGAGGAGCTTTCTGAGGTTGAAGTAAAAGCCAGAACGGCTCAAAACAGAATCAATCAAGCTGTAAAGCAAGCAAAAGAGTATCAGCGTCGTGAGCTTCAGGCATTGCAGTATGCCAAAGAGATCAAGGCGCAGAACGAGGCGTTGGCTGAGCAGCTTAAAAGCACGCAAACATCCAGTGCTGAGCAGAATCTAAAGATTCAAGAAAACTACAGCCAAGAGATGGAAAACCGTGTTGAGACTCAAGCTCAAGCGGCTAAACGTAACTTGAAGACTGCTTACGAATCTGGTGATCCAGAAGCCATGGCAGAAGCTCAACAGCTTCTTGCTAGAGCAGAAGCAGATCGAAACGCGCTTGCAAAGTATCGGCAAGATTTGGCTGATTACAAGGTGCAGTACGATGCGTGGCTTGAAGAGCAGAATCAACAAGCAACAGAAGCACAAAGCTTTGAAGAACTTCAACGTGAACAAGGTCTTACTAATCCCGTTTACGGGCAACAAGACCAGCCTGTTTACGAAGAACCATCTGTTCGAGCGCAAGAGTGGGCGACCAACAACGAATGGTTCGGAACAGATAGTGTGATGACAAATGTAGCATTTGCCATACACAATGAATTGCAGAGCAGTGGAATTGACTTAGAGTCTGATGAATACTACTCTCAAATAGATAGACGTATGAGGGAGGAACTTCCTCATAAGTTTCCCGCAGGAGGCGAACAACAACCCGTCCAGACCGTTGTCTCCAGTACGCGCATAACAGGAAGTGGACGCAATCAAAATAATCGTCAAGTTAAACTTAGCCCCAGCGAACAGCAACTTGCTAGAAAATTAGGGGTTCCGTTTAAGGAGTACGCAAAACAAAAGATGAGGTTACAAGGTTCATGAGCGAAGAAACTAACACACCAGGTTCTAATAGAACCCCAAGAAACGCTTCTTCTCGGTCTTCAAAGGCTGCAAGAAAACCGTGGACTCCACCTCAAGTATTGGAGACTCCAGAGGCTCCTGATGGAATGCAGTATCGTTGGGTGAGAACTCACATACGCGGTGAAGCAGATAAAACTAACGTGCACATGCGCTTTCGTGAGGGGTACGAACCTGTACATCCGAGCGAAGTTCAAGGCTATGACCTACCTGTTATCGATGATGGTAACCATGCAGGCACAGTCGGTGTCGGTGGCTTGATGTTAACCAAGATTCCAAAAGAGACTGTGGAAGAGCGAAATGCTTATTTTGCGCAACAGACTGATCAACAAATGAAAGCTGTTGATAATGACTTGATGCGCGATGAACACCCTGCAATGCCAATCTCAAAAGAGAGAAAGACGCAGGTATCTTTTGGCCGAGGCAACAAATCGTAGCCTCTTTTTGATTGTGTTTAACTAGGAGATTCAAAAATGGCAAATCAAGATGCCGCTTTTGGTATGCGTCCAGTACGGATGATAGGGGGAGCGCCCTATACCGGAGGACAAAGCCGATATCGAATCGCCGCTAACTATGGCACTGCTATCTTCCAAGGAGATATGGTTGCTCAAGTAACTGGTGGTACGGTAGAGGTTCACGCAGACGGAGGCACTGTGCCTATCGTTGGCGTATTTAACGGCTGTCAATACACTGATCCTACAACCAAGGAACAAGTGTTCAGCAACTTTTACCCTGCAAGCACCAACGCTTCAGACATCATTGCTTTTATCATTGATGATCCGAATGTTGTGTACGAAATCCAAGCTGATGACACGTTCCCAGTTGCTGACTTGTTCGGTAACTTCGACATCGTGTACACCAGTTCTGGCAGCACAGTGACAGGCATTTCAGGCGCAGAGCTTGATGTCACCACTGGCGCAACAACTGCAGGATTGCCTATTAAGGCCATCGATATTTCTGCTGACCCAGAAAACTCAGATGTTGCTACGGCGAATACCAACGTTCTCGTTGTTATTCAGAACTCAATATTCGGCCAAAAAGGCGCGGGCTTAGCATAGGAGGCTAACTAATGGCTATTTCAAGAGCACAATTAGCCAAAGAGCTAGAGCCTGGTCTCAACGCTTTATTTGGCATGGAATACGCTCGTTATGAAAACGAGCACGCCGAGATCTTTGAAACCGAAGCTTCAGACCGAGCGTTTGAAGAAGAAGTTCTGATCGTAGGCTTTGGTAATGCGCGTGATAAATCTGAAGGGCAAGGCGTTGCATACGACCAAGCTTCTGAAGGTTTCACCGCACGATATACGCACGAGACCGTCGCGCTCGCTTTTGCGCTCACCGAGGAAGCGGTTGAAGACAATTTGTATGACCGCCTTGGTGCGCGTTATACGAAGGCGCTGGCTCGTAGCATGGCACACACTAAGCAAGTAAAAGCTGCAAACGTATTGAACAATGCGTTTAGCTCTAGCTTCTTGGGCGGTGACGGCAAGTCTCTTGTCGCCACTGATCACCCTCTTGCTGGTGGCGGCACTTTCTCAAACCGTCCTTCTGCGTTTTCAGACCTCAACGAAACTTCGTTAGAGAACGCATTGATCAGCATCTCGACTTTTGTTGATGATCGAAACATGATCTTGGCTCTGCAAGGAACCAAGCTGATTGTTCCGCCTCAACTTCAGTTCGTAGCGGATCGTTTGCTGGAAACTCCCGGACGAGTAGAAACGGCTGACAACGACATCAACGCAATCAGAAACATGGGTCTGCTGCCTCAAGGCTACGCAGTCAACCATTTCTTGACTGACACTGATGCATTCTTTGTCTTGACCGACTGCCCAGACGGCTTCAAGCACTTTGAGCGAAGCCCAATCGCCACTTCTATGGAAGGTGATTTCAACACTGGTAACGTGCGTTACAAGGCCAGGGAGCGTTATAGCTTCGGCTTCAGTAACCCGCGCGCTGTGTTCGCATCACAAGGCGCTTAATGTTTCACATGAAACATTGAAAGAAAGGGGCACTTGTTGCCCCTTTTCTTTTTCTGCTGTATAAAACTCATATCCCTGACAGGTGCATCCCGCGCCTGACATAGCCAAGACAGGAGATCAACATGGCTAATACAACATTCAACGGCCCCGTCCGATCAGAGAATGGATTTAAGTCCATCAGCAAAGATGGAACTAGCGGTGCGATTACAGAAATTACTACTTATGGGGGCGCTCCCGTAAGCCTTTCAGACGGCGACGTTACTCTTACTAACGCCACCCACAGTGGTCGAGTTTTGTTGGTGCCAGATGGCGGACAAGACAACACTTACACATTGCCAGCGCCAGTTGCTGGATCAATGTTCAGATTCGTTTATGCAGGTGGAGCGGCTGACGCCACTGACGCAATCATCGTAACTCCGGGTAACACCAACTTTTACATCGGTGGAGTTACTTTCCTAGATACAGACGGTAATGAAGTTAGCTCAGTGTTCTCTGATGGCAACTCAAACAGCAGCATTCAATTCAATGTCCCTGCTGGCTTTGATGTAACCATCATGGGTATAGACACAACTAACTATCAAATCTTTGGAAATGTTACGAGTACCACTGCTCCTGCGTTTGCTGATCAGTAATAGACATGTGGCTATAACAAGAGGGCTTTTGCCCTCTTTGCCTAGGAGAAAAAATGGCTGATACAGTAACTTCTCAAACAATTCAGGATGACAATCGCAAAGCTGTTTTAAAGTTCACAAACATCAGCGATGGCACTGGCGAAAGCGCAGTTACCAAGATTGATGTAAGCGCACTTACAAAAAATAGTGGCGGTGATTCTTGCACTGAGGTGGCGATATCAAAGATATGGTGGCAGTGCGTTGGCATGGGCGTTCAGCTTTTAAACGACGCAACCACTGATACTTTGATCATCGCGTTGTCTCCAGACTCAAATGGTATGCATGATTACACTCCGTTCTCTGGCATACCTAATAACGCTGGCAGTGGTAAAACTGGCGATGTTCAGTTCACCACAATTGGTGCGAGCAGTGGAGATACCTACACGGTAATTCTAGAAGTAATCAAGAGTTATACCTGATGACAACTTCTGGTAGCAGCGACTTCACACCAGATGTAGCTGAGTTCATCGAAGAAGCTTTTGAACGATGCGGGCTTGAACTGCGTACATCTTATGACGCGGTAACGGCTCGCAGATCGTTGAATCTTTTGTTTGCTGATTGGGCAAATAGAGGACTTAATCAATGGACAGTTACAAACTCGACAACGACGTTGACAGTTGGTGATGAGTTTCTTGATCTATCTGCGACTACGATTGATGTTCTTGATGTTGTTCTGCGTAGAACAGAAAACAGTGAAACAACTGACATACAGATGAGTCAGATTGGAAGATCTGAGTATTGGAACATCCCAAATAAAGATACTCAGGCTAGGCCCACTCAATGGTTCTTAGATAAGCAGCTGACCCCCAGGCTATATATTTGGCCTGCATCAGAGAACTCTACTGATCAAGTGATCATCAATAGATTAGTTCGGATTGAAGATGCAGATGCATCTGTAAACACAGTGGATACGCCTTTCAGGTTCTATCCTTGTTTGGCTGCTGGTCTTGCGTATTACATTGCGCTGAAGAAAGCTCCAGATCGTGTTCAAATGCTCAAAGCTTTCTATGAAGAAGAGTTTGCACGGGCTGCAGATCAAGATGAGGATCGGGCTTCTCTAAACATAGCACCCGGCATTAGATCTTATAGGCGAGCGTAATGGCTTATGCATCTGGCAAACATTCATTAGCCATATGTGATCGATGCGGCTTTAGATACAAATACACTCAACTCCAAGAAGAGTGGAATGGGTTTCGTGTTTGTCCAGAGTGTTTTGAGCCAAAACATCCGCAACTAGAACCTGTGCGTCATTTGGCAGACCCAGAGGCATTGCGGCATCCTAGACCAGATGTTCCGCCCGGAGTGGTTGCAGGAGCAGGGGTTGTGCGAACAATAGATGCAAACAGCATGATGTCTGTCACTGGAGATGTGATAGGCAGTGAGTTTTCTCAAGATGCTGCTACAGGTGAAATAGGCACAGTGACGGTGGTGATATCATGAGCTTTACACTAGCTACACTAAAATCCACAGTTCAAGATTACTGTGAGACTTCAGAGACAACGTTTGTCGCTGACTTAAATACGTTTATCAAAGAAGCAGAAGAGCGCATTCTGAAAAATGTAGAGCTTCCTGTGTTTAGAAAAAATGTCACAGGCACAGCTGCAGCAAGCAATACATACTTGTCTACGCCTACAGACTTCTTAGCACCATACAGCTTGGCAGTCATATCTAGTAGTGCTTACATCTATCTGCTCTTCAAGCATGTTTCGTTTATTAGAGACTACACACCTAATCCAGCAACAACTGGTACACCAAAGTATTATGCGTTGTTTGATGACACGACATTTATATTAGGCCCAACGCCAGACAGCACATATACATTTGAGTTGCACTACAAATATAGACCTGATTCATTGACTGCAGGCTCTGACAGCGGCACCACCTGGTTATCAACCAACGCACCTGATGCATTGCTGTATGGAACTTTGGTTGAAGCTGCAACATTCTTGAAGATTCCAGAGGAAGTTGCGCAGTATGAGCAAAGGTTTACTGCAGCTGTTGCTGCGTTGAAGAAACTTGGTGAGGGCTATGGCGCACGAGATGAAGCTAGGTACGACATCAACAGAGCATAATAATGTTTTTTAGTGAGCAACAAAGCGAGATAGGAACCGTATCCGTAGCGACCACAGAGTTCAAAGGACATGATGTGGATTTTTGGGCAAAGACGTTATCTGACAGAATCGTCAGTGTTGGAGAAGAATGCCATCCTGTCATAGCTCAACAGGCTGTAGCATTTAAGGATGCTGTATTGAAGTTAATTGCATACTATATGAGAGAGGCGATTAAGAGCGACAGAACGACGCTTATTAACGAATTAAACCGACAAGGCCACGAAGATGTGGCTGAAATAATTAGGAGGCTCTAATGGCTATCACGACGGCTTTATGCACAAGTTTCAAAAAGGAACTTATGGAAGCGGTTCATAACTTCAAGAACACTGGAGGCAGCACGTTTAACCTTGCTTTGTATACAAGTTCGGCAAGCTTGGGTGCTGGCACAACTGCGTATACAACATCAAATGAAGTGAGCGGCACAAACTACACCGCAAAAGGTGCTTCTTTGACTCGTGTAGATCCAACCACATCAGGCACTACGGCTTTCACAGATTTTGCAGACCTAACATTTTCAAATGCAACAGTGACCGCCAGGGGTGCACTTATATTTAATGACAGTGCTTCTGGTGATCCATCTGTATGCGCGTTGGATTTTGGTGGCGATAAGACATCAACAGCTGGTGACTTCACCATACAGTTTCCTGCAGCAGATGCTTCAAACGCGATAATCAGAATCGCTTAATATGTTGTGGCCCAGCAAACTCAACAGAGGCAAATGACCGAAGAAGAGTATTTGAAGTGGGTCAAACAACAAAAAGATCAAAGTCATAATCAATAGGGCTTAATGTGTGGCGAATGTTACTGGCTGGGGTAGAGGCACTTGGGGACAAGGTACATGGGGTGAACCAATCCCAGTTGTTGTCACGGGTGTCGCAGGGACTTCAGCCGTTGGTACAGTTACAGTTGCGGCAGCAGCTAATACTTCAGTTACAGGTGTTGCAGGAACGAGCGCAGTTGGATCTGTCACCGTTGTCGCAGAAGCTAACACAAGCGTCACAGGAGTTTCTGGGACAGGTGCAGTCGGTTCTGTCTCGGTCTCAGCAGCGGCTAATACATCAGTTACAGGCAATGTCGGAACGTCTGCGATTGGCACGATTACAGTTGATGCGGCGGGGACAGCCGTTGTCACAGGCGTTTCTGGAACGGCATCAGTCGGATCTGTCACAACTGACGCTGCCGCAAATGTCTCTGTCACAGGTTTGGAAGGAACTTCTGCTCTTGGCACGATCTCGCTGGTCACAAACAACGTCATCAGTGTCTCAGGGTTTGAACTTACATCAGCGATTGGAACTGTCACTGCAACTGCAGCGGCTGATGTTGTTCCTACAGGTGTGTCTGCTACTGGCTTGGTTGGCGGCGCACTGGTGTGGGGAAAAATTATTCCAGGCCAAGACTCAAACTGGCAAAATATTGATGACAGTCAAACACCAAGCTGGTCAAATGTTGATGATAGCCAGACACCGAATTGGGAAGAGGTAGCTTAATATGGCAACTTATGTAAATGATTTACGGCTCAAAGAAATCGCCACTGGAGATGAATCCGGGACATGGGGCACGAGTACAAATACTAACCTCGAATTAATTGCAGAGGCATTTAGCTTTGGCACGGAGGCAATTACAACCAATGCCGACACGCACACTACTACTATTGCTGATGGTTCTACTGACCCTGGCCGCAGTCTTTTCCTCAAGTACACTGGCACTTTAGATTCTGCTTGTACCATAACTATTGGCCCGAATACCGTCTCGAAGCTGTGGCTCATAGAAAATGCAACAAGCGGCGGATTTTCAATCATCATCAAGCAGGGAAGTGGGGCGACGGTAACAGTCCCGAATGGCCAGACGAAGGCGATCTACTCGGATGGTGCCGGATCAGGCGGCGCGATGGTGGATGCGTTTACTGATCTGTCTGTCCCCTCCTTGTTTGTCTCAGGCGACCTAGACGTTGATGGCACCACTAACCTAGATGTGGTGGACATTGATGGTGCTGTGGATATGGCTTCTACGCTGCAAGTAGATGGAGCATTCACTTCGTCTTCTGCTGCAACCATTACTGTTACCGATAACTCAGACACTCTTACATTAAAAAGCACAGATGCTGATGAAAACTCTGGGCCAAGACTAGCGTTAACCAGAGATAGCGGTAGCCCAGCAGATAACGATTTCGCAGGACTAATTTCTTTCAATGCGGATGATGACGGTGGGAACGTAACGCGCTTTTCTTACATGGTTTCTCAAATCATGGATGCTAGTGATGGCTCTGAAGATGGGGCTTTGCGCTTCTTTACTACAGATGGTGGCACAGAGGTTGAGACTATCGCATTGGTTTCTGGCTCTATAACAACACCCACCTCTGGAACCAGTAACTTACGAATAGGAGTTAACGCTGGCGACAGCATTACCTCTGGCGGCAATCAAAACACCGTAATAGGTGATGAAGCGGGTACGGCTATCACTACGGGCGATAATAATACGGCGGTTGGACACGCAGCTTTACAAAACACTACGACAGCATCAGGCAACGTGGGGATAGGAAAAAGTGCGCTTGCCACAAATGTACTTGGTAGTAAATCAATAGCAGTTGGTCGTGGGGCTTTATCAAATCAAAATTACACTACAGCCACTGATGCGTTCAATACAGCGGTGGGGCATGAAGCAGGTGTAGTAATCACCACGGCAACAGGTTCAACTTTAATTGGCGGTCTAGCTGGCGACTCAATAACAACAGGTTCAGATAACACGGCTGTTGGATACAACGCTCTTATAACCAACGAAACCTCTGCGAA
>JAAXIF010000069.1 GCA_012270485.1 Sphingobacteriales bacterium | reverse complement strand
AAAAAATTATCAAATTCGTCTAATTATGCTTATTTCTTCCGAACACCTGTGGTCGTCTGACTAACAACATCAAAAGTTTACACTCCAAAAACTGCTGTTTGAAGTGATTCAAAAAATTATAGTTGTAATAACGCTTTAAGTTTCTCATTTAATAGAATCAATTCTTGTCCCGTAAGCCTACCAAGCAACCCTTTCGCAAATGATTTATCCAATGTTGCAATCTTAGCAACACGAATTAATGACTTCTTTCTAAGTCCATTTTCAACAGAAGGATTAAGCGTAATATCAAACTCCTCCTTCTACTCAAGTTTGCTTGTGATAAAACATACAGTTACATCTGTGTCATTCTGAAAGAGTACAATAGCTGGTCTCAATTTGGTGCCACTCAAATCTGTAAAAGGGAAAGTGATTAAAACGATATCGCCCTTAGTCATTATAGACCTGTTTTAGGTCATTTACTGTGTAAATTTCTTCCTCCTCTTCGAGAAAAGAGAAGGTATCAGCATCAGATACCATTTTCTGAATCGACTCAGTCAATTTGTGGTCTTCATAACGTTTGGACACAAAATCAGCGAAGTCAGAAATTTCTTCTGCTTTGTCTTCAGGTAACCGATTGATGGCCTGAAGCGTCTTCTCAATAATAGCTTTACGTGTCATAGTATAAAGCTAAAGAAAAAATATGAATTCAATATTTAATACCTCACTCGCCGTTATTACCTAGCCTGACCAACAACTCCCCGCAATTATAGATTAACCAACAATATCACCATTTTCAATAATCCCCATTTTAAAAGAAGCATCGATAATAAAAATTAGCATACAAGTATGATCTGATTTGTAAGAATCTATATTTTTAGTAGATGAAATCATTTAGACTCATTTTCTTATATCTCATGGTAATAAGCCTGTGCGTTATACAGGCAAGTGCTCAATCTGAAACTGTGAAGAATCAACTGTCATCGGCAGATGGATACTTTTATGGACAAAAATATGCTGATGCGAAATCCATCTATCTCAGACATATTCAAGATCTTTCCCCGATTCATCAATACCGACTCGGTATCTGTTATTACAGTGAAGGTGCCAAAGATCCACAAGGTTATATTGATGGAATGAAATGGCTGTTACAGTCTGCAGAACGTGGGCATACAGAAGCCATGAATTCAATCGCTTATTTTTATCAGATAGGTTTTGGTGTCAAGAAAGATTCAGTAGTGGAACTCTCTTGGACCAAAAAATCAGCCGACTTCGGTAATCCCGATGCACTGTTAGCATTGGCGTATTATTTTCAGACAGGTCTCAGAGGTCTGCCAATCGATGGGCAAAAGGCTAAAGAACTTTACCTGAAGGCCATTGATCGCAACAGTAATAAAGCAGGTTATTATCTGGCGCTGCTTGAAAAACAAAATGGTAACCTCACAAATACATTTCACTATATGGAGAAATCGGCCAAACAAGGGTTTGCGCCTGCACAATTGGAATTGGGGAAAATGTATGAAGAAGGTACGACAAACGTAAATAAAGACCTGGATGAAGCTTACAGATGGTACAATAAAATCCGTAGCTCACAGGAAAACCGATCTTTTTATACTGAGGCTGCCATGAGAATGAGGGAGATTGGACTGATTGAACCTTCAACAGATCTATCCACTGTAAAACCTAAGTTGCTGAAACTGGCTACAAGAGCCAATGAAAGTTTTTACGATGTAAAAGGAAAGCTGATCGATCCGGCCAATAAATCGCAGTTTGATAACTTAGGCAGTAGTAAAAATGAGTATTATGCTTCGTTGATTGATTTGGGTTTCAAAAACGTGTATATCCGTAGAAATAATTTCAATCAGGTACAGAAAGACAATACGATTAAAAATGTAGATCAATACATTTATCACGCAGAGATCATTCATTCATCAACCAAAGAAAATACATATCGTGTCTATAAAAAATGGGCAGACATTTTAAAAAGTGTTTTTTCTGATTGGAATATAGCAGATGAAGATAAACCTCAGTACCAAGACGGTACACTTACGTTTTGGAAAGACAATAGTAATGGTAAGCGCACAAGAATGGTTTTAAAAACTTGTTGCAGTAGTAAGATTGTTGAATTTGAGATTAGTAATCTTTAGATAGCGTTAAAGGATTTGCGAAGATTTGGTCATCTGCCGCGGCAACTAAAGCCATATTACAAAAGACAATACAGAAGCCGCGTCACTGGCGCGACCAAATTCGACGCTTGCTTTTCGTGAGTTTTCAGATTGGGTTACTTTAACTGGCTTTGTACGTGTGAAAAATTGACCACTACGTTCGTAATGAACCATTTCTCCAACACTTTCACTTAGCCTCAAAAAATTATTTTGACGGGCCCTGACAAAGGATTTCAAGAAATATACAAAATTTATTTAAAGTGATAGTAGTACTGCGCTTTTCCTCCGTTATAAGTGCGTTACAAGTCCGTTATAGGTCCGTTATTCATTCAATGTTCATTTGACTATCCTCCACTGCTCATTTGGGATCTCTTCTACACTACGGAGGGGTATCTGTACATCAATTAAAGGGTATCGATAGTCCATACCTAGTAAAAGGAGAACAAGACTCAAAGAAAACACATAGATGTATGGAAGATACTATTGCTTACATACGGAAAAAAATTGAAACGCCGTTGGTTATTGTGCGACAACTTTTGGAAAGTTTTGGAACTTTCCAAAAGTTTATGTTCAACAGCAGTCGCATATTCTCTTCTATAATCCATTTGTGTCAATTAGTTCGAAAATAAGCGCTGTTAAAGTCTTTAGATCGCTTTCGATAGTGCCTTTCATATATTTTTCATATATACTTTTGTTGTCAGGTGGGTTGAGGTTTAATATCAATCCTTTTTCCAAAGCCAATAGTCTTAAAAACTCTCTTTGTGTTCGTCCGTTGCCTTCTCTAAATGGATGTAGATAATTTACGTTATCTAGTATTTCTCCCAATTTTTCGGCTAACATTTTTTTGTTGTCTTTCGGTATTTTCTTAAAGTCGGTAATTAATTGGTCAATGTATCTAAAAGCGTTGTCAAAGTGAAAAGTTGGGAAGAACTGTTTACCGTCTTTGCTTATTTCAACGACTCGTTTTTTACCCGCCCAAACGTATATGTCTTGAAATAAATGTCTATGAATTTCAAAAAGGCTGTCAATACCCTTTATTTTGATAGGATTTTCATAAAGTTCTTGCAATCGTTTAGTTACCGCACCACTCTCAACAAAAAGTAATACTTCAGGGTCGGTAATGTCCAGTAAATTCCTTAAAATTTTTGTCTCGGGGTAAGTGTATGTGAAGTCAGGGTCTATGTATTTGTAGGAATTATACATAGGCTTTTTGTTTGGCGAATGCCACAAGCTCTGAAAGCGAAATTTTACCTGTTACGTAGTCTCTAATTATTTCAATCCCTTTTGGTGTGGGCTTAAAGCCTTCAAACATATTACTCCCCAAAGCGTTTGCAGTGCTTTCTAAGGTATTCAAGTCCGAAAACTTAACTCCCATTATTGTCAGATTACTTCTGTCAATTTCAATTGTATTAAACATATGTTTTAAGCTTACATGCTTTTCAAATTTACAAAATATTTAGGTCAAATCACCTGTTTTCTGTCGTTTTTGAATGATGCATAATGGTTTGTGTGCGATAATTTTTGGAAAGTTTCCTTGCCGTTGTTGGTCGCCTGACCACAGGTGTTCCGAAGAAATAAGCATAATTAGACGAATTTGATAATTTTTTCGTTTCAAGTGCATGA
>JAAXIF010000086.1 GCA_012270485.1 Sphingobacteriales bacterium | reverse complement strand
AATCCAATCGCAAACACTGACACAATCTGCATGATTGCATCATTCTTCATGTTAATATGTGCTGTCTGCCACTCTCTTCTATAGATTGCATTACTATCTAAGTGATAAACAGTCGATGGGTCAAGTGATGATGACTCTTTTGATAATGAAGCACCCTTAGAAAGTTGTATTGTTATACCTTCATATGCTCTTGATGTTTCATTATATTTTACAAATGCCCTATCGTCTTTCTGTAATGAAATACCAGTGAACTGTGCAACAACGATACTTCTAAATCCAGTTGCTTTTGCACCATCAGCGAGAATACCATTCATTCCAAATACAGAACGTAATGACACGTTGAAGATATAAGGTGATGCACCAGAAACAGTATCAGTTTCGATTGTAATTGTTGCAGATGCGACTGACTGTGGTGTTGCTAGTAAGTTTGGTCTGACAAATGGTAGTAAGTAAGTGAATTGTGTGCTTGTAAGAACACTTGCAACTTTAGTTGAAATATTATAATCAGGAACGGAAACACCTTTAAGTTTGATTGGAGTTCCACTGCTTAATCCATGTGGTGTGGTTGTAGTAACTGTAACAACATTACCTGGTGTTGCACCATCACCAGATATTAATGTAGAAATAGAGAGTGGATCTGACGCAAATGCACCAACAATTTCAAACTCAGGTCTTTGTGGAGCAAATCCATCGGATGATGCTGGATATTTTTGATCTATGTCTCTTGTAGATGATATATTAAATGCGTTTGATAACTTGGCATAATATATTTCAAGATCAGTCAAGCTGAAACGATTGTCAACAGTAACACCATCGGCATACTCAAAACAAGTCAGTTTATGGTGTGAGAAACTTGGTGTTGATTGATTGTTTGCAGAGAAATCAATGGGGTCTGTATATACTAAACCTGCTTCATCTCCATCAAAGATAGAGAACTGCCAGAAGTAACAAGTACCAGTTACTCTGAATATTGCAGAAGATGCAACTGTAATATCAGTCGGATTAGGAACATATTTTGGTTTTATCTTTGTCTTTCTTAAATCAAGTCCAACGATGGAAGTACCACGAGGTACAATTACACCACCATTAATACTATTAAACTTATATAAAATATTATCTTCTTGTGTTATATCAAAATTAGATGTTAAATCTAGTGATAATGTAGTTTGTGCTGTTGTTTCTGCACCAGAGGGAGACACTGCTGTTGCTGATCCACCTACATCTTTAATTGCAAAACCTGGTCTGTTATCTATCTCATGCTCGCCTGGATATACTAATATTGTTGTTCTTTCTATTAAATCGTTATTTGCTCCTCGTAGATATGAAAATCTAGCAGACTCTAGTAGAGCCCTTTGTATCGTTTTAAATGGTGCTGCAAGTGAATTACCTTGATTCGTGATCGCATCAGTCGAATCAATGTCATTTGGATTCACATAAAGAATACGACCTTCAGTATTCTTGATAAAATTCTCTAGTTTATTAAGAGGCATCTTCTTATATTCGCCAAAATATTGCTATAATGTATTTAGTTAGGTAAATTCTTCCTGTTCGTAGAGATATTCTAAATCATCAGGTAAAAGTTCTGGATTTTCTAGTTCTACTGGAAAATATAATGGATGTAATTCTTCTAACATCAAGTACCCATATGCTTTATACATGTACTCTGGGTCATAACAAGGGTTTTCATCTGCCACCTGACATAACTCTTCATCCCATATATGACCAAAAGGTAATTCATCAAAAGTAAATGGTATCCCATTGATAAAAAACATTTTGACGATCATCTTACTATCGTCAAACCAGCAAAATTTGGTGGAGAGTTTGTACACAGATTTTAAGCAGGTAAACTATTTAGCCTGCGTCATCATGAGTAGTATGAATACGTACAATTTCATCGTCAGTATTTTTTTCTATTTTTTCAATAGCATGACGAATATCATCATGCAATCTTTCCACAGGAGTTTTCTCCTTTTCCATTTTTCTCTTTAAAACCATAATATTTATGAAGTAATACTATCGTATTTAATTAATTCAACTGGCAGTTGGTCATTACAAACTTTAAGTATTCTCATGAATTGATCAGAATTATCACAAGTTACCTTTCTCTCTCTTCCTTCATTACTTAACACAAGAAAAGATCTAGCACAGATGTCCACTATGACACCCACTACTGACTCATCCAACATAATAATTTCCCATCAAAACTCATTATAAGGTATATATCTGGTTGTGTCAACTACATGATGCAGTTCATTGCACCAATCGTATTAGTTGCTAACCAACCAGTTGCAATATATTTTGTATTCAGTGGTGGATTACCTCTATGTAGATGTGTGAATGAGCCAGGAAAAATAACAACTCTTCCTTCTACTGGTTTAATTCTTTGTTTTTGATACAAGAACTCTGTTTCACCTTGTTCTACGTCATTAAAATAAACAGACCAAACCAAAGTTCTAGATGCGTTTGTTAGTTCACCACTCTCTGAATGAAAGTTATGATACCCATGAGTTGGAATTGTTTTTTGTAGTAAACAACCACTACTGTGAAAATTCCACTCTTTTAAAAATGGAAACCATGAAACATATTCTTCTAAACACAATCTCACAGCATCTAATATATGCTTTGCTGCTTTTGGATTGAATGCTTCTAAATTTAATTGTTGATCCTGAACATAATGATTGTCTCGATTAACAATTTGTGTTGACGTATCTATAATATCAATAATAAAATTACAAAAATCTTTTTGAATTACATTATCCCACACACCTATAAAGTCTTGATTTAAAAAGACCTCTGGCATATTCAAATTTTCATCATACATAATTAAGTTTTCATTATATAACAAAGAGCATGATATAAAGGTTTATTATCAATAGCAGTGCCACTTCCAATTGATGAACTACGACCTGCTGATGCATCACTTCCTGTGCTTGCTAAGTTATAAGTTTCAAATATGTTACCAGCACCAGTTCCCTTGGCAACCTGATTATTTGCACTAACGTTAGATCCAGTTCTATTTTGTCCTCCAAAACTATTACTTACAACAAAATGTCGATGTGAAGGAAGATTTGCTTCTGTTAAAGTTAATAAGTTGTTACCACCAGTGTTACCAGCAGTAAAATTATTACCTGCACCAATGACAAATCTATCTCTTAGATCAGGAGTGCTGTTATTTCCATCACATAATACCCAACCACCAGGAATATTGCCAGTATTTCCATACCATAATATTATCATACCTGTTACAAAAGCACTGGCATTACCACTACTATCAATTATATTTCCAACTTTTAATGTATTAGTACTTGGATTATATGTAAAATCATTATCTACACGATTTGGTTGATTACCACTATTTGCACCAAAGAATGATACAAACTGATCTGCATTTGTACCATCTACATTAACTCCGACATTAACTGAGTTTGCAACACTGGTAGTGTCTGCATCAATCCAATCAACACCATTTCCTGTTGATGAAAGTATTTGACCTGCTGAACCAGGATTTGAATTAACATCCCTGAATCTACCAAGTGCATAAAAATCTCCACTTGTCGTGACGATACCAGTAACGTTTGCATTGCGAGCAGTCAACTCATCAACATTAAGATCTCCTATGAAAGTACCACTTCCCGAAACATTGATATTACCTGAAAAGGTTACATCTTTTGCAAATGCTGATTCACTAGTAACATCTATGGATCTTATTTTTAAATCATCCCTGTCAAAATCATAATTAAGTTGTCCAAAAACGAAAAGATTCTCAAAGGCGGAATCACCACCTTG
>JAAXIF010000094.1 GCA_012270485.1 Sphingobacteriales bacterium | reverse complement strand
TATATAAATATCAAACTGGTAATTGTAATAGTTATAAAAATCTATAAAATAAAAAATGGAGAGTATAAATAAATATGAATAAAGATATTAAAGAAAAAAAGGCACTTTGGTTGACACCTGATATGCACGCTGCATTAAAAGAGTTTGCTGATAAAAACTACATGAAACTTGAAGGAGCAGGCGAGTTCCTTATCAAGCTAGGTATTTGTTCACATAAAGAATCTAAGAACAATGACTGAGTTTTTTACAAGAGTCGAAGAGCAGAGAAAACGATTAGCTGAAGAAAAGGCTGATAAAACAATAGCCATTTATTACTACCAAAAAGGTGCTGGAAAAGAGTACAGATATATCAAGTACGAAAGCGGTAGAGAAGAACTAATTAACTTACAAGATGCTTGAGGTATTCAAGACTATATTTCATATGTTTACCATGACATTAGGAACTTTAGCTTTATTAGCAATCGTTATTGGTTACATCTTATATAAGGATCAATAATGCCAATTAATTCAAGAACTAAAGGTGCAACATTTGAACGTCTAATAGTTCGTAAGATTAATGAATGTTTTGAACGTGAAGGTATAGAAGATAGAGTTTCAAGAAACTTTGACCAATCATGGAAAGGCGGATTAGCAGACATTTATTACAAGAACTTTGCTATTGAATGTAAAAGATATAAGCAATCAAACACTAATATGTATCGCCAAGAATGGTGGGATCAGGTTTTAAAAAGTGCTGGCGATAAATACATACCTCTACTAATTTATAAGTTTGATCGCAAAACAATTATGTGCGTAATACCAGCTTATTTAGTCAGCAACGCACCTAAGCACAATCAAGTTACCTATATGTGTCCTTTAGAAGATATCTGTAAGGACATAAAGAATATTTTAGAGAAAGCAAATGTATCAGGATGATGAATTTGAAAGATTTTGTCGTGAAAGATACGAAAAGATATGTCTAGCACTGGAGTTGCTAGGTTTTGTTAATGATGAGAGTTACGAGAGCTACAAGATGTCTAATTACGAATATCTTGAACGCATTTATATAAACAGTATAGGCGATAGAACTATACATTAAATAAGGAGAGCATTATGGAAGATATTTTTTCCGATGATAATACTAATGGTACAAGTTATATCATGCACAAAAACGCTGATAAAACATGGTACTCAAATGAGGAAGCTATAACCTTAGATAAGATTATGGTTTGCCCTGATACCATTAAAACAGGTTGGGGTATGTGGAATGGTACATACAACACTGAATACAGCGATAAACCATTTATCAAAACACCTAAGCCTGATGATGGCTATAAAGAAGCATTTAGCATGAATCTTTATACAAATGATAAACGTCAGTTTTTATGGTCAAGATTTAGCTTTGGTGAGTATCAGGCATTTAAAAAGATGGCTGTTCAGTTCTATAAGGACATAGAAGCTAATAAAGGCAAAGTTCCTGTATTTCAATTTAGTAATAAATATGAGGTTATTGAGCTTAAAGCATTAAACATCAACGTACCTTTATTTGAATTTTTAGGATGGAAGGATAGACCAGCAGATTTTGTTGTTCCTGTATGGGAAGAGCCATTGATTGCTGATGGCGAAGTTAGTATGAGTCAACAAGTGGCAGCAGCTACTCAAGCTCAGATAGATAGACAAGAACTAACTGATGACGATATTCCATTCTAAATGCAAGATTACGATTGGCAAAAAATAGCACCTGATGTAGCAAGACTAATACTAGGTGAGCCTAAAATCCAAAAGACTAACGAATGGCGATGGAATAATAAAGGATCACTAGTATTTAATCTTGAAACAGGACAATTCTATGACTTTGAGGAAGGCATAGGCGGTGGTGTTAAATGGCTAATCGAACAGCATGGTAAAGATGTCTCTGAAGTTCTCAAACAGTTTGGTTATGACCTTGCATTACAAACCCCTAAAAACTCCATACTGAATGGCAATCCCCCCATTGCCAGTAATGTGAGGTCATTCACGCGAGAGCAAATGGTTGATCTATATAGACAATCATCAGTCAAAGTTAAATATGCAGACAACTTTATAGTATTAAGACATGAAGGGTTGCCTATGAAATATGCACCCTTTAGTTTGAATCCTAATGGCACTTGGTCGATGAAAAGACCTGAAGGGTTATTACCTATATATATAACCGCAAATCAATTAGATAAACCTGTAATTGTTAGTGAAGGCGAGAAAGCTATGCAAGGTGCAAAACGCATCTATGAAGGCGATGTATGTTGCTGGCATGGTGGTGTTAATGCTTGGAAGAAAGCAGATTGGTCGCCTATATATGGTAGAGAAGTATGGTTTTGGGCTGATAACGATGAAGCAGGGGTTAAATGTGCTAATGAAATAGCAAGAGAATTAAAGGCTAATGGCTGTAAGGTTAAGGTTATTGAAGCACCTGAACACTTTGCAGATAAAGATGATCTATGGGATGCAGCAGAACGTAATGATTTTACGCATGATACGTTAGTTAAATACATTAAATCTTATAAAGAAAAGAAAGAAAAAGGCTCTATAACCTTTACAAGAGCAGATGAAGTCCTAACGCAAGTAACTAATCCTAAATGGCTGATAAAAGACGTATGTGAGCAAGAATCACTAATGCAGATATGGGGTTCACCTAAAAGCGGTAAGTCCTTTGTAGCTATTGCTATGAGTTGTGCTATTGCATCAGGTCAAGACTTTTATGGCAATAAAGCATATAAGAAACCTGTACTTTATATATGCGGAGAAGGTCAGAGAGGTGTTAAAAGACGTTTATCAGCTTGGCAACAAGCACAATACAGTTTAACTGGCATACCTTTATACCTATCAGATAGAGCAGTAAGAATAGGTGATAAAGACGATTTTGAGAGATTAACCCAAGAGATAGAAGCTATAAAAGCAATAGAAGGCGATATTGGCATGATAGTTGTTGATACGTTTCAAAGGAATTTTGGCGGTGGTAATGAGAACTCAGCAGAAGATGTAGGTAACTTTATTCATCAATTAGATGGTTTGATTGCAGCTTATGGCTGTAATGTTTGTATTGTTCACCATTCAGGGCATGAAGGTAATAGAGCAAGAGGATCAAGTGTTATCGGTGCATCTTTAGATTACGAATTTTCAGTTAAAAGAACTGATAAGAATGATCAGATGTTTGTATCTTTTCAGCAAACGCTTAATAAAGATGGTCAAGGAATGGCTGAGAAGAACTTTGTATTTACTGAAGTTGAGCTTATAGGTGAAGGATTAGAGCTTACTAGTGGCTACCTAGAGCTTACTGACATAGATTTTAAGGCTAAAGATAAGCTGACATATAAGCAGAAACTAGTATTAGAAGCATTAGAACGTGAGTCTATATTTGCTGATAAAGACCACCCTGAAGATCATTACTTCTTCCCAAAAGATTTAAAAGACAAGGTAAGAGATGCCAATGGCAATGTTATGTCAGTCGATAGTATTAAGAAAATGCTCTCAAAATTAGTTGAATTAGAAGAAGTTAAGTATATCGAGACGATTGGATATCAATCTGCTCAATACCATAAGTTAGCACCCAAGTTTGAATAATGAAGAATAGAAACTTAAATAATCACGATAATTGGGCAACTCCAAAAGAGTTATATGACCAGTTGCATGAAGAGTTTAAGTTTGACTTTGATCCATGTCCTTTATATGCAGACTTTGATGGATTAGAAATTGATTGGGGTGAAAGAAACTTTGTTAATCCACCTTACAGTAGAAAGTTAAAAGATGCTTTTGTTAAGAAAGCTATAGAAGAAACTAATAAAA
>JAAXIF010000005.1 GCA_012270485.1 Sphingobacteriales bacterium | reverse complement strand
GCATTTGCATTATTGATTGTCCAAGTTCCTCCTCCTAAAGAATTAGATAAACTCAAGGTCGACCCCACACAGACTGGGCTTACTCCTGTTATCGTTCCCAGTATTGGAACTGGATTGATTTTAAATTGTGCTGTGCCTGGATCACTTTCACAACCTGTAAGTGCGTTTCGTACAGTTAGCGTTCCAGAGTATGTAGTAATCTGAGCTGTTGCAGTAGGCACAGCAATTGTAAGTGGAGACCCAGAGATAAAGTTATTTGTCGTATAACCAACATTGGTAAAACCATGGCTAGTAGCAAGGGAACTCCAATCTAATTTATATTCTGTTGGAATATTAGAATAAGTAAGGGTTACATTAAAAAAGGAAGTACCATAACAGATTGTTGGCTCTAAAGGATCGATACTTGCAAATACTGGCTTAGGATTAACAACTACTGTTAATGAAGAAGTTTGCGCATTAATACAAGCTGTTGTACTACTTTCCTGAACAGATACTAACTGATAAATAAAATTACCCGAGGAGCTTACAGGAACCGTTAAATCCGCTGATGCAGCCGTTGAAGTGATAGTTTGATTTGGCCCCCCATTAATGGTATAAATAAAAGTATATGGCGCTGTTCCTCCTGAGCCTGTTATGGTTACAACCGGAGATATTCCACTTAAACATGCTGTTAAGGTATTAGCATTAATAGTTGCAGTTGGAAGCGCTGTTACAGTAATCGTTGCACTGCTACTTACATTGGTATTCGTACAACCCTCAGATAAAGAATTAGCGTCCACAACAGAGGTTAAACTATAAGTAAAAACACCGGCCGTAGATGTAGGAACCGTAATGGATAGTGTACCCGTCATAGTTCCCGCACCTGTAGTTGTAGTAGCAGTAACCGGAGCAGCCCCATTTATTGAATAAGTGACGGAATAAGGCGCAGTTCCTCCAGTGGCTGTAACAGTTAATGAAGGGCTTGCTGCATTTTGACATAACGTTAATGAGCCAGTGATTGAAACAGTTGGCATCATAACTACTTTAAGAACATTGCTATAAAAGATATCTCCCGGTATATCAGTACGAAATACTTTCCTCCTATAATACCAAGTACCAGACAAGCTACTTGCATCCGTACAATTTCGAGTAGGACAAAGTGTTGTAACTGGTCCAATCAAAAAAGTGGGATCTTGGCTTCTTTGCCATTCATATACTTCGAAACCGCCACCATCACCAACAAATACAGTTCCTGTAAAAGCATGTGGTAGATTCCAAACTTGACATCCATTCGAAGTTGATATTATACCCCCACCTGTTATTTGTGTGAAAGAAACAGTGGGAATAAAAACTAACAGAAATAAAAAAAAAGAAAGTCGTTTAGAAAACAGATTCACCCCCCGCACTCCACGCACGAACACACAGACATTGGACCTTATCAATCTCAAGCAGTTCATCTGGGGGGATATTGAACTTTGTAATAAAGATATAGGAATTTGATATTCAACAGCTTATCCGTTTGAAAGTTCACACGGTAGTAACAATAGTATATACGTAAAAAATTGGTTTTTGGTATGCCGGTATTGAAATAAAAAACCCCGGCGATACTGCCGGGGTCGTTTCTCAGGGTTTGGTTTCAGGCGAACCAAATATCTTTTGGGTCATTAAGCATTCTAATTTACTGATTCTTAGCTTCTAACAAAAAAAATTACCCTGTTTTTTCCCTTCCCACCCTGGCACCCCCATTCCTTACCCTACCCGAAAGGTTCACCTGCCTTCCTTCTTGCTGAATGGTTATTGTAGTGTTGGTTTTCATAGGTTGTCGCGTAGTTATCGCGTTGTTGTCCCGTAGTTGTCGCATGATTGACGCATATCTTTTAAGAAATGCGATATGGATACGTTAATTACTGCTAACCTTTTATGAATAGCTGCTATGATTATCTGACAAGTTCCTGTTACAGCATCAACACCCGCCCGTTAGCAACCATCCTGTACCGGAAAAACAAAAGCAATTCCATAGAAATCTGCTGTTGATGCAGCTAAAGACCTTGTTTTTAACCACTCATCCATTTTGGATTATTGCATTTGTAAAAGAAAAGAATAATTTTGCCCTGCCTCCGGATCAGATATTCAAAATCATCCGAAGGATATTCATACACGAATACCTGTTTTATGAACATCTAAGCAGGGTACCAGCACCGAATCACTGCTACCCATTCTCGCTCAACACCCTTAAACCGTTCGCCTCCGGTGGACTATTTCTCCATTTATTTAATGCATTCCTGTAATGACGAATACCACTATTAATCATACGCCCAAGAAGGGCTTTTTCAGCTATTTCCGCGAAGCACTTAACAGCGAACACCAAGATTTTACCCAGGGTAGTATCCGTAAAGCCGTATTCATGCTGGCCATACCCATGATCCTTGAAATGTGCATGGAGTCTGTGTTTGCGGTGGTCGATATTTTCTTTGTGAGTAAACTCGGTGCCGGTGCCGCCGCTACTGTTGGACTTACCGAATCTTTTCTCACCCTTATTTATTCTGTGGCCATCGGTTTGAGTATGGCAGCCACTGCGATGGTGGCCCGAAGAATTGGTGAAAAAAATCCCGAAGGTGCCGCTAAAGCCGGTGCACAAGCATTGTTATTGTCGTTCGGCATCTCCGTTCTGATCAGCATTATCGGTGTCTTTTATGCAGCAGATATTTTAGCAATCATGGGTGCAGATGAAGCTGTGGTTGCCATGGGTACCAATTATACCCGCATCATGCTCATCGGTAATTTGGTGATCATGTTGCTCTTCCTTATCAATGGTATCTTCCGTGGTGCGGGTGATGCTGCCATGGCCATGAAAAGCTTATGGCTCGCCAATATCTGCAACATCATATTATGTCCGATATTGATTGATCAGTTTGGACTAACCGGCGCCGCCATTGCTACCACCACCGGTAGAGGTATTGGTGTATTGTATCAGCTCTATCATTTATTCAATGGAAAAAATATTGTACGCATCGTACGCAAACATTTTATTCCGAATAAAGAGATCCTCACTTCCATCGCCAATATTGCCTCCACCGGAACCCTTCAGTTCATCATCGGCTCTGCCAGCTGGATCGCGATGGCCAGAATTGTTTCCGGTTTTGGTAGCGATGCTGTTGCAGGTTATACCATCGCCATCCGTTTACTCATTTTCTTTATCATGCCCGCGTGGGGATTGAGTAATGCAGCTGCAACACTTGTTGGACAAAACCTCGGCGCTCAACAACCCGATCGTGCTGAACAATCGGTTTGGAAAACGGCTCGCTACAATGCCATCTTCATGGCATTTGTATCTGTACTGTTTGTGGTAGGTGCTGAATTTTTTGTAGGACTCATATCACATGATCCCGCCGTTACCAAAACAGCAGTCACTGCTTTGCGTATCGTGAGCTTGGGTTATATTTTCTATGGTGTGGGTATGGTCATGATCAACGCCTTTAACGGTGCCGGCGACAGCAGAACACCTACCTGGATCAATTTATTTTGGTTCTGGGTTTTCCAAATACCTTTTGCCCTATTACTTTCCAAAGTACTGAACATGGGCACCACCGGCGTATTCATCGCCATCGTAACAACAGAAACCTGTATCACCATTACAAGTGTTATTCTGTTTAAACGTGGGAAGTGGAAGTTGGTGAAAGTTTAAGAAAACAGAGGAACAGGGAAATAAGAAACAGAGAAATAAGAAACAAGAAATCAGAAAGTAGTGAGCGAATAAATTTTACTTTCATGTTTCTTATTCCTCTGTTTCTTATTTCTTATCATTATTGTCCGACTAAATTTATTGTAAATTCTTTGTAAACTGCAGCGGGT
>JAAXIF010000074.1 GCA_012270485.1 Sphingobacteriales bacterium | reverse complement strand
ATGGGACACGAGTCACCAGCTAAAATGGGTCATGAATCTCCTGCTAAAATGCACAAAGATGATCATGTTGATTATGCTGCAAAAGTAAAAGAACATGATAGAAAACAAGGTCTTTTAGATCCAAAAACAGGTGAAAGAAAAATGCAGCATACTTTTGAATATAATTATGCTAAAGATAATGGTGTAATAACAAGTAAAAAAACTGGTAAAAAATCTTTTGTAACAACTAGCGGGAAAAAACTTCCTGTTGGTCCTGGTGCAGTTGGTAAAATGAAGTATGATTCACCAGCAGGAAAACACTGCATGTAAAATAAACAGATTAGGACTGTATAAACCTAGCCAAACATAAACATTAACAAAAACAAAAACAAAACAAAATGGCAAAATTTATTAAATTTCCAATTTTAAAATCTAATGCTGCTCAACCATTAGGACCATCTTTTGATGTACTAATTAACGTTGAAGACATAGCAACAATTGCATGTACAGGAGCAAGTGGAGCAAATGCTAAAACTTTAGTTATAGGTTTTAAAGAATCTGCAATTGCTACACCAGATGCAACAAACCCAGAAAAAGCTACTTTCACTGTTCATACAGGAACAAATGGAACTGGAAATCCAACTTTAACAACTGGAAAACCAAACGTAATTTACGATGCAGTTGTAAGAGCACTTACTGCTAATCCAGGTGGAGTTGTTTCTACAGTTAGTCTTGGAAAAGATCAAGCTGCTACTCCAGCTCAATTGTATTTTAGTACAGTAACATATTCTTAATAGTATGAAGTCTAGAGGTTTAGGAGACGACATCGCAAAGTTCACTAAAGCTACAGGCATTAAGAAAATGGTTGACACAATGAGCAAGGGACTAAACATCCCTTGCGGTTGTGAAGCCAGACAAGGAGCATTAAACAAACTGTTTCCTTACAAAAAATAATATATGGCTTTTAAATTAAATGCACCGTTTCCAATAGACAATACTCCGATATATCATGTTGATATGGAAGAAAGCGTAATGGGTAAAGCCAATAACAACGGCACAATTATTATAAATAAAGACTTAGATCCTAAAATGCTTGATAAAGTTGTTAAGCATGAAATGGTTCATATAGATCAAATGAAACGTGGTGATTTAGATTACGACGATAAAAACGTTTACTGGAAAGGTAAAGTTTATCCTAGAGCTACAATGAACGAAGGAGCAAAAAATCTGCCTTGGGAAGACGAGGCCTATAAAAATGCCTAAAAAAAAATTTAAAGATACTAAAGTCGGTCAGTTTTTAAGCAAAGCCGCACCAGGTATATTAGGAACTGTTGGTGATGTATTACCAGATCAAGGTTTATTAGGTGTAGTAAAAAACCTAATACAAAAAGAAGATCCAGTAGTATTACCACCAGAAGATAAAGAAAAAGCTCTAAAACTATTAGAGCAAGATATGGTAGAAATGCAAGAAATATCAAAGCGTTGGGATAGTGATATGAAGTCTGATTCATGGCTTTCAAAAAACACAAGACCAATGACGTTGATATTTTTAACTGTTTCTATGGTATTTTTAATACTATTAGATAGTTTTGAAATAGATTTTAGTGTAGACTCAGGTTGGGTTGATCTTTTAAAATCACTATTAATTACCGTGTATGTAGCATATTTTGGCTCACGCGGTGCAGAAAAATTTAAATCAATAAGTAATAAATAAAAATAATGGCAAATAATCAACCAAATAGTTCACTGTTTGTAGTTCCAAGTAACACAATAAACATACCACAACCTGGTATTTTAACAACTGGTACTAATTCAAGTGGAGGATCAAACAACTTGACAGATGCTAGTCAAAACTTTACACCTTCAGTAACTAACGCTAACGGTTATAATGTAACAGGTGGTATTGTTTATCAAAGTT
The DNA here is from genome assembly GCA_012270485.1 of Sphingobacteriales bacterium. Taxonomy (GTDB): domain Bacteria; phylum Bacteroidota; class Bacteroidia; order Chitinophagales; family Chitinophagaceae; genus Sediminibacterium. The sequence goes on along the minus strand of JAAXIF010000074.1, from coordinate 1,937 downwards.
ACACAGGTGCTTTTCCAGCTGCAGTAAACACTGTATTAGGTGTAAATTCAGCAACTATTTTACAAATGGCAAATTCTACTGCTGCAGGTACTTACAATATATATTCTCCAAACCAAGATGGTAAAACTTCTTTTACTTTATTTGTAGGAACTGGAGGAGCAGGATCTACATTAAGAGTTTTAACAGCTGCAGGAGACGATGTTACATTAACTAATCTACCTGATTCATCATTTGTTCCTTTACAAGTAGTAAGAATTTTTGCAACTGGAACAACGTGTAGCGAAATTTTAGCACTATACTAGTATGCCAGGTGGACCAAGTATGTTAGCTAATGCTAACGCAATATTAGCAGTCCCATTAACTATACAAGGTGGTGGAGGTCCTAGCCCTATTACGTTTTTTATACTAGCAGAAAACGGAGATATATGTGAAACAGAAACCGGTGGTAACTTAATGGTACAAGAAATAGCACCTTAAATAAATAAAAATATAAAATGGCAAATATAAAATTTTCAGCTTTTGCTACAGAAACAAATTCTTCTAATGTAGATTTTCTTGTAGGTTATCAAGGCACAACAATGAAAAAAATAGCACCTAGTAATTTAGGTGGTTCTTATCCTTTCTTAATTGACTCACAATCACTATATTCAGGTTTTGTACCTACAGGTTTAACATCGGGTGTACAAGGTAATACTTTTTTAGGTATTAACGCAGGTAGTGGAGGTTCAAACATGACTAATTGTACATATATTGGAAATTATGCCGGGACTGGATCTACAATATGTACAGAAAATACATTTGTTGGAAAAAACGCAGGTTATTTTAATTCTAATAAAAATTTTAATACTTATATAGGTTTTGATGCAGGTTATTTAAGAGGTAATAGAAATGTAGCTGTGGGTCATAGTGCTTTTGATGCTTTTGTTGCAACAGTAGACGATAGTGTAGCAATTGGATATCAAGCTGGACAAGCTGTTACAAATGCTGCTGGTTCAGTTGTGCTTATAGGTAGAGAAGCTGGAAAAACAACTCAAAGCGTAGGTCACGTTGCGGTAGGATACCAAGCTGGATATTCAAATACTACTGGAACTGAAAACACAAACATAGGTTACCATGCTGGTTATTCAAATACAACAGGAACTAATAGAACTTGTATAGGTTATGAAGCTGGTAAAAATGGAACAGGGAATACAGGTGTTTTTATAGGTGCTTTAGCAGGTCAAGGCTCTGGAACAAACAATGGTACTGGTAGTGTTGGAATTGGTTGGGGTGCTTTAAGAGCATATAGTACAGGTAATAATAACGTTGCAGTTGGTTTTCAAGCTGCAAGAAGTATAGGAGCCGCAGTTAGTGATGCTACAATGATAGGAAATTCTGCTGGTTATTCAAACTCAGGAACAAGTGTTACATTAGTAGGAAGAGACGCTTCAAGAAGTAATAGCGCTACAGGAACTGTAAGCGTTGGTTATCAAGCTGGTTTTTCACAAACCACTGGTTTAAGTAATACTAATTTAGGTTATCAAGCAGGTATGGATAACACAACTGGAACTGCAAGAACTTGCATAGGACATTCTGCTGGTAAAGATAACACTGGTGGTTATAATACTTTTATTGGTCAAAATGCTGGTAAATTTCCAGGAACTGGTCAAATGAATGTTGCTATTGGTTCTAATTGTATGGCGTTTGGTGCTTATGGTAATTTTAATATTGCAATGGGACATCAAACAGCTATGAATCTAACTGGAGCACAAAATATTTTTATAGGTTATGAAAGTGGTGCAGCTAAAACAGGTGGAAATGACAATACCTGTTTAGGATATAGAGCTTTATATACTGAAACGAGCGGACAAAGAAATACTGCTATTGGTATGCAGGCTTTATATGCACAAAACCAAACTTTTGCCGCGGGTAATACTGCAGTTGGATATAAAGCAGAT
>JAAXIF010000007.1 GCA_012270485.1 Sphingobacteriales bacterium | reverse complement strand
TTCTGGCTTTTACACTGAACAAACTCACGCCTTAACTAGCAACTTGAATTAATTAAAGGTAATCGTATGAAACTTACACAACTCAGTCTAATATTATTGTTACCATTGATTTTCTCTGCTTGTGGTAAATCTTCAAGTGAGTTACAAGATCAATGCTTTGAAGTAAAAATTTTGAATGAAATCTGTGGCACTGCTGTGGTACAAATACTGGATCCAAAGCTTTTTGAATACGGAGAAAATAGTTATCAACTAGATGGCGTTTCTTATGATCATGTTTTTACGACTAGATTTAGCTGTGCCGATATGTCAGAAATGTCTGCTACTGCTTCTTCATTAAAAGGCTTACAAATTAAGGTTAAAGCTACTGACAGACATGAAGATGATGCCTATTGTACCAGGTGTGCTGCTACAATAGCGAATGCACCACAAAAATTTGCGCTACTGAAAATAGCCTCAGATTGTAAATAGATCAATCACTTTGTTCCATGTGCAGTTTCTGGTGATGTGCGCCGGCAGCAATATGCAGCGCAAATCCGGCAATGGCAGTATCTTTTAAAAGATTTACAAATGCAATTGCCTTCATTTCTTTATCACCTGCGTTCAAATAGTTAGGCACATGTAACGTAAGAATAAACACGAAAAGAATAAAAGCAAGTAAATACGCCGATGTCTTCACCATTCTATTGGTAATAAATGAAATGGCTACCAAAATGAATGCGGCACCGGTAAGATATACCCACCATATTCCTCCAGGTAAAGAGGAAGGAATATAAACGACCAGATCCCTAGCATTTTGAAAATGATACAATCCGAAACTGATCATTACTACCGATAATAGATAGATCGCGATTTTAGATACGATGTGATAGTTTTTCATGGCCGGCTGTTTTGTTGTACTCAAAAATTACAAAACGAAATCGGTACTTGCAAGTAAACTTCCTTAAAATTCATGCTGCACCAGAGAAGTCCCCTCTGAAATCGTTACAGGATAAGCGCCCGGCAGTATACCAAACACCTCTAAATAAGCCTCTGAAGCCCTGTCGATGAAATCACTGACTCCCTCATTTTTAATCAAATTGAGGGTACAACCACCAAAACCTCCGCCCATCATTCTTGCGCCTAATACATCTTTATGTTTTGCAGCAAATTGCACCAGAAAATCTAACTCTGCACAACTTACCTGATACATCTCACTTAATCCCTTGTGTGTTTCAAACATTTTTTTTCCAAATGCCGTATAATTTTCGTTTGATAAATCAGTACAAGCTTCCTGTACCCTTTTAATCTCCTGAACAGCATACAAACAATGATGATAAACATCATTACTTAATCCTTTTAAGTGTTGTTCGATCATATCTTCTGTTGCATCTCTTAAACTCATTATTTCAGGAAATATTCTTTGAAGATGTGCTACTCCTGCCTCACAATCCAATCTGCGAAGATTATATTCCGAATCTGCCAAAGAATGTTTCACTTTTGTATTGAGTAGTAAGAGTTCATATTCTTTTGGTTGAAAATTGAAGTAAGTATAATCAAGTGAGCGACAATCTAACTGAATCACCTGATCCTGTTTGCCAAACATACTTGCAAACTGATCCATGATACCACATTTCACTCCAATAAACTCATTTTCGGCTTGCTGTGCCAATTTTACCATTTGCATTTTGGCAAGGCCTAATTCAAACAACTCATTCAATCCAAAGATGACTGCACATTCTACTGCTGCTGATGAAGACAAACCTGAACCAATCGGAATATCACCTCGCACTACGGCATTAAACCCACTCAATACATAACCTGACGCCTGTAAAGTCACAACTACGGATAATACATAATTCGCCCAGTGCACTTGTGTTTTTTGAAGACCAGACAATTCTATTTCAAAATGTTTCTGATAGTCTACTGAATACAAAGCGATTTTACCATCTATTCTCTTTCCGATAGATACATATACTGCATTGTCGATGGCAGCAGGTAATACAAAACCTCCGTTATAATCTGTATGTTCTCCAATCAGATTGATTCTTCCGGGTGACCGAACGATGAATTCCGGTTCCCCAAACTGCTCTCTGTAATAACGACCTGCATCCTGTATCAGTAAGTTCATGATTAGAGTTTTGTCTGATAATGTATTTCTGGAATCACAACTTCCCGGAATCCTTTTCGCAATAACCGATGTGCAAAATCTTGCTGTACATCATATTCGCCATGCACTAAAAATAAAGTGCGTATTTGTTTTGAATCCTGACAAGCCAGAAACTGACACAAATCATCATAATCGCCATGAGCACTCATGCTACGCATTTGTCCAACTTCCGCTTTCACCTCATACATTTCTCCGAAAATTTTTACTTGTTCAGCACCGTTCGCTAATCGACCCCCTAAAGAACGAGGCTCACAATATCCTACCAGTAGAATGGTATTTTTTTCGTCACTGATATTATTCATGATATGATGCTTCACCCTACCGGCATCTGCCATGCCACTGGCTGATATGATGACACAAGGTTGCGGTAACACATTCAGGTATTTACTTTCATCCACTGTTTTAATAAATTTCAACCCGGGAAAATCAAAAGGATCCTCATCCTTTTCCATCACTTTTCTGATGCGCTTATTAAAGTATTGAGGATAAGCTTTCAGCATTTCTGTTGCTTCTCTGCTCAATGGACTGTCTACATAAATCGGCACGTTGGGTAATCGATTTTCAAGATCCAATTGATTTAAAGCATAAAGCAATTCCTGTGTACGCCCAACACTAAATGCGGGAATGATCAGTTTACCTTTCTTTTGAATACAGGTTTTATCAATCCATTCATATAAAGTATCCGGAGTGCCATGTACTTCATCATGCAATTTATTTCCGTAAGTACTCTCAAGAATGATATAATCAGCCTGCGGAAAAACAGCAGGTGAACGAAGAATGGCATCATTGTATCTTCCTACATCTCCACTGAAAGTAAGTTGACGAGTAACTCCATTCTCTGAGATACGTAAATGAACAGCTGCACTTCCAATAATATGCCCCGCATCCGTAAACAGCAGTTCAACTCCTTTTGAGATATTGGTCCATTCATCGTAATTCACTTCAACAAAGAGGTCCAAAGCTTTTGCAGCATCATCCAGATCATACAAGGGTTCATAAGGCGGCAAGCCTTGTTTAGCTCTTCGTTTGTTGATGAATTTGGTATCATCTCTTTGAATAACAGCTGAATCTTCCAGTAAAATGGCACCTAACTCTTTGGTAGCAGGTGTTGCATAAATTTTGCCTTCAAATCCTTCTTTCACCAATTTAGGAATCAATCCGGAGTGATCGATATGTGCATGTGATAATACGAGCATATCAATTGACCGAGCATCAAAACCAAAATCTGCATTCAACAGATCCGTTTCTTTTCCCATGCCCTGAAACAATCCACAGTCTAAGAGAATTTTTGTACCATCATCTAAAGTTAGTAAGTGTTTAGATCCTGTTACTGTTCTTGCCGCTCCATGAAATGCTATTTTCATATGACTATTTTATAAGATTGCTTGTTTTGCTTTGAATGTCCATGTCACCCAAAACTCTGCTACCACTTCTTGTTGTTCATTGGTTCCGATTGAATGACAAATAACAGTTTGCCCTTCGCCGGTTTGTATTGTTTTTTCCACTGCTTCTTCAATCATTTGTCCATCCTTACAAATAAAACTGATAAATCCGGTTGCCTTTTTTGTAAAATGGCCTTCTACTTTTAATACCAGCATACTCACAGATGGCTTTCGCTGATAAATTTGTGCGAATCCCAAAATACCCGTACTCATTTCTGCAGCCATAGATTGCACCGCAAAATACATGGAACGAAAAGGGTTTTGAGAGAACCAGCTATAACGTACTCCAATCACAGATTGATTCTGATCGAAGGACCTGATTTTTAATCCGGAGAAAAAAGCAGATGGCAATCGTTGCAATAAAAAGAAACGAAACTTGAGCGGATTAGAAATCTGCTTTCGGAATGCGTTAAAAGATGAATTCATACAGCAAATACTTGTACTATAAATGTACCAAGAGCTGTTGGATTGACACCAAAAAGAATTTTAATTTCTCATTATAAAAGCAAAGATGCCAGCAGGTAGTCTGCGCAAAGAATCAAAATACAGCTTACCACTACTGCACTGGTACTAGCCCGACCTATTTCGAGAGCCCCACCCTTTACATTATAACCATAATAAGCTGAGATACTACTCACGATAAAAGCAAATGTGTAAGATTTATAGAGAGCAAAATTGATATTGTACAAATTCAAATTTTGTCTTAATCCGATATCAAAAATATCCGGTGCTAAAATACCGGTAAGATTACCGGCTGTTCTTCCGCCCCAAATACCCAATACTGCGGAAATAGTGATCAAACAAGGAATCACTAATAAAGAACCTAGTATCTTAGGCATTACGAGATAGCTTTTTGTATTGATACCCATGATCTCCAGAGCATCGATCTGTTCACTGATCCGCATATTTCCCAATTCACTGGCAATCTTACTACCCACTACACCCGCCAATACAATACTTACCACAGTAGGAGATAATTCCAGTATCATACTATCTCTAACAATTTGCGCAATGGTTGCCTGAGGTACCAATGGACTCACCAATTGATAAGCAGTTTGAACAGTTGTTACAGCACCTAGGAACAAAGAAATAATCACCACAATCGGCAAAGCACCCAATCCTATTTCCACACACTGATGCATAAACTCTTTCCAATACATGCGCCAATTCTCGGGCTTGGTAAACATGCCTTTTAACATGAGCAGGTAGGAACCTAAGTGGGTGAAGAATGACATGGTACGATTTTTTGCTTGCTGTGATTATGTCCATAGACCATGGTCCATGGACTATGGTCTATTTTTTTCTCTTCTTCAAACGCTTCCACCAACTGCTGCGTTGAACAACTTCGTTGGTGTCCATTCTGCATTTGAGTTGTGCATCAACCACAGCTACAAGCGCCATATTGATGATACTTCTAACTGTACTTCCCAATTGCAATACATGCACCGGCTTTTTCAATCCCAATAAAATGGGGCCGATAGCATCTGCGCCACCTACTTCTTTTAACAGATTGTACGCCACATTACCAGCAGTCAAATTAGGGAACATTAACACATTCACATCCTCATCTACTAGTTCACTGAATGGATAATTATCTCTCAATATTTCTTTGTTGAAAGCCATACTACCCTGCATTTCACCATCAACAATCAAAGATGGATTGCGTTGTTTTAAAATTCGGGTTGCATCTGCCACCAGTTTAGCTTCTCCTGAATCACTGCTGCCAAAATTGCTATAACTCAACATGGCAATGCGTGGTGTTAGATTGAAGTTGCGTACTTCTTTTGCAACCATCATCGTAATGTCTGCAAGCTCTTCTGCCGTTGGATTAAAATTCACGGTAGTATCAGCCAGGAATAAAGGTCCTTTTTTGGTTAACAACAGATACATACCCGCAATTTTCTTCACTCCTTCTTCGGTACCAATGATCTGTAATGCCGGACGAATGGCTTCTGCATAATTTTTAGTAAGTCCTGATAACATCGCATCCGCATCTCCTGTCTCCACCATCATACAACCAAAATGATTGCGATCCTTCATGATCTTAATGCTTTCATAATGGTTGAATCCTTTACGTTGTCTTTTCTTAAAGAATAGTTCACCGTAGAACTCTCGTTTAGACTCCATTTCATCACTACGTGGATCAATGATGGGTAAATCAGTAATATCAATATTGTGTTCTTCTGCAATTCGATTGATCTTAACAGGATCTCCCAATAAAATTGGATAAGCCACACCCTCATCATAAATGATACTGGCCGCTTTTAATATTTTTTGATTATCGGCTTCAGCAAATACCAATCGCTTAGGATCGCGACGGGCTTTGTTACCGATGACACGAATAAGTTGGTTATCTAAACCTAAGCGTCTGTTGAGTTCCAATACATACGCATCCCAATTATGGATCTTTTTCTGAGCTACACCACTTTCTACAGCAGCTTTAGCAACAGCAGGTGCTACAGTAGACAATAATCTTGGATCAAGCGGTTTGGGAATGATGTATTCCGGACCAAAAGACATATTGGTTTGGTTATAAGCCATATTCACAATATCCGGAACAGGGGTTTTCGCTAATTCAGCCAAAGCTTTTACTGCTGCCAGTTTCATCGCTTCATTGATCTGTTTAGCTCGTACATCTAAAGCACCTCTGAAGATATAAGGGAACCCTAATACATTATTGACCTGATTGGGATAATCGGTTCTTCCGGTTGCCATGATGATATCTTTACGAACCGCAATTGCGTCTTCGTAAGTAATTTCCGGATCAGGATTGGCCATTGCAAAAACAATAGGATTCTTCGCCATGCTTTTTACCATCTCTTGTGTAACCACATTACCTACACTCAAGCCTAAAAACACATCCGCATCTTTCATGGCTTTATCAAGGGTAATGTCAGATCGTTTTACCGCAAATTTTCTGCGTGTTACATCCAGATCTGTTCTTCCTTCATGGAGAACTCCATCTTTATCAAACAGAATAAAATTTTCATAACGTGCTCCTAATGCAACATAAAGTTGTGTACAAGCCATAGCAGCAGCACCGGCACCATTCACAACAAAACGAACTTTTTCAATTCTTTTTTTCTGCAATTCCAATGCATTCAACAATGCAGCCCCACTAATGATGGCTGTTCCGTGCTGATCATCATGCATTACGGGGATATTCATCTGTTGTTTGAGCTGTTGTTCAATGTAAAAACATTCCGGAGCCTTGATATCTTCTAAGTTGATACCTCCAAATGTGGGTTCAAGGGCTTTTACAATCTGAACGAACTTCTCCGGATCTTTTTCATTGATCTCAATATCAAATACATCGATGTCTGCAAATATTTTGAATAATACCCCCTTCCCTTCCATCACAGGCTTACTGGCTTCCGGACCAATATCACCCAATCCCAATACTGCTGTTCCATTACTAATTACCGCTACCAAATTTCCTTTTGCAGTATACTTATATACTTCTTCTACATTGTTATGAATCTCTTTGCAGGGCTCTGCCACACCCGGACTATACGCTAAGGAAAGGTCTCTTTGGGTTTTGGCTTCTTTAGTGGGAATTACTTCAATTTTACCGGGTCTGCCACTGGAATGATATTCTAGTGCCTGTTCTTTCCGCAGATCATTATTTTTAGCCATATTGTTTTTTTACGTTACCAGCAACAGATCCCTATTCAGCTGCTGTTGTGTCACTCACTTCAAGTTTCGGTTCGCTGGCCGGACTTGGGAGGAAATTGGGGTGCAAAATACAATATAAATAAAAAACAGAGGCTTATTTCATAAAGCCTATCCTGTTACGGTTTTGTAGTGCTTTATACTCAGCTTGTTCATCCAGAATGTTTTCAATGGCTTCATAGATTAACCCCAGTTGCTCTCCATGATTGGAAACTGATGTTCTGATTAGTTCTACCTCGGCAGCCAGTTCACTATACTGCATCATCATTTTACGAACCGCAATAAATGCCCGCATAATGGCTATGTTCATTTGAATAGCATGCTCAGAGCTTAGAACGCCACTAAGCATAGCAATACCTTGTTCGGTGAATGCAAATGGAGGGTATTTGCTATGCTTTCCCTTACCATTTTCTAAGGACGCAAATTGCGTCCTTAGAAAATGGTATTCTTGTTGGGTTAACTCAAACATGAAATCAGGAGGAAAACGATCGATATTACGTCTAACAGATTCTTTCAAGCGCTTTGTTTGTACTCCATACAATAATGCCAGATCAAAATCAAGCATGACTTTCTGTTCTCGTAGAGTATAGATTTTATGTTGGATATGTATAGCGTCCAAAATAAATTTTTTGCTAAACTACCAACACCTACTATACCCACCATCATTGGTTTTGTATTCACGTATTAATTCACGAAAAACAACTGTATTTACCGCAGATTTAAGTAACAGTCGCTCCCAACCAGGCCATATTGCCTATACCGATTTCTATGGCTCGCTCATCAATATCGAAAAGTGGGGTATGAACATTATGAACAATTCCCTTGGCTTCATTGCGCACACCCAATCTAAAAAAGCAACCCGGAATTACTTGTGTGTAATAACCAAAATCTTCAGCTCCCATTCTCATTTCTGTTTCCAGCACATTTTCTTTACCCATGAACATATCAGCCTGTTTCCAGGCTGTTTCTGTGAAAACAGGATCATTATCAACTGTAGGATATCCAATATCAATATGCAAATCAATTTCTCCTCCCATGGATTCCACCAAACCAATTGCATTTTTACGAATCAAATCATGCGCTTTAAAACGCCACTCTTCATCCATTGCCCTAAATGTTCCCATCAGTTTCACTTCACTTGGAATAACATTGGTGGTATGTCCACCCTGAATAGAGCAGATGGATAAGACAGATGGAGACAATGGATTTTTATTCCGTGATATGATCTGTTGCAAACTCACAATTAAATGTGATGCAATCAATACGGTATCAGCTGTTAAATTCGGAGAAGCGGCATGTCCGCCTTTACCTTTAATGGTGATATAGATCTCATCTGCACTCGCCATTACCCTACCCTTTCGAAAACTCAACTTGCCCGTGTCCAATCCCGGATGCACATGTAATCCAATGATACCTTGTGGTATTGGATTTTGTAAAGCACCATCACGTATCATATAGCTGGCGCCACCCGGATTTTTTTCTTCTCCCGGCTGGAACAACAGTTTTACAGTTCCTTCCCAGCTATCACGCAACTCATATAAAATTTTAGCTGCCCCCAATAAAATGGAGGTATGGACATCGTGACCACAAGCATGCATGACACCCGTCTTTTGTGAACGATAGGGTACGTCATTTTCTTCTTGTATCGGTAATGCATCCATATCCGCACGCAAGGCAATGACACGGCTATCAGGATTTTTACCACGAATAATGCCAAGCACCCCTGTTGTGGCCATTACTTCAAATTCAATTCCGATTTCCTGCAGTTTCGACTGTACAAATTTGGATGTCTCGAATTCCTGATAACTCAGTTCAGGGTTTGCATGCAGATACGAACGAATGGCTACGGTATCTGCTGCATATTTGGACGCTAAATTTTTTATCTGTTGTAATAACATAATCCTATTTATTGTGTCAGTTCCTCCTCTACAGCATTGTATTCAATCACATCCTCTACTACATACACACCTTGAGGATAGAACCTGCTCAATGTTTTCCGGAACTGTTCTGCATCTTCTTTTCTGATAAAATTTCCTATACGCACTTTGAATAAGGGCGATTGATAGGATGTATAGGTTTTATGATCGGGGAAACGACTTAATAATTCTGTTTTAATACTTAAAGCTCGGTCGCGGCTATTTGTGCTGATAACTTGTATGCGATACCCTTTATACTGCCCACTACTGGTCATCATAGCAGACCGCTTATTGATCTGTGCTTGTTTCGCAGTAAGCAAGTCCAAACGAGGATCTTTTCTTACAATGATAGAATCAGAAGCCTGCAGGAAATGCATACACCCTATTCCCATCAAAAACAAAACGATACGCATAGTGGATGTTTTCAGAAAGTTAGTGAAATTCTTTTGCAAAGATACAAAGGTCCGTCTGTTGGTAAGAAGTTCATGGTTCGTTTAACAAATCAATAGCCACCTTCAGCTTTTGCGCCTTGCAAAATAGCTACACTGGCACTACAGCCCAATCTGGTAGCTCCTGCATCGATCAATTGCTGTGCAAAAACATGATCTCGAATTCCTCCTGATGCCTTGATTTGTACCTGTTCCGGAAGATGTAAACGAAATAACTTCACCGCTTCAATTGTCGCCCCTTTTTCCGCATAACCGGTTGAGGTCTTAAGATAATCAATACCTGCAACACCATACAATTCGCAACACTTAATGATCTCATCATCAGTCAGCACACCACTTTCTATGATCACTTTGATGACTCTATTTTTGCTTTTTATTACCGGCATGATATGATTGATCTCATTTGCAAGATATACCCAGTCTCCATTTTTAATCGCCGAGATATTAATGACAAGATCTAATTCGTCTGCCCCATCTACCATCGCCAAAACAATCTCAGCAATTTTAGCTTCTACTGCAGCGTAACCAAAAGGAAAGCCGATCACAGTAGCTACTTTAACACCTGAGCCTTCCACTAATGATTTTGCTTTTTTTACAAAATTCGGTGGTACACATACAGCAGCAAATGCATATTGTTTTGCTTCAGCACAAAGTTTTTCAATATCCGAAATTAGTGTTGTAGGCTTAAGAATCGTATGATCGATGTATGTATTAATCTTTCTCATATGCTTTAAGAACTTGATAGTCTTTTAATAAACGGAAGATCGCAATGAATACCATAAAAGCTGATAATAGAAGCACACTCCAATACAAGATGATTTTGGTTTTGGTTCTTTCCAATGACCATTTTCCAATAACAATATCATATACAAGGACTTGACTACCAGTTCTCGTTATTCTCACTTTATCGTAATAAACATAGACAAATGGTTTTACACTCAATTCCTGTCTCAATTGATCACTTTCTTTTTTTGTAAGATCCTCAATATTAAATGTATGTATCTCCTCTTCCAGCTTGAATTTATATCCATAACGAGTAGTAATGCCTCCGAATTTGCCTGATTTCTTTTTTTTATAAGATCCGTAAGAAAAATCAGCGATACGACCAGTAATAAATGGAAAAGATGAAAGCGGTCGATTGCTTTGCTTTCGAAAAATTACCAACACTAATAAGAACATGATTCCAAAAAAAATAAACTCCAGTTTATATAATGTTGTCTGAAAAAATTCGGTTGCATAATCAAATATAAAAGAAAAACCTCCCGTATTTGGGAGGTTTTTCTTTATAGATCTTTTCCGTGACAGGCTTTGTACTTCTTGCCGCTTCCACAAGGACAAGGGTCATTACGTCCTATTTTGGGCCCTGCAACGATCGGCTGTTGTTTCACTGGTGTAGGATCATAATAATCGTTCTCTGTAGGTGGAGCATCAATATCTTCTTTGCTCGTACTCAGCTTACTAAGATCAGTTTTTTGTTGACGTCCTTCACGAACTTCTTCGCCATCATTCAAAGGAATGCCTGCATGACAAAGGAACTGAACGATATTTACGTTCACTTCACTATCCATTTTTTTGAAGATGTTATAGGCTTCCATTTTATAAATCACCAATGGATCTTTCTGCTCATAAGTAGCTGTTTGAACACTTTGTTTCAGATCATCCATCGCGCGTAAATGCTCTTTCCATGCATCATCAATCAATGCCAGTGTTACTGTTTTTTCCAAAGCATTTACCAATTCAGCACCACTACTGTTAAGCGTCTTTTCCATATTCGCCAGCACCTGCATACCTTTTCTTCCATCTGTAAATGGCACGATCACATTTTCAATATGATTACCTTGTTGTTGACGAATATTTTTGAACACCGGAATGGCCTGAGCCATAATATCCTGCTTTTTTCTATCGTAATTGTTAACGGCTTCGAGGTACAACTTTTCAGACAACTGCTGTTCAGATAATTTCGATAATTCTTCCGCAGAAATAGAAGGATCAATTCCAAAATTCACAATCACTGCTAATCTAAAGCCTTCATGATCATTTTGTTCTTTGAATGAATTCACGAGATCTTCTGCCACTGCATAAAAAGCATTATCCAGATCCAATGCAAGCCTATCTCCAAACAATGCATGACTTCTCTTCGTATAAACAACTGTTCTTTGTTTATTCATCACATCATCATACTCCAATAATCGCTTACGTATACCGAAGTTATTTTCTTCTACTTTTTTCTGAGCACGCTCAATGGATTTAGTGATCATGCTATGCTGTATCACTTCCCCCTCTTTATATCCGGCAAAATCCATGATCTTGGCGATACGATCACTTCCAAACATACGCATCAAATCATCTTCCAATGACACAAAAAATTGAGAAGAACCCGGATCACCCTGACGACCCGCACGACCTCTCAACTGTCTGTCTACACGACGAGACTCATGTCGCTCTGTACCCAAAATCGCCAAACCACCCGCTTCTTTTACACCAGGTCCCAACTTGATATCTGTACCACGACCCGCCATATTGGTGGCAATGGTAATAGCACCCGCCAAACCGGCTTCTGCTACTACTTGTGCTTCACGAGCGTGTTGTTTTGCGTTCAAGACATTGTGTGGGATTTGTTTTTGACGCAACATTCTGCTCAACAATTCACTCACTTCCACCGATGTAGTACCTACCAGTACCGGACGACCTGCATCGCGCAGTTTTACAACCTCATCGATTACTGCACCAAATTTTTCACGTTTAGTTTTGTATACCAGGTCTTGTTCGTCTTTTCTGATGGCCGTTACATTGGTTGGAATCGCTACCACATCCAACTTATAGATATCCCAGAATTCTGCTGCTTCTGTTTCAGCTGTACCGGTCATACCACCTAACTTATGGTACATCCTGAAATAATTCTGGAGTGTAACTGTTGCATAAGTTTGTGTGGCTGCTTCAATCTTTACATTTTCTTTTGCTTCAATGGCCTGATGTAAACCATCTGAATAACGACGTCCATCGAGGATACGACCTGTTTGTTCATCTACAATTTTCACAGCACCATCCATTACCACATACTCCACATCTTTATCAAATAGAGTATAAGCTTTTAACAATTGATGAACTGTATGAATACGATCCGCCTTTACAGAATAATCATTGATTACCTGTTCTTTCTGGTGAAGCTTTTCTTCTGCTGCAATACTTTCATTCTTGTCGATCGATGAAAGAGATACACTGATATCAGGAAGCACAAAGAATTGTGTGTCTTCACCAGCCTTGGTGATCAGTTGAATACCTTTATCTGTTAATTCAACTGAATTGTTTTTTTCATCGATATAGAAATACAGTTCCTCATCTGCTTTTGGCATTTCTCTTTGCTGGTCAGCTAGATAATAGTTTTCTGCTTTCTGTAATTTCACACGCATACCCGGCTCACTTAAGAATTTAATCAGGGCACTGTTTTTAGGCAAACCGCGGTGTGCACGAAACAAAGCCAGCCCACCATCTTTCGGATCATCATTTCCTTCTGCAATTTTCTTTTTGGCTTCATTCAGGAACTGGTTCACTGCTCTCTTTTGAGCTTCTACCAGTTTTTCAATTCTTGGCTTGAGTTCAAAAAACTGCTGTTCGCCGGTGTTGTGTCCGATCGGACCTGAAATGATCAATGGCGTACGTGCATCATCAATCAATACGGAATCGACCTCATCCACCATCGCAAAATGATGTTTACGTTGTACCATTTCCTGTGGAGAATGCACCATGTTATCACGCAAGTAATCAAAACCAAATTCATTATTGGTACCATAAGTGATATCTGCTAAATATGCATTACGTCTGGATTCGGTACTAGGCTCATGTTTATCAATACAATCTACTTTCAGACCCAACCATTCAAAGATGGGACCATTCCATTCACTATCACGACGAGCCAGGTAATCATTCACAGTTACAATGTGAACGCCCTCTCCCGCAAGTGCATTGAGATAAGCAGGTAAGGTAGACACCAATGTTTTACCCTCACCTGTAGCCATTTCAGCGATCTTTCCCTGATGTAATACACTACCCCCAATCAACTGAACATCATAATGCACCATGTTCCAAGTAACACTACCACCGGCTGCTATCCAGGTATTTTTGAAAATGCTTTTATCGCCTTCAATACGGATATGTTCTTTCTTTACACTCAGCTCTCTATCCAATGCAGTGGCCGTAGATACCATTTCCGGATTCTCTTTAAAACGTCTGGATGTTTCTTTGACTACCGCAAAAGCTTCCGGCTGAATCTGAGCTAAAATCTCTTCGATCTTTTTATCTCTTTCCTTTTTCAGTTTATCTACTTGCTGATAAATGATATCCCGATCATGGATTTCATTTTCAGGCAAGCTTTCAGCTTCTTGTTTTTTAGCTGCGATTTCCTGATCAATATCTGTTAGATAAGATTGAATACGCTGTTTGAACTCTTGTGTTTTGTTACGCAGTTCATCATTGGTCAACTGCTGGTATTGTTCGTAGAACTGATTTATTTTCTGGATGATGGGCATGATCTGCTGCACATCCTTCTCACTCTTACTACTTCCGAATAATTTTGAAAAAAGTTTCAACATATATAATGCGTCTGGTGTATTAGAAAAAAGTTAACAGTCAAAAACGGTGCGCAAAAAGTTTTTGAGTCAATTTGGCATTTTTAACTGAGGCCGCCAAAGGTAAAGAATTTGATCAGAGCATTTGCTCCGCTTATCAACTGGCGATCATTTATACAAATACTTAACGAATTGAAGATGATCCAACTACGTGTCGTATTGCTGATTACAGCGTTTTTTTCCGCCTTTATGGCACAGTCGCAAGTGAATGAACAGGATTCCCTTGCCCATCAACGCATCAAATTGGTACAAAATAATATGTATGTGCTTGGAGCTTGGGCAAGTGCCAATATCATCCAGGGAACCATCTCTGCCAGTAATACCCAAGGCAGTGAAAAAGCCTTTCACCAAATGAATGCTTACTGGAATACCGTCAATTTTGCGATTGCCGGGGTTGGTTTGTTGGGAATTAGAAAGCAGATGAAGAGAGCATATGGACTTGCTTCCAACCTGAAAGAACAGCAAAAACTGGAAAAAATACTTTTGCTGAACAGTGGACTGGATCTGGCTTATATAGCCAGTGGATTGTATCTTAAAGAGAAGGGCATTCGCCTGAATAATACGCGTAATGAAGGATTTGGCAACAGTCTGTTGCTTCAAGGCGCATTTTTACTGGTATTTGACCTGATTCAATATGGACAACACCGGAAAAACACCAAATGGCTGGAAAATAAGATGGACCATCTACAAATGGGCGTTTCGGCCAATGGATTGGGGCTTAGTTATCGTTTTTGAGGGATGTATGGAAACCGTGGGCAAAAAACCAAAGTTTTGATGGAATTTCAGGGTGATTCTGCTACTTTTGCAGCCAAATTGGAAAAGGGAGTTCAAGACATACTTGAACCCTTGTTTCTTGAAAATTGAAACTTTTTTACCCATGGCAGGTCAGTTAAAAGAAGTACGTAACAGGATCAAGAGTGTTCAGAGTACCCAGCAGATTACAAAAGCAATGAAAATGGTGAGTGCGGCAAAATTGCGTCGTGCACAGGATGCCATTACTCAGATGCGTCCATACGCTCAAAAATTGCAGGAAATGCTGAGTAATATTGTTAGCAACACAGAAGGTGATACCCATATTAAACTGGCAGAAGAAAGAGCGGTAGAAAAAGTATTATTGATTGTTATCACCAGCGATCGAGGACTTTGTGGCGGTTACAATGCCAACTTGATTAAACTGGCGAAGCAAACCATTGCGGATAAGTATGCAGCTCAACACCAAAAAGGAAATGTTGCGATCTGGAATATTGGTAAGAAAGGATATGAGAGCTTACAAAAAGCCGGTTATAAAGTAGACGCTACTTATAAAGATATTTTCCTGAATCTAAGTTTTGAATCTGTTCAAGCTGCTGCACAAGCTGCTATGAAAGCTTTTGAGAGTAAAGAATTTGATGCAGTTGAAATTATTTACAGCGAATTTAAAAACGCTGCTACACAACAGTATAAAGCTGAACAGTTCCTGCCAATTCCTAAAGTGACCAATAGCTCGTCTAGCAAGAAATCTGATTTTATTTTCGAGCCGGCAAAAGAAGAGCTGATCGCTGAACTGATGCCTAAAATCCTGAATACACAGCTATTTAAAGCCGTTCTTGATTGTAATGCCAGTGAACATGGTGCACGTATGACTGCGATGGATAAGGCGAGTGAAAATGCAAACGAATTGCTGAAATCACTGAAGATAAGCTATAACAGAGCCCGTCAGGCTGCTATTACCACTGAATTGACCGAGATTGTGAGTGGTGCAGCTGCTCTACAGGGATAGCAGATTCTAATTTGAAAATTTGAAAATGTGGTAATTTGAAAATGATTGTTATGTTTGATTGAACATGATAATCAAAATCATCACTATTTGATTTTCAAATTTTCATCCGCCGCGGCGGACAAATTTTCAAATGTAATATGGAAATAAGCCAGATCATACCACACATTGAAGTGTTGATTTTTGCCAGTGAGAAACCTCTCACTTCATTAGATATCGTTGAACTCATCAATAATACTTTTGGATTTCTGGAAGAGCGTGTAACGCTTGATCAGGTAGAAGCTGCCATTCAGGGCATCTGTGAAAAATACCAATCAGAGTTTTATCCATTTGAAGTACGTGAAAGTGGCGGCGGATGGCAATTCCTGACAAAAAAAGATTACCACAAGACCATTGCACAACTGAATGGTGATAAATTCCTCAAGCGCTTATCCAATGCTGCACTGGAAACACTCGCTATCATAGCTTATAAACAGCCCATCACCAAGGGAGAGATTGAATCCATCCGTGGTGTAAACAGTGATTATAGTATCCAAAAATTATTGGAAAAAGAACTGATCCTCATCAGTGGACGTAACGAACAAATGCCCGGGAAACCGCTGGTATACGCTACTTCTAAGAATTTTATGGACTATTTCGGCATCAACTCTCCGGAAGATCTGCCAAAGATCAAAGAAGTACTGGCAGAGCAAATCGTTGAGGGAACCGTTATTCGTCCGGAAGATTTTACCGATCAACCCGTAGCGGATGCCCTTACTGAAGAGACCAACCATGAAGAACCGGTTATTGACGGAGACACTTCTCTCTTAACCGTGAATGAAGATGGTGAATTGATCATTCAGGGAGAAGAAACAGAGGAAAACAACGAATCTTCTGATTCAGATCATGATTCTACTACCGACGAAGAAAACCCTTCCGACGAAAATCAACAATAAGATGGAACAGCGGTGACATGAATATCTGTGAGACAATTATCTTCGCAGTATGTCATCTTTTTTATCCAACGAGCAATTAAGAAATATTGCAACTGAGTTTGGTACACCTGTATACGTGTACAATGCCAATCGCATTACTGAACAATTCCAACAATTAAAGCAGGCTTTTAACAGTGATAAAGTCAGTTTTTTTTATGCTTGTAAAGCACTGACCAATGTTAGCATCCTTAAACATATCAAGTCTATTGGTTGTAAAGTAGACTGTAGCTCCATTAATGAAGCTAAACTGGCAGTACATGCCGGTTTTCCTTCTGGCGATATCTTATATACCAGTAACGGTATTGCTTTTGATGAAATCGAAGAAGCAGTTACACTGGGAATCAATATCAATATTGATAGTCTTTCCAATCTGGAAAAATTTGGAAAGAAATATGGCCATAGTTATCCGGTTGGTATTCGTTTACGCCCGAATATCATGGCGGGTGGTAACTTAAAAATTTCTACCGGACATGATACCAGCAAATTTGGTATCCCTATTGAGCAGTTGAATGACATCGTTCGCATCATGCAGCAATATCAAATTCATATTGCCGGATTGCATGTGCATACAGGAAGCGAGATTAAAGATGTAGCGGTATTCATGAAAGTGACCGATGTATTTTTTGAATTGGTTCCGCATTTTCCGGAATTGCAGTTTCTTGATTTAGGCGGAGGATTCAAAGTACCTTATCAGGATGGTGAAGAAGGCACCGATATCCAACTTTTGGCAAAAGAGATACTGGCTTTTGAACAAAAAATAGAGCAGACCTATCAACGCAGCTTTCAAGTTTGGTTTGAGCCCGGTAAATATTTGGTAAGTGAGGCAGGTTATTTGATCACCAGTGTAAATGTGTTGAAAGAAACCAGCGCTACCATTTTCGTTGGTGTGAACAGTGGGTTCAATCATTTGATCAGACCTATGTTCTATGAAGCTTATCATCGCATTCGAAACATAAGTAATGAAAAGGGTACTGAAAAGAACTATACCATTACGGGTAATATATGCGAAACAGACACTTTTGCATGGGAGCGTCCGATGAATGAAATTAGAGAAGGAGATATATTGGTATTCGATAATGCAGGTGCTTACGGGTTTGAAATGGCGAGTAATTTCAACTCACGTTATCGTCCGGCAGAAGTCATGGTAAAAGATGGTAAACCATACTTGATCCGAAAAAGAGAGGTTTTTGAGGATTTATTAAGGAATCTGGTGGAACCATTCTAAAACAAAAGAGTAGTTTGCAGTCACATGATCGAGATCAAAAACATAAAAAAGATTTTTGGCGAGCGCACCATCCTGGAAGATATCAGTGCTGTGATGGAAGCGGGTAAATGTAACCTGATCATTGGCACCAGTGGCAGTGGTAAAACTGTATTGACCAAATGTATGGTTGGACTTTTTCGTCCGGAAATAGGTGAAATCCTGTATGATGGTACTGATATGCTGTTGATGAATAATGACGAAAGAAAGTTGTTACGCCAGCAAATTGGGATGCTATTTCAGGGTACTGCCCTATTTGACTCTATGACCGTGGAACAAAATGTTTTGTTCCCACTTGATATGTTCACCAACTGGTCATTAGCAGAAAAGAAAAAAAGAGTTAACGAAGTATTGGATCGTGTGAACTTGAAAGATGCTCACAAGCGTTATCCTTCAGAGATCAGTGGTGGAATGAAAAAAAGAGTGGGTATTGCCAGAGCGATCGTGCTTAATCCGAAATATCTATTTTGTGATGAGCCCAACTCAGGATTGGATCCACAAACATCAATGGTGATTGATCGTTTGATCAAAGAAATCACTGTTGAATATAATATCACCACCATTGTTGTAACACATGACATGAACAGTGTGATGGAAATTGGCGATCATATTGTGTATTTGCATCAAGGTAGAAAACAATGGGAAGGAACCAATAAAGACATCATCTTCAGTAAAGACGAGTTGCTGAATAAATTCATTTTCGCCTCTGAATTTTTGCAGGATGCAAAAGAAATGAGAATGATGGAAGCGAACGCAGCTAATAAGAAAAACGGTTAATAAGATTGGTTATGAAAAAGTTCTTCTTTGTTGTATTGTTATCACTCATTGGCACCCTATCCTATACACAGGATGTCGGTGCTGATATGCCTCCTTTTCTCAAAACCAAGAAATTGCCTGAGTTCACCATCTTACAAACAGATAGCACCTGGTTTACCAAACAACAATTACCTGCTTCAGATTTTACCATCATTGTGTACTTCAGTCCGGATTGTGGGCATTGTCAATATGAAGCCAAAGAGATGATGAGTGTAATGGACAGCCTGAAGAACAGTTTTATTCTTTGGGTAAGCTATCGTGATATGGCGGATATCAAAGGGTTTGCGCAGGAGTATGGTTTTTTCAACCATAAAAATTTGAAAGTGGGGAGAGATCCCAATTATGGTATTCCATCTTTCTTTCAGGTGAAATATACCCCGTATGTAGCTGTGTATGATAAAAAAGGCAACTACATAAAAGCTTATGAGGGAGGTGTAGAAATGCCTGACTTATTGACTCTTCTGAAAGATTATCAGCAATAATTCCTACTCTCCGGGAAACTTTGTTAAACCACTATCCACAGGAGTATCAAAAAGCCTGAAACCTCGTGTACAAACGGTTGTCAACCCTTACCTTTGCAGCGGAAAAAATTCCTCACTTAAATAATCATTGTTTATGAAAGTAACCGTAGTAGGTGCCGGAGCCGTTGGAGCTACTTGTGCCGACAATATTGCACGCGCCGCATTGGCTGAAGAATTGGTATTACTGGATATTAAAGAAGGTCTGGCCGAAGGTAAGGCACAAGACATGATGCAAACTGCCGCATTGCTCGGTTTTGATACCCGCATTACAGGTAGCACCAATGATTATTCAAAGACCGCAGGTTCTGATGTTGTAGTGATTACTTCAGGTTTGCCTCGTAAACCGGGTATGACTCGTGAGGAATTGATCGGCACCAACGCCGGTATTGTAAAAGGTGTATGTGAAAATATTCTCAAATATTCTCCAAACGCTATCATCATCGTGATCAGTAATCCGATGGATACCATGACTTATCTGGCATTGCAGTCTACCGGACTACCAAAGAACAGAATCATTGGTATGGGTGGTACTTTGGATAGCGCTCGTTTCAAGTACCAACTGAGCCAACACTTGGGTTGCAGTCCTGCAGACCTGAATGCTGTGGTGGTGGGTGGACATGGTGATACCACCATGATTCCTTTGATTCGTTTAGCAACTTGGAACAGTGCTCCTGTTACCAATTTCCTGACTGAAGAACAACAAAAACAAATCGTAGCTGATACCATGGTAGGTGGTGCTACATTAACTAAACTGATCGGTACATCTGCATGGTATGCGCCAGGAGCTGCCGGAGCTGCATTGGTGGAAAGCATTCTGCGTGATGAAAAGAAATTATTTACCTGCTGTGTAAGTCTGGAAGGTGAATACGGACAGAAAGACATCTGTTTAGGTGTTCCTGTTGTGATTGGCAAGAATGGCTGGGAAAAAATCATCGACTTCAAATTGAATGAAGAAGAACAAGCTTTGTTCAATAAGAGTGCAGAAGCTGTTAGAAGTATGAATGATGTATTGAAGACTTTATAAGCTGCTGTTCATCCTTTTATTAAACCGTTTGTACATAGGTCCCTGTCTGTAAAAAACAGACAGGGATTTTTTTATCTCTACCTGCGACCGCTTGTCATGACTTTGTCACTGCTCGTCCCGAAACAACCCATTCCGCTGTAACATTCTTAAGTGCTTTGCGTCTGATTGAGCAACCTAAACAACAATAAAATGAGAAGGATTTTAACTGCGGCTGTGATCGGATTGAGTTCATTATTGAATACCGCTATCGCGCAAACCGGCAGTACGATTAAGGGAAAGATCAGTGATAACAATGGTAAGGCTTTACAGTCTGTTACTGTATCATTACTAAAATCTACAGACAGTTCCCTTGTAAAAGCAGATGTTACAGATGCTAACGGTGCATTTGAAATGGTATATGGCAAAGAAGGAAAATACCTGCTGAGCTATATCATGATTGGTTTTGAAAGAACCTACTCACCTGTCTTTGAAGTAAAAAACGGTCAAGGATTTGATGCAGGCAGTATCACATTACAACCGGCAGCCACTAAACTGCAGGATGTAACTGTTACTTCTCGCAAACCCATGATCGAAATCAAAGCAGATAAAACGGTTTTCAATGTAGAGAATAGTATTAATGCTACAGGTAGCAATGCATTAGAGCTATTGCAGAAAAGTCCGGGTATTCAAGTAGATAATAATGAGAACATCTCGATGAAAGGAAAAACCGGTGTTCGCATTTATGTAGATGGAAAAATGACCCAGCTGGGTAGTCAGGATTTGGCTGCTTATTTAAAGAGTATTAATAGCAATGACGTTGAAGCCATTGAAATGATCAGCAATCCAAGTGCACGTTATGATGCCAGTGGTAATGCAGGTATTATCAATATCCGATTGAAGAAGAATAAAAGATATGGAACGAATGGTTCTGTGAATATGGGATTGGTACAAGGTGTTACACCAAAAGGCAATGGTTCTGTAAGCTTGAATTATCGCGATAAAAAAGTGAACCTGTTCAGTAATGTGGGTACCAATATCGGTCGATATGAAAACACACTCGATTTATATCGTGTACAGTTAGATTCTATCTATGACCAAAAAAGTACCAATTGGAGTAACAACAAAAGTGTGAACGCTAAATTGGGTGCGGATTTATTTCTGAATAGTAAGAATACCCTAGGTTTCTTGGTAACTACCAACTTCAGTGATAATGATTGGAGCAGTGTGAGTAATACCAATATCTCATACAATCCTACAAAGCAGTTTGTAAAAAAGTTAGTAGCATTAAATACCATTCCGGGTAGCAGAACGAATATGAATTCGAATATCAACTACCGTTATGCGGATACCAGTGGTAAGGAGATCAACTTTGATGCTGACTATGGTTTATTCCGTGGTACCGGCAGAAGTTTTCAACCCAACAATTACCTCGATAATTCAGGTAATATGTTATCTCAGGTAATTAACCGTAACTATACGCCTACGGATATTGATATCTATACGGCTAAAGTAGATGTTGATCAACCCAAATGGAAAGGTAAATTGGGATATGGTGCTAAGTTCTCTTATGTAAAGACAAAAAATACTTTTGATTTCTTCAATGACATCAATGGTGTACCGGTGAAAGTGTTAAGTAGAAGCAACAGCTTTACCTATAAAGAGAATGTAAATGCAGCTTATGTAAACTATCAGCGCCAGTTCAGTCCGAAATGGAGTTTACAGACAGGCTTACGTATGGAGCAAACAAATAGTGAAGGTGTATTGACCAGAGCAGATGGTATTGTTCAATCTGATAATACAGTGAAGCGTAGTTATTTGGATTTCTTCCCTAGTGCGGCTTTAACCTGGACTGTTAATCAGAAGAATACTTTGAATTTAACTTTCAGTCGTCGTATTGATCGTCCGACTTATCAGGATCTGAATCCATTTGAGAATAAGCTGGATGAGTTGACTTATGAAAAAGGAAACGCGTTCTTACGTCCGCAGTATACCAATACCGTTGAATTGTCGCACACATTCAAATACATGTTGAATACCACCATCGGTTATAGCCATGTAAAAGATTTCGCAACACAAACAACGGATACTACTAACAACGCTACTTATGTACAACAAAGAAACCTGGCAACACAACGTATCCTGAGTTTCAGTATTGGTTCTCCATTACCGATTGCTAAGTGGTGGAATGGTTATGCGAATGTTTGGTACAACTATCAGATGTTCAAAGGAAAAATTGGTGCCAATGAGATCAAAACAGATATCCCAATATTTGGAGCCTATATGCAACACACGTTTACTTTAGGTAAAGGATATACCGGAGAACTAAGCGGATGGTTCAGTGGACCGAATGTTTGGGGTGCCACTTGGAGAACACGTTCACAAGGTGGTATTGACCTCGGTGTACAAAAACAGATTTTGAAAAAGCAAGGAACCGTGAAACTGAGTGTAACGGATATTTTCCTCACCAATCCATGGACCGCTACCAGCAATTTTGGCGGTCTCTATATCAAAGGTGGTGGACGTTGGGAGAGTCAAACAGTTCGTATGAGCTTTACTTGGAGATTTGGTAACAATCAGGTAAAAGCTGCCCGTCAGCGTCAGACAGGATTGGAGAGTGAGGCAAAACGTATCAAAGGATAGTAGTTGGTTTTGGTAATAAAGAAAGAGCTCCGAAATTTCGGGGCTTTTTTATTGTTACAATAGTAAACAGATTTTAAAAGTACGTATTACTATGTCAGATTATAATCATACTGAATAGACTAGCCACTTACTAAATATAGGTTAATGCATAGCCAATTACAGCAAAAATACACGATGTAATTATCATAATAATTATTGAATAAATCCCAACGAGTTCTTTCTTTTCCTCATTTGTAATTTCCATTTTAGCCTTTAATTTAAAAGATAACCACAAGCCGACAGTTGCATCGTATAGTCCAACAAATATTGCCACTGATATAGCACTATTTGGATCCAGAATTTTCGAACCAAAAAAACCGATTAAAAGATATATTGAAAAAGAAAAAAGGGCTAAAATTTCGTATTTAAAATTAAACTTCCGAGACGCAATAGCTCCTAAAGTATCAATAAGTGTAACTGCAGAAATTCCAGAAAAGAACAGTAACAATAAATTCTTACTTAATATCATTGCTTATAAATATTCATTTACTTTTCTAACAATTAAATCCACATCCTGCTCCTGCATACATTTAAAATGCGCTCTCGGACAAGTCTTGGTTCCATAATTAGAACAAGGTTGACAAGCCAACCCTTTTACAATGAAATTATGATAAGCAGGCTTGTTGTGTTGTAGTAACTGTTCTGTACCATAATAAGGTTCTACATCTAATGCAGGTGAAGTGCCGCCCCAAATAGCCAGTACGGGTTTGTTAAGTGCACAAGCTATGTATTGCATACCGGTATCATGTGAGATCACTATTTTGGATTGACGAATGATATCAGCTGACTCATGCAAGCTGAATTTACCACAAGCATTGTAAACTTTAACAGGATCAACTTCTGCAATCTCCGCTCCTTCTTTCACATCCTCTTTTCCACCCACTAGTACAATCGGGTATTGCAATTTGGCACAGAGTTCTCTTAATTTATAAACAGGTAGTTTTTTGGTATAATAACTGGCGCCAATAACAATGGCTACAAAACCTGCACTATGCGACAATGGGAGATCTTCTGCTTTCACCCTCACATGAGGAGGAATAAAATAATCCATTCCCTTCCCATCATTCTGAACACCTAGTGGCGCCAGTGTATCCAAACAACGGTCTACAATATGTCTGCCTGCCATTTTATTGATGTGCAACCTTGTGAGTAGTACTTTTTCTATGACTTCTTTATTGTAAGCCAGCACCGGTACTTTGAGCGCTTTTTTGATACGCCAGGTTCTGAAATTTTTATGTAGATCAATGATATAATCGTATTGCTCTGCTTGTAAATCTTTGATCAGCGCATCGAGGTTGTGAGAGAAATAATAAAACTTATCGATGTAAGGATTCGCTTCCGTAACTGCTTTCATCGATTGTTTGGTCAGAAAATGTACTTCAGCATCGGGTACTTGTAATTTCAAACAACGGATGGCCGGTGTTGTCAAAACAATGTCTCCAATAGAAGAAAAACGAATGACCAAAAATTTCATAGCTGCAAGATAAGAAGTATAACTATCTCCTCTCCGTGCAACTCTGTGCTCAACTCCGTTACCTCTGTGGTTAACCACAGTGTTACACAGAGTCAGGCACAGAGTTTCACAGAGTATGATTATTCTTCAACGTAGTTGAGGTCTTTATGGAAAGTTTCTTCGGTGAAGTAGTAGGCGATAAGTGTAATCGTCATGACTACTATTCCGGTGATGATACCACTGTACACCAAACTCCATCCCCATGATTTTTGAAACAGATCGAGGAACATCATATTGATCAATGGCAATGCTCCGCGTACCATATTCGGGATGGTAGTAGCTGCCGTACCTCGAAGATTCGTACCAAACTGCTCGGCACCCATGGTTACAAAAATGGCCCAGAAACCGGTGCTGAAACCTAAGAGTGTACAAATAGCATACATCGTAGAGTCTGATCGATTATAACCACTAAAGAAGAGGATTAGTCCAATAATGGTGAGCATATAATAGATCAACAATGCTTTCTTTCGACTTTTAAAATATTGACTCACCAAGCCGACTAACATATCACCAATAGCAATGGCGGCATAGGCAAACATGATGGACCTTCCTGAATCAATGGTAGTACTCCCAAACATAGTATTCCCAAAACGATCACTCTGGTTCACGAGAATACCAATCACATACCAAGTAGGTAATCCGATCAGAATTGCAAAAATGTATTTCTTGAGTCGCTTGCCATTATTAATGAGCATGAAGAAATTTCCACGTACTACTTTTTGTTCTTTCGCCTCTTTAAACATTCCTGATTCTGCCACACTCACTCTTAATAAAAGCAACGCTATGCCAAGTCCACCACCAATCTTATAACACAAACGCCAATCATCGGTAAACTGATAGGTAAAGTAAGCTGCTACTGCTCCACTCAATCCGATACCCGCTACCAGAGACGTTCCAATACCTCTTTTGTTCTTAGGTAATAATTCACTCACCAAAGTGATACCTGCACCGAGTTCACCTGCAAGACCCAATCCACCTACGAATCTACATGCAGCATATTGATCAACTGTTTGAACAAAACCGGTTGCGAAATTGGCAATAGAATACAAAATGATGGAACCGAATAAAACACTCAATCTTCCTTTCTTGTCGGCCAGCATACCCCAGATAATTCCTCCCAATAATAAACCCGTCATCTGCCAATTGATCACTCGTGTACTATCCACTAACATGGTAGCATCCGTTGATCCAACACCTAACATGCTGGGCTTTTTAACGATGGTAAATAAGAGAAGATCGTAGATGTCAACAAAATAACCCAATGCAGCAACAATAACGGGAAGCGAAAGGACACCGTATTTTTTTTCGGTCATGACAGGCAATTTGGATAGTGAATGATGGCTTCTTTTGTCTATATGACAAGTTAAAAGAAAGCGCTATTATTTTGTTACGCGTCTTTTTTATCTTTCTTTTTTCCAGTAAATAATTTAATGAAGACCGGAGCAGTTGTTACCAGTACAATACCCAGCACAATCACTTCCAAATGGTCTTTCAAATCAAATCCGAATTGATTCAATATCCATTTCTGCAGAAAGTGTCCGGCAAACAACATACTGAATACCCATGCAAAACACCCAACAATATTGAAGAACACAAATTTCTTCTTATCCATCTGTACAATGCCTGCTACAATAGGTGCAAAAGTTCTGACGATGGGAATGAAACGTGCTACAATAATAGCACCACCTCCATGCTTTTCATAAAATTCATGCGCTTGTTCTAAATATCTTCTTTTAAAGAGCATATTCTCTTTCCAGTTATACATCGCCGGACCCACTTTTCGTCCAAACCAATAACCAACGGTATTTCCGGCGATACCAGCGGCGGATATGAGTAGCATCAATAATAACAGATCCAAATATTCATTACCGGTGGGTATGAATTCATTGGCCAGATTGCTGCTGTAAATACCCGCTACAAATAAGAGACTATCACCCGGTAAAAAGAATCCTACGAACAAACCTGTTTCTGCGAAGACCACAAAAAGTATGAGCCAAAGTCCTCCATGCTCAATGTAAAACTGAGGTTGCAATAACTGACTCCAGTGAAAATCGGATAATAATATTTGTAACATGGAATTGTTCTTAGGTTAAGCTGAAACAGAAATATCGGTAGGCTCATCCAATGCACCTTCCCATTTACTTACAACACTTGTTGCCAAAGCATTTCCTACCACATTGGTTGCAGTTCTAAACATATCACAGAAGTGATCGATGGGTAAGATGAGTGCAATGCCTTCCGGTGGAATATTAAACATGGCACAGGTTGCGGTAACCACTACTAATGATGCACGTGGTACACCTGCAATACCCTTACTCGTAAGCATCAGTACAATCAACATCGTTAACTGTGTGCCAATATCCAATTGTATTCCATAGGCCTGTGCTATAGCAATACTGGCAAAAGTCATGTACATCATACTACCATCCAGGTTAAAAGAATAACCCAATGGAAGAATAAAGGATACGATTTTATCCTTACAACCGAATCTTTCGAGTTCTTCTGTAAGCTTTGGAAAAACTGCTTCACTACTAGTAGTACTGAATGCAATAATAAGTGGCGGAAAAATACGGCGTAACAGATCCGGTAAACGTTTTCCTAAAATGATAAAACCTACCGTTAATAAGATAGCCCACAATGCAGCGATGCCGATCAGAAAATATAAAAGATATTTTCCGTAGAAAATAAATACATCCAATCCTTTGGTGGCAATCACAGCAGCAATTGCGCCGAATACACCAATGGGTGCAAAGTTCATTACATAACCTACCATTTTCAAGATCACATGAGCAACGGCGTCCAATCCTTTTACAACGATTTTCGCCTTTTCGCCTAGTGCAGCTGTTGCCACACCAAAGAAAATACTGAATACTACCAGTTGTAAAATTTCATTGGTAGCCATGGCATCAATCACGCTTTTAGGAAACACATGTTCCACAAATTTCTGGATGCTGAATTCCTGTGTTTTACCAACAAGATCCTGTGCACCCGAAATATCCGCATTACTCAAATCAATTCCTTTCCCGGGTTGGAAAATATTCACGAGCAGCATCCCTAATAACAAACTCACCAATGAGGCGGAAATAAACCACAATAATGCTTTGCCGCCCACGCGACCTACCGTTTTTAAGTCACCCAGTTTAGCAATACCTACCACCAAGGTTGAAAATACCAAGGGAGCTATGATCATCTGAACGAGACGTAAAAAGATGGTGGTAAACAGCTTCAGGTTCTTAGAAAAACTCTGAATGGTTTCAGCAGATGCGTTATCATGTACAAAATAGCCAAGAATAACGCCTGCAATCATGGCTATAACAATATAAAGCGTAAGCCTATTCGATTTCTTCATTGGGGCCTTGTTAGTGACGCAATATAATACTTCTGGTGAAATGGTCTTTGCGAACGGCGAAATGACCGATTCATAAAAGTTTTAGGGCACGAAAGCCAGAAATCCCTATTTTGCCAAATCTTTCTAATTCAGAAACTTAACCAAACTGTACTATGAGTTTATTTGTAAAGAAACCATTGGGTCAATTACTGGCTCAGGCTGATGAGGGCGAAAAAGGATTAAAACGTACGCTCGGAGCCGGCAACCTGGTTGCTTTGGGTATTGGCGCCATCATTGGTGCCGGACTTTTCGTAAGAACAGCTGCTGCTGCCGGACAGGCTGCTGGTCCTGCTGTTACGATCTCTTTTATTATTGCTGCGATCGGTTGTGCTTTTGCAGGTCTGTGTTACGCAGAATTTGCAGCCATGATTCCAATTGCCGGTAGTGCTTATGCTTACAGTTATGTAACCATGGGTGAATTGGTAGCATGGATCATCGGTTGGGCATTGATCATGGAATATGCATTGGGTGCAGCTACTGTATCTATTGCATGGAGTGAATACCTGAATAAATTATTCGATGGAAGCATTCCATATGAATGGTGCCATAGTCCATTTGAGAGTTTTACCGACTCTGCCGGGGTATTGCATAAAGGAATCATCAATGCTCCTGCATTGGTTATTCTTTTATTGTTGACACTATTATTGATCAAAGGAACGCAGGAATCTGCTATGGTGAATGCTGTGATCGTATTCATTAAAGTAGCCATTGTGATTCTCTTTATTGTTTTAGGTTGGCAGTATATCCGTCCTGAAAACCATACACCTTACATGATCCCTGAAGGAACTGCTGCTGTTACAGATAGTGCAGGAAAAGTGATCGCTGATTATACAGGCGTGTTCAAACATGGATGGGGTGGTGTTTTAGGTGGCGCAGCCATCGTATTCTTTGCCTTTATTGGTTTTGATGCGGTAAGTACTGCAGCACAGGAAGCTAAAAACCCCAAAAGAGACATGCCAATCGGTATCCTCGGTTCATTGGTAGTATGTACGATTCTTTATATTCTTTTCGGTCACGTGTTAACAGGTGTTGCCAACTGGCAAGAGTTTGTTGATCCTGAAAAAGGACGTGAAGCTTCTGTAGCATATGCCATTTCTACCTATATGGTGAAGTACAGTTGGTTATCTACCGCTGTAACAGTTGCCATCCTTGCCGGTTTCTCTTCTGTGATTCTGGTAATGTTGATGGGACAAAGCCGTATTTTCTATACCATGAGTAATGATGGTTTGATCCCTAAAGCATTTGGTGTATTACATCCTAAATTCAAAACACCTTATAAAGCCAACTGGATATTATTTGTGTTCGTAGGACTGTTTGCAGCATTTGTACCAGGCCACGTAGCGGGTGATTTAACCAGCTTTGGTACCTTATTCGCCTTCGTATTGGTGAGTGCAGGTGTTTGGATTCTACGTGTAAAATCGCCAGAGATCGAAAGACCATTCAAAACCCCATTGGTTCCATTGGTTCCTATTTTGGGCGTGATCGTTTGTACCGCAATGATCTTTGCTTTGGATGCACAAACCCTAAAAGTAGCTTTCGGATGGATGGCTTTGGGTCTGGTTGTATACTTTGTATATAGCAGACATCATAGCAAACTCCGTAATGGACAATAAAACAACCCAACTAACTGCTAAAAAAGCCTGCCCCGGTGGCGGGCTTTTTTATGTCCAATACACTTATTTTTGCAACCCGTTCACCTAAACAGATCATTATGGGAAGGATTTTTGAAGTACGTAAAGCAACCATGTTCGCCCGCTGGGACAGAATGGCCAAACAGTTTACCCGTATCGGTAAAGAGATCGTGATAGCAGTAAAAGCCGGCGGACCAGATCCTGCCACCAATCCGGCATTACGTCGTTGCTTTCAGAATGCGAGAAGCGTGGGTATGCCCAAAGATCGTGTAGAAGCTGCCATCAAAAGAGCACAGGGTAAAGACACTTCGAATTATGAAGAGATCCTGTATGAAGGATATGCACCACATGGAGTAGCATTGTTGGTAGAAACTGCTACTGATAACCATGTAAGAACCGTAGCAAATGTTAAGAGTCATTTCAATAAAGGAAATGGCGCATTAGGCAATAGCGGTAGTGTAAGTTTCCAATTCAAAAAAATGGGCGTATTCAAATTAAAGCCCGAAGGATTGAATATTGATGATCTTGAATTGGAGTTGATTGATTTTGGTTTGGAAGAATTGGGAGAAAGTAATGACGATAACGGAAATCCAATCATTGTATTACGTTGCGCATTTGTAGATTTTGGTAGTCTGCAAAAAGCACTGGAAGATAAAGGCCTCAACCCCATCAGCGCCGAACTTGAATGGATTCCTACCACCACCGTTCCTGTTACAGATGAACAAGCTGAAGACGTGAGTAAACTGATCGAAAGATTAGAACAGGATGATGATGTGAATAAGGTGTTTCATAATATGGGTTAAGAAAGCTACAAGCTACAGGCTTCAAGCTACACGGTTCAAAACAAAAAAGATTGATATTTTCAACAGCCATTTCCAGTTTGGAAATGGCTGCTTTGTTAAAAAACTTGCGGCTTGCGGCTTGCAGCTTGAAGCTTGAAGCCTGCACTAATGCTCTTACCTTTACATAATGAACTCCGCTTTCAATACCCCCCCTCACCCAGTCATTCTCTTCGATGGGGTATGTAATTTGTGTAATGCGAGTGTTCAGAAAGTGATCAAATATGATCCGAAAAGAAAATTTCGGTTTGCTTCCTTACAAGGTTCTTTCGGACAAGAGGTGCTGAAGCAATTTCATTTATCGGGTACAGATTTCAATACGTTTATTTTATTGAAAGAAGATCAGATCTATACCAAATCTACTGCAGCATTGAAAGTGGCTAAAGAGATGAGTGGATTATGGTCGCTGTTATATGTGTTCATCATCGTCCCTCCTTTCATCCGAAACTTTTTTTATGATTTAGTTGCCAAGAACAGGTACAAATGGTTTGGCAAACAAGATGCTTGCTGGCTTCCTACTCCTGATTTGAAAGAATTATTTTATGAATAAATAAGCCACAGATTCACAGATTAATGAATAATCCTTGAATCTATGGCCAAAAAATAATCACTTGCAGCTTGACTTGCAGCTTGCAGCGTGAAGCTTGTAGCTTGATGCCTGTAGCTTTTCACTCAATCACTCTGCCATTAAAGATCTCACTGCATCCATTACATCTTCTGCATTCGGCTTGGCAAAATAATCACCATCACTTCCGTATCCGGGACGATGGGCTTTTGCGGTTAAGGTTCTTGGACTTGCATCCAACCATTTATAACCGCCTTGCTCTTCCATCACTTTATTAAACATATAGGCTGCTGCTCCTCCAGGAACATCTTCATCGATGAAAATGATACGACTTGTTTTTTTCAGTGACTGCAAAATCACATGATTCAAATCAAACGGTAATAGTGTTTGTACATCTACAATCTCACAATCAATTCCTTCAGCAGCAAGTCTATCTGTAGCATCCTGAATAATGCGTAATGTAGAACCATAAGAAACCAATGTAACATCAGTACCCTCACGAATAATTTCAGGTACACCCAAAGGAACTGTATACTCTAATAAATTATCAGGTAATTTTTCTTTTAATCGATAGCCATTCAAACACTCCACAATAATTGCAGGATCATTGGATTGTAACATGGTATTATACATACCTACTGCTTGCACCATATTTCTTGGCACACACACATACATACCACGTAGCGCATTGATCACCACACCCATCGGAGAACCACTATGCCAAATGCCTTCCAAACGATGTCCGCGTGTACGGATGATTACGGGACAACTTTGCTGTCCCTTGGTTCTGAAATGCGTTGTGGATACATCGTCACTCAAAGGTTGTAAACCATAGAGTAAATAATCGAGGTATTGAATTTCAGCAATGGGTCTTAATCCACGCAATGCCATACCAATGGCTTGTCCAACAATGGTCAATTCACGAATACCGGTATCCAGTATTCTATCTTTTCCATGTTTCTCTTGTAACCCTGCAAATCCTTGATTCACATCCCCAATATAACCAACATCTTCTCCAAAAGCATATACTTTCGGATTGGCAGCGAATAAGGCATCAAAATATTTGTTCAATACTTCATACCCATTTACAGTTGGTGCATCAAAAGCAACAAGGGGTTTTACTTCCGGTACATTGAGTGCACTTTTGGCGCCTTCATTATAAAGATGGCTGTTGTACAAGGATGTATTTTCTTCCAACATCTGCACTCTTAATGCTTTTAATTCTTCAGCAGATGGTGAAAAAGGTGCAGTTTCAATGGCAACAGCTATTGCTCGTAAAATATCTCTGCGTAAAGGTTCTTTATTCGATGCCAACTCATTCGCCATTTGTTGGATGGCATTGTACTTATCAATATCATTCACCATCACCTGACGAATCAATGTTGCAGCTTGCTCTGCTTGTTCTTTGATGGGTGTAACATATTTTTCCCAGGCACGGTTACGTGCTTCTTTCACCGTTTCTTTTGCTGCCGCTTCTACTTCTGTCAGCTCTTCAATGGAAGCGAGTCCATTTTCAATCATCCACTCTTTCATCTTCTTGATACAATCCCATTCTTTTTCCCATTCCAATCGCTCCGGACTTTTATAACGCTCATGGCTACCGCTGGTAGAATGTCCTTGTGGTTGGGTAACTTCTTCTACATGGAATAAAGCGGGTTGATGTGTTTCGCGTACTTTTTGTAAGGCTTCTTCAAATACTTCACACATGCCGGCATAATCCCAGGCTTTCACTTTATAAATATGGATACCGTTGGTATCGGCTTGTTTTTGAAATCCTTTTAATGCGGCTGAGATAGAACCCTTTGTTGTTTGAAAATTTTTTGGAACGGAAATGCCATAACCATCATCCCAAACAAAAACTGCAAGTGGCACTTGTAAAACACCGGCGGCATTAATGGTTTCCCAGAAATGTCCTTCGCTGGTACTCGCATCACCAATGGTAGTAAAACAGATTTCATTTCCATGATGACTCAATTGCTCAAACGCTTCCGGATTCTTTGTTGATCGAAAACAACGTGAAGCAAAAGCAAGGCCTAATCCGCGGGGCATTTGTCCGGCAGTAGGCGCTATATCAGAAGAAACATTTTTTCTATTAGCAAGATCCAACCAATTACCATTCTCATCTACAAAACGGGTAGAGAAATGGGCATTCATTTGACGACCAGCACTAAAGGGTTCATTCTTTACATCCGGATCCGCATAGAGCTGTGCAAAGTATTGTTCAACACTTGCTAGGCCTGTTGCAAACATGAATGTTTGATCACGGTAATAACCGCTTCTAAAATCGCCGGGTTGAAAAAATTTAGCCATGGCAATCTGCGCGATTTCTTTTCCATCACCAAAAATTCCAAACTTGGCTTTACCGGTCAATACTTCTCTTCTACCCAACAAACTCACTTCACGACTAATCATAGCGATACGATAATCTTCGATCACCGCATTGCGAAATCCGTCGAAAGACAACATGTCGTTTTTATATCCCAAAGATGAACTTGATTCCATGCGGCAAAAATAACATTACCAACGGAATAGGCTAACGGAAATTAGTTTTCTGCAAAAATTGTAGTAACCCGCAAAAAACGGCATGATATTCGCATTATTTGTCTTAGAATGGCGGTAAAAGACCTTTTGGGATAAAAAATTGGCAAATCCTAGTCTTGCCGCTTTTATTTCTGTTGTAACTTTGAGAAAAGCATAATAAATACCTATTGATATGAAGAAGTTTTTGTTTTTAACCGTACTGGGTTTAGTTGCCAGTTTCGGAGTGATGGCACAGGATGTAAAGTTTTCTGAAGGCTCATTTAAGTTTGGAAAAATTGAGCAGAATAAACCTGTGACCCATGTATTTACTTTTACCAATAATGGTGCTAAGCCTGCTGTTATTGAATTTGCAACTGCAGAATGTGGTTGTACAACACCTGAATACAGCAAAGAGCCTGTTTTAAAAGGCAAGAACAGCACTATCAAAGTAACCTATAATGCAGCAGCATTGGGTACTTTTAGTAAGCGTGTTACCATTAAGTTTGCGGGTGTTAATGATCCAGTGATTCTTACCATTGAAGGTGAAGTGGTAGCTGCGAAACCCACTGCAAAAGCCAGTAAATAGTAGTCGCTAAATATATTTAGTGGAAGAGCGGTCCTGATAAAGGATCGCTTTTCTTTTGTACAAAACTGTAACCCTATCTTTGCGGCATGTTACAGATCAGTCAACGTGGACAGGCCATGCCTGCATCCCCCATCAGAAAACTTGTTCCTTATGCAGAAGCTGCCAAAAAGAAAGGAACCAAAGTATATCATTTGAATATCGGACAACCGGATATTGAAACCCCTAAAATGGTTCTTGATGCGGTTCGTCACAGTGATTTTAAGGTATTGGAATACAGTCACAGTGCCGGTAACGAGAGTTACCGAAAGAAGCTGGTTGGATATTATCAATCGGTAGGTATTGAGGTAACGCCTCAACAGATCATCATTACTACCGGTGGAAGTGAAGCCATTTTATTTGGTTTCATGTCTTGTTTGGATGCCGGTGATGAAGTAATTATTCCTGAACCTTTTTATGCCAATTACAATGGCTTTGCAGTTGCAGCGGGTGTAACCGTAGTTCCGGTTACTTCTCATATTGAAAATGGCTTTGCATTACCTCCTATTGAAGAGATTGAAAAAAAGATCAGTTCGCGAACCAAGGCTATTGTAATCTGCAATCCGAATAATCCTACAGGATATTTGTACAGCGCAGCCGAAATGGAGCAATTGAAAGATATCATCTTACGCCACAATCTTTATTTGTTTTCTGATGAAGCTTATCGTGAATTCTGTTATGAAGGTCATCAGGTAAGTGCTTTGCATTTGAAGGGGGTAGATGATCATGTGATCATTATGGATACCATCAGTAAAAGATACAGTGCTTGTGGAGGTAGAATTGGTGCTTTCATTACACGCAACCAACAGGTATTAGATGCCGCCATGAAGTTTGCTCAGGCGCGACTCAGTCCGCCGAGCTTTGCACAAATTGCGGGAGAAGCGGCTATTGATTTACCTGCAGATTATTTTGATACTACAAAAGCTGAGTATAAATCACGCCGCGATCTGATCGTAAAGCGTCTCAATGCAATGGAAGGGGTATTTTGCCCCAATCCGGGTGGTGCATTTTATGCGATGGCTCAATTACCGATTGATGATGCGGATATTTTCTGTCAGTGGCTACTAGAATCCTTCGAATATGAAAAGCAAACGGTAATGTTAGCTCCTGCTACCGGATTTTATGGTACACCCGGATTGGGAAAAAAGGAAGTAAGACTTGCTTATGTATTAAATCTACAAGATATCAATGCTGCAATGGATTGTCTGGAAAAGGCTTTAAAGGCATATCCTGGTCGACAATAGATTGATTTTCAATGATTATTATATAAAAATAGCTTGATGCAAATGCATCAAGCTATTTTTATATAATACATTATAATATTTTTAATGTTTATTAAATAATTAATTTTTCTGAAAAAATGCTCATTTTTTCAGAATTAATAAACATGATTTTAATAACTATATGAAAAATTGACAAAATTATTTATCTTTATACCATGCTTATGAATCGTAGCATCCAATCGTGAAATGACTTTTTTTCTTATATGGCAAGCAATCGAAGACCGTCCTCTGTTTCTACAGAGGACTTTTCATTTGTGCCACATTTAGCACCTGTCTACTTAACAATGAGGAAGCTTGTTTATCCATTGCTCAGCAATTACAAGAACATGCCCACTAACAAGTTCATCTGCCTCAAAAAGCATACATTTTGATTACTTTATATCTGGCTTTCATCATAGCGATTCTCGTCTAAATCCTTGATATTTGTTTAACACTGCTGAGAGATGATCAGAGCAACAATACTCGCTTAATAAGTATCTCGCTGTTTATGAGACCATTCGCTTTTATACTTACGGTTGGGCTATTTACTTGTTCACAGGTAAATGGACAAAGTTATACTTCTACCTATGGATCTGCCTATGCCGGAAGTACCGGTATTAGAAATAATCCGTCGGCATCAGTAAATTCTGCCTATAAATGGGACCTCACTTTTTTTACTGTTCAGGCTAAAGTGAGTACGAACTCCTTGTTCATGCGGAATGACTCCGTTTTCCTTACACATCCCTTTAAAAACAGATTCTTACACAATAACATCGATATCAGTTTATTCAATTTTTTATACAAGCCGAATAATAAACACGCTTTTGCCATTAATCTAAGAGCAAGATCCTATAACCATATCAGAACCGAACCACTTACAGCAAGTGATTCCATTTATAGTATCCATGATTTCCTTGTACAAAACCGATCTACACCTTACTTAGAAGGCTTTGCAACACATACCGGTTGGCTGGAAGCAGATTTGAATTATTCGCGTGTTTTATATGAATCCTACAACAGTAAATTAACAGGTGGTATTACACTTCAAATCATGAGAGGTATTTCCGGAGCTTTTGCAAGGATTAATAAACTCAGCTATCTGGAAACAAAAACATCAACAGATACCATCTATAATTTTATTACGGGTGGCAGTGCGTTTGGCTATTCTTCCAATTATGATGAATCACCATCAGGAACAACCACTGGATCCGAATTTGTAAAAAATAGTTTAATCGGATTGGGGTTAAGCATTGGTGCAGAATATTTATTGTACGGCGAAAACAATAACAGCTATCAACAAAACAACGCCATCAACTATCAATGGAAAATAGGCGTTGCTTTAATGGACCTGGGTGCTAATAAATTCAAATCAGGAGAGTTTGGCGGACAATACAGAAATATTGATCCTACGATTACAGATATGGATGTAGATAGAAAATTCACCAATGTAGAGTCGGGAAGAGATTTAAGAGATTCATTAGCCACCATTTTTACTACTTCAGAAAATATCAGTAATCGTTTTAAAGTAGGAAATCCAACCAGACTTGTTCTTAATGTCGACAGATCTTTTGGCAATAACTTGTATTTGAATACAGACCTGAGTATCAATTTACATGGAACATCCGGTTTCAGAAGACTATTATCGAGAGAAGCTAACTTGCTGACTGTGACTCCAAGATGGGAGACTTTGAACTGGGGTTTTTATTTACCGATTCAATACAATAGTCAAAATCAGTTTCATATTGGTGCTGCTTTCAAAGCCGGCCCCTTGGTATTGGGACTTCATAATCTACAGTGGGTAAAACAAATTAAAAACCTGAGTGGCGGTGGCTACTTAATGTTAAGCATTCATCCTTTTAATAAACGAAAGGTCATCAGTAAGCTGGACTGTCCGGAATAAAAATGGGGGGTAATGAATTTCGAGAATACAATCGCTGTGTTAATCCGCTCCACTGCAATCAGGTATTTGGATTCACTACCCACCCGATTATCTTAAGCAATCATTTGCGTGGCTATATTCTGCTGATGATTGACGAGTGGGAATTTGAAATTCATTTTTTGATATTTCAACTTCAACTCATTCAATATTTCAAAACTGATCGGATTGCGAATCAAATCGATCACTGTTGAAAAACGATCGAGCTTGGCAATATCATCCGGATCAATAGAAGAAGAAAGAATCACAAAACGTACCGATGGAAATATGTACGCATATTTTTCTGAGAATACTTCCAGAAACTCCCATCCATCCATCACCGGCATGTGAAGATCCAGAAACACCAATTCCGGCACATCCGAAGGGGTTCTACTGTTGAGTAATAACTGATCAAATACTTGTAAGGCTTTTAAACCATTACCTGCGGTAATGACATCTGCAGCAAAAGCTGTTTTGCTGATCATTTTGCTGGATACAAACAAAGAAATCTCATCATCGTTCACAACCATTACTTTCCTGAACATATACTTTGTTTTTAGGTTATCGAATCCCTTTCCACTGCTGTTAACAGTGAATTTCATTAGGGGGGTGGATATTGGATTTGAAACCTCTGAATGGATGCATTTACTTACGAGAAATACATTCAATCAGTTTAACAAAGTAAGTTTCATTCACCGCCTTCTACAATAACATTTCCCTTCAAAAAACAGTAGATGATCGTATACATTCGGTAGTAATTACACTACATAAAATGAGGCTTTAGGGGTATGGGTTATAGCTGATGGCCTATAGTCCATAGTCCATGGTAAGAGAGAGGGAGTTTTGAAAGTGGAGTATAGAAAATGAGATTGGGGTGATGGGGTATAGCTTATGGACTATGGTCTATGGTCCATGGTCTATGGTAAAGAAAGAGGCTGTATCAAAAGTCTGATACAACCTCTTGTCTTAAAAGAACAATAGTATTAGTTCAATCCGCCTTTACGGGTAGCTTTTGTGGGCGTTGGCCACTGACCCGGTTGACCGGTTCTAGGATTGATGGGTAATACGATTTTTTCACGTGATGTTTTGGTATTGTCTTCACTGGCCATGTATGCTAAAATAGCGGTAAGGATGGCATTGTTTCTTACATCATCGAATACAATTTTATCATACGTGTCGCGATTGGTGTGCCAGGTATAATTACCATAAGACCAGCCGAGTGAACTCAGTGAAAATGCGGGTGCTCCTGCTGCAAGGAAAGAGGCATAATCAGATCCACCCCCACCCGGAGAACCCGGGAAATTAGTAGTGATATGCTGACGGATATCGCTCGGAACACGTGTAAGCCAACGACTGATGTATTCATAAGCGTTCAGAAAACCTTGTCCGGAAATATTGGCAACACGTCCGGTACCATTGTCTTGATTGAAGAGTGCTTGCATATTTTGTACAATCTCAGGATGATCTTCTACAAAAGCGCGAGATCCATTTAAACCTTGCTCTTCACTACCCCAATGTCCAACCAAAATCGTTCTCTTCGGATTGGGTAATATTTTTTTGAGGATACGCATGGCTTCCATCATGGTGAGTGTACCGGTACCATTATCTGTTGCACCTGTACCACCATCCCATGAATCAAAATGTGCTGAAAGGATTACATACTCATCCGGTTTTTCTGAACCTTTGATTTCTGCGATCGTATTGAAAGTAGGCTGAACACCTGTTTCTTTTGAATCAGCACGAACACTGATCTGTGGTTTGCTACCTGATTCCGTTAAACGAAATAACAAACTATAATCTTCCAGAGAAAGATCAATGGTGGGCGTTTTTTTAGTATTCGCACTAAAGATCTTGTTCACACCAAAACCTTGTGACCAATTAGACTGAATAACACCCAATGCACCCGCTTCTTCCAAAGCAACTGCCAGTGTACGAGCATTGTAACCGGATTTAGAGATTCTTCTTTGCCATGCTTGGGTTAACTCAGCACGGTTTTTCTTCATCTTCTCAATAGACTCTTTTGTTCCAAACTCTTCCCAGTTGTAATCAGGTCTACCGGTAGGTTGTGCCATAGAAACAAGTACAAATTTTCCTTTGACATTAGGTAACCATTGCTGAAAAGCGATGGAATCTGCTGCATCTGCGAGAACAATGGTTTCGCCCGTAACCGTCTTACCACCTGTGCTTGGACTCCAAGCCAATTGCATACCTTCTAATGATTTTACCCATGGTGAAATCATATCAACATGTGTAATACCACGATCCCATCCACGCCATTCACCCCATTTTTCATTCCTGGCCGGAATACCCCATGCGGTATATTTTGCAACAGCCCAATCATTGGCTTGCTTCATTTTTGGACTTCCCACCAAACGTGGTCCGATACCATCCATCAATTCGTGTGCAAGTTTCTCCAACTGAGAATTTTCTGTGGCTTCTTTTACAATAGCATCTACAATAGGGTCTTTGATTGCCTGCGTTTGTGCGGATCCTGGACGCTGGGCGTTAGAAATATTACCCAAGAGTAAAAGGGTAACGATAAAAAGCGAGGCTACATAACTGAAATGGCTTCGCTGCCTTAAGTTGATTTTGGTTTTCATTGACGGAAGTTAATAAAAGCATCCGCTAATCAATTATCATCCTACCATTATTAGATAAACGGATGAATGCGGAGCCGCATAAGTTGAACATGCCTCTAATTAAAACTATCCCTATTGTTGTATCCTTAAACCAATACCGGTAATATATGCAGAATTTTTACTATAATATTGGTTTTGCATGAAGTTGAGAAAATCGCTTAATGCCTGCTGAATCGCCTGCATATTTTTGGGACGTGCCTTTCGAATGTCTTCATGTGAAACCCTTACCGTTTTTGTATAGGCTACCAAGCTATCCCAGGTTACCGGTTTTGGAAAGCTGACAACACAACTGGTACTTTCCATTTTTTTATAGGGCCAATAATGCCAGCCGATATTATTTTTCTCCAGCAATTTTCTAAACGAAAGAATCCATGCATCATTATTTTCTCCTGTTTCGCCTACATAAATGGGGACATTGTATCGACTTCGAAAGTCTACATATTCCTGTATTACTTCTTGCGTGGTATCGGTCCAGTATTTATGAAAACTGTAGACCAATTTATCGTCAAAAGGTTTTGAGAAAATATGGAACTTCGAAGCCCATTGTGCGCCTTCCAAAAAAATAAGATGGTTTTTGTCTACTTCTCTGATCCCACCCACTATTTTTCGATACAGTGGTTCCAGTAAAGGATTCAATTGATCCTGATCAAAGAAATGAGCGATGGGTTCATTGAGCAAATCATAGCCAAGAATAATCGTTTCATTTTTATACCTGTTTGCGATGCGTTTCCAGATATTAATGGTTTGCGCTTGGCAACCACTGTCGGTATACAGAAAAGGATAACCATAACTATTGTCAATATTATCTCCCGTTTGACCACCCGGTGCTCCATGCATATCGAGCAATAGATAAAGCTGGTATTTTTTACACCAGTTTACTACCTGATCCATATAATAAAATCCGCGGGTACTATCATTTGCTCCTAAGTACGATTCATTGGTAAAGAGCCGATAATCGAATGGAAGACGAACACTATTGGATCCCATTTCTTTCAAGAGGCGGATATCCGCTTCGGTGATATAGCTATCCAGGTACTGTTTCCAAAAACGGGTA
Source organism: Sphingobacteriales bacterium (assembly GCA_012270485.1). Taxonomy (GTDB): domain Bacteria; phylum Bacteroidota; class Bacteroidia; order Chitinophagales; family Chitinophagaceae; genus Sediminibacterium. The sequence continues at coordinate 27,617 of JAAXIF010000007.1, read as the reverse complement.
TTGGCTGATGGACCGATGAGTTCAAGCAACACCTGCTCAATCATCCAGGGTGCGTTAACTTTGTCGAATTTGAACATATAGCCTTCAGGCAATAACCAATTCCCAAGATTGGTTCCTTTCATGAGGAAAGGTTTTCCTTCGGGAGTATAAATTTGTTGACCCTTTGTATGAACAAATTTTTGTTGTGCCCCTACCAATACAGGCATCAGTAAAAAGAAATAGATCAGTAGCTTTTTCATGATAGTCATCAAATTACTACAATTTGAGGGTATTGGAAAAATGATTACGGATAACTTTCAATCGGCTAATGATGGGTCTTTCTTCTTTATATAATTGCTTCTGAACTATGGATGTAATGACAGTAGTTTGTAAACACAAGAAAGCCCATAGAATCAAGTTCTATGGGCTCTAATTTGATGTTAAGTCCTACTACGCTAAAGCTTCGTAGGACAAGTAGCGGGATACCAACGATGCTGTTGTTACAAGTCGGGAGTTGAATCCCGACGATCTTGTCGGCACCGAGATATCAGCTTCGCTGATCGTCTCGGCCCGAGACCTTGGGTTATGGGCAAAAAAAAGAGCCTTCAATGAAGACTCCGTATCGTAGCGGGATCGGGAGTTGAACCCGAGACCTTTGGGTTATGAATCCAACGCTCTAACCACCTGAGCTACCCCGCCATTTGTAAATTTTCATTTACGGGGTGCAAATATAGGGGTTCAAGCTTAGTATGCCAACAATTTGGCGATTCGTTCTTTAACGGTTTGGGCATTGGGTAACATAGCAGCTTCCAATACCAGATTGATGGGCACCGCAGGTAAATTCAATGATCCCATTACCTCTACCCTCGCATCCAAAAAGTGATAACAATGATTGGTAATACGTAATGCCAATGCTTCTGCAAAAGAGTTATTTTGCTGTTCCTCACTCAAAACCAACACTTTTCCATGTTTTTTGACCTGATTAAAGATCATTTCTTCGTCTAAAGGATATAGGGTCCGTAAATCAACGATTTCAACTTGTCCGGGTAAATGAGCTGCTGCTGCTTTTGCCCAATACACCCCCATTCCATAGGTGATCACACAAACGGTTTCCCCTTTTTTCACACGTGCAGTATCAGCAGCTAGTACAATATTGGCTTTACCCAATGGCAACAGATAATCCTTCGAAGGTTCTACCATCTTCGCATCTTCCGTTCCGGGCACTTTGCTCCAATATAATCCCTTGTGCTCCAGTATGACTACCGGATTGGGGTCATGAAATGCAGCTTTGAGCAAGCCTTTCATATCTGCAGTATTGGACGGGTACACTACTTTAATACCCTTGATGGTCAACAAAGTACTTTCAACGCTTCCGCTATGATAAGGTCCGCCCCCACCATAAGCACCTGTGGGTACGCGTAATACCATCCCTACCGGGAATTTTCCATTGGAGAGATAGCAGGACTTCGATAATTCTGTTACGAGTTGATTAAACCCGGGATAGATATAATCTGCAAACTGCACTTCTACCATGGGTTTGATACCGAGTGCAGAAAGACCTGCGGTTGAACCTACAATATAGGCTTCCTGAATAGCCGTATTAAACACACGGTGTTCTCCAAACTTTTCACCCAATGTTGCCGCTTCTCTGAATACACCACCCAAACGAGCTCCAACATCCTGACCATATAAAATAGCTTCCGGATGTTCTTCCATTAGTTCTTCAATGGCATGCAGTGCAGCATCTACCATCAATACTTTCTCCCCATTCTTTGGACTACGTTGACCTTTTTCTTCTGTTACCGGCGTGGGTGCAAAAACATGTGCTGTTACTGAACGTGGATCAGGATCAGGTGCTGCTTGCGCACGCTGAAAATCTGCCAGTACTTTTTCTTCTGCCTGCTTTTCAATATCTGTGATGACATGTTCAGCGATTCCTACATCGGTAAGTAATAATCTTAATTTAGGAAGTGGATCATACAATCCATGCTTCAATAAGTCTTCTCTACTTCTATAAAACTCTCTTCGAACGCCACTGGTGTGATGCCCCAACAAGGGCACTTTAGCATGTACCAATGCAGGTTTTCTCTCCGCACGTGTATAGGCGATGGCTTCTGACATGGTTTCATAACTGCGAATAAAATCGCTACCATCACATTGCCATCTTCTCAATCCTTTAAAACCTTGTGCATAATCATACGCATTCATGGCTCTTACTTCTTCAGCAGAAGCACTGATGCTCCATTGATTATCCTGCACCAAATAAATAATGGGTAATTGTTTAAGCGCTGCAAATTGTAAAGCTTCACTCACTTCTCCCTCAGTAACACTCCCATCTCCTAATGAACATAGGACAATGGGTAATTGTCCATCAACTCTGCGCAACTTATCACTCTGTATTCTTTCCAGATATTGTATACCCTGTGCCAATCCAGTAGTAGGAATGGTTTGCATACCGGTGGCACTACTTTGATGGATGATAGATGGACGATTGTCATCTCTACTGCTGGGGTGACAGTAATACGATCGTCCACCGGAAAAAGGGTCTTCTTTTTTTGCTAACAATTGCAATATCAACTCATAAGGCTGAAACCCGATGGATAACATGATACTATCATCCCTGTAATAAGGACTTACCCAATCGCAAGGCAACAATTGCATACCGGTTGCCAGTTGAATGGCTTCATGTCCACGAGAAGTCGAATGTACATATTTACAGATCTGTCTATTCGCATCATAGGTATCACACATGGACTTTGCAGTGACCATGAGTTGATATGCTTTCAGTAATAATTCCGGAGTTAACATGAATAAGACGATCTTCTTTTCCTAATGATTATTTGATCTCGAGTTCAAACATTTTTTCTTCTTTTAGATAGCCTTCCAATACATCTCCAACTACACATTCACCTACACCCGAAGGCGTTCCTGTAAAAATCAGATCCCCAATATTGAGTGAAAAATATTGAGAAACATGTGCTATGATGTAATCACAAGAAAAGATCATATCAGCGGTATTACCATTTTGAACCAGTTCCTTATTTTTCTTCATGGAAAACTGAATAGGTGAGCGCATGAATTCAGGCTGAATAGGCATCCATTTTCCTACAACTGCGGATTGATCCCAAGCTTTTGCTTTTTCCCAAGGCAATCCTTTCTTTTTAAGTTCTGCCTGAATATCTCTAGCGGTAAAATCAATTCCTACCGTAATGGCATCATAATATTTCGATGCCTGATGCTCTTGAACATATTTACCATTCTTAGAAACCCTGAGCACCAATTCTGCTTCGTAGTGAAGCTCATTGGTAAATTCAGGATAATAAAAAGGGGCATTGGGTTGAAGCAATGCAGATTTGGGCTTCATGAAAATAACGGGCTCCTCTGGAACTGCATTTCCCAATTCCTTAGCATGATCTGCATAATTCCTGCCCACACAAAAAAATTTCATACGTGTAAGTTTATCATGTTAACCAGACATCTTTTCACATCTGTTCCTGAAAAGGAAAGATGTTTTTCACGGGATTATGGTAATGATAATGTCTTATTAAGATATAATAACGTCTAAAACAGACTAATATTATAAGAAATTGAGGTTATTTACCTGGCTCATCGTTTTCTCCAACCCAATGGTAGCAAATGACTCTATAATCTCAATAGATTTCTCAATCTTAGACTGGATAATTTTTTGTTCATCCGGCAACCACTTTCCCAGTACAAACTCAACCTGACGACCTTTGGGGAACTGATTACCAATACCAAAACGAAGTTTGGGGTATTGGTCCGTACCCAATGTCAGTTGAATATCTTTTAATCCATTATGCCCTGCATCAGAGCCCGAACCTCGTAACCTTAATTTGCTCAATGGTAAAGCCAAATCATCAACAATGGTGAGCGTGCGACTGATATCAACCCCTTCTTTATCCATCCAGTATTTCATCGCTTTTCCACTCAGGTTCATATAAGTAGTGGGTTTGATACAAATAAATACACGTCCCTTCCATTTCACTTCAGCAACTTCTGCTAAACGATCTAGTTTGAAAAATGCGCCATGCTTTAACACAAATGCACTCACCACATCAAACCCAATGTTATGACGAGTATGCTTGTATTCATCTCCAATATTACCTAGCCCGACGATTAAAAATTTATTCATAGAGGGGCAAAAATAAAAAAGAGTTTTCTCAGTAGATGACTTAATTTTCATGGGCGTAATTGATGAATTGAGACATGTACATTCCCCAGAGAATCAGAAACATATTAGATTTTGGTATTCACGCCACTTTAGACCCCATTGAATTAAAGAAAACAAGGGTTTTGAATCTTTGTGTTTTGTTGGGAATGCTTCATAATTTGGTTTTTATACCTATTAATCTGTATGAAGGACATTTCTGGAACGTTGGATTACTGCTATTGAATTTTACGGGTGGATTGATCTTTTTACTCATCAACTTTTATTCATATATTCAAACAGCTCGTATTATCTTAAATCTATTATCCACTGCGAGTATTTGTTTAAGTGCAATTAAGTTTCAAAATGGGAATGAATACTTCTTAATTACAAATCTGGTAATCATCAATATTATTTTTAAAAAACCATTACTTATCAGTATTCTTTCCGGAATCACTATTTTTTGTTTTATTTTTATACGAATCACTGATACTAGTGTCTGGATGTACGAAGCTTTCCCTAAAAACAGGATAAGCATTAATATGACCACCTCTTTGATTCTGGCTTTTCTTGGGCTTCTTTATTATCGATATGAACAAATTTTTTACGAGAAGGAATTACAAGACAGTCAACTTAAGCTGGAGAAAAAAAATGCAGAACTAGAAGAGTTGAATACCACCAAAGAGAAACTCTTTTCCATCATCGCCCATGACCTACGTTCTCCTATTGCACAACTACGCAATACATTGGACTTAGTGAACAGGAAACTATTAACCCCGGAAGAATTTAATAAGCTTACTGAACATGTTTCCATACAAGTAAAACAATTACAAGGTGGACTTGACAATTTGTTGAAATGGAGTAATAGTCAGCTTGAAGGTATTGAGGCGAAACCGGAAAAAGTTGATTTCAAATATCTGATGGGTCTGGTATTATCCATGATGGAAGCTGAGCTTGAAAACAAAGAGATCAAGGTGAATGTACAATCTGAAGGGGGGCCGATTTGGGCAGATCCTGATCATTTACAACTGGTTTTGAGGAATCTACTTTCCAATGCTATCAAATACAGTTATAAAAATCACTCCATTGATATTCATCATTATACCCGTAACCATGAAGTAATGATTTCGATAGCAGATCAGGGAGATGGAATGGATAAGTTGCTCGGTGAACATGTATTCTCTTCTGCCAATATTATTTCAAAGAGAGGAACATTGAACGAAAAAGGAACAGGACTGGGTTTAAAACTCTGCAAAGAATTTGTTGAAAAGAATAGAGGGAGAATTTGGGTAGAAGAAAATCAACCCAAGGGCACCATTTTCTTTGTTTCATTTCCTGCTACGATATAAAAGAGAGGATGTCTCAAGAGAAAATAAGCAGCTTGGGGTTTGTTGGATAGCTTATGGTTCATGGCTTATAGTCCATGGACCATAGATTATGGACTAGGTAAAAGAAAGAGGCTGCATCAAACTTTTGACACAGCCTCTTATTTTCATAAGTATGTTAAACTTATTTTTTCTTCTCTTCTTTTGCAGCAGTTGCTTCCTCTTGTTTCAGCTGACGAGTCATAACTACTGAAGCGATTGGAATACGTGGAGAGTTCAAAATTTCCATATTATCTGCTTTTACATCTTCAACGCGGACGTTACCATTCAGTTCGAGATTGGTAATGTCTACTGAAATGTTTTCTTTCAGATCTTTAGGGAAAGCTTTTACTTTCAACGCTTTCATTTTCGTAACCAGCTTACCACCTTCTTTCACACCTACAGAAGCACCTGTAAATTTGAGTGGCAGTGTAGCAACTACTTTTTTGTCATCAACTAACTCTAATAAATCAACATGGATCAGTGAGTCTTCTACTTTATCAAACTGAAGATCTTTCAGAATGCATTTGTAGGTTTTACCATCCACTTTAACCTCGGCCAGTTGAAATTCACTTGTGTAAACCAAAGGCTTGAAAGCCTTTGCAGGAGCAAAGAAATTGATCTCCTGTGCACCCCCGTAAATTACACCTGGCACGTTTTCCTGAGAGCGAATCTGGCGGGCGGCTTTTTTGCCATGTTCGGTCCTCAGTTGTCCTTCGATTGTAATTGTTTTCATGTGTTTATTTTTTGTTTATTTTTTGCCACATGGAATTCGCCAATTATGATTACTGGTTTTATCAGTATTTATTATGGCTCATTTCATGTTTAAAATTTTGGACGGCAAAGGTAGGGAAAATCTGACGATTTTTGGCTACAAGTTTCACGCTTCAAGCTACAAGGAGATAAAGACTATTAATATAGCTGTAAATAATTGATTTACAGCTATATTAATAACCTTGTAGCTTGAAGCGTAAAGCTTGCAGCTTTTTCAGCCTCTCCCTTTCAATTGAGAGTGAATGAAAAGGCTGGTGATGCTTTTATTTTCATAGGCATTGCGGATGGCAATGGCGAAAAGGTCTGCAACGGAAATCACTTTGATCTTGGGAGAATCCTTTTTTAAAGGAATGGTATCACATACGACCAACTCCTCCAACACACTATCCTCAATGTTTTCGTAGGCTTTACCGCTGAGTACGGGGTGAGTGATCAGTGCACGTACACTTCTGGCGCCCTTTTCTTTTAATAATCCTGCAGCCTTAGCGAGGGTACCCCCGGTATCACAGATATCATCTACCAATACAATATCACGATCTGTTACATCGCCGATCACAACCATGCTGGCAATTTCATTGGCACGTTTACGATGTTTATCACAAATCACCATTTCTGCGTTGAAGTAACTCGCAATTTCTCTCACACGGTTGGTACTTCCTACATCGGGAGCCGCAAATGTGAGGTTTTGCAATTTCAGTTGCTCGATATATGGAATGAAAATGGCTGAACTATCTAGATGATCCACCGGCACATCAAAAAACGCCTGAATTTGAGCGGCGTGGAGATCCATGGTTATCACCCTGTCCGCTCCGGCTGCTTCCAATAAAGTTGCTATAAGTTTGGAGCCAATTGCGACCCTGGGTTTATCCTTTCGGTCTTGGCGGGCAAAACCATAATAAGGTATTACCGCAATGATTTTATAAGCACTGGCACGCTTGGCAGCATCGATCATCAAGAGTAATTCCATCAGGTTATCGGTGGGTGCATAAGTGCTTTGAACAAGGAAAACATAATCGCCGCGAATACTTTCCAGAAAGATGGGCTGAAATTCACCGTCACTGAATTTCTGAATATTGATTTTTCCGATGGGGGCGCCGAAACGCTGTGCTATTTTTTCTGCCAGCACTTGAGATCCTGTACCGGAGAAAATCTTGACAGATGGATTCATAATTGCAGGAATGAGCGGCGAAGATAGAGATTAGGTTCACAAATTTTCATTTGAAATTTTCAATTTTTTTACAATGCAAAAAAATACCATCAAAGATTGGGCTACCGATGACCAACCACGTCAGAAACTGCTTCATAAAGGAGCTGAAAACCTCAGTGATTCTGAATTATTAGCCATTCTTATCAACAATGGCATACCCGGGAAATCGGCATTAGAGCTTGCGAAAGACCTGCTGCGTCAATGTAACCATGATCTGAATACCATGGGTAGACTTTCTGTTCAATCGCTTTGTAAGCTGAAGATTAAAGGATTAGGACAGGCAAAAGCCATTCATATTACTGCCGCACTTGAACTGGGTTTGCGCAGACATTTGAGTCATGTAAAGAAAGAAGTGATCAAAAGTAGCAGAGATATTGCTGATTACCTGAGGGCAAAATTGGGTCACAAATCCAAAGAAGTATTTGGTGTACTTTTTTTGAACCGCAGCAATAAAGTAATCGCATTCGAACACATGAGTGAAGGTGGCATCACCGGCACTGTAGTTGATATCCGTGTCATCTTAAAAAAAGCATTGCTGCATGAGTCGGTATCGATGGTGATATGTCACAATCATCCCAGCGGCAACTTGGATCCCAGTACCGCAGATGAACTCATCACCAAAAAAATCAAGGAAGCGAGTTTGTTACTCAATATCAGATTATTGGATCATATCATTGTAAGTAATGAAGGACATTACAGCTTTGCAGATCATGGCAAACTCTGAATCCTTCTTCAGGCCTGCGCTGTTGGGCCACCAAAATTCATGGGAATTTCGATGTGCTCCAAATCCTGAATAGAACCATTAGCGGCTTCAAAACGAGCGATATTTTCTTCTAACGCTTTCATGAAACGCTTGGCATGCATGGGTGTAAAGATGATGCGTGATTTTACGCGGCTCTTTGGAGTGCCGGGCATTACGTTTACAAAATCTATCACAAACTCGGCATTACTATGTGTGATGATGGCAAGATTCGCATATTCACCTTCCGCCATTTCTTCACTGATCTCAATATTCAACTGATTGGGTTGCTGTTCCATTGTAATGATTTAAGGGAGCAAAAATAAGCTATTAATGTTGTGTACTTTATAAAAAGGAGAAGGCCGGTAAAACTACCGGCCATTCTCATGTGCATGATAAACTATAAAAACTGAAAACGAGTGAAAAGTTTAATAACTGGTAATGAATTTAGCGTTTTTTTTCCTTTCCTAAAAAATTATAGCCTTTTTATTCAATTTTTTTTATCCGGTATCTATCCCTCTCCGAGAAACGAACAGCTATTGATTCATTAAAAGTTTAAACATTAAAAAAATCAACATGTATCAATAAAGAATTTACATACCAGCTTTTAAATACTTTTGCGCCATGTTAGTATTAGATGGTAAAATAGCTGCCGCCGCAGTCAAGGAATCCCTCAAAATCAAAACCGCTCAATTGGCGGCTGAAGGAAAAAGAAAACCACATTTGGCAGCCATTTTAGTGGGTAATAACGGAGCCAGTGAAACCTATGTGGCCAGTAAAGTAAAAAACTGTGAAGAAACCGGCTTTGCATCGACCCTCATCAGACTAGCAGATACGATTGATGAAGCTTCCTTATTATCAACCATACACGAACTCAATACCAACCCTTCTATTGATGGTATTTTGGTTCAGTTACCATTGCCCAAACAAATCAGTGAGCAAAAAGTCATTGAAGCCATTGATCCTTTAAAAGATGTAGATGGCTTTCATCCCATCAATGTCGGTAAGTTGGTTCAGGGACTTTCCACATTCATACCGGCCACTCCTTACGGTATCATGTTGATGCTGGAACATTATAAAATTGAAACAAAAGGAAAACATGCAATCGTAATCGGCAGAAGCAATATTGTGGGCAGACCCATGAGTATTCTTTTAAGCAGTAATCTCAAACAGGGAAATTGTACCGTTACGATTTGTCATTCACATACCCCAAACCTGAAAGAACTTTGTCTGCAAGCTGATATCATTGTTGCAGCTTTAGGCAGACCCGGATTTGTTACTGCAGATATGGTAAAACCCGGTGCAGTGATTATTGATGTAGGCATCACCCGTGTAGACGACAGTACCGCCAAAAAAGGATTTCGGATCAAAGGAGATGTTGCTTATGAAGAAGTAGCTACCAAGGCATCAGCTATTACCCCGGTTCCGGGAGGAGTAGGATTGATGACTATTGCAGGGTTGTTGAAAAATACGATGCAGGCTTACGAGCAGAGGGCTGATAGCTAATAGGGAATAGCTTATAGAAAAAGAAATATCTCATATGCAGTAATCAATTGTTCACAACTATAAGCTATATGCCATGAACCATAAGCCATAAGCAAATGAACACTACATCAACCATAGTAAAACAACAAAGCCTTCCCGTCATGGAAGCTTTCTACACCCTCCAAGGTGAAGGTTTTCATCAGGGTCGTGCTGCTTACTTTATTCGTTTGGGTGGTTGTGATGTGGGTTGTGTGTGGTGTGATGTAAAAGATAGTTGGGATGCTTCTAAACATCCGCTACAAACGGTTACTGATATTGTAACGGAAGCCAAAAAATATCCTGGCAGACTCGCTGTTATCACCGGAGGTGAGCCACTGATGCACAATTTACATGAACTCACCCATGCATTAAAAGTTGCAGGATTTGAAACCAATATAGAGACATCCGGCTCCTCTCCATTGAGCGGAGATTGGGATTGGATCTGCTTGTCGCCCAAAAAGTTCAAAGCACCTTTGCCTGAGATCATTCCATTGGCGCATGAACTGAAAGTGGTGATTTTTAACAAACATGATTTTGACTGGGCTGAAACTTATGCTGCACAAGTAAACCCAAACTGTAAATTGTACCTGCAACCGGAATGGGACAAAGCAGAAAAAGTATTACCCCTGATCATCGATTATATCAAAGCACATCCCCAATGGGAGTTGAGTTTGCAAACGCACAAATACATCAACGTTCCCTGATCGTTGGAATTTTAACAAGATGACCTTCTCTTTTTTCCGAACTTTCGGCAGTGAAAAAATCAATCCTCTTTTTAAGTTGTTTACTATTAGGTGCTCATCTATTCGCACAAACTTATGATGCTGATAAAGTAAAGCCCAAAGCATTGGCTCGATATGAAAATGCCATTCAATTATTAAAAGACGGACTTACACGAGAGGCAGTTCCTGTTTTGTTGGAGTGCATCAATATTGATTCTAATTTTTTAGATGCCTACTTATCATTGGCAGGAGCATTCGGTGAACTCAAACAATACCAACGCTCAGTAAATCTATATGAGAAAGCACAAATAAAAGACCCTGCATACTTTTCCATCTATACACTCCCCTATTCCATTAATCTCGCCGGATTGGGAAGATTTGAAGAGGCATTGAAAGCGGTGAATATTTTCTTATCGATTCCGAATATCAGTGAACGTGGACAAAAAAGCGCTGCTTATCGTAAACAAACATATCAGTTTGCGATCGATTATGCATCCAAACATCCGGTGACCGATTATCAGTTTGCACCTGTCAATCTGGGTGATAGTGTGAATGGACCACGCTCTGAATATTATCCATCGGTTACCGTCACAGATAGTCTATTGGTGTTTACCAGAAGAACCGGTGATCAACGTGAAGACTTTATGCAGAGCACCATCACCAACAAAAAATTTGGTAAAGCACAACTCATAGATGGTGATATCAATCTCGAACCCAGAAAAGGCGCCATCACTGTTTCGCAGGATGGAGAATGGTTATTGTTTGCGGGTGATTTCTCCGGACAAGGTTTGGGTTGGTATGATATTTATCTCTCTCAATACACACCACAAGGCTGGAGTGAACCTGAAAATTTAGGTCCGGCCATCAATACTGAGTTCTGGGAAAGTTCTCCTTCTATCAGTCCTGATAAACGTGTACTCTATTTCAGCAGTAACCGTCCGGGTGGCTACGGTGGAAGAGATCTATACATGTCTATCAGACAACCCAATGGCAAGTGGGGCAAAGCCATCAACATGGGACCTACCATCAACTCGGCGGGTGATGAATTTTCACCTTTCATTCATGCAGATAATCAAACATTGTTTTATACTTCGGATGGACTACCCGGTTATGGCAACTCAGATCTTTTTGTATTGCGCAAAAATGATAAAGGAGAATGGGGCTATCCGGAAAATCTAGGTTATCCGATCAATACGATTGAAAATGAAGGCAGTCTTGCGGTTTCGGCGGATGGACTCACTGCGTACTACGCAAGTGACAGGAGTGATAGCAGGGGTAATCTTGATTTGTATGCTTTTCAGTTACGTCCGAATATCAGACCCAACAGAACTTTGTATGTAAAAGGAAAAGTAACCGATGCCAATACACAAAAAGGAGTACCGGCTACTGTTGAATTAACAGACAACAACAATGATGTGGTGTTGATGCGTGTGCAGACAGATGAATTGGGTGAGTATTTTATCACACTTCCCACCGGAAAAGATTACACGTTCACCGTGAATAGAAAAGGTTATCTGTTTTATAGTGAATTGTATGCATTGAGTAAAAAAGAGGCCGATAGTGTATACAAAAAAGATATCGCGCTGAAACCGGTGAAACTCAATGAGAGTTTTGTGTTTAATAATATCTTGTTTGCATCCAATAGTTATGCTTTACCTGAGAATGGTTTGGCAGAACTGTCACAATTGATACAGGTCTTGAATGATAATCCAACATTGAAAGTAGAGATCAGTGGTCATACAGATAATATCGGTAATGCAAAAGATAACCTGATACTTTCTACCAATCGTGCCAAATCTATTGTTGATTATTTGGTGAGTAAGGGAATTGGCACTGAAAGATTATCGTATAAAGGTTATGGCGATACACAACCGGTTGCTGATAATAGTACAGAAGAAGGCAGGGCGAAAAACAGAAGAACAAGCTTTACCATTACTGGTTTGTAAAAGCAGCTCTTACATTTTCCGGAATCGCTTTATTCATCATTTCAACATACTCCTTTCCGGAAATGGGATAACCTTTCGTAGGTTTTTTAGGAATTCTACTTTCGGGTCTGATAGAGGAAGCAATAGACACATACCTGATTCCATGTGAGAAACTTTCCATCGCTAAAATAGCACCGGGTAACCCAGTAAACCCTTGTTTAGATATTGGATAAGGAATTTGTGGTGTATACCATACCACTGCATTAAAATAATTATTTCTGGCAGGCATTGCTTTATAACAAGTATATCCCAGAATTTTTACAGAATCCTGATATAGATCAAATTGTAATTCAGGAAAATTACGTTCCACCAACAATCGCCGATTATCTAACTCATGTCTTTGTATTTGATGATATTCCTTCTGTTGACTAAAATCAGAATACACATTATCATGTCGGAAATTTGTACCTAGCTTTTTCGCATTTTTATCTCTTGCGGATTCAATAAAATTTACAAATGCTATATCGCCTGTTACAATGATTTCATAGTCTTTCAAAGGGTGATATTTTTTAGGCTTTGTTAACAGCTTTACCTGAAGTGAATCCGTCAATGCCAGATAGCCCGATTTATATTCAATAATAAATGGCTTTTCCAATAGCTGAGCATCAAGCTTTATGCAGATCATCAGGGAAAACAATCCATTAATAATCCTACGCATTTTAAAAATTTAGAATTTGAATGTAAGGACTAATTAGGTAATTCCCTATGTATAAATACCTGTTTTCTCCATTATTTTTTTGCTGACATTGTCGGCATGATGACAGAAGAAAGTATTTATCAATTATCACTCACCCGAATACCGGATATCGGCAGTATTCTCACCAAACAGCTGATCGACTATTTCGGATCTGCCTCTGCTGTTTTCAAAGCCAGAAAAAAAGAATTGGCTGCGGTAGAAGGAATTGGAGAAGTAAGAGCTACGCAGATCAAGAAATTTTCAGATCATGATTCCTCTGAACAAGAACTGAAGAAGATAGAGCAACATCAGCTTACCCTACTTTTCATCACTGATGAACAATATCCGCAACGATTAAAGAACTGTTCTGATCCCCCATTGGTCCTTTTTTTCAAAGGAAATAAACCTTTGAACCCTTCCAGAATCATCAGTGTAATTGGTAGTAGGAATGCAACCGACTATGGCAGAACGGTTACTGAGCAATTGATCAAAGCATTACAACCCTATGATGTGATGATTGTAAGCGGATTGGCACATGGTATTGATGCCATTGCACATCGATCGGCATTACAGCAACAATTACCTACCATTGGTGTGATGGCGCATGGATTCAAAACGATATATCCGCACGTACATCGATCACTAGCAAGGGAAATGATCGATCAAGGTGGGCTACTCACAGAATTTTGGTGGGATGCATTACCCGACAAACATCATTTCCCACAACGTAACAGAATTGTTGCCGGTATTTCGGATGCAACTGTTGTCATAGAAACTGCAGTGAAAGGTGGAAGTATGATCACGGCAGATCTGGCTTTTGAATATAACCGTGATGTTTTTGCAGTACCTGGACGTATTTATGATCAACGTAGCAGTGGCTGCCTACAATTGATCGCTCAAAACAAAGCCACGGCTTTTACCAGCCCTGAACAAATCATCAACGCATTGGGTTGGTTAGAACCCAAAAAGAAAAAAAATCTACAAAAAAAATTATTCCCGGAACTTTCATCAGAAGAACAAATCATCGTATCAATACTCACTGAACATCATCAAATACATGTAGATGAGCTCTACCTCAAAACTCAACTCCCCAGCTCAGCCATGGCCTCAGCCATACTCAATCTTGAATTACAGAATATCATTATTCAGTTGCCGGGGAAGAGGTACGAATTGAGCGTATAGCATATAGGTTATGGCATATAGTAAGAAGGCACCATGAACTATATGCTATGAGCTATACGCTATTAACTATATGCCATAACCTATAAGCCATTTCCTATCAGCTAAAATCATTTTTTGGAACCAATATTCCCATTGAACTATCTTTGCACATGGCAACAAGAAAATCTTCTCCCCGCAACAATGCTGCTGCATCCAGGTTATTTGGTGAAGGGCTTACCTTCGATGATGTTCTGTTGATGCCCGCTTACAGTGAAATCCTTCCCCGCGAAGTTGATATCCGTTCACAACTTACCAAAGCCATTACATTGAATGTTCCGATCCTATCCGCTGCGATGGATACCGTCACAGAAGCAGGTTTGGCCATTGCATTGGCACGTGAAGGCGGATTGGGCATTCTTCATAAAAACATGACCATTGAAAAGCAAGCTGAGCAAGTGCGTAAGGTAAAGCGTAGTGAAAGTGGTATGATCATCGACCCTGTTACCTTGTTGGTAGATGCTACGATTGGTGATGCGTTGAAATTGATGAAAGAGAATAAGATTGGTGGTATTCCTATCATCGACGGCGGACAAAAACTCGTGGGTATTCTCACCAACCGAGACCTTCGTTTTGAGACAGATAAAAAAAGAAAGGTGAAAGAAGTGATGACCAAAGAAAATCTCATCACCGCTCCCGAAGGTACCGATCTGAAAAAGGCGGAGAAGATCTTACGTCAATATAAAATTGAAAAACTCCCTGTTGTCAACAAACAAGGCAAACTCATTGGTTTGATTACTTACCGTGACATCATGCAACTAAGCAATTTCCCCAATGGTGTTAAGGACAACTTAGGTAGACTATTGGTAGGTGCTGCATTAGGCATTACTCGTGATCTGATGGATCGTGCTGCTGCCTTACAACAAGTTGGTGTAGATGTGGTAACGCTTGACAGTGCTCATGGACATAGCAAAGGTGTGATTGAAGCATTAAAAGCACTGAGAAAAAATTTCAAAAACTTACAGATCATAGCAGGTAATGTAGGCACAGCCGCAGGAGCCAAAGCTTTAGCAGATGCAGGTGCCGATGCTGTAAAAGTAGGTATCGGTCCGGGTTCTATTTGTACTACTCGTATTGTTGCCGGTGCAGGTGTTCCACAACTGACTGCCATCATGGAAGCTAGTCATGCTTTGAAAACAAAAGGTACTCCTATTATTGCCGATGGTGGTATTCGCTATACCGGTGATATGGTAAAAGCATTAGCAGCAGGTGCGAACTTGGTGATGATGGGTAGCGTTTTTGCAGGCGTACAGGAAAGTCCGGGTGACACCATCATCTATGAAGGACGCAAGTTCAAAGAATACAGAGGCATGGGAAGTTTAGGTGCGATGAGTCAGGGTAGCGGCGATCGTTATTTTCAGGATGTAGAAGATGATATTAAAAAGTTTGTACCGGAAGGAATTGAAGGTCGTGTTGCGTATAAAGGAAGTTTGAGTGAGATTATTTATCAATACGTAGGTGGACTAAGGGCCGGTATGGGTTATTGTGGAGCTAAAAATATCAAAGCTTTACAACAAGCTACATTTGTCAAGATCACCAATGCAGGGATGAAAGAAAGCCATGCGCATGATATTGATATTACAAAAGAAGCACCGAATTATAGTAGGAAATAGATCATCTATTCATCAAAAAAGCTCCGATCTGTTTCGGAGCTTTTTATTTTTTATTCCGAACTTGAGTCAATAAATATAGTTTGTGAAAATACCTTCTTTGTACCTCGTTGTCTTATCCGGATGCTTATTGTACCTAGCATGGCCAGCTTCTTTTCTGATGCCATTGATATTTATTGCTTGGATACCATTATTGATGGTAGCAGACAGACCTATGACTGCTGCTCGTTTTTTTGGTTGGACATTTCTTACCACACTAATTTGGAATACCGGCACTACCTGGTGGATGTGGAACTCTACAGATGTAGGCACTATTGCTGCTATTATGTTTAATAGCATGTTAATGACTTTCCCATGGTGGGGCTATTATCATCTGAAGAAAAAAGGAAAACGCATCGGCTATATTTCTTTGATCAGTTTTTGGATGTGTTTTGAATACATACATCACAACTGGCAATTGAGCTGGCCTTGGTTATCATTAGGCAATGTGTTTGCGATGTATCCTGATAGTATTCAATGGTATGAATTCACGGGTGTACAAGGTGGAACTTTATGGGTATTGGTCGCTAATATTTTCTTGTATGAAACCATTGGCGCTTATCAACAGAAAACTGCATTCCAAAAAAAATTAGCCATCACGATAGCTATTTTGATCATTCCGGTATTGATCTCTCTTTTCATTAAACCTTCTTTACAAGAAGAAAACATCAAATACAATTTGGTCATTGTTCAACCTAATGTAGACCCTTATGGAAAATTCAATGCAGGGTCTACCCATGAACAGATCAGCTCATTGTTACAACTGACTGAACAAGCTATCGATAGTAATACAGCTTTGGTCATCTGGCCTGAAACAGCGATGAGTGCTGCAGAATGGCAAGACAATGTTTTATATAGTAGCTATTATCAGCCCGTTTTTGAATTCAGTAAAAAAAATCCTTCTATCAGTCTTGTTTCCGGAATCGAGACCTATAAAAATTACGGTTACGAAAAACAAACAGCCACTGCCAGAACAAGCGGTAGCGGCACCTATTACGATGCATTCAATGCGGCAGTACATATCAGCAATGGACAACCCATTGCATTTTACAATAAAAGCAAATTGGTGCCGGGTGTGGAATCATTGCCTACCTTTTTAAATTTCATGGCTCCTGTTTTTGAACAGTTCGGAGGTACCACCGGAGGATATGGTAGATCTGAGCGTGCTATTGCATTTACCACACCACAAAATCCGTATAGCAGTGCTCCTATTATTTGCTATGAAAGTGTATATGGTGAATATGTAGGTGAATATGTGAAACAAGGTGCTAATATTCTTACCATTATGACCAATGATGGTTGGTGGGGAAATACACCTGGACACCGTCAGCATTTACATTATGCCAAACTTCGCGCTATTGAAACAAGAAAATGGGTAGCCAGAAGTGCAAATACAGGAATTTCTGCAGTGATCAATCCTGTTGGTGAGATCAAAGTTAGTGAGCCATGGGATCAAAAAACGACAATTAAATATGCAGTACCGGTAGTCAATGGAGAAACTTTTTATGTTCGGTGGGGAGATTATCTATACAAAATTGCTTCAGCGATCAGTGTGTTATTAATCCTATGGAAATTCACGGATAAACTTCGAAAAAAGCAATCACATGCATAAACATTGTACATGGTCTGACGGCACCATTCACTATCAGGTAGTGGGAACAGGTATTCCTGTTGTATTGCTACATGGATTTGGTGAAGACAGCAGCATCTGGGATGCATCAATAGCTCACTTACAGAAAACCTGTACACTCATTATTCCTGATTTACCCGGCACAGGATTATCAGAATGGAAAAGCACCCAACACATCTCATTGCAACAAAATGCCATTCACAATTCACAATTCACGATTCACAACCTGGCAGATGCCGTTCACTCCATGCTAGCAAACGAAAAAATCAATCAATGCTTCATGCTTGGGCATAGTATGGGTGGTTATATCACATTAGCTTATGCTGAGAAGTATCCGAAACAATTATTAGGTTTTGGCTTGATTCATTCTACTGCATTTGCTGATAGTGAAGAGAAAAAAAATAATCGCTTACGAGGCATTGAAATGATGGATAAGTATGGTGGGTTTCCCTTTTTAAAAAATACCATCCCCAATCTTTTTGGCACTAGTTTCAAGAAGAATCATCCTGAAATTATTGAAGCACTGATTGAAAAATCAGCATCTATTCCAACTTCCAGTTTACAGGCCTATTATTACGCCATGATGCAAAGACCTGATCGAACTGCTGTTTTACAAGGCAACCCCTTACCTGTTTTGTTCGTTCTTGGAACGGAAGATGTAGCCGCGCCCTTAAACGATGTATTGCAGCAAACGCATCTTCCATTAAACTCGTATATTCATATACTGGATGGAATTGGTCATATGGGCATGTTAGAATCAACAGAAAGGATCCATCAATATATCGATGCGTTTATACATCAATCCTAATATTTTTTATGAAGAAATCATTCTTCATAATCTTTCTGCTTCTATGCACATTGCCAGCACTCTCCAGACATGTGGCGGGTGGAGAATTGTACTATGAATACCTCGGTTCAGGTAATGCACCCAACACCAGTAATTATAAAATCACCTTACGTCTTTTCAGGGAATGTTCTTCTCCGGGACCTCGTTTAGAAAATGAAAGAGTGAACGTAGGAATTTATCAGAACGATATTCTGTATACCGACCTTTCCTTGCCTATGATTGGTTCTGTTAATGAGCTTAGACTCAGAACAGATTTATTTCCCTGTTTAGTAGGTGATCCGGTAGTGTGTTATGAAGTAGCGATCTATTCCAATGTAATTGCTTTACCCAATAATCAAAGTGGCTATCTTCTTTCCAGAACAGGCTGTTGCAGAATCGATCGCATTTCAAATCTGGCAGTACCAGTGAGTGTAGGCAGTAATTATATCACAAAAATACCCGGTACCGCTTCTCTTCCGGAAGGACAACATAATAGCAGTCCACAATTCCGGGTAAGAGATACAGCATTGGTTTGCACAGAAAAAAAATTCATATTAGATTTCAGTGCTACAGATACAGATGGCGATAAACTAACGTATTCTTTTTGTGATGGATTTGCAGGAAATAGCGGTAGTAATAATGCCCCTATTCCACAAAGCCTCATATTAAATCCATTGAGTTATGCTTTCCCCTATAATGGCAGCCAGCCGCTTGGTGATCAAGTGACGATTGATCCTGAAACCGGTATTATTTCAGGCATCGCACCTCCGGGTGGA
Source organism: Sphingobacteriales bacterium (assembly GCA_012270485.1). GTDB lineage: Bacteria > Bacteroidota > Bacteroidia > Chitinophagales > Chitinophagaceae > Sediminibacterium. The sequence continues at coordinate 8,380 of JAAXIF010000007.1, read as the reverse complement.
CAATACGTAGTGAGCGTTTGTATTACCGAATGGAGAAATGGAAAACCCATTGCAGAACATCGAAAAGATTTTATTTTAAAAGTAGATGACTGTGATTTGATTGAAGCCGATCTCCCACCAAGAATTGTAAAATGTGATGACAATACCGTAAAGTTCGAAAACGGTTCTACATCTTCAGCCATTACCTCTTATTTATGGGATTTTGGTCTACCCGGCAATACAAATAATTTCTCTACTTCTGCAACACCTGTTTTCACTTATGCAGATACAGGCAGATACATCGCACGTTTAACCGTAAGAGGTCCGGAAGGATGTGAAGGCAAAGACAGTACCGAAGTATTGGTCTATCCCGGATTCAAAGCTGACTTTACCAGCAGCGGGTTTTGCGCACAATTACCCTATCAGTTTACGGATGCCAGTTTTGCCCAATATGGCGTGATCAATAAATGGAAATGGAATTTCGGAGTGGATACCACATTGGCAGACACGTCAAGAATGGCCAATCCGCAATACAAATATGCAGGAAGTTTGCTGGCATCAGTAAAATTGATCGTTGAAAGCAGTAAGGGCTGTGTAGATAGTATCAGAAAATCAATCACCATTCGCGACAAACCCATCATTCAACTCCCTTTTAGAGATACGGTTATTTGCAGTGTTGACAGTTTATTGATTCCTGTATCTGGTACCGGTAATTTCAGTTGGGTACCTAATACAAATATTCTTGGAATCAATACCAATCGACCGATTGTGTTTCCCAAAGACACTACACGGTATATTGTTACCATGTCTGAAAATGGTTGTACCAATACAGATACAGTAACCGTGAATGTAGTGGACTATATCACCGTACAAGCCGGACCGGATACTACCATCTGCCTAACCGATCTGATCACACTTCGCACAAATACCATTGCAAGTTCATTTGCTTGGTCACCTTCATTAACACTCAACAATCCTACTGTTAAAAATCCTGTCGCCAGGCCAACAGCAAACACAACGTATACGGTCATTGGTAATTTAGGCAGTTGTCAAGCAACAGACCAAATCACAGTAAGGGTAGCACCTTATCCGCAAGCAAATATTACAACACGTGATACCATTATATGCTATGGAAGTCGTGTACAACTAAATGCAACCTATACAGGAACAGATTTTCGGTGGTTACCCACCAATGCATTGTTGAATACAAACAGTTTGAATCCATTAGCAGGACCAACTCGAACTATGATTTATACACTTGTTGTGAGAGATACTTTATCCGGTTGTCCAAAGTCTGTGCGCGACTCTATCTTAATACAGGTTATTCCCAATATTATTGTGAACGCTGGAAGAGATACCATGATTGTACCTGATCAATTACTAGCTTTAGAAGCAACAGCATCCAGTGGTACTCAGTTTAATTGGACACCTTCTCTCGGTTTGAATAATACCATGATTCATAACCCCCTTGTACAATTGGGAAATGATGTCGACTCTATCTTGTATCGTGTTCGGGTAACAGATGCCGGCGGTTGTTATGGAGAAGATGATATACTCGTGAAAGTATTAAAAAGTCAACCTGATATTTTGGTGCCTAGTGGATTCACACCCAATGGAGATGGTAAAAATGATATCTTAAAACCCATACCGGTAGGTATTACTGAGCTTCAATATTTCAGGGTTTACAATCGGTGGGGACAATTGTTATTTAGTACCAGTCAACAAGGTATTGGATGGGATGGTAGGTATAATGGCATTTCACAAGGTTCGGGGACTTATGTGTTTATGACACAGGGAAAAGACATTTATGGAAAAACGGTATTTCGTAAAGGCACAGCTGTATTAATTCGGTAAATACAGCCATATTTTCAGGCAACTAATCTCCCTATCTGATTGTCAGATAAAAGAATTTCCTGTTATTTGACAAAATAAGCAGCAATTCATACCTAATTTAACTCTTAGGGATGTTGTAAACCCTTTAAAAACGATACAGACTGCATTTCCGGATAGCGTGGTATGTAATTTCACAAAACTGGAAGAAAGGCGTTTTGGTTCTCAAGCATGAAAAAAGCGATACTGACTATATTGTTATTAGTTTCCCTGATCACGACTTATGCGGGGCATATTGCAGGCGGGGAAATGTATTATGAATATATTGGTCCGGGCACTACTGCTGCCAATACTTCTAGATATCGAATTACCTTACGTTTATTTAGAGATTTTTATGCCTCGGGTACCAGTGCTCCTTTACCAGGCAGTGTTATGTTGCTCATTTACAATAATACTACCCCTGCATCTCTTTATGGGTCTCAAGTAACTGCTCCTCAAATCAGTCAACAAGATTTAGCCCTTACAGATATAAATCCTTGTATCAATGGGAATGTAACAGTCAGATATCTTCTTGCCAACTACTCGGTTTTGGTTGATTTACCGAATACAGCAAGCGGATATGTCGTTATGTACCAAACTTGTTGCAGGAGTGTAGATATAAATAATATCCAAAAAGTACAGGTCACCCCTCAAACGTTGGGAGAAGGTGCAACTTATACCTGTAATATACCGGGAACAGGTGTGTTACCTTTAGGTGTTAACTCCAGTCCCGTTTTTGCACTAAAAGACACTACATTAGTCTGTCAAAATTCTCCTTTCATTCTTGATTTCAGTGCTACTGATCCCGATCAAGGTGATTCTTTGTCTTATAGTCTTTGTGCTGCATTCGACAGAGGTAATACTGCAAGTGCATTAGATCCAAATTACTCTTCCCCACCTTTTAATCCTGTTGGATATGTATCAGGGTTTTCCGGAACCAATCCGCTTGGAACCAATGCAACCATTGATCCTGTAACAGGTATTATTTCCGGCTTAGCGCCAGCAAGTGGTTATTATGTAATAAATGTTTGCATTACTGAATGGAGAAATGGAGTAGCTATATCACAACACAGAAAAGATTTTACACTTAGGGTATCTGATTGCTCACTAACTGGTGCTAGCCTAAAACCTACATATATTACTTGTAATGGGTTTACTATGAATTTCAAAAATGAGTCTCCCAGCCCTAATATCATTGGATATCTTTGGGATTTTGGGGAAAGAGGTGTTCCTAATCCAACTTCAATTGCACCAACTCCTACACATACTTATTCTGATACAGGCACTTTTGTTTTAAAGCTAAAAGTGAATAATGACAAAGGATGTGAAGATTCAACAACTGCTCAAGTACGTGTATATCCTGGCTTTGTTCCCGATTTTAATGTACAAGGTACTTGCTATCTCAATAATTTTAATTTTACTGATGCTACTACTACAGCTTATGGGGTAGTGAATAGCTGGCGATGGGATCTTGGTGATCTTACTACTGCAGCCGATACATCCAGAAGAAAAGATACCATTTGGAAATATGCGACTCCACAAACGGTTCAGGTGAAATTGGTGACCACTAATAGTAAAGGCTGTATAGACTCTATCACAAAACCCATTATTATACGCGATAAACCTCTTGTCAATCTTGCATTTCGAGATACATTGATATGCAGTATTGATACCCTTACTTTACAAAGCACCATTGGAAGCGGTACAGTTGCATGGACAACAGACAGACCTGCTAGTTTAGCCCGCATGTTGAATATTAATACACCCAACCCCATTGTATATCCGGTTGATACCACTCGCTATTTTATCACAATCAATGATAATGGTTGTATCAATACGGATACCGTCACAGTAAACGTATTAGACTTTATTGATGTTGAACTCGGACTGGATACCAGCATCTGTCGTACAGATCAATTTACCTTAAGTCCGGTCAGTGATGCATTGAGTTATCAATGGACTACATCTACGGGAGTTACTATACCCGGTAATACAAAATATCCTTTGGTACAGCCATTGGTGAGTACCATGTATTATGTGACTGCTAATTTGGGTTATTGTCAGGATAGAGATTCTGTATTTGCAAATGTGGCCCCTTATCCGCAAGCAATCGTACGAAGTGATACTACGATTTGTTTTGGTGATCGTGTGCAATTGGCCGGAGTCGTAGTGGGTGCCGGTTTTAACTGGTCACCCTCTTCTTCATTGATCAATGCCAATACATTGTTTCCCATTGCCGGTCCATCCAAAACCACACAATATATTCTTACAGCAATTGATACACTAGGTTGTAATAAACCTGTTCGAGATACTGTAACCATATTTGTCACTCAACCGCTTACTGCTTATGCAGGTAAAGATACTTTTGTGGTTGCAGGAAGACCCGTACAACTATTGGCAGAAGGGGGGAATAATTATCTATGGACGCCCACTACGGGATTGGATAATCCTACCAGCGCTTCTCCAACGGTAATACTGCCTGAAACCATCGATTCCATACGTTATATCGTTCGTGCGATTGGTGCCGGTGGTTGTTATGATGAAGATGATGTGATTGTCCGTGTCTTTAAAACAGGTCCCAACCTTTTTGTACCCTCGGCTTTTACACCCAATGGAGATGGGAAAAATGATATCGTCAGACCCGTAGGTGTAGGTATCGCTACATTACAATACTTCAGAGTTTATAACCGCTGGGGACAATTGGTATTCTCTACGAGTCAAACAGGAAAAGGTTGGGATGGTATTTTTAACGGTACTCCTCAACCATCAGGAACCTATGTATTTGAAGCAGTGGGCACCGATCAATCGGGTAACCGTGTTTATAAGAAGGGAACGATTGTGTTGATTAGGTGATAGTTCATTGCGCATAGCTAGTAGGTCATAGCGTATGGCAAATGGATCATGGCGAATAGCTTATGGAAGAAACTGTTTATTCATTTTTGCCATACGCTATGACCTATTAGCTATCTGCTACCTTAACTTTGCACAATGAAAAAAATCATACTCATTACTGGTGCTACATCCGGTTTTGGAAAAGCCATTACTTATACTTTTGCTGCTGCTGGATGGAACTGTATCATCACAGGCAGAAGAAAAGAAAGATTAGATACCATTGCAACAGATTTACAAACCAAATATGCCATTCAAATTTTATCTCTAGTTTTTGATGTGCAAGACAGAAAAACAGTGGCAGATACACTTAGTAATCTGCCGGAAGAATGGCAAGCGATAGATGTTTTGGTGAATAATGCCGGATTGGCACTGGGAAGAGACAGTTTTGAAAATGCCAACCTAGATGATTGGGATACGATGATGGATACGAATGTGAAAGGATTAATGTACGTTACCAAAGCCATTATACCTTTTATGATCAGTAGAAAGAAGGGGCATATCATCAATATTGGTTCCACTGCCGGTAAAGAAGTATACAAAGATGGTAATGCTTACTGTGCTAGTAAACATGCTGTTGATGCTATCAGCAAAGCAATGCGTATTGACCTGCTCCCCCATCATATCAAAGTAACTACTATTCATCCAGGTGCAGCTGAAACTGAATTCTCGATTGTAAGATTCAAAGGAGATACATCCAAGGCAGATGCGGTATATAATGGATACCATGCATTACAAGCAGAAGATATTGCGAATATCACATATTACACGGCCACTCTACCTGAACATGTATGCATCAATGATTTGGTTGTCACCTGCACATCTCAGGCCAATTCATTTTATTTGCAGAAAGACTAATTAACTTGTCCGCCTGGGCGGATGCAATTTGAAAATTTGAAAATGAAATACTCGCTTTCCTCATTTTCAAATTCTCAAATTTTCAAATTTTGACGTACACTCCATCATTATTTCCTCAACCACTGCTGCTGCAGGTTTGATTTCATGGATGAGTGCGCTTACTTGTCCGATTTCTAATTCGCCCTCTTCCATATCACCTTCAAACATTCCTTTTTTCGCCCTCGCTCTTCCTAAGATTTGTTTCAGCTCTTCTTCTGAAGCGCCGCGCAATTCAGCCGCTTTGATTTCTTCTGCGAATTTATTTTTTAAGAGTCGAACAGGTACTACTTTTTTCATCGCCAACTGTGTATCACCTTCACCCGCGTTAATAATTGCTTCTTTAAAAGCTAAGTGAGATGAAGCTTCCGGTGTACATACAAACCTACTTCCTACTTGAACGCCATCGGCTCCCAATACCATTGCTGCGAGCATTTGTGTGCCGGTAGCAATGCCTCCCGCAGCTATTACCGGAATATTAACAGCTGCACGTACGGCTGGTATCAAAACCATGGTTGTTGTTTCCTCTCGACCGTTATGCCCACCTGCTTCAAATCCTTCTGCTACAACAGCATCACAACCTGCTTCCTCGGCTTTCTTAGCAAACTTACTGCTACTCACTACATGCGCTACCTTGATCCCGCGCTCTTTCAAAAAGCCTGTCCATGTTTTAGGATTTCCCGCACTGGTAAAAACAATCGGTACTTTTTCGTCTATAATAATATCCATCAACTGATTAATATCCGGATACAACAAAGGCACATTCACTCCAAAGGGTTGATCTGTTGCTGCTTTACATTTTCGGATATGTTCGCGCAATACATCCGGATACATACTCCCCGCACCCAATAAACCAAGCCCACCCGCATTACTCACCGCACTCGCCAACCTCCACCCACTCGCCCATATCATGCCTGCTTGGATGAGGGGGTAGCGGGTGGCAAATAAAGAAGAGATGCGATTGTTAGTCCATAGTCCATGGTCCATAGTCGATGGTTATTTTAGTGATTTTTCAAATTTCGTAATCATCTTACAGAGTATTTCATATTCAGTATATGCTTTCTCAAAAATAATAGTATTAATATACGCTTTCTTCTTAGCAATAAACAGGCAGGCAACAACTTCAACTGCGGATCTTAAAGCATACCGCAAAAATCTAGTAAACTCAGCATTACTTTGTCCAGTTGATCCTTCAGCAATATTTAAAACAACTGAATCAGCCGCTCGTCGGATTTGATTGGACAGATTGTATATTTCATAATGAGGAAAAGAAATTACAATCTCTTGTACTAGCAGTGAAAGATCAAGAGACTTATTCCAAACTTGTAATGTTTCAAACTTAAAAGCCATAAACCGAAAATATCGGTTCTAAACATTCAAAAAACAGGTATTAATACTCCGTATAGTTACGCTCTCCAAGGTAACAACCATGGTCTATGGACCATAGACTATCGACTATTATCCAAAATCTATCTCCGTATTATCTCCAATATTCAAACTCCTGCTCAACCCTTTCACAGATGCATCACTGCCGATGAGTGAATTGTCGAGGACTACTTCATAGAGACTGGTGTAAGATCCGATGATACTATCTCTTACAATAGAATGTTTAATAGTGGTGTTGGCTCCAATGGCTACATGTGGACCAATAATGGAGTTAGCGATATCACAACCCGGCGCAATACTGACAGGAGGAATGATGATGGTATCTTTGAAATCGTGTCCATCTACAATATTACCTCCGAACTTTTTCAATAGGGTAGCATTGCTTTCTAATAAAGTTTCTTTCTTACCGCAATCAAACCAGTTCTTTACTTTGAATGACTGAAACTTTGCACCACGCTTGATCATACAATCCAGTGCATCTGTCAGATTGTATTCTCCATAAGTTTTAATGTCCTGTGTAAATAGATGATGCAAACATTCAAAAAGAAAATGGGTTTCCTTGATTTTGTATAAACCTACCAATGCCATATTGCTTTTTGGAATGGCTGGCTTTTCTACGACTTGTTCAATAAAACCATCATCACCAATAGAAGCTACTCCAAAATTTCTGGGGTCATCTACTTTTTTGATACCCAACATACTATATGGACTATTCACCACTTCCCTTACATCATACTCACAAATGGTATCGCCCAGCGCCACAAACACTTCATCCTGACCTACAATATTTCTGGTCAACTCAATAGCATGTCCTGTACCTTGGCGTTCATTCTGAAAAACGAAATGAGCAGTCATATCAGGATAGGTCTGCTTTACATAGTCTTGAATTTTTTCACCCAGATAACCCACAATAAAAATAAACTCATTGATACCGGCTTCTCTGAGTTGATCAACGATATAACTGAGAATGGTTTTTCCGGCAATAGGAATCAAGGCCTTGGGTTGCGTATAAGTATGCGGTCTGAGTTTAGTACCTGCACCCGCTACTGGTATGATTGCTTTCATGGGAGATTTTTTTTGACGAGTCCATTCGCACCATGCTTACAACAGCTCCACCCGGAAGCAGTTTTACTCATCAAGAGGTCGAAAATAGGAAAATCTGGTCATTGAGCAAGTGGTGTGGATATTTGGCTGAGGCCAAAGCTGCGAGCTTCGAGCTACTAGCTTCGAGCAAATAAAGGATGTAACATTATAATAATTACTTATTGCATATTCTTACATTAATGAATTACTAGAAGCTAGAAGCTAGCAGCCATTGCTGTCCGGAGAAAATTTATTTTTGATACCGGATGTCTGTGATTGT
>JAAXIF010000011.1 GCA_012270485.1 Sphingobacteriales bacterium | reverse complement strand
CTGGCTTTTACACTGAACAAACTCACGCCTTAACTAGCAACTTGAATTAATTAGTAACTATGCCCAGTCGCCCGATATCCTGATAACCCGATGACCCAGTATCTAGCACCTAATACCTTGTACCTCCCAAGCACCCCATTTATGATTTCCGATACTTTCTGATTCCTCATTCCTCCGTTCCTCATTTCTCTGTTCCTTAAGGCGTATTTTTGCGGTTCAAATTTGGAATAATGGCAAAGATTGGGATCAATATTGCAACGGGTAGTTTACAACAGGCTGAAATGATTGTTGGGATCGATTTGGGAACCACCAATAGTTTGGTGGCCATTATCCATCCGGAAAGTAAAGTGCCGGTAGCTCTTAAGGAGTTTAATACCAGCAGTCTGGTCCCAAGTGTTGTTCACTTTGATGCTTTTGGTAATCCTGAAGTAGGAGAAGGGGCCAAGCAGTACCTCGAAACCGATCCCGCCAATACCATTTTTAGTGCAAAAAGATTGATGGGAAAAAGCTATCGTGACGTAAAAGAGCATGCCGATCTGTTTACCTACAAAGTAATTGATGATGATACCGAGAGTTTAGTTAAAGTTCAGGTAGGCGATAAATTTTATTCTCCCATTGATCTTTCTTCTTTCATTCTCAAGGAGTTAAAGCAGCGTGCTGAACATATATTAAAGACTCCTGTCACCAAGGCGGTGATAACTGTTCCTGCTTATTTCAATGATGCGCAAAGACAAGCCACCCGTGATGCGGGTAAGCTGGCCGGATTGGATGTATTGCGAATTATCAATGAACCCACGGCGGCCAGTTTGGCCTATGGCTTGGGCGTAAATAAAACTGAAGAGAAAACCATTGCTGTTTACGACCTGGGAGGCGGCACTTTTGATATTTCCATTTTGAAAATCTCCAATGGTATTTTTGAAGTGCTGAGTACACATGGAGATACCTACTTGGGAGGTGATGATCTGGATAGGGCGATTGTTCAACATTGGATTAAAAAAGTAGGTATAGATTATAATGAATTGAAATTCAATAAAATATTATCTCAATCATTTCGATTAAAGGCTGAAGAAGCGAAGAAGTGGTTAAGTGATCATGATCGCTTTGATGCTGAGTTGAATGGAGATTTATTGAGTATTACCAGAGACGAGTTTAATAGCTTGATTCAACCCTTGATCGATCGAACCATGGACTGTTGTAAAAAAGCCATGGCGGATGCCGGACTTACAAGCAAGGATATTGATACGATTGTAATGGTAGGTGGAAGTACCCGTGTACCTGCAGTAAAAGATGCGGTAAGCTCGTTCTTCGGCAAGCCGGTAAATGATGAAGTGAATCCGGATGAAGTGGTAGCACTGGGTGCAGCAGTTCAGGCGGATATTTTGGCGGGAAACAATACTGATTTCTTGCTGTTGGATATTACCCCTTTGAGCTTGGGTATTGAAACCATGGGTGGTTTGATGGATGTATTGATTCCTAGAAATTCTAAAATCCCGACAAGGGTGGGCAGGCAGTATACCACCCAAAAGGATGGACAGAGCGGTATGCGTATTTCCGTATTCCAGGGTGAGCGTGATCTGGTAAAAGACAACCGTAAACTGGCAGAATTTAATCTAACCGGTATTCCCGGAATGCCCGCCGGTTTACCCAAGGTAGATGTTCAATTTTTAATTGATGCAGATGGCATATTAATAGTGAAAGCCAAAGAGTTACGAAGTAGAGTAGAGCAAAGTATTGAAGTAAAACCTCAATATGGATTAACAGACCAGGAAGTAGAGCAAATGTTATTGGATAGCCTTACACATGCTAAGGACGATATGGTAACAAGAGCCTTGGTAGAAGCAAGAACGGAAGGAGAACAGATACTGGGCGTAACGGAGAAGTTCATCGCTAAAAACCCGGATCTAATGACCAAGGAAGAAATGCTGACTACCGCTAATGCCATGCAAGCCCTACAATTGGCATTGACAATGGAGGATAAAAACTTGATACAGAATAAGATAGAAGAGTTAAATGAAATAACCAGGCCTTTTGCAGAGAGGGCAATGGACCAGGCCGTAGGGGCTGCGTTGAAGGGAAAGACGCTGTAATGAACTAAAAAATCAAAAATCAAAAGTAAAAAGTCAAAATTGTGATTGTAGCCTGCCTTTTTAATTTTGACTTTTGATTTTTGACTTTTTAGCCATTACTTTCTCATCTGCCTCATTCTCTCAATATACTTTCCCAAAATATCAAACTCAATATTCACCACAGTATCCTCTTTTACTTCTTGTATGCTGGTATGTTCAAAAGTATAGGGGATGATAGCTACCTTGAAGCTGTTATGGGTAATGTCAAAACAGGTTAAACTGGTTCCATTCACAGAAATAGATCCTTTCTCGATAATCAGGTGGGCGTAAGATTCAGGTATCTGGAAGCGGAATTCCCAGCTACCCGAAAGCTCTTTTCGCTCTATACAAGTAGCAGTACAGTCTACATGTCCCTGAACAATATGTCCATCCAAACGCCCATTCATCAACATACATCTTTCCAGATTTACCACAGTATCAGATTGCCAATGGGACAGATTGGTCTTTTTGAGGGTTTCCTCAATCGCTGTTACCCTGTGTTGTCCGCTGGCCAATTGATCAACGGTAAGACATACCCCTTCATGACTTACACTTTGGTCGATTTTTAATTCACCTGAAATAGGGGATGCTATCCAAAAACTGATATTGGAGCCGTTTTTCTCGAGTGAAACAACTTTTCCAATAGATTCTATGATTCCTGTAAACATGGCTGCAAGGTAGATGGATCTTTGATTTTTTGATCTTTGATTTCTTGATTTCATCAAAAAGCTGAACCAAAAATCAAGAAATCAAGAAATCAGACATCAAAAATTTCAAAAGGATTTGCATATTTATTCTGATATCTCTATCTTTGCACTCCTAAAAAACACCCGAGGAGGTATAATCGTTATGCTTATTATTGATTCAAAAGATTGCGAAAACATCGACAAGGCACTCAAGAAGTACAAGAAAAAATTCGAAAAGAGTAAGGTATTGTTACAATTGAGAGAGCGTCAGGCATTCACTAAGCCGTCTGTTAGACGTCGTGGTGAGGTGTTGAAAGCTATCTATAAGCAGCAAATCGCTAGCGGCAAGATCGAGGGATAATCACCTTCTTTCATCCGAATATATTCAGTAGCCTGAGTTTTGTAACTTTAGGCTACTTTTTTTATGTCTCAACCTGTCTATCCAGCCATACAAACCTTTTTGGATCATCTGCGCTTTGAGAAGCGTTATTCCCAACATACCCTTATTTCTTATCAAACCGATCTGGAGCAATTTTTTGCTTACCTGTCTAGTCAATTTGATAGTCCTTCCGTTTCGGAGATCAGCCCCATGTATATTCGCAGCTGGTTGGCTGAAATGAAAGAAGAAGGGATGGAAAGCCGAAGTCTGAATCGAAAAATCTCCGCGTTAAAGTCTTTTTTCAAATACCAGTTAAAAAATGGCGTCATTGCCCAGTCGCCCATGACCACCATTGTATCTCCGAAGTTGAATAAGCGTTTACCTGTATTTGTTGAAGAAAAGGATATCAAGACCTTATTTGATCATGTTGAATTTTCAGATGATTGGAAGGGGAGAACCGAAAAATTGGTCATGCAGTTGTTTTATAGTACCGGTATGCGTTTGAGTGAGTTGATCGGGTTAAAAGAATCGCAGTTAGATGCTTCTTTATCTCAGATTAAAGTTTTGGGAAAAGGGAATAAAGAAAGGATCATTCCAGTTTCACAGGAACTGGTAAAAGCCTTGCAAGATTATATCAAAGACAAGCCTGTAGCCGGTACCAAGTTGTTTCAAACAGAAAAGGGGAAATCGCTGCAACCCAGACAAGTGTATGCCTTTGTAAAACAGCATTTGACAGCTGTTACCACCATACAGAAAAAAAGTCCACATATTCTCCGACACAGTTTTGCCACACACCTGATGAACAATGGAGCAGATTTGAATGCTGTAAAAGAATTATTAGGTCATAGCAGTCTGGCAGCCACGCAGGTATACACACACAATACGATTGAAAAGCTGAAAGAAGTGTTTAAAAAGGCGCACCCGAAGGCTTGAGGCGTGGTCCATGGTCCATGGGCTATAGCTTATGGTTCATGGCGAATAGTGAGTAGCATCTGACTCGTCCAATCCCCTTCCTTACACACTATCTACCATGGACTATGGACAATGGACCATCGACCATCGTCTATAGACTATACGCCATTAGCTATGAACCATTCGCTATCCCCCACAAATCACTTCCATCCTCATACCTAAAACCTTGAATTCCTGTCAACTGTCAACTATCAACTGTCAACTTTTATTTTCCTCAAAAAATCCTGATTTTTTTCTTCTTTTTATCGGTATAAAAGATTAACTTGTAGTTACTGAAAAGAAACACGGAAATCCGTTCAATAACCTCAGCAAATAAGTTCTTTTAAATAATTTTTTCACCGATTAAACGTGAGTTGCTATGAACGTTAACATTCAAACAGTGCACTTTGATGCAGATGACAAATTGGTAGAGTATGTTTCACGTAAACTCCAAAAGTTGAACACCTTTCATGATCGAATTCTGAAAGCTGATGTGTTTTTGAAACTGGACAATGTGGTGCATACGATCAAAGACAAAATCGTGGAGATAAGAGTGCATGTTCCGAGGCATGATTTTTTTGTGAAAGCCTCCTCAAAGTCATTCGAAGAGTCATTTGACTCAGCCATGGAATCCATTGTATCACAGATCAAACGAAAAAAAGAAAAATTAGCAGCCTAAAAACTTTATGAACCCTGGTTAAAAGCCGGGGTTTTTTTATGCTGCAAGCTGTAAGCTTCAAGCTGCATGGGGCACTCAAAATCTTGCAGCGTATGGCTTGCAGCTTGCAGCTTTCCCAACTTGTTAATAACTACCCGAAAAAATTCCAATCAAAATTTTGCTGAATAAAGTTTTCCATTACCTTTGCCATCCCAAAAAAGGGTAGTTCTTTGTTTTTTCTATACCAAAAAGCTGGTCAGAGAATTGGATTTTTTGCCGCTCGAAATGACCGCTTTTAAAATAAAAACCAATTAACTCAGTTGGTAGCATCCCGATGCAATCGGGAAGGTCGCGGACCTTTAAACGAACTATTGCTGAATAATCAGGTAAAACAAGCCGAAGTAGCTCAGCTGGTAGAGCATCCCGATGTAAATCGGGAAGGTCGCGGACCTTTAAACAAACTATTGCTGAATGATTAGGTAAAACAAGCCGAAGTAGCTCAGCTGGTAGAGCAGCTGATTTGTAATCAGCAGGTCGCGGGTTCGAGTCCCATCTTCGGCTCTCAATTTAAATAGCTACGGACTTCAGACCGTAGTTACTTAAAGGGCAGGTTCCAGAGCGGCCAAATGGGGCGGACTGTAAATCCGCTGTCTTTCGACTTCAGAGGTTCGAATCCTCTCCTGCCCACGGAATAAAGTAGTAATGACATCATTGCTGCAGTATTCAAAAGTTCTTGAAAGCATTTGAAAAAGACTTAAGCGGGAGTAGCTCATTTGGTAGAGCGATAGCCTTCCAAGCTATAGGTGGCCAGTTCGAGCCTGGTCTCCCGCTCTTTTTAGTTCTTTAAAGAAACAACAGCTGACAAAAAAAGCCGTTGTACCTGCCTGTCGGCAGGCAGGGCTCAGTGGTAGAGCATCCCGATGTAAGCGGGAAGGTCGTGAGTTCTTTAAAAAAACAACAGCTGACAAAAATAAGCCGTTGTAGCTCAGTGGTAGAGCACTTCCTTGGTAGGGAAGAGGTCGTGAGTCCGATTCTCACTAACGGCTCAAAGTGAAGTATGAAAAGTGATTCGCCGAGGCGGATAAACAATAAATAAACAAGTGGCGAAAGCCTTAGATTTTTAAAACACAACTAAAAACCGATAAAAATGTCTAAAGAGACCTTTAAGAGGGAGAAACCTCACGTAAACGTTGGTACCATTGGTCACGTTGACCACGGTAAAACCACCCTGACTGCTGCCATTACGGACATCTTATCTAAGAAAGGTCTGGCACAGGCTAAGAAGTATGATGAGATCGATGGCGCTCCTGAAGAAAAAGAGCGTGGTATCACTATCAATACTGCTCACGTAGAATATCAAACTGCTAACCGTCACTATGCGCACGTTGACTGTCCTGGTCACGCTGACTATGTGAAGAATATGATTACCGGTGCTGCCCAGATGGATGGTGCAATTCTGGTAGTGGCTTCTACCGATGGTCCGATGCCACAAACAAAAGAGCACATCCTGCTTGCTCGTCAGGTAGGTGTACCTCGTATCGTAGTATTCATGAACAAGGTTGACCTTGTTGATGACGTAGAATTATTGGAACTGGTTGAAATGGAGATCCGTGAACTGTTGTCTTCTTATGGATTCGACGGTGATAACACTCCAATCATCAAAGGTTCTGCAACTGGCGCTTTGGCTGGTGAAGAAAAATGGGTTAAATGCGTTGAAGAGCTGATGGAAGCTGTAGATACTTACATTCCATTGCCTCCACGTCCGGTAGATATGCCATTCCTGATGTCTGTAGAAGACGTATTCTCGATCACTGGTCGTGGTACAGTAGCTACAGGTCGTATCGAGCGTGGTATCATTAAAGTAGGTGAAGGTGTTGAAATCGTTGGTTTGATGGACGCTCCTCTTTCTTCTACTGTAACTGGTGTTGAAATGTTCAAAAAACTGTTGGATGAAGGACAAGCTGGTGATAACGCCGGTCTGTTGCTCCGCGGTATTGAAAAGAAAGATATCCGTCGTGGTATGGTTATCTGTAAGCCAGGTTCTATCACTCCGCACACTGACTTCAAAGGTGAGGTTTACGTACTGAGCAAAGAAGAAGGTGGACGTCACACTCCATTCTTCAACAAGTACCGTCCTCAGTTCTATTTCCGTACTACTGACGTAACTGGTGAAGTTACTTTGCCAGAAGGAACTGAAATGGTAATGCCTGGTGATAATATCAATCTTACTGTTAAATTGATCCAGCCAATCGCGATGGAGAAAGGTCTAAAATTCGCTATCCGCGAAGGTGGACGTACAGTAGGTGCCGGTCAGGTTACTGAAATCATCAAATAGGCTTCCCCCTTGTCCCCTAAAGGGGATGTCGGAAAAGTTTATTACCTTTATAACTGCAAAGTACTTAGTTCGCTAAGTACTTTGTAGTTAATAAAAAAGACCTTTCCCCTTTAGGGGTTGGGGTTCTACGGGCATAGTACAACGGTTAGTATAGAGGTCTCCAAAACCTTTGATCTGGGTTCGAATCCTAGTGCCCGTGCTGAAATTAGTTGATGGTTAATAGACCATAGACCATGGTCAGGAAACTCGGTTTTACCATGGACTATCGACCATGGACCATAAACATAAGAACATGAACAAAATCACCACATACTTCAAAGAAAGCTATCAGGAACTGATGGAGAAAGTGACCTGGCCTACTTGGTTACAACTCCAGCAGAGTACCGTTATTGTACTGGTAGCTACTGTGATCATCACCGCATTGGTTTGGGTGATGGATTTCTCCAGCAATCAGTTGCTGAAACTGGTTTATTCATTATTCAAGTAACAGAACATGGAAGCATCAGTAGTCGATAATAACACTGTTGAAACCACAGAAGTACCACAGGATAATACCAAGTGGTACGTTTTGCGTGTGGTGAGTGGTAAAGAGCGTAAGGTAAAAGAGTATCTTGATAAAGATATCATTCGCAGCGGCTGGCAAGAAGTGATTAAGCAGATCTTCCTTCCAATGGAAAAAGTATATAAAGTGCAGAACGGTAAAAAAGTAATGCGCGAAAAAAACTATTTCCCCGGCTACGTAATGATGGAAGTATTAGATGGTAAACTGAATGATGACATGGTGCAGCATATCAGTAATATCAGCAACGTCATGCACTTCCTGACAGATGGTAAAGGTTCTAAAGGCAATATCATTTCTCTTCGTAAGAGTGAAGTCAACAAGATGCTTGGTAAGGTTGATGAAATGAATGATCAGGGTGTTACTATGAGTGAACCATTCATCATTGGCGAAACCATTAAGATCATTGAAGGTCCGTTCAACGACTTCAACGGCGTCATCGAAGAAGTGAATGATGAGAAAAAGAAGTTGAAAGTAACAGTAAAGATCTTTGGTCGCTCTACACCTGTAGAATTGAATTATATGCAGGTTGAAAAATTAAGCTAAGATTTTTTTGCAAAATATTTGAAGGCTATCCACTACGGATGGCCTTTTTCTTTGTGTCTACATGAGTGGTAGTTGTCTTTTTAGCGAGTTGAGTACCTTCGAAATACCCTGTTTAACCCTTAGAACCTATGCTTACTCGAAGAATCCATTATTACTCCGGTATTACTATCGCCTTGTTTGTAACACTTCATCTGACCAATCATGCATTTAGCTTGATGGGTATTGAAAAGCATATAGAAGTGATGACACAGTTAAGGAAAGTCTATCGAAATATTTTTGCAGAAATACTTTTGTTAAGCGCGGTCTGTGTACAAATTTTCTCCGGTATTCAACTTTATAGATCCAGATTCAAAATCGCAAAAGGATTTTACGAAAGGCTGCAGTTATGGTCAGGATTGTACTTGGCAATATTTTTTGTGATTCATCTTTCAGCGGTAATGGTCGGTAGATTCATTTTACAACTCGATACCAATTTTTATTTTGGGGCAGCGGGACTGAATCAATTTCCATTCAATCTTTTTTTTATCCCTTATTATTCATTGGCTATTTTTTGCTTCTTTGCTCATATTGCATCTGTTCATTACAGGAAGGTGAAAGAAAGAAATAGAGATGCAAGAAAACAGTCTAGGTTAATTATAATCGTTGGATTTGTAACAGTATCTATTTTGATGTATGGATTAACCAATGGATTTAATGGGGTCGCAATTCCTTCTAAATACGGGATACTGATTGGGAAATAATTTTCTAACTTGTTCCTTGTATCTTCATTCTTGAATCTTCATCTGTTATGTCAATGCCTATTTATCCTTGTATTTGGTTCAATAATAATGCCCAAAAAGCTGCTGCTTTTTATTGTTCACTATTTAATGATGCTAAATTATTGGAGTCAAATCCAATGGTTACCCGCTTTTCAGCAGGCGGAATTTCATTTATGCTTTTGAATGGTGGACCCAAATATGCTCCTACACCTGCTGTTTTTTATTTCGTGTATTGTGAAGCTGAAACCGAGATCAATCGATTGTATGATGCATTGAAAGAGGGGGGTAAGATTTTGATGCCATTGGACAAATATGATTGGAGTCCACGTTATGCCTGGATCGAAGATCGTTTTGGTGTGAATTGGCAATTAGATGTAGAAGCCATTAATAGTCAACAAAAGATTGTACCAAATCTCTTATTCGTCAATCAAAAGAATGGCAAAGTACATGAAGTAAGAGAGAAGTATACTGCTATATTCAAACCATCTATGCTATTGATGGATATGCCATATCCTCCGGAAGCAGGTATGCCCAACGGTAGTTTGTTATTTGCACAATTCAAACTCAATGGTTTTATTATGAATGCCATGAGTAGTACGCTGCAACATGATTATGATTTTTCACCCGGTAATTCTTTCGTGGTGGAATGTGATACACAGGAAGAGATCGATGCCTTCTGGGAAGCGTTAGGAAAGAACGGTCGTTATGATATGTGTGGTTGGCTGGTAGATGAGTTTGGTGTTTCTTGGCAAATTGTTCCATCCATTCTTCCTCAACTGATGAGTGATCCTGACAAAGGGCCTCGTGTTGTACAAGCTTTTTTAAAAATGCAAAAGTTCGATATTCAGACTTTATTGGATGCTTGAGCTTCATCAAAGACATAAGAAGCTGGATACTCCGAAACGATCCAACTTCCTTCTTTGATCTCCTCTTCTAATTGCTGTGAATCCCATCCGGCATAACCAATGAACAAGCGAATATCTTTTTCTGTGAGTGTTTGATCTTGTAAGTGCATCAATACTTGTTGAAAGTTACCGGCATAATAGATTCCGTCCATGATATGCGTACCATCATCTATTAAATCCGGACGGCGATGTAAAAAGAAAAGATGTTCTTGATCTACCGGTCCGCCAATATAAATTGGGATAGGAGGGTAATGGGTAAACTCACTCAGCTCATTCAGATTTCGCTTCAATGGGAAGTGAAGAACAAAGCCTACTGCACCTCTATCGTTATGCTCAACCAATAGGATGGGTGTTTGAACGAAATTGGGATCGTTGTTATCAGGTGTGCTGATAATGATTTTACCTAATAATGAAGTATTCTCCATAATAAAGATGATCGATCAAAAATACTGGAATTCTTTATCGGATACTGTAATTTAGTAGTTCATCAATCCACCGGAATGCAATTCTCTACGCGAATGCCTGTTTCACTTCAGCCTTTTTTTAAAGAGGCATTAGGTCTTTATACTAAAGCAATGCTACAAAAGAATCTTATAGAAGCATGGCATCAGTTGGAAAGAGCGCATGTGATTGGACAAGCGTATCCTTATCAGCATAGTCTGGTGCATTGGAAAATGTTAATTTTTGGATGTAAGATCAAAAGTGTAAAAGAGATACTGGGTCAAATACCGCGTTTATTGGTAGGAGGAGTCAAATCATTTGTAGGAACAATACCAGTAGGGAATACGGGAGGTGCTAATGTTCCGCCTATGCGATCGATGCCTATCCAACAAGAAATAAAGGAAATATTCAAGAAAGCAGGTGTGGCTATCCCTGATGAATATACTGCTACTTTTTAAGCAGCTGTTCTACAAAAGATTTGTAATGGTTGCCTACAGGAACCGATATTTCTCCCAATTCTACGGATTGATTACCAAATACAGTAATTCTGTTTTTATGTACAATAAATGATTTATGCACACGCAGAAAATTAGCAGAAAGTTCAAGTTCTAATTGTCCGATCTTGTATTTGATCATGAGCTTTTTCCCATCTGTAAAATGAATTCGGATATAATCTTTAAGACTTTCAATCAAAACAATATCTGCTTCATTCACTTGATATGTTTTTATTCCTGATTGAAGCAATAGTTGTTGTGGTGCTGAATGATTATGCGAAACTTCTGTTATGTCGCTGCTATTCCACCTTCTATAAAATTTTTCTACAGAAGCCATAAAACGCTCAAAGCTGATCGGTTTTAATAAATAATCTACGACATCTAGTTCGTAGCCATCTAATGCATAATCCCGATAAGCAGTCGTAAAAATCACATATGGTGCAGGCTTCAACATTCTGAGTAATTCTATGCCAGTCAATTTAGGCATCTGTATATCAAGGAAGAGTAAATCGACTTTATTTGTTCTAAGGAAAGCACTGGCTTCCATAGCATTTGAACAAGACCCCTTCAGTTCCAGCAAACCCGATTCATAAACATGCTTCTGCAATAATTGAATTGCTAGGGGTTCATCATCTACAATTAAACATGTTGCATTCATATAAGTGGAACCTGCATTTTTACTTCAAAGATTTCATATTTCTCCAGCACGCTTAATAAATAACGATCGGGAAACAAGATATCAAGTCTTTGCTTGAGATTTAACAAGCCTATACCCGTATCTTTATTTTCACCAGATATAAAATTATTACTGGTATCTAAAGTTAATTGATTGTTTTCAGCTTTTAATGTGATACTGAATACGATAGGTCCTGTTGTTTGTTCTGCTCCATGTTTAAACATATTTTCAATGATAGGTACCAAAAGCAGTGGTGGAATAGAATAAGATTGGTCTTTTGTGTACAAAAAATGTATACTCAAGCGATCTCCAAATCTTAGTTTGCCTAGATCCAGATAATTTCTGAGGAACTGAATTTCGTTATCTAATGAAACGTGGTTTTCATTACACCGATACAACAAATAATCGAGTAGCTGAGAAAGCCTGTCGATGGTTGGGGCTGTTTCAACAGACTGCTGAATTGCGAGTGAGTAAATATTATTGAGTGTATTGAATAAAAAGTGTGGATTTATCTGCGCTTTGAGCACATCAAGTTTGGCTCTGATTTTTTCTTTTTCAATCTCAGCATGTTTTCTCAAAATACGTTGCCTGTCAATTAATAGATAAAAAATGATAAATGGAAGTGCTCCTGAAATAATACTGATGATATAGTACTTGACTAGTATTGATAGCTGACTAACTATTTGCAGCATAGACTCCTGATCTCCAAAACTTTCCCCTAGTATTGGTTCTAGTATATATATAATTGAAAGTCTACTACATATTGCAATGATATAAATACCCGCGCATAGTTCAATAATTCCACGTATGACTCTTTTTTTATCGAGAAGGAATGGGAGTACTCTAATTGTGCTAAAATAACTGGCAGCTATTACCGCCAGCAGGTGAAAAAATACGGTAAGTCCCCTGTCAAATGTGCTGAATTGATGTCTAAGTGTATCCGATCTTTCATCGAACAGATATTGAGTAAGGTATACAATATAAATGATCAGCCAGAATAGAAGATGTAGTAAGAATCTGTTTCCTTTTTTCAATTTCATTGGATAGGTGATATTTATAAAAATAAAAAAATGTTATTGTCTAGTTAGTCATTATAGACGAAATAGCGGAAATCCAATACAAAATGATCATTTAGGTTGATCAATTGAATAAACTTTGTTTGTCTTCAATATCAGCTGTTTCGAAGAATATGCTGAAATCACAGTGAGCTAGATACGGAGATTTGTCAAAACAAGAGTATCCATGTCTATTTTTCGTGTGTTTATATTCCTTTTATTAGCAAGCAAGGCGAGTGGGCAATCTTCTCGTTATAATGGTGATCTAAAAAATATACATTCAATCGGTATTATAAAACAGGTCAATAATACAAAAGAAGTACTGCATGAAGAAATACATCAATACCTGAAAAGTCTTGCAGATACATCCCATTTCCAGGGAGTAGCCCTCATCGTAAAGGGTAATGCCATTATTCATAAGGCCGTATATGGCAATAGTAATCGGGAAAAAAATAAACCGATCAATTTTAGAACACAGTACCTGCTTGGATCGCTTAGTAAATCATTTGTAAGTATTGCAATTATGCAATTGGTAGAAGCTGGTAGATTAAACCTTTTTGAGCCTGTAAAGAATTATCTACCTGGACTCAAAGAAGACCTCGCCAAAGGATTAAATGTTCATTTATTATTGAAACATCGATCAGGACTTGCAACTAATCTTGATGCAGTAACCAAATACCAGTTAATGGAGTTGACCCCTAAGGAATTACTTGCGCTGATCAATAAAACAGAAAGGCGTAGTGAGCCGGGTATAAAATTCGAAATATCATCCTTGAATTTTATGTTGTTAGGACTGGTCATAGAGAATCTTTCCAGAAAGAATTATGAGGAATACATGAAAGAAAATATATTCAAACCTTTGCATTTATCATCAACAGGAATCAGTCATCTTTTTAGTCCTGCTCCATACAAAGCAAATGGATATAGACTTATAGAGGGCACAGTAGGGAGGATAGAAGATCTAATTTCTTATTCGTATGCAACTGCTGATATGTATTCATCAGTGGGTGATTTGTTCACATGGGGTTATGCATTACAGCATGGTTGGATGCTATCAAAGCAAAGTATGGGTCTGTTATTTGATGGTGGAGTAAAGGCAAATGGGAATTATGGATACGGCTTTCGCACCCAATCATACATGAGGGCTGATTCGCTTGCTGATCCGGGGAAACTTATCAGGCATGGCGGCGTGATGAATGGATTTTGTGCGAATTATCACTACTACGATAAAGATGATTTAACAATTATTCTTTTAAATAATTATAGAAACCTACGAATCCTTGACATCACGTTCAAATTAAAAGAACTCGTTTATGGATATGCTATTGGTCAAAGAAAAAATAAATACGATGAATAAATACTATGCAATTTTTAGTCGGCTCAGCATTGTTGGATGTTTATTATTTGGAATGCATGTAGCCGGCAGTTCACAAAATTATTCTGCTGATCATAAAGCAATTCATTCACTTTTAAGTGACTTTATGAAAGCCATTCAAACCCGCGATTCAGTTAGTATGTATTCATTCTTTGCCGATATTCCTGTAACATGGGTGGGTGTGTGGAAACCAACTACCCAAAAACAACGATTACAGAAAGATGAAAAAGCATTGGGATACAAAGTGTCTGACTATAAAACATGGTTCAGGGCTATTTCTGCTTCAGGGGTTAAAGAAGAAAAATTTCGAAATCCTGTGATTGTATCAGATGAATCGATCGGGTCTGTAACTTTTGATTATAGTTTTTGGGGTAATGGTAAAAAAGGAAATTGGGGAAAAGAAAGCTGGGGACTAATTAAACAAAATGGCGCGTGGAAAATTGCCAGTGTTTTATTTTCAATGGATCTGGAATCTATTAATCGTGAACCGGATGATAGTCATGTGATTCGTGAAATTAAGAACGAAAGGATGGAAACCTATATGCAATCCATTCTCAAGCAAACTCATTTCCAAGGAACAGTACTAGTGGCTAAAGGAGATTCCGTGATACATCATTCAGCATATGGAATGTTTGATGTTGAGAAGGGAATACCCAATACCATCCACACGCAATTTTTAATCGGGTCATTGACCAAATCTTTTGTTGCAGTTGCGGTAATGAAACTGGTAGAAGAAAAAAAAGTTGACCTCCATGAACCCATTGCCACCTACTTGCCCAACTTGAAAAAAGAGTTGGCAGACGGATTAACCATTCATTACTTAATGAAACAACAATCCGGACTTGAAACCAGTTTTGATAAGCTCACTGAGTATGAAATAATGGACATCACTCCGGCAGAATTACTTGCGATTATCAATACATCGAAAAGAAGTTTTAAGCCGGGTGAGAAATACCAGTACACGAATATCAATTTTGCTTTATTGGCTATGGTGATTGAGGCAGTAACCGGCACAAGTTATCAGCAATATTTACAACAAGCCATCTTTAATCAGGCTCAGATGCAGAATACGGGTATAGAAAGGTTGATACATGTACCTGTTAACAGGGCAATAGGATATAGAACTGTAAACGGGATATTTAGAAGGGTACATAACTCGGTTGCTTATGCTTTCGGAGCCGGAGATATCTATTCAACAACAGCCGACCTTTTGAAGTGGAAAAACCAACTGACTCGATTAAAATTGATCAATGACCAGAATCTCTCAGCCATGTTCGATGGAGCAGGAAAAGACTGGGGTTATTATGGCTATGGATTCCGGATTCAGCCTTATCAAAGTTTACAGGAAAGAAAGGGTAGTGGTGACCTTATCAGACATGGAGGTACTATGAATGGATTTATTTCCAATTTCCATTATTACCGTAACGATGATTTGACCGTTATTGTACTATCAAATTATAGGGATATTCCTATCCGTCGAATTACCTATCAGCTCAAAGAATTGGCACTAGGTTTTGGAGCGGAAGAAAGAAAAAATATATACGAAGAGTAGTTTATGATATCAGAATCTAGTTCAAAAACCATGATGATCTGTTTTTTTAGCTTTTTATGTATTTCAGTATGATATAAAACTGGGGAAGAAAGGATTATGGGTAATGTGACCAACGGCGCTCATCTTTAAAATAGATGATCTTATCTTTATATCTACAATATAATTACCTCATTCATAAATCATAAATTAAGGTAGTATGAAAAAGTTATTGATCGCCTTTTCCCTATTTCTTGCTGTAAACACCCTGAGTGCCCAACCACCACAAGTACCTGCTGATGCCGGTGCCACTTTTGGTAAAGTAACGACTGCAGAGAATGCAGTAAGCATGGAGCAATATGTGCAGTTATTGGAGTCAAAAGGGGATGGTAAGCCTTTGGAAGGAAAGATCATTGGTATCGTAAAAGAAGTATGTCAGAAAGAGGGTTGCTGGATCAAGGTGGAATCACCAAATGGTAACCTGATGGTAAAAATGAAAGATCACAAATTTGCGGTGCCGGTAGTGCTCAATGGAAAGAAAGTGGTGATTGATGGTGTAGGTACTTTAACCACTACATCCGTTAAACAACTCAAGCATTATGCTGAAGATGCAGGTAAAAGCAAAGAAGAAATTGCCAAGATCACAGAGCCGAAAAAAGAGATCGTGATTCAGGCGGCGGGGATATTGGTGTTATAAGCTGCAAGCTGCTAGCTCCTAGCTGCCAGCTAATACTGCAGTGTTAGACAACGAATGAAAAGGTGGGCATTGTAATGTCTCACCTTTTTATTTGTTGATTATCAACTATTTATAGGTTTTTTTACTAAAAGCTAGAAGCTAGTAGCTAGCAGCTCGCAGCTTTTCTGCTCTTTTTCTTTGAAATTCCCCCTCCTCTCCCTACCTTTGCCGCCCCAAAAGTTCTTTTTTCGAAAGAATGATTGAGTTTGGGAGTTCCGCCATAAGGCGAGACGTTATCACCAATTAAATCAAAAAGCAATGGCCAAAGAAATCACCGGCTATGTGAAGTTGCAGGTTAAAGGCGGACAAGCCAACCCAGCACCTCCCGTAGGTCCAGCCCTTGGTTCGAAGGGTATCAACATCATGGAGTTCTGTAAGCAGTTCAATGCTAGAACCCAAGACAAAATGGGAAAAGTAGTTCCTGTTTTGATCACTGTTTACGCTGATAAGTCTTTCGACTTCATCATCAAAACCGCTCCTGCTGCAGTTCAATTAATGGAAGCAGCTAAGATTCAGAAAGGATCTAAAGAAAGCAATCGTCAGAAAGTAGGTAAAGTTACCTGGGAACAGGTTGAAGCAATCGCGAAAGACAAGATGTCTGACCTGAACGCTTTTACCCTGAACAGTGCAATGAGCATGGTAGCAGGTACTGCCCGCAGTATGGGATTGACAGTAGATGGTAAAGCCCCTTGGGAAAACAATTAATTATTCACCTTATAAACTGTAAAAAATGTCACTGACTAAGAAAAGAAAAGTAGCAGCAGCCAAGGTGGATAAGAATAAAGCCTATTCCCTGAAGGAAGCATCTACACTTGTAAAAGAAATTAACTGTACCAAATTTGATAGTTCTGTTGATCTGCATATCCGTTTAGGAGTTGATCCTAAGAAAGCTGATCAGCAAGTTCGTGGTACTGTATCATTACCGCACGGTACTGGTAAGACCAAAAAAGTATTGGTACTCTGTACGCCTGATAAAGAAGCATCTGCAAAAGAAGCAGGCGCTGATTTCGTAGGATTGGATGAGTTCATCACCAAAATCGAAGGTGGTTGGACAGATATCGATGTGATCATCGCTACTCCGGCTGTAATGCCAAAGATCGGTAAGTTAGGTAAAGTGTTAGGTCCTCGTAACCTGATGCCAAACCCTAAGACCGGTACTGTTACCAATGATGTAGCAGCTGCGGTAAATGAAGTAAAGGGTGGTAAGATCGCTTTCAAGGTGGATAAAGCAGGTATCGTTCACGCTTCTATCGGACGTGTATCATTTGCTCCTGAGAAGATTGCTGAGAACAGTGCTGAACTGATCAATGCCATCATCAAACTGAAACCATCTTCATCTAAAGGTACTTACCTGAAAGGTGTAAGCATGGCCAGCACCATGAGCCCCGGTATCTCTTTAGACACCAAATCATTAATGAACTAATTTACCTGGTCTCGCCTGAGGCGAGATTAAAAAAGATCAGATATGACAAAAGATCAAAAAAATGAGGTGATTGAGCTCTTAAAAGAGAAATTCGCCCAATACAATAACTTCTACATCACTGATACTGAGTCTCTCACAGTAGAGCAGGTATCTAAATTACGCCGTACTTGCTTCAATAAGCAGGTTGAAATGAAAGTGGCTAAGAACACTTTGATCCGCAAGGCTTTGGAATCACTGGATGCTGAAAAGTATGCAGGTGTATACGATTCTCTGCACAATGTAACTGCATTGTTGTTCTCTGAGAATCCTAAAGAACCAGCGTTGATCATCAGTTCTTTCCGCAAAGAAAGCAATGGTGAAAAGCCTGTATTGAAAGCAGCATTCATCAACGGTGATATTTATGCCGGTGATAACAACCTGAAAGCATTGACTCAGATCAAGACGAAGAATGAATTGATCGGTGAAGTGATTGGATTGTTACAATCTCCTGCTAAGCGTGTATTGGCTGCTTTATTGCACCACCACGAGAAGCAAGCTGAAACTACAGCAAGCGCTGAGTAATTAAAATGTATTAACTGAGATATT
Organism: Sphingobacteriales bacterium; assembly: GCA_012270485.1. Lineage (GTDB taxonomy): Bacteria > Bacteroidota > Bacteroidia > Chitinophagales > Chitinophagaceae > Sediminibacterium. Next base: position 1,025 of record JAAXIF010000011.1, on the reverse strand, counting down.
GAATTTTCAGTATCTCAACTTAATAAAAATCAAATTTTTTTAAACCATCCGACGGATCCGCCTGAGGCGGATATGAAGCCGGAAAAAATTGAAACAAAATGGCAGACGTAAAAGCATTAGCCGAAACATTAGTAGGCTTAACAGTAAAAGAAGTTCAGGAATTAGCTGATGTATTGAAAGCTGATTACGGTATTGAACCAGCTGCTGCTGCAGTGGTAGTTGCTGCTGGTGACGGCGGTGGAGCTGCTGCTGCTGAAGAGAAAACATCTTTTGATGTTGTACTTGTAAGCGGTGGTGCAAGCAAACTGAACGTAGTTAAGATCGTTAAAGAATTGACCGGTCTTGGACTGAAAGAAGCAAAAGACCTGGTTGACGGTGCACCAAAGCCTGTTAAAGAAGGTATCTCTAAAGCTGAAGCTGACGATATCGTTGCTAAGCTGAAAGAAGCCGGTGCTGAAGTTGAAGTGAAGTAATTTCACCCACTTTAGTGTTAACCACAAAATATAGCCGCTCTTTGGAGCGGCTATATTTATGTTTCTAATATAAGATTGTGCTACTTAGATAGTTTTGATAATGGAATACTTCATTGGTGCGTATCTATTACTAGTGGTAAATAGTGGCTTACATTCATTATATCTATTGATCAAGTAATAGAAGATCTTTCATGCTATTAAAACTGAAAGGAATAATCTCCATCTTATTGTTTACCACAATTTTGGTTGGAAAAATTTGAATATCGTATGTAGGTATTATGGGCGAAAATCTTCCAGCAAACAGATTAAGCCATCCAATATTGTCCTTTTTAGATGCTTCTTTCCATTTGAATTTAATATCGTCTGTATTAATGGAAATGAATTCGATATTCTTTGATCGTAACAATGGATAGTTTGATTTTTCTTTTCTGTGAAACTGTCGGCAAGGAATGCAGCCTGACCACCAAAAATATAAAACCGTGTATTTGTTGCTTTTAATTGTAAGCTCCCCATAATTTAGTGCCACGTTTAGTTAGAGTTTTCTAAGGTAAT
>JAAXIF010000063.1:2714-3916 GCA_012270485.1 Sphingobacteriales bacterium | reverse complement strand
CCTTCAAAGAAGTTCTGATGCTCTACACCTAACACATCGTCCAGCCAGTTCAGTGGGTTCTCTTTGACATTGTAGTTAGTCTTGAGTCCTAACTGTAGCAGCCTACGGTCAGCAATGTACCTGATGTACTGTTGCATCTCCTTCTTGGTTAATCCTGGAATATCACCTTGCTCAAACACCAAGTCCAAGAACCTATCCTCTAGGTCAACCATCTCACGACATGCCTGATAGATCTCAGCCTTGAAGTCATCAGTCCACAGGTCTATGTTCTCTTGAATAAACTCCCTGAATAGCTTTGTCATTGCCTCTACGTGCATGGATTCATCACGTATACTGTACGTAATGATCTGCCCCATGCCCTTCATCTTGCCGAACCGTGGGAAGTTAAGCAGGATGATGAAGCTAGAGAACAACTGTAGCCCTTCAGTAAAACCTGAGTAGATAGCCAGTGCCTTAGCAATGGACTTCTTGTCGCCCTTAGTGACCTTCACAGCGTTGATGTACTCATGCTTGTCTGCCATAGCCTCATACTCTGCAAACGCCTTATACTCCACCTCTGGCATCCCTACGGTGTCCAGTAGCAGGCTGTAGGCATGTTGGTGTATGGACTCCATGTTAGCAAAGCTAGACATCATCATACGTGCTTCAGGCTTCTTGAAGATACGCATGTACCTGTCAACGTACCCAGCACCTACGTCTACATCAGACTGTGTAAACAGACGGAAGATCTGAGTCAGTAGGTTCTTTTCTTCATCAGTCATTGTCTGCCAATCTTTGACATCATTGTGCAGAGGTACATCCTCTGGGAACCAGTGCATCTGATTCTGTTGTGAGTAGTAGTCGAACATCCAAGGATGGTCAAACGGTTTGTAGTAATCTCTAGTATCCAATAAACTCAAGCTGCATCTCCTTCCTTGATAAAGACACCATGACTGTTCATGTGTCCTTTGCGATCCTTAATATCATCATACGCTACCTTCAGGCATTCCTCTAGGGTAGTGTCATTCATTATGGCTAAGGTGTTTAACACCACCAAGCAGTCACCAATGTCATCAGTCACATCACGCTGCTTGGCTATGTTATCTCCTAGCTCTCCTACCTCAGACACAAGTTTAGCAAACTGTGCCAAAGGTGTGCTGTTGTTAATTATACCACGCTTCATGGCCCACAGGCTAATCAGGTGTATCAGTTCATCACTCATT
>JAAXIF010000063.1:0-2614 GCA_012270485.1 Sphingobacteriales bacterium | reverse complement strand
TCATTCTACTTCATGTCCTGCCATAATTATTGCTTGCTTGAAGACTTCCAACAAGTAGATGGTTTCCTTCAAGTCCATAGTCTCTGTGGCTTTGGCTGTTAGCTGCTCTTCTGGAGTCCAGCCAATAACCAATACATGCTGAAAGTCTCCCTTACAGTCCTCAAGCACCTCATCAGCAGTAGCTTGTGTAGGCATGAGGTTGATTACATTACTCATTGAAGTGTGTCTCCAGTACAATCAGCTTGTCCTCTGCTTCAGCAATCTTAGCGACCAGCTTGTCCATAGTCTCAATCAAGTTACCATGCTCACCTACAGCCGAAGGATTGTCTAGGTAGTTCTGCACCTCTGCTTTGTAAACGTCTATCTCAGCGTTGTACAGACGCTTCATGGCGCTAATCTTCTGGTCTATCACTGTATTCTTCCTCCAGTAGTTTCTTGTATCTGTTCAGGTATTGCTTGAAGCTCAAGGGTGACTCTTGCTCTCTCCCTACGTTCTCCATGTACTGTGTCCACTGTTGTAGACAGTATTTATTAAACTGCTCCTTGTCATCCTTCACAGCTTAAACATTCTCCGTCTTCAAGGTTGATCCTTGGTATCTTGACGTTAACATTCTCTGTATTTCTAGCCGCTGTAGTTCGCAGGTAATACATAGATTTGAGTTTGTTAGCTCCTGTCCAATGTACGCTATTAACATACTCCAAATACTCATCATGGATCTCCTGTGGTGCCGTAGCCGGTGGTGGCTCAAAGAACAGGTTTACCGACTGTGCTTGACAGACGTACTTCTGTCTTTGGTACGCATGTTCGATGACCCAAATTTGGTTAAGTTCAGGCGCTGTCTTAAATACCTCCTTCTCTTCTTCCGTGAGTTCCGGTAGGTCTTTAACAGAGCCTTCAGCAGCAGCAATATCTTTCCACGTTTTTTCGGTGTTGATACCTTTCTCTTCAAGTAGTTTCTCCAGATACTTATTCTTTACTTTGTACGATCCCGTGAGAGTTTTGTGCGTAAATACGTTAGCCCTTGTAGGCTCAATAGAAGGGCTTGTTCCACCGCATATAATACTAGAACTAGCATTAGGGGCAATAGCAAGCAGATGGGAATTACGCAGGCCACTATTAGCCATGTCAGGAGCCTCCCCACGGTCTCCAGCCAGACGGCGGGAAGCCAGCGTAGCTCTGTCTTTGATTGTCTTAAACGCTCTATTGTTAAAGCTGGAGGCGTACATTCCTTCAAAAGGGATTCCATTACGTTGAAGGTAACTATGAAAACCCATCGCTCCAAGACCAAGCGCACGTTCTCTATATGCTGAATAAGCGGCTTTTGCAAAGCCTGTTTTATCTGATTCCACATTTTCTAAAAACTCCTTTCTGTTCATATTAGTTTTGGTGTAGCTGTGGCTACCACCTGTAGCGTTATCAATAAAGTGTTCAATGATATTGTCTAGCATTGTCACTAGGTCATCAATGAACTGTTCATCGTCCTTCCATTCATCAAAGTATTCTAGGTTGACACTGGACAAGCAGCACACTGCTGTGCGGCTCTCACTGGTCGGTAAGGTAATCTCAGAGCATAGGTTACTTTGGCGTACCTCTAGTCCTAGATCCTTCTGTTCCTCCGGTAGAGCCTCATTGCAACGGTCTAGGTTAACAATGTATGGCTCTCCTGTCTCTGCTCTGGTGTGTATTAACTGCCACCACAAGTCCCTAGCGGATACAGTCTTGACTGCCTGCTTGGACTTAGGGTCAATCAACCTCCAGCTAGCATCAGACAGGACGGAGGCCAAGAATTCGTCTGTGATTGTAATTCCATTGTGAAGGTTGAGACACTTACGATTAAGATCACCACCAGTAGTTTTTCGCATAGCGATAAATTCTTCAACCTCTGGATGGCTGATGTCCATATATGCTGCATAAGATCCTCTCCTTGTTACGCCTTGATTGAAGGCAAGCATTTGACTGTCAACTACGTGCATGAAAGGGATAGAGCCAGTAGACTGACTGCCGTTAGCAGTAGAAACACCGTTACTTCTAACATCACCCCAATATCCACCCAAGCCTCCACCTCCACTTGCCAACCAAATGTTCTCATCGTAGTGATCAGAAAGACCACGCCTTGAATCAGGAACATAATTAAGAAAGCAGCTAATAGGGAGGCCACGTGTGGTTCCTCCGTTACTAAGTATAGGAGTGCTAAAACCGAACCAACTCTTACTTGCGTAGTTATAAAGTCGCTGTGCAAGATTGTAGTCAGTATGCCCTTGATACGTTGCGCCATAGATGGACGCTCTGGCGAAGGCTTCTTGTGCATGTGTCTCATCTCCCCAGAAATATCTATCCTTCAGTGTCTCTAGTGAGAACACATTAAGGTTTTCTTCTCTGTCATAATCAATCTGGATACCTAAGTAATCCTGTACTCCTACCTTACTTGTCACTTGGATGCTCCAGCATGTAATTCATCAAACGTTCTTCGTACCAACGGGCTTTGCGTAGGTCTTCAATGGGCTTCTTCTTGTATCTAAAACGCCACATGTACTTCAGGGCATTACCACGCAGGTATCCAATGTACTCATCATGTGAAAGCATCCCACGAATAGCATCAATACATTCAAGGCC
>JAAXIF010000055.1:59496-71410 GCA_012270485.1 Sphingobacteriales bacterium | reverse complement strand
TTTTGGGGCTAATCCTCCTTAATCTTCCGAACACCTGTGGTCGGGCGACCAACAACGGCTAAGTTCAATACATTCTCAAACTTCATCGCATTTCCAGTATTAGGGTTCGCCAACCCTTTTTCCCATTTTGATATCCGGTTGTTACTTGAAAGGCCAATCAGCTTTGCGAGTCACGTCTATGAAGGATAACTTTTGGAAAGTTTCTGAACTTTCCAAAAGTTGGCGCGCATTTTTTAGGGGGATAAAAAATACCCCCTAAAAAGCTACTCATTTATATTGGACTAAATTGAATCCCAGTACACCCGGAATTCTCAATCTCAGATTTAATTTTTTTACTAACGTAAAATCCGATTCCTCCCTCAACCCAACTCAATACCAATAAATCTTTATTACACTGATCTATTAAAGAAACTTTAGTAATCGAAAGGCGTTCTGGTAGTTGTATCTCTTTTATCAAAGAATCAAAATGCTTATAATCTTGTATTAAAACATCTTTGATTTTCTGTGAGCCCAAGCCTACAAGTTCTATTTTTGATTGAGCATAGTTAATGAACTCCATATCTGTGTCATACGCACATATGAGCCAATAGTTTATATGCGTAATTTCTTTCTCAATTACACTTAATGGAAAGAATTGAACTTTAGCATCATTTACACCTTCTAAAATTAGTTTGAGTCTATTACTAATTATCATTTGCCCAACTATTGCTGTTGATGCTCCTCCAATAACATCAGTTAACCTTGCATTTTTAGTTAAAATCGCATTAGGTGTTAGAACAGTTAAGGGATTATCAATTTTCTTCAAAAAAATATCTCTTGAAAATAACTGGCCATCAAGTATCTGAGGAAAAATTGCATCTTCAGTTTGAGAATTCACATTTCCAATTACTTTAGTATCAACAGATGGTGTTAGTTTGTAATACATACTAGAAAATTACATCATTAATTCTTGTACTTGATTGATTTGCAATTGCGTTTCGAATTGTATTAATCAAAGATTGCAATTCTGCAATTGCCTGTTGAGGAGTAATTGAGTTATTATATGCACTCATAATATTATCCATTTTAGCTCTAACTCTTGCTGAATATGCGGGATGAGAACCTTTATGAAAAACACCATCTAAAGCAATACCATTAACCGCTTTATTAAGATCGAAGCCTCCATTAGCGGCAGCTTGAATGAGGCTATGCCCATCCTCTCCTAAAGGTAAGATATGGTGTGCAATTAGTCCATCACCTTTTACTAAACCCAATTCTTTTCTCATTTTATACGAACTTCTAAGGTATTTCCATTTTGCCCCTACTTTAACCATAAATGGTGCTCCCGCAAACGAAGCTATTTTGGCTGCTGCAGGTATAGTTCCAACAAATGGAATTGCTTACACTAAAGAAGTTCCAGCTAAAGCATAATTGCCCTCTAGTGTATACCATCCAGCATTAACAAGATCAAAGATCTCACCTCCGACCGGAAATAATCCTCCTACATCAAGTGCAAAATGACCCCACTCTACTAATGCCCTTCTCATATTTTCCCACCAAGAATCGTTAGGGAATAAAATCTTCATTTGATGGTAAAATAATGATATGTATTGTGTAACAATATTATTTGGAAAACTTATGCTTGAGGGTAATTTAGCCGCTAAAACAGAATTGAATATTGCATCACTTTGATATTCAAAATACCCTGCTTCAAGCAAACCAATCGTCATTTGAGTAGCCCAAACTGACTCTGCACTATATTCTTCTTCGACTAAATACTCTGAGAGTTTCAATGCTTGCATTCCATTATCCTGCACCCAGTAGGTTTCATTTTCAGTTAAGGGAATATTTGCAATCAAATTTGCTACTGCACCTTGATAAATAGTCGGTCTTCCTTCAACTAAAGAAGACCAATATGCTTCCCAAGAGTTTTCAGACCAAGCACTAGGAATATTACCTAATACTACTTGCCCTCCTTCAGAGTATCCCCCGGTTGGCATTCCAAAACCTCCACCTATGTATCCCATCGAACCACCTAATCCAAACGGTGGCAGGTCACCACTACCGCCTCCACTATTGTTTTCACCAAGATTCCTAATCCCAACCACAGTTACAGCAGGTAAAGTTGTACAAGTGGAACGAATTTCAATAGTGTATACCCAATTATCACCATCATAAATTTCAAATATCGCAATTATCTTATCGCAAGGGGTTGGATGTGAATTTTTTTTGTACTGGATAGAATTTTGGGAAACCTTCTTTCTTGCAGGTTGAACTACTACATTTTTAAATTTGTACTCTCTAGTGCCAGAGTAACTAACACTATTCTTTTTAAATACTTTTCGATCAAAAAAAGCGAACATCGCCATATGGTGCTTAATATCTTGTTCTTTTTTTTGATCCAAGTTAGTAGTACTAAGTAGTTCTTTTTTATTGTAAACCTTATAAATGAATTCTGAATCGCTTTTCTTTTCAGCATAAATGTATGCAGTTACCTCCTTTGAAAAATTATTAGTCAACGGAACGAAGAAGACTCCGGTTTTAGTTTTATCTACCTTTTTTCTATTTTTAGATCCTTCGGTCGAGTTTGTCTTAAGAGAAATTTCACTCGCATCTATCTCGCTTTCCGAAGTTGACTAAAGTACATTACTCCAAGATGGAATACCATGTTTTTTTGAAACTTTGTCTAAAAAGAAATATTTACTTTCAGAACTTTTAATATTTGCTATAAGGAGATTTATTTCAGTATCCCGATAATCATAATTTGCAAAAAAATTTTTGCTAGAAACAGAACTTTCTAGCAAAGGAATTTCTCTTCTTTCAAATAGGTCTTTTTTACAACCAGTGATAAATAGTACGAGAACTAACAGGCATAGCTTTGCCATTTGCTTAATTTTCATAAACAGTTGTTTGATTAACGATGAAATAATTAATGATACGGGTAATATCGCTTAGTGCACCAAGGGGGATAATGATCCAAGCGTTAGCATTCAAAAGGGTGATGTAAAAAAAAGAATTTTTTAATATTTTCAAAATTAATTTTTAGCACCGAGATTCAAATTTCCCAACTATTTCTAACTCATTGAATCTCATATACTCAATACAAACATTCTTTAACAATTAAAACTGTCTGTATGAGTAAACAGCAACGACAAGATGTCTATACTATCGTCACTAGTCTTACTATTGAAGGATAACTTTTGGAAAGCTCCGAAAGTTTCAAAAAGTTGGCGCGCAGCAATTAAGATTAATACGAAAACTTAACCCCTAACAAAAAAGGAAGTTCACCGGATATATTTTTTCTGGATTCATCCCATATCTTACAGTCTATTTGCAGTAGGCGCATAGTAATAGCGAAAGATTTTCCGAGCTTGTACTGCATATTGAAATTGATCCCTACCCTTGCAGAATAGTTATTAAAAGTCTTACGTTCATAGGTTCCAGATGAATCAGTTACAAAGATGAGATTACCTTTCTCCACCTCTTTGAAATCAAGGTATTGGATATATGCACTTGGAAACAGATCTACACGTTTTCCAAGTTGAAAGATTCTTTCATAAAAAACACCCAATGCAGTGATTTGATGGGTAAGTTTCCCATATCGATTTAATGATACAGGACCGGCAACTGGTTGTTGCCAAAACATTCCGGATACCATGGTATTTTGATGAACCCTTGAAAACTGAAGCCCTATGATGCCATGCTTACCGATATCCGTTCCTATCTTTCCTTCAAACATGAATGGAGTGTTATTGATATTATTGGGATCAGTCGTTACCCTGTAACCACCAAAAGAAGGATTGATATACACTCTTTTTTCAGCAGTCTGTGCAAATATTGCATTGACAACACATAACCCTAAAAAAACGAGTACAATTTTCATAAACAACACACGCTAACCTTTATTGGTATAGATGTAATATTAAAGTTAATAAAATTTGAATAATAAGCCTCTTCGCAATTATTGGTCGCCTGACCCACCAACATCAATACTGCCCTGTTCCTAATAAAACCAAGGTACATGCCTCCATGGCTTGGATTCCATTGGATGTTGCAAGTTCTTCTAACTCATCATTTTCTGTACCCGGATTGAAAATGATACGCTTGGGTTTCAGCGAAAGGATATAATCATAATACTGTTGCTGTAGTTGTGGATTGAGATAGAGTGTTACAGTATCAATGTCTTTTTCATCCGGTCTTTCTGTGGTAATGACAACATCCCCAATCGCGCCTTTTTTATTTCCGATGGCCACCACCGGATGTCCATATGCACGTAATTTATTCACTGCCAGATAACTATAGCGCGATGGATTCTCCGAAGCTCCCAGTACCACTGTTTTCTTACTCATACTTGTTCTTTTTGATAATACCGATAGATCTTTCTCCAATAACGAATGGCCAATACATCAATCGTGAGAAAATAAATGGCTAATACATACACCATATACGCTTTCCTATTATCCAATGGTATCTTCAACATACCGAATGATGCCATGATAAAAAAGAAAACTCCTAAAATGATTCCCATCAACAAGTTGGTTCTAAAAAAACGACTATCGGTATCATTTGCCTGTAAGAGATTCAATAAACAACTCACCAATTGCCAGATACCAATGATCATGAGTCCAAGTCCATGGACCAGGATCAACATATAGAAATCACTTTTTTTAAGTGCTTCCGGAAAAAAATATACAAAAGGCACCCATGAGATGATCCATACGGTTGCTTGTCCGAAAATATCCGCCTTTTGTAAAATAGATCCTTGCATACTATTGCTGTTTCTACTATTAAAGATACGATAACAGGTAAAGGATGTTATAGTTTAATTGGCTATGAGCTATGAGCCATGAGCTTCGAGCTGTGAGCAAATCGCATGATATTTGCACCCTAATAAAAAGCTCATGGCTCATAGCTCGAAGCTCGTAGCTTTCTTATTGTAAAAAGGCTACCAAGTATTCAGATCCATTTACAGTTTGTAACTTTCCGGCATGAAGAAATTAGTTGTTTGTTTACTGATACTAGTGTTTGTTAGTGCTAACGCACAAATCAAACCCTTTCGTTTTGCTTTTATTTCCGATACCCATATCGGTTCTCCGAATGGCAGTGCTGAAGAAGATTTGAGAAGAACTGTATCCGATATCAATCAAATGACTGATATCGCATTTGTAGTACTCACCGGTGATATTACTGAGTTGGGCACCACTGAAGAAATTAAAATGGCCAAAGCCATATTAAGTGAATTGAAAGTACCCTATTACATTATTCCCGGTAATCATGATACCGGATGGAGTGAAACCGGGGGCGTTGCTTTTACCCAAATATTCGGCTATGACAAATTCATTTTTGAGCACAACGGTATTACATTTATCGGCTGTGCATCCGGACCCTATGTTCGTATGAGTGATGGTCATATTCCACGCGATGCCGTGAATTGGCTCGATCAAGAACTCAAAAAACGCAGCAATGATCAGCCCATCGTTTTCCTAAATCACTATCCATTGGATAATGGACTGGATAATTGGTATGAAGCCATCGACAGACTCAAACAAAAAAATACCATTGCGGCACTTTGTGGTCATGGCCATGCTAATAAAGCCATGAATCTGGAAGGTATCCCTGCGGTGATGGGACGTTCGAATCTGAGAGCTAAAGCTGAGATTGGCGGGTATAACCTGGTAGATGTGCGTGCTGACTCCATGATCTTCTCAGAACGCAGACCCGGACTAGAAACACGCAGTCCATGGACGGGTATTCGCATCCAAAAACATAATTATCAGGCGAGTCCGGCAAGCATGCGTCCATCCTATGCCGTGAATGATAGTTTCCCGAATGTGAAGGCAAAATGGGTGTATCATTCTCCAGCCAATGTTATTTCAACACCGGCAACAGACGGCAAACTGGTGTTCTTTGGAAACAGCATGGGTACCATTACAGCTGTGGATCTTGTATCGGGTAAAGAACAATGGAGCTTTCAAACACAAGGCTCTGTTTTTTCTTCTCCAGCCGTTATCGGAAAGCAAGTGGTAGTAGGGTCTGGTGATGGCTGGGTCTATTGCTTGCAAACCCGTAATGGAAAAATTATCTGGAAATATCAAACAGATGCGGCTGTTTTAGGTTCTCCTCTAATAGAAAAAGATATCGTTTACATAGGTTCCAGTGATCATCATTTCAGGGCTTTGGACCTCTCAACGGGGAAAGAACGCTGGCGTTTTGGTGGATTGACTGGTCCGGTGATGAGTAAACCTGTCATCCATGGTGATCAAATATTGTTTGGTGCGTGGGACAGAAACCTTTATGCACTCAATAAACAGAACGGACAATTGATATGGAAATGGAACAATGGGTCTAGTGTACTGAACTTCTCTCCTGCAGCCTGTATTCCGGTGATCAAGGATGATGTGGTATATGTGGTGGCGCCGGATCGCTATATCAGTGCTATTGACCTTGCAACCGGAACCACTTTATGGAGAAACAATGAAGCGACCGTGCGAGAGTCGATCGGTATTTCAGCGGATGGCAAATATGTGTATGGCAAAACCATGAATGATGTGATTGTGGCTTTTCCCACCTCCAGAGAGAAACAGTCGGTTGCCTGGAAAGTCAATTGTGGCTTTGGTTATGAGCATGTCCCCTCCATGTTGATCGAAAAGGAGCAAACCGTTGTTTTCGGAACAAAAAGTGGCAGGGTATATGCGATTGACCCGATCAAACAAGCAAAAAAATGGGTGTATAAGATCGACAATTCGATGGTGAATACGGTGAATATGATCAGCAGTAAACAGATCATTGCAGCAACTATGGATGGTAAAGTAACCTTGCTGGAAGTCAAGGAATGACTATGTGTATAGCCGGTTAACATTTTTTGAAAGAACTAATACTTTGAATTCACAAATTATTTTCTAACTTTCCTATCTCATCATTTACAACAACAAACTAACCATCATGGCAAAAGCTAAAAAGAAAGCCGCTAAAAAACCCGCAGCGAAGAAAACTCCTGCAAAAAAGGCTGTAAAGAAGGCCGCTAAGAAAGCTGTAAAAAAAGCTGCTAAGAAAAAAGCACCTGCTAAAAAAGCTGCTCCTAAAAAGAAAGCTGCTGTTAAAAAAGCAGTGAAGAAAGCCGCTGCAAAAAAACCGGCTGCTAAGAAAAAAGCCGCACCTAAAAAGAAGGTAGCTAAAAAAGCTGCACCTAAAAAGAAAGCTGCCGTTAAAAAAGCGAAAGCTCCAGCTAAAAAGGGTGCACCTAAAAAAGCTGCTGTAAAAAAACCAGCTGCTAAGAAAAAAGCCGCTCCTAAGAAAGTGAGCAAACCTGCACCAGTTGCGGCCCCTGCTCCGGCACCAGCTCCTGCGCCTGTTGAAACACCGGCTGTAAGCACTCCGGAAATTCCATTCAACGCTTAATCAGCGATTGAACCCAACTTTATAATGATCCTGTTACTGTTTTCGGTAACAGGATTTTTATTGCTGTTTTCTGAAGCCTCTCCTGTTTTTAAAATATCTTTATCAACATTCATTTTCATCACCAAAACTTCTTTTCATGCGTACACTGCTTTGGGTTTGTTGTTGTTTGTTGTTTTTACAAACACAATCACAAACTACTTCTTCCAAAATCGCCGAGAAAACAAAAAATATGAAGCGGTATGATGGTTATTTCACTTATTGGTGGGATGCCAATACCGGTAAGATATGGTTACAGGTAGATAAACTGAATCAGGAATTTTTGTATGTCAATTCTTTGCCCGCCGGATTGGGATCCAATGATATTGGTCTGGATCGCGGACAATTGGGTGGTACCCGAATTGTTTTCTTTCATAAGATCGGGAAAAAATTATTGATGATTCAGCCCAACTATCGTTACAGGGCCAACTCATCAGACGAAAAAGAGAGAAAAGCAGTACAGGAATCATTTGCGCAATCTGCCATTGCCGGATTTACGATTGATGAAGATGAAGGTGATAAAGTATTGGTAGATGCCACTTCTTTTTTTCTTAGGGATGCACATGGTATTGCCGATCGTATACGTGGTATGCGTCAGGGTTCCTATACATTCAATGAAGCCCGTTCTGCCATCTATCTTCCCAACACCCGAAATTTCCCGTTGAATAGCGAATTTGAAGCCATCATCACTTTTACCGGAGGTAATGATGCTGGTAGATATGTGAATGCAGTAACTCCTTCTGCCGAAGCCATTACTGTACGTATGCACCATTCTTTTGTGCAATTACCGGACAATCATTACAAACCCCGCAAATACGATATCCGTAGCGGGTATTTTGGGATCAACTATTTCGATTTCAGTAGTCCATTCACTGAGCCGATTGAACAAATGTTTATTGCCCGTCACCGACTGGAAAAGAAAGATCCTAGCGCTGCCATCAGTGATCCGGTGGAGCCTATCGTTTATTATTTAGACAATGGTACCCCCGAGCCTATTCGCTCGGCATTATTGGAAGGTGGTCGTTGGTGGAATCAGGCTTTCGAAGCTGCAGGATATCGAAATGCATTCATAGTAAAAGTTCTACCCGATGATGCAGACCCGATGGATATCCGTTATAACATGATCAATTGGGTGCATCGTTCTACCAGAGGATGGAGTTATGGTGCCTCTGTAACCGATCCGCGTACCGGAGAAATCATCAAAGGACAAGTTACACTCGGCTCTTTACGTGTACGTCAGGATCATTTGATTTTTACGGGTCTTTTGTCTCCGTATGAAACAGGCAAACCCGTTCCGGCCACCATGCGTGAAGCCGCCTTACAACGCTTACGCCAATTATCTGCGCATGAAATTGGACATACACTTGGATTACAACATAATTATGCATCCAGCTACAATGATCGTGGCTCTGTAATGGATTATCCGCATCCCAATATTTTCGTGAACAGCAAAGGCGAGATCGATTTTTCGAAAGTGTATACCAATGAAATTGGTGAGTGGGATAAGAGAGCCATTATATATGGCTACCAGGATTTCCCTGACGGAACCAATGAAGAAAAAGCCTTAAAGAATTTACTGGAGGAGAATACTAAAAAGGGATTATTATTTATTGCGGATGCTGATGCCAGAGCAGCAGGGGGTCTACATCCCTATGCACATTTATGGGACAATGGAAAAGATGTGACTGATGAATTGAAAAATGTTTTACAAGTTCGACAAAAAGCATTGGATCAGTTTTCAGAAAAAGTCATTCAGGAAACTATGCCGATGTCTAGAATGGAAGATGTTTTAGTACCGGTATACAATTATCATCGTTATCAGATTGAAGCAGTAGTAAAACTGATTGGGGGTATGAATTACAGCTATAGTGTTCGTGGTGATGCACAGCAACAACCACAAATACTCGACAATGCCATTCAGCAAAAAGCACTGAAGGCGGCATTGGATTGTTTATCTCCTGACGTACTCACACTACCAGATCGTATCAGTCTGATGATTCCTCCTCGTCCACCTATGTATTATGGTGTGGGAGAAACTTTTGCCAAAAGAACAGGAATGAGTTTTGATCCCATGGCAGCTGCAGAAGCGTTGGCACATTTTGAATTAGGATTTTTATTCAATGCAGAAAGAGCCAATCGATTGGAACAATTCAAAGCACAAAAAGGAACCATGGGCTGGGGCGAAGTCTTGGATGCCATCATCCAAAAAACATGGATGGCACCTAAACAAGAAGGCTTAAAAGGTCAAGTCCAGGCGCAAACGCAGCAAATTGTTTTGACATGGTTACTTGCTTTAAGCAAGCATAATAACGCCAATTATATGGTCAAATCGATTTGCTTCGATAGATTAAATAATCTGAAAGCATATGCCAAAAGACAAGCCGATTTGAATCCTATCGCCTGGAGACCACATTATTTATATGCTATTGAAAGAATCGAAAAACCCAAAGACATTGAACTCCCTCAACATGCAGAAATTGCTCCGGGAGCGCCGATTGGATGTGATGAGTGGTGAGTTTGTGATGAGTGAGTAGTCAATAGTGAGTAGTGAGTATAACGAGAGAGCCGCTGAATAAATCAGCGGCTCTCTCGTTAATGATCGTTCATTATCTTCTACAGCTTTTTTGTAGGGAAGTGACGAATAGATTCGTTGAGCTCAACAATCTTTCCATTTGCAACTTTGATATCGTTGACCATCGCTAAAGAATCTGTTTTACCAGTTTTATCTGTTACAATTTCTGTGTACCATAAAGTTACCCATTCATCTTTTTTATCCTTAGAAATAACAGATTCAAAATCTCCCATTTTAACTTGTACAGCTTGAATAGAATTTCTCAAATTGGTCATAGCAACTCTCAAACTATCTTTGGATAATGTTTGATCCATGTAATCAGCACGCCATCTAACAGTATCTGCAAAATAGGAAAGACAATCTTCTACTTTGTTGTCTTCAAAAGCCTTCAAAGCGTTCATCACCAGTAGGGTATTTTCCTTACTTCCGATATCCCAGTTATCAGGTTTTTCTAATGAATAAGGGTAGGTAACATTAGATGCTACTTCTTTTTTTTCTTCGGCATTTTTACAGCCAAAAATGAGGGCTGCCATTAGAGTCATGGCTACCCCTTTTCTCATGGTAAAGGGGTTTAGTTGTTGTGATTAATTAGAATGCAACAGAACAAAATACCCTTTAACCCCCATAAATGCAAGAAAAAAGCTTTTCCCCTTTCGGGAAAAAGCTTTCAGTAAAATGTATGATGATCATTAAGACTGCTTATACAAGCATTCTCAGTGGCTCTTCTAACAAGGATTTCAATGTTTGCAGGAATGCAGCACCTGTAGCACCATCTACAGAACGGTGATCACAGCTCAACGTCACTTTCATGATATTGCCAGGAACCACTTGTCCGTTTTTAACGACAGGAACTTGTGAGATGCCTCCTACTGCCAGGATGCAAGAATCTGGCGGATTGATAATGGCAGTGAATTGATCAATTCCATACATACCCAAATTGGAAATTGTGAATGTACTTCCTTCCCAATCTGCAGGTTGTAATTTTTTATCTTTTGCTTTTTGTGCGTATTCTTTTACTTCAGCACCGATCTGACTCAATGATTTTGTATCTGCGAAGCGAACAACCGGTACCAATAAACCATCTTCTACTGCTACAGCTACTCCAATATTGATATGATGGTTGTAACGAATGCTATCACCCAACCAACTACTATTGACTTTTGGATGTTGTTTCAATGCCATTGCAGTTGCTTTCAATACCATATCATTGAAACTGATCTTCACAGGAGCCACTTCATTGATTTTAGCGCGTGCTGCAACGGCAGCATCCATATCAATACTCATGGTCAGGTAAAAATGCGGAGCTGTAAACAAACTCTCACTCAAACGACGCGCAATGGTTTTGCGCATCTGAGAAACCGGAACATCTTCAAAGCTAACCTGTCCGGCAGGTGCTGCTGCAATCGGTGTAGCAGACTTGGCTGCTTGAGGAGCAGGAGCGGCAGCCGTAGGAACGTATGCATCAACATCATTCTTGGTAATTCTACCATTGTCACCCGTACCTTTTACATAACGGAGGTCAATACCTTTTTCACCGGCTATTTTTTTAGCCAATGGCGATGCTAATATTCGTCCTTCATTTACTACAGTTTCACTTTGAACCTGAGGGGCTGCTACTGGTGCAGATGCCGGAGCTGTAGCAGCAGGAACTGGTGCTGCAGCAGCGGGAGCTGAACCTCCGCTAGCTTTTACTGCTTGTACAATGGCATTTACATCTAACCCTTCTTTACCAATGATACAAAGCAAATCATTTACAAGGATTTTTTCACCCGGCTGTGCGCCTTGGTACAGCAATACACCATCTTTATAACTTTCCAGTTCCATGGTAGCTTTATCGGTTTCGATATCAGCCAACACTTCTCCTTTCTTTACCGTATCTCCTACTTTTTTATGCCATCCCGCAATAACGCCTTCGGTCATGGTATCACT
>JAAXIF010000055.1:0-59396 GCA_012270485.1 Sphingobacteriales bacterium | reverse complement strand
CCTTCGGTCATGGTATCACTCAGGCGGGGCATTAAAATCACTTCGGCCATATAGTTTCGATTGCGCTGTTTAAATGAGCCGTGAAATTAGGAAAAAAGCGGCATGCTTGTAGCTTGTAGCTCTGAGCTTGCCGCTTTTTTCCATCAATTCGGGGAAAATCGGGTAATTATTGACCCTGTGCCAGACTATAACCCTTCTTATCGCCCCAGGCATTCAACAGCTCGGTTGAACATATCTTAAAGTCTGTTGATAAACGCTTATACAATTCGAGAATATCTACCTGCGTCAATCCTACTTCTCCTACACTTTCAAAGCGGCAACGGTATTGGTTGATCAGATTCGTAAATACTGATCCTTTAGGCCATACCTGCGTACCTCTGTTACTGATGGTTACTAATTTGAATAGATCCAGTGTATGTTGCAAACATTTCTCGGCTACCATTTGTGGTTGTTCATTGCTTTCAATGAACATATCTACGCCCACAATTCTTTCTTCTGATTCTTCATTGCTTTCCAACATGGGGTTTCTCTCCAGCTTGAAAACAGTCTGTGTTACCGGCAAATCTGAAAGAATGGGTTTAGGATTATGTGCAGGTTGTTTTCCAAAATTAGCAATGATGGCATTGGCAAAAGTGGTGGTATCGGAAGAAGCAGTACCCTTATCACCAAAGTCACCCGTATGAATACCACTCTCTAGGGTAAAGAGCAAAGCATTTTCAATTTTTGCTGCACTTTCCATCATTCCCAAATGTCGCAACATACCTATACCACTCAATAACAAAGCTGTGGGGTTGGCAATATTTTTTCCGGCAATATCCGGTGCTGTTCCGTGTACGGCTTCAAAAATAGAAATATGATCTCCAATATTGGCTGACGGCGCAAATCCAAGTCCTCCCACCAATCCGGCACATAAATCACTCACGATATCTCCCTGTAAGTTGGTCAATACTACGACATCAAAAAGATCAGGGCGGCTCACCAATTTCATACACAGATCATCAACGATCACATCATCTGCTTTCAATTCAGGATAGTCTTTTGCTACTTCATAGAACACTTCCAGAAACAATCCATCTGTAAGCTTCATGATATTGGCTTTGTGTCCGCAAGTAATTCTCTTCGCTCCTTTTTTCTTAGCCATTTCAAATGCATACTTGATCACCTGCATGCTTCCCGGACGGGTAATGAATCTTCTGCTCAGTGCCACATCATGTGTAAGCATGTGTTCAATACCACCATAGGTATCTTCAATATTTTCACGAACAATCGTGATATCAATCGGTATACCTGCTTTGCTAAATACTGTATCTACACCATGTAAGGTTTGGAATGTGCGTTTGTTAGCATAGGTATTCCAGGTTTTACGAGCGGTAACATTCACACTCTTTACACCTTTCCCTTTTGGCGTTTCCATCGGACCCTTAAAAAGGATTCCCAATGACTCGATCGTTTGTTGTGCCTCGGGTGTCATACCGTTGCTGTAGCCTTTGTCGAACACCCACTTACCCATATCAACAAAATCATATTCCAGCGGCACTTTTGCAGCGTTAAAAACCGACAAAACAGCATCCATGATTTCGGGACCAATTCCATCCCCCTTAGCTACGGCAATCTTTGTCATAATTCCTTTTTTGAAGTGCTGCGAAGGTAAGGGTTGGGAGGTATTTTTTGTGTTAAAAAAGTCCATAGTCCATAGTCGATGGACCATGGACTATGGACTATGGACCATCGACTTTTTTCCCTACTTTTACCTCAATCAAACGCTCCCACATGGTATCCAAAATTTCAGAAGGGGTTGAAATCAGTGTAGAGACTTTTTTCCAGTCTGATTACAGCAACCCGCTGAATGGAGAGTACATGTTTGCCTACCGCATTACCATTGAGAATCACAACAATTTTACCATCAAATTATTGCGCCGTCACTGGCATATTTTTGACAGCAATGGAGAGCATCGTGAAGTAGAAGGAGAGGGTGTAGTAGGCATCCAGCCCGTATTACGTCCGGGTGAGCATTACCAATATGTAAGCGGTTGCAACCTGAGAACAGAAATGGGTAGAATGCATGGCAGTTATCTCATGGAAAATCAGGATACCAAGGGTTTCTTTGATGTCAACATCCCTTCTTTTGACATGATCGTTCCCGCCAAAATGAACTGATCAGGGTTTGTATTTTGCTTCTTCAAAAATTTTCTTCGCAGGTGTGTCCATCAATTTCATCAAGTTCCGAGGATCTTTTTGCTTATTCATCCATTTTTTTACAATCTGCCATCCTACAAACTGACCAATAAAACCTGGTGAAGCCTGGCCCAAAGTAGGGGTATTGGGTGCATCACTCATATAATCACGTACCATTTCCGGGTCAATGATGTACAACAAATTATTTTGTATAAAAAAACTCCAGATACTCTTTTCATTCTCTAAACAACCCTCCAATTGTTTAGCGGTATATCCGGTTTTCAGGGTATCGGCTGTTTCAGGAAGCAAATGATCCAAGAGATACAATCTTTTGCCCGCTTCTATCATTTGTTCTACCAGCGGCTTATCAGCATAATTGGGTGGGTACAGATCATCGATGATATTCTTGATGGCATTGACAGGAATATAGGCTCTGTCAAATCTTCTAGATATATATTTCGGATACATCTGTTGCCCCTCCTCAGACTGATAAATCGTATGATTGCTCCCTAAATATAATTGCAAGCCAACGCCCAATCCATCAGGCGTAATGATACTACCATAACTATTTAGTGGACCAATAAATGTAATTACTTTTTCGGGTAGTTTATATTCTGGAAAGTAGTATTTAACGAATTGAAGTCCTTGTTGTATCTCGTTCAACTCACGGCTCATGTCTTTGAACTGTGGTTGAATTTCTTTGAATAAAGATTGATATGAACGAATAAAACTAGGGATATCTTGTCGTACAGCATCCGGACGTGTACCCATGATATTAAACAGAAAGTCCTGAGGAAAACCGCGGTATTCATTGGTGAGTTCCATCAATGATTCTTCGAGTTGTAAAGTATCGATGGTAAAAAAGGATTGTTCAAATCTTTGCAAACTCAAGGGTGCTTCAATTCCGGCAACATCGGGAATGAATTTTTTTTCACCACAAGCGAAAAGTATCCATAAACATGAAAATAAATACCATCGACGCATCATATCCTGAATTTTGACAAAGATGCTGATAAAACCATCAGCTACCTGCAAAGAATCCTGTGAAACCTATGTAAAAGTTACTGAACTTTGCACCTAACCAGTAGTAAAAGCTAGTATTCATGAAGATCAGCATTGCACAACAGAATTATCATATCGGAAATTTTGAAGAGAATACACGCAAGATCATTGCTGCGATTGAAGCAGCCAAGGCAGAAGGATCTGAACTGATCATCTTCAGTGAAATGAGTGTATGTGGCTATCCTGCCAGAGATTTTGTGGAGTTCAGCGATTTTATTGATAAGTGCTACCAAGCTGTCGATCAAATAAAAGCACATGCGGATACCATTGCAGTTTTAATTGGTTCGCCGGCTCATAATACCATACAAAAAGGTAAAGACCTCTTCAATGCTGCTTTCTTCCTCTATGAAAAAGAAATCAAAGCAGAGATACACAAGACATTATTACCTACCTACGATGTATTTGACGAATACCGGTATTTCGAACCTGCCTACGAATGGAAAATCGTTCCTTACAAAGGAAAAAAATTAGCGATCACCATTTGTGAAGACATCTGGAACTTAGGCGACAACCCATTGTACAGAATTTGTCCAATGGATCAATTGATGGATCAACAACCGGATGTGATGCTGAATATTAGCGCCTCTCCTTTTGACTATACCCATGATGAAGACCGAAAATCTGTGATCAAGGCCAATGTGCAGAAGTATAAAATCCCGATGTTTTATTGTAACTCAGTGGGCAGTCAGACAGAAATTATTTTTGATGGTGCTTCATTGGTATTTGATAAAGATGCTAATCTGTGCGGAGCTTTACCTATGTTTCAGGAAGCCATGTCAACCTGGGAACTGAATGATGATGGTAGTATCAATGCTGCGATTTTGGAGCCTGCCAGTCGCGTACCCGATAAAGAACTCAACCCCGCTACTTTAGAACCCGAGTTGAACATTGCACAAGTATATGACGCATTGATTATGGGTATCCGTGATTATTTTACAAAGATGGGGTTCAGTAAAGCGATCCTTGGATCTTCCGGAGGTATTGATTCAGCAGTAACATTGGCGATTACTTGTGATGCATTGGGAAAAGAGAATGTTCGTGCAATACTTATGCCTTCACCTTATTCTACGGATCATTCAGTGAATGATGCTGTTCAATTAAGTAAGAATTTGGGTAATCCTTATGATATCATTCGTATTGATGAAGTATATGAGTCATTTTTACAAACATTAAAACCTGTTTTCAATGACTTACCATTTTCTTTAGCGGAAGAAAATATACAAAGCAGAAGCAGGGGAAATTTATTAATGGCTATCGCGAATAAGTTTGGATATATCTTACTCAATACTTCCAATAAAAGTGAACTGGCTACCGGATATGGAACTTTGTATGGAGATATGGCGGGTGGTTTAGGTGTATTGGGAGACTGCTATAAACTACAAGTCTATGCGCTGGCTCAATACATCAATCGTGAAAAAGAGATCATTCCTTCGAATATCATCACAAAAGCCCCCAGCGCAGAATTAAGACCGAATCAAAAAGACAGTGATAGTTTACCGGATTATACGGTGTTGGATCAGATACTTTACCAATACATTGAAAAACGAAAAGGTCCGGCTGAAATCAAAGCCATGGGATATGATGTAGCATTGGTAGACGGAACACTGAAGATGGTCAACAACAATGAATACAAACGCAATCAGTTTTGTCCGATTATTCGCATTTCTCCCAAGGCTTTTGGGGTGGGTAGACGGGTACCTATTGTGGGGAAGTATTTGAATTAATCTTACTCATGTATCACCATAATCGGCACATTACTATGATAAGCTAGTTTCTTAGTCGCACTGCTATGAAACAATCCTTCAAACAATCCATGTTTTTTTGGAATGGTAATGATGAGGCCGATCATTTTTTCCAGAGTTACAATGTTGACAGCTTCTACAAAGTTGTTATTGTTTTCAAATAGGTATTCGGGTTGATAACCGTATAGAAGTGTATCCAACATCAAACTTTCAAAAGGCGTATCTGCAGACCACTGTTTATTTTCATGATCAACATGTAACACAAACAATTTGGCACCAGTAGTATCCAATATATTTTTGATGGGTTGAACCGGGGTAGTTTCTACTACTTTTTTAAAATCACAGGCAAGCATTACTTCTTCAATTTTGGTAAACACTGCTTGTGGAGGAACAATGATGACCGGCACAGTTCCATTTTCTGCAACACTCAAAGTATTACTACCGATCAACTTCTCTTCCAATAAACCTGCACCTGTAATACCCATTACAATTAATGCGGCCCCCGTTTCGTGACAGATATCATCTAGTCCATCTCCTAAATGGTCATACCGCGCCAACGTAGACACTTTAATACCGGGCTCACAAAATGGACATACAACTGATTTAAAATGCGCTAAGGCTTTTTCACTACTCTCTCTCAAAGTATCAATATCCGGCATTACCACGGTTGGAACCATGGGATCAATATTCACAGGTGCCTGATAACCATGGTATAAGATCACTTCTTCAGCGCATAATTGTTCGACCAGCTTGAACGCAT
The DNA here is from genome assembly GCA_012270485.1 of Sphingobacteriales bacterium. Taxonomy (GTDB): domain Bacteria; phylum Bacteroidota; class Bacteroidia; order Chitinophagales; family Chitinophagaceae; genus Sediminibacterium. Next base: position 53,657 of record JAAXIF010000055.1, on the reverse strand, counting down.
ACAATGCGGCATTTTTTGCTGTAGCAGAGAAATCGGTAGGAACAAGAATCTTTTTCATAACGCTTATTTATAGTATAAAGCTACTCAGCCATTGATGCATAAAAAATGACATTGGTCAGTAAATCTTATTTTCTTTTTAATCATGCAGAAATGCCGTTTATCAACCCTAATATGCTGATCATGTAGCCTTAACAAATTCATTTACACCGCACAAATACCTTCGCGGACGAAATTCTAAGCAATGAAAACTGTTTTTCGATTTGTATGGGTCATCATAACAACTATCAGTGTTTTTGCAAGTTGTAAAACACTATCCTTTACGGAAAAGACCATTTTGGCTGAAATACCCGTACAGTATTATTCAAAATCCATCGTCGTAGTAGATGCAGGTGAAGTATACACACCCGGACTCGCCATCACTAAAAAAAGAGAAGAAGTAGTAACACAGATCAAACGTAAATATTTTTCCAATCTACCGGATGTGTTGAGAAAAGATCTGCAGATGACTGTGTTTACTGACACTTCTTTAACAGATGGCGAAAAGGCATTGTTACTTCAAAACGATAATAATGTGCGTGCAAAAATCATGGAGCAATACAAGGCGAATATTGTCATCATCTTACAGAATTATGAAGGTGGTTTTAGTCAGGATGAAATACAACGTTCCAGAAATAATGATGGGTCTGTTAATAAACAAGCTACTTACTCTGTTTTCTTCAATACCAATATAACGATCATACAAGGCGACCAACTGTATCGCAAACGAATTACTGCCAGTACATATCATCTCAAAGACAAGTACTCAGCGGACTCTTTGCACGCGGCCCCGGCTACGAAGCCAACAAAAAAGACATTGCTGCCATGGCCGATAGAAATGCTACTTATGTATCAGGATTGTTTAGAGATAGAAAGGGGCTTGTGAATGGTAGAGGGGAGTTTGTAGAGAAAGTTGATGGTCGATAGTCCATGGTTCATGGTAGATCCAAGAATTTTCCTAAACCATGGACTATCGACTATTGACTATTGACTAATCAAAGGTTCTCAATAATCCCCGCAATCCCCTGTCCACCACCCACACAAGCGGTTACCATACCGTATTTTTTATTGAGGCGTTTCATGTCGTTCAATAATTGCACGGTGAGTTTACATCCTGTGCATCCTAATGGATGTCCGAGTGCAATGGCGCCGCCATTGATGTTTACGATATCAGGATTTAAACCCAGTTCTCTGATCACTGCCAGTGATTGTGAAGCAAAAGCTTCATTGAGTTCAATCAAATCGATATCATTCTGACTCATGCCGGCTTGCTTCAATACTTTTGGTATCGCAGCAACAGGACCAATACCCATGATACGTGGATGTACACCTGCAGAAGCACAATTCACCAATCTACCGATAGGTTTCAATCCCAATTCTACCACCATGCGTTCACTCATCACGATCACAAATGCAGCACCGTCACTGGTTTGAGAAGAGTTGCCGGCAGTAACACTTCCCCCCATGGCAAATGCGGGTTTTAATTTTCCGAGCGCTTCAATATTGGTGTCAGCACGTACGCCTTCGTCGGTATCTACTACATAAGAGCGTACTGCTTTTTTCCCTTTTTCATTTAAATAAGTTTCTTCAACCGTAATAGGTAAAATGCCGGGTTTGAAATATCCATTCTCAATGGCTTGCATCGCTTTTTGATGCGACTGATAAGCAAAGGCATCCTGATCTTCACGGCTTACTTTGAATTCTTTGGCCACTGCTTCTGCGGTTAAACCCATGCTCAGGTAATAATCAGGTTCGTCTTTTGCGATGGAATAAGCTGGAACCGTTTTCCAACCTGCTGTTGGAACCAAACTCATACTCTCTGTACCACCGGCAATAATACAATCCGCCATACCGGTTCTGATCTTTGCAGTAGCAAGCGCAATGCTTTCCAATCCACTCGCACAATAACGATTGATGGTAAATCCGGCCACATCAATACCCAATGCACGGGCAGAAATAATTCTTCCAAACTGTAAACCTTGTTCTGCTTCAGGAACGGCATTACCCACGATCACATCATCCACTCTCTTTGCTTCCAATTGTGGCACGGCAGCCATCAGCCCTTTGATGACTTCAACGGCCAGATCATCCGGACGAAAAAATCTGAATCCGCCACGTTTACTTTTGGTCACAGCCGTTCTGTATCCGGCAACGATATAAGCTTCCTGCATAAACTCGATTTTACCTATCAAATGTAGGGAATTTTTCAAAAAAAGTTGTTTATGCAACCAAATTTAACGCAGACCGGTTCTTCCTACCGAAATCAAATGCCCCTTATCTTCGCAGCACCATGATCTACCCGCTTATCAGACAATTGCTTTTTTGTTTCCCACCTGAAGATGTACATTATTTTTCGATGGATATTTTGCATAGTATCTGTTCTGTACAGCCATTGAAAAAACTGATTACCGGATCCTTTTCCCCCAAACAAACCGGATTGGGGAAAGAGGTATTTGGATTGCATTTCCCGAATCCGGTGGGTTTGGGTGCCGGCTTTGATAAAAATGCTTTGTATCTGAACGAATTAGAAGCTTTGGGATTTGGGTTTGTAGAGATCGGAACGGTTACGCCACTACCCCAACCCGGTAATGACAAACCCCGACTTTTTCGATTACCTGCAGATCATGCATTGATCAACCGTATGGGTTTTAATAATTATGGAGCAAAAGCCATTGCAGGCAGATTGGAAATGCACAAGAAAAAACAGTCATCACTGATCGTCGGAGGAAATATTGGAAAGAACAAAGTAACAGCCAATGAAGATGCCTGGAAAGATTACCTGACCTGTTTTGATATTTTACACAATGGGGTCGATTATTTTGTAGTGAATGTAAGTTCACCCAATACGCCAGGACTGAGAGAATTGCAAGAAAAAGATTCCTTAAAGAAAATATTTAGTGAACTACAAAACAGTAATCAAGGAAAAGCAAATCCAAAACCACTCTTATTGAAAATTGCACCGGATCTTACCAAAGAGCAATTGGATGATATTGTAGCGTTGGCATTTGAAGTAAAACTTGATGGACTCGTTGCTACCAATACCACCATTAGCAGAGAACAACTTCAAACCACTGCATCAATCATTCAAAAAATAGGTGCTGGTGGATTGAGTGGTAAGCCTGTACAACAACGATCGACAGAAGTGGTACAATATCTTTCAGAACAAACCGGAAAACAGATTCCCATTATTGCCAGTGGTGGAATTTTTACGGGTGCAGATGCGAAAGAAAAAATGGATGCAGGCGCCAGTCTCGTTCAGGTATGGACCGGATTTGTGTATGAAGGTCCAAGTATTGTGAAACAAATTTGTAAGCATTTATAAATCATTTATGGAACATCTATTGACATCAGAGAGTTTGATCAGTTTTTTGATCCTTGTTGTTTTAGAAGTGGTATTGGGAATTGATAATGTGATTTTCGTGAGTATCATCATGAATCGCATGGATAAAAAACATCAGCCACGTGCCCGAATGTTATGGATGATCATGGGCATGAGCACCCGAATAATTTTATTATTTGGATTGGGATGGTTATTGGCGCAAAAAGGGAAACCGGTGTTTAGCGCATGGGGTAAGGATTTTGATCTGGCAAGTCTGGTGATGTTAGCAGGAGGATTATTTTTATTGTATAAAACAGTTCGTGAAATACATCATAAGCTGGAAGGTGATGAGGAAGCTTTACATGGTGGTAATGCAAAGAAGTTAGGTTTTGCAGCTGCTGTATTTCAAATCATGCTGATTGATATGGTATTCAGTTTTGATAGCATCATTACCGCCGGTGGTACCGCCAAACATATTGAAATCATGATAGCAGCGGTGGTGGTGGCAATGATTGTAATGTTTTTATTTAGTACCAATATTTCCAATTTCATTCACAAACATCCTACCTTAAAAATGTTGGCATTGTCATTTTTGGTGATGATTGGATTTGTATTGATCGTAGAAGGTTGGGATAGTGTGAATGCACATGAGTTACACCTCAAAAATTATGTGTACTTCGCGATGGCATTTTCATTTGTTGTGGAATTATTGAATATGCGTTTACGTAAAAAATATGTAAAACCGGTTGAACTACGCTCACCAGTTGTTCCGGAACAAAATGATCGTGATTCGGATATGGCTCACTAATCGTTCCTTATAGAAAAACAGCCATATTTGTTTTGATCTGTTTACTTTTAATCTCAAAGTGCTTTTATGAAAGAGGAACAAAAACATCTGGATACGCTTCAGGATATCAAGCAGATCATGGATCGAAGCAGTCGGTTCATCAGTTTAAGCGGACTCAGTGGTATTGCCGCAGGACTCTGCGCTTTGGGAGCTGTAAGCTATGTTTGGCCGCTGTGGAATACCTCTTTGGGTAGCAGTATTGAGGAATCCAATCCGGTTTTACTGATTTTAGATAGTCAACAGAAAGCACGTCTTTTAGTAACGGGTATTACTTGTTTTATTAGCTCCTTTATTTTTGCCGTTATTTTTACCTGGTTCAGAACCAAAAAAACATATGCTTCTCTTTGGAATAGTACGGTTCGCAAACTCGTCATGAATACAGGTATTCCTTTTGTTGCAGGTGCAATTCTCGTTGTGTATTTAATGAATTGGAATTTAACCGGATTGATCGCCCCGGTATGTCTTATTTTTTACGGTTTAGCTTTATTGAGCGGAAGTAAATACACCGTTTCTGAAATACGTTGGTTAGGTATCAGTGAATTGTTACTCGGGTTATTGACACTTCAATTCTTACAGTATGGCATTATCGCTTGGGGAATTGGATTTGGATTGCTGCATATCATTTATGGGGCATTGATGTGGTGGAAATATGAAAGAGTATGAAAAATCCGATTGAACAATTAAATAAAGTTTTTGATAGTCGTGTGCGACTGGGTATCATGAGTGCTGTGATGGTAAATGATGAAGTGAATTTCAATGAACTGAAAGAACTGATACAGGTTACGGATGGAAACCTCGCTAGTCATCTCAAAACACTCGAAGAAAATGGATACCTCCTGGTGAAAAAAGGTTTTATTGGTAGGAAGACCAACACTACCTATGCCATTACAAAATCAGGAGAGAAAGCATTCAAAGCACATATCGATGCTTTGGAAAAAATGATCAAGGGGTTACATTGAATTGATCTTTATATCATCACTTTGCATAAAACAAAAGCCCCGCAGAACGGGGCTTTAGATATAAGCAAGCAATCGAAAAGAGACTATCCATTGAGAACCTCTCGGGAGATGACCAGCTTCTGGATCTCTGAAGTTCCTTCTCCAATAGTACACAATTTTGCGTCACGATAGTACTTTTCTACCGGAAAATCTTTTGTATAACCATAACCACCGAATATTTGGATGGCTTCAGTAGCTGTTTTTACCGCTACTTCACTGGCATAATATTTAGCCATGGCCCCTTCCTTGGTTACTTTCTGTCCGCGATTTTTCAGGTCACAAGCCTGCCAGATGAGTAAGTCAGACGCCATGATCTCTGTAGCCATATCTGCCAGTTTGAAGCTGATGCCCTGAAAATTACTGATGGGTTGATCAAACTGATAGCGCTCTTTTGAGTATTTAGTGGCTGCTTCATAAGCCCCTTTGGCGATTCCGGCAGATAAAGCTGCAATGGATATTCTACCGCCATCCAGGATTTTCATCGCCTGTCTGAATCCGTCACCCACTTCACCCAAACGATTTGCATCCGAAATGCGGCAGTTTTCAAAGATCATCTCTGCTGTTTCACTGGCGCGCATACCCAATTTGTTTTCTTTTTTTCCGGCTGAAAATCCGGGGGTACCTCTTTCTACTACGAATGCAGTTGAATTACCGCTGGTTCTGGGCTCACCGGTTCTGCATATGACCACCGCTACATCGCCGCTTTTACCATGCGTGATCCAGCTTTTGGTACCATTCAATATCCAATCATTCCCGTCTTTTACAGCTACCGTTTTCATGTTTCCTGCATCACTGCCTGTATTGGGTTCTGTAAGTCCCCAAGCACCGATCCATTCAGCAGTAGCCAATTTCGGTAACCACTTCTTTTTTTGCTCTTCATTTCCAAAGGAAAGAATATGATTGGTACACAGTGAATTATGCGCTGCTAAACTCAGTCCGACAGATCCGCACACTTTTGATATTTCTTGAATAATGGCGTTGTATTCAAAGTATCCCAATCCTGCCCCACCATACTGCTCAGGTACCAATACCCCCATCAATCCAAGCTTCCCCATTTCTTTGAACACGTTTACAGGAAATTCCTGACTTTCATCCCAGTCCATCACATGAGGAAGAATATACTGTTGAGCAAAATCCCGTGCTGTTTGCGCTACCTGTTCTGTTAGTTCTGTTGGTTGGAAATGCATATATGATACTTTTTAAATAGACGAAGGTTGCCTAACTAAGCAATCGTTAACTAAGGCAACCTTCTGAAAACAAACTACTGTTTGTTAGTTTTCAATGCAAAAGAAATGCTTTTTGCTATCCCCTCCAAAAATGGTTTAAGGGTTAACATTTTTTTATTCGATGAAGAAAATGGCTTTAAATCGTCCAATCCATTCAGGTTTGAATCCGGGTATTGCTAATAATTCCTCTATTTCTGTGAACAAGCCATTTTCCTGACGCCAGCGAACAATATCTTTTGCGATCCCCATCGGAATGCCCGTTTTGACTACCAGTTGATACGCCGACGCACGGTTCAAGGGCATTTTTTGCAGGCTTGATTCATGAATCTGTAAATATGGATCAAGTTTTGTCAATAGACTATCGCTCAACCCAAAAATGGATCTCAATTCTTCTTTGGTACCGAATCCATGGGATTTTTCGCGGTATTTGATGATTCTCTCCGCCAACACATGTCCAATCCCCGGTAGAGATTTCCAGGCCTCTGCATCAGCTGTATTGATATCAATCGGGTATATCGAACGTATTGTCTTTTCAAAGACCTTTTCTCGATGCCGGATGCTGACATAAGGAATCAAACGGTTGGCCAATGATGGCGACATGCCCCATATTTTCCGCAGATCTTCTGCTTTGCGAAACCGTCCGCCTTTACTGAGATAATTCCTGATGCGCTTTGCTACTGCTACAGGTACACCCATTCTTTGCCATTCCGCTTCATCTAACAGATTGGGATCAAAAGGATACATAGTTGTGTTGATGGGGTTGGTTGCTGCAGCCACTAGTTCTTGGTTCAGCATCTCCTTCCATTTTGCTCCCTCTTTGGTCATAGTAGATACATCGGGCAATGGTTTCGGCGGTATCAGGTACGGGAGTAATAACAAACCTAGTGCAAATAGACATGCAGCTAGAATGCCGACTCGTTCCTTTTTACTGAAATGATCGTAAGCATGAAATTTCTTTTGCATACAATGGATTTGATTGTATGCCTTTCTTTCTGCTATACATGAACTTGTAATCCATCATACGCTAACTGTATATGTGATGGAAGTTCTTTATTGATTTGCTCGTGTAAGCCTAACTGATGACTAATATGCGTAAAATATACTTGGGGCACCGCCAGTTCCTGTGCTAAAGCAACTGCCTCATCCAGCGTAAAATGCGAAAGATGATTTTCTTTTCTTAGCGCATTCAGCACCAGTATTTTTGAACCACGTATTTTTTCTTTCTCGGATGCTTCAATTCTGTTAGCATCTGTAATATAGGTAAAATCACCAAACCGAAAACCAAAAACGGGCATCTTATAATGCCATACTTCTATCGGTAAAACAGGAATATCACCAACAAAAAAAGGATGTTCATCGATGGTGATCAAATTCAACTCCGGCACCCCAGGATATCGAGTATCAGAAAATGCGTAATAATAATCCCTGCGCAATGCCTCTTCGGTTAGTGTATTGGCATAAATATCCATGGGCTTTTTAGTGAAGTAATTGTATGCACGGATATCATCCAATCCGGCCAAATGATCTTTATGCGGATGGGTATATACAACAGCATCCAGTCTTCGATTATTGATACGCAACATCTGATACCGAAAATCGGGTGTTGTATCTACCACCAAAGAGGTTTGTGGAGATTGAATGAGTACACTACTTCTTAAACGATTATCATTGGGATCAGTAGAAGTACAGACTTCACAATCACAACCAATCATGGGTACACCACTACTGGTTCCTGTTCCCAAAAATGTTATGGTAAGAGACGGAATGTGCACAGATCAAATCTATGGAAATATGGGCAGACAAGGTATGCGTATTTTCCGTAAAAAATTAAGCCTCGGTAGCAGATTTTTTAACTACTTCTTCATAGAGTTTTTGTGACTCCAAAGTCAGCTTGTCAAAATCAATCTGTAATTGTGGAATGATTTCCATCAATGTATTGATCCTTCCTTCAATATTCAGGAATTTATTCAGTACTACGATACGCTTGGCTTCCAATAAACACCATCCGCTTTGAAAAGTGCCTCTCTCATATCGCACAACATACTCTGATTCACCCAGTATGTCTTCCAATTTGTCTAAAGTAGTTTGTGTGTATTTCATCCTGCTAATCGGTCATTAAATCATGAAACAATAACTCAGCAAATGTAAGATTCGAGGCTTGTTTGGAAGGGGGTGTTGGGGATTAGTTATTCACATTCAGCTGCTAGCTTTGCGCTGCAAGCATCAATCTGCCGGCTACAAGCTGCAAGTATATTGAATAGATGATGCTCCGACAGCAAACTTTGGAACCTGCAGCCTGCGGCTTGAAGCTTGTAGCTTGCAGCTATTTACTCACCATCTTAATAATCGGCACAATCATTTCCTCAAGACTGATGCCACCATGTTGGAAGGTGTTTTTGTAATAATTCACATAATGATTATAGTTATTGGGGTAACATAAAAAACCATCTTCTTTCGCGAAAATATAGGATGAATTTACATTGGGTACCGGAAGCCCTGCTTCCTTAGGGTCTTTGAATGCCAATACATCTCTAGGCTCAAAATTCAGGTTACGACCATGTTTGTATCTGAGATTGGTAGTAGTTTGTTTATCGCCTATGACTTTATGCGGTGTTTTTACTCGAACACTACCATGATCGGTAGCCAATACTACTTTAATAGATTTATCCGCAATTTTCTTCAAAGCTTGATGCAAGGGACTATGCTCAAACCAGCTTTTGGTTAAACTTCTATAACTCGTTTCATCACTTGCTAACTCTTTCAATACTTCCATTTCAGTTCTGGCATGACTGAGCATATCCACAAAATTGTATACGATCACATTCAGGTCGTTCTGTAACAGATTATGGATATTATTCACGAGTTGTTGTCCGTCGTTATGATTCAAAATCTTATGATAACTGATTTTGAGATCCTCTTTTTTCAAACGTTTTAACTGTGCACGGAAAAAAGTTTCTTCTTCATTATTTTTCCCGCCTTCCTCTTCATCATTTTTCCAAAGTTGAGGAAATTGTTTTTCGATATCTATCGGCATCAAACCTGCAAAGATGGCGTTGCGACAGTATTGTGTAGCGGTTGGAAGAATAGAGTAAAAGGTTTCTTCTTCTAATATCCGAAAGCTTTCTGCAAAAATGGGTTGGATGGCTTTCCATTGATCAAAGCGAAGATTATCTATGAGAATAAAAAAAAGTGGTGTTCCTTTCTCTACATGCGGCAGTACTTTAAACTTAAACAGCTGATGACTCATAATAGGAGACGCTGCGGAAGAAGGTGATACCCAGGATGCATAATGTTTACTGATAAATTTGAAGAACTCTGTATTGGCTTCTTGTTTTTGTGCATGAAACACTTCGCGCATTTCCGGACTATCGCTCTTTTCCATTTCCAGCTCCCAGTAAACGAGTTTTTTATAGATCTCCATCCACTGGTTGTAATCCGGATTATCATTCAATGCCATGAACAATTCCCGAAACTGTTGCTGATACGCTGTGGTAGTTGTTTCTGCCACCAATCTTTTATTATCAATGATTTTTTTTAAGCTCAGTAATACCTGATTGGGATTTACCGGTTTGATCAAATAATCACTGATTTGTCTACCAATCGCCTCATTCATCAAGTTCTCTGTTTCATTTTTGGTGATGAGCACCACCGGAATATTACTATTCACTTCTTTGATCCGAACCAAGGTCTCCAATCCGGTGATACCGGGCATGGTTTCATCCATCAACACCACATCTACCTGTTCATTTTTTACAAATTCGATGGCATCAAATCCGTTGGTAAGTGTAGTTACTGCATATCCTTTCTGTTCCAAAAACAATTTTTGCGACTGAAGGCTTTCGATCTCATCGTCGACCCATAAAATGTTGGCTAATGGCATATCCTATTTTGACTGATTACATGAAATCAACCATTGCGGTTGTATTCAACTGTTAAAATAAAGAAATAAATACGGTTTGTGTAACAGTAAAGAATAGGCGGAGTTATTGTTGCGTTTATAAGGCTTAACCGCCGTAAATCTATTTCATTCTGTTTGATCGGGTATCTATTTGTATTTTTGCCAACTGTCTTAATAACCGATTTAACAAATCACCAACAGGTATGGCTGATCTGAAGAGAAAAATCATCAATGACCCGGTCTATGGTTTTATTACCATCAATCATCCATTGATATTTGACATCATAGCCCACCCTTATTACCAACGTTTGCGTCGCATCAAACAAATGGCGATGGCTCAATTGGTGTATCCGGGTGCAGTACATACCCGATTGCATCACTCATTGGGTGCTTATCATTTGATGGGCAATGCAGTGAATGAACTCAGGAGTAAAGGCATTGATATTACCGTCGATGAAGAGATAGCTGTAAAAGCAGCTATCCTTTTGCATGATGTTGGACATGGACCTTTCTCACATGCGCTGGAGCAAGTAGTGGTTCAAGGTGTACACCACGAACAACTATCCTTACAAATCATGGAGAAAATGAACAGAGACCTGAACGGACAGCTATCATTAGCCATTGCCATTTTTACAGATCAATACCACAAACCTTTTTTGCATCAGTTGATCAGTGGTCAGTTGGATGTTGACAGAATGGATTATCTGAGTCGCGATAGTTTTTTTTGCGGCGTCAGTGAGGGTGTAATTGGTTATGACCGTATCCTCAAAATGCTGATGGTACATGAAGGACAATTGATGATAGAGGAAAAAGGGATTTACAGTGTCGAGAAATTTTTGGTGGCAAGAAGACAGATGTACTGGCAAGTTTATCTCCATAAAACGGTATTGGCAGCTGAAAAGATGCTGGTAAAAATATTGGAACGTGTTCGGGAAATTTATCAACCTACTGATACGGCTTTACAAACACAATCTGCCATCGATTTTTTTCTGGGAGGATTTGCTGGTCATATGAATGATGATACACTGGATTTGTTTTGTTCTTTGGATGATCATGATATCATGCATGCTTTAAAAAGATGGTCGAAACATCCGGATGCTATTCTTTCTTTATTGTGTACACGTTTTTTAAACAGACAATTGTACAAGTCTAGAATTCAGGCAGAACCATTTGATCCTACATGGGTAAAAGCGAAAGAAAAAGAAGTAGCAGAAAAGTTTGGCATTGGACTTGCACCTATTCACTACTTGTGTTTTACGGGTGAGGCAACCAATACGTTGTATCAAACCGTAGATGAAAGGATCAATATTTTGTTCAGAGATCAGACCATAAAAGACATATCCCAAGTGGATAACGCCCTGATCCACCAAAACCTTTCAGCACCGGTTAAAAAAAATTACATTTGTTTATTGACTTGACAATAGTCCATAGTCAATGGTCCATGGACTATGGACTATGGACTAAACCTAAACTCCACCATATGCAATTTACCGCCGCGCAGATCGCCATGATGATCAATGGCCAACTGGAAGGTGATGCCCAGGTTACCGTTTCTTCCTTTGGAAAAATTGAAGAGGCTGTTGATGGACAAATTTCTTTTTTAGCAAATCCGAAATACGAAGAATATTTATACAATACCAAAGCATCTGTAATTATCATCAACCAGCAATTGGTTCTAAAAAAGCCTGTAACAAATACATTGATCAGAGTACCTGATGCTTATACCGGTTTTGCTAGATTACTGACCATGTATCAGCAAATGAAGACCATGCAGTTACAAGGCATTCAGCAACCCAGTTATATTCATAGCTCTGCTAAATTGGGAGAAGATGTTTTTGTAGGCGCATTCGCATACCTAGATGAAGGGGTTGATATTGGTGTGAACGTAAAAATATTTCCCGGCGCAGTTTTGGGTAAGGATGTGAAGGTTGGACATAATACGATCATTCATGCAGGCGTAAAGATCTATCACGGTTGTGTCATCGGAAATAATGTGATCATACATGCTGGAGCTGTTATTGGTAGTGATGGTTTTGGTTTTGCACCACAGGCTGATGGCAGTTTTCAAAAAGTTCCACAGATCGGTAATGTGGTAATTGAAGATGAAGTAGAAATTGGTGCCAATACTACCATTGACCGTGCAACGATGGGTTCTACCATTATTAAAATGGGGGCTAAAATTGATAACCTGGTGCAGATTGCTCACAATGTAGAAGTAGGATGTAATACCGTGATTGCAGCGCAAACTGGTGTGAGTGGAAGTACCAAAATTGGGAAGTCGGTAATGATTGGCGGACAAACAGGTATCGCCGGACATATCACTATTGCCGATGGCAGTAAGATCAACGGACAAAGCGGTATCACAAAAAGTGTCAAAGAATCCAATCGAACATTAACAGGTACTCCTGCCGATGATTTTACCCGTTTCTTCCGGGCTCAGGCACAACTCAGGAATTTGCCGGATCTTGAAAAAAGGGTTAAAGAACTTGAAAAAATCCTCGCACAAGTCTTATCTGAGCGGGTAAATGCATCATAATCACCCATTAACCACCCTGAAATCTTATTTTTGCACTATATTTCTAAGCAGGGAATCACTGAACAGTGATTGAACCAGTTATCAAATGAGATAATCTGACCGGAAAAACAGTATAGCATGGACAATCTTTTCAACCCAGACAAACAACATACCCTCAGCAGTGCGGTAAGCATCAGCGGTACAGGTTTACATACCGGCGTATTGGTAGATATGACCCTAAAGCCGGCGAATCCGGGTTTTGGTATTCAGTTTCAACGTATTGACTTGGCGGCACAGCCCATCATCAAAGCCGATTGTGATTTGGTGACTGATACGAGTAGAGGAACGACGCTTCAGGTGGGAGACGCCAAAGTGAGCACGGTAGAACATGTATTGGCTGCCCTCGTTGGTATGGGTGTTGATAATGTACTGATTGAATTGAATGGACCTGAGATACCCATTATGGACGGAAGCTCTGCACCTTTTATTGAATTGATTGCATCAGCAGGTGTAGTTGAACAGGAAGCAGCAAAAGCTTGGTACAGCCTGGATGAAAATATCTATCATTACGATGAAGCCAAAAGAGTAGAGATGGTAGCTTTACCATCACTCGATTATCAAATTACTACACTGATTGATTTTAATAGTCCTGTATTGGGCACACAACATGCCGGATTAAAAACCATCAAAGATTTCAGAGCAGAAATTGCTCCATGCCGAACTTTCTGTTTTCTTCATGAACTGGAAGCATTGCTGGATAATGATCTCATCAAAGGTGGGGATATCAATAATGCCATCGTAGTGGTAGACAAACCGGTTACAGATGAGGAGATGGAGAGACTTGCAAAAGTGTTTAAGCGTGATAAAATTGAAGTGAAGAGCGAAGGCTATCTCAATAACCTTGAATTACGTTTCCCCAATGAACCCGCTCGACACAAATTATTGGATGTAGTAGGTGATTTGGCCTTGATTGGTTATCCAATTAAAGCCAGAATTATTGCTAATCGTCCGGGGCATAGCAGCAATGTTGAGTTTGCTAAAAAAATCAAACAGTATATCAAGAAGAATAAGCATGTGAAGGATGTTCCGGTCTATGATCCTACCATGCCTCCTATTTTTCCTCTTGAAAAAATTGAAAAAACATTACCACATCGTCACCCATTCTTGTTGGTTGATAAAATCATTGAGCTTACCGACACTCATATTGTTGGGGTAAAAAATGTAACATTCAACGAATGGTTCTTCCCGGGTCACTTCCCCGGAAATCCTGTGATGCCGGGCGTTTTACAAATTGAAGCTTTGGCGCAAACCGGTGGTATTCTTTGTATCAACTCTATGCCGGAAGGACAATATGATACTTACTTCCTGAAAATTGATAACTGTAAATTCAAACAAATGGTTCGTCCGGGTGACACCATGCTTTTAAAAATGGAGTTTACAGGGCCCATCCGCAGAGGTATCTGTGAAATGAGAGGTACTGTTTATGTAGGAGGTAAAGTAGCTACCGAGGCCGACCTTGTTGCACAAATTGTAAAAAGATCCTAATCCCTAACAACTTATTATCTACAACCGAATCCGCAAATAATGACACATCCGTATACCTATATAGATCCCAATGCAAGGGTTGCACCCAATGTCAAAATTGATCCCTTCACTGTTATACACGGTGATGTTCAAATTGGAGAAGGCACTTGGATTGGCAGTAATGTAACCATCATGGATGGAACACGTATCGGTAAAAACTGTCGCGTATTCCCCGGTGCAGTATTAGGTGCAATTCCTCAGGATTTAAAATTTGCGGGTGAAAGAACTACGGTTGAGATTGGAGACAATACTACCATCCGTGAATTTGTTACCATCAATCGCGGTACTACCGACAGATGGAAAACAAAAGTGGGTGATAACTGTCTGATCATGGCTTATAGCCATATTGCGCATGATTGCTTGATTGGAGACAATTGTATTCTGAGTAATAGTGTTCAATTAGCCGGTCACGTTGTAATGGGCGATTGGGCATGGATCGCCGGTGTGAGTGCGGTTCACCAATTCGTTACCATTGGACAACACGCTTATATTGCGGGAGGTAGCTTGGTAAGTAAAGATGTGCCCCCTTATATCAAAGCTGTAAGAAATCCATTGAGCTATGGTGGTGTGAATAGTGTAGGATTGAAAAGAAGAGGATTTGAACTGGAGAAAATCAATCATATTCTCGACATCTACAGGATTATCTTTAATAAAGGCATGAATACTTCACAAGCATTGGAGTTTATTGAAGAAGAGTTGACCGCCAGCGATGAAAGAGACGAGATCGTTACCTTTATTCGTGAAAGTGGTCGTGGTATCATCAAACGTTTTGTAAAAGGTGGTGGCGACGAAGATTAATTCATTACACCTATTCTTCCATTCATTAATTCATAAGGATACATGCTGATCGAACTCTCGGATGCTGGAAAAAGATTCAACCGGGAATGGATATTTCGTGGCATTCACTATCGTTTTGAACCCGGAAAAAAAATTGCACTAACAGGTCCAAATGGAAGTGGTAAAAGCACTTTACTACAAGTTTTGGCAGGAAGTATGAATTTGAGTGAAGGGAATATCAACTGGACAATCCATCAGCAATCCATTGAAGCAGATCGTGTGTTCAAATATCTTTCTATTGCAGCGCCCTATCTAGAGCTCATTGAAGAAATGACAGCTGTTGAATTCCTAAATTTTCATCGTTCTTTCAAACCGCTTCTCAATAATATTTCGATTGAAGAAATATTACAGATCATTGGATTGGAAAAAGCGTCTCAAAAACAAATTCGCTATTTCAGTAGTGGTATGAAACAAAGAATAAAATTGGCACAGGCTATTTTTAGTGATTGTCCTTTACTGTTGTTGGATGAGCCCTGTACCAATTTAGATGAGAATGGTTATATCTTATACCGCCATTTGATTGATACTTATACCAAAGACAAAACCATTATTGTGAGTAGTAATGATGTGAATGAATATGGCTTCTGCACGGATAAAATCTATGTGCCCGATCATAAATGAGATGAACTATTTCATCCATTGAAAGAAAAAAGTACTACCCTCTCCCTTTGTAGAGTCGACCCATATTCTACCACCTTGCTCTTCAACAATAATTTTTAGGAGATTTAAACCAATACCTGTACTGCTGTCGCGGGTAGAAGTGTTATCTGTGATCTCAAACAAACGAAAGATACGTGAGCGATCTTCTTCAGCAATACCCGGACCGTTATCTCTTACAAAAAATTCATAATGATTATCCCTGTCTGTATACCCTATTTCTATACGTCCGTTTGCCTTATCATTGTATTTGATGGCATTACTGATTAAGTTCTGAAATACCTGCTCAAGTTTTACTCTTCTTGTTCGGAATATGGGTAATGTTTGAAGGATCTGAATTTGGATATGTTTAGGGGGAAATAAAAGTGCAGCTAATTCTTCTACCATCGAATGGGTATTGGTCTCTTCCACCGTTTGCTGTGATAAACTGGTGGTTGAATATTCCAGCAAAGCCATGATCATTTCTGATAACCTACTTGTAGCCTGATATACCATACCTAGATTTTCACTGCTTTCAGCATCTGCTTTTATGTAGGGATCATTCTTGATCAATTCCAGCATCATGATAACAGATGACAATGGAGATTTTAAATCATGAGATACGATGTATACAAATTTCTCCAACTGCTTATTAATCCTATCTAATTCTGTCAGTGCCGTTTTAAGTCGATACTGATTAAAATACAGCTGTTCAAATACATTCACTTTTGCTCGAACCACATTGATATCAAGTGGTTTTTGGAGATAATCAACGGCTCCTTCTGCAAAGCCTTTCAAAACGTATTGCTCTTCCCGACTCAATGCTGTTACAAAAATGATAGAAATATCTTTTGTGCGTGGATTGGATTTCAGGATTCTGGCTACTTCAAATCCATCCATTTCCGGCATTTGTACATCCAGCATAATCAAACCAATATGATCATGTTTTAATACTTGTTTTAAAGCCTCATTCCCTGAATTAGCTTTGAGAAATTGTCGACCCTGCTTTATCAATATCTCTTCCAGTGACAACAGATTCTCAGGTCTGTCATCAACCAATAGTATGGTAAAATCATGCTGTTGTATGGGTGGAATATTCATGGGTAGCAGCAATTTAATTATAATTCCTGTAAGAAAGTAATCATCTCCGCTTCAGTCATGATGCGAATATTTTTCTCTAAAGCGATCGCTGAAGAAGGCATAGTTGGATATTGAGCGGAGTTAGGATCTTGCACAATACAATCTGCTCCGATATCTGATAAGTAAGATAAGCCTTCCGCTCCATCGGCATTGGCACCACTTAATAATATGGCTAATACCCTATTCCCATAAGCTCTACCTGCACTCTCAAAACTCACATCAATAGAAGGCCGACTATAATGAACAGCATCAGAATAATCGAGACTGAAGCTATGATCTTCTTCAAAGAGTAAATGATAATTCTGGGGAGCCAAATATATCTTTCCTTTGGTAATCGCTTGTTTATCCTCAGGTTCCGTAATTTTTACAGAACCTGCCTCACGTGTTAATAATTTATCCAACTGACTAACCACATTACGCATTCGATGGATAATCAATACTACCGGAATATGTTGATTATGGGTTAGTGCTTTAAGCAAAGAGATGCATACAGGAATGCTTCCCGCTGAACCACCAATGACAATCATATCATATCTAGGTGATGACATCATTTAGCTTTTTTTCCTGAAAATTTTGACACTACCATCTACAACTGAGTATTTAGATCTGTATTCGGAAAATAATAGACTCTCTTTCATCCCCAATCCAATAAACCCTAATGAGGATAAACTCTCATGAAACAATTTCAAAACTTTATTCTGCAATTGTTTATTGAAATAGATCATGACATTTCTACAAAGTATGAGTTGGAATTCATTAAATGATCGGTCCGTGACCAGATTATGTTGAAGAAATACTACTCGCTCTCTGATTTCTCGATGAATCAGTACATGATCATATAAAGCAGTATAATAATCTGAAAAATCACCTGTACAACCTGATTGCTGGTAATTAAGTGTATACTCGCGCATATGTGTCATAGGTAACACACCTGTTCTCGCTTTTTCAAGATAAGAGGCATTGATATCTGTAGCATAAATGCGCGTCCGATGCAACAATCCAGCTTCATACAGCAGGATACACAAAGAAAACACTTCTTCGCCTGTTGAACATCCTGCATGCCAGATATTGATCTGTGGATAGGTGGCCAATACGGGTAGTACTTTTTCGCGAATAGATTTATAAAAACCGGGATCTCTAAACATCTCGGTCACATTCACCGTAATGGTTTCAAGAAAGGAATGAAAAACAGAAGTGTCGCCTGCTAACAGTTGTATGAGTTGTTGCCCATCAGTGACCCCTTGCACATCCATAAATTTATAGATACGTCGTAGCAAGGAAGCTTTTGAATATCCTGAAAAATCATACCCATATACATGGTGCAGCAGATGAAGCAGTTGTTCAAAAGCTTGGGTACTAAGTTGCGGTTTGGGGTTGAGTCCGATCACATTGTTCATATACACATCATATCATCAGGTTAACCAAACTCTCATGAGTGATAACAATTTTTGCATATCTACAGGTTTGGTAATATAATCCGAAGCACCTGCGGTGATACATTTTTCTCGATCACCGACCATGGCTTTTGCAGTAAGCGCAATAATGGGCAGCTCCATCATTTTCAAATCTTTTCGGATTCGCTGCATCGCTTCATACCCATCCATTTCAGGCATCATGATATCCATCAGTACAATATGTGTATCTGGGAATTTTTTGAGCTGCTCCAATGCTTCCCTCCCATCACTAGCTGTTAAAACCTGCATTTTATTCGATTCCAGCACGGCACTCAAGGCAAATACATTACGCATATCATCATCCACTACCAATACTGTTTTATTCAACAAACTCTGATCATTCAATACCGAAACATTCATTCCCGATTCGGTTTTCTTATCAGACTTTTGCATTTTGTGCAGGAATAATTCCAACTCATCCAATAATCGAGTACTGGCATTCACGGCACTCCGGATAATGATTCCGGAAATTTTCCGATACTCCATCTCATCAGCCTGATTGATATCATCATCCAGATGAATGATAATAGGAATTTTTTGACCCACTACAAACTGACTGATCTGTTTAGCTTCTTGTAGTTGAATGGAGCCTCCAATATGAATAATGATACAATCATAATTGAGTTCACTAATATTTTTTCTTGCCGTATCAATATCCAATACCTGTTCAAAATGTAGTTTGTAGTCTTTTTCACTCGCCAGTTGGTGTAAATCCTGTTCTTCAAAATGAACAGCAGAGACAATCAATATCTGTTTTAAGCTTTTCCGAATGTGCTCTCCTAGCATTTGGAAAGCTTTTTCAAGCGAGTTGGCATCTATGGGTTTTTTAAGATATGCCATGATATCTTCCTGCTTAAATCGATTATCATCAATAGCCGAAATAATGTGCACAGGTATATGTTTGATAGACTCATCCGCTCTGATCTGTTTCAGGATCGTCCAACCATCCATTACCGGCAACTGAATATCCAGTATGATGGCATTCGGTTTATATCTCCTAGCATAATACAATCCTTCATCACCTCCCAACGCAATCACAACCTTATATCCCTTGTGCCGCGCATAGTCACGGATAATTGTAGCAAAATTCACATCGTCTTCAATAATCAGCATCAGCTTTTCACCAGCTGCAAGTTGATGCCTATCGTCCGGCACTTTATCTTGCTCTCGAATATTTTCAAAAGGTAAAATACTGATCGCGTCATGATCATCAGAGAGTGCAGCTAATTCTACAAATTCTTGTTGCGGTTGTATGACAGGTACATATTGATAAGGAATATAGATAGTGAATTCACTTCCTTTATTGACTTCACTTTTTACTTCGATAGATCCACCCAACAAACGTATCAATTCCCTACTAATAGAAAGTCCGAGACCTGTACCTCCATATTTTCTGCTCGTTGAACCATCTGCCTGTTGAAAGGCTTCAAAAATAAGTTTTTGTTTTTCCGGTGCTATACCGATACCTGTATCGATAACACGAATGGCCATTTCAGCTGTTCTACCGGGAACGGATCGGAAATCAACGGTGATCTTACCACCACCGGGAGTAAATTTGAATGCGTTAGAAAGCAGGTTTTTGATCACCTGAAATAATCGTTGTTTATCCGTATGAATCTGAGCTGGAATATCTTGCTGCTGTTCAATCTGTAAATTGATATTTTTCTCTAATGCAACTACCGAAAATAATTGTTGAATATCTGTGACCAATGATCGTATAGGTACATCCTCAATCAGCAGATCAATTTTTCCGGATTCGATTTTAGACAGATCCAAAATATCATTGATCAATTGCAATAAATCATTTCCTGATTTATAAATGATATTCGCATATTCAATCTGTTTCGTATTCAGATTTTGGGTATTGTTATCCGCCAGTAGTTTTGCAAGTATCAACACACTGTTCAATGGAGTACGCAGTTCATGCGACATATTGGCGAGGAATTCAGACTTATAGCGACTCGTCATCTCCAGCTCTTTGGCTTTTAGTGTGAGTGCTTGTCGGGCATTTTCGATGGCTTCATTTCTTTCTTTCAATTCTACGTTGATCTGCTTTAACTCTTCTTCCTGTGTTTTCAGTTCTTCTTCTGAAGCTTGTAACTCTTCTGCTTGTCTGCTGAGTTCATCATTGGTTTGACGCAGTTCCTCCTGTTGTTCCAGTAAAGCTTCTTTCTGCTCCTGTAATTCATCCAGCAGTTGATTGATCCTATCTCTGGACTGGTAAGAATTAATAGCTGCAGAAAGAATATCAGAAATGCTTTTTAATAAAGAAATTTGCAACTCTGTAAATTGGGTAAAACAACCCAGTTCTATCAATCCTTTTAGTTCTTCATTCATCCATAAAGGCACACAAGCTATTTCTCCATTACCACTCACTTGTCCGAGTGAAGAATCTACTTTCCAATAATCAGGTGGAATATTTTTGATGACGGTAACGGTTTTAGATAAAGCAGCATTACCTACCACTCCCTCTCCAATCACAAATGATTTTTTAGAAGAGGAGCTGACGGCTACTGAAGCAACCGTCACCAATTGTTCGGCTTTGGGATCTACAAAATAGATTACACCTGCATGTACTTCTAGGTATTGAACCATGGCGGTAATAATACGATGGGCTAATTCTCCTGAACTGTCTACTACTTGTAAGCGGTTATTGATATAACTCATACCCTCCAAAACCCAGTTTTTTTCCTGTGCGATGATACTGGCTTTCTCTGTTTCTTCAAGTGTAGCCTGTAGTTTTAATCCAGCTTTATATCGACTTTTCAATGTTTGGATGACTGCATTAATCAAGAGTAATACTACAATCAGTAATACACTTATCCCAATATATAGTATGAGTTTGGTTCTTTCATTGTAAGAAAGTACGACTGCTTCTCTTTCTGCTAACAAATCTTCTTCCTCAATTTTCACCTTTTCAATCTGTTGATAGATTTTATTGAATCTCCCTTCTTCTTCTAGAATTATTTTTTTAAAAGACTCGGTAGCCATATTAGGAAAAATCATTCCGTCTGTTCTCCAATACCGCAATAAATCCGTAATGAGAGAGTCCAGCCGCATGATATTGGCTACTTGTGGCGCATTGTCTTTTACAAGTTCTCTTAGATCGATCATTCGGTTGGGAATAAATGTGACCCCTTTCTCATAGGCATCCATATCTTTTGGATCGCTGGTTACCCAGTAAGTCCTTCTTCCCCCCCTGATTTGAGTCACAGAAAAACGTATATCTCTGACATATGTAATGGCCTGATTGGTATGGCGAACCTGATCTGCTTGTTTGGCTTGTTTTTCCAGAGAATCAATAGTGATAAAACCTACTAGAAATACGAGTAAAACTGCAATACCTAAACCGGAATACAGTCTGAGGGGCAGGGAACGAATCATTTGATATCGGCTTTTAAATGACTTGTAAGATAGGTAAATAAATGATACTCAATGCCCCACAATAAGATAAGAACCTTGAGCTTCGTTTGATGGGTTGTGGCTTATGGTCCATAGTCTATAGTAAAAGATATGGGTGTCTCAAAATAAAGTTACCACCTTGAAATTTGGGTTATGGCTTGTGATCGTTGGACCATGGACTATAGTCTATGGCCTATTGCAAAAAGAGGCTGTATCAAACTTTTGATACAGCCTCTTCAGATCCATATTTGAATAATTTAGAAAGCAGGATCTGCTGGGGTATTCGGGTTACTGTCACGCTCACGGAAAGGATAAGGGAAAAAGTTTCTCTTTCTCTCAGCGGTAGGTCTACCGAAACGACGCATGTCTTCTAGCTTCATACCAGACAGGTATAATTCGATACAACGATTGCGATAGATCTGTGTCAACAAATCATTAACCGTAGCAAGAGCAACCGGTGCAAGATCCGCACCGATACCCAATACATCATTGGCTGCTCTTTTAGTAACCACTCTATTCAGTTCAATATTACCATTCACCAGATCAGGTGTTCCCTGACGAGCATAACACTCGGCTTTGATCAGCATGATCTCACCGGGGAAATACAAGGGTATTGCTGTTGTTGGGGTATTCCAGAATCCATTCAATCTGAAACGTGGATTGATGGTGGCATTAATAACGGTATAAAATGGAATACGCTTGTCTGCCAGATCCGGTGCAATAGCCGCAGGTAAACCTAGTGTAGAATCAACCGGCTGGTACACATTATTGGTAGACGTTACAAAGTTGAAGATCGGATTTGGGTTGGCCGCTTCGAAATTCATGGTTGAACGCTTTGTGAGGTCTACTGCATTCGCTGCTTGTAAAGCTGCTGCATAGTTACCCGCAAACAATGAATAACGCGCTTTCAATGCATTCAATGTATTTACGATGTCTACACCAACCGGAACATCTGCTGCAAAGGAAGCAGAAATTGCATTGGCACTGATCATTGCTAGTGCTTTATCGATTGCTGCAATCGCTCTTGCAAAACCAACATTTCTGTCAGAGAATGTAGTGGTGGCCGTTCCAACGGTATCCGGTACTTTTTCCCAATAACTAGATAATGCTCCTAATGAAAGGGCTTTATAAATACTGGCATAACCGATCAATCCACTCGCATATCCTTTATCAGTAAGCTTTGCGGCAGCATTAATTACATTATTGGCATCAAAGATGATTTTATTTGCAGAACTCCACACATTACCCAATAAGGCATTGGTACCATCTACAGCCGCACCACCGGTACTGAATTGAAATTCAGAAACGTTACCCGGGTTCATCAAAATGGTTTCGTTGGTGATAAGTCCGGTTGCATCAGACATACCATATGCAACATTTGAAGCATAGGTTCTTTGTAAACCTACCACCACACCAGCCAAACCTTTCGCCGAACTAAAAACCTGATCCGAAGTAGCGGCATTCGGATTATTAAAGTCTTTTTTGCAACCCGCTGTTGTCAGAAGCAGTGCTGCCAGACCTGTATATAATGATGTTTGAATACTCTTTTTCATACAAGTAATTTTTGAGGATTAAAATTTAGCCTGAATACCAAAACTGAAAGTTCTTGGAATAGGCACTGCACCAAAATCAATTCCACGCAGAATGGTACTTTGTCCACCAGCATTTACTTCAGGATCATATCCTTTGTAATTGTCCCAACTGATTAAGTTGCGGCCACTGAAATTGATACTCAGGTCACTGAATCCTTTTACTTTTCCGAAATTATAACTGAGCGATAATTCACGCAACTTGGTATAACTACCATTATCAATTCTCCATTCTTCAATTGCATAAATACCACTGATATAACCGCGAGGTAATTGACCACGATGTTCCTGTTCTGCAATCTTACCATTACCTACACCCTGACGAGTACGGAAGTCGGCATTGAATACATCTACACCTTGTACCGCATCGATTTGAACACGTAAGCTCAATCTCTTGTAGGTAAACTCATTCACTAGACTTGTGGTATAATCAGGATTTGGATCACCAATTACTTTACGCAACACAGCACCACTAGGCAACCCTGCGGTTCTTCCCGGCGTAAATACCAATGCACTGTTTTGAACACCTCTTTCTGTTTGAGGAATACCACCTGCGTTTTTTACTTCACTTCCATCCGGATTACGTGCAAAGAAAGTTCCGTAGAATACACCTACCGGCTGACCTTCAATGATAGCAACCGGTGCACCTGCATTCGTACTCAACAGTGTTAATGCTTGTCCGATACGAACTGCTTTATTTCTGTTGTGATTGAAAATACCGGTAATGTTCCAGTTGAAATCTTTTTTAGCGATTGGATTACCGGTCAATACGATTTCAAAACCTTTATTCTCTAATGATCCAAAATTATCCAGCAAGCTACTGAAACCGGATGTTGGCGCGATGAAGCGATTGATCAACAGGTCTGTTACTTTCTTGTTGTAAATGTTTACGGTTAATCCTACTCTGCTATCCAAAAAAGCAAGATCAAAACCCAATTCGGTTTCTTGTTGTCTTTCAGGCTTCACATTTTCGTTTGCCAATGTACCACTTGAGTTGAGTGCTGTTCTTCCTATGTAAGAAGAGGAAGTATAATTGTTGAATCTTTGATATGCAGTTATACCTGTCAGGTTTCCACTTTCACCGTATGCCAAGCGAACTTTGAACAGATCCCACCATTTAGCAACACCTAAATTAGCCCAGAAATCAGCTCCTGATATCACATAGCTACCACTGGCTTTATAGTAGGTTTGGTTACGTTGGTTTTTACCAAATACAGATGATCCATCCACACGCACCGCACCTGTTACAAAGAACTGGTTACGATATTTGAAGTTTTGCTGAACGTAAGCACCTGAGATAGACAACTCACTTCTTTCATCAACAGGATCCAATCTAGTACTGGCACCATTTACAGTTTGCACGAAGGGAGCAAGACCTCTTCCCTGTAAAAGAGAGAAATTATTTTTCTCGTACTGTTGAGAGAATCCAACTTGTGTAACTGAATTGATATTGTTCGTGATATTTCTTGAATAGGTAGCATTCAGATCATGGTTGATGGCAAAGAAATTATTATTCGCTGCACTTGAATAACCATTTTGTGTAGGATCCAATGCCGGACCACCTCCAAAGAATGCTGTGCTCACATTGTATGCGAATGGAGGAATATAAGTGGTACCATTCTGGGCATAATTATCAATACCCATAGTATAGTCAACGGTTAATCCGGTGATCGGACGCAGTTTCAATCCCAAATTCGCAATCAAACGATTCGTGGTTTGACGCTGCTTGATATCTTCAATCACAGATACCGGATTGGCGCGACCACGCTCACCTACTGCACGAATATTTCCCAAAGCATCTCTGGTCCAGATATCGTGGAAATTACCAATGATGGTAACAGAGTTCATGGGAGAGAAGAAAGAGTTACCATCAGGCTTTTCATTGGCTGTACTATTGATATAGTTCAACCCTAAATTGAAGCTGGCCCATTTATTCAATACCTGATCGATATTACTGCGGAAGCTATAACGTTGGAAATCTGTATTTCTCACAATACCTTGATTGTAGAAATAAGAACCCGAAATGTAATATTTCGTTTTATCAGTTCCACCACTGATAGAAATATTATTATCAGTACCATTGGCATTACGGAAAATATAATCTTGATAATCATAACGAGTAACAGGAGTAGTAGTTGTTTGTGCAGGGATCAGAATATCCTGTGTCAAAGCACCCGGACCATCTGTTGGACCACCAAACTTGGTGGGTGCCTGGTTCACATCTAATTTCTTACGCAGACTACTGGTTGTAAAGTTGGTAGAGAAGCTAACAGAAGGAGCACCGCTTTTACCTTTTTTGGTAAAGATCTGAACCACACCGGCATTCGCTCGGCTACCATAGATAGCAGCGGCAGCAGCACCATTCAGTACTTCAATTCTTTCAATATCATTTGGATTGATATCCACCAATCGGCTTTGACCAATGCTTCCTACAAAGTTTCCACCATCGTAGTTACCGGAGGTGTTGGTAACACGGTTGGTAGCATTGTTCACAATCACTCCATCAATGATATATAAAGGTTCTGATGATGAAGAAATAGAACTGATACCACGCAAGCGAACAGAGATACCACCAGCAGGATCACCTGAGTTTTGCGAGATCTGTGCACCGGCAGTTTTACCTTGTAATGCCGCCAGCACATTTCCGGTAGCGCCTTTGTTCAGGTCTTCGGCACTTACAGAACTGATATAGCTACCCAACTGACGACGAGTGGTACCTTGTGAGTTACCGGTAACAATCACTTCATCTAATTTGGAAACATCTTCTGCTAATTCAGCATTCAGCGTATAACTATTGTTACCTGCTGTTACGGTGAATGAAGCTTGTTGTGTTTTGTAGCCGGTACCGGAAAATACCAGTGTATAGCTACCGGGTTTTAAAGAAGCAGAGAAACTAAAAGTACCATTGTTGTCTGTAGCGGCACCTACATTATTTTCCCTGATGAATACGGAAGCCGCTTCCACAGCAGCCCCTCCTTTTGCAGTTACTTTACCGGATACGCGAACTTGCGCAATACCCGCAGCCGTAATCAAACTTGTCAACAGCAGCAAGAAAGCTGTTTTCAGTAAGACCGGCTTCAAGAGCGGTTTCATTTTCATATTTCAGCGTTTATAGATAATTACAAAATAGTAATGCCTTGTTTCTTATAAGGTTCAAATACAGGATTCGATGGATCGAGTTCTGTGATAATCGTATCGATTTCATCCAGCCCGCATATCGTCAATCGTTGATGTGTATTCAGCTTTTCAAAAATGGATAGTATCACTGTTTTTTCGGCAGCTTGTATCATAGCTTTTTTCACTTGTATCACTTCCCAATCATTGTCTGTAATACCCGTTTCATCAATAGCATTGATACCCATAATACAGAGGTCAGCTTTAATTCCTGCAATTTTGGAAATGGCTTCACCTCCTACAGCGATCTGTGAACTTTTAGAAATTTTATCCCCTAAAAAAATTACTTCAATATTCGGATGTTGTGCATACTCATGTGCAGCCGGAATACTACCGGTGAAAAAAGTAGCATTCAAATCAGAAGGTAATAAACGCGCCATTTCAATAACAGTGGTTCCCCCTGTTGTAAGTATAAACATATTATTCCGGATCAATGAAACCGCTTTACTGGCAATAACTCTTTTACTGTCTGCCTTGTAGACATCTGATTTTAAAAAGGAACTGTGAAAAGATTTAGACAAAGCACCACCATGTACTTTGATGATTTTATCCATGTCCGCAAGCTCATTCAAGTCGCGGCGAATCGTATCTTCAGACACATTGATTTCACTGCTGAGATCAGAGGATAGTATACGATTATGTAAGTCTATTTGGCGTAAGATATAAGCCTGTCTTTCAGTTTTCAGCATAGCAGCAATAAATAAGTTCCCTTAAAATTAATGCGGGGAATTGCGTATTTCCAAATATTTTTTGCAAGTAATTGCACAATGATGCGTTTTTAAGTCTAATTTAAAGTCATGAATCCGAATATTTCTGCATTGTATACCATCGCAAAAAAGCCTGAAAGGGTCATCATTGGCTTAATGAGCGGCACTTCAGTAGATGGATTAGATGTGGCTTTATGTCGCATATCCGGACAAGGAACCCAAACAAACGTGCAATTACTGGCATTTGAGACCGTAGTGTATGAGAAAAGCTTCAAAGACCATATCAAGTCGGTTTTTTCAAAACGAAATGTTGATCTGGAAAAAGTTTGTCTGCTGAATGCATGGGTAGGAACAGAACATGCCTCTATTATTTTGAGTTGTTTGAAAAGATGGGACATAGATCCCACTTCAGTGGACTTGATCGCCAGTCACGGACAAACTATTTATCATGCTCCTAAGTTATTACACCCGGATGATGAGTTTGATAACGCTACTTTACAGATTGGTGATGGAGATCATATTGCTGTCAAAACTGGCATCATTACCCTTAGCGACTTCAGACAGAAACATGTTGCGGCAGGTGGAGAAGGTGCACCATTAGCGGTGTATGGTGACTATTTGATTTTTAGTAGTCGAAAAGAAAATCGCATCATGTTGAACATTGGCGGTATTGCCAATTTTACTTATCTCCCTTCAGGACTAGATGTAGCAGAAGTATTCAGTACTGATGTGGGTACCGGAAACACATTGATGGATGCTTATATGCAAGCACATTTCCCCGGAAAGTATTTTGATGAAAACGCCGCCATCGCAAGACAAGGAAAAATACATGGAGCTTTATTACAAGCTTTGAAAGACAATGAATTTTTCACCAATGATTTTCCGAAAACCATCGGACCGGAATTGTTCAATTTGGATTATCTCAATGTTGCCATGCAAAAAACTGATACGAGTAATCTTTCACATGGAGATATCATGGCAACGCTCAATCGATTCTCTGCAGACATGATTGTAGATGCATTACATAGATGTATGACCAATAGAACTGATTTTGTGGTTTACACCAGTGGTGGTGGTATGCATAACCCCTTACTCATGGAACATATTCATGAGCAGTTACCCGGTATTACATTCAGAGACACTGCAGAATTGGAAGTAAATCCTGATGCTAAAGAAGCAGTATTATTTGCTATCCTTGCCAATGAAGCGGTAGCCGGTGGACAAGTAGCCCTTGGTGCCGGTAGAAATGGAATTCCTGCGGTTAGCATGGGCAAGATCAGTTTTCCGGCTTAGCAGATGAATTATTGAACTTATTTTTTCAACAATGCAAATGATTGGATGGTATGATTTGCCATCCAACATGCTACAGAACGCTTTATCCTATTTCACATGATTGTAATTTCTGGTCTTCCTAGTTTTACGAAAACGAAAAGTATGAAAGCAATATTTATAGTATTCCTGCTTTTGAAAGGCACTGTCGTTACTGCGCAAACAAATAATGCCATTGAAAAAAAGAAATTTCATTTTGGTGCAGAACAAGATACCAGCGCCGGTTATGCTCAGGCATTGAAAGTGGATAATGTGATCTATGTTTCCGGAACTGTTGCGCGTGATATTACACCGGCATCTATTGAAAGATAGTATCAAACCATTGAAAGAAGTCTCGCTGCATTCGGTGCTACTTTACAAAATGTAGTAAAAGAGAATCTGTACACAACCGATATCGAGGCTATGAAAACCCATAATGAAGCCAGAAAAGAAATGTATAAAGGAGATTATCCTGCGGCTACATGGGTACAGATTAGTCGACTATATATGCCCGATGCGAGACTAGAAATCGAGGTCATTGCTCATCTTCCAAAAAATAAAAATTAACGGCGGCTAGCGATCAATAAATTCAGATCGGTGAACTTCAGATCGAACTTTTGACTGATATAGAAATCGGTCAGTGCTCCTTTGAACATATAGATACCTTCTCGAAGGTTGAAGTTATGCCATACCATTTCTTCCAGTCCCCCTTCATCGCTCACTTCCAGAATCAAAGGCATGAGTACATTACTGATGGCCTGACTAGCTGTTCTGGCAAAACCACTGGGAATATTGGGTACACAATAGTGAATAACATCATGCTTTACAAATGTGGGATGCTGATGACTGGTTAATTCACTAGTCTCGAAACAACCACCACGATCAATCGCTACATCAATGATAATGCTTCCCGGACGCATAGCTGCCACCATTTCTTCTGTTACTACTACCGGCGCTCTTCCAAATTCATTACTCAAAGCCCCTACTGCTACTTCACAGGTTTTTAGTTGTTTTGAAAGTATACGTGGTTCTAGTACACTGGTCCAGATTCTTTGTCCCAAGTTATTCTGTAATTGCTTCAAGCGATACACATTGTTATCAAACACTTTTACAGAAGCACCCAATGCCAAAGCATTTCTAGTTGCGAATTCACCCACAATACCGGCGCCAACAATCACTACTTTGGTAGGAGGAATACCACTGATACCGCCTAATAAAACACCTTTCCCTTTATTAAAACTACTGAGGTATTGTCCGGCAATCAGCATCACCGCACTACCTGCAATCTCACTCATACTCCTTACGATTGGATAAGTACCACTGGCATCTTTGAAATTTTCAAAACTCAACGCCGTAATCTTCTTTTCCATCATCTTTTCGATGTACTCTTTTCTTAATGCAGAAAGATGTATGGGGGAAATAATGGTTTGATTCATCTGTAACAAAGGCATATCCTCTGCAACAGGGGGAGCACTTTTAACAAGTATGGGGCATTTAAAAATTTCAGCTCGCTCATATACAATGGTAGCTCCCATTTCAGAATAATCACGATCGGAATAATGGCTGCCCTCTCCTGCTCCATGTTCTACTACCACTTGATGTCCATTCGAAATCAAAACCCCAACCGCATCCGGTGTGAGTGCGATCCTATTTTCTTGAAAAGCGATCTCTTTTGGAATACCAATATGCAATTTTGCACCCTGAGGTTTAATATCAAGGGTCTCTTCCAATGTTTCATACGCAAATGAAGTGCTGATAGAAGGTTTACTGGTAGCCATGTAAGATTATAAGTTGGATGGAAAATGGATCTTAGTGTTTACTATAACTGATAAAATTCAGTCATTAAAGTTAGGACATTCCATGCAGAATCAAACAGCTGTTACATCTGTGTATAAACGTCGGGTAGAGGGATCTAGTATTTCGAGGTATACATGAAAGCTGTCATCGGGTAAAAGTCCGGATGCTTTTTCCGGCCATTCTATTAAACAATAATCACCGCTATTCAACTGATCTTCTATTCCAGCCTCAATTGCCTCTTCTTCATCTTTCAAGCGGTACCAATCCATGTGGAATACAACACCTGCATCTTTACTCTGGTATTGATTAACGATGGCAAAAGTGGGACTCCCCACCGCATCTGTTACGCCCAGGTATTCACAAAGTGCATGAATAAAAGTTGTTTTCCCTGTACCCATTTCAGCATGAAAAGCCCATACCTTATGTTTCTTGCCAGACGCCCAAAGCGCTTTTGCAACCTCCTTAATCTGCGCCAATCCAAAAATTGCATCCATGGGGCAAAGTTAGCAAGAAGAGGGGAAAGCACATCTCCTACCATGGACCATGGACTATCGACCATGGTCCATAGTCGATAGTCCATGGTAAAGCAACCGTTTTCACCTTTCTTGCAACCATGATGTAGAAATATTCTTCTCAAATCGAAAGAGCGTGCTTCTGCTATTCGGTAAATTTGTCATTCATTAACCTCAACCCCACAATATTGATTATGGAAAAAGTGAATTGGAAAGTGGAAGGTATGACCTGCACCAATTGTGCACTTACAGTAAATAAATACCTGCAATCGCAGGGAATGCAAAATGTAAAAGTGAATTTTATAGGAGGCGATGTAAGTTTTGAATTGCCTGAAAACAGCTCTACTACAGCAATAGCCAAAGGTATTAACGGTCTTGGATATACGGTGAAGAATGATAACAGCGATGATTCTTCAAAAAAATCAAAGCGCTTATTCTCTAATCACTTGCAACGTTTCTGGTTCTGCTTTGTATTTACAGCCCCATTGATGCTACACATGATTCCTGGTGTACATATTCATGTTCTGATGAACCCTTATGTACAACTTGGGCTCACCATTCCTGTTTTTATTGTTGGAATGGATTTTTTTGGCAGAAGTGCCATCAAAAGTCTGCTCAAGGGTATCCCGAATATGAATGTTTTGATTGCGCTTGGTGCAGTAGCAGCATTTGGGTATAGTTTATATGGTACATTGATTGGCAGAGCTGAAGAATTTTTATTTTATGAAACAGCTGCTACCATCATTACACTGGTATTTCTAGGAAACTGGATGGAAGACCGCTCGGTGGAAACTACACAAGCAGCCCTGAAAAAACTAGCAGTTACACAAAAATCAATGGCGAATATGATCGCCTATGATGACCACCATCAGGAACATGTTTTTCCGGTGGAAAGTACTAGTCTAAAAGTCGGAGATCTGTTATTGATCAAGAGTGGAGAACAAGTACCCATGGATTGTAAAATTTTATGGGGAGAAGCACAGATCAATGAAGCGATCATATCAGGAGAAAGTGTCCCTGTTTTCAAAAAAATGAATGACCACTTGATCGGAGGAAGTATTCTGGAAAGCGGAACTATCAAAGCTTATGTAACTGCAGTTGGAGAAGACACAGTACTTTCCAATATTCTTCGACTGGTAAGGGATGCACAATCTGAAAAACCTCCGGTGCAACAATTGGCGGATAAAATCAGTGCCATTTTTGTTCCAACAGTAGTGAGTATTGCAGTGGTCACTGTACTGATCAATTATTTCGCTACAGATATCGGCTTTGGCGCCAGTTTATTAAGAGGTATTGCCGTTCTTGTTATTTCATGTCCCTGTGCCATGGGATTGGCAACTCCGGCTGCTATTGCCGTAGGTCTCGGACGAGCAGCTCGTAATGGTATTTTATTTAAGAATGCAAAAAGTCTGGAGATCTTTAAACGTATCAAACAAGTAGTATTCGATAAAACGGGTACGCTTACGACAGGACATTTTACCATTGTGGATGAAAAAATGATCGCCCATAATATCACTCCGGAACAATTCAGACAAATCGCTTTTTCATTGGAAAAATATTCCAATCACCCCATCGCCAGTGCTATCAGTAAAAGTTGGAAGAGTAAAGAAGAGATCCGATGGGCAACAATTGAAGAAGTAAAGGGATTAGGAATGCATGCGACTGATAAAGAGGGAAATACTTATGTAGCAGGTTCTTTCAAAGCCGCAGCAGCACTTACAAACGATCATGCTCACAATGTTTATATCATTCGAAATAATGAGTTATTAGGATGGATTGATGTAGCCGATGAAATAAGAGCTGAAGCAAAAGAAGTCATTACATCACTCAAACAAAAAGGCATCAAAACCATATTGCTCAGCGGTGACAAAAAAGAGAAATGTGAACAGGTCGGAAAAGTATTGGGTATTGATGTGATCATAGGAGAGCAAACGCCTGAGCAAAAGCTTGAAAAAATTGCTCAATTCAATCAGGAAGTACCCACAGCTATGGTGGGTGATGGAATTAATGATGCCCCTGCATTGGCAAAAGCAACGGTAGGTATTTCATTAAGCGATTCTACCCAAGTAGCCATGCAAAGTGCACAAGTGGTTTTAATGAATCATGGATTGAAGAATTTACCACTGGCACTTGGATTGGGTAAACACACCTATATTACTATTAAAGAGAATCTTTTCTGGGCATTTGCCTATAACATTGTGGCGATTCCTGTTGCAGCACTTGGTTACCTAAATCCAACTTTTGGCGCTTTAGTAATGGGGTTAAGTGACGTAGTGCTGGCAGTGAATTCTGTTCGCTTGAATTTTAAGAAAGTAGCTTGAGGAAGTGAAGGGTCAAAGGTGAAAGGGTAAGTATTTCTACTATAGGTTTTTACCTGATATTTAAAAAACTTAATTCAGCCGATACAAGCTTGTTCTTTTTTTAATTCGCTAGATCATTTTTATAAATGATTTTACAGTTAAACCATAAGAATCTGGAAGTATATAAAGTTTCCAGATCTTTAGTTAAAGAATGCTATATACTAACCTCTTTTCTTCCTCCTGAAGAAAGGTTCAATCTGATACCTCAAATTAGAAGAGCCGCTATCTCAGTAAAACTTAATATAGCAGAGGACTCTTCGAGAATATCTCTTATCGAAAGGAAAAGATATTTTGAGATTTCCAGAGGTTCTTTAATTGAAATTGACGCTGCAATCGAAACAACTTTTGATTTGTCTTACTTAAGAAAAGAGCAGATTAGCAGCTTATCATTACATTTGAATAGGTGTTTTGCCTTACTAAGCGGCCTAATAAAATAATTCATTTCACTTTTCACCTTTCACTTTTCACCCAAATGAAATCCTCCCTTTCCATTCTCCAACACTACTGGAAGCATGATCAATTCCGACCGATGCAGGAAGAGATCATTCAGTCGGTATTAGATGGAAAAGATACACTGGCTTTATTACCAACCGGCGGAGGGAAATCCATTTGCTTTCAAGTACCCGCTTTATTGATGGACGGTCTTTGTTTGGTGATTAGTCCGTTAATTGCTTTGATGCAGGATCAGGTATCTCATTTAACGGAAAAAGGCATTCCGGCGGCATCACTCAATAGTGGCATGACCTATGCTGAAGTAAAATCTATCTTACAAAAAGCAGCTCGAGGCGATTATAAATTTCTGTATGTATCTCCGGAAAGAATTGAATCTGCTTTATTCAAAGAATACCTATCTGTTTTGGATATTAGCCTAATTGCTGTTGATGAAGCACATTGCATCTCACAATGGGGTTATGATTTCAGACCGCCTTATTTACGGATTGCTGCTTTACGTGAAGAGTTGGAAGGGGTTACCATCATTGCACTCACTGCTTCAGCTACAGAAAAAGTAAAAGACGATATCATTCAAAAACTACTATTAGAAAATGTAACAGTCTTTCGTCAGTCTTTTGAACGTGCTGCACTTTCTTACAGCTGTTTTGAAACAGAAAGTAAGATCAATAAACTCATACAAATACTACAAGGAGTTCCGGGAAGTAGTATTGTTTATGCCAATAGTAGAAGATTAACCAAAGAAGTCTGTCAGCTATTACAACTACAAGGTATCACTGCTGATTTTTATCATGCCGGATTAACACAGGAAGAAAGAGAAAGAAAACAAAAAGCATGGATTCAGGATCAGGTTCGGGTGATGGTTTGCACCAATGCATTTGGAATGGGAATTGATAAACCTTCCGTTCGTTCAGTGATCCATTACAATGTACCCGATTGTTTGGAAAACTACTACCAAGAAGCTGGTCGCGCCGGAAGAGATGGCAAAAAAGCTTTTGCAGTTTTATTGTATCATCCAAATGATGTATTACAGTTACAGGAATTGCCGGATAAAAAATTCCCGCCTGTTACTACCATCCAATCTATTTACCAATCGCTTGCGGATTTTTTTCAATTACCGGTTGGCTCCGGTGAGGGGGCTTATTTTGATTTTGACTTGCGACAGTTCACAGAGAATTTCAAACTTGATACCACCACCGTCATTAATACTTTAAAAGTACTCGAACAAGAAGGACATATCAGTTTTGCAGAAAGTATTTTTCTTCCATCTCAGGTCATGTTTACCACCGATAAAGAAGCATTGTATGCATTTGAAAATGCGCAACCATCATTAGAAACTCTGATCAAAATATTGCTGCGTACTTATGAGGGTATTTTCGATAATCGTGTTTCCATATTCGAATTATCGCTCGCTAAAGTCATGAGGACCGAACCTTCCCATATTCAACATCAGTTAAAGGAATTGGCAGCTTATGGAATCATTGAATACTTACCGAAAAAGGAGTCTCCACAAATCCATTACTTATTGAATCGTGCACCTGCCAAATATTTACATATTGATCATGATGCCTATCACGCGAGAAAAAAAAATTATACCGATCGTGTACAAGATATGATTCGTTACCTGCGCGATGCAGATAGTTGTAGAAGCCGGTTGATTGGTAATTATTTTGGCGATAAGGATTTATCCGCCTGTGGCATTTGCGATCACTGTCTGATCAAGAAGAAAAAAGAACTTAGTCATCAGGATTTTAGTGTAATCGAAAAGCACATTAGAAATACACTCACTGACACCACTCAACCGATTGATCAATTGTTAGTACAGCTATCTACTTTCTCCAAAGAAAAAGTATGGACCGTTTTAGATTTTCTACAAACGGAAGGTGAATTGATGATCAGTGAAAATGGACAGGTATCTCTTCTGAATCACTAATTATCTTCTTCTTGTAGATCTGGATCTTCCTCCCAATCCTAATGCACCCAGTAAGCTTCTGGTAATGACACTGGCAGCAGTTCTTCCTACTTGACGAACAACGGGGTTATCAAAAAAGCTTTCTTCTTTTTTGGGTCTTCCACTCTGTTTAGGTTCTTCGGCAGCTTCTATTTCTTTTGATTTCTCAGCCGCTTCTTCCAGCTTAGCCGTTAATATTTCATAGGCACTTTCGCTATCGATCTCTTTACTGTATTTGGCTGCGAGTTTACTGGAACTCACCAACTGTTCGATCTCTGCATCTGTTAATACATCCATTCTACTTCTGGGAGCACATAACATGGTATGCACCAATGGAGTGGGAATTCCTTTTTCATTCAATAACGTCACGAATGCTTCACCAATCCCTAATTGAGTCAGCAATTCATCGGTTTGATAAAATTCAGTTTCCGGAAAATTTTCTGTTGCTTGTTTGATTGTTTTTCTGTCTGCAGCTGTAAACGCGCGTAATGCATGCTGAATCTTCAAACCCAATTGACTCAAGATAGCAGCCGGTATATCCTGCGGGTTCTGGGTACAAAAGAAAATACCAATGCCTTTTGATCGTATGAGTTTAATGACAGTTTCTATCTGCTGTAACAAAGCTTCTGAAGCTTCATTAAATACCAAATGGGCTTCATCAATGAACAAAACCAACTTGGGTTTATCCATATCCCCTTCTTCAGGACAACTGGCATAGAGTTCTGCCAATAATTGTAACATGAAAGTAGAGAACAGTTTTGGTCTGTCTTGCATATCGGTTACCCGTAAGACATGGATCATTCCTCTGCCATCATCACTGATGCGCATCAAGTCATCTACTTCAAAACTTTTTTCACCAAAGAAAACATCTGCACCTTGCTGTTGAAGTTCTATCACTTTACGAAGAATGGTTCCTGTTGAAGTGGTCGATATTTTGCCGTATTCCTTTTCGATCTCTGTTTTTCCTTCATTACCGATGTATTGCAATACTTTGATAAAATCTTTCAGATTCAATAAAGGCATTTGATGATCGTCACAATACTTAAAGATGACAGCTACCAGACCTCCTTGCGTATCATTCAATCCCAATATCTTACTCAATAAAACGGGACCAAATTCACTAACAGTGGCACGCAAACGAACACCGGGTTGATGACTCAATGTAAGCAGCTCTACCGGAAAAGCTGTGGGTGAAAACTCAACGCCCAATTTCTTACTACGTTCAATTAATTTTTCATTAGCAGTTCCTGCAGCTGCAATACCACTGAGATCTCCTTTGATATCCATTAATACTACAGGCACACTGTTATCACTCAAGTATTCACTGATCAGTTGGAGTGTTTTTGTTTTACCCGTACCTGTGGCGCCGGCAATAAGCCCATGACGGTTCAATGTTTTTAATGGCAATGAAATGGATGCACCTTCTACCACTTCACCATCCAACATCCCCATCCCTATTTTCACATGTTCGCCTTTAAACGCATAACCTGTTGTAACTGATTGCAAAAAAGCCTGTTTGTCTGCCATGATCTCTGATTTATCACCCAATTTAAAATAAATGAACCAAGCTCAGACAATAATTTTTTTTATTATATTTTATTGTTTTTCGATAAAAAATCATTATTTAGCATTCAAATCCTGCTTATGCGTTTTATGAATTGGCTATTTATTGGCATTCGAATTATCATCCTTTGTCTAGGATTGTATGTACTGGCTCTTTTTATTTGGCCGAGTATATGGCAGCCAAAATTTGAAGCGTTTAATAATGAGACTGTTACTTTCATGGATTATGAACCTGATGCTTATGAAAAGCAGTTATTCTCAATTGACGATAACTTACCTCACCATCGTTATCAGCAGATATCAGATAGTATCAAATACATTCAAAATCTTGAGAAGTCTACTAATCACCTTTCCATAAGTGGTTGGGGATTCGGTAACATAGGATTCTATAAAAGGGATGAAAAAGGCATGATCATTTTTGATAGCACTTATAACCGTTATACCATCCAATACATTCCCGACACTACTTATTTTATCAGTCTGAATGGCTATTATTTAAAACAGGCTCATAGTACGTTCAGAAAAAATGATACTACTTTTTTGAAGTATCCCGTCATAACAAAACGAGACACGATCAACCATACCATTTCGGGGCGCTATGAAATAAAACCATTACGGGTGGATGTGCGAGATCTTCCTGATAAAATCATTAATCCGTCTGCAGAAAAAAGAGAACTACTCATCCGAGTGAGTAAAAGTCAATATAACTGGTATTTAATCATGATGACCCCTATTGCGTTACTCATACTATTGCTCTTTTTATGGGGTGTGATACTTCAAATGATTCGTGTTATTGAAGATATTGCCAATCAAGAAGCATTTAGAAAAAAAACATACCGTAGACTATATATTATCGCAGCCAGTCTCTGGAGTATTATTTTGATAGGATTAATGATAAAATATATAGCAAACTTTAAATTCAATACTTATATTGACCAAGCATTATATTTAAGTTTCACAGACGTATTTTCCACAAATATCACCAGCATAATTAGTGGGTTTATCGCTTTTTGTCTCGCACATGCATTTAGAAAAGGATATCAATTACAACAAGAACAAGAACTCACAATTTGATATACAAATCAATTAATTATGAAACGTTATAAAATCATTGCATGGATCATGTTAGTGTTATCGGTGATTCATATTATAACAGTTGTTGCCGGTATTGAAATTTTAAATGATAAACTGTTTAATCTCAAAGTAGCCCCCAATCCGGAAAGCACTTTGAGTAAAGAACCCATAAAAAAATTTGAGGGATCGGTGCTTTACTTTAAAGGAGATTTAATTATCAACGATCTCCCCTGGTGGAAAAGAGCGCTTTTATCGAATGATACCACAGATGCGTTAGCCATGAGCTTATTGGCTTTCTTGGTATTACTCATCATTCAAACTTTACAACGGTCGAATACCTATCATAAAAAAATTGGTAATTATATTTCTCTCGGTGGAGCCATATTTCTGTTCTCTACGATTTGTGATATTTTACAGCGATATTATTTAAAGGATGAGGTGCTAACAAGAACCAATGGTGAGTTTATACTGCTAAGAAATGAAGCTGCCATATTACCGGATACCATTGTAGGTGTTATTCTTTTGGTATTTAGCGCCGTTTACACCGAAGCCTATAAATTAAAAACCGAACAAGACCTTACCATCTGATGCCCATTGTTGTAAACTTAGATATCATGCTTGCCAGACGAAAAATGAGTCTGACCGAACTCAGTGAGCGCGTAGGTATTACCATTGCCAACATGAGCATCCTGAAAAGCGGCAGAGCCAAAGCCATCCGCTTCTCCACCTTGGAAGAAATATGCCGTATTCTAGATTGTCAGCCGGGAGATATTTTGGAGTATATGGATGAAGAGGGGTATAGGAAATTGTTTGATAGACCATAGTCGATGGTCTATGGACTATCGACTACAGCTCCTCCTCCCGCTCCAACATCAAAATCGCACTCTGGGGAACGATGAAGTATTTTTCATTTTCGTACATCACTTCTGTAGCACCACTGAGTAAGAATATGGCAAGGTCGCCTTCTCTGGCTTGTAAGGGCACATATTTTACTTGTTCATCTTCTGTTTTCCAAGGCTCATCATCAACAGGCATGGGAATAGCATAACCCGGACCTGTTTTGATGATATACCCTTGCTGTACTTTTTCCCTTTCCTGAACACCGGGTGGCAGGTATAAGCCACTGGCTGTTTGTTCATCCGGTTTTGACGGACGTACCAATACCCGATCTCCAATCACAATCAGCTTTTTCCACTTATTATCAGATGTTAACAACATATACGATGATTTTATTCGGTTATGATGCCGCAAAAATAAATCAGAAATGGACAATCTGATTGTGAACTATTTTTACATTATGAAAAGAACAGCCGGATTCATTGTTTTGTTGATTGGAGGTATTGCTGCTATTACTGCTTTCATCGCTCCGGCACCTATCACTACAAAAGCTGCGCTTGGTAAAAAGCTATTCAATGATAAAATTCTCTCCAAAAACAATACCATCAGTTGTGCCAGCTGTCATCTACCGGAATTTGGTTTTTCAGATACGGTAGCTTTTAGCAAAGGCATTGAAGGACGCGCCACCACCAGAAATACGCCTTCTGTGCTCAACATGAAAAACCGTCCTTATTTTTTCTGGGATGGAAGAGCTGCATCATTGGAACAACAGGCCCTGATGCCTATTGCTCATCCGGATGAAATGGGACTACCCATTCAAGAAGCAGTCGCCAGATTGAATGCCAGTAGCGAATACCGAAAGCTCTTCTTGCGAATTTTTAAAGCCTTACCCAATAGCAAAAATCTCGGTGCTGCATTCGCTGCCTTTGAACGTACACTCGAAACAGATAGTAGTCGATTTGATGCCTATATGGATGACCTGATTGCATTTACAGAATCGGAAGAAAGAGGAAGGAAATTATTCATCAGTGATAAAACCAAATGTTTTGATTGTCATCGTGGACCCGATTTTACGGATGATCAGTTTAAGAATATCGGGCTCTTTGATGGTTATGCGCTGAATGATTCAGGGCGTTACCTGATCACTCGGAAAAAAGAAGACTTGGGAAAATTTAAAACCCCTGGCTTAAGAAATATCGCCCTCACTGCTCCTTATATGCATAATGGCATGTTTCAGACTTTAGAAGAAGTGGTAGAATATTACAATAACCCCGGAGCTTTTGTATTGAGTCCTATCAATATTAACAGTACACTCGCCGAGCCATTAAGTCTGAGCAAACAGGAAAAAGCAGACTTGGTTGCTTTTTTGAAAACCTTAACAGATAAGCGTTTCCAAAAACAGCGATAAGTTCGTCTAACAGTGAAAAAGCTGCATGTTATTATTCTTTTTAACAAAAGATTGCACACAGTAGGATTCATGCACTTGTTGAATTATCTTTATTTCACACAAATTTTACAATTATGGAAGACAAGAAAAAGTACAAGATTCTTTTGTGCGAAGATGATACGAACCTTGGAATGGTATTAAAGAACTATCTCGAAATCAATGATTATGATGTTACACTGGAAAGAGATGGCCGTTTAGGTTTGGCTGCTTTTCAGCGTGAAAAATATGATATCTGTTTATTGGATGTGATGATGCCCAATATGGATGGTTTTACATTGGCGGAAGAGATCCGCGATGTGGATCCTGATATCCCCTTGTTCTTCCTGAGCGCAAAGACCATGAAAGAAGATTTGATCCAAGGATATAAACTGGGAGCTGATGACTATATCACCAAGCCCTTTGATAGCGAAGTTTTATTACTCAAGATCAAAGCCATCTTGAAAAGAAATGAGGAGGAGAATAAGGGTAATGATAATATAGAATTCGATCTGGGTAAATACCATTTCAATCCCAAGCTACGTGAACTCAAAAATGGTGATAGTACACAAACATTATCCCCCAAAGAAAATGAGTTATTGAAAATGCTGGCAGAGCACAAGAATGATCTTTTACCACGCGAACGTGCACTCAAAAAAATCTGGGGTAGTGATACCTATTTCAACGGAAGAAGTATGGATGTGTATATCGCCAAACTTCGTAAATACCTGAAAGAGGATGGAGATATTGAAATCGTGAATATACACGGCAATGGTTTTAGATTGGTAGCGCCTTAATCGCTTCCATCAATATTAATAAGAAAGCCATCCACCTTAGGCGGATGGCTTTCTTATGTGCTGCATTTCCTCTATTTACTTTGTACCTTTCAGGTATGAAAATCACTTTTTTTTCATCACAGCCCTATGATCGTAGCTTCTTTGAAAAGTTCAATGATTCCACCGGTTTTGAACTACATTTTTTAGATGTTGCGCTCAACGAGCATACCGCTGTAATGGCAAAAAATGCAATAGCAGTTTGTGTATTTGTGAATGATCAAATAACAACTGCTGTGATTCAACAATTGGCCGAATTAGGTGTAAAAGTCATTGCTCTTCGTTGCGCAGGTTTTAATAATGTGGATCTGGTTAGTGCACGTGAAAATGGCATCCGGGTTTGTCGCGTACCGGCATATTCTCCGGAAGCAGTAGCCGAACATGCCGTTGCCATGATCCTCACGCTCAACCGCAAAACACATAAAGCATATAATCGGGTCAGAGAACAGAATTTTTCATTGAATGGATTATTGGGTTTTAATCTGCACGGAAAAACCATAGGGGTAGTAGGCACCGGTAATATCGGACAGGCATTTTGCATGATCATGCTTGGATTTGGTTGTCGGGTAAAAGCTTTCGATCTTATTGCGAATAAGGAAATGGAATCCCTTGGGGTTACTTATCACCCATTAATGGAAGTATTGAACTCGGATATCATCTCCCTTCATTGTCCACTGAATGAACAAACCCGACATTTGATACAAGATGATACCCTTACCTATGTAAAACCCGGTGCTATGCTGATCAATACCGGAAGGGGTGGTTTAATCGATACCAAATCGGTCATCAGAGCTTTAAAAAAAGGGCAAATTGGGGCTTTGGGTATTGATGTATATGAGCAGGAAGAAAAGTTGTTTTTCAGAGACTTATCTGCCAATATTATTCAGGACGACGATATCCAGCGACTCATGAGTTTTCCGAATGTATTGATCACCGCTCACCAGGCCTTTTTCACCGATGAAGCCTTATCACAAATTGCCATTACTACGTTAAATAATGTACTCCAATTAGTAAAAAATAGTAATTTGAAGGATCAGGCTGCGTTATTGGCTTAATTTTAGTCTATAATAGTATACCAAAGAAGAGGAATTATGAAGAAGCTCACAATACAATGGATCTTAACCATTTGCACGGTATTATTTGTCGTATCGTGTCAAAAAGAACTCAGCGTAGAAGGTGAAGGATTAAAGGGTGCAGCACAAGGTTCTCTTACCGATAGTTCAGGCAATTGTAAAGATGCAGATGTGCGTGGTGAATATGTGATTGATCAACCGCTCGGTGATAGCAATTATATCGTTATCAAAGTGAACTTCACATTGCAAGGAAAGTACAAGATTTATAGTGATACTGTAAACGGTATGTGGTTTATTGATTCAGGCTTTGCCCTCACTACCGGACCCACTACTGTTAAATTAAAAGGAAATGGCAAACCCATTCTTCCCAATCGAGCAGATTTTGTATTGACTTTTAATAATAGTTTTTGTGCATTCTCTGTAATCAGCAGTACCACAGGCGGTAGCGGCGGCGGAACCAGTAATGATTATTTCCCTACCACACTGAATTCTAACTGGACTTATGAATATCTTCCTAAATTGGGAACACTAGATACGTTCAGGGTTGTAGCAACAAATCAAACCATTTTTGCTGATAATAAAGTATTCAGACAATACAGCACCGATCCTTTAGGCGAAGCTTATTATTTCAGTAAAGACAATGCCGGTAATTATTATGCTTACAGCACTGTAGACTTTGATTACCTCTTTATTTTTGATTCTATTCCTTCCACATTCATCTCCTATCCATTCTTGAAGGATAATGTGGCACAGGGAACTTCTTGGGAAAGTCCGGAATACGGTAAAGTGAAAATTGGTAATGATGTCGGTATCAGTAAAGCGGTCTTTACCATCGTTGGCAAAGGCATTACCTATGCAATATTCGGAACTACGTATAATGATGTCATCAATGTGAAAAGGAGTATTCAATTTAAAAAAGATGGCACCAATACTTTCACTACCGTAATTGAAGGCAATACTTATTATGCAAAAGGTGTTGGTATGATCGATCAGGTGATTCCTACCTCTTCTACTACCAGTCAAGCAGTTAGTTTAAAAAGGAAACAAATATTCTAATACTTACTATAAATAAGAATGCCGCTGAAAACAGCGGCATTCTTATTTATAGCTATGACTATGTTGTAATCAAAATATCTGTGTCTTATCATTCACTACAGAATCTGTTTCTACAGTGGCATGTTTCTCTTCTTCCACTGTTTTAAAGAATTTCTTTTGAAAAATCAAGATCGCAATCACACCTGAAGAAATGGCTGCATCAGCAAGGTTGAATACGGGTCTGAAGAATTCAAAATCATCTCCTCCTACAAAAGGTA
Organism: Sphingobacteriales bacterium; assembly: GCA_012270485.1. Classification (GTDB taxonomy): domain Bacteria; phylum Bacteroidota; class Bacteroidia; order Chitinophagales; family Chitinophagaceae; genus Sediminibacterium. The sequence continues at coordinate 9,801 of JAAXIF010000055.1, read as the reverse complement.
TCCATGCCGGGTACTTTGCATTGGTAATGATGGGAAAGTAAAACATATCTACCACCTTACCATAAAATAAACCTGCATAACCACCTCCATCCGGAAATAGGGTTGCTACATTTTGTGTAAAGGGGTTGCTTTGTTCAAAAATCAATCCATAAAATAAACTATCGATCAAATTCCCCAATGCTCCGGCGTAAATCAATCCCGCGCAGATCATAAATCCGCGATGATATTTTTTCTTCAGAAAATCATGTAGTAAAAAAGTACCCCAAATCACCGCTACCAAACGAAACAAGGTAAGCGCTATTTTCCCGATACCCCCTCCAAATTTCCATCCCCAGGCCATACCTTCATTTTCCACAAAATGCAAACGGAACCAATTGCCTATCATATTGTGTTCTTCACCGGCATAATAAGTCAGTTTGATATAGAATTTCAATGCCTGATCGGCAACGATAATGGCAAGTATCAAAAAAATCAAATGCTTCGCTTTCACTGCTAGTAGTTTTTATCTGGCAACAAAGATAGGGCTTGGGTTATTCCAAAAAGGTTAAAGGCTTATTCTTCTACATAAACCCTTTTCACCCTTTGACTTACAGAAGTCATAATCTCATAGGGTATCGTTCCTGCTGCTTTTGCCAGTTCCTGAATGGGCACTTGCTTACCGAAGATCTCCACCTCATCCCCTTCAATAACACCGGGCACATCCGTTACATCGATCATTGTCATATCCATACAAACATTGCCAATAACCGGTGCTTTTTGACCACGAACCAATACTTGTCCTATTCCATTTCCAAAACGACGGCTGTATCCATCGGCATAACCGATACGAATAGTGGCTATCCGGCTTTCGCGCTCAACGATTCCCTTTCTGTTATATCCTACTGTTTCTCCAGCAGCAACGGTACGAATCTGGGCAATTGTGGATTTTAAAGTAGCCACCGGTTGCAAAGCGAGTTGATGGGTATCTGCACTATCTACTCCATATAAACCTATACCCAAACGAACCATGTCGAACTGATAAGCTGGATGACGAAATATACCTGCTGAATTGGCAATATGACGATTAAAAGAATAATTCAAATGACTACTTAACGTTTGACAAGCTTCGATAAATCCATGTACTTGTTGTTCGGTAAAAGCATCCAATGACGGATTTTCACTTCCGGCCAGATGACTCAATACCGATTTGACCACCATGGTTCCTTTTTCCTTCAGTTCTATGGCTAAATCATAGGCCTCATTGATTTCAAAACCCAGTCGGTTCATTCCTGTATTGAATTTGATATGTACAGGATAATGTTGAATTCCTTGATTTTGTAAAAACGTATGAAAAGACCGGTAGATATTGAAAGAATAAATCTCAGGCTCCAAATCATATTGAACCATTGCATCAAATCCTGCCTCGTCTACATTCATCACCATAATGGGTAAACTGATACCTGCTCTTCGTAACTCTACACCCTCGTCAGCATAAGCTACTGCGAGATAATCGATCTTGTGAAATTGTAATACACGTGCTACCTCTGCAGACCCACTTCCATAACTAAATGCTTTCACCATGGCCATAAGTTTGGTACTAGGTTGCAAAAAATGCTGGTATGCTTTCAGGTTATGGATCATGGCGGTAAGATTCACTTCCATGACCGTTTGATGCACTTTCTGTTCTAACCACTGACTGATTCGCTCAAAGGAAAATATCCGTGCCCCTTTTAAAAGAATGTATTCATCCTTGAACTGATTCAAATTTGCCTGTTCTAAAAAATCAGCTGTTGAAGGGTAACAAATAATGGTGGGAATACTATCTGACGTTGTATGAACAGACTGTGGAAAAGCATGTATATATCTGGCTATCACCGGACCGATACCCACGAATTTTTGAACGCCTCTTCTACTTAGCTTTTCCAATACAATCTGATACAAGCGATCATCAGGAATACCACTTTGTAAAATATCGGAAAGTATAACAGTTGTTTTATTGTTGCCGGCTTGTTGCACTAAAAAATCAAGTGCCAGCTCTAATGAAGCGATATCATTACTGTAACTATCATTCAGTAAATAACAATTGTTCACAGCTTTGATCAACTGCATACGCATATCCACGGGTTGTAATAACAACATCCTCTCTTGAATCATTTCCAATGCATAGCCCTGCGCTAACATGGTTGCCCAGCAGGTAATGGCATTGTCAATGGAAATACGGTCTGTGAATGGTATCGTAATGTTGATGGTACCCTGTTGATACAAAGCCAGGATCATTGTTGTATGATCTGTACGCTCTTCACTAATAATTTTTAAATCGGCAGATTCATTTCTACTCCATGAAAAAAAGCGAATCCCGTCTTTAAAGAATGCTTTATCATGTGTATCCGGATAACAATGAGGAGCTATTCCATCGCGATAAAAAATCAACACATCTGCTTCTTTGAATAGTTTCGCTTTCTCCAATGCTTTTTCTCTTTCACCAGAAAACCCTTCATTATGTGCTGTACCTAAATTGGTCCAAATACCAATAGTAGGCTGAATGATTTGCTGAAGCGTATCCATCTCGTTTGGCTCAGAAATACCTGCTTCAAAAATGGCAAGTGTGTGTATAGATTGTAACTGCCATACGCTCAACGGAACTCCAATTTGTGAGTTATAACTACGCGGACTTCTCACAATCTGTTGATCTGCATTCAGTAATTGATAGAGCCATTCTTTAACAATGGTTTTTCCATTACTGCCTGTAATGCCTATAATAGGTATATGAAATTGACTACGATGAAAAGCTGCTAATTGTTGTAAGGCTTTGAGCACATCTTTTACGATCAGAAATGAAGCATCCGGATATGCAGCAGCTTCATTGAAAGAAGATTGTACCACAAAAGATCTTAACCCTCGATCATACAATTCAGAAATGAATGTATGTCCATTTCTTCTCGGACCACTGATCGCAAAGAACAGTGTAGCATTCGGAAATATAAGTTTGCGACTATCGGTTAATAAATATTGCACCATTCTATTATCAGCAGGCTTTGTTTCAGCCTGAATAATGGTGGCGATATGTTGCAAAGAATAAATCAAGAAAAATGATTAATGATCAGATAGAACCATCATGCACATCCTGCGGTGTTCCTTTTTTACTCGCAAACATGGAGTAGAAAATAGAGCCGGAGATACAAAGTACAATCAATCCAAGAGAAATGAATACCTGGGTTGATTTATCCACCCACATATTGATATAATGTTCTCCCAGCATTTTGATACCGATGATCACGAGTACAATCGCAATACCTTGTTGTAAATAATCAAACTTAGAAACGGCACCTCTTAACAAAAAGAATAAGGAACGGAGTCCAAGTACTGCAAAAATATTCGATGTATAAATCACCAGTTTGTCTCTTGAAATACCCATTACAGCCGGAATAGAATCCAGTGCAAAGACAAGGTCAATAGAGGCCAGCAATACCACTACCACGAACAATGTGGTATACAAAGGTTTACCATTTTCTCTTACCACATATTTACCATCTCCATCGTGAGGTGCCAGCGGTAAATAAGTTTTCAAAAAGCGATAGATCTTAGTGTCATGCGGCTCAAATTCTTTTTCTTCATTCGCCGTAAACATTTTATAACCGGTATACACCAGAAAAACACCAAATATGTAAAGCACCCAATGAAACTGTTCTACCAATGCCACACCAATGGTGATGAACAATACGCGGAAAACGATGGCCATCAAAATACCGATCAATAATACGCGCGAATAATACTTCTCTTTTACTTTGAAGGAGTTGAAAATAAGGATGAAGACAAAAATATTGTCAATACTTAAACTCCATTCCATGAGATAAGCACTCAAGTATTCTAAGGCAAGTTTTTGTCCTTCCTCTACCCACATAAACACAAAAAATCCCAATGCCAGCGATACCCAAAAGAATGTTTGCTTTAATGCTTGCTTGATGGTGATCTGAGCATTTTTTTTACTCAATAATCCTAAGTCAAATACTAATGCAAGTACCAATACGATTCCGAAAACAAGATAAACGATCTGGTGCGTGGTCATGAGAGTAAATTATGGCGTAAAGATAGCGCCCAACCTCTTCAGAGCCTTTTTAAAGACCGTATTTCTTTTTTCTTCGCCATTGGATAATCCCTCCGGCAATAGCTAATGCGAGTAAAGGGGTGACAATATTGATAAATTGCCAAGTAGTTTTTTGGGATGCAATCTTTTCTTTGTCCAAAAGCCTTAAAACAATGGTTTTATTCCTGCTTTCAAATAAGCCATTATTGCTTACGAGATAATCGATACAATTCAAAAAGAATTCACGATTGGCAAAACGGTAGCCTTCAAATGGAAGTTCTCCCATGGGTAAGGGACCGGTGGTATTACTAAGTGCATTGGTTACGATATCAGCATCCGAAACCACAATCTGTTTTCCTTCTTTTAAGGCAGCTCGCTGAAAGGGCTTGCCGGTTGTACGTTCTACGGAATCCATCAAATCAACCCCCACTCTATTGGCAAAAAGCGATTGAAATTTACCCTCCAATAATACGGCTACAGGAACATAACTTCTGTTGAATGTAAAAAGATCTTCTTCACTTTTAACGCTATTGAGAGATACCAACGCTGGGGAAGAAATACTTCGGCTATTCGTATCTGAAGCCAATAAAATAGTCTTTTGTATACCCGGTGCTTTCACCGTATCAATACTGGATGGGAAAATGGGCAGTACCCGATCCAGATTTTTGGAAATAGGATTGTCTGTTTTTGATGATAGAAAAGGATAATAAGGCCATGGTACTCTTTGCATATTGGGAGAACCATCCGGATTTCTACCGACTACGATCGGGATTTTAGAGCAATTCAAATCTTGCAGCAGATCACCATTGATGCGTACTCCATATTTGAATAGTAGATCATCAATATCCAGTCCACGATCGTAGGCTGTATATTCTGCCTGGCTTCTCATCAAGCTATCTAATTCAGCATGGAGTTTATCGATAAACCAAATGATTTTACCGCCGTTCATGACATATTGATCCAGCTTCAGTTTATCTTCTTCTGTAAAAACACTGGTGGGTTTTACAATCACCAAAGCATCTATGATGGTGGGATCAGGATATCCTTGTTTCAGATCGAATACAGCCAAGCGGTAATCATTTCTCAAACTCTCACCAAGATCATTAATTTTCATATCGATGGGCTCACCATTACCCACGAGATAGGCAATGGTTGGAATGTATTCACGCGTCAGCTTATCAATAGCATTGGCAAATTTGTACTCCAATAAAGCCTCTGCTGCATTACGTGTAGCTTCTTTGTCTTCCAGTGGCTCTACATCATTCACTACATTATATTGTTTGAATACCCGTCTGCTACTTCTCAGGTCAATGGCAATAGGCTTCCGATTACCATACTTCACCAATGCGGATGGAATGATGAGTTGAGAGGTAGATTCATCTGTATTGGTAACTTCTGTTCTTTCAAACACAACACCTAAACGAGCCAAGCTATCATACAAAATGGCCTTAGCAGTATCATTGCTAATATCTTCTCCGGGCTTTTCAAATTTTACACGAACGAGATTACCGGAAAGCGATGAAAATTCTTCGAGTAATTCCTTTGTTGCAACAGATAATTTTTTATAATCAGCAGGAAGATTACCTGTCAAGAATACATCAATTTCAATGACTGAGTCTACATTAGTTAATAGTTGCTTGGTTGCATTTGTAAGGCTGTATCTTTTATCTTCAGTAAGATCCGCACGCATTCCAATATTAGCTGTTAGGTAAATGATTGCTACCAGTAAGATCGTCGAAAACAACACACCATATTTATATTCAGATAGTTTTTGCATACACTTACATTAGCGTTTTAGCAGATTTCTTTGTGTGATGGTTAAGAAAAAATAAATAAGCCACCCGAAATAAACAATATCACTAACACGAATCACACCTCTACTAATACTTCTATAATGAAAACTGATCCCTAACATTTCAAGATAATAATCCAATCCACCACTGAATACAGAGAGTTTACTAATGGCTTCAAATCCATTGTATAGTAAAAAACAAACAAATGCACCTGCAATAAATGCAACAACAGTATTGGATGTAAAGCTACTGGTACAAATGCCTATTGCCGTGAATACAGCACCTAATAATAACAATCCGATATAACTGCCTGCCGTAGCTCCCATGTCAATACCTCCGGTAACACTGAGTTGTTGAACTGATACGGCATACATCAATGTAGGTATGACTGCACAGAAGGCAATAAGTATTGCGCCAAAAAATTTACCCCATACTAGTTGTGCGGGTGTAAGAGGCAAAGTTCTGAGCAACTCAAAACTCCCTGATTTGAATTCGTCTGCAAAACTGCGCATGGTAATGGTAGGAATCATGAGTAACAGCATCCATGGTGCCAGATTAAAAAAACCGGATAAACTGGCATAGCCAAATTCAAGGATACTAGTCTCCGGGAAGACGAACAACATTAATCCGTTCACCAATAAGAATACGGCCAGAGCGATATATCCGGTAAGGCTGTTAAAAAATTGTTGCCATTCTTTTTTGCAGATCATCCACATGGTGTCAAAACTAATTGTTCTCTGCCATACAGCTACCGATCATGGATATTTTATGTGTTCTTTATGGAATTGATAGATCACAGCATCCTATGAAAAAGAACTACTATGAAACTACGCATTGCATTATTGCTGCTGGGTTTGTTGGGAATAGGCATACTAGCCCAGAGTCAGCAAGAGCCTCCAAAGCCAAAGAAACCGGAAGCTCCGCCTAAAGTTTTAGATGGGAAAGATGCTATTCCCGTAACGGTATGGAGTAATAAAAAATCTAAAGTTCCTACCCCACCACCCCCGCCGGCACCTCCTAAGGTAAACCCACCAAAAGTGGTAAAGCAGCCCGGCAAACCTGCGCCGCCACCCCCGCCACCTAAACCGGAAAAGGCAAAAATTGAACAAGATTGAAAGGGGTATATATAATAAAAAAGCCCGAAGGGATTACCTTCGGGCTTAACCAATTATGTCATTTGTTATGTGTTCTACACCGCAAAACTCTCACCACAACCACAACTTCTGCTGGCATTGGGATTGTTGAAATAAAATCCTTTGCCATTCAATCCATCAGAAAAATCCAATTCTGTGTTTACCAGGTATAAAAAGCTTTTCAGATCCGTCACTACTTTTACACCATTGTCTTCAAATACCTGATCCATCGGTTTGATCTCATTATCGAAATCAAGTTTGTAGCTGAGTCCTGAACAACCTCCACCCACTACACCTACACGCAGAAAGTAAGAAGCATCACCAGCCACCCCTGCCTCATCCATCAGTTGCTGTACTTTCTTTTTTGCTTTATCGCTTACGTAGATACTGTTTTCTGTTGCTACCATTGGCTTATAGTTAATGGTTCATGGCTAATAGTGTTTTACATATCAGCCATATACAATTAATGAACTCCTTTTTCTTCGAATACCAGTTCTTCTAAACCGTTCTTTTTACGGTAGTCATTGATCGCTGCTTTGATTGCATCTTCTGCTAATACTGAGCAGTGAATTTTCACTGGAGGAAGATTCAATTCTTCTACCAGATCCATATTATCAATAGCTACTGCTTGGTCTACAGTTTTGCCTTTCAGCCATTCCGTAGCTAGTGAAGAAGAGGCGATAGCTGAACCGCAACCAAAGGTTTTGAATTTGGCATCGGTAATAACTCCGGTCGTGTCATCTACTTCAATCTGTAAACGCATCACGTCACCACATTCCGGCGCACCAACTAGTCCTGTACCTACGTTCTTCTTTGCTTTATCAAGAGTACCTACATTTTTGGGGTTGTTGTAATGGTCGATTACTTTTTCTGAATATGCCATGGTTGAAGAAAATTTAAAAATTAAACAATTTGAAAAATCAATTTGAAAATAGTGTTGAAGAATTCTTCTCCATTTTCAAATTTTCATCCGCCTTAGGCGGACAAATTATCAATGATGCGCCCACTCAATCGAATTCAAGTCTATTCCTTCTTTGAACATTTCCCAAAGTGGACTCATTTCACGCAATTTAATCACAGTGTCACTGACTGCTTTAATGGTATAGTCGATCTGTTCTTCTGTCGTAAATCTACCCAAACCAAAACGAAGTGAACTATGTGCTAAGTCATCACCCAAGCCCAATGCCTTCAATACATAGCTAGGTTCAAGTGATGCAGAAGTACAAGCTGAGCCTGATGACAAAGCAATATTTTTATTGAAACCCATCATCAAACCTTCTCCTTCCACATATTTGAAAGAGATGTTAGATACGTGTGGCAGTCGATGTTCACGGCTACCATTTACATAGGCTTCTTCCAGTTGCATCAATGCATTTTCCAATTTATCGCGCAGCTTGCTCAATCTGGCTGCATCATCCGCCATCTCTAAACGAGCCAGTTCACAGGCTTTACCAAAACCTACGATACCCGGTACATTCAAAGTGCCGCTACGCATGCCTCTTTCATGTCCGCCACCATCCATTTGCGCGGTTACTTTCACACGCGGATTTTTTCTGCGAACATACAGTGCGCCCACTCCTTTCGGACCGTACATTTTGTGTCCGGTGAAAGCCATAATATCAATGCCATCTTTATTTACATCCACAGGTATTTTACCCACTGCCTGGGTTCCATCAGTAAAGAATAATACACCATGTTTACGAGCAATGGCACTGATTTCTTTTACAGGTTGAACAACACCAATTTCATTGTTTGCATACATGATAGCAATCAAAATAGTGGTTGGCTTGATGGCCGCTTCCAATTGCTTCAGATCAATCAACCCTTCTGGATTTACTTCCAGATAAGTTACTTCACCACCCTGACGCTCAATATGCTTACAAGTATCTAATACAGCTTTATGCTCAGTAGTGCAGGTGATGATATGATTACCCTTGCTGGCATACATTTCAAACACCCCTTTGATTCCCAGGTTATCACCTTCGGTAGCACCTGAGGTAAAGATGATCTCTTTAGGGTCAGCGCCAATCAATTTGGCTACTTGTTCACGAGCATAGTCAACTGCTTCTTCTGCCTGCCAACCAAAAGAGTGGTTACGGCTGGCTGCATTACCAAAGTGCTCGGTAAAATAAGGTATCATCGCTTCCAACACACGCGGGTCCATGGGTGTGGTGGCATTGTTGTCAAGGTAAATCGGTAGTTTCAACATAATCCTCAGAAATTTGCTTGCTTATTAACACAAAAATACGTCAATAGGTTTATACTTGCGGAACTGAAAAGCCCGCCCGATGGCTTTTTTTCACAAATCGAAAGCCCTGTATTAAAACTAATAGTTATGTTAAAAGTTGAGCATATCGGATTGGCTGTGAAGAGTTTTGAGCAATCCATCCCTTTATTCGAGCAATTACTGTCTACCCCATGCTATAAAACCGAAATGGTGGCTTCTGAAAAAGTGAATACTGCTTTTTTCCAGGTAGGCGAAACCAAAATAGAACTACTGGAAAGTACTGATCCGGAGGGCGTGATTGCGAAGTTTATCGAAAAAAAGGGGGAAGGCATGCATCATATTGCTTTTGAAGTAGCTGATATTGAAGCAGAAATGAAACGTCTATCCGATCTAGGCTTCCAACTGCTGAACCCCGTGCCCAAACAAGGTGCCGACAATAAACTGGTCTGCTTCCTCCATCCCAAGGGAACGAATGGGGTGTTGATTGAATTGTGTCAGGAGGTGATTGAAACAGAGAAATAAGGAATAAAAAATCATTATTGTCCGACTAAATTTATTGTAAATTCTTTGTAAACTGCAGCGGGT
>JAAXIF010000002.1 GCA_012270485.1 Sphingobacteriales bacterium | reverse complement strand
CCACCTTTTTTACCTCCTTTGCTACCGCAGGAGCCTTTACCTTTGTGTGCCATTACTTTTTCTTGCTACGAAGTTTTTTAAAGTCGGCAGCATCAATTTTCTTTTTGTTACCAGCTTGGCTGGCAATCTTCTTTTGACCTGCAGACAACTTTTTTTTAGGTCGACCCACTTGGGAGCCGTACGTTCCTTTACCTTGAGGCATTACCAGATACCGGGGATAATTTGACCAGTGATTGCATAGGCACCAAGAGCCGCCATGACGCCAAGCATAGCAAGACGACCGTTAAGCTTCTCAGCCTTTTCATTGTGAGTTTCAGTTACATCCATAATAGTCATAGGTGGTTCTTTTGCGTAGAGGTTCAGACGACCCCGTTCTTCAGTAACAGTAGTCATCAGAATTGAACATCAGAGTTTTCAAGACGGCGCATCACATCATTGCGGTACGCCGGGTCACGATCATAGCGTGGATCACTCATCGCAGCAACCAGTTCAGCTTGACTCTTGAATGAGTCGTCTGTGTCCTGTGCGCCGCGACCTGTAAGCAGCTGACCATCAGAGCCTACAGCATCATTATAACGTGACTGGAGAGCCTGGACAGCGTAGTAGATAGCGTTAGGGTTACCAGAACCCATCACACCATCATACATCTCGATCTCTTCTTGGGAGAAGTTATCGCCTGCCCACTCTAGCATAGACTGATAGGCTTTTTGACCACCTACCATGTCCATCAGCATTTCAGCTTGCTCGTCGGAGAGGAGTTCTTCTTCTCCGTCGTCGTCTGCTTCTGCTTCTGACTCTGCCTCTGCTGGCTCGCCCTCGTCTTCGGGGGTCGGTACTTCATCACGAGGTTCTCCAAGTTTTTTCTGAAGCTCTACATAAGCTTGTTCAAGAGCTTGTGGGTCTTTAAATTTACCAGCAAACAGCGGTTGCTCACCTTGCTCAAGAGAATCAGCAATCGCAAGAGACTCCTTTTCGTCTGAGTTAAGAATCTCAGGATTGGCAGGAGTCTCATTCATTGTAAATGTTTCAGCCATAAATTATTGGGGTGGGATAGGTGGTTGTTGTTGCAGCATCTGTTGCTGCATTTGCATCTCAGCTTGTTCTGCCTTTTGATCAACAGCTGCCATCTGAGGTGCCTGCTGCATAGCCATCATCTGTTGTTGCTGAGCTAGTTGTTGCTGCTGTTCAGCCTGCAACTCTTGCATACTCTTCACAAGGTTAAGTACGTCAATACCAGAGGATGCGGCGAGTCGTTTGATAACTTCGTCAGGGTTGATGTACTGAGCGATAGCATCTGGACCCATGGTTTGAGCAATGACAGTAAGGAACTGTGCAAGGCTCTCACGATCTTGACCGCGACCAAGAGCATTGATACCAGCCACAATTGTAGGTCTGACAACATCACCTTTCGGTAGCCGTGGGATGTCACCAGTTTTTTGTGCAATGTTCAGTTTGCGATTGAGATAAGGAACCAAGAACTCAACAGTCAGCAGGGAGAAAAGTCCTCCGAGTTGCTGTTCCAGTTCAAGTTGTGTCATACGAACCTCTTCCGCCGTTGTGCGCTCGCTGTCCCTCACGTTGAGGATCAGGAATGCTTCGTTCAGGCGTTGAGTTAATGACCCAATCATCTGATACGCAGTGGAGAAGTCAGCTGTCTTACCAACCTGTACCACACCAATGTCATCAGGGCGACCTTGGATGATCGCACCGTTACCTGCGTTAGCAAGTGTCTGAGGCTTGGTTGTGGAGCTTGGGCTGACAGTAAATACTACCTTAGCAGCTGCAGCGGAGCCTTCAACAATGGCTTGTGACAGAGCTTCAAGTGACTTTAGGTCACCCAAGAATTCTTCCACCCTACCACGTCCGTAGACTTCTCCGTCTACGTGATTAAATCGTAGCACGAGCCAGGGGTTGGCGTCAAGAGGTGCCTTGCCCATAGACTTAGGCAGGATTTTGTCGTACAACTCCTGGTGCCATACCATTCTGTTGTTGTCGCGTTTAATGTGCGTATAAATAACACATTCATCATTTGGTTCGTCGGTGTTAGCGACTACACCTTCGTCTTTGAAATCTGGATAAATTTTTTTGACAATTTTTTTAGAGATTGTCTCCTTTGTTACGATTTCAATAACATTACCGTTACCATCTCTATCCACCGCATAACGAGACAGTGGATAAAGCTTGAGCCCGTCTTTACTCATATAGATCAAGGCATTTCCAGCTACTACAAGATGCTTCAATGCTTGGTGAACAACAACACGATCACCGGAAGCCGCAATGGATTCCATAATAGTGCGTTCAACCTTTGCAAACGACAAGTCAAGCTCAGATCTAATATTAGGACCAAGCTCTTGAGGGAGGTTAATATCGTTAACCTGCAATTTAAAGAAGCTGGTTTGTGGCGGTAGCAATGCAAGCATTAGTTTACTTGCAAGCGTCACCACTCCTTTAGCTCCAGCTGATTGCCATGGTGTTGTGAGTTTAAGAGCACTCTTAGTTGTGTGCTCATCCTCCCTAATAAGATAAGGTAGAGTTAGATTAGCTGCTTGTCTAGCAGTGTTTAGGAACTGTGAACGGCTCGAAGACAATGCATCATATCGAGACCTAGCAGTCATTATACGTTAATACCCCCGTAATTCATACCTTGCATTCCTTGCATTATGCGGCGTCTAAAATCCGAGGTTCCGCCAATACCGGTTGGATCTGGTGCACCGATTTTAAGTTGTGGCATACCAGACGCGGCTCGCATTTGATTAGCCATCATAGTTTGTCGACTAAGAGCGTCCTGTCTTGCTTGCTCCTCACGTTCTGCAGCTGCTTTGGCGGCAGCCCGCTGCTGTGCAATCATCAGATCTTCATACCTTTTCTCTGCCTTGGCAGCTCGCGAAGCGGCTTGCTGTTGGTATTTTCCAAACATACTTTGGTATTGTCCAAACATACGTTGGAAATCCGCTTGTTGTTGACCATACCTTTTATTAAAGGCTTCCTGTTGCATACGTAGCATTTCCATCATTTTCCCGATTTGATCGCTATAAATAGAACCGGAGCCGTAACTAGTTCCACTAGATTGCGGAGAGGAAGAGGAAGGTTGAGAGGAAGAAGAAGAAGATTTAGAGCTAGATGACTTACTGGGAGCTGAGGCTGTGACATACCTTACATCTCTAGTACCACCATCAAGCATTCTATACAATTCGTCTTCTCTTCTTCTTTGCTGCGCTTGAGCAGCTGCTGAATTCATTCCTGACGGTTGACCTCCTGTCAAAACCCTTGCAACTGCGTCAATACGAGGAATACCCCCAGGACTTCTCCTAGCCTGACTAATGGCTCTACCAACATCTCTCGCCTTAATACCACCTTTGGCGACTCTTTTAAAAACTTTTCCTATATCTTTTTTACTTGCTGAACCGCGCTTTACTGCAAACTTGTATTTGCTCATTAGTTTTCCTCCATATATTTGATGACCCACTCAACGACACTGCGCTGACCAGATCGGTACATAATTTTTTCCATAGTATCGTCAGGTGTAGGGTTAGTGGGTGGGAAGGATTCTTCTAGTGCGTGTATCAAACCTCGGGAGTTCATCCCAAGGACTTCAAGCATACTGGGGGAGGTTGACATTGCTATGCTCAAAGAAGGCTGGCATTCTAGCAGCTTTAGTTGCGGACAATTCTGGGGCTTTACCCTCATACATTAGCCGGTCGCTAGAATCCAGCCAAAATTTTTTGTCCAAATATTTATCGGTAGTATTAATACCTAGTGGTTGCATCACCCAGTTGATGGTTGCTTTACGCAGTTTGTCAAGGCTAGGAGAAATGTTGTAACCAAGTTCGGTGTGTGCCAGTGAGTTGACCGCCACATGGATCTGTTCGTCTCGGCTGATATCGGCTGAAACGGTCCTCATCCCAGCGTCACCATTAAAGCGGAAGAATGGTAGAAGAACGAAGAAAATCGCACGTTCAGCCACCATGGCTTTCGTGA
>JAAXIF010000034.1 GCA_012270485.1 Sphingobacteriales bacterium | reverse complement strand
TTTTTCATAACGTTGACCTCCTTTTTTGGTCAACCTTTTTTATATACGGACAAGAAAGAAGCAAATCCTATACTTCTTTCTTAGTTATAAATTAAATCAACGACTATAAGCCATAACCCATCCGCTATCAGCCAAAACCGCTCCCCCCTTCCCCACTTTCAACTCATGCTTCACCCCTACTTTCAACGGATAATTTTCTCGGGTATGGCTAACGGGGAAATCGAAACAGATGGGGTATGGATATTTTTTGACGCGTTCGTGGATTACTTCTGTAATGGTGGCGCCAAAAGGTATCACCGTATCTTTCATATCTGTAAATCCACCAATGATCAATCCGGATAAGTCTTTAAAAATATTGTTTCTTTCCAACTGAATCATCATGCGGTCCACGTTATAAATGTATTCGCCAATATCTTCTATAAACAATATTTTCTTTTTAAAATCAAAAGCAGAACGGCTTCCTGTCATATGTGCCAATAAAGAAAGATTACCACCTACCAATTCTCCAGACGCATTACCTAATTGATTGAATGGATGTACAGCAGAACGATACTTATAAGAACCACCTTTCAATATTTTCCTTAATGATTGAATGTATTCATTCTCATACTCACCATCATTGAAAGCGGCCGCCATCGGCGAATGAAGTGAGGCAGTTTTTAGTTGTGTAAACAAATGACCATGCAGCAAAGTGATATCGCTATAACCGATGATCCATTTGGGATTTTTTTTAAAAGCTCTAAAATCTAGCAGATCAATGATCCTACTCATCCCATAACCACCTCTACCACAAAGAATGGCTTTTATCTGTGTATCATCCAGCATCTGCTGCAAATCATCCAGTCGCTCCTCATCTGTACCGGAAAAATAGTGGTATTGATTCCCCAGTGTCTTCCCTATTTTAACCTGATACCCCCATTCCCCCAATACCCGAATACAGGTTTGGGCCTTTTCAATAGGCATAAAACCGGAGGGACAAACGATACCGATGGTATCTCCTTTGCGTAAATAGGGCGGAATCTTGATCATGCGGCAATTTAGCGTATTTGCACTTTCAGCGTCTCTTACAAGGCTAATCTGTATTTTTGCAGACTTATAAACCAAGGAAACAGCTAAGAGCGGATTTATGGAGCAACCTAAAAGATATTTGATCACAGCAGCCCTTCCCTATGCGAATGGGCAAAAACATATCGGACACCTTGCCGGCGCTTATTTACCGGCAGATATCTATGTGCGTTATTTAAAAGCACAAAAAAGAGATGTTGTATTTGTATGCGGAAGTGATGAACATGGAACGGCTATCCCTATACAGGCCACCAAGGAAGGAACAACTGCAAGAGCTATCATTGACAAGTACCACCCTTTGATGGAGCAGAATTTCAAAGATCTGGGTATTGCTTTTGATGTATACCATCGTACCAGTGATCCTTTACATCATGAAACAGCACAGGAATTCTTCACCAAACTGAATAATAACGGTGATCTTGAGATTAAAGAATCAGAGCAATATTTCGATGAAGAAGCCAACAGCTTTTTAGCAGACCGATATATCAAAGGAACTTGTCCGAATTGTAGTTTCGATAGTGCATATGGCGACCAATGTGAACGTTGTGGCAAAAGTTTGAGTCCGGATGAATTGATCAACCCTGTTAGTACACTCAGTGGAAAAGCACCGGTAAAAAAATCTACTAAGCATTGGTATTTACCGCTGAATCGCCATGAAGATTTTTTAAGAAAGTGGATATTGGAAGAACATGCCAATGACTGGCGCTCCAATGTACTCGGACAATGCAAAAGCTGGATTGATGGTGGATTACAGCCTCGTGCCGTAACACGTGATTTGGATTGGGGCGTAAAAGTACCGGCTGCGGATGCTGAAGGGAAAGTATTGTATGTATGGTTTGACGCACCCATCGGTTATATCAGTGCTACCAAACAGTGGGCCATCAATACCGGAAAAGACTGGAAACCTTATTGGGAAGATAAAGACACCAAACTGGTTCATTTTATTGGCAAGGATAATATCGTATTCCATTGTATCATTTTCCCTGTGATGCTGAAACTGCATGGCAATATTTTACCCGACAATGTTCCATCCAATGAGTTCATGAATCTGGAAGGAGATAAAATGAGCACCAGTAGAAACTGGAAACTCGACATGCAAGATTATATCACTGACTTTATCAACAAAGAAAATGGCGGTAGTCAAATGGCTGATGTACTCCGTTATTATCTTACCCAGATCGCACCCGAGACAAAAGACAGCGAATTCATGTGGAAAGGTTTCCAGGATGCCAATAATAGTGAACTGGTTAGCATCTTTGGTAATTTCGTAAACCGCACTTTTGTGTTGATGCATAAGCTATGTAATGGGAAAGTACCTGCATTTCATCAGGATATTGCAGATGAATTAGACCAACAGACCATTGCAGAGATCAAGAACTGCGCAAATAAAGTAACCGCTTTACTGGAAGAATATCGCTTCCGTGAAGCTTTATTTGAAGTCATTAATCTGGCTCGTACCGGTAATCAATATATGCAGAAAAAAGAGCCATGGATTGTAGCCAAATCATTGGCAGAAAATCCGGATGCACAACAAAGTATTGATAATTGTTTACATATTTGCTTACAACTTACAGCGAATCTGGCCATTCTCATCCAGCCATTTCTTCCATTTACTGCGAAGAAAATGTGTCACATGATGAAGGTGGTTGAGAAAATGCTGGATTGGGAAAATGCGGGTAGTATGAAGTTGCTGAGTGTTGGTTATAGCCTTAGAGCACCTGAACTATTATTTAGAAAAATTGAAGACAGTGAAATTATGGAACAGATAGAGAAATTAAATGCCGTCAGTTTGAAGAAAGAGAGTGAGCAGTCAGTAGTGAGTAGTGAGGCTAAGGAAATTACTATAAAGCCTGAGATTGTATTTGATGATTTTGCTAAGATTGATTTGAAAGTAGGGACGATTGTTGCTGCAGAGAAAGTGGAGAAAGCTGATAAACTATTGAAGCTACAGGTAGACCTTGGTTTTGAAACAAGAACAATTGTGTCAGGTATTGCCATGCATTTCAAACCGGAAGATATTGTTGGAAAGCAAGTAACTGTAGTAGTGAATTTAGCACCACGCAAAATGAGAGGTATCGAAAGCAATGGAATGATTCTGATGGCAGAAGATGCGAATGGAAAGCTTCATTTTATTAATCCGGAAGAAGCTATCAATCCGGGTAGTGGTGTGAGTTAAGACTTGTATCCACCTATTTTATAAGAAAAACGCTGTGTGATTTTAACTATCACACAGCGTCATTTTTTAGCTATAACTCGCGCATTCTTTCAATTCTCTTTCAGAGTATGCCAACTTATATTGTTTCAATACATCATCCGGTACTCCATTCCATTTATTCGGAACATTACCACGATAATCCAAATCTTTCACACCGATCTCAGAAGTGTAAAAGCCTGTTAAGGTCAAATCACGCATCAGGTTAAAGAAAGATACGCCTTGTACCATTTCAGGTTTTGCCTTTTCCGGATAAGCGATCTGATCCACCAATTGTATTCTTTGTGTAGCACTACAGTCTACAAAAGACTTTTCAAACTGTTTGAATGATTGGATATCCAACCAACGTAAACCTCCGCGCATAGGTGTTTGATGAGATGGCATGTCTTTTACAATAAATTCTAGAAAGTCCGGAACTTTTGCATCAGTAGCACTACCACTCACATCATCCTTCGGAACAATAATGTCCACCAAAATAGTAATGGTCGCCATTTCATGTTCAGTAAAGAATTTTTCTTCTTTTTCCAGCTTGGCGAGATACTTTTTTTCTTCGTCCATTCTGTCATCCAAACCAGCAGATGCAGTTGTATTTTCTTTTTTATCAGTGGGCTTACAAGCATCTACCAGTACACCGGTGGCAACTGTTCCTACTACGAGCGCTTTAATGGATTTTCTTCTGTCCATATGAGTATGTTTTATCCCATCTCGTTTAAAACGAGACGAGTGGATTTACAGATTTTGCTTTTTCATTTCATCAATGATGTATTCCGATGCACGCATAGATAATGCCAGTATCGTCCAAGTGATGTTTTTATCCGCCTGCGAGGTAAACTGACTTCCGTCTACACAAAACAAGGTTTTACAATCATGTGCCTGACTCCACTTATTCAATGCAGAAGTTCTTTTATCATTACCCATACGTGCCGTACCTGCTTCATGAATGATATTACCCGGATTGGCAAGACCATAATTATTGGAAGCATCATCATCGCCACCCCATGTAATGATGGCCCCCATTTCATGCATGATCTCTTTGAAAGTCTCCTTCATGTGTTTCGCCTGCTTAATCTCATAATCGGAATGCGTAGTATGGAAACGCAAAACAGGGATACCATATTTATCTACCACTTTTGGATCGATCTCGCAATAGTTATCAATTCTTGGAACAGCTTCACCTCTACCTGCCATACCTACACCTGCGCCATAGAAATAACGTACATCTTCTTTCAACGAAGCACCATAACCACCTGCATCTTTTTTAACCCCATTCACGGCATACTTGCCATTCATACCTTGCATACCAAAGCCAAATCCATAAGCAGGCTGACTCATGCCACCCCAATATTCAATGTGATAACCACGAGGGAAATCTAATTTTTTATTGTCCAGCCACCATGGCGTATACACATGCATACCACCAACGCCATCTTCATTGTATCGCTTACGACCAAAGAGTTCGGGCAATACACCACCCAACGCGGCACCGGTAGAATCGTGCAGGTATTTACCTACCACATTACTACTGTTGGCCAATCCATTCGGATGTCTGGTAGATTTTGAATTGAGGAGTAAGCGGGCTGTTTCACAAGCACTCGCAGCCAGAATCACTACACGACCACTCACTTGGTATTCCATCATGTCTGTTTTATCGACATATGAGACGCCAGTAGCAATACCTTCATTATTGGTGATTACTTCACGAGCCATCGCTTGTGTGATCACATCGACATTCCCTGTTCTTACAGCCGGTTGTACCAATGCTGAAGATGATGAGAAATCTGCAGCAGCTTTACAACTTCTACCACATTGTGCACAGTAAAAACATTCTCCTCTTTCTTTATTGATTTGTTTGGTGAGAATCGATAAACGGGAAGGAATCACCGGAACACCAATACCTGTTGCTGCTTTTTTGATCATCAATTCATGTAAACGTGGTTTAGGCGGTGGAAGAAAAATTCCATCCGGATCATTCTCCAGTCCTTCCAATGAACCAAATACACCCAATAATTTATCGATCTTATCGTAGTAAGGTTTTACGTCGTCATAACTGATCGGCCAATCATCTCCCAACCCATCAATACTTCTGCGTTTAAAGTCTTTCGGACCAAAACGCAATGAAATTCTTCCCCAGTGATTGGTACGTCCGCCGATCATACGGGCACGCCACCAATCCCATTTATCACTCCCTTCTGCCATGGTATAAGGTTCTCCATCAATTTCCCAACCCCAGAAGCAGCCATCAAAATCGCCAAAGGGACGAAACTTAGTACTTGCACCTCTGCGTGGCGATTCCCATGGATTTTTCAACTGAGAAGAATGTTTGGCAGGATCATAATCTGCACCTGCTTCTAATAAACAAACTTTTAATCCGGCATTGGCCAATACATAAGCAGCCATACCACCACCCGCACCAGAACCTACGATCACAGCATCGTATTTCTTGGGTTGTTTTTTGATTTGAAGATCTCCCATGGAAATTTGAAAATTTGTCCGCCTTAGGCGGATGAAAATAATAAGAATTAAATCCGTCTCAAGATAAAGAAAAGATGATTTGAATGATTACAAACGTTGAATGTAAGCCCAGGCTTTTTTGCCGGATCGTAAAATCACGGAGACGCGCTGATAATCCTCCACTTCGTATTGATCAGCGCTTTGCAGTTCTGCCTCTGTAACTTCAAATACCATTCCCTGAATAGACTGATCCTGATGGGCAGGCATGGCAATGGGATGAAACAACTGTTCACTAGTAGCCAATACTGCTTCATCGGAAATCTCCAATTGCCCGAGTGTATAACCCAGCAACTCGTCTGGATGACCTTCCAATAATCTACCAAAAGATTCTAACTGGACTTTGGGTTTTTGAAGGGTTCCGTAAGAGAATAACCAGTGCGGCATTTGAAATTGTTTGGTGGTAATAAAGATAGGTTGGGAGGGGTATTTGTTGGAAGGGAAATAGAGTTAGTTCAACCTAAGCATTTTTTGATCAATCGTAACAGTAAATTGAATTTTTGCTTGTAAAGCTTTAAATACTTTTATAATGGTATCTAAGGTTGCACTGTTTGCACTGCTTTCCAACTTTGATATTTGTGCTTTTTGAACACCTACCAATTTACCCAATTGTTCTTGTGTAAGATTACGATCCTGCCGAACTTTTTTGATCATTTGACTCACCAGTTCCATGTTGAGTTCATATTCATATTGCTCTCTTGCTTTGGTACCTCTTTTTCCGATATACGTATCTTTCATTTCGGAAAGGGTATAGGTTTTAAGTGATGTCTTTGCCATAAATTGGTTTTATAGTTTCTTTTCAAAATCACTATTCCCATATTTAGTTGCATATATTTCACTCAATTCTGAAAAAACAATTATTGGGCTGTACTCATTTTTAAAATTTAGCCCTAATGAGTATAGTTTGTTATCAAAGTATTTAGCAGTTATAAACCCTTCATACTTCATTCCGCTTTTTCCTTCAATTTCAAAATAAGGTTGGTTGCTATAATCAACCTTGAGTTTTTTTTGTCGAATTAATTTTCGTGTGTGTGAAAGCACTTGATTTTCTGTCATTTCAAAACTATATCCCAATAAGACAGTATCTAATATAATCTTAGAGTTGCGACCTTTCTCTTCTAAAGATGCTAGCTTAGCTTTTTGTATTTCTTTTTCACTCTTTTCTTGATTGCTATTAGTACATGAAATAATAAATAAGTAAAGAAGAACTTTAGTATATAGCTTCATAACATCGTGTAGTTTAGATAAAATAGCAAAGTAATATATAAATAATATACATGAATACGTAATTATTTTTTATAAAAAAACCGCCCCTAAAAGGAAGCGGTTTCTCATTGTATTTACTAACAATTTTCATGTCAACTACTAGCTACAACCCATGCTATTACCACAGTTCAAACACTTGTAACAAGTGCCCGAGCGAATGGTGATATGTCCGCAAGTGTTACAAGCAGGCGCATCACTTTGCATGTTCTTCGCTGCTGCATTTACGGCATCCATTCCGCTGTTCTCCGCTTTTACGGCTGCAGTTGCACGCTGTAATTTCTGCGGTTGTGCAGCGGGAGTGGTATTCGCTGAAGGAGCAGTTACGCGAACACTGCTCAGCTCAGGCTTCCCCAGCAGAGTAGCATCTCCATCATCTTCTCCGGTGTTACCGATGGTTGGACGATCCAGCACATGTACCAGATCTGTTCTTCCTAGATACTCATAAGCCAATGCACGGAATACAAAGTCTACCAATGAAGTGGTGGTCTTGATATTCGGATGGTCTACCATACCGGATGGTTCAAACTTGGTAAACACAAACTTCTCTACAAATTCTTCCAATGGTACACCATATTGTAAACCTACGGAAACAGCAATCGCAAAGCAGTTCATGAAGCTGCGAAGGGTTGAACCTTCTTTTGCCAGATCAATGAAGATCTCACCCAATGTTCCATCAGCATACTCACCGGTGCGTAAGAAGATCACTTGTCCGCCGATCTTCGCTTTTTGTGTAAAGCCACGACGCTTAGCCGGCAATGATTTCTTCTCCACAATAGTAGACAACTGACGCTTCAACTTGGTATCGGTAGAAGCATTCATACGCTTCTGCACCTCATCCAATAATTCATCAACAGTCAGCTGACTGAGGTCAACAATATTAGAACCCGTTTCAACCGCCGGAGTCTCTTCACTTGCAGCCTGCAGCTTATCGCTTGAAGCTTCATCTGTTTTCTTCTTCTTATCAGACTTATTGCTCAGTGGCTGACTCAACTTAGAACCATCCCGGTACAATGCATTTGCTTTCAGACCCAACTTCCAGCTCAGCATATAGCAATCTGCGATTTCTTCTACTGATGCTTCATGTGGCAGGTTAATGGTCTTAGAGATCGCACCACTCAGGAAAGGCTGACAAGCACCCATCATGCGGATATGTCCGTAAGCGTGGATATAACGCTCCCCTTTCTTACCACACTTATTCGCACAATCGAATACAGGTAAATGTTCTTCTTTCAAATATGGAGCACCTTCAATGGTCATGGTACCACATATAAAATCGTTTGCAGCATCGATCTGCTCTTCAGTGAATCCTAATGCTTCGAGGAGGTTGAAACTCCAGTCTGCATATTGTTCTTCTTTAAAACCTAAGCGTTGCATGCACTCATCACCCAAAGTGAAACGGTTGAAGATAAATCCAATTTCAAATGCAGATTTAGCGGCACCATTCAATTTAGCGATCTCATCAGCTGTAAATCCTTTTGCAGCCAATGTTTCATTGTTGATGAAAGGAGCATTTTCAAATGAAGCAGCACCTACTGCATATTGTTCTATTGCTTTGGCCTCAGCTTCATTATATCCTAAGTTCTTTAATGCCTGTGGAACAGACTGATTGATGATCTTGAAATAACCACCACCGGATAATTTTTTGAATTTCACCAAAGCGAAATCAGGTTCCACACCAGTTGTATCACAATCCATTACCAGACCGATGGTACCGGTTGGAGCGATTACAGTAGTTTGTGCATTACGATATCCATATTGCTCACCCAATTGTACTGCATCATCCCATGCTTTGGTAGCAGCTTTCAACAAGTAATCAGGACAATATTTTGCTTTAATACCTTGTGGTTTGATTTCTATTCCAACATAAGCATCTTCAGCATCATAAGCTGCCGCGCGATGGTTACGCATTACACGCAGCATGTCTTCTTTGTTTTCTTCGTACTTATCAAAAGCACCGAGGAAAGAAGCCATTTCTGCAGATGTCTTATACGATACGCCGGTCATGATAGCAGAGATCGCTCCGGCAATACCGCGGGCTTCTTCACTGTCATAAGCAATACCACTAACCATTAACATAGAACCGAGGTTGGCAAAGCCCAGACCCAGTGTACGATAATCGTAAGAAAGCTGTGCCACTTCTTTTGAAGGGAACTGAGCCATCAATACAGAAATCTCGAGTACAGTGGTCCATAAGCGGGTGGTATAT
Organism: Sphingobacteriales bacterium; assembly: GCA_012270485.1. Taxonomy (GTDB): domain Bacteria; phylum Bacteroidota; class Bacteroidia; order Chitinophagales; family Chitinophagaceae; genus Sediminibacterium. The sequence goes on along the minus strand of JAAXIF010000034.1, from coordinate 10,627 downwards.
TCAAAACCTTCTACATCAAATACATTGGTATCATCATCATGGAACTTACGCAGGTTGATAGAAGCCAAGTTACAAGCTGTGTTATCCAAGAACATGTACTCTGAACAAGGGTTAGACGCATTGATGCGACCACCTTTTGGACAAGTATGCCATTCATTGATAGTAGTATCGTATTGTGTACCAGGATCCGCACAACGCCATGCCGCATAGGCAATTTTATCCCACACTTCACGAGCAGGGATTTTTTTCATGGTGCGACCATCGGTACGTGCTTTCAGTTCCCAATCGCCATCTTCTTCCAATGCTTTGAAGAAACTGTTAGGGATACGAACAGAGTTGTTAGAGTTTTGTCCGGATACAGTAGCGTATGCTTCTCCCTCATAACTATTGTCATAACCCGCAGCTACCAGGGCAGCTACTTTTTTCTCTTCTTCTACTTTCCAGTTGATGAAGTCCATGATCTCAGGATGATCCAGATCGAGACATACCATCTTCGCAGCACGACGGGTAGTGCCGCCGCTTTTGATGGCACCTGCTGCGCGGTCACCAATTTTCAGGAAGCTCATCAACCCGCTTGAACTACCACCACCACTCAATTTTTCTCCACTACCGCGGATCTGAGAGAAGTTGGTACCTACACCAGAACCATACTTGAATATGCGGGCCTCGCGAGTCCACAAATCCATGATACCGCCTTCGTTCACTAAGTCGTCGCTCACGCTCAGAATGAAACAGGCATGTGGCTGAGGGCGCTCATATGCATTGGTTGACTTTTTCAGTTTACTATCTTTCGGATCTACATAGTAATGTCCCTGTGGTTTACCAGTAATGCCATATACTTCATGCAAACCGGTATTGAACCATTGTGGTGAATTCGGTACGCAAGCCTGATTCAGGATACTATACACCAATTCATCATAAAATATCTGGGCATCTTTTTCAGCAGCAAAATAACCGTAACGTTCGCCCCATACACGCCAACAATGCGCCATACGATGTGCTACTTGCTTAACGCTCGTTTCTCTTCCTACTGAACCATCGGGTTGCGGTACACCGGCCTTGCGGAAATACTTCTGAGCAAGGATATCGGTGGCAATTTGGCTCCATTGTTTGGGAACCTCCACATTGTTCATTTCAAATACTTTTTCACCATTTGGATTTTTGATCACAGAATCTCTGTAATCGTATTCAAATTGGTCGTACGGACTAACGCCTTCTTGGGTAAAGCGACGTCCGAATTGCAAGCCTTTCTTAGAGCGAGTAGTAGCCATAATGCAGTTCTGATTTTAGCGGTTATTTAATGGGTCCCAGCGGATTAACGAAATGTTAAGCGGTTGACGAAAATATCTTTCCGATTTGATAATCCAAGTCCGTAAATATGCACAGCTTGTGAATAAAGAGTGTGGATTTTTTCACACCTCAAATCAGGGTTGAATTTGCGGGAATATCCCCCGTTGTGGGAAAGATTTTTTGGTATTTGCCCTTGTTGAATAAAGAATTTTCCGTAAATAAAATGGTGCAACAAACCGGAAATTCCTGCTTTTTTACAGCTGTGATTTGCTTTCAACACATTATCTTTCAGGTAAATACGAAACAAACAGGGGTTTAGCGTCTTAAACAAAAACTTTTCTGCATTTTTGCAGTAGCATCTATTTAATACTGAATGAAGCAGGTTATATATCAGCAATTGGCAGAAAGAAAGCAAGCGGGCAAGAAATCCTTCACCGTATTGATTGACCCCGATAAGGTCGATAATGCGAGCATTGAGCAGTTGGTATCACTATCTGTAGAAGCTAAAGTGGACTATTTCTTTTTAGGCGGTAGTCTGGTGATTTCCAGCCATCTAGACGAGTGCATCCAACAAATCAAAGCCAGCTGTGATATTCCTGTTATTCTATTTCCCGGCTCCCCTTCTCAGGTAAGTAAATATGCTGATGCGCTTTTATACCTCTCCTTGATTTCCGGACGCAATCCCGAATTATTGATTGGTCAACATGTCATCAGCGCTCCTTTTGTGAAAAAAAGTGGTTTAGAAATCATGCCTACCGGATATATGGTGGTGGATGGCGGTGCCCCAACCACTGTTTCCTATATTTCCAATGCTACACCTATTCCAGCCGACAAAAATGAAATCGCGATGTGTACGGCCATGGCAGGTGAAATGTTGGGCATGAAATTAATTTATATGGATGCCGGCAGTGGCGCCAAAAGACCCATCACTGAACATATGATTGAAAAAGTAGCCCGCCATATTGAAATCCCACTAATTATTGGCGGTGGTATTACTGATCCTGAAAAAGCCTACCGTAATTGCAAAGCCGGTGCTGATGTGATTGTAATTGGCAATGCCATTGAAAAAGATGTTTCCCTGATCAAAGAAATGAGTGCCGCTATTCACAGCAGTTCCCTTGTACAGCACAACAGTTGATCATTATTAATTTTAGATACAAAAGAAATACCCATTAACCAATCCAATGATTACCGTTAATGGAATTCATGGTTGACCGAATCGGCAATTCTTTTTCTTTGTATAAACTTAACCCTTATGAACAACGTCCCATTGTATTTACCATTGGGCTTTGTAGCCACGGTTCTACTTACTTGTTACTTTTTGATAAAAGCAGCACATGGTAATAGGATCCTAGCAAGTTTGCTGATCATTTGGATGGTTGGACAAAGCGTTGTAGCCATTACCGGTTTTTATACCAACATGCAAACCATTCCTCCCAGATTTATGGCCATGTTGCTTCCTCCGGTAACACTCATACTGATTATGTTTGCAACCCGCAAAGGGCAAAACTTTATTGATCTATTAAGACCAGATCAACTCAGTCTTTTACATATTGTTCGTGTACCGGTTGAATTTTGTTTGTTCGCGCTATACTCATATCAACTTGTTCCTCAATTAATGACTTTTGAGGGAATTAATTTTGATATCATATCCGGTATAACAGCACCCCTTATTGCTTATTTCGGGTATCATAAAAAAGTACTCAGTAAAACAGTATTGCTGATCTGGAACCTGATTTGTCTAGGACTTTTAGTGAATATCGCATTCCATGGTATTCTTTCTGTTCCTTCCCCTTTTCAACGTTTTGGTTTTGAACAACCGAATATCGGCTTGACTTATTTTCCTTATATATTTTTACCGGGATTGATTGTACCAGCTGTTTTATTTGCTCATTTAAGCAGTATCAGACAGTTGCTAAAATCTTAATGATCGCCTACCATCATTTCGCCTGCTTTTACCGCTATTCGAAGTATATTTTGTGTGGGAGGTAAGAGGCAGGTAGCATAAGATGTAAATACACAAGGTGGATTAAATGCTTTATTAAAGTCTAGAATTGTGATTCCATCCACACCAGGCATCACCGCATACAAATACCGACCGGATGCATAAGTTGATCGCCCACTTGTTTGATCACCAAAAACAATAAAAAGCTTATCTCCTTCTTGTAATGCATCCAAACTATAAGTTTCGCCTTGTACACTAAATACCAACTTTCCGGGTGATAACTGTTGTGTTATTTGTCCAAGCACATTGGCTACTGGGATCTTAGTGGGAAGTAGCGAAGGAACCAGCTTTGCTTGTATACGAAACAAGGCATCGATCGGAAAACAGGGAATAGCCTGTAATGCATCTACAGCCGGATGTTTTAGATCCCTAAAACGAATACCGATCAATTCATCTCTTTGTAATAAGGTCCAACGATAATGAGCAAAAGACATTTGTATCGGCTGTATCGAATCGGGATGAAAGATCACGCTTTCTTTTTGGAAAACACCATTAGACGATAATGCTATATCCTTCTCCAAGACTTGCTTTACTATATTTCCTTTTCTTTCAAAATATCCAACCCGTGCAGGAAAAGAAGGGATCGGGAAACGAATATCATCCGTAGTAGCCCCACCAAAATATCGTTTACCTTCTTTGATCCAAAAGAGTCCAGCAAGATTCAACCAGCCTTGTTCCGATTTTAATTCAAGTAGCCGCTCTTTCTTCCATTGATCTATTTCCTGATGATAGCTATCCTGTGAAAGGCATTGCTGCATCAAGAAAAGAGATAAGGCGAACATGTATTTGCGGATCATAAGATGGTTCGTTGATGAATGATCTGTGTAATTTCGTCATTTTGTTAATTTTCAAAGCGGAATATTTAATTTTTCTCCGGAAAAGAAAATTGTTTACGAACTTTACAATATCCCGGCAGATAGTACATTCCTACACCTAAACGTAGTCAATGCCTGGAAAACATAATGCCATATCGATTTTTCAAACAGCTATTGCAGCGGTACATCCTTCCAATCTTGTTTCAAAATATATTCAATTAGCAGATGCTATTCTGACGATTGGTCAACAATCTTTACCATTATCTACTGATCAAAAGATTTTTGTTATTGGGGCCGGAAAAGCAACAGCAGCCATGGCTTTAGAAACAGAAAGAATTCTTGGTGACCACATTTACAAAGGATTTGTCACAACAAAATACCAACATGTTATTGCACTCGAAAAAGTAGTTTGTTGGGAAGCAGCTCATCCCGTTCCTGATCAAAACAGTTTTCTGGCAGTTGAAAACACGATCGAATTATTACAAGAAGCTACAGCAAACGATATCATTATTTGTTTGTTAAGCGGGGGCGCTTCTTCTTTATGGGCAGATGTTCCTGAAGAACTATCACAGTCTGATATGCAAGTTGTTTTTGATAAGCTGTTGAAATCCGGAGCCTCTATTCATGAAAACAATACAGTACGGAAACATTTGTCAAAAATCAAAGGGGGACAATTATTACGCTATGCACCTGATAGCAAATGGTTTACCCTTATACTATCTGATGTACCGGATAATGATTTATCTGTTATTGCCAGTGGCCCTACTGTTGCGGATAATACTACTTACGAAGATGCACTGGGTGTACTGAAAAAATATCAACTGGAAGAAGTGATCCCGACGCGAGTATGGGAATACTTACAAAGGGGTGCCAAAGGTTTATTTACAGAAACGGTTAAACACAATGATCCTTTATTGAATATTGTGACGAATATAATGATAGGAGCGAATGATATAGCGATAAAAGCTGCATCTGAAAAGGCACAGACAATGGGTTATCAGGTACACCGTTTACATTCATTACATGGAGATACAATCATTACAGCACAAGCGATTATTGAATTTTGCAAATCTTTTACAGGTTCATTGCCTGCATGTATAGTCACCGGAGGAGAAACGACCCTACAAGTAACCGGAACGGGTATTGGAGGACGAAACCAACACATGGCGCTCACAGCTTTGATTGAGATGAAAAAAAGAAAAGACAATGAAACCTATTCACTTACTTTTTTGGCAGCAGGAACAGATGGTACTGATGGACCAACAGATGCAGCCGGAGCCATTGCAGATATAGAATCAATAGCCATCAGCGTTCAAAAGAAATTAGACCCTGATACCTATTTCACGAATTGTGATGCCTATTCCTTTTTTAAACAGACCGGAGGATTATTAAAAACAGGTCCCACACAAACCAATGTAATGGATCTGGTGTTGGTTTTAATCGAATAAGTGATCAGTTCAAAATAAGGAATGTATTCTTTCACCAAATGTTTAGTTCATGTCTCTTAGACAATTTATTACATCCAGAAAATTTTTACGTCCACTTAGTTTTTTAAAAGATACCGCAACCAATAGCTGGAATGAAATCGCCAGTTTATTTGGATTAGATGATGATGTATTTTTCAACCCGCTCCATCAAAAAATTGAATCACCGGTTAAAGTCATTCTGATTGGTGCGGGACATCGTGGAAATATTTATGCAAGCTATATGCTCGAATATCCGGAAGAAATGAAGATTGTTGCCGTAGCGGATGCAAGCTTATCAAGAAGAAAACAAGCAGCTGAAGAGTATAATATTCCTGATCAATATTGTTTTAGCGATTGGTCTGAAATATTCAAACAGCCAAAATTTGCTGATGCAGTAATTATAGCAACGCCTGATCAATTACACACAAAACCTTGCCTTGCCGCTCTCGAAGCAGGATATGACGTACTGCTGGAAAAACCCATTGCACCTACAGAAGAAGAATGCCGGCAAATCTTACAAAAAGCTAAAGAAACCGGAAAAATTGTGGGCGTTTGTCATGTATTACGCTATTCTCCTTATTTCCGTGAGTTAAAACAAGTAATAGATGCAGGATTGATAGGCAATATCATTAGCATGCAACATATGGAGCCAATTGAACACATACACATGAGTCATTCCTATGTGAGAGGCAAATGGCGCAACAGTAAAAAAGCGACTCCCATTATTCTAGCGAAATCATCACATGATACCGACATCATACGATGGCTGGTGAATAGTCCGGTTCATGATGTTCACTGCTTTGGCAATCTAAGTTGGTTCACCAATCGCAATGCACCGAAAGGAAGTACTGAAAGATGTACAGATGGTTGCGCTGTTGAAGGAACATGCCCCTATTCAGCTATTCAAATCTATTACCGTGACCGAAAAAGACTCTATGTATTTGATCCACCCGCAGAAGAAGATGATTGGGGTGAACATATTTTAGAACAACTCAAAACAACTGATTATGGAAGATGTGTGTATAAAATGGATAATGATCAACCCGATCACTTAACAGTAAACATGTTATTTGAAAATGGTGTTACCGCAGCGTTTTCCATGGAAGCCCATGTTTCTTATGAAGGAAGACGAACGCGCATCATGGGCTCAGCAGGTGATATCATGGGTGATATGGAAACTTTTGTACTAACAGATTTCAAAACCAGAAAGCAAACATCTTGGAGTCTGAAAACCGATCCACATGGCGGTGGTGATCATCGACTCGTGAAAGACTGGCTCCAAGCGGTTTATCAGCAGGATAAAAATTTACTCAGTTCATCTATTGAAGTATCTGTTGAAAGTCATCTGATGGCTTTTGCTGCCGAAAGGAGTCGACAACAGAGAACCATTGAAGATGTTAGATTGTAACGATCTACATTTCTTTTGCAATATATCTTTCAATTCTACCTATGTCGACTACTCAAAAACTCAATACCTGGAAAGCAACTGCCATCAGTGGAAATGACATTACTTCATCCTGCTTGTATGTTTCAGCTATTACCATTGCTATGTCCGGACAGTATGCTTGGATTGCATTGTTGATCGTAGCTGCCGTATTATTCTTATTCAGAAAGATTTATGGTGAAGTAGTTGGTGCTTTGCCTTTAAATGGGGGCGCATATAATGTATTATTGAATACCACTTCTAAAACCAATGCCTCGGTTGCAGCTTGTTTAACCATTCTATCTTATATGGCTACCGCTGTTATTTCTGCGAGTGAAGCCATGCATTATTTGCACCACAGTTTACCTCAAATCAATATTATTCTAGCTACCCTTTTATTGTTATTCTTTTTCCTCTGTCTTACTATTGCCGGAATTTCGGAAAGCGCCATTGTAGCACTTGTCATATTTATCATCCACATGGCATCGATGGCTTTACTTGTAATAAGTGCTATTTATTTTTTAGTGACTCATGGAACATCTGTTCTCGTTGAAAATTTCTCTTTACCCATTCGAGGAGGAAGTTTTGGAATGGCTTTATTTTTTGGATTTAGTGCAGCATTATTAGGCATTTCAGGGTTTGAGAGTTCTGCTAATTTCGTTGAGGAACAACAAAAAGGAGTGTTTCCTAAGACACTTAAAAATATGTGGCTGGCTGTATCCATCTTAAATCCTTTGATTGCATTTTTAGCAATTGGAGTCATGCCGGTAGCTGAAGTAGATGCCCACCAACAATCATTACTAAGCCACATGGCATCTTTAACAGGCGGACAATGGCTGGCAACCATCATTTCATTAAATGCAGTATTGGTATTGAGCGGTGCCGTACTTACTTCTTTTGTAGGCGTTAATGGTTTGATTAAACGTATGACCTTAGACAGAGTATTACCCCAGTTTCTATTAAAAGAAAATAAACGAGGTAGTAGCTATCGTATATTGATCACATTTTTTCTGCTCTGCATCTCCGTATTAATGGTTACAAAAGGTGCGCTGGGTCCGTTAGCAGGTGTCTATACCATTTCGTTTTTATTGGTGATGATCTTTTTTGCATTGGGCAATCTTATCTTGAAAATCAGAAGAGCAAGATTACCCAGGCCTGAATACGCTTCTCCATTATTTGTTCTGATTGCTTTAATGGGAGTATCGATTGGACTGTATGGAAATATCAAAATGCATCCGGAATATCTGGTGGTATTCTTACAGTATTTTATTCCTACCATGTTATTGATCTATGCCATGCTGAACAGGAATCATATCATGGAGTTTATATTGACTATTTTAAAATCTATCACAACAGAATTGAGAAAACTTTCCTTATTGAGTCACCTTGTCATTAACAAATTTCTAGACAAACTACATGAGCAAGATTTTGTGTTCTTTTCAAAAGGGGATGATATTGCCACACTGAATAAAGTAATGATTTATTTACAGGAGAATGAGATCACCAGAAAAATCAGAATTGTGACTGTATTATCTGAACACCAGCCTCCTCCGGAACAATTTCTAAAAGACTTTGAAGTATTGGACAGAGCTTATCCCGAAATTAAAATGGAGTACATCACATTGGAAGGAAAATTTGGACCTGAACTAATTGATCAGTTAAGCACAGAATGGAAGATACCTAAGAACTTTATGTTTATCAGCTCTCCGGGTGATAAATTTAGTTACCGAGTAGAAGACTTAGGCGGTGTTCGTTTAATTCTATAAAACTAATTTTCATGATAGCACTATACATAACAATAGCCATTATTTGTGTAGGGATATTTCTGTTTGTAAAAGAATACTTTAGTATTGATACTACTTCAATTTTAATCATGGCATTATTTATTGTCACTGGAGTATTAAGTCCGGAAGAAGGATTTTCAGGATTTAATCACCCAGCTACTTTAACCTTAGGCTGTATGTTTGTGGTGAGCGCTTCGGTTTTCAAGAGCGGGATGATTGATGGCCTTTCTCAAAAAATTGTTAGGCTAGCAAGGATACACTATATTATTGCTTTAATTATTTTTTGTGTCACATCAGCATGTTTATCTGCTTTTATTAATGACGCTGCTGTTGTTGCCCTTTTGATACCTATGGCATTGTCGGTGTGTCATCAGGCAAATATTAGTCCTTCAAAACTGCTTATCCCAATATCATTTGCTGCTTTATTCGGAGGAACTTGTACACTCATTGGAACTTCAACTAATATTCTGGTAAGTAGCTATGCAGAAAAAAGTGGTTTAATGGGTTTTGGCATGTTTGAATTTTCAAAAGCGGCTCTTTGCTTGCTGGCAATAGGTTTGTTATATCTGTTTTTCATTGCCCCTTTTCTTTTACCAAATAGAAAAAGTACAATGCCTACTAATGGGATTCAAAAGGCAGAAGAATATGTAGCCGAATTAGTAATTCTTCCAGAAAATAAGGACGCAGGTAAACCTATTGCTAAATCATCAATTCTGCGTGACTTAAATGTTCAAATTATTTTTTTAAAAAGGGGGGCAGCTATTTTTGAGAACCCTTCTACAGAGATCATTTTACAAGAGCAAGACATTTTAAAAATCGCTGCTGATCCTGTTACATTACAAGCCATTCAAAAAAATACTTCCATAGCTTTCAAAGGAGAAACTCAAAGAACAGAAACTGAACAAAAGGGTTATAAAATTTATGAAGTGATGATACCATATGGTTCAAATCTTGCAAATTTTTCATTGAAACATTTGAATTTCATGGATCGGTATCATGCTACTGTTATTGCAATAAGACACCGCAATGAAACAATTCTACATAATATCACTGATGTAATACTAAAAGAAGGTGATATGCTTTTATTGTATACTGATGATGAAGCCATGCAACAATTGATTCAGGCTGGCCAAGTTATTTCACTTTCTACTTATTCGAATAAACAAGTAAATTATAAAAAAGGGATACCCGCTTTACTCATAGCAATTGGAGTTGTAGTAGCCGCAGCTACAGGACTTACTTCTATATTGATTAGTGCCATGATTGGCTGTGTAGTATTGGTAACTACTGCTGTCATTAAACCTAAAGAAGCATATGATGCAATAGAATGGAAAGTTATTTTTATGATGGCAGGGGTTCTTTCTATGGGAAAAGCATTGGAAAAAACAGGAGGTGCAGATTTAATTTCAGAGCAGCTTGTCGATTTACTAGGTTCACTTGATCCGAGATGGATTTTAGGTATTATTTATATAATTGCTGTACTTTCTACTAATATATTGTCTAGCAAAGCAACCGCTGCTTTGTTATCACCTATCGTAATTAGTATTGCTCAGTCGTTACAAGTCAGTGAAAAACCCTTTTTGATAGCTGTTATGTTTGCTTGTTCTCTTACTTTTATGTCGCCAGTAAGCTATCCAACAAATACCATGGTCTATTCACCAGGAAATTATCAGTTCAAAGATTATATAAAAGTTGGAACTCCTTTGAATATCATTATTTGGCTAGCAGCGTGTTTTATAATTCCCTATTTTTTCCCATTCAAATAGTCGTTTATCTGTTCTATATTTTTTCATTATTGTCCGACTAAATTTATTGTAAATTCTTTGTAAACTGCAGCGGGTCGT
>JAAXIF010000058.1 GCA_012270485.1 Sphingobacteriales bacterium | reverse complement strand
GGTGATACTTCGTTCCTGCAATCTATCAAGTCTGAGTTTCATCTTTCTGTGAAAGTTGATGGTGCTCCGGCAATCGTTTGGGGGACTAATCCTGCGACTGGTAAGTTCTTCGTAGGCACCAAATCTGTCTTCAACAAAGTTAAAATCAAAATCAACGAATCTCATGCGGAAATTGATCAGAACCACATCGGTGAAGTTGCAACAATTCTGCACACTTGTTTTGATTGGTTGCCTCATACAGATGGCATTTTCCAAGGGGATTTTATCGGTTTCGGTGGATCTGACGAATATACTCCCAACACAATTACATACCAGTTCGATGAAGTAGTTCAGGAAAATATTATCATTGCTCCGCATACAGTTTACACCGCAGATTCTGACCTGCGTGATGCTGTAGCAAGTCCAATGAAGTTTATCATTACCGATACACCTTATTGTAAGTTCGTGTTCCCTAAGGCATACATTTGGTCGGGTTCCTATACCGAACCGAACACTGAGTTTGAGTTACCTCCCGTTGTAGATATGATTGAGAAACTAATGCAAACCGTCGAGTTCGTGACTGATAAGGATGCGGCACAAATAAAGAAAAATATTAATAGTGCCATTCGTAACGGTAAGGGTATCACACCCTACGATTTTATGGGAAATGTTGACCTTTGCAATCTGTACGGGTTGATGTTAGTTTTGAAGGAAGAGTTGATGTATCAGTGCCGGAATATTGGTCCCCGTGCATTCATCGGGCAGGATGAAATCTCTGCGGAGGGTTATGTTATGAGCAGTGAGTTCGGTACATTTAAGTTGGTCAATCGTCGGTCCTTCAGTGTTGCTAACTTCACGAATGGTAAGTATGCAACAGTCTGATAAGTTCATTCGTTCGTGAATCACCAGTTGGGGGTATTATGCCCCCTTATGTGTCGCCCGCCGTGTATATAAAATCGATGGGTCCCTTATAAGCTATAAACGACCCAGATCGACTTCTTTATTTCACTCTCATAAAAAAAATTTTTCATATATAAAAAATGACCATAGGGTTCAAAGATATGCAAAAAAATCGCGCAGAAAATTTTACGACCATAGAGATCGATCCAGTAAATGGGGAGCACTATATTACGATACCTGAATGGATTTGTGATGAGAAGGGATGGTACGAGGGAGTTGAAATAAACATTGAGGTTGAGAATGATTGTATTATTATCAGAGATATCGAATAATTGACTTTGTATAGATAGAGTGTTATGATACTGAAGTAACGTTACTGAATTATGGCAAAAGGATTCACTGTAAAAGCAAAAGCACCCAAACCGTCTGAGACAACACGAGAATGGGACTATGAAAAGGCAAGAGAGATGGTAAAAGGCAAGGCCATTGTATTTTGCCTACCAGGTAGAGGAGTCTCTTATACGTATCTCAAAAATTTTGTACAACTTTGTTTTGATCTTGTACAGGCAGGAGCAAGTATTCAGATTTCGCAAGATTATTCATCGATGGTGAATTTTGCTCGCTGCAAGTGTCTTGGTGCGAATGTACTGCGAGGACCGGATCAGATTCCTTGGGACGGTAAGTTGAACTATGACTATCAGTTGTGGATTGATAGTGACATTGTGTTTAATGCAGAGAAGTTTTGGCAACTGATTCTTCTTGATAAGGATATTGCAAGTGGATGGTACATGACCGAAGATGGTCGTACAACGAGTGTTGCACACTGGATGGAAGAGGATGATTTCCGTAATAATGGTGGAGTAATGAATCATGAAACCGGAGAGAGCATCTCAAAGCGGCGCAAACCATTTACTGTTGATTATGCAGGATTTGGATGGTTGCTGATTAAGCACGGAGTCTTTGAGCACGAAGACATGAAGTATCCATGGTTTGCACCGAAGATGCAGGTCTTTGAATCTGGAGAGGTTCAGGACATGTGTGGAGAGGATGTAAGTTTCTGTCTGGATGCAAAGGAAGCAGGATTTGAGATTTGGTGTGATCCTCGCATTCGCGTTGGACACGAAAAGACTCGTGTGATTTGATGTCTGACGAAAAGTATACAATTCTCCATAAAGGAAAAGTTCTGTATAAAGGATTGACACAGGAGGAATACTTTGATATTATGGAGGACCTTTCGATAGAGTATTATCAGAAAGGTTCTCCAAGACCACAAAATTTAGAAACTAAGATTATTCGAATTTAAGGAGTTATTATGGCAGTACGTTCAAAGGTTGGTTTGGTCAAAGACGGTTTTATGCCTGGTAAGCCCAAAAAAACTCGTCAGGGATCTGGGCAGCACACCAAGTATGCGGCATCTTCTCGCAATGCAAAACGTAAGCGTTATCGGGGTCAAGGTCGATAATACATACTTATAGTAATATAAAATCACCATGGCATGTTTGATAGCAAATCTTCCTTCAATGGAAGTATGGGTTCGTAAAGAATATCTAACAGACCATCAAAGTGGACACGGTGAATTTGTCAAAGGCGTCTGGGTTTCGGTTAAATCGATTCCTGGACGTGCTTTTTATTTTGAGACATATTTACCAGAATATGCGGCAATGTACGATAAACTGCCCATCAGTGCCTTTGTATCGGATCCTGAAACCCCTTCACCTGATATGAGCTTACCAAACCTACAATTTTGGAATTGTATGGACTACGGAGTCGTCTCGGTAGATAAGAAATTCATTGGTTCAATGGATTTTGAGTGTTACACAAGGGATCATGATATCGTAAAAGGCACTTATATCTGTACGATTGACAATTATCATCATGATCCGGACTATGTTGATTGGGCAACGAGTGAGAATCCTGCAGAACACAAGTCACATAACCTCATTGAACTTGAAAATGGGCAGTATGCACTGTATCCAAACAACAGATTACGAATTTTTGACAATAGTTTGACACCTGTTGACCCCAAAATGCCCGATTTTAAAGTCTCAACACAATATTATCAGGTTGAAAATGGAAATGATCGTCTTGGAATGGGTCGTGAGGACGAATATTTCTGGAAAACTGCAAAAGAACGTGAAGTTTGTTCAAATTGTGGACAAAATCCTTGCAATCCACGTTGCATTAATGCCGAATAGTAAAAATAAATAAAAAAAGGGATAGAAACCCCTTAAAAAGTTCTGTTTTTCTAAAATAAAAGCAAAATGGGCAATTCACCAGTCGATAGAAATGCAGAATATATGAAAAAATTGTGGGGCACCACAAGTTTAACAACAGATTACTGGTCATTACCACACAAAACCAATGATATTCCAGAAGAAAGAGTTCTTCAGGAGATTATGCACGATGATTTGAAGAAAGGGCAAAAGAATCTGCAGGAATAGGGGTATAAATAAATTAAGAAAACTCTTTTCCAATGGCAGTTCAAAGGGTATCAAGGTCATTTAAGGACATTAGTTTGTCTTTTGTGCCCCATCCTGTGACAAAAGACTTACCAATTTTAAAAAATGAGAATGCAATTCGTCGTGCGGTAAGAAATATCGTTCAAACAATCCCAACAGAGAGATTTTTTAATTCTTTGTTGGGTTCTGATGTGAGAAGATCTTTATTTGAATTTGTTGACTTTGGTACTGCATCTGTTATTCAGGATCAAATATTAATTGCAATCGAAAACTTTGAAGAACGTGTTGATAATGTTATTGTTGAGGTAGATCCACAACCAGATACAAATACATTTAATGTGACCGTTATTTTTGATATAGTAGGTCAAGAGTTTCCAAGACAAGAATATTCATTCCTCTTAGAGGCAACAAGATAAAATGCCTTTTACAAAATACTCCAATTTAGACTTTGATCAGATAAAAACATCCATCAAAGATTATCTCCGTTCTAACTCTACATTTACGGATTTTGATTTTGAAGGATCAAATTTTTCTGTTTTAATTGATACTTTAGCGTATAACACATATATTACAGCATTCAATTCCAATATGATTGTGAATGAATCCTTCTTGGATTCTGCAACTTTAAGAGAGAATGTGGTTTCTCTTGCATCGAATATTGGATATTTACCCCGTTCTAGAACGGCATCTAAGGCGCAGATATCGTTTGATGTGTCAACAAGCACAGTCACACCTACATTGACCTTAAAAGCGGGTATAGTGTGCGTAGGGAGTGCAAATGATAGTACATATACTTTTGC
>JAAXIF010000101.1 GCA_012270485.1 Sphingobacteriales bacterium | reverse complement strand
ATTTTTTGATCTGTGATTTTTTGATCTGTGATTTTTTGATCTGTGATTTTTTGATTTCTTTATAAACATTCGTTCAAATCAAGAAATCAAAAAATCAAGAACTCAAAGATCAAAAACATAAGCCTCATAAGCCGGATTCTGTTCCTACACCATCATTTATCTAGCCCCTGCATTACTGCAGGGATCTTGCTGCCTACCCTGGAATCCTTCCGTCTCGCCTAAGGCGAGATCGAAATCGAACGAGCCGCTCTCAAAGACTCCTATACATGGCATTACAGCACCCAAGGTTTACCCTTCTGTCTTGTTACCAATACAGAACGTGAGCTCTTACCTCACATTTTCACCCTTACCCCCATCTCGCCTGAGGCGAGACTGAGACGGTTATTTTCTGTGGCACTTTCTCTCTCCCATTCGCCTTAGGCGAATGGGGGGCCGGCTATTCACCGGTGGGTTGCCCTATGCTGTCCGGACTTTCCTCCCCCACAGTACTGTGGGGGCGATGGTTCGGGCTTATGCAATGCAAAGTTAACTTAAAACGAGGTGAGGGGCAAACAATTCAAAAGTCAAAATGCAAAAGTCAAAAATCAAAACACCCTTTTTGACTTTTGCATTTTGACTTTTGATTTTTCAATCAATACTGAAAAAACACTTCCGTAGCCCCATACCCAAATCTGGGATCATATTGATTGATGAAATGCTTTACTTCTTTTTTGGTTTTGAGAATGTCATGTATTTCTTCCCTTAAACGCCCCTTTCCTACGCCGTGAATAACAATCAATGAAGGTTGACGATGGGCAATGGCCAGATCAAACCATTTTTCAAATTCAGACAATTGAATGCCGATGATCTCGATATTACTGAGATGATCGTATTTGTCTGTCAACTTTTCAATGTGAAGATCAATCACCGATCTTGCGGGAGGTAAATGTTGACGCACTTTGGATGCATCATAAATTTTATAACCCTTATTGGACAATTTAGATAGATCTACATAATCTTCAGCTTCATTCTTCTCAGGATATTCTTTAAACAGCTGATAAGAAAAAGTAGGTTCATTATTTTCTTTCAAGGCTTCAATCCGTTGAAAGATTTGCTTAGGTTTTAGTTTTAGTTGTGCTTCATAGTGAGCAGCTTTCCCTTTTTGGGGTGAGAGTAAGGAGAAATCAATAGCGAATGATGGACTATCATTTACTGCTTCAAAATCAATATCGTGTAGATAAAAATCGTGAAAGCCCTGTACCTGATTCACCAATTCAAAATTCAGATCATTCAAAAAGAATTGTTTGTAGGTAAATTGATAAGCATCCGGTGTTTTATTTACCAAATGCACTTTCAGTAACTCTACTACTTCATCATTAAAATCATCCAATGCAAATTTGGGAATGAAAGATAGCCATACCCCATCCGCTACTTGTATTTGATTGGGTTTGGGTTTTTCCTTGGGAACCTGATCGATGTATTGTTTGGGAGGAAGTTTTTTTTCCGGTTCCTGTTTCTTTTTAGTGAAGCGATAGAAATATGGAAAATCGATCTGATCCATGTAAGCCGGGAACTTCACACCCCTCACTTCAATCATGACCATTTTGTCATTGATCAATTCAATCACCTTTCCTTCTTCATTGCTGTGCAATACGATAATATCATCACCAACCTGGTACTTCATGTCTCACAAAATTTCGCTGCAAAGTTAATCAGATTCGATCAGGATTCGGTATTCAATCTACTGCGTTTGCGCCCGTATAAGAAGTAGATCGATAATCCAATACCCATCCAAATAAAGAACCATAACCAACTTACGGCAGGTATTTCGATCATCAGGTATAAGCAACACAAAGCTCCTAGCACCGGTATCAATGAATGATTCTTCAGAAAACTATACACAGCAGTAACCAAAGCAATCAATACAAAGACGAGGAATAATATTTCTTGATAGCCTTCTGATCCTATATTCTGAAAAGCAGCCATGATACGATCCCAAGAAAAATAAACGAATACTGCCACCAATGCAGGAATCAATAATTTACCATTGATATAAGGCAATGTAAAGGCATTGCTTCCTTTGGCTTTTGCGATACGTGGCAGTGCCAGTACACCAAAACATACCAACACAAAAGCGAATAAAGTGCCGATACTGGTAAGGTCTGTCATAGTACCACTAGACATAAACAATGCAGGCACACCCGCCATTAAACCGGTTAAAATCGTTGCAAAAGAAGGTGTTTGGAATTTAGGATGTACTTGTGCGAATTTCTTTGGCAACAATCCATCCCTACTCATACTCATCCAGATACGTGGTTGTCCGAGTGCGAATACCAACAATACACTGGTGGTAGCGACTACCGCACTGATGGATATGATATAACCGATCTTATTCATTTTAAGCTTATCAAATACATAAGCCAAAGGATCATCTACTTTCAGTTCACTGTAATGCACCATACCTGTTAGTACCAGCGCAATCAAAATGTACAAGCCGGTACAGATCAACAATGAATAGATCATGCCTTTAGGCAGATCTCTTTGTGGATTTTTACATTCTTCTGCAGTAGTAGAAATGGCATCAAAACCTATATAGGCATAGAACACAGCGGATACTCCTGCTAATACCCCACCAAAACCATTGGGCATAAAAGGAGTCCAGTTATCTGTGTCTACATAAAAGAAGCCCATTACGATCACAAAAATGATCACCCCAATTTTGAACATCACCATGGCGTTGGTACTCTTCTTGCTTTCTTTAATACCGATATATGCCAAAACAGTAATCAGCGCTACAATCATAAAAGCAGGAATATTAATAATCATCTTCCATCCTCCCAGTACAGGGGCATTTATAATGGCATCATATCCCATTCTGGCATGATTGGTCATGCTCTCTAATGTCTTTCCTTCCGCCATACCTTTCATTGCTTCCTCATAACCCAATTGCGCATTCGAAGCATTGGTGGCGAGCCAGCCGGGTAGGTGAATACCAAATCCTTCCAATAGATTATTAAAATATCCGCTCCAACTAATGGCCACAACGATATTACCAATCGAATATTCAAGTATCAATGCCCAACCAATGATCCAAGCGATCACTTCACCAAAAGAAACATAGGCATAAGTATAAGCACTTCCGGCGATGGGAATTCGACTCGCGAATTCCGCATAACAGAGGGCGCTAAAGCCACAGGTGATGGCCGTAATGACGAATAAAACAGCAATCCCGGGTCCGCCATTATATGCAGCAGTACCTATGGTTGAAAAAATACCCGCGCCAATTACAGCGGCAATACCCATAAATGTAAGGTCACGTACCCCCAGTATTTTTTTTAATCCGGTACCATGACCATCTGTATGACCTGCCGCGGCTTCTGCCGCAATTTTATCGATGGATTTTCTTCTGAATAAAGAAGCTGACATGCTCGTTGGTTTTGGTATAAAGCAATCTGAACAGATACAAATGGTTGATCACAATTTGTATCGATGACAAGATAAATGAATCCTGTTAATATTCGCGCTGTATCAGGAAATTAGCCAGTTCTTGCAGGGGTTCCTTACGAACAGACCGAACAGCAATGGCTTCCAGATGATGTAAAGCGGTTTGGAGATATTTATCTTTTAATTCTTTTGCCCAGTCATCAATATTGCAATCACGGAATATCTGTAGCACCTGTTCCACTTTATCCGGAGGGTTTTGCTGCATCAACTGAAACAGTCTGTTTTTTTGCTCAGTATTGGCAACTTCCAATGCATGCAACATCAGAAATGTTTTCTTATTCTGACGGATATCTCCACCTACATCTTTTCCAAATTTTTCCGGGTCACCAAAAGCATCTAAATAATCATCTTGTACTTGGAAAGCGATACCCAGATTCTTGCCAAACTCATACAGGTGTTTACAATTGCCTTCACTGGCACCACCAATGATGGCTCCCATTTCCAAACTGGCTGCTAATAACACAGATGTCTTCAAGCTGATCATATGAATATAATCATCCAGTGATACTGAACTACTTTGTTCAAAGTCCATATCCATTTGCTGTCCTTCGCAAACCTCTCTTGCGGTTTTATTAAAAAGATGGATGATGCGATGCAGGTATTGGGGTTGTATTTTATTCAAATAATCATAGGCTTTGATCAGCATCACATCACCTGCTAATAAAGCTGTACTCAATCCGTATTTCATGTGTACAGTTTCCATCCCCCTACGAAGGGGTGCTTCATCCATGATATCATCATGAATCAATGTGAAATTGTGAAACAATTCAATTGCAGTGGCCAGTTCAAAACTATCGGGATGGATCTCATCGAATAATTCATTTCCCATCAAACACATCACAGGTCTGATTCTTTTTCCACCCCATGATAAAAAATATTCATTGGGTT
Source organism: Sphingobacteriales bacterium (assembly GCA_012270485.1). GTDB lineage: Bacteria > Bacteroidota > Bacteroidia > Chitinophagales > Chitinophagaceae > Sediminibacterium. The sequence continues at coordinate 71,999 of JAAXIF010000101.1, read as the reverse complement.
CGTATAAACTGGCCGGCTGCTGAGGAAAGTGTCTGACCGCAAAATGGTCAGCAAATTTTGTTACTAAATCTTTAAAACTGTGCATAGTACAAACCTAAATATAAAACCAAAAGTAACCTTAACTATTCCTTCCGGAATCACAGGATTATTTTTGGCACGATTTTATCTTATACAGACAAAAACACTGTTATGAAAAAGATAGTTCTGTTAACCCTTATCATTTTTGCTGCCAATGCAGCGATGTCTCAAAGTACCGGATCCACTTACAAAACAGCGTTAGGTGTAAAAGTATATCCCGGAGCCATTAGTATCAAGCATTTCACAAAAAGCAATGTGGCACTGGAAGGACTTGGATATATCTCCAATGATGGTTTTCGTTTAACGGGTTTATATGAGTACCATGGCGATTTTACCGGTGTGGAAGGATTGAAATGGTATATAGGTGGTGGTGCTCACCTTGGCGTATGGAGTGACAACTGGCGCAATCGTTATCCCACACGTAATGATGGTTTAGCCATTGGCGTGGATGGTGTATTGGGTGTTGATTACAAGATCAAAGGCGCTCCGTTGAACCTTAGCTTCGACTGGCAACCTTCCTTCAATTTTATCGGATACAACTACTTTGAAGGTGGCTGGGGAGGAATTGGGATTAGATATACTTTTTAAATAAAAAACAGAGGAATATGAAATAAGAAATCAGAAAATAAACATTACTTTCTGATTTCTTATTTCATGTTTCTTATTTCTCGGTTTTATTAAACAAGCTTTCTACAAAAGCATGTTTATTAAAAATAATCAGGTCATCAATTTTTTCTCCTACGCCGATATACTTAACAGGGATTTTAAATTGATCAGCGATTGCAAGTACAACGCCGCCTTTGGCCGTTCCATCTAATTTGGTAATAGATAATGCAGATACTTCTGTCGTAGCAGTAAATTGTTTGGCTTGCTCCAATGCATTTTGTCCGGTAGAGCCATCCAATACCAGCATCACTTCATGAGGAGCATCAGGAATTACTTTTTGGATCACACGTTTGATCTTACTGAGTTCATCCATCAGGTGCAGTTTATTGTGTAAGCGACCGGCGGTATCTATGATCACTACATCGGCATTACGCGCAACAGCACTTTTCACGGTATCAAATGCAACGGCACTGGGATCAGAACCCATGGCTTGTTTAACGATGGGCACACCTACTCTTTCACTCCAAATGGTCAATTGATCAACAGCTGCTGCACGAAAAGTATCAGCGGCACCTAAGACTACTTCCTTTCCTGCTTTTTTATAATTGTGAGCGAGTTTTCCGATGGTGGTGGTTTTACCAACGCCATTTACGCCTACTACTAATATTACATAAGGCTTTCTTCCTTCGGGGATTTCGAAATCCTGATAAGAAAGCTCAGGAGCATCCACAAGAATAGCTGCGATTTCTTCTTGTAGAATTTGATTGAGTTCAGCAGTATTCACATACTTATCTTGCTTCACTCGTTTTTCAATTCTTTCAATGATTTTGATCGTGGTATCAATTCCTACATCCGCACTTACCAGAGCTTCTTCCAAATTATCGAGCACTTCATCATCTACCGTGGTTTTTCCGGCTATTGCTTTGGTAATTTTAGAGAAAAATCCTTCTTTGGTCTTTTGTAATCCCTCATCCAGACTCTCTTTTTCTTTCTTCCCGAATAATTTATCAAACAAACCCATGATACCTTGTTTTAAGGATGCAATTAAATACAAAAAGCCTTCTCGTAAAAGAGAAAGCTTTTAATATGATAAGGTCAGAACGATTATTTCTCTGACATGAAGTCTTTTACCTTGTCTTTGTGTACAATAGCTTCTTTGAAGGTGTATGCACCTGTCTTTGGGCTACGTACCGCTCTGATTACTTTAGTCCAGTTCTTAGCTTCAGCGGCTGCTTTCTGGTCTTTTACTTTCGCGTTTTTGGAAGCTGCTTTTGCCATGATTATTTGATTTCTTTATGAACGGTTACTTTTTTCAAAATCTGATTGAACTTTTTCAGTTCCATACGCTCAGGCGTATTTTTCTTGTTTTTGGTAGTGATATAACGGCTAGTGCCTGGCAGACCAGTGGTCTTATGCTCAGTGCATTCCAAAATCACCTGTACCCTGTTACCTTTCTTTGCCATTGTATTAGGTAGTTTTTTCTTTTTGTTAATTAGATCTTAGCGCCTTGGGCTCTCATTTCTTTGATCACAGTTGCCAAACCATTCTTGTTGATGGTTCTTAAAGCATCAGTTGAAACCTTCAGGGTTACCCAACGGTCTTCCTCAGCAAAAAAGAAACGCTTCTTTTGTAAATTCGGTAAAAAACGACGCTTGGTCTTAATGTTTGAGTGTGAAACACTATTTCCTACGATCGGCTTTTTTCCAGTAACCTGACATACTCTTGCCATGACTCAATTTTTTTCGGGACGGCAAAGGTAGGGAAATGCTCCAAAATATCCATACGAATTTCTCTTTTTTTAATGAATTTGTTCACAGTTTCCGTAAAAATTTCATTTGGAAGTAATTTTTGAGGCTGGTTTTCCACATTTCCTCACCCCTCCACCCAAATTTTCAAAAAAAATTCTGTGACCTTCTGCGCCCTCAGTGGCAATAAATGCCACAGAAAGCACTGAAAATCACAGAAATAGGGATTATAATCTGATGATGTCTCCGAAGAAGACCGCATTCATGAATAGTTTGGAAGTTCCCAACCAGAAGGCTCTGAAATTGAGATTATCGACCATGGAAATTACTTTTCCCCGGCCTACTGCATCGATGTTGATAGCAGCACTTTTCTTAACCACTTCTTTATATCCACGGTACAAATACCCGCTTTGCAAAGGATTATCGGTATACATCACCGGTGAATCATATGGGTTATTATTCTGATCCATGAATAAGGTATTCGATTTAAAAATGGTTACCGACGGTTGGCGGTAACCATAGGCCAATGGATGGGTAAGATCTAATTGTGCTTCAAATAAGGAACCAGCCATATCTTTTGCACGCATTTCATCTGAACGGAGATAATAAGGCAATTGTAAAGTTGTATCTCTTTTTTCCTCCGCATTTCTGAAGATCACTTTGGTAAATCCATTGGCAGCAAGCCATTTGGTAGCATCTTCTGTAGCTACCAAGGTTCCACCAGCACTTATCCACTCTTTTAATTTATCCTGAGCAGACTTATTCAAATTGTTATAAGAACCCGAAGGCATGATAATCACGTTGTATTTATCGGCATTGATGGAATTAAAGCGATCTACATCCACAATACTCACGGGTATATTGTATCGGATATCGATCATGTGCCATATTTCTCCCACATCTGTAGCACTGGTGCCATTGCCACCAAACATCATAATTTTCGGTTGTTTTACATTGTTGAAACTGGCACTTCCCAGATCGATTCCACCAGTAGCCAAACCAGTTGGCAATGCAAATAACTCAACACCACTAATTTCAGCTTCTTTGGCGATCATAACAGCCAGTTCTTTCCCTTTTAGTACCTGTGTTGCCGCAGGTATTACAATAGTACCATATTCAAAAGATTCTTCCTTACCATCTACCATCATTTTGAATTTCTGCGTGGCTACCTTAGCCTTGATACCTTTTGCCTGTAATCCATATAATACTTTAGGCGCATTATAATCATCCCAGCGAAAAGCATAGGCAGCGGCATTCGGTAACGAATTCATAATGGGGATACTTAATGGTACTCCATTTATTACTTTAACTCCAAGCAATTGATCGTAGCTGGTTTTAACCTCTGCAGTTGGCATACCAAATGCCAGTGACATGGTCCAGGCGGTTACATCATAGAAAAGACTGTCTTTATACTCAAATGTTTTTTCAAAAACAGTTTTAATGATTTTGAATTGTTGCTGATTGGCAGGAATAACAAAGGACTTACCCGCTTTAAATTGTTTACCATCTGCCACATAATCCTGTTTAAGGCTGAAGATATCTACCTGATGGCGTAACAGCATTTCAATAAAGATTTTTGTACGGGTTCGATCATACTGATCACCAACTACAAAAGCTTTGACAGGATAAGCTGCGGATTCTTTTTCCACTTCTTTATAAAAATCACGCTGGTATTTCAACATATCCACCCGCAACTGTTTTGCAGCTTCTAAAGTAGACAGTGCTGCGGTAAACTGGTTGCGTACAGTAAATGGAAAAGTGAGCAATCCATTTTCCGTATCTTGCGCATGTCCGCGACTACTTGCTTGTTCAAAAAGAATACCTACTCCTCCGTTGATATCAGGATAAGTAGACCCTTTCCCATAATAAAAATCATCATAACCTTCTTTCGTAAAATACAAAGAGCCGATGCTATCAAAGAATTTAGCGTGATAATTTCCGATAGCAGCTGTTAATTCCTGATTCTTTGCCGGCGTATTCGGATTCACCCTTGATGGCACACCGGGTTGAAAAAAGAATGAAGCATTACTACCCATCTCATGATGGTCTGTCAAAATATTCGGCTTCCACTGATGAAACAATTGTAAGCGATTCTGACTTTCTCTATGTTGTGCGGGTAACCAATCACGGTTCAGATCAAACCAATAATGATTGAATCTTCCACCCGGCCATACTTCATTGAACTCTCTAGCTTGCGGATCAGATACCAAGGTCTGACTCTTGTGCATATTTGCCCAGGTTGCAAAACGATTCAATCCATCCGGATTAAAAGAAGGGTCTAGCAAAATCACTGTTTTGTCTAATAAAGCATCTACTTCCGGGCCTTGCGCGGCAGCTAAATAATAGGTGGTCAATAAGGAAGCATTAGAACCACTGCTCTCATTACCATGAATACTATGACCAATCCAAACAACAGCAGGCATTTCATTCAGATTCAGGTTTGCAGATTGATTGGTCTGTGTTAACTGCAGATGCTGTTGACGTATTTGTTCTAGATTTTGATGATTTTTTGGAGAAGTGATGATCAATGCCAATTGTGAACGTCCTTCATAAGTAGTACCCAATTGCTGTAAAGTCACACGATCTGAAGCAGCATCCACTGCTTTCATATAATTCACCAAACGATCATGTGTAACATGCCACTCTCCCACTTCATGACCAATTATGGAAGCGGGTGTAGGAATTGACGGATTGTACCGTACATTTTTAGGTAAGTAGTAATCTAAATTCTGAGCCTGCACACCAATAGTCAGTAGCAGGACAACAGCAAAAAGCAAGTTTCTCATAATGGCTATTTAAGTTGCCTAAGATAGGAAAAACAAAAAAGCCATTCATGAATTGAATGGCCTAATAGGTGAATACAAAAAGAAATCAGATCAATTGCATGATCATCACTTTTGGATCCACATAAACAGTATCATGATCGAAGTCCAATTTCATTCGCCACTTCTGCATGGTGACGGCACCTATGACTGCTTCTTCAGTCAAACCGGGCACCACTAAAAATTCATCACTGACCATTACTTCATTAATATAAAATTCAAGTCTCGCCACATAGGTTACTTCTATACGATGACCTTCACTGGCGGTAGTGATATACCGAGATGATGGTAATTTGTCCTTATTGGCTATACTATCGATGTGGTCAGGATGTATACAAGATAAATTAGCTCCACTATCAAAAAGAGTGTACAATGTCTGTTCTCCTTTCGAGCCAACAAATAAAAGCGGTAGTTTAATGACTGACATATAGAAAAGTTATTGTCATGCTAATGTACTATTCATCGGCATGAAAACAACCCTTCTAAAAAGATTTGCGGGAAATACGGTAAGACAATTCGCACTAGGCGAATTATGCATACATTTCTTCTCTCAATTCCTTCACACGCTTATCTTCCATGTACTCATCAAATGTCATCAAACGATCAATGATACCTTTAGGTGTTAGCTCAATGATACGATTGGCAACCGTTTGCATGAATGTATGGTCATGAGAAGTCAGCAACACGATTCCGGGGAAACTGATACAACCTTCGTTGAAGCTCTGAATACTTTCCAGATCCAAGTGGTTGGTAGGCTGATCCAATACAATTAAATTCGGATTCTGCAACATCATTCTACTTACCATACAACGTACTTTCTCTCCTCCACTCAATACATTGGTCTTCTTCATGATATCATCCCCACTAAACAACATCTTACCCAAGAATCCACGAATGAATGGCTCATCAGCATCTGTTACATGTGATGGAACAAATTGACGCAACCAATCCATCAGGTTTAACCCTTCTGTAAAAAATTCATTATTCTCTACCGGCAGGTATGCTTTTGTAATGGTGGTTCCCCACTCATACTTTCCGCCATCTGCTTGTATTTTTTCATTGATGATTTCAAAGAAACTGGTTACTGCCAATGGATCCTTACTTATAAAAGCTATCTTCTCTCCTTTATTGATACTAAAGTTCACTTTATCAAACAACACACGTCCATCTACTGCTTTTTTCAGATTCTCCACATTCAATATCTGGTTACCCACTTCACGTAAGGGCTGAAAAATGATACCCGGATATTTACGATTCGATGGTTCAATTTCTTCAATCGTTAATTTTTCCAAGGCTTTCTTTCTGGATGTAGCCTGCTTACTTTTCGATGCATTCGCAGAGAATCGAGCAATGAAGTCCAATAAAGCCTGACGCTTCTCTTCTACTTTTTTGTTCTTATCGTTGATCTGTCGACTCATCAATTGTGATGACTCGTACCAGAAAGTATAGTTACCCGTAAACACTTTGATCTTTGAGCGATCCACATCTGCAACGTGTGTACAAACTGTATCCAGAAAATGTCGGTCGTGACTCACCACCAATACAATATTCTCATAGTCGGCTAAGAAATTTTCTAACCATCCGATGGTTTCGATATCCAGACCGTTGGTAGGTTCATCCAATAAGAGGATATCAGGATTTCCAAACAATGCCTGCGCCAATAACACACGCACTTTCATGTTGGATGGGATATCTTTCATCAGACTGTTATGCATGTCGTCTTTGATTCCCAAACTACTTAATAAGGTAGCGGCATCACTTTCAGCGGTATACCCACCCATTTCACCAAATTCGGCTTCCAACTCACCGGCACGGATACCATCTTCTTCAGAAAAATCAGCTTTGGCATAAATGGCTTCACGCTCATGCATGATATCCCACATTTTTTTGTGGCCCATCAACACGGTATTGAGAACAGTGCATTCATCAAACTCAAACTGGTTTTGTTTTAAGAATGACATACGTTCACCGGGGGTAATCTCAACGGATCCTTTATTGGGTTCAATTTCTCCGCTCAATATTTTGAGAAAAGTTGATTTACCGGCTCCATTGGCACCAATTACACCATAACAATTCCCTTTTATGAAATTGATATTTACTTCATCGAACAATACCCTTTTACCATAAGCCAGGGTGATATTTCTTGCACTGATCATTGCTTGCTTTGTTTTTCAGGCGGCAAAATTACGGTGAAACAATGGATTTATCTTTGTTTTTCCTAAAGCCTTCTTAGGCAACAAAAAGGGGCTGTCATTGCTGACAACCCCTTCTATCCTATTAAAAACTGACGCTTGTTACCTCACTTTAATCAACTGTACCACTTTGCGTTGGTTACCTTGGGTAAACTCAGCATAATAAGTACCGCTCATAAAGCTTGCTCCTACCTGTACAGTGCTGTTAGCACCCAAGTTAGCCTTGCTTTCAACAGCTCTTCCTGTTGCATCTGTGATACGCATTTGAACCGGCGCATCATATTTGCTTTGCAGTTTGATAGTGAATACAGAAGCACTTGGATTTGGCATTACTGTTACTTGTAATTGAGTAGCTGATTGGGTATCCGGTTGTTTAACTGTTTCTGCTGTCAATGTAGCATTAGTATTCGTGTTAGTTATTGTTACGACTGGCACTTGAGCTGAACAACTAAAATTATTCCAGATTACGTTTTTACCTTCACTTTCTACTTCTTCGGCTATAAACAAGCCAACCATTTGTACATTATCATCACAATCTTTTTCACTATGGCTATTGTGATTACAATCTTTATGGCCATGTTTATTGTTGTTATGCTTACATGACTTAGAACTGTGTGCCTTATGGTCGCATCTATCATCATCATCATCATTACCATTACCACCACGTATTTTCAGTTTCCCATTCGGTATATAAATATTGGCTACTATCTTGGTATCATCTCCTTTTACATAGAACTTCTCTTCATCACATTTTGTATCACCCAAGTAGAATGTTATACTATGGTAATCAGGATTCACGATTACATCGTTTCCAATACTTACATTTTTACTTACTCGCACACTGGTTGGCTGTGTAAAGCGAACATAACTCATTGTGGTTTTTGAACCTTTATCAACTCTTAATTCTTCAATATTTACCACTGCAGATGTAAACCTGATGCTGGCTCCTTCTTCTACTTTAATGCTTCCAAAAATGGTTCCATTCAATGTTACATTAGCACCCTTGCGTATATTCAGATCTTTGAAGTTACCATTTAAAGTTACCGTTGTATTAGCACCCACCGTATTGCTCGGCAAGTATTTCGTTACACTGGTATTATACTGCATAGTAGGTAAACTTACTGTTGCCACACCAATAATCTGACTTAATATAGTTACACCTTTATCTTTATCAATTTCCGGCGCCTTTACAAAAGATCCAGCTCCGTTCACTTTGCTGTATTTTTTGAATTCTGCTTCACCTTTACTGCTCATAACACCCACACTTCCTGTTTGTACTTCATTATACGCCCCCAGTTTCACTTCTTTAGAAGCTAGGATGGTATAACTGTTGGTCAGGTTTTGTTTGTTGTACTGATAAGTAGCAGGGAACTCGCTGGTACATCCGTTTGCATCGGTGATAAACAGTTTGTACAATCCATCCGGATTTGTTAATCCTAAAGTTAATACCTGTGTACTACCTACTGTATTGCCATTCAGAGACCAGTTATAAGCGAATGGTCCGTTCTGATTACCAAATCCTGTAAGCGTAAACTCTTTACAGAATACATTTGGTGATGCCGCCTGGGCAGTAGGTACCGGCAAAGGATTGATCTTCACAGTGAAACTACAGTTCGATACATTACCATGAACATCTGTTACTGTATAAGTTACTGTTGATGTACCTATCAAGAATACGCCACTTGCATTGGTTCCATTTCCTGATCTTGAAGTTGCACCTGATACAACATAAGATGTACTTGCAATACCGCAATTATCAGACTGAACGAGAACTGGAATGTTATAGTTATTGTTTCCGCCAACATTTGCACAGAATACCTGATTGGTAAGACATGCTATTACTGGTTTTTCTGTATCGTTAACAGTTACTGTTTGTGTAGCTGTTGATACATTACCATGAATATCTGTTACTGTCCAGATTACAGTTGTTGTTCCAACCGGGAATGTAACTGGTGCATTATTAACTACAGATTGCACACCACAATTATCACCGGTTGATGCATTTCCAAGACTTGGTGTTGCTATACATTGTCCCTCATCATTACTCACCTGAATAGCCGCAGGAGCCGCAATGGTTGGTTTTTCTGTATCATTCACCGTTACAGTAAAGCTTCCGCTTACCTGATTTCCAGATGCATCAGTTGCTGTATAAGTAACTGTAGTATTCCCTACAGGGAACAGAGAACCTGGCGCATGTGTTGAGCTAATGGTTACACCCGGACAATTATCTGTTGCAGTTGGTGCAGTCCAGTTTACTTTGGCACCACAAACCGAAGCATCATTTGATACGCTAATGTTTGTTGGCAAATTTGAAATAACTGGTTTTTGAACATCTGTAACTACTACATCAAAACTACATGTAGATGTGTTTCCTGATTCATCAGTAGCTACAAAAGTATTGGTTGTTGTACCAACTGGGAACAAAGAGCCACTTGGCAAACCTGCTGTTTGAGTAATGGTTGCAGAAGAACCTTGATAGCTGATGATGACCTGACCATGGCCGTCATTTACACCGGTAATATTTACTTGATTGGTACCCTGATTATAAGATGTACCACCTACTACAGGTTGAGTACCTGCACCACAAAGTGTATTATCACCGCCATTACCACCGCTATAACCACCACCACCACCAGGGCCGCCGCAATTACCACCGCCACCGGCACCACCACCAAAACCTCCAGCAGTACCGAAATATCCATTGCCTCCAATTCCACCTGCACCACCATTGCCTCCATTGAGAGGAGATTTACCACCCAGACCTGGATTAGCAACAGTGCCGCCACCATTGGATAACCATCCGGCTCCGCCGCCACCACCATTGTTAATACCACAATTAAAGTTACCTCCCAGTCCGCCATTACCTGATCCACCTAAAGTAGCCAGACCCGGTTTAGCCTGTTGTGAGTTACAGGTACCAAGACCTGTTCCTCCACCGGCAGCCAACATCAATGTATTACCGGTAGTACTGTTCCAAACAAAGGAACCACCACCTCCACCGGTATTCAAAACATTCGTACTATTAATCGCATCCTCCCCATGTCCGGCTACCAGTATTTGCAATACTTGACCCGGAACCACAGTAAAGTCGCCTTGGATAGATGCACCTTTTCCACCATTTCCACCTCCACCAAATCCATTGATACTATTACCACCGCGACCTCCCAATGCTTTGATATTTATTTTTGTAACACCTGCAGGAACAGTCCAATTGATGATGGATCCTGTATAAGCGAATGTGAGACTACCTGATGGTCCAACACAATTATCAGTTGCATTCACCGCGTAGTTTACAACAGCACCACATTTATTCGGATCATTATTAACTGCTACGTTTGGCTGACAAATAATTACCGGTGGTGTTACATCTTTGACGGTTACTGTTTGTACCGCAGTTGTAACATTACCACTGGCATCGGTTACAGTCCAGGTAACATTTGTTACACCTTTTTCAAACTGTGTAGGTGCATTATTCGTTACAGTCCAGCCAGTACAATTATCTGAAACGACAGGAGTACCTAGGCTAACATTAGTTGCGATACATACACCTGCATCCGTATTCACTGTTACATTAGCGGGTGCTGTTACTACCGGTGCCAAGTCATCTACTACCGTAATAGTAGTGGAACAAGTACTGCTCGCTCCCTTGCTATCAGTAACTGTCAATACCACATTTGTCACACCTTTTGCGTAAGGTCCGGCCGGCAATACCGAATAAGTCAATGCATCACCATTAGGATCACTTGACCCATTATTGAAATCAGCTGCAACAGCTATACCCTGACAATTTGCATTTGCTGATACAGTCAGCGGCTTACAAACAGCTACAGGAGGTTGATTACAATAAGAGTTAGGATCTATTACTGATACAGTTGCTGTACAACTGCTCTGATTACCCTGAGCATCTGTTGCTGTTAATACTACATTGAAAGTATTTCCGGCATCAGCACAGCTATAAGAAGTCTGGCCACTAATAGAGAGCGTCACAGCTCCACAATTATCAAAACTACCATCGTTTATAGATGCTGCCGTTATAGAAGCAGTACCATTGGCATTGATGGCTACACTTATATTTTTACATTTAGCTACAGGAGGCACATTATCAGTAGCGCCCACTACTACCGGTGCAGATGTATTAGTACATCCAAACTGGTTGGTAACGGTTACACTATAGGAACCTGCTTGTGTAACTGTAATGGCTTGTGTTGTAGCACCATTACTCCATTGGTAAACACTACCTGCACTAGCAGTAATCACCAAAGACCCATTACAAAGTGTTGCATTACCGGAAGGTGTTGTGGTTACAACAGGTGCAGGGCTTACTGTTACAGTCACAGGACTTGAAGTACCGGAACATCCACCTGCATTGGTAACAGTTACAGAATAATTACCGGTAACTGTGGCTACATATGTTTGTGAAGCGGCTCCATTAATATCCACACCATCTTTCTGCCACTGGTAACTATCACCCAGATTTGCACTCATGGTAACTGTTTGTCCCTGACAAACGGTTGATTGACCTGCGATGATAACAGCAGCAGGTGCTACGGTTACTACAGCAGTGCAGGTTGAAACATTTCCGGCACGATCTGTTACTGTCAAGGTTACATTATTGGCTCCGATATCCGCACAAGTAAAATTCGTTTTGCTTAATGCCAATGATTGGATACCACAAGCATCGCTGGAACCATTATCTACCATCTGGGGGGTAATGGTTACAGTACCAGTGGGCGATAAAGCCACAGTAATATTTTTACAAGAAGCAATAGGTGCTGTATTGTCTACAACAGTGCTATTGTTTCTATGCACACGAAGTGTGTTGAATGAGATACCACTGGTTGCAATATCAGGAACATAATCACCATCCAGATCTCCAATCAAAATGCCACTCACTTCCGCCTGACCGGGATAGTCAACACGAGGAGCGAATGATATATTACCCTGACCTGAACTGGTATTTTTGTATACCGAAAAGACACTCACTCCGCTTGACTTGGTTACTAGATCAACATTGCCATCTCCATCTGCATCACCCACACCCAAACGATAGTTTGCATTAGTGCTTGTGAGATTAACAGTTGGTGCAAATGAGATCGTACCGGGTACCGATGTATTTCTGAAAACAGATGTTGTACCTCCATTGTGGTTATTGGTTACAAAATCTATTTTATTGTCTTTATCAAAATCACCTAAGAATAAACGATAAGGATAAGAAGAATTGGTTGGAAAAGAAACTGCTGAAGCAAAGGAGAAGGTAGTAGAACCCGGCACAGTTGTATTTCTCAATGCTGTTACACTATTATCGCTAGGACAACTGGTTCCAACATCAGGTCTGCCATCACCGTCTACATCGGCAATAGCTACCCCTGTTAAATAAAAGGTATTACTGAAAATCTGTGCAGTTGCAAAACTAATACTTCCGGTCGTAGATGTATTACGTAATGCTCCAATATTGGGGCCTGAACCATATACAAGATCCATTTTTCCATCACCATTGATATCACCTGTTGCCAGTTGGTAACTACTGCTTGCAGGAATATCAACAGGAGTTGCAAAGCTAAGTGTTCCGGGAACGCTCGTATTTCTGTAAATACGTATACCATTGATACCATTATCGACTACTGCAATATCTATCTTCCCATCACCATCGAAATCTCCGGTTGATATACAACGAGTAGCTCCCTGGAAAACAAGATCAAACTTTGGCGCGAAATTAAAAGAACCTGGATTGCTCTGGTTGCGCATAACAGATACTCTGTTCGCCGTAAAACCACAAACAAGTAAATCAGGTTTCCCATCCAAATCAATATCTTGAGAGATCATTTGGTAACCTCCACTTACATTGGCAGAATAAGAAACTGTGCTATAGGTGGTGGAGTTGATACTGGTACCACAAAAAATTCCATTAAAAGATAATGGGGAAGCACCCACTAAGCCACATGCATTACGAACCGTAATAGGTCCGTATGTAGCACCAACAGGTACCCTCACTTCAAGTACCCCAAACGATGCCGAGATTACTTGAGCCTGTGTTGCCCCAAAAAACACTTGGTTGTTTGCAGGAATAGGATCAAAATTTGATCCATTGATGGTCACCACACTACCAATAAACCCCGTTATTGGGGAAAAGCTATTGATGGTAGGTTTATTACATACCTGTGCCTGCAACAAAGTAGTGCAGGACATGAGTATGACCGTTAGTAATAGTAATATTTTTTTCATGTACAGGTTTTTTAGGATTTGAATTCAATAGCAATTTTTACCTGAGTAGGATCATATCCTTCAGGCAGATCAATTTTCAGCACATTGGTACTAGCATCACTATTGCATTCCGCTTTGTAAATAGTTGCTTTAATCGTGCTGAATGATACTTCTTTAGAAAATTTTTGTTGAGTTACTGGATTCGTTATTTCAACCACAAATTTGCTAACCTGATCTACACTGCTTTCATTGAAAATCATCAGGTGTATCTGATTGGTAGTAGTGCATTTGATGACACGACCAAATACATCTATATGATTACTGGACTCACCAAGCTTATCCCAGTTTTTATAGACAACTTCTTCTTTTGGTTGATAAGATGTTGCATGAAGAGAAATGGAAAGAGACAAAAAGAAAAAAAGTACAGGCAATACAATACCGTACCGCTTTAGAAACATTTTCATAGCAGTTAGTTTTGGTTAAACGGATGAAATAGATCGCTATCGCTTTATCCACTTCAGTAAAATAATTTTACTGAATGTAGTTTAAGCCATATCGAAAACGTAGTATATCAACTACGTTTAATGAATGTCTACAATAATAGCTAGAAGAAAAAGACCATTTGATAATACCCGTCATATAATCGATAAGGCAGCTATTTCAGTAGATTAAAAACACTACTACACAAAATCAGATATACGCTTTCTTGTTAAAACCAAGTCTATGTTGCCATAAATCTTTCCCTTAGAGCTAACCGATAATAGTAACCTATATTAATAGGTATATCATTCATAATATTATTACCGATATACATCATAACACTAACATTACGATAACCAACCTAAAGAAATACAGTGTTTTTAGCTAAAAAAAACATACCGTATCCTCACTTACAATATGCTTCGATTAGAATAAATGGTTACTCATCTGAAAACAGTAGACTATAATTTTCAGGTATTGATTATACATGTCTATAAAATAAGCTTATAAAAGGTGTTGTCGAACTTTAATCAGGAACTTAAAAATTGATTAAATCCCGTTGACTTTCTTGAGCATATATATAGAATGCATACATCACCTTATCTTTACAGGATATCCCCTTATCTAATACCCATATGTATTCTGTACTTATTGCTGATGATAACATAATTGAAAGAGATGTAATTGCGTCACATTTATCAAGAATCAAAAAAGTTAAAGTAGTTGCAGAATGCACGGATGGCGCAGAAACAAGTGCATACTTATCTTTACACCAGATTGATATAGTGTTTTCGGATGTAGATATGCCAAGATTAAATGGTATCAATTTATTAAAGGGCATTCAAAACCCTCCCGTCTTTATTTTTATCTCTTCTTATCCAGAATACGCCGCAGAAAGTTATAACCTAGATGCCATAGATTATATCGTTAAACCCACAACCCTTGAGCGAGTACAAAAAGCCATTGATAAAGCCATAGATTACATCGAGATTAAAAATCAATCTCATCATTATTCAGATAAAATTCAGCAAGAATCTACACTGGAAGAAATTGGCAGTCATATCTCAACAGATGGATTTTTCTTTATCAGAGAAAATAATAACTATACAAAACTGAACATTCAGGAAATAACATTTATTGAAAGTATGGGCGATTTTTCTAGAATTCATACAACCGGACAAAAAAAATTTGTAGTACTGGTTAGCTTAAAGAATATCGAAAAACAACTAACGCAAAAATATTCAAACGGGTACATCGGCAATTTATCATTAATATTCTCCAAACGAATACCGTCAATAATAATGAGATCCTTTTGTCTGATAAGAGCGTAATTCCTCTGAGTATGTCTTACAGGCAAAACTTAATTGAATCTGTGTTAGACAAAAAAATTTTAAAACGTTTCGGAGATTAACAACGCTCAAAATCAATTCGAGCGCTTGTTCCATGCCCCGGTGAACTGTTGAAATGAATAGACCCTTTCATTAAATGAACAAAGGATTTACACAATAATACCCCAAGACCATTTCCTTTTTCTTGGCTAGTACCTAATGAAGAATTCACCACTTTAGCTACTGGATCATTGATATATTTTAGCTTATCTGCTGCGATACCAATTCCTTCATCCTGAATAACCAAATAACTCCCACTACTATCTTTTGCGGCTTGAATTCGTATTGTACCATTTTGATAACTAAATTTAACAGCATTACTTATTAGGTTTCTAATTACACATAATAACATTTCTTTATCGGCTAATACATTAACATCTATATCAATGTTCTGCTGAATCTGTAATTGCTTTTGTAAAATACTATCTGAAAATCCTGAGAGCGCTTGTTGTATTACTTCATTGAGTTGGAGCTGAATGGGTTGAGGCGAAAATCCTTTCATTTGTGTACTTGCCCATTTCAATAAATTATCCAATAGCTCTTGCGTATAGCCCAAAGTATTTTTCAGTTGCCCAGTATATATGCGAAGTTTTTCTTGAGAAAGCGTTTGATTATCTAATAAATAAGTAAATGCCATCAAAGAATTAATCGGAGTCCGCATATCATGACTAATGGTGCCCAATAACTGATCTTTTACAACCAATAATTCCTGAAGTGAATTTTTTTGCTCAGAGATAATAAGATTTAGTTTTTTAGCTTTTCGTTGACTATAGAAAATAATAGTACCTCCGATGAGCAATACAATCACAGAGATCAAAAAAAACAAATTCAAGTACTTATTAAACCTAAGTTCCAGTTGTTGATTATCGATCTGTTCTTTAGCAATGGCCTGCTCATAGTCTGACTTATCCTTTTGCTGCTGAAATGCTGCAACTTGTAAACTAGCTTCATTCTGTAACTTGGTTCTCTGTTGCAAAAAAAGTAGCTGTTGTAGATCCTTCTGCTTTTTTGCAAGCTCCAATTGTCCTCTTTGCGTAGCAGCTAATAATACCTGCTGCTTCAGTTCGTTATCCAATAATTGCCTGTTATATCTGTATTCTTTTTCTTTAACCTCAAAATCAAGTACCAACTGCTTCCGTGTAATTTCTCTTTCTTTTTCGGCATTGAATAAGCTATCTTTTATAACTACATATTGCTGAAAATAAAGTAATGCACTATCATAGTTCCCCGATTGCTCATGCATTTTACTAATGAGTTCATAGGCGTTTTGCAGATTGCCTGGAATTTTATATCGATCAGCGATACGCACTGCAGCATGTGCCATTTGCAATCCGGCAGTATAGTTTTTTTGTGAAAAAAAATATTGTGCATACCTGATTTTATTTTTGGATGAAGAAACATGATAATCATGCTTTTGATCCAGATTCATCACGGTTTCAAAATATTGTTTGGCTTTTGTATGATCACTCAATAACCCATACACTTCACCAATATTCGCATTAATGGATGCTGCTAAAGCAGGATCGTCTTCAAGAAGTGCAATAGGAAGCGCTTTTTTAAAATGCTCTAGTGCATGATTGTACCGTTGTGATGGCAAAACACCCAAGTTGATGAGATCCTGATCTTTCGCCTTCATAAAAGCAACCCCCATTGCCTCACTAACAACCCCTACTCCTCTTGAATTAGGCCCATTTTGAATAAATAACCCAAGCGCTAAATTGAGATAAGGAAATGCTTTATCAATCTGATTTAAGTCTGTAAACACTTCAGCAATATTCATATAACAACTGCCCACTTCTCTTTTCATTCCTAATTTTTCATACAGAGGAATGGCTTGCTGATTTTTCTCAAGTGCTTTGACATAGTCCTTACTATCCATATAAATAGCGCCGGTATTCAAAAGAACACGAGCCATGCCATAAGTATTATTTGAAGCATCCGCAATAGCATATGATTCTTGATAGTGCGCCAGCGCTTCTGAATACCGGGTCTTACTATGATAAAACAAAGCCGCTCTATACTGCGCATCATAAAGCTTGTTTTTCAAATTGAGTTTTGTAGAGAGTATACGAACACTATCAAGATACAACTCCATCGGATCGTATTGTTGACGACTTCCATAATACCTGAACACTTCATCATACAACTT
Organism: Sphingobacteriales bacterium; assembly: GCA_012270485.1. Classification (GTDB taxonomy): domain Bacteria; phylum Bacteroidota; class Bacteroidia; order Chitinophagales; family Chitinophagaceae; genus Sediminibacterium. Next base: position 54,338 of record JAAXIF010000101.1, on the reverse strand, counting down.
CAATTTGATAGAATCTGTTTTGGGATACTTTCTGAGTGCATTGATAAGATCCGCTTCAGATGAGTACTGTGCATGAACTTTGGTATGACAAAAGCCGATAATACAAAACATTAGAATGAAACAACGCATCATAAAAAATCAGAACAGTTCTGCGTTATAAAATGATATTAAAGAAATAAGAGGAAGCGCGTTATAGAAAGCGCATGTAGGAATCGGGGGTATTGATTTTCTCACTTGTTGGTTGTTTGCGAATAAATAAGCACAAAGCGTTGTAATATAAGACTTTAGAAATTCTTAACAATATACTGTTCAATTTTAATAAATAGCCCTTGCTGTCGGACTCGCATCTAAATCAATAAACTCCTGGTGTAGGTATTTATGATAAGCAGTGATGGCTATCATCGCCGCATTATCGGTACAATATTCAAAAGCGGGGATAAAAGTTTGCCATCCATGTTTTTGACCTGTTTCTTTCAACGCATTACGCAAACCACTATTGGCACTCACACCCCCAGCTATACACACTTGCCTGATTCCGGTTTGCTGAACCGCTTTTTTCAATTTCTTGATCAAGATATTTACAATTGTGTACTGAACAGAAGCACAAAGATCATGGAGATGATGTTGGATAAAATCCGGCGATTGCCTTTGTAAAAAATATAAAACCGATGTCTTCAGTCCACTAAAACTAAAATTCAATTCAGGTATTTGCGGTTCTGCAAAACGAAATGCTTGGGGATTTCCTGTTCTGGCATATTGATCAATCAAGGGGCCGCCGGGATAAGGCAATCCCAAGAGCTTAGCTGTTTTATCAAAGGCCTCTCCTGCAGCATCATCAATGGTTTCTCCGATCACTTCCAAATCCAACGGTGAACGGGCTAATACGATCTGTGTATGTCCGCCACTCACTGTTAAGCATAAAAAAGGAAAAGAAGGTGCCGATTCCTTGATCAGGTTCGCCAATACATGTGCCTGCATGTGATGTACCCCTATCAATGGAATATTCAATGATAATGCCATGGATTTTGCAAACTGTGCTCCTACTAGTAAGCTACCGATCAAACCGGGGGCTTGTGTGAATGCGATAGCATTGATGGTTGACAGTTGACAGTTGGCAGTTGACAGTGCCTGATGCACAACCGGAACAATATTTTGCATGTGGGCGCGACTCGCCAGTTCCGGCACCACGCCGCCATATTGTTCATGAATGGTTTGATTGGCGATAAAGTTGGATAATATCTTTCCATCTACACATACAGATGCAGAGGTTTCATCACAAGATGACTCAATGGCTAATATAGAAATTGACTGGTTGATAAATTCCGCATTCATGAATGGTTTGCAAAATTACAGTAAGAAAAGAGTTGATGCTGATTATTTTGTTCTGATCGCAACCACCGGGTCCATTCTAGCTGCAATGGATGCCGGAATAATTCCGGAAATAATACCTAATCCAATACAAATACTCAACGCGAGAATGATAATATTGGGTGCAATATAAATGGGGAATGGAAGTACTGCACTTAAAACCAAGGACATCAACCAAACCAATGCCAGTCCAATCAATCCTCCTATGATACATAAAAATGCACTCTCTAATAAAAACTCCGTAAGAATGGTTCTTCTCTTAGCTCCAATTGCTTTTTTCAATCCAATTTGACTGGTTCTTTCCCGTACCGTTACAAACATAATATTGGCTACCCCAAATGCACCAACAATCAAACTCAACCCCGCAATTGCCCAACCACCTGCACTCACTTGTCCAAAGAAACCACTTACCTGTTCACTAAATTGTGCCACATCATTGCAGGAGAAATTGTTTTCTTCTGCCGGACTCAACCTTCTCAGTTGTCGCATCACACCCGTTAGTTCATCAGCCAATGCCGCGGAAGAGATATTGGGTTTACCTTGTACCATGATGACAGGACTATTCAAATCCGGATTGTATACACTGGCGAAATAGTTATAGGATACCAATACCGATTGATCATAATCAAATCCTCCAACAAAACTTTGACCTTGCTTCTTCACCACACCCACTATATTCAATCGTTTGCCATTATAGCTGATCTGTTTACCCACAGCCTTTTGAGGAGAGCCAAATAATTGTTCAGCAACAAAAAAACCAATCACGGCGGAGGTTGTACCACGTAAAAATTCCGCCTCATTCAAATAACGTCCTTGGTCGATCTCAATTGTCTGAATAGCATTGTACTCTTGTGTGATGCCGTAGAGATTAATATTGCTGAGAATATTGTCTTTGTAACTGATATTAGATGTGGTGGATACAAAAAAGGCAATATTGCTGGCCAACTGACTTTTCGTTTTGATAAAGCTCATCTCAGCTTCTTTCATAGCCGGACGCTTCACAAATTTCCACCAAGGATAGTCGGGACCACCGCCACTGTAATCCCATTTATCAATATAAATTGTATTGTTACCAAATGCTTTGATATCATTCTGTACTTTTCTTTCCAAGCTATCTACAGTAGCCAATACACCAATAATGCAGAAAATTCCAATGGTAATGCCAAACAGCGATAAAAAAGTACGTAGTTTATTGACCCTCAACTCTTGAAGTGCCATCCGGAAACTATTCCACAATATGCTGAGCAGCTTAAACATATTCAAATGTAAGGTGTGAACAGGAATAGATGGTGAGAATTTTATGGATGGGAAAGCATAAAAAAGACAAGTTTGTGGTCTATACATCTGAAATGTTCAAAGAGCATGACCACAGGACTATTTCAAGTTCAACAACATAAAAAACAGGCATAAAAACGAGAACAATTGCTTATTTCCTATTGTTTATCAACATTATGCATGAAAAAAGTTTTTCGTTTGAGAAATAGCTATCTCCTTCTGTGCTATTTTTGCAGCGATTTCTTAAAACATAAACTTGCGATATGACCTGGAAACAAGTATTTATTTCATCAGTTGGAAAGAAGCTGGTCATGGGACTTACCGGTATTTTCCTGATCCTCTTTCTAATCGTTCATGCCGGATTGAATGCCTGTATTTGGGCCAATGATGGAGGTGAAATGTTTTTGCATGCAGCCCATTTCATGGGTGGCAACTGGGTTCCCCGCATTCTTGAGATCGGACTTTTTGTAGGTTTTATCCTGCACATTTACCAAGGTTACCTCCTGACCCTTGAAAACAAGAAAAAACGTTCTGTAGGTTATGCAGTAGCATACAGCGATGGCAGCAAATGGTATAGTCGCAGTATGGGGCTGTTGGGTACATTAATCTTGTTATTCCTGATCATGCACATGTCTCATTTCTGGTTTCCGAACAGATCCAATCAGGGATTTCTTTTAGGCCCGGAAATCAATTTGTATGAAAAAATGAAAACGGAGTTCAGCGTTCTGTGGGTTGTTATTGTATATGTGATCGGTTGTATTTCGCTGGCTTATCATTTGGCACATGGATTCCAGAGTGCTTTCAAAACACTTGGTGTTCACAATAAAAAATATAACAAAATGCTGGTAAGCATCGGATATGGATTCTCAGTGATTGTTCCACTGGTTTTCGCGATGATGCCTATTAGTTTTTATTTTAAATGGATTCAATAGTGAAAAGTGAAAGGTAAAAAGTGAAAAATCCGTTTCACTTTTCACCTTTCACCTTTCACTTTTACTCTTTTTCACTTCAAAAATCGTCTCGTATGCTGAATGCGAAAATTCCCGCAGGACCTTTAGAAAGTAAATGGACAGATTACAAAGGACATTGTAAGTTGGTGAATCCTGCCAACAAACGTAAGTTGGAAGTGATTATCGTAGGTACCGGTCTTGCCGGCGCATCTGCTGCTGCATCTTTGGGCGAACTGGGTTATAAAGTGAAAGCATTTTGCTTTCAGGATTCGCCTCGCCGTGCTCACTCGATCGCTGCACAAGGCGGTATCAATGCTGCCAAAAACTATCAAAATGATGGTGATAGTGTTTTCCGCCTTTTTTATGATACGATCAAAGGAGGCGACTATCGTGCCCGCGAAGCCAATGTGCATCGTTTGGCTGAAGTGAGTGCTAATATCATTGACCAGTGCGTAGCCCAAGGTGTTCCTTTTGCTCGTGAATATGGTGGATTATTGAGTAACCGTTCATTTGGTGGTACGCAAGTACAAAGAACTTTTTATGCTGCCGGACAAACCGGGCAGCAATTATTGATAGGTGCTTATCAAGCATTAGAGCGTCAGGTGGCATTGGGTAATGTAAAGATGTACAGCCGTCATGAAATGCTCGAGATTGTTAAGATCGATGGTAAAGCACGTGGTATTATTGCTCGTGACTTAGTGAGTGGAAAACTGGAACGTCACTTTGGTCATGCAGTATTGCTTTGTTCAGGTGGTTACGGTAATGTATTCTATCTGTCTACCAATGCCATGGGAAGTAATGTAACCGCGGCATGGAAAGCACACAAGCAAGGTGCTTTATTTGGCAACCCTTGCTTTACACAGATTCACCCAACTTGTATTCCGGTGAGCGGAGATCATCAGTCTAAATTGACATTGATGTCAGAATCGCTGCGTAATGATGGTCGAATTTGGGTGCCTAAAAAACAAAATGATACCCGTAAAGCCACTGATATTCCGGAAGATGAGCGTGATTACTATCTGGAAAGAAGATATCCTGCTTTCGGTAATCTTGTACCAAGAGATGTAGCATCTCGTGCTGCGAAAGAAAGATGTGATGCGGGTTATGGTGTAGGTTCATCTAAGCAGGCTGTTTATCTGGATTATGCTTCTGCCATTGAAAGATACGGACGCACAGAAGCCAATAAGCAAGGAAAGAGCAATGCCAGCATGGAAGAGATCATTGCCATGGGTAAAGAAGTGGTAAAAGAAAAGTATGGTAACCTGTTTGATATGTATGAAAAGATCACAGGTGAAAATCCATACGAAGTTCCGATGCGCATCTACCCTGCTGTTCACTATACCATGGGTGGATTGTGGGTAGATTATGAATTACAAACTACGGTTCCGGGATTGTATGCTTTAGGTGAAGCCAATTTTAGTGATCATGGTGCCAACCGTTTGGGTGCTTCTGCACTGATGCAGGGATTGGCCGATGGTTACTTTGTGATTCCATATACCATTGGCAATTATCTGGCAGATGAAATTTATAGCAATGCAATTGCTACTGATCATCCTGCATTTGCTGAAGCAGAAAAAGCGGTGAATGATCGTATTCATCAGTTGATGAACATTAAAGGAAAGCAAACTGTAGAAAGCTTCCATAAGCGTTTGGGTAAGATCATGTGGGATAAATGCGGTATGGCTAGAAACGAACAAGGATTGAAGCAAGCCATCGCTGAGATTCAGGCATTGAAGAAAGAGTTTTGGAGTGATGTACGTATACCGGGTGAAATTGAACAAATGAATCCGGAGTTGGATAAAGCCAATCGCGTTGCAGACTTTATTGAGTTAGGAGAACTGATGTGTATAGACGCATTGAACCGTAATGAAAGTTGTGGAGGACATTTCCGCGAAGAATCGCAAACAGAAGAAGGCGAAGCTTTACGTGATGATGCTAACTTTATGTACGTAGCTGCCTGGGAGTTCAAAGGTGAACACCAGTGGGAACTACATAAAGAAACATTGAATTATGATGTAATTAAGCCTAGTCAGCGTAATTACAAGTAGAATAGAACACGGATTTTCATGATTTTCATGATTTGCGCAGATAGATACTATCATGAAAAATCATGAAGATCATGAAAATCTGCGTTCTATCATACGATATCGATAATTGTTCTTAGAAAAAAGAAAGAAAAGGCAAATGATGATTTATTGATCAATTAAGCCTTTTCAAAATGAATGTAAGTTTTCAATTATCTGACCTTACGAATAAGATATTACGGTGCTACTACACTGTGTATAATGAATTAGGTTATGGTTTTTTGGAAAAGGTTTATGAAAAAGCTCTTTTATTTGAACTAAGAAAATCTGGTTTAATCGCACAACGGCAAGTACGTTTATGCGTTTATTATGATACTGTTGAAGTTGGCGAATATTTTGCTGATATTATAGTGAACGATGTGATTATACTTGAGATCAAAGCTGCTGAAGGTATTGTGGAGGCCCATGAGGCTCAATTAACTAATTACCTAAAAGCAACAAATATAGAAGTCGGACTCTTACTTAACTTTGGTAAAACACCACAGTTTAAGAGAAAGGTCTTCAGTAATAAATACAAGAAACACTTATAACATCGTGATATGGAACACTACCACATGAATTTGAATCTCAAAGTTTGGAGACAAAAGAATAACCAATCAAAAGGAGAGTTTAAATTATATCGAGTTGAAAACATTTCTTCAGAAATGAGTTTTCTGGAAATGTTTGATGTGCTGAATGAGCAACTTATCCGTGATGGCGAAGATCCTGTTACATTCGATCATGATTGTCGTGAAGGTATTTGTGGAGCTTGTTCCATGTACATCAATGGAAAACCCCATGGTCCATGGCAGGCCAATACCACCTGTCAGTTGCACATGCGTGCTTTCAAAGATGGTGATACTATTGTAGTAGAACCATGGAGAGCCAATGCGTTTCCGGTGATCAAAGATTTGATGGTAGATCGTTCCGCCTTCGATCGCATTATTCAAGCCGGCGGTTATATCAGCGTGAATACCGGTAATGCTGTGGATGGTAATGCCCTACCCATTGAAAAAGATAAAGCAGACAGCTCATTCGCAGCGGCTATGTGTATTGGTTGTGGTGCTTGTGTGGCTGCGTGTAAGAATAGTTCAGCGATGTTATTCCTTAGCGCAAAAGTGTCACACCTCGCATTATTGCCACAAGGTGCACCTGAACGCAAATCACGTGTCATGAACATGGTAGCGCAAATGGATAAAGAAGGTTTTGGCGCATGTACCAATACCGGTGCTTGTGAAGCAACTTGTCCAAAAGAAATTTCTATCAGCAATATCGCTCGTTTGAATCAGGAATATTTGATGGCGAGTTTGACGGCGGAGTAAAGAGCTGCTAGCAGCTAGCTACTAGCTTCAAGACTAATGAATAGAGCCATTCATAAAATTGAATGGCTTTATTCATTAGCAATAAGATGATTTAAAAATGCTAGCAGCTAGTAGCTGATAGCTAGAAGCTTCTTATTTTTTCTTCAACAACAAAGCACTCACCAAAGAAACCAACAATCCTACCGGTAAAATTTCTGCATAGGTCATGAGGGCATTGAATAGTGGATTTTTATACCATTTTGCAAAACTGGCCATTTCGGCTGTTTGCTTGGCCAATTCAGCTTCAGTGGCTCCAGCAGCTTTTGCTTTTGCAAGTTCTACTTCGGCATATTTTTCTGCAAAATCAGGAAAGAAATAAAAGTATTCTACCAACCAAGTAGCTACATAAAAAGTAGAAGCGATCAATGCAATCAATAGTCCAATCTTAAAGGCTTTTCCAAAACTAATCAGTCCATTATTGTATCGGTCGCGGAAGCTTTTGATACCGACAAAAATAAAAGCGAAGGCAAGAATCATGGATGCATATCCATAGATCATTCCGTTTTCATGATCGCCGGAAGATTTAAAATACAGGGTAGAAGCTACCATCAATACACTGACGATCAATCCGGCAATAATGCCATTGACAAGAACCACTTTTTTCATATGTGTTGGTTTAGGGTGATAAATGATGCGCTAAAGTCGGATGTCTGCCTATCTTTTTGTTCATACTTTCGGGTGATTTTGATGATCTCGTCCGGAAATCATCCAAAAGCATGAATCCTTACGCGATCAAACCGATCTTTTTTGCTTTTTCAACTGCTTGCGTTCTTCTTTGCACATCCAGTTTTTCAAAAATTCGTGCTGCATGGGTCTTGACCGTATTCAGCGATACAAATAATTGAGCGCCTATTTCCTGATTACTCATCCCCTGTGACATCAAGTGTAAAACTTCTAATTCTCTTTCGCTGATACCCAATAGCTCCATTTCCTTTCTATTGATTTCAAAAGGAAGTGATGGGTCACGATATACAGTTTTCTCTATGACTCGGGTTTCTGTTTTAGGTCGCGTAAGTTTTTGGGATAACCAGATACCCAATCCGGTAAAAAATAATGCGATCATTCCTGCATAGATCTCAAAAGAATGCTGATAGATCAGGAATTTCAACTCCAGCCATCTTAATAACAGTAAAAGAAGAGCCAGTGATAAGCCATACAATCCAACCGTTTTGTATTTATTGAGAACCCTAGTTTTCATCTTCTCTAAGATAATAACTCCTCTTCAAAACCCCACGACCTTACCTTTGTAAAATGCCCAACTCCTATTTTCAGTTCAAACAGTTCACCATCCATCAAGATCGGTGTGCGATGAAAGTTTGCACGGATGCTTGTTTGTTTGGAGCTTGGGTGGGGAGGAAAGTGGAGAGTGGACAGTTGACAGTTGACAGGAAGAATAATAGTAGGGCTCTGGATATTGGAACGGGTACAGGATTACTGCCCTTGATGCTTGCGCAAAAAAGCGATGGCTGGATTGATGCCATCGACATCAACCACTCCGCTGCTCAACAAGCAGAAGAAAACATACAAGCTTCCAAATGGAAAGATCAAATAACCGTGCACCCTGTCAACATACTGGAATGGAAGAGTGAACCGTATGATCTGATCATTTCCAATCCACCTTTTTATGAGAACGATCTTAAAAGTCCCGATACAGATCGCAACCTCGCTTTACATGATAGCGGATTAACATTGGTGTCTTTGTTTGAAAATGTGGCTCGATTACTCAAACCCAATGGCAAATTTGCATTGTTATTGCCGGCACATAGACAAACAGAAGCAATGGAGTTGGCTAAACAATGGGGCTGGACGTATTCTGAATTCGTACAGGTTTGTCAGACAGAAAAACATACGCCTTTTCGGGTGATGTTCTGGTTTGAAAAATCTATTACAGCTAGCGAAGAGAAGACCATTCGTATCAAAGAAAATGGGGTGTATACCGAGAACTTTAGGGATTTGTTGAGGGATTATTATTTAGCGTTTTAGTTGCCACTGAGGGCACAGAAAAGCACTGAATCGTTTCTGTGTATCTCAGTGTTCTCAGTGGCAATTCAATTAATGTGCCGCATAATCCGCCAAATAATCAAAATACGGAGTCAGTTTCCCTTTAAAAAGAATGGTAGCACGATCAATGGTTTCACTACCGCCTTTTCTGATATCTTCCAGTACATATTTAATCAGTTGTTCCCCAAAATATTTACTCGCATCGCGGGGTAATTCATTGGGTAAATTGCCTACTGCCATTACATCTACACTATTAGACAAATAAGGCGCAGTTTTCTCAAATGAAGATCGATCAACGCCGTAAACAGGATCGTTAATGGTACCGTCACCCAGATTACAAGGTACACTACCGCCTTTATCATCCGTAATATCGGCAATGGTTTGTATGCGAAAATCAGCAGCACGCAGGTCATCCATTTCAAATAAGCGGGGAATATTGTGATCCCAATAAATACCATTCATGAGAATATCGGTATCAGCACAATATTGTTTGAAAATGCATTCATACTCTTCCGGATGATGGTGAAAATGATCCCGTTGATAAGTACGATTGATTTTATGGCGATACAGATCACTTCCTTTCAAATGCACATATACCGGATAGGTAAATGAGCGGTTCAGATATTCATCCGGCTCTACTTCCTGAACATCCATCAGATTCATGATCTCCAAAATACCATGCGCTACACGTCCGCTACCGGTTACGGCAATTTTGATATTTGGAAGTTTAAGTCCAAAATAAGTATGGATCAATTCACGATAATCTTTTACTTCTACTACCCTATTCAAATGATAAGCACCTGTTCTATTACCATAACACATGATTCCATTATGCGCCCCAACAATACCGGCAAAAAATCCAAAGCCAATGATACGTTGTCCATCCGTATGTTCCAGACACTCATAATCAATCAACGTGATGTTTTTATCCATCATGGCATGTAACAAAGCCTGGTTATAGGGTTGTTTTTTCTTGGTATGAGAAAAAAACAGGTAAGTTTTATTCGGAATCAACATGCTCACCGGTACTTCTTTGATACCCAACAGAATCAAACAATCAGACAAATCATCGGTCACTTCAATGCCGGCATCTAGATACTCCTGATCCGTAAAACATCGGTTAGGTGATTGTTGTACCTGTATTTTCAGATCGGGAATATTTTTTTGCAACCATTTGCATTGTCCGGGTGTAAGTGCCACCCGGTTATCCGCAGGAATTTTTCCCTCTCTAATAAGTCCGATAACGAGCATTGGAGTAATTTTGGGCAAGATAGCGTTTTAAGGCAGTGAAAAGTGAGAAGTGTCCACAGGACTCCTTTGGAGAAAGGTGAAAAGATAGTAGCACAATACCCCCCTTTCACTTTTCACTTTTCACTTTTGACTTTTCACTTTTGACTTTTCACATCCATGAACCATTTCGAATTATTCAACATCCCCATCACCCTGCAACCTGATACCGGTCAGTTATCGAAACAATATTTCGAGTTACAGCGAAAGTATCATCCGGATCGTTATATACAGGCTTCGGAAGAAGAGCAGGAAGAAGCATTACAGGTGTCTGCACAGGTGAATAAAGCCTTCAAAACTTTAAAAGACCCTGATGAGACCATCAAATATGTATTGCAATTGAAGGGATTACTGGAAGAGGAGGAAAAATACCAGTTATCCCCCGATTTTTTAATGGAAGTAATGGAGTTGAATGAGTTGAGGGAAGAAGGCGATACTGACAGTATTGCTGCTACGATTGATCAACTAAAAAAGCAGATATATGAACCTGTGGAAGCGATTATTACAAATTATCAGGAGGGTATTACTACCGAAAAAGAGTTGCTGCAAGTGAAAGAGTACTATTTTAAAAAGAAGTATTTGAGTAAAATTTGATCCGCCAAAGGCGGATTGAAAATGAGGTTATCTAAAGCCTCAGAACAACTACGTTAATCGATATTTTGTGCCTTTGGCACAAAAAAATATTTACAATCCGCCTTTGGCGGATCAAATTTTATCGTATCATTGCAGCCCAATAAAAAGCCCAGATGGCGGAACTGGTAGACGCGCTAGACTCAAAATCTGGTTATCGCAAGGTAGTGCAGGTTCGATTCCTGTTCTGGGCACAAAAGCAGCAAATCATTTGCTGCTTTTTTTATCTCTATCACTCCCACTGCAATCACGCCAATAATTAATACCTTTCATGAAACATTCTCCATGCACAAGCGCGACTTCCTGAAATCCCTTTCACTGGCCGGCATCTCCTTACCTTTTAGTGGTCTCGCCCTGGAACAGTGGGTCAGTAAATATGAAGCTATGTCTGCAAACAAATTAGCCACCGAAGAAGATTTCTGGTCGGTCATCCGTTCGGGATATGTGTTGAAACCCGATTATATCAATCTCGAAAATGGCTACTATAATTTTCTACCCCAAAACATTCTCGAAGCCTATATTCAGAATATCAGGGAAGTCAACAAGCAGGGTGCATTTTATATGCGTACCGTTCAGGGAGAGAACAAAAAGAAAAGCGTAGAACAACTCGCAGCGCTTGCGGGTTGTAGTGCAGAAGAATTGATCATTACTAGAAATACGACCGAATCATTGGATACCATCATCGGTGGGTTCCCTTGGCAAGCCGGTGATGAAGCGGTAATGGCTTATCAGGATTATGGTGCCATGCTGGATATGTTTCGCTTAGTAGCAATACGGCATGGTGTGGTGAATAAAATGGTATCTGTTCCCAATAACCCGCAATCAGACGAAGAGATCGTTCAAGTATATGCGAATGCCATTACGCCCAAGACCAAATTGTTGATGGTTTGTCATGTCATCAATATTACCGGACAGGTAATGCCTGTTCAAAAAATTTGTGATATGGCGCACAGTAAAGGCGTGCAGGTATTGGTAGATGGCGCTCATGCGTTTGCACAACTGAATTTCAAAATACCGGATCTGCATTGCGACTATTATGGCGCCAGCTTACACAAATGGTTGAGTGTGCCTTTGGGTGCAGGTATTTTATACGTGAAGAAAGACCTGATACACCAAAACTGGCCATTACTGGGACCTTCGGAAGGTGAAGAAAAAAGCATTGCACGATTGAATCATACCGGTACACATCCGGTTGCAACAGACATCACCATTCCTTTTGCCATTCAACATTATCAGATGATTGGTGCGGAAAGAAAAGAAGCACGTTTAAAATACCTGCAACAATACTGGACCACACAAGTGCGTAAATTTCCCAACGTGATCCTGAACACACCCGAAGATCCCGATCGCTGCAGCGCTATTGCCAATGTGGGGATCAAAGGAATGAAACCGGCTGAATTGGAAGCCGCATTGATGAGTAAATACAAAATATATACCGTTGCTATTGATAGACCTGCCGCACAGGTACAAGGCTGCCGTATTACGCCCAATGTGTATACCACTATACAGGAATTGGATGCATTGGTCAATGCTTTAAAGAATCTTTGATTTGTTGATCTTTGATTTCTTGATTTAATTTGAAAAGTGAAAAGTGAAAGATGAAATTTAGTTAACACAAATCAAAAAATCACAAATCAAGAATTCAAAGATGACTCTCTCTCCCTCTGGATGGATATCCAACTACGCTGATGCACTGTATGCTTATGCAAAACCAAGGGTCAATGATGCCCAGTTGGCAGAAGATTTAGTACAGGAAACTTTTTTAAGTGCGTGGAAAGCTAGAGAAGGCTTTAAAGGAGAAGCTTCTGAGAAAAGTTGGTTATTCACGATTTTGAAGAATAAAATCATTGATCATTACCGTAAAAAAAGCAAGGAGATCATTCAGACCGGATCGGGACAGGATGCAACAGATATTTTCTTTAATGGTGCGGAGCATTGGACAGAAAAAGACAAACCGATGAATTGGGGAATTGATGGGGCAGACAACATACAACAAAAGGAATTTTATCAAATCCTAGAAAATTGTAAGAAGAAATTACAACAGCAGCAACAAGCAGTATTTGTAATGAAATACATGGAAGACATGGATGCTGATGAAATTTGTAAGGCATTGAACATTACATCGTCTAACTATTGGGTGTTGATACACAGGGCCAAACTCGGACTGAGAGCCTGTTTGGAGAAAAACTGGATCAACCTCAAATAATAACCTGATCAACATGGGATTGTTTACTATCAGTTGTAAAAAAGCCACTTATCTGGTTTCAAAAAAAGAAGAAGGTAAGTTGAACTGGATCGAAAGCATTCAGTTGCGTTCGCATATGGCCATCTGTAGTTTATGCAGGTTATTTGAACAGCAATCAAAATTCATCAGCAAGCAAGCTAAACACTTGCATGGTGAGGCGTCTCTTTCGGAGGATCAAAAAAAGAAAATTGAACAAGCTTTACATCAAGTTCAATAGGTCGCAGATAATCATGATTGATTATGATTGCTAAAAAAAATGTCGAACGTATTATTACATTCGACATTCATTATTACTCTGTTGGATATTCATTATTTCTCCGAAGGATTCTTCTTACCCGCTAGTAATTTTTCCAGTGCTGTCTCCAGTCTTCTTTGACGGGTCTCTTCTTTTTTAGCACCTTGAATCCAGGTTACATATTCTTTTTGGTTGGTAAAAGATAAAGAAGTGAAAAACTCTTTGGCTTCTTCATGTTTGGTAAACAGTCTTTCCAGTTCAACCGGTGCCACCACCAAACGTTTTTCAAAATCCACACCCATTTCCTGACTTTTTACTTCTGAGAAGGCTCTGGAACGGTTAGGGATTTTATCGGTTTTTTTAAACCGAATCGCACTCCACACATGATCCAATGCTACCTGACGTACAGATTCGTATTCTTTTTTGGTCAAACAATCCCAACTACAATCGCGATTCAGATCGCTGACGATCTTGCTGGTTGTTTTAGGATAGGCCACCCACAATTTGCTGTCTTCATGCAGGGCCGGTATCACTTCACACAAAACCGTATTCAACTGCTGTTGGCTGATGGCAAACACTAACGCAAAGTCTACCTTTTTACTTCTGAGTAGCGGGGTTACATTTTTGGCGTAGGTTAATTTGGCAAACTGCTTTTCGATGGCTGAAGGAAGACCCTGGATTAACAGGTTCTTCTCATCCTTCAGCTGTAATTTTTCTAACATCGTCTGATTTGACATGCCTAAAGAGAAATTTACAAGGATGAACAAAAGAAGTGCAAAGTTAAAAAAATGTTACCGCTTTCTGCAAACAAATGGTGGGTATTTTGTGTTTACGGCCACTTTTTAACAGAAAAAGGGCTGATTTTACTGAGATATATTTAAAAATCAGAATGTGATTAGTGTTATATTCGTGAATTGTGAATGGTGAGTTGTCAATAAGTAATATAAAGCTAACCCCTCTATTGACAATTCACAATTCACCATTCACTACCTTCTGTAATGTTCCCTCACCGTCTGATCCATGATCTTCTGCAGTTCGGCAATGCGGGTTTCATCTGCCGGGTGAGTACTTAGGAACTCGGGGGGCTTATTGCCTCCGGATGCGGCAGACATTCTTTTCCAGAATGCAATAGCTTCACGTGGGTCATAACCGGCTAGAGCAGAGAACATGAGCCCTAAGCGATCAGCTTCCAATTCATTTTTACGACTAAATGGCAACATCACGCCTACATTGGAGCCAATGCCATATGACATCAGGAATAAATTTTGGGTTTCCGCAGGTTTAGATGCCAATGCTGCAGACAATGCCATTCCACCCAATTGTTGGAACATACCTTGACTCATCCGCTCATTGCCATGACGAGCGAGAGCGTGTGCTACTTCATGTCCCATTACAACAGCTAATCCGGCTTCAGTAGCAGTATAAGGAAGGATACCCGTATACACCACGATCTTGCCACCCGGCATACACCATGCGTTGGGTTCTTTATTATTCACAAGGTTTACTTCCCACTGAAAATTTTCCAACTCTTTACTCAATCCTTTTGCTGTGTAATATTGTTTGATCGCTTCAATAATACGATCTCCAACACGCTTCACCATCACTGCATCTTTATTGGCTGTTGCCGATACTGCAGGATTAGCGGTCATAAACTCTTTGTACTGCGAAAATGCCATGGCCTGCACTTCAGATTCAGGAATCAAGTTGAGTTGTTTACGTCCGGTAATCGCATTACGATGACAGGATACTGTTACCATTGTCACAGCAAACAATAAAATCAGGTACTTTTTCATACATCAAAACTTTAGGAAATACAACGAAAAATCTTGCCAAAGATAATGCTGGAATATAGTGATGTACTGTTATAAAATGAATAACTGTGAAAGATACAAGAGTTGTAAGGTTGCATGTAAGAAGCTTTGGCCATGGTCCATGGCTAGCAGTCCATAGGAGTTTTGGAGGGAGTGTGAATTGTCAATTGTTAATAGGTTATATAAAGCTAAACCATCTATTGACCATTCACAATTCACAATTCACATCAATTCCCCTTAAACCGATCTCTTCTCAATCTGCGTTTATCACGGTGACGAAGAATGGGCACTTTACTTTCGGTGCCTTTGAGGATGCGGGAAATATTTTTTTGATGGGTCAGTACGACCATCAATGCCACTAATACGGCAAAAATGCGGTAGAGTGTTTCTTCTTCATTGAAGATGAACAGGATAAAAACCATAAAGGAAATACCCGCTAGAATAGAACTTAAAGAAACAAATCGTGTCAGGTACAATACGATCAGGAATACGCCAATACAACACAATGCTACCACGGGCTGAATGGCCACTGCCATACCCAATAAAGTAGCCACACCTTTACCACCACGAAAATTGGCCCAGATCGGGAAAATATGTCCCAATACAGCCGCCAGTCCCAATCCAATCATAAGATTGGTTCTGTCCCATTCATTGGTTAAATAATAAGGGAGAAGAATATACAATGAAGTTGCAATCACACCTTTGATGACATCTACCATCATCACAAAACTGCCCCATTTTGAGCCGAGTACGCGGAATGTGTTGGTAGCTCCTGCGTTACCACTTCCGTAGTCTCTGATATCAATACCAAAAAAGCTTTTGCTAACCCAAATAGCGGTGGGAATCGATCCAATTAAATATGCCAATACAATGAGCAATAATTCGTTCATCGGGGGGTGGTTGAAGTTTGGAGCTACAAATATAGCTAAAATGAAGATAATGATTTCTTAATAGACGGCAATGGGGAAAATCAATTCTTCAGGTGTAAAGCTATCCACCCTGCTTTTTCCAAAGTCTGCTGATGGGTCCAACCTAATGTTTTACAGGCTGTTAGTATGTCGGATTCGTCCATCACCAGTAAACCACTGAGTAAAATTGAGCCCCCAGACTTCACAGCTTTACCCAAAAAAGCTAGGTTATCGAGTATGATATTCTTGTTAATATTGGCGATGACGATATCATATTGCTTTTCCACATCAGCAGTATCAAACAATTGAATATCAATATGATTACAAAAATTAATTGAACTATTTTCAGAAGCATTTTCAATGCACCATGGATCATTGTCGACCGCAAGGATCTCAACTGCACCCAGTTTTTCAGCAAGGATGGCTAAAATGCCTGTACCGGTTCCAAAGTCGAAGACAGATTTGCCTTGAAAATCAATGCCTTCCATCAACTGCATCACAGAATAAGTGGTTCCGTGATGACCCGTTCCAAAGCTCATCTTGGGCGTGATAATGATTTCATGCTTCACGCCCGCTGCAGGCGGGTGAAAACCAGCCCTTACAGATACAAAGTCCCCTACCTGAACCGGGTCAAAATTAGACTCCCAAAGGGCATTCCAATTTTGCTTTTCTATTATTGATTTTGAATGAGTTAAATCATATTGATTCAATATAAAATCAATATCAGTGAAGGATATATTATCCTCTGGCGCATAGGCTTTCAATCGATCTTCCAACTCTTCGAAACCATCAAATCCAATCACCGATAACTCAGCAATCAGATTTTCCATGATCGATGGATCAGATACAGGTATTTCGATTTCGATGGTTTTTGCACTATTGCTCATGCTTACTCATTTTAGTAAAGAAAAGAGGCATTCTCGTAAAAGAATGCCTCTATATAAGGTTGAAAATAAAAATTATTCTCCTTTAGGCTCGCCAGACTGCTCATCTCTTGGCTCCTGTCCTTCCGGTCTTGGCATCAATACCTTACGGCTCAATTTGAACTTACCGGTCTTGGGATCCAATCCAACCAGTTTCACTTTCACCATATCTCCTTCGTTGAACAAGCCTTCCATGCTTTCTAAGCGCTTCCAGCTGATTTCACTAATGTGCAATAAGCCTTGCTTACCAGGCATGAATTCTACGAATGCTCCGAATTCCTTAATGCCTTTCACCGGACCTTCATACACATCCCCTACCTGAGGAACTGCGGTGATACCACGTACCCAAGCTACTGCCTTATCAACAGATTCTTTATTGGCAGAGAAGATGCTCACTTCACCCGTATTACCCACTTCTTCAATGTTGATGGTAGTACCCGTTTCACGCTGAATCTCCTGGATCACTTTACCACCTGGTCCGATTACCGCACCGATAAATTCTTTGTCGATCACCAATTTCACCATACGTGGAGCGTGTGGCTTCACGTCCGGACGATGCGCTGGAATGCACTCATACATGGCATCCAAGATATGTAAACGACCTTTTCTAGCTTGTTCCAATGCTTCACGCATCACTTCCATGCTCAGTCCGTCTACTTTGATATCCATCTGTACACCACAAATGCCATCACGGGTACCGGTTACTTTAAAATCCATATCACCCAGATGATCTTCATCACCCAAGATATCAGTCAAAATTGCGTATTTACCATCTTCACGGGTAATCAATCCCATCGCTACACCACTTACGTGCTTTGGAACAGGGACACCTGCATCCATCAGTGCCAATGAACCGGCACAAACAGTGGCCATAGAAGAAGAACCATTACTTTCTAAGATATCACTCACCACACGTACGGTATAGGCATAAGTGCTGCTATCCGGCATCATCTGCTTCAATGAACGCTGCGCCAGGTTACCATGTCCTACTTCACGACGGCTTTGTCCGCGCATCATCTTTACTTCACCGGTACTGAATGGAGGGAAATTATAATGCAGGAAGAATTTTGAATCTACTGATTTTGCCGCACTTTCCACCAACAACTCATCTAAAGCAGTACCGAAGGTAACCGTTGTAAGTGATTGAGTTTCACCACGAGTGAACAATGCAGAACCGTGCGGAGTTGGCAATGGATCGATTTCCATAGCCAATGGACGTACTTCATCCAATTTACGACCATCCAAACGGAAACGGTCATCGATGATCATACTACGTACTACTTCCCATTTCAGGTCTTCGTAGTATTTCTTCGCTAATTTTTTATCAAGATCGGTGGCTTCTTCGCCTAAACTGGCAATCAGCTCTTCTTTTAATGCACTGTAGGCATCACTGCGCTCATGTTTGGCAGATCCTTTACGAGAGATTTCATATACACGTTGTTTAGCAAATGCATTTACTTTCTCACGGATCTCTTCATTTTGCTCGGGCTTCTTGTAATCGCGAACAGTGGTAATACCTTTCTTCGCACGCAATTCAGCCTGGGCTTTAATATGAACACGGATGGCATCATGTGCCAATTCCAATACCTTGATCAGGTCTGCCTCAGAACATTCTTTGGCTTCACCTTCCACCATCATCAGGTTTTTCTCGGTAGCGGCTACAATGAATTCTAATTCTGATTTCTCGAGTTCTGAACGGGTTGGGTTGATGATGTACTCACCATTAATACGTCCAACACGAACTTCACTGATGATTTCTTTTACAGGGATATCCGACACTGCCAAAGCAGCCGAAGCTGCTAAGCAAGCCAATGAATCGGGCATCACTTCATCATCACTAGAGATCAGGCTTACCAAAACCTGTACATCGCAGAGATAATCTTCAGGGAACAATGGACGCAAAGCACGATCGATCAATCGGCTGGTCAGGATTTCATAATCATTCAAACGTGCTTCACGCTTGAAGAAAGAACCGGGGATACGTCCCGCAGCTGCAAACTTTTCCTGATAATCTACGCTCAAAGGGAAGAAATCTTGTCCTTCCTTAGGTTCTTTATTGGCAACTACAGTTGCGAGTAATACGCAATTACCCTGACGAACTGTAACGGCTCCATCAGCCTGACGGGCCAACTTACCGGTTTCTATGGTAACGATACGATTTCCACCGATATCGAAACTTACACTAAATGGTTGTGATAACATAAACTGATTTTGTAAAAGACTTTATTCAAACATAAGGCGGGAAATCATGCTGAAAAAGCCCGGTTATTTGGGATTGATGAACGAAAAACAGGTATAGACACAAATAACTATTCCCAACCGCTAAAAAATATCAGTTGGGAATAGCATGTATCATAGACTGAAAAATTATTTTCTCAGACCCAGTTTCTCGATAAGTGCACGATAGCCCTGCAGGTTTGTTTTCTGCATGTAAGTCAACAAACGCTTACGCTGACCTACCATCTGCATCAAACCACGGTGAGTGGAATAATCTTTTTTGTTGGCTTGCAAGTGCTTAGAAATGTGGGCAATACGCTCAGTCAGTAATGCAACCTGACCTTCAATAGAACCCGTGTTAGTGGCTTTACCACCGAATTCAGCAAAAATGCTGGCTTTTTTTTCTGTTGTTAAATGAGACATCTGAAAATGTTTAATAGACTCCGGAATGTTTTCCTCTTTATTTTTATCGGCTGCAAAGGTAGGTAATATCATGGAATTTTGATAATTTTAAATCCTGATTTTTAACCCGATTTGTCTTCCGGCGCCTACGGTATCTTCCCGTACCTGTTCAATCGCTGAAAAATGTTGTTTGCCAACTCCCTTATCCAGGGAAATTTGTAACTAATTTATTGATTTACAACAGAATACCATTTATTTTGTTGTACCAGCAAACCCATGTACATGTTTGGAGTAACGATTCTTGGTAATAATTCTGCCCTTCCGGCCTACGATAGGCACCCCACTGCACAGGCAATTACCCTGAACGAACAGTTATTCCTGATCGATTGTGGCGAAGGTACCCAGATGCAACTGGCCAAGTACAAAGTGAAACGAGGACGTATCAACCATATTTTTATCTCTCACTTACACGGTGATCATTATTTTGGATTAATTGGTTTACTCACCAGCATGGGTCTACTGGGCCGTGAACAGGATTTGCATCTATACGGTCCACCCCAACTGAAAGATATTATTGAACTGCAACTGAATGTAGCTGCTACCACCCTTCCTTATGCGCTACACTTCTACCCGCTTGAAACAGAGGGATTGATCCTTGATCATCCCAAATATGCAGTGGAATGTTTTAAAACCCAGCATCGCATTCCTTGTTTTGGTTTTATCATTCGTGAAAAAAAGAAACCGAGAAAAATTAATAAAGACGCAGTGTTATCCTATGAGATCCCTTCGGTGTATTATGAGCGATTAAAGAATGGAGACGATTATGAAACAAGGGATGGAAAAGTCATCAAAAACGAATGGGTGACATATCCTAATATACCCGGAAGAAGTTATGCTTTTTGTGCCGACACCATCTATGATCCGCAAATAGCGAAGAAAACAAAGGGAGTCACGATGTTGTATCATGAAGCAACTTATCTGCAAGATCTCGAAGAAAGAGCTGCAGCGCGGTATCATTCTACCACCATTCAAGCAGCTGCGATTGCTCAACAAGCGGAAGTACAAAAACTATTAATCGGACATTTTAGTAGCAAATATGAACTTCTGGATGATTTTCTTACCGAAGCGCAATCTGTATTTCCAAATACACAATTAGCGATCGAGGGAACCACTTATTTAATTTGATTTTTTTGATCAAAGCGAATGAAGGAACGCAGATTTTTATGATTGATTATGATCATAACAAATCATAAAAATCTGCGGCCCATCACTTGATCACAGTAACAGCAAGCCATTTATAAAAATCCCGAAACTCCTGGCGCCAGTAGGTTTCATTGTGTTGTCCGAACGGATTGATGACGTTTCGAATCATGTACCGTTGCTTTTTTTGAAGTATATCACTCATCTTCTGCAAATCTGTTACTGATGATCCCCCTTCTTTACTACCCGTATAAAAATAAAAAGCAGGCATGCCGGTAGTATTAAAATTTTCAGCCATCGTATAGATCTCTTTGGATATCCATAAAGAAGGAGAAAAAACACCGGCACCACCAAACACATCTGGATATTGCAATACGGTATATAAACTGATCAACCCACCCATACTACTTCCCAGTACATAATTGTTAGGAGCAGATTTCAAGATTCTGTATTTTGAATCGATATACGGCTTTAATGTTTTTGCAAGAAATTCCGCATAGGCCTTCCCCTCTCCCTTACCATATTGCGGATGATCGAATGGATTGTATTCCGTCATTCGTTTATCTCCTCCATTATCGATACCCACTACAATACATTCCTTTTGTAATTGTTGTTGCAAGCTGTCCAAACATTCATCCACACCCCATTCACCCATAAAAGCAGTTTGCTCGTTGAAGAGGTTTTGTCCGTCCTGCATGTAAATAACAGGATACGTTTTTGCTGAAGTAGCATAACCTTTTGGCAAATACACCCAGATTCTGCGGGTACGATTGAGTTCTGGAATTTTAAATGCGGTATCCATAATACGCACTTGTGGACTCGCCGTATATCTTTTTGGTTTTTCAGGATATTCATCTTTCCAACCCGGAATGGTAAACTCTTGCGTCAAATCATCATTCACTTCTAATACACGATCGGCGATATCTCTTCCATCAGCAGTAGTTTCTACTTTATCAAAACCACCACGTGTAAATTTGAAGGCATAAGTGCCTGCTGCCATTCCACGCAACACCACACTTTTTCTGGAACCGCCAAATGGTTTGAGTTTATAATTTTCATCTTTAGGATTCCAGTTATTGAAGTTACCGGCTACATAAATATCATCGTTCTCTTTGGTGGCGACTGAATTTACAATGAGACGTACCGTAAACTGTGCTTTCGACTGTACAGTAAAGAAAATAGCGAATAGTAAAATGACTTGCTTCATATTTTGAAAATACAAAACTCTTGTATTGATCATGGATCAAAATAGTTAAAATAATTAAGCCACAGATTCACAGATTGTTTTAAAATAATCTGTGAATCTGTGGCTTATAATCACCACCAAAAGGTTTAATCTAATATCTCAACATCCTTCGGATACTTCGCAGCATTGAATACAAACACATTATCAGCTACTGCTTTATTGGGTACAATATTGGTGAAGCTTACTTGTACGGTATTGTTTCCTTTATCCAAGATAACTGCACGTGTAATCATGTTTTTAGACTTATCAACAAAAATGTTGACTTTAGAAAAATTCTTACGGCTATCCAATGGTTTCAATTCGATCTCATGAAAATTGCCCTTGGTACCCATCAGTTTATAAGAAAAATCTTTATCATAGGCCCCTGACAATATTTTTTGTGGGCTGAGTGTTTGTCCACCCTCTTCTACTGCAGAAACCGTAATGGTTTTGGAACCATCATAGTTATAGGTTTTTGCTCCATCACAAAGGATTTCATTCTTCCCTTCTTTCAGTACATACTTTTGTCCTTTGGTAACAATGGTCCCTTTTTTGGTTCCATTATTTTTACCTCTACTGGTAACGGAAGTGATGGTAAACCCGGCGGAAATGGTTTTATATGCTTTGACCGTGGCACTAACAGCATCCAATATTTTTTTGGCATTGGGATCATTCTGTGCATTCACTTGCATCAACATCACCAACAGAACAAGCGCAATCGAGTATAATTTCTTCATTCTTTTCAATTAAAGGCGCAAATATAAGTTTTACTGCCTTGTATGACAGAAAGCATGCCAATTAGTTTATACCCAGGGGTTAAGATGCTGTTATAAATCGGCGAAATGGCAGAATTATGACATAGAATCGAGGAATTCCTGGAGTTCCATATCGGTTTTAAATAATACTTCTCTGGCTTTACTACCTTGATTAGGTCCCACTACGCCTGCGGCTTCCAATTGATCCATTAATCGTCCGGCTCGGTTATAGCCTAGTTTCATTCGGCGTTGTATGAGAGACGTAGAACCCATTTGACTTTGAACAATCAGTCTTGCGGCATCTTCAAAAAGTGGATCGCGTTCACTGGCATCAAAATCTTTTCCTTCCATTTCTTTCTCATCTACATATTCCGGTAACAAGAAGGCTTGCGGGTAACCACGTTGGTCGCCGATGAACTCACATACATTTTCTACTTCCGGTGTATCAACAAAAGCACACTGTAAGCGGGTAATTTCACCATTGTAGCTTACGAGCATATCTCCTTTTCCAATCAATTGTTCCGCACCACCTGCATCTAAAATGGTTCTGCTATCAATCTTGCTCGATACTTTGAACGCAATACGCGCCGGGAAATTCGCTTTGATAGTACCTGTGATGATATTAACGGATGGACGTTGTGTAGCAATGATTAAATGGATACCAATGGCCCTAGCCAATTGTGCCAATCGGGCAATCGGCATTTCTACTTCTTTACCTGCTGTCATGATCAAGTCTGCAAACTCATCCACCACCAGTACAATGAAAGGAAGGTATTGATGTCCTTTTTCCGGATTGAGTTTTCTGGCGGTGAACTTTTCATTGTACTCACGAATATTTCTACACCCTGCTTCTTTTAACAGATCATACCGATTATCCATTTCAATACACAATGCATTCAATGTATGCACCACTTTTTTGGTATCCGTGATGATCGATTCTTCTTCTCCCGGAAGCTTTGCCAGAAAATGCTTTTCGATCACACGGTATAAACTCAATTCTACTTTTTTCGGATCCACCAATACAAACTTGAGTTGTGATGGATGTTTCTTGTACAACAAGGATACCAGTATCGCATTCAATCCCACCGATTTTCCTTGTCCGGTAGCACCCGCCATCAACAAGTGTGGCATACTGGCTAGGTCAACAATAAAGTTTTCATTATCGATTTTCTTACCGATCGCAATCGGCAACGAGAATGCACTGTTCTGAAACTTATCACTCGCTAATAAGGTTTTCATACTCACCACAGTCTTGCGCACATTCGGTACTTCAATACCAATGGTTCCTTTTCCGGGTATCGGCGCAATGATACGGATACCAAGGGCCGCCAGACTCAAGGCAATATCATCTTCCAAATTTTTAATTCTGCTGATACGCACACCCGGAGCCGGTACAATTTCATACAAGGTTACAGTTGGCCCCACCGTTGCTGCGATACGCTGAATGGCGATATCATAGTTTTTAAGTGTGGCAATGATCTGATTTTTATTGGTCTCCAATTCAGTGGGATCATGAACAATTTTTTCACTACCATGCGTTTCCAATAAGTCCAATCCCGGATATTTATAATCTTTCAGATCCAGTGTTGCATCGTATTTGGTATTCAGTTTACCGGGTGTAGCTACCGGCACTACATCCAGCTCTTCTTCTTCCTCAGGTGTTTCTTTGATCTCGAGTTCGAGTCCATCTGCATCTACATTCATTTTCTTGGGAGGTATCACATTGATCAATGGTTCCGGTTTGAAAATTTCTTCTTCCATTGCTATATTCATCTCTTCTTCTTCCTCCTCTTCGAATTCTTCTTCCTCTTCTTCTTTCTCCACCATATCAAATTCATTCATCGGATCTGTGGTTTCCTCCTCTTCTTTTGGCATGATCACCACCACACCACTTGCATCAGATTTCAATTTATTTTGACTGATTGGTAGTCCATTTTCTTCCTCTGTTTCAGCTGTAACTGCCCCGGTCTCATCCCATTCCTGCTTTACAGCAACTTCATCATCGATCGATAATTTAAAATCATCATCATGTGCTTTATTGACTGTAGGCGAAGAAAAATTCCATTCCGGCCATTTGAAACTCGGATTGAAACGCCAGATCACATAACTGAAGACCGATAACAACAACAGTGCTCCTGTTCCAATATTACCGATCCATTTTATAAACCAGGCATTCAACAATTCACCCACACCTCCGCCCCAAGAGAACACACTGGCACGTGATACAAAGGCAAATGCCATGCTCAACACTACCAAACCCACAATGACGTAACGGATATTACGAACAAGACTGAATATTTTTTTACCAAACAAGAGATTCACTCCGAGTACAAAAAAGAAAGTACAGAAGAGATAGGATGCCAGTCCAAAACCCTTGTAGAAAAGACTATGCGCCACATAAGCACCTAGTACTCCTAAGAGGTTATTCACTTTTACATCATCGGTTGCAAATATGCGGATACCAAACTGGTGTACTTTATCCTGATCTTCTTGCCAGGTAAATAAATAAGAAGTGAGGGCAACAAACAAGAAGATAGTCAACAATAAACTGGAAGCACCCAGAATTTTGGTGGTGCGTTCATCCTTTACTACCTCAGTAACCGTTACTTCCGGTTCTTTATCAGGCGTTAGTTCTTCCGGATTGGGAGCAGGTGGTGTTTTTTTCTTCAAGCGGTTTGCCATGAAAACAAATATAAGCTATGGCAATGCCAGCTCCATCTGACTACCCACCTATGTGCAAAACTGATAAACAGATGCGGAGTTTTCCACTTTTATTAAGCGCCCTTACTGATACCCAATGCCAGACAAATCCAGCCGGCTACCAATAAAGTGCCTCCCAATGGTGTGATAGGACCTACCCATGAGAGTCCATTGACTTGTGCTGCAGATTTATAAGTAAGCAGGTATAAAGACCCACTAAACAACAACATACCCGCCATAAACAATACGCCCGCCGCTTTCATCAATGAAGCTTGTCCGGATGCAAAAACAAATCCCGTCAATGCCAATGCAAATACATGATAAAACTGATATCGAACCGCTGTTTCATAAGTCACCAATGCTTCTGCTGAAACAATTTTCTTCAATCCATGTGCACCAAATGCGCCCAATACTACTGTGAGTGCTCCCAAAAATGAGGCGATGACCAAATAACTTTTATGCATATTGTTGAATGATTTTTTTAAAATTAGCTTCTGTAATCGATCCCTCCGACAAATGATGTTTGGCAAGTGCATAGAAAACTTCCCTTTCTTTTCGCTTATTCATCAAAAAATCGGTTAGTTCTTTGTCTGATAGATCGCGGATAAGTGGACGGTGTGATTTTTCAGGGATTAATCGCTCCGTAAGTACTTCTACCGGCTCATCGATCCAAATGGTGACGCCTTGTTTGTTCATCCATTCCATATTGTCAGCAAAGCATGGGGTACCACCACCCGTAGCCAGTACAAAAGATTTCTTCTCACCAAACCAACGAAGGATTTTGGATTCTGTTTTTCTGAAATAATCCTCTTCGTCTTCCTCGAAAATTTCACTGATCGTTCTCTCTTCGTGCGATTCAATCAGAAAATCGAGGTCATATCCACCTGTCTTGAGCTTTTTTGCCAACAGCCTGCTCCAATAAGATTTTCCGGAGCCCATCATGCCTATGAGAAATATTTTCATGGTGTTAGGTGTTAGGTACTAGGTGCTGGGTACTAGGTGTCAGCTACTGGTATTACGTATTAAATCGGTACAAAGGATTTATGAATACTTAGAGAAACATTATGACTAAAGCGTCACACTTGTACCTAGTACCTTGCACCTAGCACCTTTTATTTAAATGCATTCATCCCCGTAACATCCATTCCCGTAATCAGTAAATGGATATCGTGGGTTCCTTCGTAGGTAATGACACTTTCCAAATTCATCATATGACGCATGATACTGTATTCGCCGGTGATACCCATACCACCCAACATCTGACGTGCTTCTCTGGCAATATTGGCTGCAATCTCACAGCTGTTTCTTTTGGCCATACTTACTTGTTGGGGTGTTGCTTTTCCTTCATTCATCAATACACCCAATCTCCATACCAGCAACTGTGCTTTGGTGATTTCAGTGATCATTTCTGCCAATTTCTTTTGTTGCAGTTGAAAGCCACCGATTGGACGATCAAACTGAACTCTTTCTTTGCTGTAACGCAATGCCGTATCATAACAATCCATGGCTGCACCTAAAGCTCCCCAGGCAATGCCATAACGGGCTTTGGTTAAACAACCCAAAGGACCTTTCAATCCCTTTACATTCGGTAAGATATTCTCCTTCGGAACTTTCACATTGTCGAAAACGAGTTCACCGGTAGCTGAAGCACGTAAGCTCCATTTACCATGTGTAGTTGGTGTACTAAAACCTTCCATGCCACGCTCAACGATTACTCCCTGAATATCTCCCTCTTCATTTCTTGCCCATACAACTGCCACTTGTGCAAAAGGTGCATTGCTGATCCACATTTTAGCGCCATTCAAAATCACATGATCATCGGCATCTTTAATATTGGTTAACATACCGGCAGGATTACTTCCGTGATCAGGCTCTGTTAAACCAAAACAACCCAACCACTCACCACTCGCCAACTTGGGTAAATATTTATGTCGCTGTGCTTCATTACCATACGCATAAATAGGGAACATCACCAAGCTACCCTGCACACTGGCAGTACTACGCACACCACTATCACCACGCTCCAATTCTTGCATCATTAAACCATAGCTGATATAATCCAATCCACCCCCACCATATTCAGCAGGAACGGTTGGACCAAAGCAACCCAGATCTCCCAATTGCTTCACGATATGTTCAGGGAATTCAGCACGTTGTGCATAGTCTTCAATGATCGGAGAAATTTCTTTTTTGACATAGTTCCGCACGGATTCGCGAATGAGTTTATGTTCTTCTGATAATAACTCATCCAACTGATAATAATCGGGCGATTGGAATAGATCGGTTCTGGCAGCCATGAGATGTTAGGTTTTATTTCGTTCTTAAGGTCGGTCGCCTGTTAACGCGGCAAATTTACATGGATGTGCCTTGTAAGCCTTGTTTTGTGGCACTTTTATTTGTTTTCAAGTTTTTAACATTCAATCTAAGCCCCTTTTTCCAACCTTTTTACACTCAACATCTCTTATTCCTGAAAAACAACCCGCAGTATGAAACAAACAATCATCTTATTACGCACTATACTATGTACGTTCATTTGCATAGTCTTGATTCACAATAATTCACAAGCTCAGGATCACTACAAATGGGCGGTGACCAAACAAAAAGACTATAGCAAATCCTACCCCGTAAATAATGAGACCCTTTCCCTCAAAAATCAATTTGGGAAAATGGAGATCAAAACCTGGGATAAAAATGAAATCAAAGTAGATGTCAAAATCGTGGTTTCCACACAGGAAGAGGATTTTGCCAACAATTTATTGGATGCTATCCAAGTAAAAGATGAAAAAACAGCAGATGAAATCAGCTTTAGAACCCAGATCGGTGATGAGAAAAAAGGATGGAGCAGTAACCAAAGTAGCAAAATGAATATCGATTACACTGTATACCTTCCTGCCAAAGCCAAATTAAATGCTGTCAACAGTTTTGGTCCGATGGAACTGGGCGATTACAGCGGTGAAGCCCATATCACCAGCAGTCATGGTACACTCACTGCCGGACATCTTTCCAATCTCAAATCATTGAAAGTAAATTTTGGCAAAGCCAAGATTGCCAAGCTGGGCAATACAGAAGTAAATTTCAGTCATACCCGTATTGATATTGAAGAAGTCACCGGTGATTTGAAAGGCACCATCAACTTTTGTAACAGTATTGATCTAGCCATTAATAGTAATGTCAAAAATATTGAGTTAAAAAATAATCATACCAGTTTGTACCTCTTATTACCAAAGGGCAATGGCATCAGTTATGATATTGCCACCAATAATGCTACCGCTACAGGTAAAGGCGATATTGTATTGGAAGAAGAAAAGCCGACATCACCCGGACAAAGGGTCAGCTTCCGTCCTAACAGACATTATGTTGGGAAAATTGGAAATGGCGCGGGAATGAATATCAATATCAAGAGCAACTTTGGGTCTGTGAGGTTGATGTGAGTACAGTGAATGGTGAATGGTGAATTGTGAATTGTCAGTGGGAGTAAAATATTCCCATTGACAATTCACCATTCACCATTCACAAAAATATCTCCCAAACAGATTTCTTATCTTTCGCATGAAAATCTGTTTTATGAAAAGAGCCCTTTTAATTATTCTATTCGCTGCCACCGGCACGATTGCTGCCGCCCAAAACAACCCCAAGCCAGAAGAACAAATCAGAAAATACTGGTTTGTAATGCTACTGAAAGGTCCGGTAAGGAATCAAGATTCAGTTACTGCTGCTAAGATCCAGAAAGGATATCTGGATAATATGGATAAGATGTATTATGATGGTAAATTAAAAGTTGCTGGTCCGTTTGGAGATGGGAAAGACTGGCAAGGTATTTTCATTTTTGATTGTGCTACTAAAGAAGAGGTAGAAGCTTTATTAAAAACAGACCCTGCGATTGCGGCTGGTAGATTGATTGCTGATATCAGGCCTTGGTATACGGCACCTACGGGTAGTTTTGTGCCGGGAAAACCGAAGGCTTAGTTAGGTGATGGTACTAGGTACAAGTAGACTCGAAATGTTACGTACTTATTAGTAGAATCTAACACCAATTACCTAACACCTAGCACCTAGTACCTTGCACCCAGCACCTACTACTCGCACCCCATCTTTCCTTACCTTCACGACCATTAATGCAATCACATTGAACGAGCAATCAACAAGTAGCAAAAAAAGCTGGCCATACATTCTATTCACCAATCTTACTTTTTATGTACTCATTGCCATCATTGCAGGAGTACTACTTGGACATTATTTCCCTACTACCGCCATCAAAACCGAATGGATTGGAAAGACTTTTGTTGACATCATCAAACTCTTTATTGCGCCAATTATTTTTTTAACCATTGTGTTGGGCATTAGTAGTATTGGTAACCTGAAGAAAGTAGGTCGCATTGGCATCAAATCACTGATCTATTTTGAAATTGTGACCACACTGGCTTTAGGCATCGGCATTGTAGTGGCATTGATTGTACAACCGGGGAATATCGATAGAACCGGATTACAATTACAAGATGCCAGTAAGTATACCAATCAAGCAGGAAACAGTTTTAGCTGGTCTGCATTTTTTAAATCGAATCTCACTTTACAGGTGTTGGCGATAGCTATTGTGATTGGGATCATTCTCAATTACTCAAAACATCGACTAAAAGTTATTCATTGGCTAGGACGAATAGCACATTATGTATTCCTAGCATTGAAGTATGTAATGTACTTAGCACCACTGGGTGCTTTTGGCGGCATGGCATTTACGGTTGGAAAGTTTGGATTACAAACTCTGGTGCCTTTGGGGAAATTGATGGCATGTGTATACCTCACCATGTTTGTGTTCATCTTTTTTGTTTTAGGTAGCATCATGCGATATTATGGATTCAGGATTGGTTCATTTTTAAAATCCATCAAAGAAGAATTATTGATCGTATTGGGTACTTCCTCTTCTGAAGCAGCACTCCCTTCTATCATGCGAAAGCTAGAGAAAATGGGATGCAGTAAATCGGTGGTTGGATTGGTGATTCCAACGGGTTATTCATTTAATCTGGATGGCACATCGATCTACTTATCCATGGCTGCCATCTTTCTTGCGCAGTTGTACAATATTCATTTGAGTCCGGGTGAACTGTTAACCATCTTACTGGTACTCATGCTCACCTCCAAAGGAGCAGCAGGTGTTACCGGTAGTGGGTTTATTGTACTGGCTTCTACCCTTGCAGCCATTAAAACCATCCCATTGGAGGGACTTGCATTCTTACTCGGTGTAGATAAATTCATGAGTGAAGCCAGGGCCATCACCAATATCATTGGCAATGGGGTCGCGACATTGGTGATCGCGAAGAGTGAGAAGGAATATGTGGAAGCAGATGTGTGATGGTAGATCGTAGATGTAGGATGTCTGATGTCGGATATTTGAATTGACTACACTTGTCATTCTGAGTGGAGCGACGAATGGAACGCAGATTCCCTTCGTCGCAGTTTCCGACTTGCGTCGGAATGCTCCTCAGGGTGACAATATGTATGTGACTAAAATGCGTTGGCGCTTGGCTAAGCCAAGCGCCAACGCGGTTAACCGCCTCCAACTGTCACCCTGAGGAGCTTTCTGATCGCAGATCAGAAATAGCGACGAAGGGGATGCACCACTAGCCTGCAATGATTCGTTATAATAACCTAATACTCTTTTGATCAAAGCGAAGTATGGAACGCAGATTTTCATGATTCTCATGATCTATCATGATAAATCATGAGAATCATGTCCTCAGGACTCCGGCGGAGAAAATCCGTGTTCCATTATAACAGGCTGCAACGATGGGTTAGTATAGTCTTTCTAAGACCCCTTTTCTTTTGACAATATTTTTATAATCCCATTGAATATCGATCGATTTCTTTAGCCAGCGTTTTAGATCTTTGGTGCTTACTTCTTCAAGAGTGCTGTATCTTTTTTCAGCGGCTTTGAATTTGCCTTCTTTTTGTAAGCCTTCTTCTTCGAATGATTGTCCACTCCAGAATAACAATCGAATACCTCCTTTCAACTTACTATATCCCACAATAGGATTTCCATCTAAGAACCAAACAGGATGTGCGTGCCAGATTTTACTCTCTGCTTTTTTCAACACCCCATCAATTTCTTTAGCTAACAAATCACAAATAGATTGTTCTATAGGTGACTGTTGTTGGTTGTAAGAAAGTATATCGGGATGCATATATTGATTTTTTAAAATTTAAGATACTAAAATATCTTTTGTGGGATGTTGTTATTATGGGACGCAGATTTTTATGATTTGTTATGATTTTATATGCACTATCATAACCCATCATAAAAATCTGCGTCCTATCCTACTCGCTTATCACTGTATGGCTATATTTGATTCCTAGCAATACCGCCATGAAAAAAATCATCTGCTACTCCGTACTCTTTTTATTCTTACAAACCATTGTTACTGCACAAAAGAAACCAACCGGCAACCCTGTCATTGAAGGCTGGTATGCAGATCCCGAAGGAGTGATTCTTAATAAACAATATTGGATCTTCCCTACTTTCTCTGCCAAGTACAAAGACCAGGTTTTTCTTGATGCATTCTCTTCTAAAGACCTTGTGAACTGGACAAAACATCCTCGTGTCATCGACACATCTATCATCAAATGGGCCTACATGGCGATGTGGGCACCATCGATCGTGGAAAAAGACAATCGTTATTATTTATTCTTCTCTGCCAATGATATCCAAAGCAAAAAAAGAAACGGTGAAAAAGATGACCATAATGGTGGTATTGGTATTGCTGTTGCCGACAAACCTGAAGGTCCGTACAAAGATCATTTGGGCAAACCATTGATCAACCAATTTTATAATGATGCACAACCTATTGATCAATATGTGTTCAAAGACTCAGACGGACAATACTATATCCTCTACGGCGGTTGGGGACGTTGTAATATCGGCAAACTGAATGCAGACTTTACCGCTCTTGTTCAATTCGCGGATGGAGCATTGGTGCGTGAAATCACACCTAAAGGATATGTGGAGGGTCCAACAGCCTTTATTCGTAAAGGCATTTATTACCTCATGTGGTCAGAAGGTGGATGGACAAATGGCACATACAAAGTTGCGTATGCCAGAGCGAATTCCATCTTTGGTCCGTTTGAAAGAGAAACAACCATACTCGAAGCCGACAGTAGCATTGCCACTGGCGCCGGACATCATTCCGTACTCAATATTCCCGGCACCGATGAATGGTACATCGTGTATCATCGTAGACCCATTCCCAATTTGGATAGAGATCATCGGGTAACTTGTATTGATCGATTATACTTCAATGAAGATGGAAGCATTCGACCTGTAAAGATGACGTTTGAGGGAGTGAGAAGGAGGATGGATTGATTTCGGATGTCTGATGTCGGATTGGACTAATCCCGTCATCCTGAGCGTAGCGAAGGATTGTACGCAGATTTTTATGATTGAATATGATTGATCATTAAAATCATATTCAATCATAAAAATCTGCGTCCTATCCTACTATTCAGTTCCCTGCATATTCTATGACAAATTAAAACGAGTCATCCTGAGCGCAGCGAAGGACTATTTCCCCAATACAAAATCTGCCACGGCAGATAACAATTCTTCACTCACCGGCAAGGATGGATTATTATATGATGCTGCATTTGCGGCCTGTCCGTCACCAATGATTTTTAATACATGGTTCATTTTTTGAATTACAACCAATTTGGCTGCAGGTTGTGCAGCAGCCAAAGCTTGCGCATCTGCAACCGTAATCTGTGAATCATATGTACCTTGTACTATCAATACAGGGATGCTGAGCTTAGCGATTGCTGCAACAGGATTGGGTTGAAACCAGGATATCATATATGGTTGTACGCTGGGACGAAACAAAGAAAACAACATCGGATGTACCTCTTTCACTGTTTTACCTTCCGCCAAACTATCAATGATACGATAAGAAGCATCTTTGATCACAGAAGGTTGAGTAACCAACTGCTCTTTCAGAATACGGTCAGCAGATTTACCAGCTCCGGCAATGGATACAAAACCATCAGCTTTTCCTGATGCGGCAATCATACCAATGAGTGACCCTTCGCTATGTCCAACAACTATTACTTTGGAAAAGCGTGCATCTTTTTTAAGCTGTTCAATCCATGCTTTGGCATCTTGTATATAATCATCAAAACGCAAATCGGCTTCTGATTTGCCTGCGGAAACACTGGCAGCAATACCTCTTTTATCAAACCGAACAGAAGCAATGCCTTTAACAGCAAGTCCTTGCGCCAGCATACGCAGACTTTCATTTTTCATCATCGGGTTATTTCCGTTACGGTCTGTTGGACCGGAACCTGCTATGATGAGGACTACCGGCATTTTTGCAGCGCCTGATGGCAATAAGAGAGAACCCATGATAGTACCATTGGATGTTACAAGGTTATATGGTGATTCTGTTGCGGTATCGGCATAAGGATGGGCTTGCGCAGATAACAAACCTGCCAACAACAACAAAAACAAGTATACTTTTTTCATGGCATTCATTTGGTGTGATACAAATATGTTTTATTCTAAATTGTCCCAGGCAGGAATATTATCCTTTTTGATTTGTAATACTCCATATAAAATTGCGATACCGACCAACCCAAATAAGGATTGGACAATACCTAATCCGATACTTAAATTAATAATAAATGCGCCAATACTTGTTATGATAAAACCCCAAAATCCTAATTTCTTCCACTGAAAAAGCATAACAGAAAAAATAACATTAGCTATACAAATGATCCCCAATAATATGATCATTGAATTTGAAACATCCATTGACAAATTTTTTGTAATCATTTCACTGGAAAAAAAATAAGTCATTGCCGTCAGTGAATTGGCAATAATCATTAGTACTAACCAGGCTGTTACACAGCCGTGTCTTTGTTTAGCAACATTTGGATTTTCGTTAATTGTATCCATCGTATTTTGTTCTTTATTTTTTTAATAAGAATGCTGTAGAGTTTGAGAAAATATTCTCTCGCTATTGCAAAAACTTTTGGAAAGTTTCGGAACTTTCCAAAAGTTGATTCGCATTAACTATATTTTCAATTACTCCAAATTCGTACAGTCCTTTTAACATCATCTATTTCGCTACTCAAATTACTTTCAACGTCATCAAGTTTACTTTTAATATCATCAATTTCACTACTTAAATTATCAGTATTATTTTCAACGTTACTTAATTGAGATTTAAGCACTCTTATATCATTTTGTTGTTTTATTATAAGAAATATTAAAAAAACTAATAACCCAACAGTTAAAAATTGAAAACTTGCTAAAATCCAATTCTTGAAATTTGTAAAATTGATATTCATAACCTAATTCTTTATTATGAGTAAAAAAACTGAAGAAGTCTTTGCCGATCACTGCCGTTCGACCACTCCCTCACCTCCTCACAAACCACTCCAACCTCCCACACTGTTCACAAGCGTAGCAATTGGCAGAGCGGTCTGCCCAATCAAAACCAAAGAAGGCGCTGATGGAGCTGTTGAGCAATACTTTTTTGGTCCAAAAACGGTCATGTCCGCAATGAGCACAAGTAAGGGCTTTACCATGCGCTACAATTGTCTGCGCTTCCTGTTGTTTGAATAGTTTCATATACAAGTTTTGGTTTACCGTTTTTGTGAACGATATAATTTTCTCTATGTGAGGGGAGTTATTAAAAGTGGGGAATACTAATATAGTTCTTTTCCTATATACCTGTACTGTTTTCTTCAAAAAATTCTTGAACAAGCTTTAGATCTTAGCCGTAGCATCTCAATACATCCTTCGGTATTTCTTCGAGGTTTCTTCGAGAGTTCTTCGAGAGCTCTCGAAGGATTCCCGAAGCGGCTTCGAGAAATCTCGAAGAAACAACGAAGGATCTCCCTGTTTGGTACGGCGAAAACCTTATTGTTTTGTATTGTATTATGGACCGCAGATTTTTATGATGATTATGATTGATGCTGATAGAATACATATATCATCACTCATCATAAAAATCTGCGTGCCCTCCTTCTTTATTCCTAGGCAACAAAAAATATCTTTTGTAACAAAGAGCTACGTTTTTTATATAGCAACCTATTCGCTATGTACAACCCCTCCGGGGTAGGTTTTGCAATGTGAGCATCCTTGTTTTCTTTCCTTTGTTCTTGATCCTTGTCCCTTCCTTGTCTCCTGTTCCTTATTTCTTGTTTCCTATTCTTTACTATGGTTTCCCTATGAAATCACTATCATTCTTTTATGGTTCTCTTATGACTCTCTTATGACGCTCGTAACCCCCTCGTATCTCTGCCTTAGGTTTTTAGTAGCATTGTAAGGTAGCTGTTAGTACCTTGTCAGTCAACTGTCTTATTGGTCATCATACTTTTTCCTACCCCCTAGGTTATGACGCGCAGTAACCTCGACGAAGGAGAGGTCTCACACCTTCAACAGGTATGAAAAAGCAAAACGATTAGCGCACTCGCTAGCGGTGGGAGACCCCTCTCCACCCCGGCGGATCGGGGTTACGCAAAAAAACTGTGGCTCCCCAAAGAGAGCCACAGTCAATAAAACCAAGTTTCTAATTTCTTATTCCTTATTTCTCATTTAATTCCTTCTTCCTGCACGCCCATTCTGCTCCACTTCCTTATTCATCTCTTCAATATCGGTTTCAGAACGTCCGGTCTTATCACCTAATAAATGTTCTGCAAAATAGTCGGCTTGTCTCCAGAAAAAATATTCTGTCATATCACCATAACCATGACGTTGTCCGGGTAAGATCACCAGATCAAAACGCTTATTGGCACGGATCAATGCATTGGCCATACGGATGGTATTGGCAGGGTGTACGTTGTTATCAATGTCACCATGCGACAACATCAGTTTTCCTTTCAGGTTTTTCGCCAGATCAGGATTCTTTTCGATGTTGTACAAGAAAGAGGTATCGCCTTTATCGCTGATCACTTCTTTCACACCATGGTGTTGTTCACTCCACCAACGGTTGTATACAGCGTTATCATGGTTACCTGCTGATGACACGGCTACCTTGAAGAAATCAGGATATACCAACATCGCAGCCGTACTCATGAATCCACCACCTGAGTGACCATGGATACCTACTCTATCGATATCAATGTATTTGTAACGATCAGCAAGTTGTTCTGCAACAGCTTTCTTATCAGCCAAACCATAATCGCGCAGGTTACCATAACCATAGTTGTGGTACCATTTGCTGCGGGCAGGATGTCCGCCACGATTACCCAAGGTGATCACCACAAAACCCATTTGCGCCAAACGATCGGTTCTATCAAAACCTCGACCAAAAGCTTTGTTCACCGCTTCTGTTTGTGGACCCGGATATACATACTCGATCAATGGATATTTCTTCGTGCTATCAAAATCAAATGGCTTGTACATCACACCATAGATATCGGTGATGCCATCATCGGCTTTGGCTTTGAATATCTCAGGGAATTTATATCCGGATGCAAACAATGAACTGAAATCAGCGGTTTCCAGATCCATGATCTTCTTGCCATCTCCGTTATACAATACCGATTTCGGAACTGTGTTCACACGAGAATAGTTATCAATAAAGAAACTATTGCCATCATTCATACGCATGGCATGATCAAAATCACCGGGGTTGAGCAACTTTAATCCGCTACCATCAAAATTTACGCGATACGCATGTAAGTAGTAAGGATCTTCACCTGCTTCTTTACCATTGGCAGAGAAATACAATACACGTTTGGTTTCATCGATACCCAAAATATCTTCACAATGGAAAGCACCTGAAGTAATTTGATTTTTTAGCTTACCATTTTCATCATAGA
Source organism: Sphingobacteriales bacterium (assembly GCA_012270485.1). Classification (GTDB taxonomy): domain Bacteria; phylum Bacteroidota; class Bacteroidia; order Chitinophagales; family Chitinophagaceae; genus Sediminibacterium. Next base: position 16,974 of record JAAXIF010000101.1, on the reverse strand, counting down.
GATAAAAATGTGCCCATCCATCACGCTCACTCCAGTGAATGAATTCTTTACCGCCATTGATCAATCCAATACGGTTGATCTCGATATAAGTATTGAAACGCTCTTCTACTACAGGTTTTACAGTACCTGTAGCTACGTCAGCCACACATACATCAATGCGCTTCTGATCACGGCTGGTACGAGTAAAGTAGAACTTGTCTTTGGTACCTAACCATACAGAAGGTCTCCAATCATCATCTCGGGTATTTACTTTTCCGGGATCAGACCATACAGCCACTGCTTGGTCTTTGAACTGAGAAACATTTAATTCTTTGCTGCTCTTATTTGCAACATCAAATAAATACAGGTGATCGGTTGGCGATTCTTTTTCACCCGGCATCCAATATTTATAGGTTTCCAATGTTGGACGAGGATTCGCTACACTATTGATTACCCAAAGATTTTTTACTTTACGGTTATCCACGCGACGCAATGCAAAGTATTTTGAATCAGGAGACCATAAAGCAAATACAGGTCTTCTTCTCTTCATTTCTTTTTCTTTCTCATCATCAGTCATACCACTACCGGAAAGATTGCCATCATTATAATAACCATAGCCATCGATACCATCTTGGGTTAAAGCATATTCTACAATGGTAGAATCGTTCTCATTCTTCAACGCCTTTTCATAGTTGGCCTTATCCATCCAGTAGATATTGTAATTCTTGCCAAACACTACTACATTACCATCCGGAGAAATAGAAGCCCAGTTCGGACGACGTTTTGGTTTTTTGAAATCAGATAATTCAATCAACTCACCTGTTTGCAGGTTGTATTCAAAATAGAATACTTTCTTAGCCGACGTAGCGTTTGCACCCGCTGCATTACGACGACCCACAGCAGCAGTATCTTTTTTCACTTCATCCTGTGTGCTCTTCACTTCAAACTGGATCCAGTTTTCATCGCGTACAAAACGCATACTGTCGAGTCCGAGGTTTTGTGCATCGAAAGGATCTTTCACAATACGGGTGATCTTAGCAGCCAGATCCGCATTGTTGAACAACTCTTTTTTCTCTCCTTTTACGGGATCAACAATGTACCACTTTTTACCTTCTGTGGTTTCATACATGTACCAGAATTTGTCTGAATTCTTGAGCCAGTGTGGATCAACAGCTGTACTGAAGATCATTTTACTCAATTTCTTGGGTGAGAAACGGGCGGCTAATGCGTAATTGGCCTTGGTGACGGGTGTTTGTTGTGCAGTAACGGCAAATGCCAAGAGCAGCCATACTGACAACAGCAGGAATTTTCTCATACAGTTTCAATGTTTTTGAGGAGCTGAAAATTAGGAGAAACAGCTTAAACAACCCAATCGGATTTGTAAAACTCGGTGAAGGGGGCAGGGTGTTAGGTTATCGGGAAATCGGGTAATCGGGATATCAGGCAATCAGGTAATCGGGGGGGCTGTTTCATGTCATAACACCTACACCCATCCGCAACCACCCAATTACCTGATCACCCGATATCCCGATTACCCAATTTCCCCCTATTTTACACCCAAATTCACATCGATGTTTGCTTTTACTACAGAACGATCTTATGCACAAGGGGCTGACGCTGCTGATTTGTTGGCAGGATTTAAGAAGGAATTTCATTTTCCGAAGAAAGGAGATCAGGATGTCATTTATTTCTGTGGCAATTCGCTGGGCTTACAGCCTCGTTCGGTAGCTGCGGCTATTGAGACCGAGCTCAACAGTTGGCGAGAATTGGCGGTTGGGGGGTATTTTAATGGAACAAATCCTTGGTTATACTACCACCAGTTTTGTATTCCCACATTGGCAAAAATGATGGGAGCGAAAGAAAATGAGATCACGGTAATGAATGCATTGACCGTGAATCTTCATTTATTGATGTTGAGTTTTTACAAACCCACGGCTTCACGTTTTAAAGTGATCATGGAAGCGGGTGCTTTTCCTTCCGACCAATATGCAGTGGAGACATTGGTCAAACATTTTGGCTTTGACCCAAATGATGCGATCATCGAGATCGCACCAAGAGCGGGTGAAAAAACATTACGAACAGAAGATATCCTTTCCACCATTCAATCTACAGGAGACTCATTGGCGATGGTATTGTTTGGTGGGATCAATTATTATACCGGACAACTCTTCGATCTCGCATCCATTACAAAAGCAGCACACAGAACTGGCGCCATCGCCGGATTTGACTTGGCTCATGTTGCGGGTAATGTTCCAATGCAGTTGCATGACTGGCAGGTTGATTTTGCGGTATGGTGTTCTTATAAATATTTGAACGCCGGTCCGGGTGCCATTGGAGGTGTGTTTGTACATGAAAAACATGCCGGAAATGCAGATACACCCAGACTAGCGGGCTGGTGGGGCAATGATGAGAAAACCCGTTTTAAAATGGAGAAAGGCTTTATTCCAAAAACAGATGCCAGTGGTTGGAATATCAGTACTTCCCAGGTATTCAATACGGTGGCATTGAAAGCATCTTTAGAATTGTTTGAAAAAGCAGGCATTGAAAATCTGAGAAAGAAAAGTTTGCATTTAACAGCTTATCTGGAATACTTATTAAAGCAATTACCGCAATTGAATTTTGAAATCATTACTCCTGCTGATACTGAACAGAGAGGCGCGCAGCTTTGTTTGTATTTTAAAGAAAAAGGAAAAGAGATCCATGATAAAATGATCAGCAGCGGCATCATCGTAGACTACCGTGAACCCGGCGTAATCCGCGTTGCTCCTGCGCCGATGTATTGTAGCTTTGAAGATGTGTATCGGTTTTATGAAATTTTGAAAACCAACTTCTAACTTCAGTGTTCTTCAGTGCATTCAGTGGCAAATAAATAATTGCCACTGAATGCACTGAAGATCACAGAAAAAAGTCTTTATGACCAAACACTATTTCAGTTATCTCGCTTTAGGCGATTCTTATACAATTGGAGAATCGGTTCCTTTACATGAAGGGTTTCCTTATCAAACCGTTCAACTCTTGAGAAAAAAGGGATTGCATTTCCATGCACCGGAAGTAGTTGCTAAAACCGGTTGGACCAGTTTTGAACTCGCTGATCATGTATTACATACTGCTCTTAACGAACATTATGATTTTGTGAGTTTACTCATCGGTGTCAACAACCAATACAGAGGATTAGAAATCAGTGAATTTGAAAACGACTTTGAATACCTTCTAAAAAAAGCAATCTATTTCGCAGGCAATAAACCCGAAAGAGTCATTGTACTCTCTATTCCCGATTGGGGTGTTACTCCTTTTGCTGCTGAACGTGATACTACTAAAATCAGTAATGAGATTGATGCATTCAATAAAGTCTGCGAAGAAAAAGTCAAAAAATTGGGTGGACATTTTATTGACATCACCACACAAACCAGACTGGCTAAAAATGATGAAACATTACTTGCCACTGACAAGCTCCATTACTCCGCTAAATCACATAAAGTGTGGGCGGAAAAAGTAGCAAGCACCATTCAGAAAAATCTTTGATTTTTTGATCTTTGATTTCTTGATTTTTTTACTTTTTACTTTTGACTTTTAACTTTCTTCAATCAAAAAATCAAAGATCAAAAAATCACAGATCATACCGTATCATCTCCCGCTTCACCGATCCATCTTTAAAGAACTCGAATACTGCATACGCAGGATCAAATCCTTTGAAAGCACCGCCCCACCAGTTGCCGCTGATGGCTCCGTTGCAGTAATAATGAATGCCGCGGTATTCAACAATATCTTGTAAGTGAATATGTCCGCTTAAGCAGCAGCGAATATTGGGGTAATTGCGAAACAACTCTGTTAGTATAAAAGAATCTGTATGTAATAACGCTCTGGAAATTTTCCGATCACCATTGTCTTCCGTTTTATCAAAAAAGAATCCAGATACAAAGGATACAATGGGAATATGAGAAGCGATACAAATATGAATATTGGGATTCGTTGTTGCGAGTTCTTGTTTTAGCCATTCCATTTGCTCTTCATCCACTTTGGCAATGTATCCTCCATTGTTTTCATGAGCGCTATCTAGAATAATGAATTTCCAATTGTCTTTGATAAAGCTGTAATAACGACCGGGCATTTTGTGTTGCTGAACAGCCCAAACTTTATTATACAAAGGATCTGCTTTGATCTCAGGCTCTTTCATCTGCCAGCCCCATGCATCGTGATTACCAATGCAATGATACATGGGTAACTTGTTTTCTTCTGCCAGTATTTTGTTCCATAAAGCCCACTGTTCTTCTACTTTGGCTTTGGTAGCTTTCATCGCATCCATGATGGCATCTCCCCCATTGAGAATAAAATCAACCTTGGGTCTTAATGCATTCACATGTTTAAATGCACGTCGCATACCCTGTTCCGGTACAGCACCGGTTTTAATATGTACATCCGTCATAAAAGCAAAACGGATGGAAGGCTTGGCATTGGAAGCTGCCAATCCACTCAACGGCAACGCAGAAACAGCAGCTGTTGATAAAGCAGACTGTTGCAAAAAATGTCTTCTATTCATGTGAATGATTGAACTGTACACAAAAAAACTCCGTGCAACCCTGCGCCAAACTCTGTGGTTAAAAAAATCACTTCAAATAATTCCCCATTTCTACTTGATACCCCATCGCCACTTTCTTAGCTGCCGATGCAAAATCTTCCCCACCCTCTGCAAAAATGATCGCCCTACTCGCATTCACCAACAATCCCGCATCCCTATTCAACCCATATTTGGATACTTCTTCCAAACTACCGCCTTGTGCACCCACACCCGGCACCAACAGAAAATGATCGGGAATGATTTTTCGGATATCACTTAAATCACTGGCTCTGGTAGCCCCCACTACAAACATGAGGTTGTCTGGACTTCCCCATTTACAAGTAGTTTCCAATACTTGCTCATACAATCGTTTTCCGTTCATATCTGCCAATGACAAATGCTGAAAATCAAAACTACCGGCATTGGATGTGAGTCCAAGTACAATCGTCCATTTATTCGTGTATTCCAAAAACGGACGCACACTATCTTCTCCCATATAAGGAGCAACGGTAACCGCATCGAATGGCAATACTTCAAAAAAGGTTTTGGCATATTGGGAGGAGGTATTCCCTATATCTCCACGTTTAGCATCCGCGATGGTAAAATGTGTTTTTGGAATATATGCCAGCGTAGCTTCCATGATCTCCCACCCTTTAATCCCCTGTGATTCATAAAAAGCAGTATTGATTTTATAAGAAACACAGTGATCTTTTGTAGCATCAATAATCGCCTTATTAAACTCCAGTACTCCATCCGGTTTCGATTGTAAATGACGAGGTATTTTCAGCGGATCCGTATCCAGTCCAACACAGAGATAAGATTTCTTGGAGTGTATTTGTGCTACTAGTTCTTGGCGGGTCATGGAACAAAAGTAAAAAAAAGAAGACACAAGAGACAAGAAACAAGACACAAGAAAGATTCAAGATACAAGAGTCAAGCAAAACTGAAAATAATACTTGTTTCTTACCCTGTATGTGTTTGTGGTCCCTTACTTCTTGATCCTTGAGCATTTCTTGTCCCTTGTTTCTTCATTCTTGTTCCTTGATTCACTATTTTCGCCGAAACCCTTCAGAATGGAAAAACAACCCATGTATTACGGTTCTTATTTAGGATTGGATAAAGTATTGGATGCACAGCACCCGGTAAGTTTTCAGCCGGGCAATGAACCGGCACATGATGAAATGTTATTCATCATCATTCATCAGGCTTATGAATTATGGTTCAAACAAATCTTGTTTGAATTGGATTATATTACCGGTGTCTTCAGCAAAGAAAAGATCAATGACAACTCGGAAGATATGAACCTAGTTCGTCATAGACTCCATCGGATCATTCATATTCTGCAGCTGCTGAATAAACAAGTAGAAGTGTTGGATACCATGACACCTCTCGATTTTCTTGAATTTAGAAATCTATTGACCCCATCTTCCGGTTTTCAAAGCAAACAATTCAGACTGATTGAAGCGCGATTGGGATTGGAATTGGACAATCGTCACCATAAAGATTATTACAAGCGCACGAATGAAGGTGGGTTTACGAAAACCGACTATCAGCACATTACTGAAACTGAGGAGAAACCACATTTGCTGACACTTGTGAATGATTGGCTGGAGCGTATCCCATTTTTTAGGGATGATTTCTGGCAAGGATATGTATCTAAAACGCCCCATGGCAAGCAGCATCCATTTTGGAATGATTATAGAGCAGTGTATGCTGCAGGATTAACGGAACGGGAAAAAAATAAGATCCATGAGTTTGATTGGGTCTTTTTTGAAGACAATGCTGCCGGTTTTTCAGAAGATCAATTGGCATCATTAAAAACAAGTTTCTCCCCTGCAGCTTTGCGATCTGCATTGTTCATCATGCTGTATCGTGATTTTCCTTTGTTCCAGACTTCTTATCAGGTGCTGGATGCGTTGATTGAAATTGATCACTTGATGAGTAATTGGCGTCACAAACACCTCATCATGGTTCGCCGAATGATTGGTATGCGTGTGGGAACAGGTAACACTTCCGGCGCCGGATACCTAGAGGGCGCATTAAATAAACATTATGTTTATCGGGATCTATCCGGTTTATCGACCTATCTCATCGAAAGAAAAAAACTACCTGCACTACCGGAAGCTTTGATCCGCAATTTGGGTTTTCAATTATAAGAGATTGCCACTGAGGACACAGAAATCCACTGAAGTATTTTTCTGTGCATTTCTGTGCTTTCTCCGAAGGAGTCCTGCGGACAGTGGCAATAAAATTACTATCTTAGTTCACCCTCCGCATCGTTCAACACGATGGTATAATGCATAAGTAATTCAGGATATTCGTCTTGAATTTTATTGATCACTTTTAAATTTTTGTCATGTTGCGTATCAGACAAACACTGCTCTTATTGCTTGTAACCCTAATGGTACAAGCCCAAACCGGATTAGATGCTAAACTGGGTATCGATCCCAAAGTTAAAATTGGTAAACTGAGTAATGGTCTTACCTATTATCTCCGTAAAAATGTTGAGCCCAAAAATCGTGCGGAGTTAAGATTGGTGGTTAATGCAGGCTCCATACTGGAATCTGATCAACAACTAGGTCTCGCACACTTTGTAGAGCATATGGCTTTCAATGGTACTAAGAATTTCAAGAAACAAGAACTGGTAGATTTTCTGGAGAAAAGCGGTGTGAATTTCGGCGCCGACTTAAATGCTTATACCAGTTTTGATGAAACCGTTTATGAATTACAAGTACCCACAGACAGTATCCAGATCTTTAAAAAAGCCATGCAAATACTGGAAGATTGGGCACATCAGGTAAGTTTTGAACCTGTTGAAATTGATAAAGAGCGTGGCGTGATTGTTGAAGAATGGAGATTAGGCAGGGGTGCAGATGCCAGACTACGTGATAAATTTTTTCCTGTGATCTTGAAAGGCTCTCAGTATGCCAAACGCTTACCCATCGGCACCAAAGAAAGCATTGAAAAATCTCCCTACAGCGAACTGACTAAATTTTATAAAGATTGGTATCGTCCGGATTTGCAAGCGGTGATCGTTGTGGGTGATATTGATATCGAGGAAACTGAAAAAATGATCAAAGATCATTTCGGTAAGATACCTGCTGCCAAAACGCCTAAACCCAGAACCAAATTTGGTGTACCTGCTTTTCCGGAAACCAGAGCTTCTATTCTCACAGATGCAGAACAGCCTTATAATGTTGTACAGGTGTACTATTTACGTCCTGAGATCAAGGCTTCTAAAACTGAGAAAGAATATAGAGCCAGTCTGGTGAGAAACCTTTTCAATCAGATGATCAGCAGTCGCCTTGAAGAGATCGCTCAAAAACCGGAAGCACCCTTCCTGTTTGGCAGTAGTAGTTATGGCTCTTTTATTGGTGATAAAGATGCATTTAGTTTGATCGCTGTTGCTAAAACAGCTAAAGATATTGAAGCATCAATCAAAACATTATTGACAGAGAATGAAAGAGTGAAGCAATATGGTTTTGCACAAACCGAATTGGATCGTGCAGTGAAAAGTACTTTATCTCGAATGGAGAACATGTACAATGAAAGGGATAAAACAAAATCTGTAGAGCTCTTGCAAGAGTATGTTAGAAACTATCTGAAAGACGAATCGATTCCGGGCATTGAAAAAGAATTTGAGATGCATCAAAAGTATTTGCCTACGATTCAATTGTCAGAAGTGAATTCATTGATCAAAGATTGGATCACTACAGAGAATAGATCTGTTGTGATTACTGCCCCTGAAAAAGAAAAAGCAGATCTGATGACAGCCGATCAGGTTACAGCTTTACTCAATAAACCCATTGGTAAATTAGATGCCTATGTTGATAAAGTAACCAAAGGTGCTTTACTTCCTGTTGATCCTGTTGCCGGCAAAGTGGTAAGCGAACTGTGCATAAATTGTTGATTTACAACTAATTGTGCTTATTTACAGTTATTTATGTCTACCCTACGACATGATTAATTGTAAAGAAATTCAAATAAATGCAGATAAAAACAGGGAAAGTGTACCCCCTGGTGTACCCCTCAATGTACCCTTGGGTTACAAAAACAAATCTCTTTCATTAATTCATTAAATCTGCAAACCATGAAAATTAGCTATTACCTCAAAAGCACCAGGTCAAAAGGACCAAGACCAATTTTTTGCCGCATCTGTTATAATGGAAACAAGGTCAAGGTTTATATCAATGAATTCATTAAGCCGGCACATTGGAGTTCGAGACGTCAACGAGTAATAGAGAATCGTTCTTTCCCCCAACATCCAGAGTTTAATGAGCGCATAAACACCATTGATAATTTTATTCGAACAACATTTAGAAGAATGGAACTGGAAAGTGGATTAAACCCTCCTGATCCAAAAAAACTACAGGAGGCAATTTCTAGCAAACTGCGACCACTTGTAATAAAAGCAGGTGAACGAGGCGAGTTTATCAAATTCTTTAAAAAAATGATTGATGACTCTAAGACTGGTATAAGAACTAATCACAGAACAGGTCATGCAATCCACATCAATACCATCAAAACTTATTCTACTATATGTAATAATGTACTGCTGTATGAGAAGGAAAAAAATATTGCACTGAAGTTCACCGACTTTGACCTCAATTTCTACAACGAATTCAATGAATGGCTTATTAAGGAAAAGAACTATAGTAACAACTCTTTAGGCAAGCATATTCAAATCATCAAGTTAGTATTGAATGAAGCTCTTGAACTCGGGATTACCACAAGTATGAAGTTTAAGAACAAGCGATTTATTGTAATAAAGGAACAGACGGACGCAATATACCTTACGGAAAAAGAGATTGAAGAGATCTATCAGCTTGACCTATCCAAGCATAAGAAGCTCGATAAAACACGTGATCTGTTTGTCTTGGGTTGTAAAACTGGACTCAGGTTTGGGGATTTTAAAAATATCCAACCGAGTGAAATAAAAGATTCATTTATTATGATAAGACAGGCTAAAACCGGTGAACCAGTAACCGTTCCAATCCATCCGACGGTGAAAAAAATAATCGATAAGTATAATGGGATTTTGCCAAAAGCAAAAGTAAATCAAGTTACCAACAGGGAATTAAAAGAAATTGCTGCCATGATACCATCGCTTAATGAGGAAGTGGAGTTGTCTATAACTAAAGGAGGAAAAAAAGCTCGGCAAACGTTCAAAAAAAATGAGCTAATTTCAACTCACACCGCACGAAGATCGTTTTGTTCAAACGAGTATCTTGCAGGAACGCCTTCTTTATCTATAATGGCAATATCAGGTCATAAAACAGAAAAAGCATTTCTTCGATACATTAAAGTCAAATCTATTGATCATGCCAAAATCATCCAACGCAGCTGGGAAGATAAAAAGTCTTGAGGAACAGAAAATTGAATTATCCCAAAGTATAATTGCCTTGCTTGAATCAAAAAAGGAATCAAATGTAAAAATACATTCCCTGGCTCGACAGTCTGTCAAAGAAAGATTAGATGTTTTGGAAGGGATGGGAAATAAGGAATATGATTTTAAAAGCAATTTTGTTTCGCAGCTGATGGACCCATCATTTGTTTTTGATGAAGAGAAATCTTTTGCTTCATTTAAAAGCAAAGTCAGTGAGCTACTGAGTATATTTCCTCCGGACAAACGGCAAACTGTTAATTCATATCTGCAGAGGCATCAAGAATATATACCTGTAGAGATTCAAAGCCTGATGCTTGCTACTGGTAAAATTGATGTTTCTGATTGTAAAAGAAGTCTAGTCGAAGAATCAATTAAAATGCATGTTGATCATTTATATGAACTAGAATACCATTTTATCGAATTGTGTACTAAAGCATTCCCAAGCTCTATTGAAGCGGATAAAATAATTGATGGTTACTATCCAAGAATAAAATGGTTGGGTTCTACAACTGATTTTGCTGAACTCATGTCCACGCTTAAAAAGAACAACTGGGTAGATACCACTTATGCTTCAAGCGTACGACAATTTGCTAACCTCTGTAATTTTCATTTTTCTTTGGTAGGTAAAAAAGGGCAAGCTGCAAAATATGATGCAGTAAAGAAAGCATTTGATCTGCAGCAAATGAGAGTTGTTCATGCTTCAAAAAAAAGGCTTGAAAGAACTCAGCATGATTTTAAGTTCAACCCACTTACAATTCCAATCAACAATTCAGATTCTATAAGTGAATAATACTTCACAGCCTTCTAATTTATAACCTTTCTTTTCCCATTTTTTTGGGAAAACGGAAACGCCAATTTCTTTCTCCATAAATAATTGCGATACTACTTTCGTCCTCGTAAACAACGAGAACATGATTGTATTCAACATAGAGTCAGCTAAAGAACTAGAAGAGATCATTGAGCGAGCAATTCAGAAAGTACTGTCTGATAAAAAATCAGCAGAACCCACAAAAGACTCGCTGTATAATAGAAAGCAGGCCGCAGAATACTTAGATATCAGCCTTGGAACTCTTCATACCCATACTAAGAAAGGGCGAATACGTGGGCAAAGGATTGGCAGCAGGCTGCTTTACAGAAAATCAGATCTTGATAATGCAACAACTGCAACTACCAAATAGGTAATGTGATTAAGAAAACAAATTTGTATAGATATCTCAGATTCTAAAATTCTTGAATTTTCTATCATTTAAAATCATAAAAACAAAAACATGCAAAAACTAAGATTTAAATCTGCAAATCAGTTACTACAATTTTACAAGGAACATGGGTACTTCGCAATCTATGATTGCAGCACTGAATATGCTGACATGGAAATCGACCATTATTCCCTTTTGGCAGTCGGAGATCCTATCTCTTTAGGATGCGAAGCGAATAGAATTATTCCGCTTGAAGATGAAAGCGTATTAATTATACTAGATCGCTTTTTGAAAACAGGTACAGTCAAAATACACCCAAATATTTTTTCAGTTAATTAAAAAATCATGAAAACTAAATCCGCTACCACATTTTCATTACAACAAACGGCAAAGATTACAAAATTCCCAGGGGGCGAGAAAAAATTCGCTGCCTGGTTGAGAGAGAAAAAGTATTTAATGAATAATAATGATCCATACCAAAAATACTGCGACTGGGGATGGTTTGAATTATCTACGAAGACAATACACAAGGCAAATCCGCCTTTTACTGTAAACGTAACCCGGGTAAAAATAAAGGGCCTCGAGGCACTGGAAAGAATAGTATTTGAAGAATTTCATAAATGCAAACCATGTTCATAATGAAAGAGACAATAGAAAAAACAATAGATAATTGCACAGGACCTGCATTAACACTGGACTGCATGTCGGCAAAACTTGAGGGATTACCAGAGCCTCCTAGAATTTTCAGAGGGATTATACGCCCAAGCCTTGGATGCTTCTTTGGTCCTTCAAAATCCGGCAAAACAACGCTGGTTGAAAATCTTGCTTTTAGCATTGCTGCTGGGCTTACACGTTTTCTAAATGATGATCTCAACTGTGTTAACAGAAGAGTGCTGCTAGTCAGCTTGGAAGAGTACTACAGAAGTAGGACTGTCAGAAACGTTAGACAAATGGAAGCATTTACAAGTAAGTATAATTTGGACCCGACCTGGAGTGAAAATGTATATGTGGTTGATGATTCGTTTGCCAGGTATATAACAACAGAGGAACAGTGGGAATTGCTGGATGCCGAAATTGAAAGGGTAAAACCTGGCTTTGTGATGATTGACTCAGTAACAAGGACAACAACAGATTCAATCGAAGACTCGGCAGTTTCTACAAGCCTGATGAAACGTTTTAGGGAAATGGCACACAAGCACAACATAGCACTAGTTTTAATTCACCATTCACAGAAAATGGATGATCGACCTATAACAATTGCTACTATGGCAGGATCACGTGTCATTGGTCAAGAGATGGACTTTATGATTGGTGTTAATCGAAGTACACAGAATATTCGATACCTCAAAGATGTTGCCTACCGTTATTGGCCAGATGACTCAGAATTTGTCCTTAAGTTTTCGATTGACTCAAATCAAATGATAGTAGCTGAAGAGGAGGTTTATGAATCGGATATCCTATCGTCTTCATCAACAGCCAATGAAACATTTGGAAGTGATATCACTTTACAGACTCATTTCAGTGAGTTGACAAATGGAGATCCTTTAATTCTTATAAAGACAGCAGATTTATATGCTCGGCTAGTTAACACTGGAATTATGACCAGACCCACTCTTCATGCTGCATTAAAGCGCCTAGAAAAGAACGGAATAATTATTAAACCGGAGAAAGGAAATTACAAACTTAATCTTCCCAGTTAAACGTAAGTCAACCTCTGTACTACTTAACTGACTTAATTCGATTAACTGAATTTGATAATTAGTTCCTTAGTTAACCTAGTTAAGTCAGTTAAGTGATCAGGAGGATGAAATTTGATTTAACTAATGAAAAATGAAATTGCTTAAGTGTGTTTATATGAGGAGTAATTCTACCTCTACAATTTATTTTGTAAATAGATATTAGCAAAAAATAGTATGCATAACGGATAAGATAGCTATAATTTAATCTAAGTCTTAGGAGCAGTAAACTTTATTACGCAATTTTCAACAATGCCGATATATTAATCATCTTCAGGATATTTATATTCGAGTCTTTGATAGGTTCCCCCATAACCTACCCCCCCTCTTTCTTGAAGCTCCGCATCCCCCCTCACATCTACTTTCCTAAATCCTCTATCTAACCCCAGACTCAAATAAAGTTATGGAGCAGTAGTGTTTGTACTACCCAACATGCTCCCTTTACATACAACTTACTTCCAAAGGTCAATAAACATTTGCAGTGGTGCACAACTGTATCTATTCAAGACTAATGGTAGATTCCAAACATCCATTTCATCACAATTTAAAAAACAAACGATGGTAACAGTAACAGGTTACGCAGAAAGAACACGTAAAGACGGTTCCACATTCATTGCCCTTGAAATCACAGGTGGCGTTGAGTTGATTCAAAGCAGCACAACTGGTCGCTATTACGCGACTGTACGTAAGTGCTCAATTCCCAGCACTTTCAATGCAATTGTTGCAGAGGCAATGATTGGTCAAAAGCTTCCTGGAGAGGTTGTAAAGGTCATAACTGAGCCTTACGACTTCGTTAACCCAAGAACAGGAGAGCTAATGAAGCTGCAGCATTCATATGCATATTCTCAGGATAGCAAAGTGGAAAATGCAATTGGACACACAAGAGTCCATGAAGTTGCTTCTATCTAGATTATCCACCCAATCACAAAACACTGCTCGGACCCACACGACCAAGTGTAGGACACACAACACCATCAATCGCTACAAGTAGTTCGTAGCGTCTTGGCAGTTGTGGTTGATGGATAACAGGGGGCTGGTTTCAACCGGTCCTCTTTTTATTTCTAAACATTTAAAGTTTAAACTTATGCAATTACAAACAGCAGAAAGAAAAAGAGCAAAAATTAAAATGTCATTACAGGGACCATCTGGTTCAGGTAAAACATATTCAGCGTTGCTGATAGCTTTTGGATTATGCAATGATTTTGGTAAAGTTGCAGTCATTGATACTGAGAATCACTCAGCTGAATTGTACGCTCACTTGGGTGCATTCAAAGTACTAAATCTGACCGGTCCTTTTACTCCTGAGAAATACATCCAGGCGTTAGATGTGTGTCAGAAAGCAGAAATGGAGGTGGTAATCATTGATTCCGTTACACACGAGTGGGAAAATTTGCTTGAGTATCATTCTTCCTTACAAGGGAACTCCTTTACAAACTGGAACAAGGTTACTCCAAGACACAATGCATTTGTACAGAAGATTCTTCAGACACCGTTTCATGTGATTTCAACAGTTCGCACCAAACAGGATTACGTTCTAAATGACAAAAATGGTCGAGTAGCGCCAGAAAAAGTTGGGCTGAAATCGGTCCAAAGAGAAGGCCTTGACTACGAGATGACCTTGGTGTTTGATCTAGATATGAAAAACAATGCCATAGCCTCTAAAGACAGGACCGGATTATTCTTTGGTAAACCTGAAATGAAGCTTTCGGCTGATGTAGGAAAGTCCATCTTAGAATGGTGTCAATCAGGATCTGATATCAATTCAAGTGATGTGCAAGATCGTATTGGCGAATGCAAATCCATGCAAGAGTTACTTACCCTTTACAAGATGTTCCCTCAGTTTCAGCAGAGTCTAAAGCCAGAATTCGAAAGTCAAAAAAGAAAGCTCATTATCAAAGCAGATGATGATCGAAAGTTATTAAGTCAATTACCCGTTCACAAAAACGGAATTATCTAATTAGGTCCCCTGCCATTTGGTGGGGGATTTTTCAAAACATTAATTATGAAAGAACTCACTCAATCAGCAGCAGAAATTCAAGTAAGTTATATTCCCAAAAAGACACTTGGCAATAAGATTTCATGCTCAGAAGACGCGTACCAATTGCTAAAAGATTTCTACCCGCAAGAAACCATATCATTACAAGAAAGATTTGTTGTAGCTTATCTTAATCGGGCGCATAATGTAATTGGGGTATATGAAGCATCCGTTGGGGGATTGACTGGAACTATAGCAGATCCCAGACTTATTGTATCGGTTGCACTCAAAATTGCTGCAACAAGTATAATCTTATCGCATAACCACCCTTCGGGTAATCTAAATCCATCAAACACTGATCAAGAGCTTACAAATAAAATTAGAGAAGCATGTAAGTATTTGGATATTAATGTACTCGATCACATAATTATTACACCAAAAACATTTTATTCCTTCGCTGACTCGTCAAAATGAATTAATAGCAGGGTAAGATACTCGTAAAAGTTAATATGTTACCTATTTAAAACCCATGTAAGTTGTTGATCTAGATCATATTTGTTCAAGTCCATTAAGGGGAGCCACACTTTACAAGCCATTCGCCGCAGCGAATGGCTTTTTCTTTGTCTATCAGTGAATTAGGGTAGTTGCATCTTTTTCATTCCTAAGAATTCCTTTTTTCTTTTTAGACCTCTGCAACTTATTGATAATTAGAAATAAAATTGACTCAAGATGGAAAAAATATTTTTCGTATAAAGTGTAACTTATGATATGAATATGTCACTAATTACATTTGAATTTAACCGGAAATTGTTGAGTTGCTAAATACAGAGTAAAAATGACAGATTCAGAATTTATAGGTTTGATCAATTCGAATCAAGCTACTATCAACTATTTACTAAATCTATATGTGCAGGATAAGATAGAAAAAGAAGATCTCAAACAGGAAATCATATATCAGGCTTGGAAAGGGAAGGATAAATTCCTTCAAAAATCATCTTTTAATACATGGCTTTACAAAGTCAGTTTGTATACCATATTAACATTTAAAAGAAAGAATGAAAAGTTCATAAAGGTCAATTTGGAAATTGCTGATTCAAATAATAATAGTGAAGAATTGACTAATGACAATGCAGAACAACTCTACCAATATATCAGAGGGCTAAATCCACTAAACAAAACTATTATCACAATGCATCTGGATGGTTTTACAAATCAAGAAATTGCAGAATTTATTGGTGTAAAAGCTAATAATCTCAAGGTTAAACTTCACAGGATAAAAGAAAATATCAAATTAAATCTTAAATAGATAAACCATGGAGATAGAAAATTTATGGCTTGAAATAAAATGCAAACATGTTAAGGCTGATACGGGCAAACTTAATGTTAGAAAATTAAGGAATAGCAACAACCCGGTATTAAAATTGAGGAATAGTATTGAGTTTAATACATGGTTTGGCATTGCTTCTATATTGGGATGTATCTATCTCACTTTTCAATTTACTTCAATATATATTTATTCATTAATGTTGATACTAATTATTCAATCTGGATATTTCACTTGGCGATTATACCAAAGTAAATTAGAATTTGAAAAATTGTCACAAAACTGGAATCAATCGATTATTCAAGCACTTCAAATTCAGATAAAACTATTTAAAAAAACAATTCAACTATTGGAATTGAGGTCGATGGTATTTATGCCATTGGGTTACCTAGCTGGATCAATGATGATATATGATAAGAATGCAATATCCCAAGATAATCCTGTAATTAATTTTAGCGTTATTAAAAGTGCTATTATTTTAGCTCTTATAACTATGCCTATTTTATATTTTGGTTTGAAATGGTTTCATAAGATTTCGTTCGGAAAATATATTGAAGAGACAGAAGATACATTGATTGAATGGGAGGATTTCAGTGATGATAATTAAAATTCAATACAACTTATTATCACTTTAAATTTAGAAAAAATGAAAAAATCAATAATGGTCATCTTTTGTTCATTTTCAATAGTTGGTCTATTGACAGCTCAAGATTTGCCATTACCCAAAAGTAAATTTGGTACATCACTCGGAATTAACATTTTGGGCCTCTGTAGGCTCCCCCAAAAAGTTGTCCATTCTTGGTTAGAGTTAACGGGAAAAAGC
>JAAXIF010000052.1 GCA_012270485.1 Sphingobacteriales bacterium | reverse complement strand
CCACTTTATCGGGATGTCCTTCAGATACGCTCTCAGAAGTAAATAAATAAGGCATAAACTAATTTAATGGGTGCAAATATAAAAACTAGTGTCGATTAAATTCGAGAAAATACAATACGCAAACGCATTCTGAAACGAGAGTGTGTACCTCCTCCCAGCCTCACCCTTCCGATAGCAGGCTCATTTCCAACACTCGGATTCAGATATATTGGGGTCAGATTGCCCAACTGCGGATAAGGGTTTCTGTAAAAAAGAGAATCGTTAACAGGAGCTGAAAGCTGTAACATAAAGGAACTATCACCTCTGGATACAATTCCTTGAACATATCTACTCAGGTTAAAACTGTATGATGCTACACGATTATACCCTTGTGTCGTCTTGTAGAAAACTGCACCTCCAAAATCACGGATATTCGGCCCTTCGCTGGGTGAGAAAATGTAATCGTTCGGAACATTATACTTTCCACTGGTCAATGTATTATAAGCGCTCAATAACAAATAACGAGGTACGCTCATCTGCTGATCAATCGTTAACAGATTGGCATCATCGGGTACTTGTTCAGCGATCAGCTCAGCTCTGTGAATGATGCGGTTACTAAGTCCAGCCAAACCCGGTATTCTGATTCTGGCATAAGAACCCGGAGAAGTCTGTATAAAAAGAAGCGAATCTGATTTAGGAGTTGCGCTAGTATTCACATAATTGGCCATTTGACTACCGGAACGGTTTCTAGTAATAAAATTAGCCGCAGTTGTAATGAAACTATTAAAGGAGAGATAAGCAACAGATGTATCTCTTCTGGTAGCACCTGTTGAACTGGAACTGTAGTACAGTGCAAATTTTGTATTGGTATCTGTTAAGTTGATACGTAGTAAGGCATTCGCAGGTGAAGACTGGTCTACAGTCAGTGCAAAGCCGGCAAAATAAGTTCTGAAAGCAGAATCACTTCTGTAGGCATTCGTAGAATCGTATTGCTTGATAAACCTGAGTGCTACATCATTCCTTAACCGGATACGTATTTGATTATTCGCGTTTTCAAATCTGTTTTTAACAGAATCATCCAACGTACGCGGATCAATTGTAATGGGGTTGGCAAGTGGACCTGCCAGACTGATCGGCGTAGCGGAGGGATAGTTAACAGGATATGCTCTGCCCCTATCAAGTTTTGAACTTTGGGCAATCTCAGATACAGTTATACGCAAGGGCTGTGTTGAATCACCAAACAAACCTTTATAACTTAGAACCAGTACTGCAGAATCTACTACAATACTGTCTTTGTTTCCAGGAATAGCAAAAGGAGCAACCGGAGGTGTTACTTCAAAATAAAGTGATGCTGTTGTTTTTCCGAATAAAGGATCATTGGTGATGGCACCAATTACCTGTTCATCAGATCTGTAAATACGCGCAGTATCCAGTTCCTCATAGGTATCTGTAATGACATCTAAAATGGTATCTTTTGTAAGAACTCCGTCGATGGGAGGTATCAATCCACCTCCTAATTCAGTAGAAGTAATCCGGGTACAACCCGTGAGTAGAAATCCAGAAATAATACAGAAAATGAATGTATTACGCAGTGTCGAAAATAAACGCATGAGTTGTTGATTACTTACCCGCAAGGTCGTTGTACAATTCTAAATACTCTGTTAAATCAGAATCCCATCCTTTGAAAGGAACCACCTTTTTTCCCTTCACTTTTGCGAATTCTTCAGTGAGTTTTTTATCAATTTTTTCTGCACCAAAAGTGATGGCATCAGCATAACTGGCACCACCTCTGAACAATGCGGTATTATTTGCTTCTTTAAAAGGTTCCAGATCTTTGTCTTTCACATTGGCATTGATGACAGCCTGTTTCAGGAAGTCTCCACCCAACTTATCTTTAAAAGTGTTTTCACCAATGGTAAAAATCACTTTACTATTACCAAATACAGGTTCTTTTTTATAGGCTGTTTTGATATAAGCAGGAATCAATCCTGTCATCCAGCCACTGCAATGAATGATATCTGGAGGCCATCCGAATTTCTTTACAGTTTCCAATGCTCCTTTACAGAAGAAGACAGTGCGAAGTGCATTATCATCAAACCATTTTTCTTCATCATCATGAAAAATCTGCTTACGCTTGAAGAAGTCTTCATTTTCCAGAAAATATACCTGTAAGCGGGCATTTGGTAAAGAAGCTACTTTGATTTGAAGCGGATAATCATCATTATCAACCGATACATTGATACCAGAAAGTCGAACCACTTCATGTAAGCGATGCCTTCTTTCATTGATAACACCAAAGCGGGGCATGATACATCTGACTTCCAGACCTCCATCATTACTCTTGATAGCCAGTTTATTGATGACCTCAGCAAACTCAGTCAGCTCGAGGTAGGGAGACATTTCTGTGGCTATGAATAAAATTCTTTTCTTTGTTGACATCCTTGCACCGTTTTTTTGCGGGACTCGTAAAATGAGTGGGCAAAGGTACATAAAATAAACAGAACAGTACGAGTATAGAGATTTGACCTCAATCTACCCCCTTATGATCCTATTCAAAAAAGGCGACGAATTAAAAAAATATTTAATTAAAAAGGCTGTTGAAGGTATTTCGATAGGTTTTGTACCCACTATGGGCGCCCTTCATGAGGGGCATCTTTCTTTGATTCGGGCGGCTAAAGAAAAAAATGGGTTGGTAGTTTCCAGCATTTTTGTCAACCCCACCCAGTTCAATGATCAACAGGATTATTTACATTATCCAAAAACCATCGATCAGGATATTCTTTTATTAGAAAAATCGGCCTGTGATGTTTTGTTTTTGCCTGATGTTCAGGAAATATACCCAAGTGGCTATCTACCCGATCACTATGCATTAGGTTCATTAGAGACCGTTTTAGAGGGGAAATATAGACCCGGACATTTTCAGGGAGTTTGTCAGGTCGTGGATCGTTTATTGGCAATCGTTATGCCTTCTACCCTGTTTTTGGGGCAGAAAGATTACCAGCAATGTATGGTTATTGCAAGACTTATACATCTTAAACAATATGCTACAGATCTACATATCGTACCCACCATGCGAGAAACCAGTGGTTTGGCGATGAGCAGTCGAAACCTACGGCTGAATGAACAGGATAGAAAAAAAGCTGCTGCCATATATGCCGGATTGACTCATCTCAAATCTCGTCTCAAACCCGGCAAGATTCAGTCATTATGCGATGATATAGCTAACGATCTTCTACGGGCAGGATTTGAAAAAGTTGACTATATCAGTATCGCCAACGCCAAAACCTTGGACCCCGTAGAAGAATGGGATGGTGAAACAGCATTGGTTGCACTGGCTGCCGTATTTCTCTCAGGGATCAGATTAATTGATAACATACCTCTCACATAATCAACCATCACATATCAGTTTGAACTGACTATTTTTGCGCGCATGATGCAAATAGAAGTACTAAAATCGAAAATACACCGTGCCGTCATCACGGAAGCCAATCTTCACTATGTAGGTAGTCTTACCCTGGATGAAGACCTGATGGATGCAGCCAATTTTATTGAGCATGAAAAAATTCAGGTTGTCAACGTTAATAACGGAGAGCGATTAGAGACCTATATTATTAAAGGCAAGCGTGGCAGTGGTATTGTTTGTTTGAACGGACCAGCCGCACGTAAAGGTGCAGTGGGTGATTTGGTAGTCATCATTTCTTATGCAACCATGGATTTTGAAGCTGCTAAATCGTTTAAGCCATGGGTAGTATTTCCTAAAGAAGGCAATAAGTTATAACGATACAAAGGCCTTAGGAATTTTGTAATTTACATTGTACGAATGCACTTATGAAAAAACAACTCCTCTCCATCGGAAAGTTTACCCTGTTTCTTGGATTGGGATTGTTTCTCGTGTGGTGGAGTTTAAGACAAATACCGGATGATAAGTGGGATGAGTTTAGAAACAGTTTACGGAATGCCAACTATTGGTTATTGATTCCCGTGTTTGTGATACTGATTGCCAGCCACTGGCTTCGTGCCCTTCGTTGGAAAATACTCATGGAACCGATGGGGTATCGTCCAGCCACCATGAATACCTTCTTTGCTGTAATGATCGGCTATTTGGCCAATCTGGCTTTCCCTAGATTAGGCGAAGTATTGAAATGTACCATTCTTGCACGCTATGAAAAAGTGCCCGCCGAAAAATTGGTAGGAACCATTGTGGCCGAACGGGCAGTTGACGTGGTTTCTTTGGCAATTGTTTTTATATTGACGCTGATCTCTCAATATGATATATTGGCGGTTTATGGACAAGAATTAATCGGGCAACTACTAGATAAAGGCGGGTCCATCTCTATGTCTGCATTGCTCATAGCAGCAGGTATTCTAATAGTTTTGATTGTAGCAATTCGTGTTTGGTTCAAACAGTTTGCTCATTTGGGTATCGTGATCATGATGAAAAAAATCATCGCCGGTATTTGGGAAGGTCTGATGAGTATTCGTTATTTAAAGCGTAAAGGCATTTTTATACTATACAGCATTGGTATTTGGTTTCTCTATACTGCCGGCACCTGGGTAGGGTTATTGGCCACATCAGGCACCGCCCATTTAGGATGGGGTGAAGGATTGAGTGTACTGGCTTTTGGTAGTATTGGTATGATTGTTACCCCCGGGGGTATTGGTGCCTATGCATTCTTCATTGCCAAAGTACTGGAGGAATATAAAATACCTTTCGAAATAGGGTTCGCCAATGGTAACCTGCAATGGTTTGCACAATTTATGATCGTATTGATCGCAGGTGGATTGAGCTTATTACTGCTTCCTGTGTATAATAAAAAAAATAAAACATCATGAGAGCTATTCAGGCAATAGAACAAAAGATCATGACCTTACCACAATTGATGGCAAGGGTAGCTGCATGGCGGATTACCGGAAAAAAAATAGCTTTCACAAATGGTTGTTTTGACATTTTACATGAGGGGCATATTTTTTCCCTCAATGCCGCTGCCAGTGAAGCTGACTATTTGATCGTAGGTGTGAATAGTGACAAGAGTGTAAAAAAATTAAAGGGCCCCGACAGACCCGTCAACAACGAACATAGCCGCTCATTGATATTGGCCAGTCTGGCTGTAACCGATGCTATTATTGTATTCGATGAAGACACCCCTCATGAACTCATCACCACCCTTTTACCGGATGTACTGGTGAAGGGAGGCGATTATACTATTGAACAGATTGTAGGATCTAAAGAAGTTATCGCAAATGGTGGAAGAGTGGTCATCAATCCGATTGTGGAAGGATTTTCAACCACCGGAATTATTCAGCATATCAAACAATCCTATTCCTAGTATATCGAGCTGATTCCTAGAAGTCCTGATCAATAAACTTAACATTCCACTCTCCTTCTCTTTTTTATATTTGGAATGTTAGATTGATTATGCCCCATGGCTTGGACTAATACTATTTTTTGTGAAAAAGCATCTTATTCAGCGTGATATCAGTTGGCTCAGTTTTAATGCAAGGGTTTTACAGGAAGCAAATGACCCTTCTGTTCCTTTGAAAGAAAGAATCCGTTTTCTGGGTATCTTTTCCAATAATACAGACGAATTTTTCAGGGTGCGTGTAGCTACTTTGAAACGGATGGTGGAGTATGCAGACAAGAGACGTAACCTCAATATGCATATGGAGGAAGACCCACAAGCCATCATTGATCAAATACAAACCATTGTACTACAGCAGCAAAATGAATTTAACAGGATTTGGGATGGCATCATTCGGGAATTGAAAAAAGAAAAAATCTTTCTGATCAATGAAAAACAGCTGAACAAGGAACAAAAGAAATACGTCAATAATTTTTTTGATGAACAAGTACGTTCGAATATCATTCCATTGATGATCGAAAGTTTACCACAACTTCCCTATTTGCGTGACAAGAGTATTTATTTAGGTGTGGTGATGCGGAAGAAGAATTCAGCGTATGATCAGAAATATGCATTGATTGAAGTTCCGGCCAAAGATGTAGGAAGATTTGTACTTCTCCCTTCTAAACAAGGTGAAAAACAGATCATACTGTTGGAAGACGTGATCAGACACAATTTACCGGAGATCTTTACCTATTTTGATTATGATTATTTTGATGCACACGTGTTTAAAGTAACAAAAGACGCAGAAATTGATATTGACAATGATGTGAGTACCACTTTTGTGGAGAAGATTGAAAAAGGATTGAAAAACAGACGCAAAGGAAAACCCGTTCGTTTTGTATACGACAAAGAAATGGATGCCGGTTTATTGGAATACCTCATTCGTCGGTTGAGTCTGAATCGCAAAAGCAATATCATTCCGGGTGGCAGAATACATAACTTCCGTCACTTTATGGATTTTCCGGATGTATTTGACAGTAAGAATACACGTCGCCCCTCATTCACACATCCGGCTATACAAGGCAGCATGCGTGTTACAGACGTGGTATTGAAAAAAGATGTGATGCTTCATTTCCCCTATCATTCTTTTCATACGGTCATTGATCTATTGCGTGAAGCTGCCATGGATCCGGATGTGAAATCAATTAAAATTACAGCCTATCGTTTGGCTTCCAACTCCAAAGTTATCAATGCCTTGATCAACGCTGCAAGGAACGGTAAAGAAGTGATCGTAATGCTTGAACTGAAAGCAAGATTTGATGAGGAAGCAAATCTGGAATGGAAAAAAATCCTTGAAGAAGAAGGTGTACGTGTATTACTGGGTATCCCTAAAATGAAAGTCCATGCCAAACTCTGTATCATTAAAAAAAGAAAAGGCAATAAAACGGTTCAATACGGATTTGTAAGTACAGGCAACCTGAATGAAAAAACTGCCAAAGTATATGGCGATCATTGTTTGCTAACCGCGAACAGAATGATCATGGCTGATATCAACCGCATTTTTAATTATCTCGAAAACTGGAAAACTTCAGCAGCCCAATTAAAACAATGTAAAACTTTGATGGTTTGTCCAACCAACATGCGTCAAGAACTGACGAATTTTATCAACCGTGAAGTTAAAGCAGCAAAAGCGGGTAAGGAAGCCATCATAACACTCAAAGTAAACTCTTTGAGTGATGCAATGCTGATTGATAAATTGTACGCAGCAGCGGCCGCGGGTGTTGAGATCAGACTGATCGTACGCGGTATTTTCTGTGCGGTAATTGAACACAAAAAATTCAAACAACCGATACGTGCAGTCAGCATTGTAGACGAATACCTCGAACATGCCAGGGTGCTTATTTTTCACAACGGAGGCCAGGAAAAGATTTACATATCGAGTGCAGACTGGATGGTGAGAAACCTTGATCATCGTATCGAAGCCGCTGTGCCCATTACAGATCCTCATATACGCGAAGAATTGAAACAGATTATCCACATTCAATTAAGAGATAATGTAAAAGCGCGTATCCTCGACAAAGAATTAAAGAACAACTATGTACCTTCCGCAGGTAAAAAAAGGGTTCGTTCTCAGATCGAAACCTATCAATACCTACACCGAAAAAACATAGTACCTATTGAGGCTGGCCGCAATTGATATTGGAAGTAATGCTGCACGTTTACTCATCTCTGAAGTAAGTCATGATGCAGAAGGCAAACCGCGTTTCAATAAACTGAATCTGGTTCGTGTACCCTTACGCCTCGGTTTTGATGTGTTTGAAAAAGGAGAAATCTCCAAAGAAAAAAGAGGAATGGTATTACAAACCATGAAAGCCTATGGACATCTCATCAATGCCTATGGAGTTCAACATACCATTGCCTGTGCCACCAGTGCTATGCGTGATGCACGTAATAGCGCAGATCTCATCAGAAAAATAAGACTAGAAACAGGACTGGAAATCGAAATCATTAGCGGAGATCTTGAAGCTTCAATTATCTATGAAAATCATGTAGCTGAAAATATGGATACCGATCATAGCTACATGTATATTGATGTTGGTGGCGGTAGTACCGAACTCACTTTTTTTGCAGAAGACAGATTGGTATTCAAACAATCTTTCAATATTGGTACCATACGCTTGCTAAAAGACATGGTAGAAGATCATCATTGGAATGAGATGAAGGATATCATCAAAACCAAAACCAAGGGATATAAAAAAATAGTAGCCATTGGTACCGGTGGAAATATCAATAAAGTTTTTTCACTGAGTAAGAAAAAAGATGGCAAACCCTTGCCTATTGAGCTATTGAAAGACTATTATAAAGAAATCTCAAGCTTTTCGCTTGAAGACAGAATCAATATTTACAAATTACGTGAAGATCGTGCCGATGTAATTGTACCCGCATTGCAAATCTATATCAATGTCATGCGCTGGGCAGATGCAGATGAGATTTATGTACCTAAAATAGGGTTGGCTGACGGACTCATTCAACATCTCTACTCTGAATTAACCTTACAACAACAGTAATTCGTTTTTGAAAGATTGGGGCAATCCTAAAATCTGCCTACTTTGCAGTATACTCTGCTTATCAGTTGATTTAAAAACTACACACATGTCTGTTCATAAAGAAGTCAAAAAAATAACTACCAATACCCTGCTGAAAATGAAAGCTGCCGGTGAAAAGATTTCTATGATCACCGCGTATGATTATTCTTTTGCCCGCTTATTCGATGAAGCAGGTATTGATGTGATTCTGGTTGGTGATAGCGCCAGTAATGTAATGGCCGGTCACGAAACCACAGTGCCCATTACATTGGATCAAATGATCTATCATGCACAATGTGTAGTGAGAGGCATCGACCGATCATTGGTAGTGGTAGATCTTCCCTTTGGCTCTTATCAATCCAACTCAGATATCGCACTGGCATCTGCTATTCGAATCATGAAAGAAAGTGGTGCTCACTCCATTAAATTGGAGGGAGGCTCAGAAGTTGTGGAAAGTATTCAAAGAATTGTTTCAGCAGGTATTCCTGTAATGGGACATTTGGGATTAACGCCGCAGTCCATCTATAAATTCGGCACTTATAATGTAAGGGCTAAAGAAAATGAAGAAGCTGAAAAGTTGAGGAAAGATGCTAAGCTATTAGAAGAAGCAGGTTGTTATGCCATTGTATTGGAAAAAATACCTGCCGTATTGGCTGCAGAAGTCAGTCAATCCTTGTCCATCCCCACCATTGGAATAGGAGCCGGTGCCGGTTGTGATGGGCAGGTATTGGTAATGCACGACATGTTGGGGATTAACAATACATTCAAACCTCGTTTTTTAAGGCAATATTTGAATTTGCAAGAGCAGATACAGGGAGCAGTAGGACAATACATCAAAGACGTAAAATCAGGGGATTTCCCATCGGAAAAGGAATCTTATTAAATCTTTACCGATGAAGACCCTCTGTTCGCCCATAATCATTTTTTATATTCATTGAGAAAAATAAATTTGAGTACAACAAATGAACAGACCTACAATCATACTATTGTTAAGCATTTGTTCCTTTTTCTGCAAGCTTTCCAACACATCAGCAAAAGGAATACATGATACTATTCCAGTAAAGCATAGTACTGACGCAGTGCTGGATGATTGGGATCCTTCTTCCTTTGATTTACATGAACCTTCAGGAATTCATATGGCTATTGAAAATGATACGGAAAAGTTATATGTAGCGATGTATGTCACCAAAAGAGAAGTGCAAAAAATACTTGCTTTAGCAGGGGTGCGTTTGCTGATAGACGTAAAGGGAAAGAAAAAAGAAGCAACTTATATTGAATTCCCGCTACAGAAAGACCCCCAAACCGCTGCGCTTGCCATAGCTGAAATGGAAAACAATGAAGGTGGCAACCCGGATCAACTCTCAAAGCATATGTTCTTGCTGAAAAAAAACGGTTTTAAAAATCAACTACAGGAAACTGAAATTCAGGCTATTACAGCACCTACTGATATACAGATTTCTTTTGGATGGGATGAAAAATCAGTATTATATATTGAGTATGAAATTCCTTTTAAAAGTATCACAGATTATGCAACTTTAAAAAATAAAGAAATAACAGTAGGCTTTAAAATAAATGCATTGGAAGTACCCCCACCTGAACCAAAATCAGTTGTTACAACTACTAAAATTGTAGCAATACCTGTAGGAAGTATTTCTCCGTCAAATTTTAGAACACCATCGAATAGAGATTTCAGTAAAGTTGCAACTACTAAAGCCCTTTCACAACAACAATCATTCTGGATGAAACACCAGGTCAACTGATACCATAAAATAAAAACACTTAATTATCAATAACTAATAACGGATTTTGAAAAACGATAAAAAAATAATCACGGTCTTCACGCACATGGTGGCATGGGCTTGTTTTTTCTTTGTGCCGTACTTGGTATTCTTCCCTCGTTTGAGAGAATTCAGCATGAGTGATAACATGCTCGTTACCATCATTTGCAACAATATATTCATCGTTCTTTTTTATTATTTCAATACGCAGGTACTGGTACCCAAATTATTGATCAATAAAAGATGGGGATGGTATATTCTTTCCATTGCCGCATGTTTGGCCGCTTTTCTGTTTTTGCCTAAAGAAATTGCCAATATTATTGTTGAACCTGAATTTATTCGCCAGAATAATGAGTTCATCAGAAACCCTGAATTTAAAGGTACCCCTAAACTTACTAGGGCTCCTCGAAGGGCCAGACCCATTGCTGATCCTTACAATACCGTACTCTTTCTGTTGGTATTTGCTTTTGGAACCTGTATCTCGGTTACACAACGCTGGTTAAAGACAGAGCAAACTAAAAAAGAAACAGAAAATGAAAAGCTGAATACAGAATTATCATTTCTGAAATCACAAGTCAACCCACATTTCTTTTTTAATACACTCAATAACATCTATTCTCTGGCAGTGGTAAGAAGTGAAAAAACAGCACCCGCTGTTATGAAGCTTTCTTCTATTATGCGATACATACTCACGGAAACCGAAAGGGACTTGGTACCTTTGAATAATGAAGTAGACTTCATTCATAATTTTATTGAATTACAGCAAGTAAGGCTAACAGATAAAGTCACTTTGCATTTTTCTGCCAAGGGCGATATCGATACTATGTTGATTGCACCATTGATGTTTATTCCATTTGTTGAAAACGCCTTCAAGTATGGTGTGAGTACCAAAGAAGTATCAAAAATTGATATCTCCATTGACACCAAGGACAATATCATTTATTTTTCAGCTACGAATAATATTGTAGCAGCAGATAATAATCTCATGGAGAATACCGGTATCGGTATCAACAATGTCAAAAGAAGACTTGAACTCATGTATCCTGAGCGTCATAAACTGAGCACAACTATTGAAAACAACATTTACATTGTTAAATTGGAAATCACAACATGATACATTGTATTGCCATAGATGATGAGCCCCTAGCCTTACAACTGGTTCAGGAATACTGCGCGAAGATCTCTTTTCTGAAATTGGAAAAAACTTTTACCAATACGGATGAAGCCATTGCTTTCATGCAGTCGAATCCGGTTGATCTTTTGTTTCTGGATATTCAAATGCCAGATATTACCGGTATTCAGTTTTATAAAGGATTGTCTGAAAAACCTCCGGTTATTTTTACCACAGCTTACAAAGACTTCGCAGTAGAAGGTTTTAATGTAGACGCCGTAGACTATCTGCTTAAACCTTTTGAATACGATCGTTTTTTAAAAGCCTGCTATAAAGCCAAAGAATACATTGAGTTTCTTAGCTCTCAGGAAGTACAACTCAATTCACTGTTTATCAAAGTGAATTATGAGATCATGAAGATCAATCTGAAAGACATTGATCTGATCGAAGCGCTGGACGATTATATTAAGATATATATCAAACCCAATCCCGTACTCACATTGATGACATTAAAGAGTATTCAGGAAAAATTACCTCCCAGAGACTTTGTAAGAATACACCGTTCTTTCATTATCCCGATTGCTAAAATTGAAAAATTCAGTAAGTCGAAAGTATGGATTGCCGGTAAAGAAATACCCATTGGAAGCAGCTATAGTAGTGTGTATGATCAATTATTGGAGATTTCAAAAACGAAATAGCCATTCCCCGATTTTGATTAGCCCCTCACCTATCAATCGACAGAAAAAATCAACAAAAAGATAGTTTTACTCTGTAAATGCTGAAAGGCGTTTCATGCAGGGTTTTAGATAATAAAGTATCACACAGTTGGTCTCAACATAGTGATACTTTTTTTATGTCTACTATTCTCTTCAGGTGCTCTTTTTTGAATCCATTACCTTTACAGCAAATTTTAACCTGCATGGATTTTTTAGCACAATTAGGCATTCAGTCTGTCAATCCCGGTGCTTCTACCGGAACCCAGTGGATAGATAGTAAAGCAACTGTAATTCGTTCTTCCTCTCCTGTTGATGGCAAATTGATTGGCACCGTTCAATCAACCGATGAAGCTACTTATCAGCGTATCGTACAACAATCTGCCCAGGCATTTGAAGATTGGCGTCAATGGCCGGCACCTAAAAGAGGCGAAATCGTTCGTCAGGTAGGTGAAGCATTACGCATGTATAAAGAGCCATTAGGGAAACTGGTGAGTTATGAAATGGGGAAGAGTTTGCAGGAGGGATACGGAGAAGTTCAGGAGATGATTGATATCTGTGATTTTGCAGTGGGATTATCCAGACAATTACATGGCTTAACCATGCACAGTGAAAGACCCAAACACCGTATGTACGAACAATGGCATCCTTTGGGTATTACCGGCATTATTTCCGCTTTCAACTTTCCTGTAGCTGTATGGAGCTGGAATGCTGCACTGGCATGGATTTGTGGTAATACCACGATCTGGAAGCCCAGTGAAAAAACACCACTTTGCGCCATTGCTGTACAAAATATTGTAGCAGATGTCTTCAAAAAAAATCAGGTACCGGAAGGCGTGAATTGTTTGATACAAGGCGCTCGTGAAGTAGGTGAATGGATGAGCCAAGACAATCGTATTCCGCTGATCTCAGCAACCGGTTCTACCAGAATGGGTAAGATCGTTGCTGCAACAGTTGCTGCCAGATTAGGAAAAACCATTCTGGAACTGGGTGGTAACAATGCCATCATCATTTCTAAAGAAGCAGATTTGGATATGGCATTGATCGGTTGTGTATTTGGGGCAGTAGGTACTGCCGGACAAAGATGTACTACCACACGCAGACTGATCATCCATGAATCAGTATATGAAACATTTAAAGCCAAGTTGGTGAAGGCTTACGGTCAATTGAGAATTGGCGATCCATTGAATACCAAAAATCATGTAGGTCCATTGATCGATCGAGATGCCGTACAGTTGTATTTGAAATCGATAGAAGACTGCAAACAACAGGGTGGCAAATTCATTGTAGAAGCAGGAGTATTGGAGGGCGCGGGATATGAAAGTGGTTGTTATGTAAAACCCTGTATTGCTGAAGCTGAAAATCATTTTCCCGTAGTACAACATGAAACATTTGCACCGATATTATACCTTATGAAATACCGTGATCTGGATGAGGCCATTGCTTTACAGAATGGTGTGCCACAGGGGCTTTCATCTGCTATCATGACATTGAATATGCGTGAGGCTGAACAATTCCTTTCTCATGGAGGAAGTGATTGTGGAATTGCGAACGTAAATATTGGTACAAGTGGTGCAGAGATCGGTGGTGCATTTGGTGGTGAAAAAGAAACCGGTGGTGGAAGAGAAAGTGGTAGTGATGCTTGGAAAGCTTATATGCGTCGTCAAACCAATACCATCAACTGGAGTACACAATTACCTTTAGCTCAAGGCATTCAATTTGATTTATCTTAAACCACTATGCATATCTCCGTATCAGATGCCATCAACCTATTAAGCAGAACACCCCAAGTATTGGAGGATCTGTTGCATGGTATCCCTGACTCACTTCTTCATGCCAATGAAGGCGGTGACAGTTGGAGTCCATATGATGTGGTAGGGCATCTGATACATGGAGAGAAAACAGACTGGATACCCAGGATGAAGATTTGTTTATCTGATGATGACCATAAAACCTTCACCCCTTTTGATCGCTTTGCTCAATTTGAAGACAGCAAAGGGAAATTACTTCCCGAGCTCTTACAAACATTTCGCAATCTTCGTGAAGAGAATCTAGCCACCCTTCAAAACTTCCATCTCAGTTCCGAAGATTTTAAAAGAACTGCTATACACCCTGCTTTTGGAACAGTAACACTGCAACAGCTATTGGCTACCTGGGTGGTACATGATCAGAATCATATTTATCAGATCACCAGAACCATTTCGCACCAATACAGGGATGAGACAGGACCTTGGAGAGCTTATTTGAGAATTATTGAATAAGTACTAAACCTCGCTGAAGATCAATTGTAATAATCAAGAACCTTTGTCAAGAAAATATGGTATTAAAAACCAAAGCAATCATTGAGGAATCGAATGGCTTGACATTTATTGCTATTGGTACATCCATGGCTCAAAAGTTTGTCAAAAAAGGAATCAAGCGATGTATTTGCATCCTCAATGGGAAATCGAGTCTGCATGTTGCACTACAATCCAGAAAAGAAGAAAGGTATTTCATTTATATCAGTAAGCATGTATTAAAAGAATTGAGCCTGAAAAAAGGAATGATAGTACAAATGGAACTAAAAGAGGATGAGAGTCAGTTCCAATTTGAAGAAGCGGCAGAATGGAATGAAGTACTTGCAACAGATCCTATTGCCAAAGACGTGTTTGATCAATTAACCCCGGGTAATCAGCGAAGTATTTTGTATTTAATTACCCGCGTTAAATCATCTGAAAAAAGAATCGAAAGATCACTCCATATCGCTGAACAGCTCAAAAGAGGTATTCATAGCGCTGCTAAACTGATGAAGAAATAAATCTCCATTGATCTTTAAAATTGTTAAGGAAAACTAAAAAAAGAAAACTTACTGATTGAGCTCCCCTTTTACCCCGCCAAGATTTTCCTAAATCATGTGTCAGCGGTTAATTTTTCATTATCATTACGGAAATTTGTGCTGATCGTTAAACTATACATTCGATGCTTCGCGGGATTCTCAGCTTATTAGCCATACCATTTTCTGTGCTGGTTCTTCATGCACAACAGGTTCCTAAGACCTGGTTTCACCTGGACTATCATAGAGATTCATTCTACGGAATCAGTTTATACAAAGCCTACGATTTTTTAAAAGAGCGCAATAAAAAAAGTGAACCTATCATTGTTGCGGTACTTGACTCAGGTATTGATACTACCCATGAAGACCTGAAGTCGGTACTTTGGCGTAACCCAAAAGAAATTCCGGGAAATAATAAAGATGATGATGGTAATGGATATGTAGATGATGTGTATGGATGGAATTTCTTAGGTAATAAAGACGGTAGAAACATTAAAAAAGCATCCGACGAACGTTCAAGAGTTTTTCACAGATGGAAGGATCAGTTTTCAAATACAAATCTGAATCCGGAAGAAATGACACAGCAACAGCGTGAGCAATTCTTTATCTGGAAAAAAGCTTTGAACCAGATGAATTTTAGTCACGAGGAGCAAATGGAATTAATATTTGTTGAGGTAACAGCCAAGGCATTAAAAAAGCATGACAAAATCCTACGTCAGGAAATGGGATGTGAGGAATATACTTGTGAGAAGCTAGAAAAATTTCAGCCGATCAGCAAAATGGGGAAAGAAGCGAAATTGGGCTTTCTTACCTGTATGAAAATGATTGGATTGGATGCAGAAGAAAAGAATACTGTTTTATTATCTCAATTAGAGGAATACATTGATGGCAAGAAAACGGCTTTTGAATCGAAAGAAAAAGCACCTCGTGATTATCGTGCAGAGATCATTGGAGATAATTATTACAGTTTAAGTGATCGCTTTTATGGCAATGGTGATGTGATGGGACCCAACCCTGATCACGGTACGCATGTAAGTGGATTGATCGCCGCTCAGCGAAACAACGGTATCGGTATTGATGGTGTGGCAGACAATGTTCGCATCATGATGTTACGTGTGGTACCGGATGGAGATGAATACGATAAAGATGTGGCACTCGCCATTCGTTATGCAGTTGATCATGGTGCCAAAGTCATCAATATGAGTTTTGGCAAATCATTCTCCCCTGAAAAGAATTGGGTTGACAGTGCCATTCATTATGCAGAGCAGAAAGATGTACTGGTATTACATTCATCCGGTAATGATGGCGATAATATTGATGAAAAAGATGTGTTCCCAAATCCATGGTTACAACAGTGGAATACACTGGCCAGCAATTATATTACAGTAGGTGCGAGTAGCGATCCAAAAATTAGCGGCAGTATCAGTGCCGAGTTTAGTAATTATGGCAAACAGAAAGTGGATTTGTTTGCACCGGGTGTCAAAATTTATTCTACGATGCCGGGAGGCAACAAATACGGTAATCAGCAGGGTACCAGTATGGCCACTCCGATTGTTAGCGGTATAGCAGCTATGATACGGTCCTATTATCCACAGTTAACTGCTGCTCAAGTAAAACAGATTATCGAAAAATCAGTACTGATTCCTGAATCATCTGCGTATTGTTTCCGTCCGGGTGAGAAAGCCACCATTGTGCCTTTCACTGAATTATCAAGAACCGGAGGTATTGTAAATGCTTACAATGCAATGGTGACTGCGGAACAATGGATTCAGCAAGCGAATAAGCCGACTACAGAAACCAAGATCACCAACGTTAAGAAGAATAAGTCATACTAATTATTTATGAGTAGACCACAAGCCGGTGAGTACAACTCATTTTTTGAGCGATACATCAACCAAACCAAAGCACAAAATGCACATGCATTACTGGAAGAGTTAACCGCAGTACTTGAAAATTTTTATACGGGTTTACCCGAATCAAAAGCAGACTATGCTTATGCACCGGGTAAATGGACTTTGAAGGAAGTATTACAACATGTGACAGATACGGAGAGAATCTTTAGTTATCGTTTATTAAGAATTGCCAGAAAAGATGCTACTCCACTCCCTCCTTTTGAAGAAAATGATTATGTAGTGAATGCGGATGCCAACAAAAGAAGTTTTGATGCCATCAAACAAGAATTTTTAGCAGTAAGAAAATCCAGCAACCTGCTGATTGAATCACTTACAGAAGCACAATTAAATCATAGAGGTATTGTAAGCGGTACTGAAACTTCAGCCAATGCAATTGCTTTTATACTATTTGGACACTTGATGCATCATAAGGGGGTGATTGAGGAGAGATATTTGTAGGTAGCTTATGGTTCATGGCTTATGGTCCATAACCCATAGTAGAAGAAAGATCCACTTTAAATAAGAAGAGGCTGTATCAAAAATCTGATACAGCCTCTTTTAATTCATATCTGCGATCATTATTTAGCAAACAAATGAATCGCCAGTTGTACATCT
This sequence comes from Sphingobacteriales bacterium, assembly GCA_012270485.1. Lineage (GTDB taxonomy): Bacteria > Bacteroidota > Bacteroidia > Chitinophagales > Chitinophagaceae > Sediminibacterium. Next base: position 59,973 of record JAAXIF010000052.1, on the reverse strand, counting down.
TTAGCAGGACCATTGTACAAAATACCTAATGCAGTTCTGTCTACACTGAAATAAGCCTGACCAAACAGACCTTTTTCACTTGCACTGCGGATATTTGCATTGAATTTCACAGCAACAGTAGCGCCTTTGATATTCAGGTTACCATTGATTTCACAAGTACCTTCTCCGGTATAGTTTACACCTGTAATCGTGTAGGTAGCTTCACTAAACTTAGCTACATCAAAAAAGTCTGCAGACTTCAGGTGACCGGCTAATCTGTCTCCGGCTCCATCTGTTACTTTCAGGTTCGCCAGATCAATTACGAAACTACCACCTGTCAATTTACCATTCTCTACCTGTACTTGTCCACTTTTCACAGTGAAAGAACCGGTATGATAGTCGCCAGCTTTAGAACCGATCCAGTCAACACGGCTCTTATCAGCAACGACATTCAGTGTGATAGGTGCTTTTTTGTTTTCACCCGTAAAAGAAGAAAGACCGATCAATAATACGGCACTCATCAAGGTCAAAAATGCTTTTTTCATAATGTTTTTTGTTTTTACAGTTTTTGTAAGCATCGTAAAATTAGGGGAATTAATGTTACAACAATAAAATTTCGGCTTAAATCTGAATGCCTGATTCTCTTATCTTCGCAAAAATTTTTCCCGTATGAATCTTCACGAATATCAAGCCAAGGAATTGCTGAAAAAATACAATGTACCGGTGCAGGAAGGCATTGCGGTAGACACAGTAATGGCAGCCGAAGAGGCGTATCGCCAGATTAAGACCCAAACCGGTAATAATTTTGCTGTTATAAAGGCTCAAATCCATGCCGGCGGACGTGGTAAGGGTAAAATTGAGGGTACAGAACAGCGTGGTGTGGCCGTGGCTAAGAGTGTGGAAGATGTGGCTACCATCGCTAAAAATATTCTGGGTGGTACCTTGGTGACCATCCAAACCGGTCCAAGCGGTAAAAAAGTAAACAAGATCCTGATTGCTCAGGATGTGTATTATCCCGGTCCTAATCCAGTAAAAGAATTCTACCTATCAATCCTGCTTGATCGTGCCAAGGGCATGAACGTGATCATGTATAGCACTGAGGGAGGTATGGATATTGAAGAAGTAGCGCATAACACCCCAGATAAAATCTTTAAAGAGTGGGTTCACCCGGGTGGTGGTTTACAAGGTTTCCAGGCGCGTAAGATCGCTTTCAACCTGGGTCTGAGCGGGGAAGCTTTCAAAAACTGCGTGAAATTTGTCACCAACCTGTACAATGCCTATGTTGGATTGGATTGCGGCATGTTAGAGATCAATCCATTGTTCAAGACCAGTGATGAAAAGATCATTGCAGTAGACTGTAAAATGAATATTGATGACAACGCTTTGATGCGTCATGCAGATACTGCTGCTTTACGCGATGTATCAGAAGAAGATCCTACTGAAGTAGAAGCCGGACAATACAACCTGAACTTTGTGAAACTGGATGGTAATGTAGGATGTATGGTAAACGGTGCCGGTTTGGCGATGGCTACCATGGACATGATCAAGTTGAGTGGCGGTGAGCCGGCCAACTTCCTGGACGTTGGAGGTACTGCAAACGCTCAAACAGTAGAAGCCGGATTCCGTATCATTATGAAAGATCCGAATGTAAAAGCTATTCTGATCAACATCTTTGGTGGTATCGTTCGTTGTGATCGTGTTGCTGCCGGGGTGATTGAAGCTTATAACAAATTGGGCAATATTGAAATTCCTATCATCGTAAGATTACAAGGTACCAATGCCGTTGAAGCAAAGAAACTGATCGATGAAAGTGGATTGAAAGTACAATCTGCGATCGAACTCAGCGAAGCTGCTGATCTGGTGAAGAAAGCGGTTGCTTAATTAAAACTTTGAAAATTCAAAAGCTCCGGAAAAGCCGGGGCTTTTTTTTGCTGCAAGCTGCACGCTACACGCTGCAAGTGATCATAAAACCTTGAAGCTTGTAGCGTGTGGCTTGTGGCGTGCAGCTTCTAGCTTATAGCCGAAAGCCTTTTACGACTCTGAATAGATCATTTTAACTTCCATCACTGCGCTGAATGAATAACGCAGTCCGGTTGCCACTTCTACACATTCATATCTTTTTCTTCTTAGCTTACCTCGTCTGAAAACCCGCCCATTATCCATCTGAAATAGTTGTCCTTCAGCAATATCAGCCACATGTGCATAGCCAACCCTTTGTTGCTTATTGTACTTACGAAGAACCAATAACAAAGCGGTTTCACCATTCGCGGTAGCTGCAGGGTTCATCACCGAATTATGTAGTGCCTGTTCAATATCTTCCGGAAAAACACCTAATTGAATAAAGTGCAACAACAATTTTGCATAACAGGTCTTCCATTCTTTTCCATGTGCTTCTACCCTATTACGATATTGCTCAAACGTAAGCAGATGTGCCAATTCATGTAAGAGTGTAATGAGAAATTCATAAGGATTCAAATCACCGTTAACAGTGATGCGATGGTTCTTTCCAGCGAATGCATGGCGATAATCGCCTAGTACCGATTTTCTTTTCCGCGTAATAGTGAGGTGTACACGATACTGTTTGATATATGCTACTACTTCCTCAAAACTCCCTTCCGGAAGAAAAGAGGACAATGCCTGCATAGGATGTTCAGATACGGGCATTCTTTTTGGGGTTCTGCCTTAAGAATAAACGAACTTCCATCCAGGTATACACTACGTATAAACCGAGGGCCGCATAGATGGAGTACACACTTTTATCTTTTCCTACGATAGATAAATAAATAAGTAAAGCCGCCGCAAAACCAATTAGTTTTAACCCCATGCCTGCCATTACAGCTCTCACAATAGCATTGGGATTGGGATTTTTGGAAGCATTCAATTGCAATAATAAACCTATCAAGGAAAACACGAATAATAGAATATTTGCAACAATCAATACATCCTGTTGCATGCCCCATGCAGCAATTTGTTTATCGCCCACAACGGTGAGTGCATTGATGATCAAAAAAAATAAAACAAGTGGTCGGATTTTTTTTCCCATAATCATTTCTTTGATGTACCTGATGTATCGCTGATCAGTTTGATCAGTGTACCCAACAATGCCAGCAAGGGCAAAAGCCAGATGAATACAGGTTTTGAAAAGCTAAAATATTGATCTGCCCACTTTCCGCCATATATGGTTATACACAATAGCACGATGAGCTGTGTGGCTAGTGAAGCATAGGTTAGTAAGTTTTTATCAGGACGTTGATCAGATGACATTATTCGCTCGATATATCGGTCTTGGGAATGGCCAAGGAAATAGTATCTAGTTGAGAGGGTGTATCCCCTGCCAACACTTTTTTAACCCCATCAATATATTGTTCTTTATACCGTATGGCTTGCTCAAGAGAATCTGTTCTCATTTTCAGCATTTGAAGTGCTGCCCTGCTTTCTCTCGTTCCATAACCCGGTATATAATATTTTAAAGGCGAAAAGGCGATCAAGGCGATGGTGAGTCCAACCAGTAACACAAATATGGTACTCATCCCGATGTATACACTGAGGCGTGATAATCTGAAAGTCACTACTTCTTCATACGTATCATCATTCATTACTACGAGACGATAGTTATTTCTGATGCGTTTGAGATTATTATTACTATCGGAGTTGGCCATAGACTAAAATCAGGTTAAAGGTAATGATGAATTGGGTTTTCACAGCCGCCGAAAGGGAAATAACTGTATTTTTAGAGTGTTTTTATGCAGATACACCAGCGAATAAGATTTTCCGGGATGATTTTACGTTCTATACTACCATGCTTGTCAGTGATTTTTCTGTTTTTCACCGGAAAAAGCATTGCACAGCCTTATACCACCATCGAGCTCAAAAAGGAAAAACCTTATGAGAATCGAACTTTGCCATCCGAAAAATCGGGCAATAAAAAATTTACACTTCCCAAAAGGATCTATAACAATACAGTTACCCATTTCAACTATTATTTCAATGCCAACCAGCGCATGAATGAGATTGTAGAAAGGGCTACTGAATCGCATCGGGATGATTATACCCAACTCCTATCTTTTTACGATTATGAACTTGAAACAACCGCCCAGGATCAAATTGATACCGTACTGTATAAATGTACTGCTGGTATCTTATTGCATGATCTGAGAAGTGATTGGGTTGACAACCTCTATCTGCTGATGGGTAAAGCCTATCTCTTCAGAAAAGATTTTGACTCTGCATTGCATGTATTTCAATACATCAATTATGCATTTGCACCAAAAGACGATGGGTATGATGTGCCCATAGGAAGTAATGTAAGTAATGCCGGAGGTGTTTTTTCCATTTCTACCAATGAAAAAAGAAATCTATGGAAGAAAATAACCACCACCCTTCCCAGCAGGAATGAAAGTTTTCTCTGGATGGTTCGTACCTATATTGAACAAGATAAAATAGCAGAAGCTTCCGGTTTGGTTGCATTACTAAGAAGTGATGCGCTTTTCCCAGCCCGTCTACAGCCTGAACTTGATGAAGCTAGTGCTTATCTATTCTATAAACTCAATGCCTACGACAGTGCTGCATTTTATTTGACTCGTTCTTTGAAAAAAGGAAATAACCAACTGAATAAGGCTAGAACTTATTACTTGGCTGCACAACTGTATGAAAAGGCTAATAGAAATGCTGATGCCATCAAAAATTTCACTGAAGCCATTCGAAATGCACAAGATCCGTTTATGGAAGTGTATGCAAGATTGAATATTGCAGCATTGGCTACCGGAGAAAAAGACAATGCCCTTCAGGAAAATCTGAATGAGTTATTGAAAATGGCAAAAAAAGATAAGTATGATGTGTATCGTGACATCATTTACTATGCTGCCGCTAAATTGGAACTGAGCAGAAAAGCTTATCCTGCCGCACAACAATGGTTACTGAAAAGTGTTGCGTACAGTAGTGATAACCCCATTCAAAAACAGAAAAGCTTTTTGTTATTGGGTGATTTGAATTATGATCGAAAATCATATAGTCAATCTTTTCGTTTTTACGACAGCGTTGAAGCCAGACTTTTACCGGATGATGAGCAAGCAAGAATCGAAACACGTAAACCTGCACTACAACTCATCAGCATCAATGAAGAAAATATTCATCGGGAAGATAGTGTTCAAAAGATAGCAACCTTGCCTGAAAATGCCCGAACAGATTTTCTCAAAAAACTACTCAGACAAATCAGGAAAGAAAGAGGCATCAAAGAAACAGAAGAGCCTTCTTTCGGAGCAGATCTTGTGGCTGATTCTAAAAACACCGGCGATCTATTTGGGACGAACAATGCAGATTTTTATTTCCTGAATAGCAACTTAAAAAGTCGAGGCTTTAGTGAGTTTGGTAAAAGATGGGGCAATAGACCGAATGTAGATAACTGGAGAAGACAATCAGCCCTTGATAAAATTATTACCACACAACAAACACAGGCTTCAGTAGCACAGGATGGAAAAGCCGATCCCAAAAAAGAAGAACTTAGCCTGGAATCTCTGATGAATGCCATTCCGCTGACACAGGAACAAATGGAACTCTCGAATACCATTATTATTCGTGCTTTATTGGATAATGGCAATATTTTTCAACAACAATTATATGATTATGCTTCAGCCATTGAAGTGTATGAAGAATTATTGAGAAGATTCCCTCAATCAGCTGAGGCTGAAGAAACCAGTTTTTTGCTAATGCAGTGTTATCGCAAAACCAATAACCTGAAAGCAGCTGACTCATTATCCCAGGTATTCAATCGCCAATATGCAGATAGTAAGTTTTTGTATGGCAATACAATCAGTAATCAACAACAGGATCCGAAAGAAAAATTATATGCCAATATTTACAACCTCTTTATTGAAGGAAAATTCGATGATGCCATCAAAGCCAAAAAACAGGCTGAGCAATCCCTGAGTAGTTCTGCTTGGACACCACAACTCTTGTACATCGAGTCTATCTATTATGTGAAAGAGCGTAAGGATAGTACTGCAGTGAATAGATTGGAACAACTCATCAATAATTTCCCGACATCCCCACTGGCTGAAAAAGCCAATACAATGATTGATGTAATCAAAAGAAGAAGTGAGATTGAAAGCTATTTGTCTGAACTGAATATTGAAAGACCCGTGGAAACAGTTACACGTTCTGTTGATCTAACCGGACCCGCCAATGTGATTTCTACAACTCCACAGCGAAAAGATAGTTCCGCATCTGTACCAGCCATCAAAAATTTGAAACAACCACCGGGTGTGAATATTACCAATGCAGTACAATCTCCGGTACAATCCATTGAACTGGATTATGAGTTTATTGCTACCGACACCCAATATGCAGTGGTTGTGCTCAATAAAGTAGACGGCATGTTTGTAGGTGAAGCCAGAAATGCCTTCAATAGGTTTAATCAGGAAAGATATTTCAATCGCAGATTGAGCATCACCACACAACCGGTGGTTCCTGAAATCCAGTTTTTATTGATCGGTCCATTCAAAGATGCCAGTGAGGCGGTGAGTTATACAGATGTTGTGAAGCCTTTAGCGGCTAACCGTATCCTACCTTGGTTGAGTGCCGACAAATATGGCTTTTTGATTATCAGTCCGGCCAATTTAAGGATACTTCAAACTAAAAAAGATGCGGGTGCTTATCGAGCATTTCTGCAAAAAATATTACCTGATAAATTTTAACGACCCTAAAGAGGAGCTTCACCAACTCTTCTTTAGCTTTACGAGCTGTTATTAGTAACCATTTATTACTGATTATGTCAAAATCTGTTCGCATTTTCTGGCGCATTTTTTTCTGGACACTGGGTGGAGGAATTGTATTCCTACTAATGATCAATTTCGGTCTTTTAGGAAGAATGCCCTCCATCAATGATATTGAAAATCCAACTGCCTCTTTGGCAAGTCAGGTATATGCACAAGATGGTACGCTGATGGGAAAATATTATCTCGAAGATCGTATCAATGTACAATACAAAGACATCAGCAAACATGTGGTGAATGCATTGGTGGCTACTGAAGATGAACGTTTTTATGACCACAGTGGTATTGATCCGCGTTCCTTGGGTAGGGCCTTGATCTTTCTGGGCAGAGAAGGTGGCGCGAGTACCATCACTATGCAAACAGCCAAAAATTTGTTTACAGATAACTGGGGCACCCGTAATATTTTTCTTCGCATCATTCAGAAAATAAAAGAATCGGTGATTGCGGTGAAACTGGAACGCAATTTTACCAAGGAAGAGATCATTACCATCTATTTGAATACAGTTGCTTTTGGTGATAATGTTTTTGGTATTCGCAATGCCGCTAAAACATTTTTCCAAAAGGAACCTGATCGATTGAATATTGAAGAGTCGGCTGTTTTGATCGGTATGCTGAAAGGTGCTACAATCTATAATCCCAGACGAAACCCGAAGCTGGCGTTGGATAGAAGAAATACCGTGATCAACCAAATGGTTCGTAATGAATACCTGACCGAAGTAGAAGCCACTATCCTGAAAAGAAAACCGATTGAACTGAACTACAAAAAATTGGATGAAACAGCAGGTCTTGGTCCCTACTTCAGAATGATATTGGGTGAGGAAATGAAGAAATGGTGTAAGGAAAACAAAAAAAGCAATGGTGATAATTATAATCTGTATCGTGATGGTTTGAAAATTTATACCACCATCAATCCTAGGATGCAACAATATGCCGAAGAAGCAGTTGCCAAGCATATGAACTATATGCAAAAGCTTTTCAATACACAAGCGAATATCCGAAACGGAAGTATTTGGAAAGGATATGAGAATGTATTGGAAACAGCCATGAAACAAAGTGATCGCTGGAAGAACTTAGACAGAGAAGGTTTGAGTGCAGAAGATATCAGAAAAACATTCTTTGAAAAAACTCCGATGCGCGTGTTTGCTTACAACAGCAATCGAGAGACGGACACAACGATGACACCCTACGATTCGATCCGTTATCACAGACAAATGTTACAAGCAGGTTTTATGGTGATGGATCCTTTAACCGGTGAGATCAAAGCTTGGGTGGGTGGTATTGGATTCAAATCATTCAAGTATGACCACGTTAATTTTAATACCAAACGTCAAGTAGGTTCTACCATGAAACCTTTGTTGTATAGTTTAGCGATTGAGGAAGCAGGATTTACACCCAACACAACTGTTTACGATGAGCAACAAAGTTTTGGTCAGTATGGCTTGGTACCTGCAACGAGTAGGTCTTGTCAGGGTGGCGCGATGCCCATGGCTTCGGCACTTGCTTTTTCCAGAAACTGTGCATCGGCATATATCATGAAACAATTAGACAGTGAAGGTAATAATGGTGCGAAAAGACTGGTCGACTTCTTACAGCGTTGTGATTTCAAAACAAAAATTGAACCCTACCCCTCCATCGCATTGGGCTCTTGTGAAATTTCATTGTTTGAAATGATGCAAGGTTTCAGCATGTTCCCCGGCAGAGGATTTAATGTTAAACCCATGTATATCACCAGAATTGAAGATAGAAATGGAAATGTACTAGCCACATTTACACCCAAAAGAAAAGAAGTGATCAGTGAAGTAACCGCTTATTCTGTGGTGAAGATGATGCAGGGAACTGTTCAAGTGGGTACGGGTCGGGGTATCTGGGGTTATGGTATGCCAGGTGTTGAGAATGCAGGTAAGACGGGCACCACCAATGAAAATAGTGATGGTTGGTTTATGGGCTACACTCCTCAGTTGATGGGAGGTGCTTGGGTAGGTGCAGATGATCGTTTTATCCATTTCAATAAAGAGAGTGCCAACGGACAAGGGGGCCGCGCTGCCATGCCGATATGGGCTTATTTCTTTGCAAAAGCGGCGGCTGATCCTAATTGCGGTATTGACAAGAGCGCCACTTTTGTGAAACCGGATGTAATGAGCAACGATATTGTGATTGATTATCTCAATGACTCTACACCGATCTTGGGTGGAGAAGGTGAAGATGTAGGTACCGGTAATTCTCAAGATTATGAGATTCCACAGAATATCAAATTGGAAGATATTGGTGCAGAATCAGACATAAAACCCGCCACGCCCAAAACACCGGAGAAAAAAGATACAAAAGGAAATACCCCACCCCCACCGGCAGAAAAACCAAAAGCTGTTCTGCCTAAAAAACCGGGTGGAGGAAAATAGTTGAAAGAGAATCGATATGAATTCATTGAAAGTAATTGCCTTTGACGCAGATGATACTTTATGGGTAAATGAACCCTATTTTAGAGAAACCGAAGATCGTTTTTGTGAACTATTAGAAGATTATTTGCCGCATCATTCTGTTGCGCGTGAACTATTGCATACTGAAATCAAGAATATCAGTTTGTATGGTTATGGTGTGAAAGGATTTATGTTGAGCATGATTGAAACAGCACTAGAAGTATCCAACAAAACAGTACCGGTTGACATCATTGAAAAATGTATTCAATTAGGAAAAGAATTGTTGGATAAACCCATCGTTTTATTAGACGGTGTAGAGGAAGTATTAGATGCACTCAAAGGGAAATATAAATTGGTGGTAGCTACAAAGGGAGATTTATTGGATCAGGAAAGAAAACTGATCAAATCAGGCTTATCACATTATTTCCATCACATTGAGATCATGTCTGAAAAAAAGGAAGCAGATTATCAAAAATTGATCAAGCATCTGGATATTCCATCTGAATCATTTATGATGCTGGGTAATTCATTGAAATCTGATATAATTCCGGTATTGGCATTGAATGGTTATGCAGTACATATCCCTTATCATACCACTTGGGCACATGAAACAGTGGATGGAGATATCAAACATCCCAACTTTAGACAAGTAGAGACGATCAAAGACGTCTTATCTTTCCTGTAATCATGAGAACATTACTTGATATTGAGACCTGGAATCGTAAAGATCAGTTTCGTTTCTTTAGCCAATTTGAAGAGCCTTTTTTTGGTATTACGGTACAGGTTGATTGTACGGAAGCATACGCTTTTGCTAAAGCCAATAACTATTCCTTTTTCTTGTATTATCTGTATCAATCATTAAAAGCGGCCAATCAAATTGAGCCATTCAGATACCGAATTGTTGAGGGAAATGTATATCACTATGATGTTGTAAATGCATCCCCTACGATCAATAGACCTGACGGCACTTTTGGTTTTTCTTATATGGATTATCATCCCGACTTTACATCTTTCGCTACATCTGCTCAAAGGATAATAGAAGAAGTAAGAAACAGTACCGGTTTGATCCCTGCTGTTTCAGGCGAAAATGTGATCCATTATTCATCCATCCCTTGGATCAATTTCACCAGTTTATCTCATGCCAGAAGCTTTACGTTCAAAGATTCCTGTCCGAAAATTTCTTTTGGAAAAATGACGGAAGTGAATGGTAGAAAGCTGATGCCTTTATCGATTCATGTGCACCATGCTTTGATGGATGGATTTCATGTAGGACAATATATTTATCTGTATCAACAGCTATTAACTGAACAATACATTTAGAGATTCTCCCCTTTCAAATTAAAGTTCAAGGAAAATTGGTGAAACATTTGACGTTGATAAAAGCCGGTAGCATACCGCACCTGTAATTTGGGTAAAAGAATTCCTGCCCCTGCAGAAAAGCCATTCAAGCCATTGGTAATATTAAAGCCGTTCAGTTCCTGTCTGCGTTGAAAATGATATCCGGTACTGATTTCAATTTTTTCATCAGGAAAGAATTGTGCACCCAACACAATATGATTAAAGATTTTTTGCAGCGTATTTCTTTTATTGAAATCATCTTCTCCCTCTCCTGCCCTAAAGAGTGTGTCGTTATAAAAATTATTAAACCGATGCAGCTCATGAAGTGTCAATGAAAACTGAACTGGTGCATTCTGTAATTTCTTGGTGATACCTGCCTGTAAATCAAAAGGCAGTTCTTCCTTCCGACCGCTACCATCATAAGTATTCAATTGTGTACCGATATTTTTTACGGTTATACCTGCCTGTAATCCTTTATCCGGGTCATGATAATTCAATCCAATATCCATAGCCAATCCTGAAGAACGAAATTGACCATACCCCGAATGAATAAATTTAATCGTAGCCCCATACCACCATTTTTCTTTATGATTCCTGGAAGCCATTACCTGTACCACATAGTCGCGGGGATTGAATCGTCCTATGATATTCCCTGCAGCATCCGTTTGATCTATGCTTCCATAATTCAAATAATTGATCCCCCAGCCAATACTGGTTTTCGCTTCTTCTAAATGATACCCCGCACTGATACTATAATTACTGATTCCGGCTATAAATGCGTTAAAAGAAGTATTGACCTGACGGTGCATTTCTTTTCTTAATAATGCCGGATTGTGAAAGCTCATCCCAACATCTTTACCGCCCGAAGTAATATTGATGCCGCCCAAAGCAGCAAGTTGTGCAGTATTGGCTTGTTTGAGAAAGCCAAAAACAGCATTACCTCCCAGGGTTTGACCACCTGCAGAGATCGCATACACTGATAAAGTCCATAAAATAAAAATCCTGTATACCACTGTATTCAAATCTACAATATGTATGGTTGCGATAGAAATTATTGCGAGAAGGAATAGGTGTTTAAAAATGAAATCCCCCATGGAGATGGGGGATCTTAACCCTTAAAACAACCAACATGAAGAAAATGTTGATGTTATAATAACAAGACTGCCTTTGAAAAGTTCAGACAGCTATCAATTTTAATGTCATACCAATGCTGTATCTACCACCTGTTGCATGGTTTTAACATAATGGAATTCCACACCTTTGATGTAGTCGCCCTCAATTTCTTTTACATCTTTTTCGTTCTGCCAGCAAAGTATAATCTCTTTTAAGCCTGATCTTTTTGCCGCCAGTACTTTTTCCTTGATTCCACCTACCGGCAATACCTGTCCACGAAGTGTGATCTCACCGGTCATGGCCAAATAAGGCTTCACTTTTCTGCCGGTAAAGGCTGAGGCCAATGAAGTGAGCATGGTGATACCGGCGCTTGGACCATCTTTCGGAACTGCCCCTTCGGGTACGTGAATATGGATGGCTTTTTTAGAAAACTCTTCCGGATCAATTCCGTATTTCCGTGCATTCGCCTGTAAATAGCTGAGTGCGGTGCTGGCACTTTCTTTCATGACATTCCCTAAGTTACCGGTAAGTTTGAGTTCCCCTTTTCCTTCTCCAAGAATGGTTTCTATGAATAAAATATCTCCACCCACATAAGTCCAAGCCAAACCAACTGCTACACCCGGCATATTGGCGGTTTTATAAATCTCATTGCTGTATCTGGCCTGTCCGAGTATCTTTTCTACATCCTGTAAAGTAAGGGTAGATTTTACTTTGTTTTTTATAGCCAGTTCTTTCGCCTGGTAACGCATCAATGCCGCGAGCTGTCTGTCGAGTTCTCTTACCCCACTTTCACGGGTATAGTTCTCAATGACTTTCTCCAATACTTTATCATTGATCTTGATATTTACTTTCGCCAATCCATGGGCTTCTTTTTGTTTAGGCAGTAGGTGACGTTTAGCGATCTCTACTTTTTCCTCAACTGCATATCCACTCAGGTCAATAATTTCCAGACGGTCGCGTAGCGCCGGCTGAATATTTTGAAGGTTATTGGCTGTTGCGATGAACAATACTTTGCTCAGATCATATTCCAGTTCCAAATAGTTATCGTAGAAAGTATTGTTCTGTTCCGGATCCAATACTTCCAGTAATGCGGAGGAAGGGTCTCCACGAAAATCATTACCGATCTTATCGATTTCATCCAAAATCATGACCGGGTTGGAGGACTTACATTTGCGGATATTCTGCAAAATACGACCCGGCATGGCACCGATATAGGTTTTCCTGTGACCACGAATCTCACTCTCATCATGCATACCTCCCAAACTCAATCGAACATATTTTCTCCCAATAGCATGTGCAATGGAGCGTCCCAAAGAAGTTTTACCAATACCCGGGGGACCTAAAAAGCAAAGTATTGGGCTTTTCATGTCACCTTTTAGCTTGAGAACGGCGAGGTATTCGAGAATACGGCTTTTGATCTTGGTCATACCGTAATGATCAATATCCAGCACTTTCTGAGCATTTTTCAGATCATAATTATCATCGGTATGTTCATTCCAGGGTAGGTCCAGCATCAGGTCAAGGTGATTATATACCACCGAATAGTCGGGGGTACTGGGATGCATACGCTCTAGTTTTTCGATACCTGATTTAAAAAGGGTTTTAGCAGCATCTGGCCATTTTTTGCCCTCGGCTTTTTTCTTCATCTCAGCGATCTCACGTTCATTGGTATCGCCACCCAGCTCTTCTTTGATACTTTTGAGTTGCTGTTGAAGAAAATAATCTCTTTGCTGTTTATCTATTTCGGTACGTGTTTTATTGGTCACTTTATCCTTCAACTCAGCAAATTGAAGCTCACGTTGAAGGATATGAATCAGTTTTTCCGCACGTTCATGAATATCATTGATCTCTAATAAACCTTGTTTTTCTGCCAGTTCACTATTCAGGTTACTGCTTACAAAGTTGATCAGAAAAGAAGGGTTTTCGATATTCTTGAGAATAATGGATGCTTCGGTTGGTAAGTTGGGTGATAACTGGATGATTTGTGTAGCCAAGTCTTTGATACTGCTTACAATGGCATCAAAATCTTCATGAGAAGGCAGTTCATCATCTGCCAGCATCCGAATAGAAGCCCTGAAATAAGGGTCTTCGGAATCCATTTTAAGCAGTTCAAATCGTTTTTTACCTTGAATGATGATGGTAGTGCCACCATCCGGCATCTTGATCAGCTTAATGATTTTTGCAATGGTACCAATGGCACAAAGGTCTTTGGGTTCTGGATCTTCGATATTGGCATCTTTCTGGGCAACCACGCCAATCAATTTATCCGATTTATAGGCTTCATTCACCGCTTTGATACTCTTATCTCTACCTACAGTTATTGGCAAAACAACACCCGGGAATAAAACGGTATTACGCAATGGAAGAATGGGCAGGGTTTCAGGAATCACGGTATCCTTGTCAAATTCACCATCTGTTTCATTGATGGGGATAATGGGCATGAAATCAGTCTCGTCTTCCGCTCTAAAAAAAAGTTTCTCTTTCAACATAAATAATGAATCAATCTTAAGTCATAATGTCACATAAACCAACACCGGTTCATGGAAGCTAAGTCGGCAAAAATAAGTCAATATTGGTGCCATGAAGGATAAAAGAGTGTGACTGGTACAAACTGTCGCAAAAAAAATCTCCCACCAGAGGCGGGAGACTTTTTATTCCGCCTTAGGCGGAAAGCTTCTTGCAAGAAGTAATATTGTCTAAAAAACAAATACTACTAGTGAGCAGCTGGAGCAGCAGCTGAAGAATCAGATGTAGCAGCAGCAGAAGAATCTGTAGTTGCAGTTGAATCAGTTGCAGCAGGAGCTACAGTTTCAGTTGCAGTTGAATCAGTTGTAGCTTCTTTGTTTTCACCTGAATTACATGCAGTAACGAAAGCTGCAATAGCTAAAATTGCGAATACTTTTTTCATTGTACTTGTTTTTTGAGTTTTTTTGTTTGGGCGCAAAGATAACGGTCGTTTTTGCTTTTACAAATTTTTAACACAGTTTTTTACTTTTTCCTGAAGAATATTCTCACCGGCACTCCTTTGAAATTAAAGCTGGAACGGAGTTGATTCTCCAAATAATTACGATAAGGCATCTTAATATCATCGGGATAGTTCGTAAAAAAGGCAAAAGAAGGTACCACGGTCGGTAATTGTGTCACATATTTAATTTTTACAGTATTACCTCTCACTACCGGTGCATGGTATGCCTGAACCGCTTTTAACATCACATCATTCAGTTGTGAAGTTGGAATCTTGCGCTTCTTATTATCATATACTTCCAAAGCCATTTCGATGGCTTTGAAGATGCGGGTTTTATCCTTCACTGAGATAAACAATACCGGCACATCTGTAAAAGGAGCGATTTTAGACTTTAAAGTTTTTTCATAATCACGAGCTGTATTTGTCTCTTTTTCAATGAGATCCCACTTGTTTACCAATACCACTATCCCCTTCCCTTTACGGGTAGCCAAGCTAAAAATTGTAACATCTTGGGCAGTAATTCCTTTATCCGCATCGAGCACAAGTAGACATACATCCGCCTCATCCATTGCCTTAATGGCCCCGATGATGGAATAAAACTCGAGGTCGTCCTTTTCTTTACTTTTCTTTCGAATACCGGCAGTATCTATCAAGATAAACTCCTTTTGGAACAATTTGTAGTGGGTATGAATGGTATCCCTGGTTGTACCGGCAATATCACTTACGATTGTGCGCTCCTCTCCAATTAATGCATTCAACAATGATGATTTTCCGACATTGGGTTGACCGATGATGGCGAACTTAGGAAGTTGATCTTCTTCTAATACTTCTGCTGAATCGACATCGGATATTCCAGCAGCAATCGCATCCATCAACTCTCCTGTTCCACTACCTGAAATACTGCTAATGAAGAAGTTATGAGCGAAACCTAAACTATAAAATTCAGTAGCTTCTAACTCACGAGTCCCGTTATCGACCTTGTTTACAACTACGTAAACAGGCTTCGTGGTTCTACGCAACATATCCGCCATCGACTCATCCAGATCGGTAATACCTGTTGCTACATCCACCATAAAAATGATGGCATTGGCCTCATCTATGGCAATTTTTACCTGTTTGCGGATCTCTTTTTCAAAAATATCTTCGGTATTGGGCACAAAACCACCGGTATCAATTAGGTTGAATACTTTACCATTCCAGTCGGCGATCCCATACTGACGGTCGCGGGTAACACCACTGATATCATCTACAATGGCTTTTCTTTTTTCTAATAAACGATTGAAGAATGTACTCTTCCCCACATTTGGTCTACCCACAATTGCTACTGTATATCCCATATTTTAAATTGATTTAAATATTCTAATTAACTGATAATCATATTATTGATATCCATATTCATTTAGCTGCATTTCATTATCGCGCCATTTAGGACGAACTTTAATAAACAATTCTAGAAACACTTTTCGCCCAATAAAACCCTCGATATCTTTTCTTGCCAAGGTTCCTACTTCCCTGATCATCTTGCCTTTATCACCGATGATGATTGCCTTTTGACTTTCTCTTTGTACAATGATATCTGCCTGTATCTTAACCAAGGTTTCCTTTTCCTTGAATTCATTCACCATTACTGCTGTATGATAGGGTATCTCGTCGCCAAACAATTCATAGATCTTCTCTCTGATCATTTCACCAACAAAAAACTTGGTAGGCAGATCGCTCAGATCATCTTCACTATAGAAAGGAACGGCTTCTGGCAATAATGTCAGAATGGCATCTAACAATTTCTGAAGATGCACTTTCTGAAGGGCCGATATTTTGATGAGTTGCTTACAATAGGGTTTAGTTGTAAAGAAAGCCTCTGCTTCAGCAATCTTTCCATTGGCAGCCTTATCGATCTTATTTAAGACAAGTAAAGCCGGCACTTTTAACCGAAGTGAAGAAAAGATCGCATCACATTCTTGAAAATCGTCGTTGGCATCTACCATCAATAAAGCCAAGTCTGCATCTTCCAAAGCCCCTTTTACTGAATCCATCATCCGTTGGTGGAGTTTGTACTTGGGGTCAATGATACCCGGCGTATCGGAAAAGATGATCTGATACTCGCCCGGTTTATTCAAAAATGCCTTGATACGATGACGCGTGGTTTGAACCCTTGGGGATACAATGGCCATTTTCTCCCCTATCAAAGCATTCAATAAAGTGCTTTTGCCGGCATTGGGTTTACCAAATATGTTGACGAAACCTGATTTCATATACTAATTATTTAAAGGATTAGTAAATCCGGCTTAAGGGCAAAGGAAACTCAAAAGAGAATAAAACAACAGGAGACAAATAAACGACCACCTGTCCAAGTAGTTATTCAGTATCCAGAGTAGCCTCTAGCCGAAAAGAAAATCTTTCTGATTTTCTGGGATTTTAAAAACCCTTCTTAAATATCAAAGGCCTCATATCGAGGCCTTTGATATTTATTCTGTTGCGAGGGAAGGGATCGAACCTCCGACCTTCGGGTTATGAGCCCGACGAGCTACCGCTGCTCTACCTCGCGATGTTTGGGTTGCAAAGGTACGGGCTGGTAGTTTCTCCTCCAAATAATAATTGATCTAATCGCTGGTTCTTCGCTTGATCGAAGAACTACCACTTGTATTAATATCTCGTATTAAGCCTTCGCCCTTGTAGTAAATGGAGCTAGCACCACTGGCTTGGGCACTCAATTCTTTATTCACACTGATTCTTGCAACAGAAGCACCGGATGCATCAATCTTACAATAATCACTGTTCAAATCATAACAACGGATATCACTGGCGCCATTGGCATCAATATTCAATTTGGCTACCGCACCAGTTACCTGAATTCTAGATGCGCCGGAGGCTTCTAATTTTAAATTCTCTCCTTCCACCTCTCCTTTGAAATCGCTGGCTCCAGACATTTGAATACGCAACTGATCAGCTTTGATCTTGCCGGATACCTTCACATTACAAGCCCCGGATGCTTCTACGCCGGTAATAGACTTGAATGTTACATACGCTTTCATCTTGTGATTATTCCATTTGCGCCAGTTTAATCCTTTCCCATCGAAATAAATACGTAATACGGTACCGCGCATTTCTGTTCGGATACGTTTCAGTATTTCATCTTCGCTGGCACTTACCGCTACAGCTTCCTCCGTACCTTGAGACAGGTACAGATCAATAGCACTGGATACCTCAATAGCAGTAAATCCTTGGTGTTTTCTTACTTCTGCATTACCATCATACACCAGGTTTTTCTCTACCTGTGCAGCCCCCCACAAAGCGCTGGCTAAAAAGAGTATAAAAAATAAAAATCGTTTCATACGAGTGTTTTGTGCGTAACGGTTATTGGTCGATAAAGTTACAGTTGGCAGCAATTTAGCTATTTCATAGCTTTGCAGCAGATCATTCCTCGGGGTGCTTTCCCGATCTAATTGGGAAGGCTGAGATAATACCCGTTGAACCTGAACAGGGTAATTCCTGCGAAGGGAAGGCGTACATTTTTGGTCGTACCTCTCCATTAGCTGTTTCCCTGTTCCCATTATTAACTTTTTAAATCATTTCAAATGAAAAAGTTTTTGGGAACAATGTCGCTGACATTCCTAATCCTGCTCGCATTCGGGCAAAACACCCTTTCTTTACGCGGTAAAGTCATAGACCGCAGTACCCAACAGCCCATAAGTGGAGTTGTGGTTCAATTAAACAACCTACAAGTGGTTACCGATGACTATGGTCAATTTAACCTGAAATGGACCGGCACGGAAAATAGCTACTTGAAAATCATGAGTCTTGGTTATCGCGATCAGTCCATCCAAGTCAACAAAAACTCAATTGGTAAAGAACTGATCATTGAACTTGAACCCGGCTCGCTTTTTTTACAGCCGTTGGAAGTGAGATCCATTCGTGCAACTGATAAAGCTCCATTTGCAAAGACCAATTTGGCTAAAGAAGACATCGTTAAAAACAATCTTGGACAAGACATTCCTTTTCTACTTAACCAAACACCTTCTGTAGTAGTAAATGCAGACGCAGGAAATGGGGTTGGGTATACAGGTATTCGTATTCGAGGAACAGATGCAACTAGAATCAATATTACATTGAATGGGATCCCATATAATGATGCAGAAAGTATGGGTGCTTTTTTTGTAAATCTCCCCGATTTCAGTTCCTCTGTTAACAGCATTCAAATTCAGCGAGGTGTCGGTACATCCTCCAATGGAGCAGCCGCTTTTGGTGCTACCATCAATCTCTCTACCAATGAATTCAATGAAAAAGCTTACACAGAATTGAACAACAGTTTCGGCTCTTTCAATACCCGCAAACACACTTTACGTACGGGAACCGGGTTAATCAACAAACATTTCACCCTTGATGCACGTATTAGCAGCATACAAAGTGACGGTTATGTTGACAGGGCTTCCAGTGATCTTCGCTCTTTTTACATCAGCGGCGCCTGGTTGAACAAATCATCATCTCTCCGATTCAATGTCTTTTCAGGTAAAGAAAAAACATACCAAGCATGGTATGGTATTGATAAAACAACGCTTGTTAATAACCGTACTTTTAATCCGGCGGGAACAGAAAAATCGGATAGTCCGTACGATAATCAAACAGACAACTATACACAAACCCACTATCAGCTATTCTTCAACCATGCTTTCAACAACGACTGGTCTTTGCAAACCGCTGCATTTCTCACCAGAGGCTATGGATATTATGAAGAATACAAAAGTGATGAGGAATTTTCAGATTATGGATTGCCGAATGTGAGTCCGTCCGTTACCAGCACGGATCTTGTACGTCAACGCTGGCTCAACAATTATTTCTATGGACAGAATGCTTCTCTGCAATATAGAAAAGCAGGAAATGAGTTGACATTAGGTGGTGGATGGAGTACCTATACCGGTGATCATTATGGCACCCTCCCTTGGCTTCAAAGGGGTACTGCACCGGCGGGATACCGATATTATATACACCCTGCTACAAAAAAAGATGTGAATCTATTTGCTAAATGGCAACAGCGTCTAGGTACTCACTTTTTCGGATTCATCGACGTTCAATATAGAAATGTATCCCATCGCATGAATGGTTTCCAAGGAAATCCAACATTATTGGTGGATCGGAGTTTTAATTTCTTCAATCCGAAACTAGGCTTCACTTATCGTAAGAATCATATGCAGGCTTATATCAGTTATGCGATCGGACAAAAAGAGCCGAATAGAGATGATTTTGAAGTGAGTGCCACCAATCAACCAAGATCTGAAAAATTGCAGGATCTAGAATGGGGATTTGATTACAAGAAAAGTAATATTCAATTCGGCGCGAACATGTATTATATGAACTACATCAATCAGTTGGTATTAACCGGACAGATTAATGATGTAGGTGCCTATACGCGTTTTAATGTTCCTAAAAGCTATAGACTGGGAATTGAATTGCAAGCAAGCTGGAAACCGACTTCTTGGATCACTGCAGGTGGTAATCTTGCTTTGAGTAGAAATAAAATAAAAGCATTTACAGAATACTTTGACAACTACGACACGAACGGACAAAATTCTGTAGACAGAAAAAATACAGATATTGCTTTTTCACCCGCAGTTGTAGCAGGGACTCAACTACTTTTCTTCCCGGCAAAACAATGGGAATTGGGTCTGATGGGTAAATATGTTGGCAAACAATACATGGACAATAGTGGACTTGACAGAAGTGTATTGAATGGATTTAGCACACAAGATTTTCGCATCATCTATAACTTTTCCAATAAGACTTTTAAATCGCTACAGGTAATTGGACAGGTTAACAACGTCTTCAATACGCTCTATGAACCCAATGGTTATAGCTATACTTATATCAGTGGAGGTACACAGTATACCGATAACGGCTTTTATCCGATGGCGGGAAGAAACTTTATGATTGCGGTGAATATAAGACTGTGATAGCAGAGGAATAAGAAATAAAAAACAAGAAACAAGTAAGAAACAGGAAACAAGAAATCAAGTGGTAGAGGTGGTTCACGCTCACTTTCTGATTTCTTATTTCTGTTTCTTATTTCCTGTTTTTTGTTTCTTATTTCTTATTTATTCGCTTCTTGCCAAGCTAACATTCCACCGGCAACATTGATCACATTGGTGAAGCCCATGGTACCAAGAATCAAACAGGCTTGTCCGCTTCTATTACCGCTTCTGCAATAAACATAGACTGTTTCATTTTTCAAGTCTTCAATATCATCTACTTGCATGGTTTGTACTTTACCAAGAGGTAATAAAGTGCCCCCAATATTGAACTCGGCATGCTCATGAGGTTCGCGTACATCAACCAGATGTATTGATTCGCCATTGTCTATTTTAGACTTGAGTTCTTGCACTGTAATTGTTTGTATCATTGGAATATGAATTGATTAGTATTGATTGGGGGGAATGATTCTTCCTGTATCTCTAATAGGTGCTATACTACTAATGTATAGATCCATGATTTGTCCCTGACGTATTTTGTTAGGCACTCTATTACCTGACTGATCAAGTAGTTCTGATAAATAATCGGGCGACTGTCTGATAACAAAGGCATTAGCAGAATCTTTGATCGCCCCAACTCCTACTATGGCACCGGTATTGATACTCAATGTGGATAGATAAGAACGCGCTTCTTCGAGTGTCATACCAATGAGATTGGGCACATCCATTTCATTACCGCCCAATCCACTACCCAATACAAAACTGATGGTAGCACCTAACGGAACCTTATCACCGGCTTTTATAGGAAGCCCATTATACAACTGCTCTAATACAGAATTACGTGCGATATCAGGTTTATAGGTAATCGTACCCATTTTCAATTGCAGACTTTGTAAATACAGTTCCGCACTTTTAACAGAATAACCAATCAGGCTTGGCATTTCTACCTGAGGTGACACTTGGCGATTCACTGTGAGATAAATGGTACGTCCAGATTTTACTGCTGCATCTGCTTCAGGGGTTTGACGAACAACTGCAAGTTTGGGTAAACTATCAACGTATACAGAATCTTGTATCTCCACTTCAAATCCGGCTTGTTCCAAAACCTGAATGGCAGCGGTTACTTCTTGTCCGGTAACAGAAGGCACAGTGGTTACTTTACCGTAGTTGGTAATCCAGCCCAGAAGAGAAAAGAATAAGACAATTAATATCAGAACAATTCCTAATCCTGCCAGGATATTCACCCATAGGGGCTTTGCTGTTATTTTCTGAATGAATTCCTTCATGTGTATTTGGCTTGATGAAACAAGATACAGATTCCTCTCAGTCGCCTTTCTGAATAGTATCTGATTTTTAAAATTTTAACGAAGTGCTTCCGCTACTACTGCTGAATAAAAATCTTTCAAAGACATTCCCATCGCTCTCACCTGTTGCGGAATAACACTGGCTTCACTTTGTCCGGGTACCGTATTCACTTCCAACATATAGGGTTGACGAGTTGTTGTATTATAAATAAAATCGATCCGCACCACACCTCTGCAATTAAGCACTTCATACACCCGTTTCGCAGCTGCTTCCAATTGCGTTTTCATCTCTTCGTCAATAGCAGCGGGGGTTGTTTCGATGCTTTTGCCTTGGTATTTCGCCTCAAAATCAAAGAATTCATTTTTTGTTTCAATCTCTGTAATGGGCAATACCTGAATATGTCCATTTGACTTAAATACTCCGATTGTAAACTCTCTGCCACTAATAAATTCTTCTACCAATACTTGATCATCTTCTTTGAATGCTTTTTCCAGTGCTGCTGCCAACTCATCCGACTTATTCACTTTACTCATTCCAATACTGCTTCCTCCGTTATTGGGTTTTACAAATACCGGTAATCTGAGCTCAGCTAATATTTGTGAAGTGGCTACCGGTGTGTGTTTGAACAAGTGCATCGATTTAGCAACATGTACACCCCCAAAAGCAGCCACGGCTACTGTATATCTTTTATTAAAAGTAAGTGCTGAAGTTGCAGCATCACAACTGGTATAGGGCAGTTTCAGCATATCAAAATAGCCCTGTAATTTTCCATCTTCTCCCGGTGTTCCGTGTATACAAAGCAATACCACATCAAAATGAATGGTTTGCCCCTCATCCGTAATGGAGAAATCATCCCGATTCACTTTCGACTTTTCCCCTTTTCCATTTTCATACCACCAACCTTGCGGATTGATATCAATTTTATAGACGTCAAATAAGTCTCTATCCAAATTATTCCCAACTGTTATAGCACTTTTATAACTGATTTGTGCTTCCCCACTCAGTCCACCCGTAACCAATGCCAGTTTTTTCTTCATATTGATAAGGTTATGGGACAAAGATAAGAGGAAGAATGTCTGATGTAGGATGTAGGATGTCTGATCTAGGGGAAAAAATTTAATCAGACATCAGACATCAGCAAATAAAAAAGGTGAAGAAACTACCCGTCTCTTCACCTCACGTTGACGGGAAATATCACCCGCCGTTACTAGTTGTCGTAGTATTAAGTACAACAATAATTGATAACTCTAAGCTATTCACTTTTTCCAGTAAATGCAAGCATTTCAGCGAAAAGTTTAGCACATACTATTGTGCATTAGATGTGCATTTTCTCTTTCTTCGCCAATAGCTCTTCCACTGTTTCCTGGTACATTTCATCGGGTACACAACAGTCTACCGGACAAACTGCCGCACACTGGGGTTCTTCATGAAAACCCTGACATTCTGTACACTTGTTAGGTGTAATGTAATAAGTATCAACGCTGATGGGTTCGAAATGCTGATCAGCGTCTACGACGCTACCATCCATCAGGGTAAAAGATCCTTTAATGGTGGTTCCATCAGCAATCGCCCATTCAACACCGCCCTCGTAGATAGCATTATTGGGACATTCGGGCTCGCAGGCTCCGCAGTTGATACACTCTTCAGTTATTTTGATCGCCATATTAAAAATGGTTTGTTGGGTTAGTGATTTTACATTTGCTGTTCCAAAAATACGGTTGACAAATGATTTTACAAGAACGAATTCAGTTACTGGCCCGATTGGGGGAATATATGTTGAACAAAGAAGAGGAGTGGTTGTCTGTACAAGACCGTGCCTATCGTGAAAATGCCTGGTTTATTCCTGAATTCATCGAAAAAGCCGTAACCCAAATCGCCACCCGATTCCTTCAACCCGAATTATTGCTGGATTGGGCTCAACAATATGACATCCCAAATGATCTGACAAATTCCAAAAATGTAGGTATTGTTATGGCCGGGAATATCCCGTTGGTGGGATTTCATGATTTTCTTTCGGTTTTTTTATCCGGACACTCCATGACCATCAAGACTTCATCCAAAGATGAATTCTTGATCAAACACCTGATCAAAAAGCTCTACGAGTGGGAGAATACGATT
This sequence comes from Sphingobacteriales bacterium, assembly GCA_012270485.1. GTDB lineage: Bacteria > Bacteroidota > Bacteroidia > Chitinophagales > Chitinophagaceae > Sediminibacterium. The sequence continues at coordinate 36,011 of JAAXIF010000052.1, read as the reverse complement.
CAAAATCAGGTTTCTTTTGCAGAACAACTCAAGGGCTGTGATGCCTACATCGCCACCGGGTCCAATAATTCCGGACGCTATTTCGACTATTATTTTGGCAAATACCCGAATATCATCCGTAGAAACAGAACTTCTGTGGCCATTCTTGATGGAACGGAAACAGAAAAGGAACTCGAATCATTGGCTGATGATATTCAATTATACTTTGGACTGGGCTGTAGAAATATTACCCAATTACATGTACCTGAAGGATATGATTTCATTCCTCTACTGGATACTTTAAAGAAGTACGCCTATCTTATGGACTATCATAAATACAAGCATAATTATGATTACCATTTGGCATTACTGATCATGGGGAATAAATATTACATGAACAATGATTCCATCATAATCACCGAGAACATTTCTCCTTTTTCTCCAGTCAGCCAAGTTCACTACAGATTTTATAGCGATAAAAAGCAGTTGGAAAAAGAACTGAGCGATCATCAGGATATACAATGTATCGTTGGGAAAGGACATGTTCCATTTGGGCAAGCACAATTCCCTAGTTTGATGGATTATGCGGATGGTGAAGATACCATGGCTTTTTTGAAATCTTTGTAAGAACCAGAGGGGCCATATGCCTTATATTAACAGCCTCTTTCCGTTTATCCAAAGTCATTTTCTTACGTTCTGATTATCGTAACTTTAAGCGAATTTCAACAAGCTTTCCCCGATCTACGAGAATTGCCGTAAAACATTTGTTAAATACTGTCAGTGGTGAACTGTCATTTAAACAGCTTTGTTTTATTTGTTATCGGAAAGGCATATTTTTTGATCAGATTAAAATTATAAAAGACCATGCATATGAATCTCAAGAACATTTTAGCCGTGGTTGCCATCAGCGCCACCACCGCTGTCCTTAGTGTTTGGGGCTTTAGTAAGTACAATGATTATCAGCGTGCAGGAATACAGGAAGAAGGAAAGCTTCCTGTGAACTACGCCGGATTTTTTGATAAAAACAACAACACTGGTTCGGCGGTCGACTTTACGCCTGCTGCTACTTCTGCAACACCTGCAGTGGTGCATATCAAAACAAAAACAAAAGCACGTCAGGTGAGCAATCGCCAACGGAATCCTTTTGCCGATATGTTTGGTGATGATTTTGGTGATTTCTTTGGCGGACCACGTGTGATTCCTGAGCAGCGTGCCAGCGGTAGTGGTGTATTGATCACGGAAGATGGGTATATCATCACCAATAATCACGTAGTAGATGGAGCTGATGAGATCAATGTTACATTAGCGAATAAAAAATCATACAAAGGCACTGTCATAGGGACAGATCCCAGTAGCGATATTGCTGTCATCAAAATTGAAGGTAAATCCTTGCCTTATTTGGTTTATGGCAATAGTGATGAGGTGAAGCTCGGACAGTGGGTATTGGCAATTGGTTATCCTTTGAATTTGGATGCAACAGTTACTGCAGGAATTGTAAGTGCTAAGTCAAGATCTATAGGCATTAATAGTCGTCAGAGCCAAAGTCCTGTGGAATCATTTATACAAACAGATGCTGCTGTGAATAGCGGCAACAGCGGTGGTGCATTGATCAATACTTCTGGAGAATTGATTGGTATCAACTCTGCGATTGCCTCTCCTACCGGTTCTTATGCTGGATATTCTTATGCAATTCCTGTGAACATTGTAAAAAAGATTGTAACTGATATTGTGAAGTTTGGAACTGTTCAGCGTGCTTATATTGGTATAAACTATCCGAACGAGAACCTTTCTGATGACCAGAAACGTGAATTGGAAAAGGAAATTGGCGTTGCGATAAAAGAAGGTGAAGGTGTATACATTACCGGGGTTCCTGAAGGAGGTGCTGCTGCAGCTGCCGGATTGAAAAAAGGAGATATTGTGACTAAAGTAAATGGCAACCCTGTAACCAGTGGACCAGAATTACAAGAACAAGTCGCTTTATACAAACCGGGTGATAAAATTACTTTAGCCTATAAACGCGGTGGAAAAGAAAACACTGTAAGTATTACACTGAAAAACAAAGTTGGTACAACTGATATTGTTAAATCCACTTCTATCATGGAGCAAATCGGTGGTGAGCTGGAAAATATTGACAAAAGTCTGGCTGCAGCGAATGATATCAAAGGTGGTGTAAGGGTTAGAAAGGTAGGTAACGGCTTATTAAGTAAGAGCAGAATGCAAGACGGATTTGTAATCACTGGAGTGAACGGACGTGAAGTAAAAAATCTGGAAGAGTTTCAGGAAATCATTGCTTCACTGAAAGGCAGTGGTGTTATTCGTCTTGAAGGTATTTATCCCGGATTTGAAGGAAACTATACTTATCCGCTTACACTGGCAAAAGAATAATGAAACAAGAAGAACCTATAAAAAAGAGGCTGTATCAACGGAATGATACAGCCTCTTTTCATTCAAACGTAAACGAATCTCAGGATATTTATTTTACTCTTGGGACTTCCTGTCTCTTTTACTATGGACCATTAGCCATTGACCATAAGCCGTGAACTACAAGCCCTTAAACGACCCCAAGGTTCTTATTTTACTTCTGAGACTGCCTCTTTTTAATGTATACCAGATGATCTCCCGGCATTAATTCAAAATGTTCTTTTGTTGAAAAGGTATACCCTAAAGAAGAAAATAGGTTTATGAAATTTCCGGACAACCATTGATGCTCTACTTCTATTGTAGCTCTTTCTTTATCAGAGAGATTTAATAATACCAATATTGTTTCATCATTTCTTTTCCTGAAATAAGCCATGATAAAATTTTGTTCAGCAGGAAGAATGAATGTCTCGCCTTCTAAAATAGCTGATGATTTTTTTCGGTACTGTAAAAGTTGCTGGTAGAATGTATGAAGCACAGGTGTTTCTTTCCACTCTATTTGATCTTTATCAAAAAAAGCAAGCCGTTTCAAATTCGGATTTTCTTGTCCGCTATACACCAAAGGCATTCCCTGCCAAGTACATGTAAATACTGCCCATGCTTTTGCTGCTATGCCATATTTTTCATACTCGGTTCCATTCCAACTATTTTCATCATGATTGCTGGTAAAGAAAAGTTTGATCGCCCCGGATGGATACTGTGAATAAGCATGTAACACTTCTCTTACTTCATGTAAACCATGTTCTCCTTTCATAAACTTCTCCGACTCATGCATCCACCACCATGCATAAGTGGCATCAAATGCATTGTGGTATTCTACGACTTCGCATTCTGCCAACCAGAAGCAAGGTTTTATAGTATCACATTGTGTTCTTGCATGTACCCAAAAATCAAGTGGAACAAGGTGTGCCATATCACAACGAAACCCATCGATATTAAATTCAGTGATCCAATACTGCATTGCGTTGACTAAAGCAGATCGCATGTCATGGTTGTCAAAATTCAAATCGATCACATCTTTCCACCCATTTCGTTCTGTAAAGTTTCCTTCTGCGTCTCTAATAAACCATTCAGGATGGGTTTGGGTCCAATGATGATCTGCTCCAGTATGATTAGCGACCCAGTCAATGATCAATTTCATATCCAATGCATGCACTTGATCGACCAGTTCTTTAAAATCTTTTGCTGTTCCAAACTCCGGATTGATATCGGTATAGCTGCTACAAGCATAATAACTCCCCAGAGTCCCTTGACGTTTCTCTACACTGATAGGAGTAATAGGCATGAACCAAAGAATATCAATACCCATTTCTTTTAATCTCGGCAGATGTTCCATGAATGCACGAAAAGTTCCTTCCGGAGTGTACTGCCTGATATTCACCTCGTAAACAGCGGCATGCTTCGCCCAAGGTGTAACGGTAAATCGATTGCTCATGCTACGATGTTACTGATTTTTCCATAAATCAGGTATTTATACGTATTGTATGGCTGGATAGGTGCCATTAGTTTTACCATTTCAAACTACGAATATGGCATCCAAGAAGCAAATCATCATCGTGAAAGACAAGCGAATCGAATTACTCAAGAATGGCACTATCGATTTTATATCATTAACCGATATAGCAAGGTATAAAAATCCGTCTGAGCCGAAGGATATCATCAAAAACTGGATGCGAACCAAGTCTACCATTGAGTTTCTAGGGATCTGGGAACTATTGCATAATCCGATTTCAAAGGGGTCGAAATCGACCCCTTACTGAAGGAAGCTGGCAGTAACAGCTTCATACTATCCCCATTAAAATGGAAAACCCTAGTCAATGCAAAAGGCATCGTTGTAAAAGCGGGAAATTCAGGTGGTACTTTTGCGCACAAGGACATTGCATTTGAATTCGCCTCATGGATCAGTGCAGAATTCAAGTTATACCTGATTAAGGAAGTCCAAAGATTAAAAGAGCTGGAATCAACTACCCATCAGCTAGAATGGAATATCCATAGAACAGTAGCCAAAATCAACCATAAAATTCATACAGATGCTATTGTAGACGTGTTAATACCTCCTACTCTGAGCAAATAGCAAATAGCAATGGTATATGCATCAGAAGCGGAAGTCATTAATATGGCTGTATTTGGGATGACAGCAAAACAATGGAAAGAAAATCATACCGGAAATATACGAGACCAGGCTACGTTAGAGCAACTCATCATTCTCAGTAATCTGGAAAGTATCAATGCACTCTTGATCAGAAATGGGTTAACACAGCAACAACATTTATTAGAATTGAATAAAACAGCTATCCAACAAATGAAATCCTTACTGAACAACCCTTCGTTGAAACAATTGGAAAACAAAACTCAATAAAACCACTGCTAAAGCTCCTACTACATTCAGCCATAGGAAGCCAAGTCCAATGATATTATAACGATCCAATAAGAAGAATCCTATCACAATCAACTCTCCAATAACCGCTGCCGTAAACACTGCATTTGCTTGTACTTTTTTCATATAAAATGCCACCAAGAAAATACCTAAGATCACTCCGTAGAAAAGTGATCCTAAAACATTTACAGCTTCAATCAAACTTCCCATACCGGATGCAAACTGAGCGGTGATCACACAAAAGATACCCCATGCTAGCGTATAATATTTCGATTGTGTATATTCTTTTGCACATTGATCAGGATCTGTATTGTTTGTTTGAATTCCTTGTAATCGTTGGTGAAAGTCAATCATGGTACAAGAAGCCAATGAGTTCAACGCGGCTGCTATAGACCCCCATGCTGCCAGAAAGATTATGGCGATCAATAATCCCACCAATCCTTTGGGTAAGAAATCAACTACAAACCTTAAAAAGATATAGTTGGTATCATTAGTATCTGCACCGGGCACTGCTTTGGTTAATATGGTTTTATATTGCTTCTGTAAACCCGCCAATTGTTTCGCACCTACTGCAATACTATCCTTATACTGCTCTTGTTTGTCAACGGTATACAACCGACTCCACTCTTGTTGTTTAGTCTGATAGGTATTAAATTGTGATTGAACGGACACAAGCTCTTCCTTATATGAAGTTTGCATCGCTTTTTCTTCCACTGCCTTATTAAAAAAGACCGGTGAAGGTGTAAACTGATAAAAGGTAAACAATAAGGCACCTAACAATAAGATCAAAAACTGCATAGGCACTTTCACCAATCCATTCATGAGTAATCCCAATCTACTTTCGGTATTATCCTTGGCGGTTAAATAGCGGCCTACCTGCGATTGATCTGTACCGAAATAAGAAAGTGCTAAAAAGAAGCCACCAATAATACCACTGATTAAGTTGTATCGATCTTTCCAATCAAACCCATTTTCAGTAATACCTGTTGTAATGACATTGAGTTTTCCTGAAGCACCACTTACTTTCAAAGCATCATTAAACCCTACGCCTTCCGGTAGATAATCAACGATCAAATACCCTGCAACAAACATTCCGGCAAAAATAATGATCAATTGCAATTGCTGTGTATATGCTACTGCTTTTGCTCCACCACTAACCGTATATATGATCAGCATACCTCCCATGACAATATTTGTCCAAAAAATATCCCATCCCATCAAAGAAGATAAAATAATGGAAGGAGCATAAATACTGATACCTGTTGACAATCCTCTTGACAGCAAGAATAAAAAGGAAGTAAAAGTTCTGGTCTTTAAATCAAATCTTTTCTCCAGAAACTCATAAGCAGTAAATAACCTGAGTTTATTGAATAGCGGAACAAAAGTCACACATAGTATCACCATGGCAATAGGCAGACCAAAATAATACTGTACAAATCGCATACCGTCAGTGAACGCTTGTCCGGGTGCCGATAAGAATGTAATCGCACTTGCTTGTGTCCCCATAATGCTGAGCAATACAAGATACCAAGGCATACTTCTGTTACTTAGAAAATAGCCTTCAAGATCTTTACTGGTTCTGCTTTTATACAGTCCATAGGTAATGATCGCAACAAGGGTAATCACCAGTACTATCCAATCTACCTTACTCATGCATAGGTTTTAGTGAGCCATAGAAAAAAAAGGATTAATCCCAATAACACCAACAGCACAAACCAGTACCAACTGCGCCAAGACTTGAATAAAGGGATTTTTTCTTTGGTACTCATATTTATCATTTGTTTCTATTATGGATGAGACTTCCGCTTAATAAGCCTAAAGCCAAGCCTATTAATAAGCCTACGCGTACGTTTTTAATCAGAAAACCAATAGCAATTCCAATTACGACCAAAGTCAATATACCTATCTTTCTTCGTTGTTTCATTGTATTATTGCTTGGGTAAGGCTATCAAATTCGCTAATATTTTAAATACACCGGGATTACCGGCAGGCAATTGTCTGAACATCACCAAACTTACATAAGCAAAATTTCCTTTTCCATATTTCGTGGTGATCAGGCTTCCCGTACTTTCTTTTTCTCCTGTATCATTCATACCTAAAGGTGCCTCATATTTTCCGGCAAATTGATCTGCCTGATAAGTGCTTCTCTCCTGTACCCAATCAGTGAAATCAACATCGGATATTTTATTCGGGAAATTCAATACAGGATGTTGTGGCAATACAAATTTTACTGCTGCATCTTCTTCTGTTACCCGTGTCGAAGATATCTGAAAAGGATATGGACCAATCTTAGGAGCTGAAACACCACCTTGATTGCGATTATATTGAACAATCAGATTACCTCCATTCTGTACATAACGCATCATCACATCATATTTCCCCGTCAGCCATTCATGAATATTATACGCTCGTACACCTGTAACGATGGCATCTAAATCTTTAAGTCCTTCATCCGTTACTGATGCATCATCCAATATCTTCACTTCATAACCCATTTGCTTCAATGCATCTGGCATCACATCTCCTGACCCTGGAATGAACCCAATCTTCTTTCCTCTTACTCGAATTTCAGTATCGATCACTTTCACATGATCCCTAAATGCGTAATGAATGTTTGGAATATGATCGTATTTGATCGCCTTGAAGTAATCAGAAAAATACATTGCCTTACCATCGGAATTCACGATACTCATCGTCGCTTCTAAATACTTCACCGGAGCTTTTGGACTGTATACTTTCGATATAGGAATATCAATGATTTGTCTTTGTCCTTTTATAAAAGCTCTTTTCTCTGCTGAGATAACGGATTTCACTGCTTCCTGACGAATATCCAGGTCAGTTATTGCTGCTGCTTGTGAGAAATTAGATCGATAAATCACATGTAACATCGAATCAGAACGATTCTTTCCATACTCATCTTTCACATTCAACAATACCACGGATGGAGACAAATACAATTCGATATGTGGCACAATGATAAATGGCTGATAGAGTTCTCCACGTTCTGCATCTACATATTTATATAATACCGGCTTCTTCAGGTCAAAAGTATACCCATCTATTTCAACTGTGAATACAGCATGATACAAAGGTTCATTCCAGGCTTTACCCATATCAAGCTGATTTGATACGGCAAACATCCCATCCCTTACTTTAGGTTGACGAAGCCAGTAAGGCTGTGTCGCCTCAGGTCCAAGTATTGGTACCATTACTTTTGTAAAGACATAGTTCTTATTTTTTTCAGGATAGAGCATCACCAGGGTATCTTGATTATCAGCCATTTTCACGGATCTGATCTTCATAGGCACATCAGATCTTTTGTTGATAAAGTAACTCACACGTACACTATCTCCTTTTAATGCTGTTTCCTGTTGTGTATATGCTTCTACAAACAATGCTGAAGCAAATTCAATGATTTCTTTTAGCTCTTTTAGCTTTTGCAATTTCCAAAGCTGATCAGTAGTTTTTAGGCTTTCAATCTTACGATACAGTTTTACCAGCGTTGGAACAGATTTATCCGGACTTTTGAAATCGTACTGCTGTAACACTTGTTGAAGTAGTAATTGAATACTATCAATCTGCGCTTTGTTATTGATAGGAATCGATGTTGTTTTCCCTTGTGTAGTAACGGTTTGCAAAACAGTATCTGCTTTCAATCTTTCCCAACCGGTATTGATTCCTTCCATGATATCTGTCTTAGCAGAATCTCCACCTGTTGTTACAAAGTATTCAAATACTTCACCTCTTCTTCTAGGTCTGCCTTCAGCCTGACTTTTATGCATGCTTCTTGCTTCTCCACCCAATTCTCCATAACTCTTTCCAATCAAAGGATTGTACCCTCCTACTTCCATTTTCAACTGATTATCACTCGTAGTATTTGTTCTGCCAAAATTGAAAGTGTTCCACAAAATTCTTTTGGCTTTCCATGGTTTGAGTCCGAATCTAAACTGATCTGAAAATTTATTGGGATCTGCTGCTGCTTCAAAAGCTTCATTAGCAATAATGGCTGAAGCAGCATGGTGACCATGACCAGCCCTTTCATCACCTGGGAAACGAGCAACAATGATATCGGGTTGGAATTTTCTGATCATCCAAACAACATCTTCTAATACGCGTTCACGGTCCCAAATACGCAATGCTTCTTCCGCACTTTTACTAAAACCGAATTCATAGGCAGTCGTGAAATATTGCTCAGATCCATCGATCGCTCGTGCAGCCATTAATTCATGGGTACGAATCATACCCAATTCAATTCCTTGTTCGGGACCGATCAGGTTTTGACCACCATCGCCTCTGGTCAGACTTAAATACGCGGTACGATACAACTTTTCTTTTGCCAGATAAGGAAGTAAACCATTGTTTTCATCATCAGGATGTGCTGCGATATACAGTACACTGCCAAGCACATTCAGCTTTTTCAACTGCTGGTAAATATCCGAAGAACTGGCTGTTGATGGTACAATCTGGGCTTTAGCAAAATAGGTCAGCAAACAGAAGAATAAAAGAAAGGAGGTATTTTTTCTTTTCATACGACAATAATGGTGCTAGCGAAGATAATGGCTGATCCAAGATACGGCTCACCGTTTACACAAAAATCGGTGAATGACTATAGCTTTAACAAAACAGCCCTCACTGTTTTATAATGGCTCCAAGGTATAAAATGATTGGCTCCCGGAATGGTGAGTGTATCCATGAATGCTGCATTCTTCATGGCTTTCACGCCAAAATTAAGGTTTGCATAAGGTACCAGGATATCCTTATTACCATGAACAATGTAAACCCTAGCTTTTATTTGATCCATTTGAGGGGCTAAATCTTTAAGGTCTTTCTTCAAGTACCATAATTCATCATTGGATGGACGCATAGCACCCGGTACCAGGAATTTAAGTGGGTTATTCATCAACAAAGGACGCCATCGCTCCGGATTTTCTTGTTTGGGATCAATGGATCCTGCCAGTATCACCAATGCATCAAAAAAACCGGGTCTGTCAACCGCCAGTTGTATAATCAAAGGCCCTCCTAGTGAATGTCCCACTAAATAAACCGGCTTACCATTTTGTTCCTTTTCAAACAGGGGTTGAATGATCATAGACTGATCTTGTAAATTCATCGCATCTCCAAAATCACTATAACCAAAGCCGGGACGATCAACTGAAATCATCCGATATTTTTCGAGCAATATTGGATCACGCATAAAAGCTTCAAAAGCATCCCATGCTCCCGGTGAGCCATGTACAAAAACAATGGTGGGCAATGTATCATTTCCTGTTTTGGCATAATGTAAGGTTCTAGTATTTACTTTCAACCTCCCGATCCGCAGCGCTACTCCTGCTTTTTTAAACTTCTCGATCGCCTGCTCATCACTGATTCTGAACTTCATACAGCTTTGAGCCATGATCGTCCATAAACAAAGAAGAATCAGCATAATAATACCGGTTCGTTTCATTCTTCGCTTGAATTTGCTGGATGAGATCATAAATAAATATAAAAAAGGCCGGATCAAATCCGGCCTTCTAAATGTTATTGTCCTGCTAAGAAAACAGCGTTCGAGAATAAAAGTTTACCATTCTCCCAGAAATTACGGAACAATGGATTATCAGATAGATATACTACAGATCCTCCTCCCATATCCTGTACACCGAAAAGCATACCGTCTTTCAGCTTACTCTTCACTTTATAACCGGCAAAACCAGTTACATAAGCATCTTTTTTCAACACCCCAACATTCCACCCACCTTTCATGAATTCATATAAAGTTGCATCTTGTTTGAGCGTATAGTAGAAATCAGGATAACCAAATCCTAAAGGATGCGTGTTATCTAGATCCATTTTATAGATAGCTCCTGGAATAGAATTAGGTAAATAACTTCTCTCTCTGTCTCCGTATTTTTTCACATCCAGATATTCGCCCTTCTCATCATCTTTATCGGTCTTCTGCTTCAGTCCCCATTCAGATGCCATCAAGGATACTGCATTTTCCAATGCAACGATCTTCCCACCTGAGCGAACAAAATCTTTTAACCTGTCTGATGTTACTTTTTCTGAAAGCGCGCGAATGAATCCATCCGGTACGATCAGCACATTAAAGTTTTTAAGATTGGCTCTTCCCAGATCATTTGCATTGATCAGTGTCAATGGATAATCCAGTTGCTTATCAAAAAAGTGCCATACTTCTCCTGCTCCCAATGATGAAGTTCCTTCACCGGTCAGCAATGCAACTTTAGGTGCACTGCTGATCATTTTAACATCAGGTGAACCCATATCAGAACCTTGATCCATAAATCCGGTCTCTACTACATCTGCCTGTACATTATGTTTGATACATGCAGCATTCGTAATAGCCGCCCAATTCACAGATGAATTGCTTGTCTTCAGAACGACGAGTGTTCCTCTTTCATAATTTTTTGCCCCATACTTAAATGGCTTTTCTGCAAAACGAACTTTTACATTTTGTTTTAAAAGTTCGGCCAATACTTTCGCACTATTAAAAGAGGTATACGGTATCAATAATCCATAAGATGCAATTACTGGGGCTACTGGTGTTGATTTCCAATCATTAGATACTTCCAGCTTTTCTTTTACTGCATACCCTTTTACACCATAAGCATAAGGAACAGACCAAGTAGTGATATCATAAGTATTAGAATCAGTTACAACTGTTCTTGGTTCGAGTAAGACTTTAGCTAAAACAGCTTTGGGTTGCGCTGCACTTACTGCAATGTGTAACCCTTCATCAGCAAACGCTTCTTGTTTTCCTGTGAAATAATTGAAGCCACTGAAATTTTTATTACTAACTGTTCCCCATTCAATACCATTTTGATCTAATAATTTGATCACAGCATTCAGTTTATTCTGATCTTTTGAAGTCAGTACATAAGTTTTGTACTCTCCAATCTTACCGGCTCTGCTATCATCAAAATACTTTTTGAATTCATTCATCAGCTTTTGCTGATGCTTGCTGGCGGTTTCTACGGTAGACAATCCGGTAGTAAAATGATGTGTAGCACGATCAACCAATGTAAGGGTATCACCATCTTCATTCACAACAGCCAATCCTCCCCTGCTGTGTCCGCCTTGCTCATAGGTCATTCCAATGGCTCCATTATAAACAGGATAGGTATCACCATAAGAAGGATATAACAAGTCAAATCTTTCTTTCGTAAAGAATAGCCATCCATTTTTATCAAAATAAGAAGCATTGTTTCTACCGATCAGCACTTGAAAATCTCTCTGCCATGGTGTGATTACTTCATGAAAAGGCTCTGCGGCGGGAGCAAAATAATAAGGTTCGTTGTATCCTTGTTCATGAAAGTCAACATGTACTTGAGGTAACCATGCATTGTATTTTTTCAATCTTTGCTGTGTTTCTACCTGTGTTTGCCATGCCCAGTCTCTATTCAGGTCAAAATTGTAGTGGTTACTTCTGCCACCCGGCCATGGTTCAGCATGTTCACGTGAAGATGGTTCTGCATTCATCTCTTTTCCCACTACAGAATTGAACCAATTCACATAACGATCTCTTCCATCAGGGTTGATACATGGATCAATGACCACTACGGTATTCTTTAACCATTCTTTGGTTGTGCTATTTGCCGGATCTACTAATGCATGAATCATTAACAAGGCTGCTTCAGAAGAAGAAGGTTCGTTACCGTGTACATTATAGCTCAACCAAACAATAGCCGGTGCATTTTCTACAATGGGAGCAGCCCTATCTTTGGTAGTACCTGCAAGGCGGAGGTTATTCAAACGAATAGCTTCCAATCGCTGCATATTTTCAGGGGAACTCACAAAAGCAAGCATCAATTCTCTACCCTCATTGGTTTGACCGTAGGATTCGATCTTTACCATATCGGGGCGGGCTTTCGCCACTGTGTTGAAATATTCAACGATTTTATGGTGCCGTGTATAACGGGTACCAACTTTGTAACCCAGATAAGTTTCAGGACTGGGTACATTTTGAGCTGTGACTGATATAGACAATACCAGAACCACCAGAATGGATAATAATGATTTCATATTCAATATAAATGAGTGGTGAATGTAGCGAAGAAATAGAGGTCACGGAAAAGATTGGTTCATTTTTTTATACAAATAGGATTCTAGAAAGGTCAGTTTTGTGCAAAAACGCCTAATTTTCACTTATGAAAACAAGCCTTCTATCATTTGTATTTCTTTTCCTTTTATCGGGCATACATGCACAAAAAGTAGTGTCGGTAGTTGGACCTGGGAAAGCGGTCAATCCTTACAAATATTCCATTGTCAAAAAGGCAACTTATACAAAAGCAGCCGTATCAAGTGCTCATCCATTGGCGAGTCAGGTAGGTACTGTGATTATGAAACAAGGAGGTAATGCCTTTGATGCGGCTATCGCTACTCAGTTAACTTTAGCCGTGGTATACCCTATCGCAGGTAATTTAGGTGGTGGCGGATTTTTACTTGCCCGAAGGAGTAACGGTGAGCTATTGGGCTTAGATTATCGCGAAGCTGCTGCTGCTGCTGCTTTCAGAGATATGTACCTAGATGCTCAGGGCAATGCAAATATTTCATTATCCCAAAACGGACATTTGGCTTCCGGTATTCCTGGAACAGTAGCAGGCTTATTTGCAACCATGCCCTATGCTAAACTGCCTTTTGCGAAACTGGTACAACCTGCAATTGATCTGGCGGAGTATGGTTTTGTTATTACCGAAAGAGAAGCAGCCTCATTGAATAGTTACCGTGAATCATTCCTCAAATACAGTACCCGACCCACTGCATTGACCAAAGAGGGAAAATGGAAAGCAGGTGATACGCTTGTGCAGAAGGAACTAGCAGCTACACTCAGACGTATGCAAAAAAATGGAGCAGCAGGATTTTATGAAGGAGAAACAGCAAAATTGATTGTGGAGGAGATGCAGCGTGGGAAAGGTATTATTACATTGGATGATCTCAAAAATTATACTGCTAAACTCAGAGAGCCCATCCGATTCAATTATCGCGATCATCAAATTATCAGCTTTGCCCCTCCCAGCAGTGGGGGCATTTTAATTGCACAAATGATGAAGATGATCGAAAAATTTCCGGTAGGCAGTTACGGATTTCAAACACCTGCTAGTGTTCAATTAATGATTGAGGCAGAAAGAAGGGCTTATGCAGATAGAGCAGAACATATGGGTGATCCTGATTTTTGGAAAGTACCGGTAGATACTTTAATCAGTGATGCCTATCTCACAGAAAGAATGAAAGATTATGATCCAAGCAAGGCAGGTATTAGTACTCAAATCAAAGCGGGTAATATTCAAGAAAGCGAAGAAACTACACATCTTAGTGTCATTGATGCAGCAGGAAACCTCGTAGCTGTCACCACCACGTTGAATGGAAATTATGGAAGCAAAACTGTGGTTGGTAATGCAGGCTTTTTATTGAACAATGAAATGGATGATTTTAGCGTAAAACCGGGGGTTCCCAATATGTTTGGCGCATTAGGTGGTGAAGCCAATGCCATCTCTCCTGGTAAAAGAATGTTAAGCTCCATGACTCCAACATTGATGTTAAAAAACAACAAACCTTATCTCACTATAGGTACACCGGGAGGAACAACCATTCCAACATCGGTTTTTCAGGCGTTGGTTAACATGATTGATTTTAAAATGGACCTGGATGATGCCATCAACAAACCAAAATTCCATCACCAATGGTTTCCGGATGAGGTAGTGGTTGAAAGAGACTTCCTTGCCGACACCAAAAAGAAACTGGAAGCCATGGGATATAAGATCAGAGAAAGAAGTTCAATTGGACATACAGAAGGTATCAGAATTTTACCCAATGGTATCAGAGAAGCCGTTGCAGATAAGAGAGGTGATGATTCCGTAGCCGGATTTTAAAAATAAAATTATGCAAACATTGGAAGACGGATTCCTGAAAGATAGTATTAAAAGATTCAGGTACTACAAAGAGTTGGGGGATAAAACATTGGAGCAACTCAAAGACGATGATTTTTTTTATCAACCAAATACAGAAAGTAACAGTATCGCTATCATCATTCAACATATGTATGGAAATATGTTGAGTAGGTGGACAAATTTTCTGACAGAAGATGGAGAAAAAGATTGGCGCAAAAGAGATGCCGAGTTTGAAGTCATAAAGATGACAAGAGAAGACTTACTATCCTTTTGGAATGAAGGTTGGAATTGTCTACTCAATACACTTGAAAGTTTACAACCCGGTGATCTGATGAAAACCGTTACCATTAGAACTGAGCCACTCTTGGTATATGATGCTATTTTAAGACAATTGGCACATTATCCTTATCATGTCGGACAAATTGTATACCTCGGCAGATTGATTCGGGAAAATGAATGGCATTCTTTGAGTATTCCTAAAGGAGAAAGCAAAACCTATCTCGAAAGTGTAAAACAGGCACAACAACACAAACAATAGCACTCACAATAATATGCCACCAACCGTTGAGATCCTTCGTACGGATATTTTATCAGACAACTGGTATATACTGAAACGAATCGAATATGAAATAACCGATCAGCTGGGTAATAAAAAAAGGCAACTAAGAGAAGCTTACAATCGGGGCAATGGTGCAACCATCTTATTGTACAATCAAGATCAAGGAACGGTTATTTTGACCCGTCAATTCCATCTTCCCACATTTATCAATGGCAATTCAGATGGTATGCTGATTGAAGCTTGTGCCGGTTTATTGGATAAGGATGACCCTGAAAATTGTATCAGAAGGGAAACAGAGGAAGAAACAGGATACCTGATTAAAGATGTTAAAAAGGTTTTTGAGGCTTATATGTCGCCGGGATCCGTTACAGAAATCCTATATTTTTTTGTAGCAGCTTATACAAAAGACATGAAAATTACAGCAGGTGGAGGTATAGAAGAAGAACAGGAAAATATAGAAGTACTGGAATTGCCATTCGTTAAAGCCCTAGAAATGATTGAATCCGGAGAGATAAAAGACGGCAAAACGATTATGTTATTACAATACGCACAGATACATCGGTTATTATAATCTATTTTCACTTTATTTTAGAAGACCAAATGCCTTTTGGTATTGAATTTGCACAGAGAAAGCTATTACCTAAATTTGTATTAAACTGATCTTTCTGAAGCGATTCCTGAAAATATTAAGATATACCCTACTCGTCCTCATCACGCTTATCCTCGTCATCTTTATAGCTATTCAAACAGAGTATGTACAGAATAAACTGGTCAGGATGGCTACCAATCGGATCTCTAAGTCACTGGGCACCGAAGTCAGTATTCAACATGTTAGTATCGGAATTCTGAACAGGCTGAATTTGAAAGGTTTGATGATCAGAGACCGTTCAAAAGATACACTTATCTATGCCGGTGCAGTAAAAGTACGCATTACAGATTGGTTTATTCTTAAAGAGAAAGCGGTATTGCGATATGCCGGACTGGAGGATGCTGTTATAAAGATCAATCGGAAAGACAGCGTTTGGAATTATCAATATATTATTGATCATTTTGCCTCGCCCTCTCCTAGCAAAAAAAAGAAAGGTGGATTGGAGCTCGATTTAAAGAAAATCGATCTCAAAAATCTACGTTTAGTCAAGAACGATCAATGGGTAGGTGAAAAAATGACCGTTCAATTTGCTAGCCTAATCATAGATGCCAATCGTGTTGATTTAAACAATAGTATTTTCCTGATTGACGACATCAAGCTACATCAACCCTTTTTTGCCATCCAAGCCTTACCCGCTTTACGTCCTGATTACTTAAGAAAAAAAATAAAAGCTTCGATAGATACAGGCATGTATTTTAATGCGGGGAATATGCTGGTTCAAGCGAAACAACTTAAGATAACAGATGGTAAATTATTCATTGATGGAAATCCTAATAACCCATCTAATAATTTTGACGGATCGCATATACAGCTGAGCAAATTAAATGGCAGTTTCAATAATCTATCTTTCATTAAAGACACTATTCGGGCAGATATTGATCTTGCTGTAAAAGACAGAAGCGGTTTTGAATTACAAAGACTAAAGACCAAATTTCGTTTCACTCCGCAGATCATGGAATTAGCGTCTTTAGACCTACGAACCAGTAAAAGCAGAATTGGTAATTACTATGCAATGAAATACACCGATTTCAATAAAGATTTTGGTGAATACATTGATAAAGTAGTGATGGAAGCTCGATTTAGAGATGCCAAAATTAATAGTGATGATATTGCCTTTTTTGCACCTGAACTTAAAAATCTGAAAAGAAATATTGAAATCAGTGGCAATTACTTGGGTACTGTTGCTGATTTTACTACTACGAATCTTTATTGTAGAATCGGTAACAATACCAATCTATCCGGAACGTTAAGTATGAAAGGGCTACCGGATATCAATACAACGAAAATTTCTTTAACCAAAAGCGTAGTAACAACAAATTATAATGACCTACTCAGCTTCATCCCTGTTCTAAAAGATATTAAAGACCCCAACCTTGCTGAACTAGGCAATATCATTTACAGAGGCAACTTCAATGGAACCATTCGAAATTTTGTAACCTCGGGAGTATTTAGTACTGCTTTGGGTGGACTTACTACTGATATTAGTTTGAAACTTCCTATTAAAGGTGAGCCCAGTTATAAGGGAGAAATTGAAACAACTAGATTCAATATTGGTAAGTTTTTAAACACAGAGGCACTTGGACTTGTGAACTTCAAAGGAGATATTGAAGGAAGCAGCTTTAACATTGATCTATTAAAAACAACTGTTAATGGAACCATCGATTCATTACAGTTCAATGGATATACCTATGCCAATATCATTACCAACGGAACATTCCAGAAAAAGTCATTTGCGGGGGAGCTTGAAATTGACGACCCTAATTTAAATTTTACAAATTCCGTTATTGTCGATCTTTCAAAAGAAGAACCCAGTTTCAATATTGTAGGTGACCTTGTACAGTCGAATTTGAAAGCATTAAATTTTGTCAAACAAAATATTGAGATCACCGGATTATTGGATGCGAATTTCACAGGTACCAACATTGATAACTTTAAGGGTGTTGCTAAATTCTTGAACGCATCTATAAAAGACGAAACGAATAAAATCAGTTTTGACTCACTGAATTTAAGCTCTATTCAAAATGACAGTATTAAGATACTGAGTGTTGGGAGTAATGAATTACAGGCTACGATTAGCGGACAATTCAGCATTCTTGAATTACCGGCTAGCATTCAGTCATTCCTTCATCATTATTATCCGGTTTACATTTCGGAACCTAAAATCATTCCACAGAATCAAAGGTTCGATATCAAGATCAATACCAATTATATAGAGCCTTATTTGCAAATTTTTACAAAAGGTATCACCGGATTCAATGATGCTTCTCTTACCGGAAGTATTGATACTCGAAATAGCGACTTGAAGATATCTGCTAATATTCCCTATGGTCGTTTTAATAAATATGGATTCAATGGTATTCAGCTGGAAGGAAGAGGAAATCTAGATACGATTTCGCTCAATGCAAATATCACTACTATCACCATTAATGATAGTCTTAATTTCCCCAATACCAATATTTCAGTAGTTGCCAAAAATGATCATTCGCTCGTATCTATTAAAACGAGTGCAGACAATACTTTAAATGAAGCCAGTTTAAATGCTGATGTAACCACATTGGAAGATGGTGCCAGAATTCAGTTCCTACCCTCTTCATTTGTTTTGAATACAAAAAAATGGAACCTGGAAAAAGAAGGAGAACTCATACTTCGCAAAAATTTTATCAAAGCCACTGATGTAAAATTTACACAAGGCTTTCAGGAAATTGAAGTAGAGACAGAAGAAGAAGATGGAGGCAATACCAATAACCTCATCGTAAAACTAAAAAATGTTGTTCTAGGGGATTTGACAAGTCCGTTTATGAAAGACCCAAGACTAGAAGGTATTACCAGTGGGGAAATTACCATGCGAGATTTCTTTGGTCAGTTCAATGCGGAAGCGCTTTTAAAAGCAGAACAGTTTCGATTTAATGATGATTCTATTGGACTAGTGAATATCAAATCAGGTTATAATAATAAGACAGGACTTATTCCTTTTGAAATTCAATCAGCCAACAAAGGGTTTGATTTCAGTGCCAAAGGATCTTACAACTTAAAAGATTCCATTCAACAACCATTGTACACAGATATTGACCTTAGAGACACCCGTATCCATTTATTGAATCAATTTTTAACCGGACTCTTTTCTGATTTGAAAGGACAAGCAAAAGGCAAATTGTCTATCAGTGGTGACCCTAAGAGTCCTACTTTATTGGGGAAAGTCAAATTACAAAATGCGGGATTAAAAGTCGACTATACGCAGGTATACTATACAATTGATTCCGCCAATATCAGTTTTGAAGAAGATGGTATTGATTTTGGGCAATTCACTATAAAAGATCAGTATAAAAATTCCGGTAGTGTAAAAGGTAAATTATACGAAAGAGGCTTTAAGGATTTGGCTTTTGATTTTGATCTTTCTACCAATAAATTATTATTGATTGATACCAAGTTGGAAGATAACCAACAATTTTATGGAAGAGCCATTGGCAGGGTAAGTACATTCAGCTTAAAAGGACCTGAATCCAATGCAAAAATGACATTGGTAGCAGAATCAACAGACAGCTCACATATTTATATTCCGAACTCAGTAACAAGAGAAAGTGGAAGTGCTGATTTTATTGTATTCAAAGAGTATGGTACAGAAATGTTGAATACCAAAATCAAATCAGGATTTAATCTAACTGTGGATCTTGATCTTACCGCTACCAATAAAACAGAGATTGATGTAATTTTGGATGATCTGACAGGTGATGTAATCAAAGCCACCGGAAATGGACGTTTGAGAATTCGTGCCGGTACCACTGAGCCCTTATCCATAAGAGGTCGATACAATATTGAAAAAGGAAATTACGATTTCAATTTTCAGTCATTTATCCGGAAGCCATTTGAATTGATACCGAATGCCGGAAACTATATTGAATGGACAGGAGACCCATTCAAAGCAGATATCCGTATTGATGCACAGTATACAGCGGAAAGAATTGCCATGTATGATCTTGTTTCCAATTTACAAGTAGATGGCTCAACAAAAGGATATCGTGGAGAAGTATATGTAATCGCTGAATTAAGAGATAAACTAACCGCTCCTAAAATACGCTTCAGATTAGACTTTCCACAGGGCAGTCCGGTTAAAAGTGATAATGTATTGGCGCAATATATTAATCGCTTAGAAAATGATGAAAACGAAATATTGAAACAAGTATCTTTCCTGATTGTATTCAACACATTTGCTCCACCCAGTGTAGGTAATAGCGGGAGCAGTGCAGCCAGTAATTCATTAACTACTATTGGTGCTAATACCTTATCGCAAATATTGACCAAAGAGATCAATAAAATGTTCTCTAACTTTTTATACAAACTTACCGGTGATAAAAGCTTACGATTTGATTTAGGTACATCCTGGTATAGTAATAATGAAATTACCAGCAATGTTGCAGGGGGTACATTGAATAATAATACAATCGACCGATCACGTGTCAACTTTAAACTGGGTAAGAGTTTCTTTCAAGATAAAATGATTGTGACATTTGGTGGTGATCTCGATTTTAATGTGAGTAACTCAGCTGCTATAAAAAATGGAAACTTTCAATGGCTGCCTGATTTGAATGTAGAGTTCATACTATCAAAAGATAGAAAACTCAGAGCTATCTTATTCAATAAGAATAGTCTTGATATTTCCAACACAGGTGCTGGCGGTATAGGAAGAAGAAATCGTTTTGGAGCCAGTATCTCTTACAGAAAAGACTTTGATAAATTATTCGCCACAAAGCCTGATGATATTGTGTTCAAACCTGCCACAGACAGCACACAAAAAAGTCCGGCAAGCGGTCAATGATGGTTGATTACAGGAAGTACTGCAGTAACATTGGGTTTGGCATTTCTCAAACGATACACATAGAAATAACGCACCGTCTTCCCTCCTCTTTTTTGATCTATTACAACAGGTGCTTCAATATGATTAAAATAGGGCTCCATCAGTTTCTGCACATCTGCCGGCAAGTTTGATGGTAAAATATAATACGCATCTGCCCCCTGTTGCAAAACCTGTCTTTCTTGATTCAACCAAACAAATTTGTGAAGATCTTGCAATGCACCAACCCCCACCAAATTAATTCCACTAGTTCGAGCTGTGTAAAATTCCAAATGTCCACCCGGAAACCATTTATGTACCACCAACGGATCTGTTGTTTTCATGGTACCAGCAGCAATATCTGCTTTACGTAAAGCATCAAAGGAAACGCTGAAATCTTTCCAGCCAGACATATCCAATGTTGGACAATACTCCCCGTAATTCTCTTTTGCTTGACTGCCAAAATTCATGGGAGAAAAGCGTATCAATAAGGTTCCGGTGATCAATACCGTCAAAACAAGACCCAAAGATGCTTGCAATATGATGGGTACTTTTCTATTGGTTCTTTTTTGTAGGTACATGGCTGCTACAAAATACAAGGGTATATAAGCAGGTCCGGCCCAATGTGGTAAGGTAGGATTAAATAAAGCCACTGTCCAAAAAATGAGTATCATAGGAATACTCATCCAGCCCAACCAAAGCTTGATTCTTTTTCTCGCAAATCGAATTCGATTGGTGATGGCTGCAAAAAGTCCGACCAGTATGACTATAAACAAAAATGGATGTTGATACAATGCTTCCCCTGCTATTTCTTGTCCTAGCATATCCCATCGAAGGGAAGTATTGGAAACTCTTTCCGAATGAAAACGATAGGTAATAAAATTGTTTTGATAATTCCAATAAAAAATAGGGAAAATACAAATGAGCGTAACCAACACCCCCATATACAGTCTCCAATTGGTTAGCCATTGAATCCGGCTAAACAGTAAAAATGCTCCAAAGCCCGCCCATAAATACAATCCATGAACTTTACTCAATGCCGCTAACCCAATCATTAAGCCTAACAACAACCACACACTTAGATTTTCTTCATCGCGTTTCAAAAGTAAATGAGCCATGATATACAAAGAAGCAGTCCAGAAAAGCATTTGAGGAGAATCTGGAAGGATAAAGAGTCCTGCAATAAATCCAGTGTAAATAGACAAAGTGTAGATCCAGGCTGCTAACCATCCTACTCGTTCACTATCCAATAATTTCCCCAGTTTAAAGATGATCCAAGTAGCAAAACCTGAACAAATAATTGCTCCTAAGCGGAGGGTTACCTCATTAACCCATGATAGATTGAATGTTGTTAATCGTATCAGCCAACCAACCATTGGCGGATGATCAAAATGATTCCAATCAGACTGTATTGCGTAAGTCCAATAATACACTTCATCATTACCCAGTTCCAAGAAAGCTGCTGCCAACAGTTTAATGATGCTGCTAATAATGATCAGCCAAAAAACTTTTCTGCTATATTGTTGATACATGATGTCGCTGAAAATACAAAGACCGTACCAGTCATTTACTCAATAGCCAATGAACGGCTAGTTCATAGCCTTTCAATCCCAATCCAATGATACTGCCTGCTGCTTTGCCTGAAACATGAGACAATTTTCTGAATTCCTCACGTGCATGTACATTACTGATATGAACTTCCACTACCGGTGCTTTCACTGCTGCAATGGCATCACCGATGGCAACAGAAGTATGGGTATATCCACCCGGATTTAAAATGATGCCATCATAAGTAAATCCAAAATTTTGAATAGCATCAATGAGTTCGCCTTCGATATTGCTTTGAACATAATGAAACTCAACCGCAGGAAATTGGGTTTTGAGTGCTTCAAAAAATTCTTCGAAGCTTTGAGTTCCGTAAACAGATGTTTCCCTTTGACCCAAGAGGTTCAAATTCGGACCATTGATGATGGCGATCTTCATGTACCGAAGTTAATAAAAAATGGTCACAGATGTTTGTAGCACGCTGTGACCATTCCCAAAAGTATAGATCTTGATGAATTAATTCATTCTTTCTTTAATCATGGAGATAAAGTCATCAAACAAATAACGACTATCATGTGGCCCCGGTGTACTTTCCGGATGATACTGCACACTGAAAGCAGGTTTATTCTTTAATCTGATACCTTCAATAGATTGATCATTCAGGTTAACATGTGTGATCTCTACTTCAGCGTGATTGCGTACCGCTTCAGGATCCACTCCAAAACCATGATTCTGTGTGGTTATCTCACACTGACCGGTAATGATATTCTTCACCGGATGATTCAATCCACGATGACCATGATGCATTTTAAAAGTAGGTATACCATTGGCCAATGCCAGTAACTGATGACCCAAGCAAATACCAAATACGGGTTTATTTTCAGCCAGTAATCCTTTTACGGTATCCACTGCATAATCCATCGCAGCAGGATCACCGGGACCATTGGAAATAAAATATCCATTGGGATTGAATTCTTTCAATCTGCTTAATGGTGTTTTAGCGGGATGTACACGCACATGTGCACCACGATCAACCAAGCACTGAAGAATGTGGCGTTTGATACCAAAATCCAGTACAGCAACTTTCAAAGGTGAATGGGCATCTCCCATTTCATATTCCTCTTTGGTACTTACGGTACTAGCCAATTCCAATCCATCCATATCCGGAACATCTGCCAACATTTTTTTCAAGATTTCTACATCTAGAATATCAGAAGATATGATACAATTCATGGCTCCTTTTGCACGAATATGTGTTACCAAAGCACGGGTATCTACATTATCGATGGCAACAATTTGATTGGCCTTGAGATAATCATTCAAATTTCCATTGGCCTGAATACGACTGTATTGCTCTTCAAGATTACGCGAGATCAATCCATGGATCTTCACACTCGCACTTTCTACATCAGAATCTTTCACACCATAATTGCCGATATGTACACTATTCATGATCACAATCTGGCTAGTATAACTGGGATCTGTGAATACTTCCTGATAGCCGGTCATGCCGGTATTAAAACAGATCTCTCCCGTAGCAGTACCGATCTTTCCGAAAGCGTGTCCATAAAAAACATGGCCATCGGCCAGTACAAGAATTGCGGGTTGTTTGGTTTGGGGCATGGTTGATTGCTGTTTAACGATGCAAAAAAAAGGTTTGTTGGTTAAAAATGATAGAATAAGTTTCTCACATTGGTTTTAGCTGCGTTCAAAAACCGATCAGACATAAAAAAAGCAAGACGGTAAGGTCTTGCTTTTTGATATGAAAAACATCTTTCCAATTATTCAGCTGTTTTTTCAGTTGATTCTTCAGTAGCCGGTGTTTCTGCAACAGGAGCTTCAGCTTCGGCTTTCTTAGGAGCACGACTACGACGAGTTTTCTTAGCAGGTTCAGCAGCCTGAGCAGCACCCTTACCATAGATCTCATTGAAGTCAACCAGTTCGATCATCGCTTTTTCAGCGTTATCGCCCGGACGAATGCCCAACTTCAAAATACGTGTATAACCACCCGGACGACCAGCTACTTTCGGACCTACTACTGTAAACAATTCTTTTACAGCGCTTTTGTCTTGCAGATAGCTGAACACCACTCTATGCTGATGCATGATGGTTTCTTTGTTATCAGACTTTTTTGTTTTGGTGATCAACGGCTCAACGTAAGTTCTCAATGCTTTCGCTTTCGCCAAAGTGGTAACGATACGCTTGTGTGTGATCAATTGACTAGCAAGGTTTGCCAGCAATGCTTCCCTGTGTGCTTTCTTACGACCCAGGTTGTTGATTTTGTCTCCGTGACGCATGACTTGTTGTTTTTATACCCTACACCGTGTCAGGAATTGTAGAGTGTGATGAATAGCTTTGAGTTACAAGCTTCACGCCGCACGCGACAAGAAAATATCTATATGTTGCGTGTTGCGTGCAGCTTGAAGCTTGCAGCCTAATTGTCTAAATTATCCAAACCCAATTTATTCAAATCCATTCCGAAGCTCAGTCCACGTTCAGTCAATACCTGCTCGATCTCAGAGAGGGATTTCTGACCGAAGTTTCTGAATTTCATCAGGTCTTCCTGCTCATATTGAACCAGTTCGCTTAAGCTGTTGATTTTAGCGGCTTTCAAACAGTTGAAAGCACGTACAGAAAGATCTAGGTCTTCAAGCGGAGTTTTCAATACTTTACGCAGTTGTAGTACATGCTCATCTACCACATCTTCTTTCTTGTCTTCTTTGTTATCGAAAGTGATGTTTTCATCGGTGATGATCATCAGGTGCTGGATCAGGATTCTTGAAGCCTGTTTCACTGCATCTTCAGGATGAATAGTACCATCGGTAGCTACTTCAAGGATTAATTTCTCGTAATCGGTACGCTGTTCTACACGATAGTTCTCAATACCGTATTTAACGTTCTTGATTGGCGTGTGAATAGAGTCGATTGCAATATATCCGAAAGGAGCATCTTTCACTTTGTTCTCTTCAGCAGGGATATAACCACGACCACGAGAGATCGTTAATTCGATATCCATTTTCGCAGAAGAATCCATGGTGCAAATCACTAATTCAGGATTCATCACCTGGAAATGTTGAGAAACCTCACCCAACATACCGGCAGTAAATTCTGTACGGTTCTTGATAGAGAGGCTGATTCTTTCATTGGCTACATCATGCTCAACATGCTTTTTGAAACGTACCTGCTTCAGGTTCAGGATGATTTCGGTAACATCTTCTGTTACACCCTTCATGGTAGCAAATTCGTGGTCTACACCTTCGATTTTGATACCTACGATCGCATATCCTTCCAAAGAACTTAATAATACACGGCGAAGTGCATTACCAATGGTCAGACCGTAGCCTGGCTCTAATGGACGGAATTCAAATTGACCTTCAAAATCAGTTGCTTTTTGTAAAACGATTTTGTCTGGTTTCTGGAAGCTTAATATGGCCATATTAAAACTTGATTTTTTTACTGCGTTAGTGAAAAGTCAAAAGTGAAAAGTGAAATTTTGACTTTTCACCTTTCACGTTTCACTGTTATTATTTAGAATACAATTCTACGATCAGTTGCTCCTTGATATTCTCAGGAACATTCTCACGCTCTGGGTAAGTAATGAAAGTACCCTTCTTCTCTGCTTCGTTCCAATCTAACCAGCTGAACTTAGGGTTCTTACCGCGGGTTTTGCTAACGATCGATGAATTATCAGCGCTCTTTGGTTTGTAAGCAATGATATCACCCGGCTTACACTGGTATGATGGAACGTTCATAGTTTCACCATTTACAGTGATGTGTTTATGGTTTACCAACTGACGTGCTTCAGGACGGCTGGCAGTTAAACCCAAACGGAAAACGGTATTATCCAAACGCGCTTCCAGGAGTTTAATCAGGTTTTCACCCGTAACACCTTTAATACGAGATGCTTCTTCGAATGTTTTACGGAACTGACGCTCTAATACACCATAAGTGTATTTAGCTTTTTGTTTTTCTCTCAACTGAAGAGCATATTCACCTAAGCTTTTACGCTTACGTGCTGCACCATGTTGACCCGGAGGGTTGCTGTTTTTGCCTAACCACTTCGCATTACCGAGGATCGGCTCACCGAAGATTCTTGAAATTTTGGTCTTAGGACCAGTGTAACGTGCCATTGTGTTTTATTTTTTCGATTTTTTAATGACGATCCGGTATCCTAAAAATCTAAAATCAATACCGAACCCTATGTAAGTTTGATTTGATGATCTTTGATTTTTTGATTGATATGAAAACAAATCAAAAAATCAAAGATCAAAAATTCAAAGATTAAACTCTTCTCTGCTTAGGAGGTCTGCAACCATTGTGTGGTAGAGGGGTTACGTCTTTGATAGAAGTAACTTCGATACCTGATTGTGAAATAGAGCGGATTGCACCTTCACGACCGGCACCCGGACCTTTTACAAATACATCAACTCTTTTCAATCCCGCTTCCAATGCTACTTTAGCAGCATCAGCAGCAGCCATCTGAGCTGCATATGGAGTATTCTTTTTAGAGCCTTTGAAGCCCATTTTACCGGCGCTGCTCCAACTGATCACCTGTCCGGTTTTGTTGGTAAAGCTGATAATGATGTTGTTGAATGTAGCTGAGATACGAACTTCACCAGCAGCATCAACTTTTACAACTCTTTTCTTGGCAGCAGCTTTTGCACTGTTCTGCGCTTTTTGTGGTTTTGCCATGTTCTTTTTTTGAGGTAGTCGTCCCGATTGATCGGGATTGTTATTTAATGAAAATTCCGCCTAAGGCGGAAACCGGTACACTCTCCTTTCCACCTGAGGCGGATTATCCAAGCTGTAACGGATTTGTATAATAAAGTCTGCCGAAAGGAAATCCATCCGGCAGACTCATTAATTATTTCTTAGGTGCCTTCTTCTTACCGGCAACTGTCTTACGCTTACCCTTTCTGGTACGGCTGTTTGTTTTAGTACGTTGACCACGAACAGGCAATCCTTTACGGTGACGCAATCCACGGTAACAAGCAATATCCAATAAACGCTTGATGTTCATAGACACTTCACTACGCAATGCACCTTCAACCTTGAACTCATTGTTAATGATGTTACGGATAGCAGTTTGCTCATCATCATTCCATTCATTCACTTTCTTATCGAAATCAATGTTTGCTTTTGATAAGATATACTGAGCGGTTGAACGACCAATACCGAATATATAGGTCAGACCAATTTCGCCTCTTTTGTTCTTTGGTAAGTCAATACCGGCAATACGAGCCATATTCTGATTTTAATTTTAAACTTAATTACGATCTGTCAACTATAAACAGTTAACAGACATGAATTATCCCTGACGCTGCTTATAGCGGGGATTTTTCTTGTTGATCACGTACAATTTGCCCTTCCTCTTCACGATCTTGCAATCTGCACTACGCTTTTTGATCGAAGCTCTGACTTTCATTGCTTTATTATTTATCGCTTTACTGCTTCCGGCTTCCAGCTCATGCCGTCAGCGTTCTGCAAATGATTTACTTATACCTGAAAATAATTCTTCCCCTGCTCAAATCGTATGGACTCATCTCTACTCCCACTTTATCACCAGGCAGAATTCTGATGTAATGCATCCTCATTTTACCTGAGATGGTGGCCAGAATTTCATGACCATTTTCTAACTTAACACGGAACATAGCATTGCTCAGTGCTTCCAGAATTACTCCATCTTGTTTAATCAACGGTTGTTTCGACATACTATTTTTGGGGCTGCAAAGATATTAGATTGCAATGGAAATATGAAAATTTCGGGGAAAAAATTCCCATTTTTGTGGAAAATAGGGTAAAATAATGACCCTGAACCCCTTATAAAGGCAAATATACGCTATCTGAACAGGGCTACCGGCAGAATAATTTCCCAATAATTCACCCTAGCACCCCCTACCAACTGCTGATCCAGCAGCCTACTATACCGGAAGCCAAAAGTTACAGGTTCTTGGTTCCACCAACGGGTATCAAAGAAGAGTTCCCCTCCCAAAGTGCCAAAATTGAATTGTCGTCCGGTGCGTAGACTCTTTCCCACCGATAGATCATAAAAAGCGTTCAGCCGCAAGCGCTGGAAATATACCAATTGCCCAAAACCCCAATCCGGATAAGCAATCGGGAAATGATAATTCACACCCAACTTGTACATCCGAGGTAAATTGATGGCGGTATAGCCTCTTGAAAAAGGGAAATTGTCCGAAAAATTGAATTGGTTTAAAGTATCCCTGCTCTGAATAGCGCCGGTAAGTACCAGATTATGATTGCGATGTAAACCGGGTAGATACAAAGTACCACTCACCAACATTTGCCAAGCACGGGCATCACCGAATGTTTGCCGATAACGGGTTTGAAAACTTTGTCCCCATCTCGGAAAAATATGTTGAACCGCCCTTTGAATTTGTGCGGCATAGAATAAGCGAAGATCCACATAATTAAAGTTCGCATCTCTGAATATATTCTTCGCGATCCCGGTCCAACGCACAGCACTTCTGTTCAAGGTTGCTTGCAAAGTCAGGTTCCGGAATTGTTTACCTCCGGTAAAGTTAAAGGGCAGTCTCAACCCGGCATAAGCTTCCCATAAATTCCACTGGAACAAAGTATCCCTATTCAGTCGGAAAGAACGCTGCCAGGTTTGCGAAGCACCAAAAACCGGTTGCAAATAAGTACCTCCATACGCTCCATCATAACTGATTCTATGGCTCCTTTCGTTCTCGTTAAATGTATATGCCAACTCTGAAGAAAAAGTATTCAATACATTTTGTCCATATAACGTGAAGGAATACTCCGGACGATCATAATAAGGACGCCAGCTATGGATATTTAACAATTGAAACGATCTTTTATAGTTAGTCACCGGATAATTACCAGCAACTTTCAATGCATTGCCTGTAATAGATTGTTGAATGGAATGATCGATATACAAAGGCTTCAATGCATCTTCATTCTTTACTTTCTCCCATAAGGGTTGAAAAGAAGCCAACCGATACCCATCTGCCGTGAAGGTAGAAGCAATCACCTTCCCAGCCTTATTGATGACGCCTTGATAAATACCTGTTGGAAAAGAAGCCAAGCGATATGGTTCCGGATGGTCTGGCTTATCAATGATTGCCCACAATTCATCTCTTCCCGCATGTGTGGTACTGAATAACAACGTATCGCCCTGTATGTGCAAGAATCCAATGATTCGATTGGTAGGCTTGAGTATTTCACGTGATTGTTGACCGGTGAAGTTGCTCCAAATAATACCCATATCTCCGTTTTTCATCCTTTCCACCACATACAATCCTTGATCATTCTTTGAGAATCGAGGATAGGAAAAAACAATATCTTTTTGGGTGAGAATGGTATCGAATTTCGCATCTGATAAATCAGTTCGTATCAATGTACTACCGCCTGATTCATCCATAGCAACTGCAACTAATTTCATTTTATCTGTTGATAGATCAGGAGAGAATAGCCGTGTTTGTGTTTTGATTGTTTTCGAAGTCCCGGTATTCAAATCAAGCAATTTCAATGAGTGATACTCCACATTTCCCCAGCGAACATCAGGTTGATAAGCCGTGTAAAGAATATGCTGATCGCGATAGCTGAAATAAGGATCTATTGCAATATCTCGCACAGCTATCTTTTCTGAACTACCATCTTCCTTCAGTTTCAAGAACACAGGTATCTGTGAGTAGCTGTTATACAAAGTAATGACTGAACCATCTTCCATTAAATACGGAAACTGATAGTTGATTACATTATTCTTTTCAACAGCAGTGAGCCATGTAGGTTCTGAAGAAGCACTTATCCATTGTGATCGATAAAAATTCAATGCATCATCAACAAATGTTGAAAACGGAATACCGGTATGTTTTTTCACAGCTCCCTGAAAAGGATAAATCAACGGTTTGAATCTCGCTGCATCATCCGTTACTTTTTGCCAGAGGTCATTACCATATTTTTTTCTCCCGTATGCAACCAATAAATAACCCAGATCATAATGATCCGGCACAAAATGACGTAGTGATCCATTCCGCAGTTTCATGTAGCTATATTGTTTGTTCGCGAAATGCAAGGATTGATATGCACTGAAAAATTTCGGCAGACTTCCTCTTCCCTGTCTGGTAAACTGCGTTTCGGTATACACGGCATCACCTTCAAAGAACCAATCGGGAATACTAGTGGCATTCGCAACAGCCTGTCCTTCTTCACCCAATATCAATGATGCCAATTTTGATAATCCTCTATTGAAATTGCTGTATTGCTGTACATGTCTGAATTCATGAATGGCCAGATTGCTGAGCCAGTCTGCAGCACCCAAATTGAATGCGTTTTGTGGTGCAGTTGTGTACAATTCACTTCTGAAAGGGGCTAGTCCAACATATCCATTAGATATCAGTGTTCTGTGTTGCAATACCATACTCACTTTACGCAATGAGCTTCCCAAGCTGTTACTATTTCTTTGCTGTAAGCCATGAATGATACTAGCAATCTTTACGGCCTGCTGCTCTTGTCCGGCAGGAAACACAACACGAACGGTATCAGTATCAATCTGCTTCCATTTCTGAGAAATAGGATTCCCTCCAAAACGTTGGGCGAATAAGGAACTCGTTAAAAAAAGGAAAAATAAAACAACCGGCGAGCGCATGTATATGGATTTACAACCAAGATACGTAATCCATTTATTCTGAGATGTGTTGAAGAACCACAGAAGATCAAAAGACCTTCTGTGGTTAAAAATATTACATGGGAGAATTGGTCAAATGAATCTTCGTCATATCCAAGTAGTGATTCTGTAACTGGTGTACAAAATGAACATTGGGATTATGTCTTCTGTCTTCCCGATACCACATTTCCATTTGTGAAAAATCACCTGCCTTGGGCGTTACAATACGAAAAGATCCTTTCATATATTTTACTGAACCATCATCATTGGGCTGTTTGGCAAAACTGAGCTTCAGCAGGGTGTCTTCATTTAATGGAATCGGATAAAGTTGATCCTGACTGAACCAGAATTCCTGTACATCGGTTTGAACACAAATCTGTTTTTCGTCTCCGTTCAGGCGAACTACTTCTCCTTCCCACATTTTTCCTTCATACTCCGCCATTACATAGTCGCCGATTTTGATGTCGCTGAATTTAATCATATGGCAATTAGTTTTAGGAGCATAAGTTAAGGAATTTTTGAATTCAAAAAAAAGACTCTGGAATACTGCTTTTTTCTGTGCATTTCTGTGTCTTTAGTGGCAACATTTTTGATTGCCACTGAAAGCACTGAAGGACACTGAAGTATTATCTTATTGGGGATTTCTTTTTTGAGGTGGCTTTTTGTTCGTTTTCCAAGACCCTAAATTTTACAATCGTGGAAATTAATTTCAAAGGCAAGGGCTTATCTAACGGAAATTGTATGGCACCTTTTGATGTATGATAAGGCTTTAACTCCTCCTGAAAATTCGCCACCCCGGAAGAAGACGGATAAAACCCAATATGGTTTTTCATGGCTGCGAAATACACCAAATTCCCCTCCTGATAAAAACAAGGCATCCCATAACTGATCTTCTCCACTGCCTTAGGCGCCGCCTTCTGAATCGTAGTACGCATGGTTCTTAACAGCTTCTGCTTATCCGCAGGAAAATCTTGGATGTAGGTGTCGATATCTGGGTAGGATTTCATCTCTTAAAGTAAAAATTAAAAAGTCAAAATTCAAAAGTTAAAAATTAAAAGTTATGATAGCCCCTCACTTTTTTAACTTTTGAATTTTGATTTTTGACTTTATCAAATCATTCCGCCCAACTCATCGTATACCCCGGATTTTCTATTTCCAAAGCTTCTACGGTTAGTTGTAGGGGATGAAAAGTATCTACCATAACCGCTAATTCCTGTGTTTCTTTTTTACCAATGCTTTTCTCTACAGCACCTGGATGTGGACCATGCGGTATACCTGCGGGATGAAGCGTGATCATTCCTCTGGTCACATTTTTGCGGCTCATAAAATCACCATCTACATAATACAATACTTCATCACTATCTATATTGCTATGGTTGTATGGGGCGGGTATGGCATCAGGATGATAGTCATATAACCTCGGACAAAAACTACATACCACAAAATTGTGTGCTTCAAAAGTTTGGTGCACCGGTGGTGGTAGATGCACACGGCCGGTAATCGGTTCAAAATCATGAATGCTGAATGCAAAAGGATAACAATACCCATCCCATCCTACTACATCGAAAGGATGATGTGCATAGTGAAGTCCGTACAGGATTCCTTTTTTCTTGGTTTGAATCAAAAAATCGCCGGCTTCGTCAAATGTCAACAGTTGTTGCGGTGTTCTGATATCGCGTTCACAGTAAGGTGAATGTTCCAGTAGTTGCCCGTATTTGCTGACATAACGTTTGGGATAGCGGATCGGACTAAAACTTTCGACTATGAATAAACGATTATCAGCTGTATCAAATTTGATCTGATAAATAGTACCCCTTGGTATCACCAGATAATCTCCATATGCAAAAGTGATTTGTCCATATTGTGTGATGAGCACTCCACTGCCTTCATGCACAAAGATCATTTCATCTGCGTCAGCATTTTTGTAGAAATAATCTTTCATACTTTCTTTTGGCGCAGCCAATACAATATGACAATCATTATTCACTAACACCGACTTTCTGCTTTTGAGATAATCTGCTTCAGGCTTGATATGAAACCCTTCAAAGCTGCGATGTTTGAGCATTTTTTCTTCGGCAACACGTGGCTGTACGTTTACCGGCTCATCGGTATGAATGATCTGAGTGGGTGGGTAATGATGATAGAGCAATGAATAATCATTACTAAAACCTTCAGTTGAAAACAGTTGTTCTGAAAATAGAGAACCATCGTCTTTACGAAACTGGGTATGACGTTTATGTGGGATGCGACCCAATGTATGATAGTGTGGCATAAAAAACTTCGTTTAAGAATAAAGAATGAAGAGACAAGGTACAAGGTGTAACAATCTTCTCAATTACGTTACTTGTTTTCGACCAAGGTCAGAGAGAGCATGAGGAAATAATATTTCCATCTGCGTTTATCGATCCAGTAAGTAAAATTTCGTTTAAATGGCATAGGTTGCAATTGCTAAGGTGAAATTAGTAAAGTTTATGAAGAAAATAGGGATTCTATCAGATACCCATGGTTTTTTGGATGAGGCCGTATTTCGACACTTTGAAGAATGTGATGAGATCTGGCACGCCGGTGATTTTGGCAATGATGCATTGGCAGAACAACTCCGTTCTTTTAACCCCCTGAGAGGGGTGTATGGAAATATTGATGGACAAGATATTCGCGCTTATTATCCCGAACTACTGGAATGGACTTGTGAAGAAGTGCATGTGATGATGTTGCATATTGGTGGCTACCCCCCTAAATACAATAGTCGGTCCAAGCCCTTGATACAACAACACAAACCACAGCTATTCATTTCCGGACACTCACATATTTTGAAAGTGATGTATGATGATGTATTGAATTGTCTGCATATTAATCCGGGTGCTGCGGGAAAACAAGGTTGGCATAAAGTACGAACATTGGTAAGATTAGATATCGATGGGAGTGAAATGAAGAATTGCAGGATGATTGAGTTGCATACTTAACATCATGATGACCTGTCGCGGTTGATGATAATGAAAAGGTCTATTAAATGTCTAGAAAATACTAAGACAGGTGGCTGACAAGGTACTGACAACTTCACCATAAAGCTACCATAAAGTCAAGGCAGAGATACCGGAGGGTTACGACAGTCATAAGAGAGTCATAAGAGAATCATAGTCATTTCATAGTGAATCCATAGTGAAGTCATAGTCAAACCATAGTAAAAAGATAAGTAACTAGGAACAAGCAACAATAGATACGGTACATACTCCCTGTTCTCACCACTCATCACATTTTAACAAACATCTACATCCGGCTCATCACTAAATTGGCATTCTAAAATTCATACACATGAACCGATTTACACGCATGCTTTTCACGGCATTGTTTTTTTGTCTCTTACAAACCACTATTTATGCACAGAATTCTGATGAAGCTGCTGCCAGGGCTTGCTTAGAAAACTATATGAGTGGTGTGGGAGATCGAGTAGAAAAAGCCTTTCACCCCAGTGCTACCATGAAGTATACTGACGTTAGTACCGGCGAATTTAAAGACGTACCCATCGCAGATTATATTGCACGCGTGAAGGCCAATACTACTCCTCCAAAAAGAAGTATCAGCATCCTTTCTTTGAATATAGAAGGTACCGCTGCCAATGCCAAGATCAAAATCGAAACAGAAACCGTGATCATGTATGACTATATGAATATGGTGAAGATCAATGGTGAATGGAAAATCGTAAGTAAGATTTTCTCAAGGATCAATAAACAATAAGTTTTCGACAATAATCACCAAAAGCAGGCCATATCATCGCCTGCTTTTTTATCAAATTTTATCTCATCAAGAGAAAGTTGTAATTTTTCGGAAAGTAAATCAATCCTTATGTCATCCTCTGTTCATCGTCGTGAGCTTTTAAAATTTGGTTCCCTGGCCGCATTGGGTATGGGGCTTCGTTTGCCTTCCTTTGGTTTGGGCAATGAAGAAGGTATCTTGCGTAATTACGGTATGGCAGATGGGTTGATCAATCTAAGCTCCAATGAAAATCCATATGGTATTTCACCTAAAGCAAGAGAAGCATTACTCAGTGCTTTGGGTGAAGCGCATCGATATCAATACAATCATGCCAATCTAAAAGACTTTAAAAAAGAGTTGGCCAACTATTATGGTGTGAATGCCGATCAAATTTTGGTGACCGCAGGTTCCGGTGAGGCATTGGGATTATTGCCTCGTCATTTTCGTGGTAAATTAGTGACCGCCAACCCTACTTTCGGCATACTACCCGCAACTGCAAAAATGCTGGGAAACAAAGTAGTGGAAGTGCCGCTTACGGCTGATCAAAAACATGATCTGCCTGCTATGTTGAAAGAAGTTGACAATGAAACAGAACTTGTGTATGTATGTAACCCGGCCAATCCAAGCAGTACGATTGTTTCTCCTACTTCTCTTAAGAACTTTTGTGTAGAGGCTTCCAAGAAAGCTTATGTTGGAGTGGATGAAGCATATATTGATTTTCTGGATGCCCCTGATAATGAATCCATGATGCAACTCATCGAAAAACATCCTAAAGTATTTATCATCGGTACTTTCTCTAAGATCCATGCAATGGCCGGATTGAGAATTGGTTGGGTGATTGGTCACGCAACATTGATCAAAGCATTGTCGGATAATTATTTCAACAGAACCCAGGCTGCCATCTCTGCTTTGTCTATGAGTGCTGCGCTAGCAAGTTTGAAAGATCCGGAATGGCATCAACTGAGTAAACAAAAAAATGCTGCTGCAAGGGAATATGCTTATCAAGAGTTGAAAAAAATGAATGTTGATGTTATTAAATCATACACCAATTTTCTCTTCTTCCCTATCCCGAATTATTCCGGCGACTTCGCCGCAGACATGCTGAAGAAAAATATCTTTTTGCGTTCTTCCAATTATGTTCATGGTAAATGGGCAAGAGCCAGTGTTGGAACGATGGATGAGATGAGAACCTTTATAGAAGTAATGAAGGGGGTGAGAGTTTAGATAATGAATTTGAAAATTTGAAAATGTGGTAATTTGAAAACATTGCTGTCCGGTAAAATTGAATTTAAAAAAAGAAAGGAGGCGATTAAAGCCTCCTTTTTGGTTATTTTCAGTTTACCACAACCTAAAATAGCCATGAGTAAAG
>JAAXIF010000035.1 GCA_012270485.1 Sphingobacteriales bacterium | reverse complement strand
CTTTGAGCAGCTTTTTGGGGCTAATCCTCCTTAATCTTCCGAACACCTGTGGTCGCCTGACCAATAACAACATCACAAACTCCCCACTCTCCCACCATCCACCGGTAAATTAATACCATTGATATATCCTGCCGCAGGTGAACATAAAAATACAACAGCCGCTGCAAACTCTTCCGGCTCTCCCAATCTCCCTGCGGGAATCATGGCAATTGTTTTTTCTACGATCGCATCCACAGTGGTACTTGCATCGGATGCTTGTTTTCCAAATAAATAATCGAGTCGATCTGTTTTTGTATAACCGGGTAATACATTGTTGACGGTGATCCCGTATTGTCCGATCTCATTCGCCAATGTCTTGGCCCAATTCGCCACACCTGCTCGTACTGTATTGGAAATACCCAATCCATTGATGGGTTGTTTCACGGCAGTAGATAAAATATTGATGATGCGTCCAAATTTATTTGCTTTCATACCCGGCACCACCAATTGAGCCAATGTATGTGCTGTGAGTAAATGAGCTGTTACTCCTTTTTGCATGTCTTCCAAAGAAGTATTGAGCAATGGACCGGCAGCCGGACCACCGGTATTGTTCACCAGGATATCAATTCTTTTTCCTTTGGCAAGAAAATCGGTAATGAGCTGTTTGATATGCTCGGGATCTCCTGAATCTGCTACAAAATAACCGTGTTGTTGTCCGAGTGAAATATCCAGCGATTGTTTCACCGCTTTCAAATTCTCTTCATTGCGTGCCAGCAGCCATACATTGGCACCCAACATTGCCAGTTCATGTGCCACTGCAGCACCTAGTCCTTGTGAAGCACCGCATACCAGTGCTGTTTTATTGGTCAGATCTAAGTTCATCATCTCATTTTAAAGTGCACGATAATCTTCCCGAACGGGATAAAAAACATCCAATAATTTACAATCCGTGATCGCCAATCCGGAGTGACGAATATTGGATGGAATCACGATCACTTGTCCGGGTGTAAACCGAATCGGCTCACCATCCAATGTCAATTCAAACTCCCCTTCCAATACATGCGCCACTTGCTCATGTGGATGTGCATGTTCTTGCAAAGCAGCTCCTGCTTTTACATCCAGATAAGAGAAAGTCATATTTTCCGTATGAATGAACCGAGCGGAATAACCCGGCACAATTTCTTTAGGACTGATCGTTGCTAAATCAACTAACGGCATAATTCAATGTTATTTTCTGCAAATTACTCAATCCTTCCCTGTTTCTTTGCAGTATGAAAAGTTCGCTCACACTATTTCGAAAAGTTGGTATTGCGGAAGGTATTTCGCTATTGGTATTACTCCTGATTGCCATGCCCCTGAAATATTTCGCAGGAATACCTGAAGCGGTGAAATTTACCGGATGGGTTCATGGCTTATTGTTCATTGCTTATTGCTGGTTGGCATATGTAGTGAAGGAAGAGAAACAATGGCCTTTCCAAATGTTGATCTGGGCTTTTCTGGCTGCTTTTTTCCCATTCGGAACATTTTTGTTGGATAAAAAGATCAAATCCGGTCAATGGATTTGATCAACTGAATGACGGTTTCACCAACTGAGCATCCATCTTAACCTAATTTGGTTTATTTTCGTGGGGTCTATGAAAAAGATAGAATTGGAAATTGTGGCGCTTTCACACAGCATTACCCAAACGCATTCTTATGCGGTAGTATTAGGTGAAGCCAACGGAATGAGAAGACTCCCCATCGTGATCGGTGGTTTTGAGGCACAAGCCATTGCGGTAGCATTGGAAAATATGCAACCCAGCCGTCCACTCACCCATGATCTCATGAAAAATTTCATGAACGCATTCAATGTAGAATTACAGGAGATCATCATCAGCGATCTACAAGAAGGCATTTTCTATTCCAAGCTGGTGTGTTTCACAGAACATGATACCGTTGAAATAGATAGTAGAACCAGCGATGCATTGGCATTGGCTGTTCGTTTCGGATGTCCCATCTATACCTATGAACATATCCTTGAAAATGCTGGTATTCTCATGGAAGATGGTGGTACCGGTAAAAAACAAAAAGCTGAAGCCGTAGGTGTAGAAGAAAGTGGCAGCGGACGTGAAGACCTCAGCAATATGAGCCTAGAAGAATTGCAAACCCTACTCAATGATGTACTTGAACATGAAGATTATATCAGAGCGATTGCGATTAGGGATGAGATGAATAAGAGGAAGTAAGCTATGAGCTGCAAGCTTCTAGCTCCTAGCTACAGGCTGCAAGCTACAAG
Source organism: Sphingobacteriales bacterium (assembly GCA_012270485.1). Lineage (GTDB taxonomy): Bacteria > Bacteroidota > Bacteroidia > Chitinophagales > Chitinophagaceae > Sediminibacterium. The sequence continues at coordinate 75,902 of JAAXIF010000035.1, read as the reverse complement.
TAAGTTTAATAAAATACTGACTACTCACTATTCACTATTCACCATTGACAATTCACCATTCACACCTCCCCCATGATCCTTTTCCCTAACGCAAAAATCAATCTCGGTCTTCGGGTGGTGCATAAGCGGGAAGATGGGTATCATGATATTGAAACGGTATTCTATCCGATACATGGACTGAGAGATGCATTGGAGATTGTGCGTGGGACGACGGATACTCCTGTTGACTTCAATATAACAGGACTGCCTGTTCAGGGCGAGACTCATCAAAATCTTTGTGTAAAAGCTTATGCTTTACTGAAACAAGATTTCCCTGCTATTCCCTCCATTCAAATGCACCTACATAAAACCATTCCTATGGGCGCGGGATTGGGCGGCGGTAGTGCTGATGGTGCTTTTACACTACGATTACTGAATCAACAATTTCAATTGGGATTAACGCAAGAGCAATTGATTCAATATGCACTACAATTAGGTAGCGATTGTCCATTCTTTATTTTGAACCAACCCTGTTTTGCTACAGGTAGAGGTGAAATCATGAAGCCATTGTCATTAGATCTCAGTGCCTACCAGTTTGTATTGGTCAATCCCGGTATCCATGTTCCTACCGGTTGGGCTTTCGGACAATTACAACCAGCTATCCCTTCTATCAGTTGTGAACAGATCGTTACACAAGATCCTTCTACTTGGCGCGATCAATTGATCAATGATTTTGAGACATCCGTGATGGATGCTTATCCGAAAATTCGTGAGCTCAAAGATACCTTATACCAACATGGAGCAGTGTATGCATCCATGACAGGTACCGGCAGTACCGTGTATGGTATTTTCAAAAAAGAAACAAAAATTACCCTCTCCTTTCCGGAACACTACTTTGTGTATAGAGATTTAGCTGATTGAGGGGATGAGCTACGAGTGGCAAGCTGCAGGCTGCAGGCCGCAAGATTTTACCGTTAAGAGAAATATGGCAGTTTTAGTTGATGATTACATGTGTGATCAGTTACAACGAGGATGACAGCCTTTCAAAAAACTAACGTTTGTTTTGAATGATTTAGCATACAAATCACACATTATTGAACAATATTTAACCAATGTTGATATTTATTGAATAACTATTTTCTTTTCTACGCTTTTATTGATTAACTTACTGCTGATTGCCTGCCATTCTATTTCCTGAACTTTAATTCGGTTGCACATGCTTGTTTCTAACAACAGCACGGGTCTGTATGACCCCAGCTTCGAACATGATGCTTGTGGCATTGGATTCGTAGCCAACATCAAAGGCAGTAAATCCCATCAGCACATTGCAGATGCATTGACGGTATTGGAAAATATGGAACACCGCGGCGCTTGCGGTTGCGAAAGCAATACAGGTGATGGTGCGGGTATCATGATCCAGATTCCACACGAATTCTTTTTTGATGAATGCATTCGCCAAGGTGCACATCTTCCTGCTTATGGAAAATATGGCGTAGGATTTATCTTCTTTCCTAAAGAACTCAGATTACGCGAGGAGTGTCGCGACATCTTCAATCGCTCTGCAGAAAAACTCGGTCTCGATATTCTTTGCTATCGAAAAGTTCCTGTCAACACAACTGATATCGGTAAAACAGCATTATCCGTAGAACCTTTCATGGAACAAGTATTCATTGCTTGTCCGGATCATTTGACCAATCCGGATGACTTTGAACGAAAATTATTTGTACTGCGTAATTATGCAACGCATACGATCAACAACACCGTTAAGAAAGATGAGATTGGATTTTATCTGGCTTCTCTTTCTCATAAAACCATCGTGTACAAAGGTCAACTCACCAGCACGCAAGTACGTGGCTATTTTCCTGACCTGAATGATAAACGCGTTGTGTCTGCATTCGGACTCGTACACTCCCGTTTTGCAACCAATACATTTCCTTCTTGGAAACTCGCACAACCTTTCCGATACATTGCACACAATGGCGAAATCAATACACTACAAGGAAACCTGAACTGGTTAAGAACAAGTGAGAAAGGATTTACTTCTCCCTATTTCACGAGAGAAGAAATGGATATGCTCTTGCCAATTGTTACCAACGGACAATCAGATTCTGCTTGTTTAGATAACATGATCGAGTTACTCACCCTCACCGGCAGATCCTTACCACATGTGATGATGATGCTGATTCCGGAAGCATGGGATGGTAATGAACAGATGGACCCCATGAAGAAAGCTTTTTATGAATACCATGCTTGTATGATGGAACCTTGGGATGGACCCGCTTCCATTTCCTTTACAGATGGAAAGATCATCGGTGCTACATTGGATAGAAACGGATTACGTCCATCACGCTATTGTGTTACCACGGATGATCGAGTGATCATGGCTTCCGAGACAGGTACACTTCCCATCGATGCTTCACTGATCAAAGAAAAAGGAAGACTACAACCCGGGAAAATGTTTGTAGTAGATATGGAACAAGGTCGAATTATCAGTGATGAAGAATTGAAGCAACAGATCTGTTCTCAAAAACCTTACGGAGAGTGGTTGAACAAGTATAAGATCCGATTGGAGGAACTACCGGAACCCAGGGTAATGTTCACCCATTTAGAACATGATCAAGTATTCAAATATCAGAAAGCATTTGGTTATTCAACAGAAGACTTGGATACAATTATTGCTCCCATGGCACTGGATGGAAAAGAACCGATTGGTTCCATGGGAACCGATACACCATTGGCAGTATTAAGCGAGCAACCACAACACCTCAGCAGCTATTTCAAACAATTGTTTGCACAGGTAACCAATCCACCCATTGATCCCATTCGAGAAAGAATGGTAATGTCACTCGCCACATTTGCAGGAAGCAATGGTAATTTATTAGTTGAAGATCCATTGGCTTGTCATAGTGTAGCGCTCAAACATCCGGTCTTGAATAATTATGAGTTGGAAAAAATCAGAAGTATTGATACCGGCATCTTTCAGGCAAAAACATTACAAACTTATTTCCGTGCAGATGGTAAACCCGGTTCTTTGAAAGCGGGGCTCGACAGAATTTGCAGATACGCTGCAGACGCGGTTGAAGATGGATTTGAGGTATTGATTCTAACAGATAGAGCCATTGACTCTGATCATGCACAGATCCCATCTTTATTGGCAACCGCAGCAGTACATCATCATTTGATACGAAAAGGTTATCGCGGACAGGTGGGTATTATTGTAGAAGCAGGTGATGTTTGGGAAGTACATCATTTTGCTTGTTTGATTGCGTTTGGCGCTACAGCTATCAATCCCTATCTCGCATTATCTTCTATCAGAGATATGAAGTTGAGCCACAAATTACAAACGGACATAGATGCTGATCAGCTCAAGAAAAATTATATCAAAGCAGTAAATGAAGGTTTGCTGAAAGTGTTTTCTAAAATGGGTATTTCCACTTTGCAATCATACCAAGGTGCACAAATTTTTGAGATCATCGGTTTGAATAAAAAAGTGGTGGACACTTATTTCACCGGTGCCACTTCCAGAATTGAAGGTATGGGATTGGATGAGATCGCTAAAGAAACATTAGCGAAACATTTCTTTGCATTTGGTAAAAAAGAAATTCCGGTAGACCGATTACCGGTAGGTGGCATCTATCAATGGAAAAGAAAAGGCGAGTTTCATCTGTTCAACCCACAAACGATTCACTTATTACAACATGCTACGAAAAGCAATGATTACAATACTTTCAAAAAATACTCCAAACTCATCAATGATCAATCAGAGAAAGCATGCACATTACGCAGTTTATTTCAGTTCCGAAAAAATCGTCCATCCATATCCATCGATGAAGTAGAACCCGCTGAGAATATTTATAAAAGGTTTGCAACCGGTGCCATGTCGTTTGGCTCTATTTCTTGGGAAGCACATACTACACTGGCTATCGCCATGAATAGACTCGGTGGCAAAAGTAATACCGGTGAAGGTGGAGAAGATGAGATCAGGTATCAACCATTGCCCAATGGAGATTCGATGCGTTCATCCATCAAGCAAGTAGCTTCAGCAAGATTTGGTGTTACGAGTTTGTATTTAACAGAAGCGGATGAATTACAAATTAAAATGGCACAAGGAGCCAAGCCGGGTGAAGGCGGACAATTACCCGGCCATAAAGTAGACGACTGGATTGGCAAAACCAGACATGCTACACCCGGTGTTGGATTGATCTCTCCCCCACCACATCATGATATTTATTCGATTGAAGATCTGGCGCAATTGATTTTTGATTTGAAGAATGCCAACAGAAAAGCACGCATCAATGTGAAGCTGGTATCCAAAGCAGGCGTGGGAACCATTGCAGCAGGTGTAGCAAAAGCCAAAGCGGACGTGGTATTGATATCAGGTCATGACGGCGGAACAGGCGCTTCTCCCATCAGCTCTATCAAACATGCAGGTTTACCCTGGGAATTGGGATTGGCAGAAACACATCAGACCTTGGTGAAAAATAAATTGAGAAGTCGCATCGTAGTACAGGCTGATGGACAAATGAAAACGGGAAGAGATATTGCAATTGCCACTTTATTAGGCGCTGAAGAATGGGGTGTTGCTACTGCCGCACTCATTGTAGAAGGCTGTATCATGATGCGGAAATGTCATTTGAATACTTGTCCGGTAGGTGTTGCTACGCAAGATCCCGAATTAAGAAAACGATTCGCCGGAGACCCGGATCATGTTGTTCACTTTTTCAAGTTCATTACACAAGAACTGAGAGAGATCATGGCAGAATTAGGTTATAGAACGGTGAATGAAATGGTGGGACAAGTTGATACTCTGGAAATGCGAGAGGGTATCACGCATTGGAAATATGATCAATTGGATTTGTCCGCAGTGCTTTTCAAAGAACCCGAATCATTGTATACAGGATTGTATCAACAAGAAGAACAGGATCATGGATTGAGCAGTGTATTGGACTGGAAATTATTAGCGTTAGCAAAACCGGCTATTGATCAAAAAGAAAAAGTACGTGCCAGTATAGATATTAAAAATACAGATCGAACTGTGGGTACTATTCTTTCCAATGAGATCACAAAAAAATACGGAGCTGCAGGACTTCCGGATGATACGATTCATTTTAGTTTCCAAGGAACAGCCGGACAAAGTTTTGGCGCTTTCAATACCAAAGGCATTACTTTAGAATTGGAAGGAGATGCCAATGATTATTTCGGAAAAGGTTTGAGTGGTGCTACGCTGATTGTGTATCCGGCAAAAGCATCGGCCTTTGTTCCGGAAGAGAATATCATCATTGGTAATGTGGCGTTATATGGAGCTACATCCGGAAAAGCATTCATCAGAGGAAAAGCGGGTGAACGATTTGCCGTGCGAAATTCAGGAGCCGAAGTGGTGGTGGAAGGTGTTGGAGATCATGGTTGCGAATACATGACAGGTGGCAAAGCCATTATATTAGGCAGCACAGGAAGAAATTTTGCAGCAGGCATGAGCGGAGGTATTGCTTACATCTATGATGCGGAAGGTTCATTTGCTGAAAAATGCAATATGGAAATGGTAGCACTCGATCCTTTGGAAGCAGATGATAGTATTTATCTCAAAGAGATGATTACACAACACCACACTTATACCAACAGCACAGTTGCCAGATTTATTTTGGATGACTTCGATCATCAACTCAAAAACTTTGTGAAAGTATTTCCGGGAGATTATAAAAAAGCATTACAAAAGAAAGCAACCGTAACTCAAGGATATTAAACCATTCAAGCATTTTTATGGGAAAACCAACCGGCTTTATAGAATTCGACAGAATCCATCCATCCAAGCGATCGCCGCAAGAGAGAATTGGCGATTATAAAGAATTCGTGGAACGAATGACGGATGATCAATTGAATCAACAATCCGCTCGCTGCATGAACTGTGGCGTTCCCTTTTGTCATAGCGGTTGTCCATTAGGCAATATCATTCCTGAATTCAATGATGCCGTGTACAGACAAAACTGGCATGAAGCCTATGAACTTCTCAGTGCCACCAATAATTTTCCTGAATTCACCGGACGTATTTGTCCGGCTCCTTGTGAGAGTGCCTGTGTATTGGGCATCAACCAAAACCCCGTAGCAATTGAAGAAATAGAGAAACATATCATTGAAACCGCTTTTGAAAAAGGATTTGTACAACCCAGAAAGCCCAATCTAAGAACCGGAAAAAAAGTGGCCGTGGTAGGTTCGGGTCCGGCAGGTTTAGCCGCGGCTGCACAATTGAATTATGCCGGTCATCAGGTGACCGTATTTGAGAGAGATGCATATCCTGGTGGCCTACTGCGTTATGGCATTCCTGATTTTAAGTTAGAGAAATGGGTAGTGGAAAGAAGAGTTGCTTTATTAGTGGAAGAAGGGATTGTTTTCAAGTGTAATGCTCATGTGGGTGTGGATATTAGTATCAATGATCTGTTACGAGAATACCAGGCCATTGTTTTAGCAGGAGGATCAACCATTCCAAGAGATTTGAATATTCCCGGTCGGGAATTAAAAGGTGTGCATTTTGCGATGGATTTTTTGAAGCAGCAAAATCAACGTGTATCGGGTGAGGCGATCAAAACGGAGGATTTACTGGCAACAGACCGACATGTGGTGGTGATTGGCGGAGGAGATACGGGTAGTGACTGTGTAGGCACTTCCAACAGACAAGGTGCTTTATCGATAACTCAATTGGAATTGATGCCCAAGCCACCTGAAAAAAGAACGGCTGCTATGCCATGGCCTACTTATCCCATGGTATTAAAGACTACTTCTTCACATGAAGAGGGAGCGAATAGACAATGGGCAGTGGTGACAAAGGCATTCAAGGGCGATACAAATGGAAACCTTCAATCTATTGTAATAGCAGATCTACAGTGGAAAGCTTCTACCGATATTAAACCGGCAGGATTTGAAGAGATACCGGGTACGGAAAGAGAGATACCCTGTTCATTGGCATTATTGGCCATGGGATTTGTACACCCACAGCATCAAGGATTGATTGCGGAGTTAGGCGTAGAACTGGATGAAAGAGGGAATGTTAGGGCGAATGAAAAACACTATCAGACCAGCATTCCCAAAGTATTTGCTGCGGGCGATATGCGAAGAGGACAATCCTTAGTGGTATGGGCCATTAGTGAAGGAAGGGAATGTGCCAGACGGGTGGATCAGTATTTAATGGGGACATCGGTACTAGAATCTAAGGATCAAAGCTATTTAATTAATACATAATTATTTTATTAATATTTTATTCCAAAAACCTTTCAACGGCGTTTGAAAGGTTTTTTTATGTATAAAATGCACCTGTAACAGTATTTTGATGGTATTATTTCCAAAGTTAAAAACAAATATTAATTACTAAAATGTTAATATTTTATTTAAAATTTATTATTTAATTGAGTATTTTGTTATCAGATTATCAAATTACAATAATCGTAATGTTAAATTTAAAACCCTAGTATGAAAAAAATGACCATTCAGAAGATCGCTCCGTTTGCAGCATTAATAGCTGTAGCACTGGTAGCTTTGTTTATCCCCTCTTTACCGAATTATGCCGATGAGGCCGGAGCCTATAGCGCCGCCGATATTACTTGGATATTGGTTGCTACTGCACTGGTATTTTTAATGACACCCGGTCTGGCCTTCTTTTATGGTGGAATGGTACACCGCAAAAATGTAATCTCTACTATGATCAAAAGTGTGGCAGCGACAGGTGTTGTCAGCATTTTATGGGTTACGGTAGTATATAGCTTATGTTTTGGAGAATCGATCGGCGGCTTTATTGGCAATCCCTCTACACATTTATTCTTCAAAGGAATCAATTCCGGCGCACCCTGGAGTCTGGCGCCTAGCATTCCCATCACCTTATTTGCTTTATTTCAGTTGATGTTTGCCATCATCACGCCCGGTTTGGTGGTAGGCGCTGTTGCAGAACGTATAAAATTCACTTCTTATATCGTTTTCATCGCATTGTTCAGCTTATTGGTATATGCCCCCATTGCACATTGGACCTGGCATCCGGAAGGATTCTTGTTTAAAATGGGCGCACTGGATTTTGCTGGAGGAACAGTGGTACATATTTCAGCAGGTTGTGCAGCGTTGGCCGGCGCCATGGTACTGAAGCGCAGACAGGCCCACGTTGATCAAAAAGAAATTCCACCTGCAAACATTCCTTATGTATTGATTGGGACAGGATTACTTTGGTTTGGCTGGTTCGGTTTCAATGCCGGTTCGGCCTTGGGCGCCAATGCGCTGGCGGTTTCTGCATTTGCTACTACCAATACTGCTGCCGCTGCTGCTGGATTATCATGGATGTTCTTTGATGTATTAAGAGGTAAAAAACCTTCCGTACTCGGATTTTGTATCGGTGCTGTGGTTGGACTGGTAGCCATTACACCCGGTGCCGGATTTGTAGCTATCCCCCAATCTATTTTCATTGGTGTGCTTTCTGCCATCATTTCTAATATTGCCGTGTATTATAAATCCAAATCTAAACTGGATGATACTTTGGATGTATTCCCTTGTCATGGTATAGGTGGCATAGTAGGTATGCTACTCACCGGCATTTTTGCCACTAAAACTGTGAACAGTGCAGGAGCAGATGGTTTGTTTTATGGTAATGCTGCTTTCTTTTTCACACAAATAAAAGCACTGGGAATTGTGGTAGTGTACAGTTTTGTGATGTCTTTTGGCATCTTCAAATTCATCAATTTCATACTGCCCTTACGTGTTAGCTCTGAAGAAGAATTATTGGGATTGGATGCTACACAACACAATGAAAAATATGTGCAAGGCACTTTATTGGTAGAAGAAAATGGCTACTTGAAAGAAAGTATGCTCGCCGACTAATTCATGCATCATACTGCAAAAAATGCTGACCCATTGATTGCAGTATGTTCTCTCCATCGATTTGCTAAAGAAAATAAGGTACAGCCATATGATAAACCTCTGACCAGGTTTACCGACTGTACCTATTTGTTAATTATAAAACCAATGCAATGTTACGCAAAATTTTAACCCTTTCAACAGCAGTATGCGCCTGCCTTTCAGTAAACGCACAATCAGACTCTTCCAAAAAAGCAAGCACCGTTCTATCGGGTTCCATTGACGCCTACTACCGGTACAGCTTTTCTGATGCACCCACAAAAACCAATAACTTTACCAGCTTTACCAACTCTCAAAACTCTTTTGAGTTGGGCATGGCTTCCTTCAGGGTAGATCACTCTTTAGGAAAAGTATCTGCCGTTGCAGATATTGGTTTTGGCAGAAGAGCACAGGAATTTTCTTACAATGATGCCGGATCACTCGCCGCCATTAAACAAATGTACCTGAGCTATGCAGTCACCGATCACTTCAAATTAACCATGGGCAAATGGGCAACCCATATTGGGTATGAATTGGTGGATGCACCCGGCAACAGAAACTACAGCATGTCGTATGGCTTCTCCTATGGTCCATTCTTTCATACCGGCGTAAAAGCTGATATTTCTTTGGGCGGAAAAACTGCCATGATGATTGGAGTGGCCAATCCAACAGATCAATCTACCACTACTACATCTGCAAAATTTATTTTAGCACAGTTCAGTACCGCTTCTAAAGATGATAAGGTAAAAGGCTACTTGAATTTTCAGGGAGGAAATGGCATTACACAGTACAACATGGTGATCACAGGAGCCCTATCTGATCAATTGGGTATTGCTTATGATGGTAGTATGCAATGTCTCAAATCCGCCGGACAATCAGCCAATTGGAAAAGTCATGCCCTCTATTTTAATTATGACCCTGTTTCATCCTTAGGTTTTACACTACGGCAAGATTATTTCGATGATAGATCTGTTTCTCCAATTGGTATTGGTGGAAAAATTTATGCTACTACATTATCAGCCAATATCAAGAATCAAAATTTGACCATCATTCCTGAGTTCAGAATGGATAATTCAGCAAGTGATGTGTTTTTTAAAGGAGCTTCCAGTACAAAAACAAAAAGTACCATGGCATTCTTAATTGCAGCTGTCTATAAATTTTAGAAAACAACCTACATGCACAAAGAGGCTGTATCAAAAGTCTGATGCAGCCTCTTCTTATTCAACCCAATATCAGTTTCTATATTTTATTGTCTACATCCTCTCCTTCTTTTACTATAGACCATAGTCCATGGTCCATGGTCCATGGTCCATGGTCCATGGTCTATGGACTATTGACCATAAACTATAAGCTCCCCTCTTCATTTATCCCATTATTTGCTTAAGTTCGATAGATGAATCCGCTGATCAGACTGCTTCAGTTGTTATACTGCGTTTATGCTTTTATTCTTTTTGTCGTCATCATGTTGGGTGTTTTTCCATTCGTCATGCTAGCGCTTTTGTTTGGAAAACTTACCGGAGGTAATCTCATTTACAAACTGTGCATGATCTGGGCTAAAGTCTGGTATTTTTTGATTGGAGTTTCACATCAAGAAATTTATGAGTACCCGCATGATCCTACCAAACAATACATTTTTGTTGCCAACCATATCTCCTATATGGATATTCCGCCACTGGTTTTAATTGCACATCAACCCATCCGAATATTAGGCAAGTATGAAATGGTTAAAGTACCTGTATTTGGTTGGATCTATAGAGCTGCCGTGGTATTGGTTGATAGAAAAAATGCAGGGACCAGATCCAAGAGTGTACGTGCTTTGAAATCGGCATTGAGACATGGTATTTCCATCTTTATTTTTCCGGAAGGCACTTTCAATATGGGACCTAGCCCATTAAAAGATTTTTTTGATGGCGCATTTCGTATTGCCATTGAAACTGAAACGCCGATTAAACCGGTTTTACTGGTAGATACATTGGAGCGTTTACATTACAACAGTATTTTCTCATTGACTCCCGGTAAAAGCAGAGTGGTTTTTTTGAATGAAATTCCTGTGGAAGGTTTAACTATGCAAGACATCCCTTTGCTTAAAGAAAAAGTATATGATATCATGGATGCAGGTCTGCGCAGATATAGAGCATACCCAACAGCATAAGCCTTATTTTTGATCAAATTAGTAGTTGTGTACGCAGAGATCATCATACCACTTGCCTTACCGCTCAATTATACTTGGGCAATTCCGCCTGCTTTGCAGGATAAGGTACAACCGGGCATTCGGGTGGAAGTGATGTTGGGGAAGAGTAAAAAATATGCTGGCATTATCAAAAGACTTCACTATAACAAGCCGGAAGCTTTTGATCCGAGAGATATTATCAATATTCTGGATCATGAACCCATCATTTATCCGGAACAATTACGCTTCTGGGAGTGGATGGCGAACTATTATATGTGCAGTGAAGGTGAGATCATGCAAGCTGCCATTCCTACTAATCTCAAATTATCCAGTGAAAGTATCCTGGTTTGGAATGAAGAGCGCAGCATCGATTTCAGCGACTTATCTGACAGTGAATATATTGTTGCCGAAGCTTTAGAATTAAAAAAAGAGCTTCGCCTGAATGAAGTACAGGAATTATTGGATGTAGCAAACGTATATCCTGTTATCAAAAAACTGATCGATAAAGAAGTTTGTTATGTATGGGAAGAATTGAAAGAGAAATATAAAGAGAAGAAACAGACCTACATCTTTTTACACCCTACTTATAAAAATGAAGAAAACCTGGCAGCATTACTCAACGGCTGGACAAAAGCACCTAAGCAAATGGAATTGTTATTGGCTTTTCTGCATTTGCAAAGAACAGAGGGTGAAGTTTTGCAACAAGAGTTACTAAAAAAATCTACTGCTACTGCAGCTCAACTAAAGGGTTTGATTGATAAAGGTATTCTTCTTTCTGAAAAAAGAAGTAGTGACAGAATATCTTATGGCACTCCAGAAGTGAATATCCAGTTCACCCTCTCACCTGCTCAGGAAAAAGCGTTATCAGAAATTCATTCCCAGTTCGAAGAGAAATCTGTTTGTTTATTACATGGCGTTACCGCGAGTGGTAAAACACAGATTTACACAAAGCTTATCGAAGAAAAAATCAAAGAAGGCAAACAGGTTTTATATATGTTGCCGGAAATTGCTTTGACTGCGCAGATCATCAGAAGATTACAGGAATACTTTGGGGGATATATCGCTATTTATCATTCCAAATTCAATGCGAATGAACGGGTTGAAATCTGGAATAAAGTAAAAAATAGAGAGATCAAAATTGTGCTTGGCGCAAGATCTTCACTGTTCCTGCCGTTCAAAAATCTTTCCTTGATCATTGCAGATGAAGAGCATGATGGTTCCTATAAACAGCAAGACCCTGCACCTCGTTATCATGCGAGAGATGCTGCCATCTATTATGCCCATCTGTTTCAAGCCAAAGTTTTATTGGGGAGTGCTACACCTTCTGTAGAAAGTTATTTCAACTGTCTGCAAAACAAATACGGACTTGTACAATTGACAGAACGTTTTGGAGATGCACAATTACCAGATATCACATTGATCGATGTTAAAAAATTTCAGCAAAAAAAAGCTAAAGTTGCATTTACAGAGCCACTTTTGGAAGCTATTCGCCAATCGCTTGACCAACAAAAACAGGTCATTCTTTTTCAAAATCGTAGAGGATATGCTCCTTATCAGATTTGCAATACCTGTGGCTGGATTCCCCAGTGCAAGAACTGTGATGTAACACTCACCTATCATAAATTTCAGAATAAACTCACCTGCCATTACTGTGGAACCCATTATCTGGTCATACAAACCTGTGCGGCTTGTGGAAGTCATGACTTCACACAGAAAAATTTTGGTACAGAACAGATAGAAGAACTATTAAACGAGTTTTTCCCTGATGCCAGAATTGCTAGAATGGATTATGACAGTGTAAGAGGAAAACATGATCATGATGCACTGATCAAACTGTTTGAACAACAAAGACTGGATATATTAGTGGGTACACAAATGGTGGTGAAAGGTTTAGACTTTGACCATGTAAATCTTGTAGGTATTATTGATGCAGATGGGATATTGGGATTCACAGATTTCAGGGTCAATGAAAAAGCCTATCAGTTAATGGAACAAGTGAGTGGTAGAGCCGGCAGAAAAGATCAATTGGGTAAAGTATTGATACAGGTAAGCAATACGCGTCATCCTGTACTGGCATTCGTGCAACAACATCAGTATGAAGCTTTGTATCAGTATGAAATAGAGAATAGGAAACAATTCGGATATCCGCCCTTCAGCAGATTGATTCAACTTACATTCAAGCACAAAGAGAAACAGCTGGCAGAAGAAGCTGCACATATACTGATACAAGGAATGGCCGGCAGCTTTTTAAAGGAAATGAGCGGACCGGCTCAACCCGTAGTGGATAGAATTAGAAACCAATATCTTTGGGAAGTGTTGATTAAATTACCCAAAGATGTACAAAAGATCCAGCAGTGTAAGCGTGAGATCATGCAGCAGATCGTCATCATACAATCGAATAAAAGGTATAAAGCGGTAAGGGTCGTCTTGAATGTAGATCCATTATAGCTAGGAAAAGTAATGCTTATGTATCATGGAACATTGTTTACACCTGATCGATCACTCAAGGCTTTTAATAGTTTTGGGATAGATGTTCATGCTCGTTTATTCGCATCATTCAACAGCATGGAAGCGCTTTTAGAAATGCTGGAGCACTATAATGAACTTCCATACATGCCATTACTCATATTGGGCGGGGGAAGCAATATTCTATTTACCAGAGATGTGGATGGCTTGGTGCTGAAGAATGACCTCAAGGGATTTGAATTGATTGATGAGGATAAGGATTACTTCTACGTAAAAGCCATGGCCGGTGAAAACTGGCATCAGTTTGTGATGTATTGTATTGAAAAAGGGTATGCCGGTTTAGAGAACCTGAGTTTAATACCCGGCAGTGTGGGTGCTTCTCCTATGCAAAATATAGGGGCATATGGCGTTGAGATTAAGGATGTTTTTCACTCATTAGAAGCCTGGCATATCAATGAAAAGCATAAAGAGATCTTTTATCTCAAAGACTGTGAATTTGGTTATCGGGAAAGTGTATTCAAAGAGAAATATCGTAACCGATTTATCATTACCAGTGTTACCTATCGATTGAAAAAAGTACCTGAATTTCATACTTCATACGGAGCAATCAATCAAGAGCTGGAGAAAATGCAGATCAAAGAATTAAATATCAAAGCAGTTTCGGATGCCGTTATTCGTATCAGACAATCAAAATTGCCTGACCCGGATACATTAGGCAATGCCGGAAGTTTCTTTAAAAATCCTATCATATCCCTAAATAGATTTAAAACCTTGGAAGAAAAATTTCCACTGATAGTGGGTCATGCAGTGAGCGAACAGAAAGTAAAAATTGCTGCAGCCTGGTTAATAGAACAATGTGGTTGGAAAGGATTTCGAAAAGGAGATGTAGGATGTCATGAAAAACAACCTTTGGTATTGGTGAATTATGGTCATGCAACAGGCGCTGATGTTTTCAAACTATCCACAGATATCATGCAATCTGTTTTTGAAAAATTTGGCATTCACTTAGAGAGAGAAGTCAATATTGTTTAGTTCTTTAAGATTCACGCTCTTCATCATCACACTAAAGAAAAAGCTCCGAACATGTTCGGAGCTTTTTCTCTAGAAACATTTACTTGTTCCTTGCAACTTCATTCTTGTCACTTCTTAATAATATTTGAGCTTCATTTCAACTCTTCTGTTCAAAGTACGACCGGCAGCTGTTTTATTATCAGCAACAGGCTTAGATGAACCATATCCTTCTGAACTAAGTCTTGAAGCGTCAATGCCTTTACTAACAATGTAATCATAAACTGATTTAGCACGGTTCTGACTTAATGGAATATTCACTTTATCAGTTCCGGTATTATCTGTATGACCTTCGATGTCTAATTTTAAAGCAGCATCTTCTTTTAAAATAGCAACCACTTCATCCAAAGACTTGAATGATTTTGTCTGCAATTTTGCACTACCGGTAACAAAGAATACATTCTTTGCACTAGCTGTTACTTTCTTTACAACTTCTTCTTTAATGGCAGGACAACCATTGTTTTCTCTTACACCAGGTACAGTTGGGCATTTATCTTCTTCATCATTGATCCCATCTTTATCTGTATCCGGCACAGGACAACCTTGATAACGAGCAACACCGGCAACTGTTGGACACTTATCTTCTTCATCATTGATACCGTCCTTGTCTGTATCGGGTATTGGACAACCGTCATATTTAGCCAAACCTTTTACGGTAGGACATTTATCATTGTCGTCATTGATACCATCACCATCTGTATCGGGAACAGGACAACCATCGTATTTGGCAACACCGGCAACAGTAGGACATTTATCCTTACTATCGAGTATACCATCACCATCTGTGTCCTTCTCAACTACTGGTGGAGGTGGCGGAGGAGTTACTTTCACGGGCTCCTTTTTATCGGTCAATGGAGAAGTCAATCCGATTGAGTAAGCCAAATTATTAACTGCTAAATTGGAAATAGCTGATCTATGAACGAATTGTGTATGGAGAAAAGTCTCCTGACCCAAATTGAATTGCAATCCCATACCCGCAGGTGCATAGGCTGCAAAATAGGTACCGGTATACATAGAAGCACCCAGACCAAAACTTAAGTAAGGCACTACTGTATACTTATCTGTCAATAATTTGATGTTTGCAGCTGCGTCTATTTCAAGAAGAAACTTACTGTTGGTAGATTGTGCAACTCCTGCTCTACGGTAAAAAGGATATCTTACGAATGATCCGGAAAGGGTTGCTTGAAAATCAACGTACTCGGTCAATCCCTGGAAATATTGAATATTCAATCCCGGATCCATTCTGTTAAATGGAGTCCATTGTTTATTAGAAATAACAGATGACAATGAAGTTCTACTGATAGCATCAGAAGTGTACATGTCTTTCAAAACAAAACTAATCCCTAATGAGGGTCTTTTTTTATAGCTATTCGGAGCGGTCTGGGCGAACGCTGCGAATACCAAACAACTGGCTATCAGGGAAAAAAGAAGTTTCTTCATAACAGTTTTTTATTGATTGGCACAAAAATACATGGTGAAACTGATTTTCCGAAAATTAAGATAACTTTAAGTTATTCCGAACTTATTCCCACTCAATTCTTAGCTATAGGTACAATTGGCTGAACCGAAACTTTAACCAACCCTCTTTGAATGAAATCCAGTTGTTTTGCTGCATTGCGAGTCAAATCAATCACCCTCCCCTTCTTTTTCATACGAGGGTGCATCCGGTCTGTAATCAGCACTATTACGCTTTTGTTATTTCTTAAATTGGTAACCATAACAAGGGTGTTTAACTTAAAATGATTACTGGCTCCGGTCATACCGGCGTTTCTAAAAATGGTTCCTGTAGCCGTTTTTCTACCTTCAAATTTAGAACTGTAATAACTGGCTACCCCTTTGATCAGTTTACCTTGAGGCATTAAGGAATCTCCTAACAGGTCTTCTCCAATACCAACCCGAATCGAGTCTTTATAAAACACAAGACTATCACCCCCGGTTTTCAGAGATGGAATCGTGTCTTGAACAGGGATAGTGTCTGCATGAGACGCCCCAACAGAGGCCATTGGCTTTCCGGAGGGAATCAAAAAATACAAAGCACCAATAATGTATAGTAATAGTTTCATGATGTTAATTGCCGTACCATCTTCCACCTACACGAGTAATATTACTCATCCTTGCCCCCAAATACAAATGAGGATATGCACATACGGTCATGCCCATTAACCAAACACCATGCCAGAAATGAAAAAATGATTCAATTATTAATTCAAACAAAAAATTTCAAATAATTGATAGTCAATTATTTATTACACATTATAATCAAGAGATTAAAATTGACTGAATAAAAGTGCAGTTGACAAAAGCAGCGGTATATCATCACTCTCGATACTTATCCGTCTTTTCATTTGAAGTCATATCAGCTCCGGAACGAAGCTGCAACTGTACCTGTAATACCCACTCAGGGCATTTTTGGGTAAAAAGAAAGTTATTAATATTATTAATAAGCTCCGTAACTGATTTATAATCAGACTCGATTGAGGTAGAAAAAGGCCCTACTTCATAGGGCAGCCCTGAAGCCTTAATAATGGCAATCACGTCATCGATCCATTCATAAGGGTGCTTAGCTCCCGAAACGATCGGCACCAATTGCAAAGACGCACTAATGATATAGTTATGATTATCCATGAACCGGAATTATATCTACCACCGCATCCAAATTCAATACCCCATGAATATGTGGAAAAACCTCATTAATTGACCCAGCCAACTCAAAAATAACAGGTCTGTCCACTTTCTGGCGATCAATAATAAGCTTTACCAAGCCTGTCTGACCCTGATAATAACGCTCCAATACACCCGCTACCTGATCCTCAGTACTACAATGAATAAAGCCTTCTACAGCCAGACTGTCAGCTTCATAGAATCCAACCGACTTGGCTTTCTCCCATTTATCAGCCGTTGTAATATGATAAATAAATTCTGATTGAATATTCACAATTAATTGATATTTAATTATTTATAAAATTTTATTGATTTTTTGCTCTAGGAGCATGAGGTCTGCAAGTACTACCGCTGTCACAGCTTCCAACACCACCGGAACCCTGAGTGCGATACATAGATCATGTCTACCTTTTACCGAAAGCGTATCTAACTGTTCTGTTTCCCTATTCCAGGTAGTCTGCTCCTTGGGTGTTGAAGATGTAGGCTTAACCGCCACCCGAAAAACCAATTCATTTCCGTTGGTGATTCCCCCCACCACTCCACCTGCATGGTTTGAGTCGGTTTTACCGGTAGCATCCAGTATGGGGTCATTATGATCAGATCCAAACATTTTTGCCGCTGAAAATCCTGCCCCAAATTCTATTCCCTTTATCGCCGGAATAGAAAATACAGCGTGAGCCAGTACAGATTCCACTGAATCAAAAAAATGTTCTCCTAGCCCAACTGGCAATCCACTCACCCTACATTCCACAATGCCTCCAATACTATCTTTTTGGTCAATGGCCTTTTGTAACCCTTTTTCTATATCCGATTCTCCTCCTATTTCCAGAATATGGGCAACCGGTATGGCTGCTTGCAATAATTTTTTCGCGATCACACCTGCTGCCACCAATCCAACCGTTAAACGACCACTGAAATGTCCCCCACCTCTATAATCTTCATAACCGCCATACTTCACACCGGCTGTAAAATCTGCATGTCCAGGACGCGGAATCGCTTTTTGCTTCTCATAGTCACCACTACGGGTATTCTTATTGTCAAATAGAATAGTGATGGGCGCCCCGGTTGTTTTTCCATTGAAAACGCCTGTTTTGATCAAAGGGATATCATCCTCTTTTCGCGGTGTCGTTCCTTTTTGAGTGCCGCCTTTTCTTCTTTCCAGATCTTTTTCAAAATCGATTACGGCTATGGGTAATCCGGCCGGACAACCATCAATGATCACCCCAACACATTCGCCATGCGATTCTCCAATGATGTGGATTCTGAATATACGTCCGATCGAGTTCACAGTCTTTTGATTTATAATTTGACAATATCAGCACCTAATTGCTGGAGATGATCATAAAAATCCGGATAGGATTTATTAATAGCATCTGCATCTGTTATGATCACTTCTCCTTCTGCACACAAGCCAGCTACCGCACAAGCCATAGCAATACGATGATCATGATGTGAATGAACCTTTGCCATTTTGATCCCCGTTCCTCCTTTAATGACCATCAGATCATCTTGCAAGCCGATTTCAATCCCCAATTTACCAAACTCTTCCTGTAAGGTAATCCCTCTGTCACTTTCTTTATGAGAAAGTCTGCTTACACCTTCAATAACGGTAGTTCCTTCACAATAAGCTGCTAAAGCTACGAGCGGAGGAAACAGATCCGGACAATCCGTTGCGTTAAAATGAAATGCTTTTAAGGGTAAAGGTGAAATATCGATATAAGCATCGGTGATGGACATGCGACAACCGGTATCCATCAATGCTTGCAATATAGCTTTATCTGCCTGGGTTGAAAATACATCTAAACCCGTAACCCGAATAGGTCCGGCAATGGCACCAGCTACTAATAAAAAAGCTGCTCCGCTCCAATCACCTTCCACTTGATATTTGAGTAGCCCCTCTTTCGACGAAGTCGTTCCATGAAAATGGAAATATTCATGATTTTCATGTGTTACTTTCCACCCAAAATCAGCCATCACCGCTAATGTCAAATCGATATAGGGCTTACTCTTTAAATCTTTCACTTGAATGGTAATACCATCAGCACCCGCAGCTGCATAAGCCATGAGTAATCCAGTAAGGAACTGAGAACTCAATGATCCATCTACTTCAATATTCGCCGGACGTAAAGGTCCTTGTAACTGTAGCGGCACTTTACCCTCGTTTGACTTGATTTGAACTTGCAATGCAGGTAGTATCTCATCAAAAAAATACATCGGACGGTTGACCAAACTACCCGTTCCATGAATGGTGAGTGGTTTTTCACTTAGCGCTGCAATGGGTGTAAACATTCTGATACCCAAACCACTTTCGCCACAACTGATTTCAGCATCAATGGGTGATAGTCCATTTGAAGTAATATGCAAATCTCCTTCATCAGTATAACGAATTGTAGCCCCCAACTTTTGAATCACATCAATGGCTGCTAAATCATCATTACTTTTTCCGGGGTTGATAATCAAAGTCTCTCCCTTACGCAACAAAGCTGCTGCACAGGCTCTTTGCATACTACTCTTTCCAGCAGCTGCCCGAATAGTTCCCTGGATCGTGGATGGATTTATTTTTACCTGAGTAGACATACTATCATGCATCATCGCAGCATGCTGCGGTATGATTAAAACTGTTTGAAAATTTCTTTGAGTTGTATGATCAGTAAGGGTTGCACCACCGCTTTACCTGTTTTTTCAAGAAGGATATAATGAATACTTACATCATCCTTTTTTTTGTCTTTTTGCAACACCTTAAAAGCTTTTTTTGCATCAAAATCGACAAATGTGGGTAAGCCATAATTGGCTAACAAATTCACCACCGCGTCTGTATCCTTAAAGCCTTTCAATTGTTGAGAGATCATTGTTGCATAAGTCATTCCAATGCTGATGGCCTGACCGTGACTTAACTCATACATATTCTCGATAGCATGTCCGAGTGTATGTCCGAAATTCAATAATTTTCTTTCTCCTTGTTCTCGCTCATCAGACAATACCACTTTTGTTTTCAGCATGACATTTCGCTCTATCAATTTTTTCAATAATGATAGATCTTTTTTATAATCGCTTAATCGATACTGTTGCAACTCTTTGAACATGGCTGCATCTTTGACACAGGCATGTTTAATAATCTCTGCAAAACCATTCTGCCATTCAGCTACCGGAAGTGTTTTTAAAAAACTATAATCATACAAAAGGAAAGAAGGTTGACGAATCAATCCTACCATATTTTTATAAACGCCCACATCAATTCCATTTTTTCCTCCGATCGCAGCATCTACCATCGCCAATAAGCTGGTGGGTACATACCCTACATCAATGCCACGCATAAATATTCCGGCTACATACCCTGAAATATCTGTGATGACACCGCCTCCTACACCTACCAAGATTGTTTTACGATCTGCTCCCATCTCTATCAGTTGATCAATGATCATATCAACTGTTTGCTGCACTTTATATGCTTCTCCCGGCTTCAGAACGATGGTATTCCATCCTTTGAATTTCTTTAGATGTGCTGAGAAAACATGCTCATCCGTGATCAATACTACTTTTTCTTTATCCACCATTTTCTGCAAATGATCGAATGATGCATCAAAGTAATAGTGTACGGTCTTACCCGGAAATGGTACAGCTTTTTTCTTCATAACCACTATGCATTCATGATCTTGTTCTGATGATTGATACTTTCCATGTGTACCGCATCAAAATATTTGGTGATGAACTCGCGACTCAATCCCAATTGCTCTCCTTTTGCAAAAGCTCTATCGAGAATAGCATTCCAACGATTGGTTTGTAAGATCGTGATATTATTATCCTTTTTATATTGTCCGATTTTATCTGCCACTTTCATCCTTTGTCCAAGCAGTTGCAACAATTCATCATCCAGTTGATTGATCTGCTGACGCATTTTTTCCATGGCAGCATGCAATTCTTCAGAACTGATATCTTCCTTACGCCAGATGATAGAACTGATCATTTCACCCAGTCGCTCCGGAGTTACTTGTTGCTTCGCATCACTCCAAGCATTATCAGGATCGATATGACTTTCAATAATCAACCCATCAAAATCAAGATCGATTGCTTTTTGTGCCACATCCATGAGAATATCTCTTCGTCCACAGATATGTGAAGGATCATTGATCAACAGCATATCGGGATTACGTCTCTTCATTTCAATGGCGAGATGCCACATAGGTGCATTGCGATATTCTGTATTACCATACGAACTAAATCCGCGATGGATCAATCCAATGTTTTTGATACCGGCTTTTGCTACACGCTCTACCGCACCAATCCATAATTCCAGATCAGGATTGATGGGGTTTTTGATGAGCACCGGCACATCTACACCTTTCAATGCATCTGCTACTTCCTGAACACTAAAAGGGTTTACCGTCGTTCGCGCCCCGATCCATAGCACGTCTACATCAAAATGCAGTGCATCTTCCACCTGCTTACCCGTTGCTACTTCTACCGCAACCGGCAATCCGGATGCTTTACGTGCTTGTTGCAACCAAGGCAATCCCTTGGTACCAATGCCTTCAAAACTACCCGGACGAGTACGTGGTTTCCAAATACCTGCACGCAGAATATCTACTTTACCGGTTGCTGCCAGTCTGGTAGCCGTTTGAATAACCTGCTCTTCGGTCTCGGCACTGCACGGACCGGAAATGATCAGTGGGCGCTTCTGCAATAAAGCATCCACATTTGTCTTTTGTTCGATTGCTTGCTCCATATAATTTTTTGATCTATGATTTTTGATTTCTTGATTTTTGATTTATGAACAAATCATAAAATCAAAAATCAAGAAATCAAAGATTTACTCTTCTCCCTTCCTAGGTTTTCTTGCTCCTCCTGAATCTGCATCATTCATTCTGATTCTTCTTCCTTTGTAATTCTTTCCATCCAATGCACGGATCATTTGATTGGCTGCGCCTTTTTCAATTTCTACCCAGCTATTCATGTCTTTCATATCGATCTTACCCAACACATCCTTTTTCAAATCACTCATATCGAGAATGAACTGCAGGAAACTTGCTTTATAAAAACCATCTTTGGTACCAAGGTTTACAAACAAACGGCTATAACCTCCTCCGCGTTTATATTCTTTACGATTATCTCCTTTACCTGCATCTCTGCGTCTGCCTTGGTCTGGCGCATCATTGTATTCTCTTCTGTTTCTTTCACGGAAATTCAGGTCTTCTGCATTTTCATAATATTTCAGAAAACGATCAAACTCCATAGCTGCAACACGCTTCAATACATCTTCTTTGCTCACTTCTGCGAACTTTTCAGCCAACATTGGAACATAGGTTTCATAATCACCATGACTGATATCTGCCGATAACAATTTATCCATGAAATGGAAGAACTGTTTACGACATACATCTTTTCCGCTTGGGATATCCAGCTTATGGAATTTAGAATTATTGATTCTTTCGATCTGTTTCAATCGATACATTTCTTTGCTATGTACGATGGAAATACAAATACCAACATTACCTGCACGACCCGTTCTTCCGCTTCTATGTGTGTATACTTCCACATCATCGGGCAACTCATAATTGATAACGTGTGTGATACCTTGTACATCGATGCCTCTCGCCGCCACATCTGTAGCTATCAACAGTTGTAAACTCTTATCCCTGAACTGCCCCATTACTTTGTCTCTTTGTCCTTGGGTCAGATCACCATGTAAGGCATCAATATCATATCCTTCGCGTGTTAATCGCTCAGAGATTTCTTGTGCATCAATTTTAGTTCTGGTAAAAATGATGCCATAGATACCCGGATTGAAATCGATGATGCGTTTCAAGGTCTCATAGCGATGATGAGAACTGGTTACATAATATTGGTGATCGATGCTCTTATTGGCCGTGTTAACCTTTCCTACTGTTACTTCAGCAGGATCTTTCATGTAACGCTTACTCACTTTTCTGATCTCAGGTGGCATGGTTGCACTAAAAAGCCATGTACTTTCACGCTGAGGAGTATTTTTTAGGATGAATTCGATATCATCCTGAAAACCCATGTTCAGCATTTCATCTGCTTCATCTAATACTACATACTTGATCTCCTCCAAATTGATTGCCTTTCTTTCGATCAGATCAATCAATCTACCCGGTGTTGCTACTACAATCTGTGTTCCTCTTTTCAAATCGCGTATCTGTAATCCGATGGATGCGCCACCATAAACAGCTACTACTGAAACTCCAGTCATGTATTTCTTAAACAGTTCTAACTCTTTTACAATTTGTAAACAGAGTTCGCGGGTTGGACAAACAACCAGCGCCTGTGGGTGTTTTGCCTTTGCGTCAATTACGTGCAATAAGGGTAATCCAAATGCTGCCGTTTTACCTGTTCCTGTTTGAGCGAGCCCAATAAAATCTTTCGTACCACTCAGTAGTACGGGTATCGCTTGTTCTTGTATTGCGGTTGGGTTCACATACCCCAACTCATTCGTTGCCTGAATCAATCTTGCATCGATTCCCAACGCTTCAAATGTCGTCATGTATAAAAAATTTGTGCAAAGTTACCTAATATAGGGGGCTTTGCGGGTTTTATTTGGGTTGGTTGATGGTCCATAGTCCATAGTCCATAGTAAAAAACATCATTGTTCTTCCATGGACTATGGACCATGGACTATCGACCACTCCTTATCTCAAAATCCGCTTAATCCCATTCGCATTCTCAATCAACTCCTGTAAATAGTCATAATTCTCCTTTTCCAGACAGGCTTTGAATTTCCTGAGTTGGGCGATGTGTTCATTGAGTACATCTAGCACATTATCACGGTTTTGCATGAAAATGGGTACCCACATGGCAGGATTACTCTTTGCCAATCGTACGGTACTCTCAAAACCACCACTGGCCAGTTCAAAAATGGCATCTTCTTCTCTTTCCTTCTCCAATACAGTATTGGCCAGCGCAAATGAAGTGATATGTGAAATATGACTCACATATGCCACATGTACATCATGATCATCAGCTTTCATATACAGAATATGCATGCCCAATGTCTTATATAGCTCTTCCACTTTCTGCACTGCATCTTCGTCACTCTCTTCTTTAGAGCAGATCACTGTGGCTTTATTGGCAAATGCAGCCCTCACGGCAGCATCCGGTCCGCTGTATTCTGTTCCCCACATGGGGTGTGTGGCAACGAATCGACCTCGCTTTGGATGATGAGCCACTGATTCACAGATTATTTTTTTGGTGGAACCTACATCCATGACCACCTGATGGGTGATCTGATCTAATATCTGTGGCAACATATCTTCGGCAGCATTGATCGGCGTTGATAAGATGATCAGATCTGATTTTGCGATGGCAGTTGATAAATCTGTTATTTCATCCACCAGCTGCAACTCCAATGCACGTGCCGCATGGATCGGGTTATTGTCAACACCTATGACATGTGTGACCCATCCCTTCTCTCGCAATGTCAATGACAGTGACCCACCTATCAATCCGGTACCTATAATCGTTATTTTCATCTTATAATTGGGTTTGAATTCTGTGAATGGCTTCTTCAAATTTCTCTATGCTTCCGCAAAGGCTGACACGGATATATTTTTCTCCCGCTTCCCCAAAAATACCACCGGGCGTAATAAAGACATCAGCTCCGTATAATACTCGGTCACTCAATTCATAACCATCTTTCAACGAATCAGGAACCGCAGCCCATACAAACATCCCCACTTGGTCTTTTGAAAAACGACAGTTCAATTGTGTCAGCAACTCAAATACTTTTTCACGTCTGGCTGCATATATTGCATTGACCTCATCATACCAATCTTTTCCCAACTCCAATGCTTTTGCCGCCGCCAATTGAACAGGCAAGAACATGCCACTATCCATATTACTTTTGAAACGTAACACTTCATCAATTCTTTCTTTCGCAGCGCATAACATGCCTACTCTCCATCCAGCCATATTTGCACTTTTGCTGAGTGAGTTCAGTTCAAGCACCACTTCTTTTGCGCCAGGAACACTTAATAAACTGGATGGATGATCATTCAGAATAAAACTATAAGGGTTATCATGACAAATCAAGATGTTATGCTGTTTGGCAAATGCAATCAATGACGCATAAAAATCAGCAGCAGGTATTTGTCCGGTAGGCATATGCGGATAATTCACCCACATCAATTTTACTTTCGAAAGATCCCTTTGAGCAAGTGCCTCCAGATCAGGTTGCCATTGATGTGCTTCTGATAACTGGTAGGTAATAGGTGTACCCCCTGCCAGTTTCACTGCACTGCTGTATGTGGGATAACCCGGATCGGGTATCAAAGCTTCATCATCATTATCCAAATAGGTCATACAAATATGCATGATGCCTTCTTTGCTACCGATCAATGGCAATACCTCTGTATCCGGATTCAATTCTACGCCATACCATTTTTGATACCATTGACTGATGGCGTTGCGCAGTATGGGAGAACCTTTATAACTCTGGTACGCATGAACATGATCTTTTGCTGCAGTGTCTTGCAACACACGAATGACTTCTGGATGCGGCGGTAAATCCGGGCTGCCAATACCTAGGTTCAGGATATCTTTACCTTCTTTGTTCAGTGATTCAATTTCTCTCAACTTCTGAGAGAAATAATATTCACCAATCCCATCTAATCTACTAGCTGTTTTTATTTCCATCATTATCCTTTAATAAGTTTCCCTTTTGTATACACACCAAAAATTTTGACATTATTGGTTAAAGACTCAATAGACATGAGTACTTGATTGAATTGTTTTTGATGTTCAAATTCCATGTCTGCATAAAAACCATATTTAAAGTGACTACCTGGTATGGGCATACTTTGCAGTTTGCTGAGATTGATTCCACCTGCCGCAATTTTGGTGAGTACTTTGGACAATGCACCTTTATCATGACTGGTTTGGAAGTATACCGAAGCTTTATTGGCATGTGCATCTGCTTCAAAAGTGCCTGCTCTTTTCAATACCAGAAAACGGGTGATATTGTTCTTCATAGTATGGATATCAGGAGCAATAATTTCCAATTGAAACAACTCTGCTGCCAATTTGCTGGCAATAGCTGCTGTATGTTTACTTCTATGTTGGTGCAATAATTTTGCACTTAAAGCGGTATCTTCTGTTTCTACCAATTTCCATGGATATTGTTCCAGATAATCCAAACATTGAAGAATGGCCATCGGATGGCTATGCACTTCCTTGATATCTTCCAATCGAACACCCGGATTCACCAATAAATTTTGACTGATGGAGAGATAAATCTCTCCTACTACTTTGAGTTTACTTTTTTGTAAGAGATTATAGTTCGGAAGAATACTTCCTGCGATGGAATTTTCAATCGCCATTACAGCACCTGCTGATCGTTTCGCATCTCCTGCAATCTGTATCAGTTCACGAAAACTGGCACAGGGAATGACGGCAACAGTTTTACCGAAAAAAGAACGAGCGGCTACCTGATGGAAGCTGCCTTCATAGCCTTGTATGGCGATACCGTTATTTGTCTTTGCTGTTATGATTCCCTGTTTAGTCATTTTCGTTATTAGTCAAAAAAAATCCCGACCAATTGGCCGGGACTGTATGTTGATTGTTGTTGTTCGCTTAAGCTTTAACAAATACTACCCGGCTCCTTTGATTAAAGAAGTAATAAAAGAAAAAATAAAACCAGGTATTGTTTGTTGTTGTGTTCATTGAATCAAATATAGAACATGAAAACATATGAAACATCAATCCTGAAAAAAATATTTAGCTAACAAACCTTAGTTTCCCGATAAGTATTTTATCCTAGGATAAAATACTTATCGGGATGACGATCGTCGATAAAATGTAAAATCATTCTATTCGAGGTAATACCGCCTAAAAATTCGTTCTTCCCAATCTACAAAACGACCCGTCACTCTTCGTCACGTTCCGATCTCCGATCGGAACGTGACGAAGAAAAAAAGCCCCTCCGTGGAAACGGAGCGGCCTCTAACGATTGCTTGCCATATGAAAAACTCTTTCGAGAACCCTATCGGCCGGCAAGCGGGCGCTTCATGATCTTCATCACGGGTTCTGCGTTCAAATTAATGAGCAGCTGGAGCAGCAGCAGCAGAGCTGTCTGTAGTAGCAGCAGCGCTATCAGGAGTAGCTGTAGCAGTGCTATCAGTTGTTACAGGAGCAACAGCAGTTGAATCAGTTGCAGCTTCTTTGTTTTCAGCGTTACCGCAAGCAGCGAATACGCCCAGTGCCAGAACGAATAATAATTTTTTCATTGTGTGGTTTTTTTTGAGTGATTTTAAGGTTAATACCCGGTTATGATGAAAGGTAACCCGGGGTAACACGTTTTTTTCAAAAAAATATTTTAGGTTTATTTTGGGTTACTTTTACCCTCTACACCGTATTAAAAGAACAATAGTGAAAGCCGATACCAACGAGCAAGCATTACTGAAAGGACTGGCCAATAACGATTCCAAGGCAATTGAAACCATCTATAAAGATAATTTCAATACCATTCAGGCTTTCATATTGAACAACAATGGTTCTTATGACGACGCCAGGGATATTTTTCAGGAAGCTATGATTGCGCTGTATGAAAAAGCACAAAGCGAATCATTTGTCTTAACCTGTCAAATTAAAACCTATGTATATTCCATATGCAGGCGTTTATGGCTTAAACGATTACAACAACTGGGAAGATATTCGAATCAAGTGGATAGCCTGGAAGAGACTATCCCGGTGGAGGAAGATCTCGAAAACCATGAAAAGCGAAACGCCGCTTTCGCCATCATGGATAGGGCAATGAATAGTTTGGGTGAACCCTGTAAAAGTTTATTGGAAGGGTATTACCTGAAAAAAATGGGGATGCAGGAATTGGCACGCGAATTTGGTTATACCAATGCCGATAATGCCAAAAACCAGAAGTATAAATGTTTAATGCGCTTAAAGAAATTGTTCTTTACGCAATATAATATCGGAGAATAAGTACCATGGATGACATTTTATTATTAGAAGCCATCGAAAGATACCTCAGCGGCGACATGAGCGCTGAAGAGCGTACTTATTTTGAGACGCTTCGTAAAAATACCCCTGAAATAGACCAGATGGTGGTAGAACACAACATGTTCCTCCATCAAATGGATATGTATTCAGCCCATCGTAACCTGAAACATGGTTTACATGAAGCTCACCAGCACTTGCTGGATCGTGGAGACATCAATGAAGGTGGAGACATCAGTACACGCGGCAAAGTGATTCAACTTTGGAATAAATACAAACGTGTAACAGCCATCGCTGCCAGTGTTGGTGGTGTGATCGCGCTGTTCATTAGTGGATTGGTGATGTATTTTGCACCTTCTGTCAATGGTAATCAATTACAACAACTGAGCAATGATATTGCTGTCATCAAAAAGAATCAGCAAGTTCAAGGGAATTTGATCAATGAGGTAAAAAGTAAACTACCTGAGGGTGTTCGCTTTGTAAGTGGCGGCTCCGGATTTTTGATCGATCCTAAAGGATTCATTATTACCAATGCCCACGTTTTGAAAGGCTCTGGCGCCATTGTTGTGAATAATAAAGGAAAAGAATTCAATGCTGATATCGTCCATATCGATCAGGATAAAGACTTGGCTATATTAAAGGTTACAGACAAAGAATTTATTCCACGTAAGAGCCTTCCTTATGGTATCCGAAAATCTGCTTCTGATTTGGGAGAAGAAATTTATACCCTGGGATATCCCCGTAATGAAATCGTCTACGGAATGGGCTATCTAAGTGCCCGTAGCGGTTTTGATGGCGACTCTCTCTCCTATCAATTACAAATGAGTGCAAACCCGGGTAACTCCGGCGCACCGGTTCTCAATAAAAATGGAGAGATTATAGGCGTGCTGAGTACCAGACAATCTTCAGCGGAAGGGGTTGTATTTGCTGTAAAATCTAAAAATATTTTTGGTCTGGTTGATTCTTTCAGAAAATCAGATACTGCAGAAAAAATCAAGCTTCCTTCTAAATCCAGCATCAAAGGCACACAACGCAAACAGCAGATTGCTGAAGTAGAGGAATGTGTGTTTTACGTGAAGGCGTTTGCGAAGTAGTTGATGGCTGATGGCTGATGGCTGAATACAACAAAGCGGCGAACATTTTTATTGTGTTCGCCGCTTTATTTTTTACAATAATTTCAAATCATAAATCAGAGATCCGACATCAGAAATCCTACATCTGCCATCCACCATTATTTCCAAAGACTACTTGGATATTCTCCCGCAGCCACCAAGGCATTAATGCTAGCTTGTACCCCAGGAGCGTCTTCCTTATAAGTAACCCCAAACCATTGAGAAGAGGTTGGGATCACTTTTACTACTCCTTTACCGGATTGAACAAAATGTTTGGTTACCGTTGGGATATAAAATTCTGATTTCAATTCTTGTCCTTGCTTTTCCAAAAAATCATTGAATAGACTTTCTGCCAGACCAATAAATCCGGGTGCGAAACAGAGATAGTTCATACTAACCAGGCTATTCTCCGGCAATACTGTTAATTGATCATTTTCTTCGTATACAATATCCCCTTCAGGTCTTGCGAAAATCTTTGTACGTTCATTGATATCGGTTAAATTACCGGCTGCATCCACATCACAAACACCCCTACTCACGGTTCCATTGTCGCTTAAAGTATTGCGCAACTGATAACCAATGATGCAGTAAGTCTGTTCATTACATTGTGTCGTTAAAAAGGTATAGGCTTTTGCAAATGCATCTTTCCCATAAAAATCATCTGCATTGATCACTGCAAATGGTTCATTTACCTTTCCCTTACAACATAATACAGCATGCCCTGTACCCCATGGCTTGGTTCTATCGGCAGGAACCGCATATCCATTGGTAAAAGCTGATAAATGTTGGTATACATAATCAGTAGCGATTCTTCCTTTCAACTTGGGTTCGAATATGGCTTTGAACTGTTCTGCGAATTCTTCTCGGATTATAAAAACAACTTTTCCAAATCCTGCACGGATAGCGTCATAAATTGAATAATCCATGATAGTTTCGCCATCGGGACCAAAAGACTGGATCTGTTTCATACTTCCATATCGGCTGGCCATCCCTGCGGCTAAAATGACTAATGTAGGTTTCATAATATCCTTTTGAGAGCAACGAAACTAAAACTTTCAGCAGTACCAAAAGAACAGATGTTGATAAATATTCAAAATATTCATATTCAATCAGTCAAAACGCTTTCCAATCAAGATGTTCATACTGATATACTGAGATTGGATCTGATACATCCCGTGATCAGTGGTAACAAATGGTTTAAACTTAAATATTACCTCGATGAAGCTATAACAGCCAAAGCTTGCAAACTAGCAAGCTTTGGCGGCGCCTATTCTAACCATATCATTGCTTTGGCTTTGACCGGAAAAGAAGCCGGCATCCCTACGATCGGTTTTATTCGTGGAGATGCAGATACAGCGTTGTCTCCAACACTAAAAGAAGCCGTAAGCTATGGCATGGAACTGCAATTCATCAACAGGAGTGATTATCGAGATAAGCAACTAATACAGGATTCCTATCATCAGTCGGGATGGTATTGGATTCCTGAAGGTGGATATGGTTTATTAGGGGCAAAAGGTGCAGCCGATATTTTAAACATACATGATACTAGCAGCTATACCCATATCATTTGTGCGCTAGGTACAGGTACAATGATGGCCGGACTCAACATGAGCGCAGAACCCTCACAGGAAATCATAGGCATCAGTGTACTTAGAAATCATTTCAGCATCAAGGAGGAAATAGAACAGATCATTAGTCAAATGCCTGAAAAGAAATCAAATTTCCAATGCTTACATGGATATGATTGGGGTGGATATGCTAAACATTCAGCTGAACTTTTAAATTTTATGCAACAGTTCTGGTGGGCTGAAAAAATACCTACCGATTTTGTCTACACTGCTAAAATGATCTATGCAGTACATGATTTGATAGAAAAGGGATTTTTCACAACAGGCAGCCGATTACTACTGATCCATAGTGGTGGATTACAAGGTAACAGATCCCTTTCACCACAGATCCTTCCTTTTTAATCAATCCACTGCCTTTATATTTGCTATCATGAATGGAAAAAATTTGCTGATCCTTGTATGGATACTGATGACGAACCAAGCTTTATCACAGAGAGCATTACCCGGCTTTACAGTGAGAGAGATTGGCAAAGGAAAAGTAAGTATCAGTTGGATCAATCCATATCCATCCTGTAATCAATTGGCAGTACAACGCTCTACTGATGGGGTTAATTTTGGTACTATTTTTTCTACTCAATCACCTGAACTGCCCGCAAATGGATACATTGATCAAAAACTTCCATCGGCCCCACGTATTTATTACCGCATTTTTTATGTTTTGAAAGGGGGCAACTATTTTTTTACTGATATCAAATCACCCGGACAAGAATCCAACACTATTAGTACAGACATTCCCAGTGATAATGTCGATGCGCGCATTGACATATCTAAAACAGAGATTAAAAAAGATAGTCTCACCACTACTCCTACAGAAAAATACATTCAAATTTATAAAAGAGGACAACCTGCATTTCAATTATCAACCACTGCCTATCGAAACTTCCGTGACTCTTTGATTAAGTTCACGCAAGACTCCTTATCTGTACTCAAACCGGGTGAGATCAATTGGAATCCTTTTATTCCAAAACCGAAAGAGTATGTAAGCGTATTTGTAAAAGATACTTTATTGGTACAAATCGAACTGCCATTTTACAAGCGTTTCAAGGATTCTGTGACCAATACAACAAAAGATACGATTTATCAGATCACTACTTTCCGAGCTGAGCTGCATCGCTTTGTACCCAAACAAGTATGGAAACCTTCTAAATTTATTTATACTAAATCATCCGGCTACCTGAATATATCTGTGCCGGAAAAAGACTTTCAGCAATACAGAATTGTATTCTTTGATTTGGAAGGAAAAGAGTTGTTCAGGATCAATCAATTAAAAGAACATGAGTTGATCATGGATAAAGCCAATTTTAAAAGGAGTGGGTGGTACGATTTTGAACTTTATAAAAACAATGAACTGATTGAAAAAAATAAATTTTTTCTGCAGAAAGATTAATCCTCTATCAATACAATATCAAATACTTTTTCAAAGTTCTTTTTCACCAATATCTTCACTTCTTCAAAAGGTATAGTATATCCTAATTCCTTTTCTAATGAAGTTACTTGCTTACCTACAATTCCACAGGGCACAATATGATCAAAGTAGCGGAGGTCGGTATTTACATTGAATGCAAAACCATGCATGGTAATCCATCTACTGCATTTAATACCCATGGCACAGATCTTTCTTTCTTTTCCGGGAATATCCGGATCTAGCCAAACACCTGTTTCTCCCTTGCTCCTATCGCCTTGTAATCCATAATGTGCCAGTGTTAGGATCATCACTTCTTCCAGACTTCGTAAATACCATCCAAGATCGGTTTTAAATTGTTCCAGATCTAGGATCGGATATCCAACGATTTGTCCTGGGCCATGAAAAGTAATATCGCCTCCGCGATTAATATGAAAATAGTCAATGCCTCTCTCCTGCATTTCTTGTTCTGAAATCAAAATATGTTCAGTTTTTCCACTTTTACCAAGGGTGTATACCGGTGAGTGTTCCACTAATAAAAGATGGTGGGGTATTGTATTGTTGGTCAGGCGACCAACAATGGCGGTATCCGTTTTCTGGTTGTCCATGTTGGCGGACTGATCAACATGCCCCATCATTCTTGCAGCCGACTTCATATCCACCTTCTCTTTAAGCATGGCTTCCTGCTCATCCCAAACCGATTGATAAGACCTGAATCCCAAATCCCTGAATAGTACTGACTGCATCTTGCAAAATTAGTATGGAAAGCGGATATCCTTTCATTTTAAATGCGCTTGGATGGTTTCTGCTATTTTTGCAGGATGCAGGAAGATTTGGATCTCCAGCCTGAAGAAGGCACTGAGGAACTTTATGAACGAAAGACTTTTAAAGTAGACAAAGGTCAGGAACCTTTACGCATTGACAAATGGGTACAGGGACGTATTGAAGGTGCTACCCGTAACAAAGTTCAAAAAGGTATTGACGCCGGTTTTTTGACCGTTAATGGACAGGTTGTTAAAAGCAATTATAAGATCAAGCCGGGTGATGAGATTGTGTTGATGAGTCTCATCAATCCTGAACATACCGAACTGAAACCTGAAAATATTCCCTTGAATATCGTGTATGAGGATGATGCAGTGATGGTACTCAACAAACCGGCGAATATGGTGGTACATCCCGGCATCGGCAACTTTACAGGCACGATGTTGAATGGTGTTGCCTATCATTTCCTGCAACAAAATCCGAATCTAGACGAAGAATCATTGCCACGTTTTGGATTGGTACATCGAATTGATAAAAATACTACCGGATTGATTGTATTGGCAAAAACCGGTGATGCGGCCGCTCATTTAGCCAAACAATTTTTCAATCATACCGTGAATAGAAAATATGTGGCATTGGTATGGGGTGATGTACAAGAAGACAATGGAACAATTGAAGCGCATATTGCCCGTCATCGTCAGCATCGTAAAATGTTTGATGCCTATCCGGAAGGAGAAATCGGGAAACATGCTATCACACATTATAAAGTACTCGAGCGATTCAATTATGTGTCATTAGTAGAATGTGTTTTAGAAACCGGACGTACACATCAAATTCGTGTGCACATGAAGCATATTGGACATACACTCTTTAATGATTGGGAATATGGAGGCGATAAAATTTTAAAGGGCACCATCTACACCAAATACAAGCAATTTGTAGATAACTGTTTTGATATTTGTCCACGCTGTGCTTTACATGCGCAGACGCTTGGATTTATTCATCCCGTAACCAAACAACCCATGCATTTTGAAGCCCCACTACCGGATGATATGCAGAAAGTCATTGAAAAATGGAGGAATTATATTCAACATAGGAAAACGGAGGAATAAAGAATAAGAAACAAGAAATAGGAAACAGGGAATGAGCAAGTAAATGATTTTTGTTCCCTTTTACCAATCTCCGTGAAACTCTGCGACACTGTGGTTAAAAATGCCAATCAATAAACCACGTAGTTACACAGAGATTGTAATATGAAAAGCTCTTCTATTGTTGCTTGTTCCTATATATTTGTAATCTAAATCGATTTTTATGTCTATCGACATCCGTCATAACTGGACCAAAGAAGAAATTTACGATATCTACAACATGCCCTTGCTCGAACTGGTATTTCGAGCAGCGGAATTACATAGAAAGTATAATGATACTGCGGAAGTACAGGTATGTACCCTATTGAGTATTAAAACAGGGGGCTGTAGTGAAGACTGCGCTTATTGTCCACAAGCTGCCCGTTACAATACCGGTATTGATATTCAAGCCCTCATGAAAAAAGATGAGGTATTGGCATATGCCCAGAAAGCAAAAGAAGCAGGGTCTACTCGTTTTTGCATGGGTGCTGCTTGGCGTGAAGTGAGAGATAATCGTGATTTTGATCGTGTATTGGATATGGTGAAAGGTGTGAATGAAATGGGAATGGAAGTATGTTGTACACTGGGTATGCTAACGGAAGACCAGGCTCAAAAACTGGCAGATGCGGGATTGTATGCTTATAACCACAATTTAGATACGAGTAAAGAACATTATGGTGAAATCATCACTACGCGTACCTATGAAGACCGATTAGAAACTTTGGAAAACGTACGTAAAGCCGGTGTTACCGTTTGTTGTGGTGGTATCATAGGATTGGGTGAAACACATGAAGATCGAATAGGTATGTTGCATACATTGGCCACCATGCCTGAACATCCTGAAAGTGTACCTATCAATTCATTGGTAGCCATTCCGGGAACTCCTTTAGAGCATAATTCCAAAGTAGATGTATGGGATATGGTTCGCATGATTGCCACTGCGAGAATACTGATGCCTAAGACCATGGTACGTTTAAGTGCAGGCAGAACAGAGATGAGTGTTGCTGATCAAGCGCTGTGTTTTATGGCAGGTGCTAATTCCATTTTTGCCGGTGATAAATTATTGACCACTCCTAACCCATCGTTTGACGAAGACAATCAAATGTTCCAATTACTGGGTTTGAAACCGAGAAAAGCATTTAAAGAAGAGAGTAAGCAGTATTTGCATGAGATGATAGCATCGTAGAATATCAGTAGCGAAGCCTTTTATTGATTAAAGAATTTTGTAAACGCTGATTCGTAGTCTACAAAATCAACACGACGAAATCCTTTTTCCGGTGAATAGAAATAAAGTTGCCATGACTCTCCATTCTGTTCAAGGTTATACTTCATGACCTTACCTTCCGCATTTTTATAATGAAGCGAATTGACTCCTGAAAAAGTATACTTGACCACATTTTTATCGGAAAAGAATCCCGTCATTGCGTTTGCATAGAATACATAGTCACCCTGTACGATTTGGAAATTGGATTCTCCGAGTTTTTGTTGAAGACTATCTAATTGCAATTGAGTGGGCTGAATAATGATCGTAGAGTTGGTATAGATGACATCACCGGGATCTTCTTTAACTACTTGACTACTCACCACTACATGCTCCTGCTGATTGGCACAACCTATTAACAGAAAAGAAAACAATACCGTTATTTTCAATTTAGAAATAAAAGCTTTCATAAGTATTACAGTTTATAAATCACAGCCTGATATGGAGCGAGATGAATGGTTTCGTTTGTAATGACAGGATTTGTACTAAGATTGGACAAAAGTATTTGTGCTTTTTGCAAGCCGAATCCCGGATTGAGCAATTTTGTTTCTTTAGAAAAATTTAGCACGATCAGTAATTTTTCACCATCACTTTCTCTTGTGTATGCATATATATCAGGATTATTTTTATCCAACAAAGTATATTTTCCATACACCAATGAAGCGATATGATCTTTTCGCAATTGAACCAGTTTTTTAAAGTAGTTCAAGCAGCTGTTGGGGTCTTTTTCTTGTAGAGCAACATTAATATCGACATGATTTGCATTGACTTTAATCCATGGTGTTCCTGTTGTAAATCCTGCATTTTTACTGTTATCCCACTGAAAAGGGGTTCTTCCATTATCTCTGCTGGATGCTTGTATTTTTTTAAGATAAGCAGCCAGGTCACCCTTTGTCAATTGTAAACGTTTGTATTCATTCAGGGTTTGTACATCTCTGAATTCATGGATACTTGTAAATCCGGCATTGGTCATACCTAACTCATCACCATTGTAGATATACGGCGTACCTCGCATGGTCATGATAAACGTATTGAGCATAGACGTAGATGCAGAACGATATGCCGGATCATCATTCCCAAATCTGCTGACCATTCTGGCTTGATCATGATTGCCAAGAAAAATTGACAACCAGCCTTTTTCCGCAAAAGCACTATCCCATCTGGAGAATACTTCTTTAAAAACCAAAAGACTATACCCTTCCGGCTTGGCA
Organism: Sphingobacteriales bacterium; assembly: GCA_012270485.1. GTDB lineage: Bacteria > Bacteroidota > Bacteroidia > Chitinophagales > Chitinophagaceae > Sediminibacterium. Next base: position 39,234 of record JAAXIF010000035.1, on the reverse strand, counting down.
ATATCTACTCCTTCAAATGCATAAGCCATATGTAATTCCTTTCTATCTGCATCTACAAGCTGATGCGCATCCTCAAATGAGTTACCTGCACCTTCGGCAACACTGAGTACTTTATATTTACTAAATACTTTTTCATTCATCTCTTTCAGATAACCATGCAGGTTGCCTTGCATGGCGTAATACTTGGTAAAATTCTTCTCATAGCCTTCCGGAAAAGCGGGATAACTGGTATCCTTGGCTGCAAACTGAAAAGCATCCAATCTAAATCCATCAATTCCCTTTTCAGCCCAAAATTTCATGATGTCATATACTTCTTCACGCAGTTTTGGATTTTCCCAATTGAGGTCGGGTTGTTTACGAGAGAAATAGTGGAGATAATAAGCATTGGTAAGAGAATCATACATCCATGCATCATGATTCACATCAAATAAACTATAACGATATGGCGGCTTCCCTCTTTCGGCATTCCACCAGTGATAATAATTTCGATAAGGATTTTCTCGAGAAGTTCTACTTTGCTTAAACCATTCATGTTCATCACTGCTATGATTCACTACCAGATCCATGATCAACTTTATGTTACGATTGTGCAGCCCTTTTAATAATTGATCAAAATCATCCATGGTACCGAAATCTTTCATGATATTTTGATAGTCACTAACATCATAGCCATTATCGTCGTTTGGAGAACTATAAATCGGATTGAGCCATACAGCAGTGATTCCTAAGCCTTGCAGATAATCTAATCGAGAAATGATACCTTTTAAATCGCCAACTCCATCCCCATCACTATCTTGAAAACTACGGGGATACAATTGATAAATGATTTCTTCTTTCCACCATTGAGCCCCTTCACTATTTTCTGTTGTATCAGCAGTTTTGTCGGTTTTACATCCTACTACCATACTTACTATAAAAATTACATGAAAAATTGCAGATGCTAAAGTGCGCATAAGTCTAGATTAAATGATTTATTGTAAGTTACTTATTTCTTAGTTCAATACTTTATCTTGTTATCAGATGTTGAACCGGTTAAAAAAGACCATACCCCTGAGCCTATTTGACCAACTGGCTTTTCGTTGGCAACAAATCCAATATGGATATGCAAATTTTCAATACCAAAGAAAACATCCAAGAATAGCTTTCCCGGATGACTATACACTATATGAATCCTACCTTCTGGATTATCAAAAATTTATCGAAGACGGCAAGTTGACTACCCATGAAATATGGGAGTCTGTACAACAGTATTTACCCAAGTCACCTACGATACTTGATTGGGGATGCGGACCTTCCAGAATCACCAGACATCTGCAAAAATTCACTCCATCAGTCAATATTCATGCCTCTGATCCAAATATTGATACCATTGTATGGAATCAAAAGAACATACCGGGTATTCATTTCAAAGTTCAGGAGACATATCCTCCACTCCCATTTAAAGAAACTTATTTCGATCTGATCATTGGGTTTTCTGTACTTACGCATATCGCCAGTGATGATCAACAAAAATGGATGAATGAATTGAATCGAATTGCAAAACCCAATGGCATTATTTGGATCACCACGCATGGAAATCATTTCATCAAAAAGCTATCCAAACAACAGCAACAACAAATCCAATCAGAAGGAATATACAATACTCCTTTCTCTAAAAAAGGACACAGAATGATGTCTACCTATCACTTACCTGAAAAATTAAAGACGACATTAGCAGAAAAATTTGAGATACTTGAATACTGGGATGGGGAACTGCATCCAAAAAAAGCAGGCAAACAAGATTTATGGATATTGAGGAAAAAGAAAGTTTGATTTTTGATCTTTGATTTCTTGATTTGGAGTAAATATTAAATCAAGAAATCAAAGATCAAAAAAACAAACTTCAAAAATCAGACATTACTTCTTCTTCGCGAGCTTACGGAGTTCATCGAGTTTGGCGATATACAGGCTACGACCATGTGTACCCACAATAACTTCGCCGTCTCTTGGATGCACTACTACATCATGTACGGGAACACTGCTAGGCATACCTTTATTCCACAGCATAGAACTCTTTCCGCCATCAACACTTACATACAAACCTCCATCGGTTCCTACATAAATGATATTCCCATCTTCCGTATCTTCTTTCACCACATTTACAGGCTCTGCAGGTAAATCAGTCATGATTGGTCTCCATGTAGTACCATAATCATCACTCACATACACATAAGCTGTGAAGTGATCATTACGATATCCATTCAATGAAACATATACACGCGACTCACTAAATGCACTAGCGGTCACACGACTCACATACAAGCCTTTGGGTAATTTTTTATTGATCAGCGTCCAGGTATTGCCCCCATCTTTAGACACTTGAATATTACCATCATCAGACCCAACATAAATCAAACCAAAACGAAGAGGACTTTCAATCATCGTGGTTAAAGTACCAAATGGAACATCCCCTTGTTTAGGATTGGTGGTCAAATCAGCACTCATAGTCACTAAACTATCACCACGATTCATGCTGCGGTGAAACTTGTTACTACCATAATAGAATACATCCTGATTATGGCGACTGAGTAAGATAGGTGTCTGCCAATTGTAACGCAAAGCTGTTTCACCCAAGTCTCTTGCCGGACGAACACTTCTTCTTTCTCTTGTACCAATTGTTTGTCTGCTGTAAGCTCCAAATTGAGAACCGCTGTACACTGTTTTATTATCTCTCCAATCAACTTGCACCTGCATACCATCACCACCACCAATGGAAGTATAAGGATTATGACCACTATCATACCAGTCATAGTTTTCTCTGGTAATGCCGGCTCCAAACCAAGTGCCATTATCCTGCAAGCCACCGTATACGTTGTATGGATGAGCCATATCTACTGCAATATTGTAGAATTGTCCAACAGGAGGCGTATTGGCTTTGAACCAATGTTCTCCATTATCATACGTGATATTACAACCTCCATCATTACCATTGATGATATGACTATCGCGTTTAGGATTGATCCATACATAGTGGTGATCAGAGTGCACGTTTTCTTTTCCGATTTGCTTAAAAGTAGCACCGCCATCTGTGCTCATCAATAAACCAACACCGGTCAGAATGATTTTTTTATCATCCACCGGACTCACCCATACTTTACCAAAATAATATCCATAAGTGCTGTAGAGGTTTGGAATGGCATCTTTATGTGTCATTTTCCAGCTAGTACCGCCATCATCGCTACGGTATAATTGTGCACCATAGATAGGTGTTTCAAATAAAGCAGTATTGGCATCATATAAATAATCCCAAATGGCTGTTGGAGCAAGGGTGCCATTGTTCACTGCTTCTTTCAGAGATGCAGCAGTATATTTCTGCGGTATTCCATTTCTCGGTGAACGAATGAATGCATTCAGCTTGTTATCATTCAATGCGAGGAATTGATCTTTTGTGAGCTCTTTAAAATCGGCTAAAACATAACGACTGGTATCGCCTTGGTTTTGTCTGGCATTGGCTGGCTGACGGAAATTATTATCTACGACCGCAAAAATGGTAGATGGATTGGAAGGATATACCATCAATCCAATTCTTCCCACACCATCACCAAAAGGAAATCCGGAACCTTCTTTTGACATCAATTGCCAATTCTCACCACCATCTGTACTTTTGTAGATACCGCTGGTTTTACCCCCTTCTTCAAAATTGGAAGCCGAACGTGTACGATACCACATAGCTGCAAACAATTCATTCGGATTCTTTGGATTGATATCGATATCAACAGCACCTGTAGTATTGTCTACATACAAAGTCTGTTTCCAGTTTTTGCCACCATCGGTTGTTTTGTATACCCCTCTTTCTTTATTGGGAGAATACAAATGTCCAAGTACGGCCACCCATGCAGTATTCACATCAGTAGGATGCAATTTGATCTCTCCAATGTGGTGGCTTTCAGGAAGTCCGAGATACTCCCAAGACTTGCCATTGTTATTAGATTTATAGACACCAATTCCTGCATAACTCGAACGACTACTATTGACTTCACCGGTTCCTACCCAAAGGGTACGACTTTTCCAATCCATGGCTATATCACCAATGGTCATGATATCCTCGGTATCAAAAATGGAATTGAAACTGATCCCGTTATTAATTGTATGCCATAAACCTCCGGAAGCATACGCTACATAAAATTCAGTGGGGTCTTCCGGATTTACTTCCATATCTACCACCCTGCCACTCATGACACTGGGTCCGATATTGCGGAAACTCGTGTTGTTGATAAGCGACTGTTGTTGCATCAATTTTCTTTGCTGAACACCTTTCATGCGCTCATCAGCTGATGTAGGCTTAACCTGTGCCAATCCGATCAAAGACCATAACAGGAAGCAAGCAGTTGTTAATTTTCTCATACTAAAATAAATAGTTGGTAATTTGAGATGCTCAATTTAGTGAATATGCGTTTTCTGACCCTGCAATTATTCATTTTCTTTTCCTTGGCTTCTACGGCTCAGTGTGTCACTTTTAAGCTTACTTCTAAACGTGATACCATCAATTGCACAGACAAAAATGGACTAAAACAAGGGCGTTGGAAAGTAGAAATGCCTCCGTTAAGAGGTGAGAGAGGTTATGAAGAAGAAGGTGTCTTTATCAATGGAAAAAAAGAAGGTATCTGGCGAAAATTCAACCTCATGGGTGATCTTTTGGCCGTTGAAAATTACAAATGGGGACTGAAAGACGGGATGTGCCGATACTACACCATTGCAGGCCTGGAGCGGGAAGAAGGCTGGAGAGCCGTCAATCCGGCCAAACAATTTGATACCATCGAAGTACAAGATGTAATTGACCCGAATAAGAATGAAGTGGTGATCGTTAAAACAAGTGGTAACGCGCTTAAACATGGTCGCTGGCGTTTTTTTTATCCCATGACAGGTGAACTGATCAAAACAGAACATTGGTTTCTTGATCAGATCGTTGAACCCGGAAAAGAACCCGGGAATCCTGAAAAAGGGGGCAAAAAAGCGGATAGTACGTCGGTAAAGAAGGATACTTCGTCGGTAAAAACCAAGCCCAAAGAAGTGCTCGACTTCGAAAAAAAGAACTCGGGAAAGAAAAAAGTACAGGTAAGAGATGGCAGAACCGGCGGATAATGTTGTTTAGAATATTTCTGACATCTGAGGCAACCCCTACCATACAGATTGCGTATCCCAATCATTTATTGTAGTTTAACAGAAAGGCTAAAGTCTTTTACTGCCCATTTTGTCAACCCAGACTGCCTCCATAATAACCCTGATCAACGGTTGTTCTCAGAATGATCGTAACTCTCAACGTATGTTGTATGAGGGATTATTTGATTATGCCATGAAAATCGCTTTTCGCTATATCCATCAGCAGGAAGAGGCGAAAGAAATGGTACACGAATCATTTATCAAACTCTATAAAAATATTGATCGGTTTGATCTATTGCGTGATGGAGATACAGAAGCACTATTCAAAGGCTGGTTCAAACGCATCATTGTTAACACCTGTATTGATCAACTCAGAAAAGTGCAATTGAATATCATACACCCGGAAAATGACAGTGATTATGATCATATGGGTGATACACAGGAAACCGGGTTAGATAAAATGGCCTATCAGGAGATTATAGAAGCCATTAGACAATTGACCCCTGTTTATAGAACGGTTTTCAATCTTTTTGTTATTGAAGGTTTTAGTCATGATGAAATTGCGCAGACATTGGGGATCAGTATAGGTGCTTCCAAATCGAATTTGTCGAAAGCCAAGAGTAATCTGAGAAAAATTATTTCACAAAGAAACATACCTACCAATTATGTCTAACCCGGAAAACGATAGCAGACTTGAGCAGCTGAGCCGTGAGGCAGCAGATCGCTATACGGTGACGGCGTCTCCTTCCTGGGATCAAATGGAAAGAGAGCTTGATAAGATATTACCTACTGAGAAAAAGAAAAGAAGACCTTTCTTTTTCTGGTGGATCATGGCTGCGTTATTACTTGGTGGAAGTATCCTATGGTACACCCAAAACCGATTGGACGAAAAACAAATCAGCAATCATCTTTTAACAAAGCAAATTAAATCAGAGAAAATTTCTATTGAATCAACTCTTGCAAACAGTACCCTTAAAAAAGAAGAGATCATTTCTACTGATCCATCAAAAAATACGGTTAAAGTTTCAACGGATGCTATTGATCAAAGATCATTCTCTTCACCCAAGCAATTGAGATCTGAATCATTTAGTTCGGTATCGGTTCAACAAAAAACATCTAGAGAATCGGCATTGATAACAGAAGAGAAAAATGAAATCAAGCGATTTTCGAATCCATCAACTACTACTAAAGAAAATATTACCAAAGTAGAGAACACGTTACAAGAAAATGTCAATTTTATTCGTCCAACCATTGATACAGGCAGCAATTTAGCCAATACCAGTATCAATGAGATAAAGGATACTTCATCAATCATGGAAAACGCTTTACAAGAGCAGCCAATTGTAACCCATACAGATTTGTCAACATCCAAAACCCAAAAAGTAAAAAACGCTTTCAGTTTTGCCTTAGTAGTGGGTATGGATGCCACAACTGTCAAGTTTAGGTACGCTGACAAGGCAAGCGCATCCGGAGGAATCATGATCGGATATCATTTGAACAACAATTGGTCTATTCATACCGGTGGATTATACACACGAAAAAATTATAAAATGGCAGGTAGCGATTTCAAAGCTCCTGCCGGTAGTTGGGTAGCCAATTACAAACTGGAAACAGTAGATGGTTTTTGTACGATGTGGGAAATTCCTTTATTAGCTCGTTACACGTTTGATACCAAAACAAAAACTAGGGCATTTGTTAGCGGTGGACTTTCCTCCTACCTCATGACCCGTGAAAATTACAATTACTTCTATTACTACAATGGCTTACCGATAAGAAGAAATGCCAATTATCCGGGTGGAAAAACACATCCTTTCTCCATTCTTAAATTATCTGCGGGCTGGATTCGGGAGGTCAATAAAAGTGCTTCCCTAGTGGTTGAACCCTTTGCCAACCTACCATTGAGCGGTTTGGGATTTGGCAGTGCGAAACTGAGTAGTTTCGGAATTTATTTTTCTTACCAGTTCAGGCAACCAAACAAAAAGAAATGACGTACATAAGGTAAATCTAAAACTTCGATATGAACCAAATTCGTAAAAGCATAATCGGATTAATGATGATAGCCGGCACAGCCAGTATCATTGTAGCGTGTAGCAAGGGGGGAGATAGTCCATCTACAGGCAGTAATCCCCCACCTCCGGCAGGAAATAGCTGTGCCAGTAAAAATATCACGATTACACTGGCTTCTACCAATGCAGCAGGTTGTAATGGTGGTTCAGTAACCGTAACAGCTTCCGGAAGTACCGGATTCACTTATAATATTGATGGAGGCACTTTTCAGGCATCCAATGTATTCAATAATGTAACTGCCGGAGATCACACCATTATCGCAAAAGATAGTGAAGGTTGTACAAAATCAGGCGCAGTCACTGTTAATTCATCCCCTAGCGGTGTTTTATTTGCAGCAGTGAAAGCAGTCATCAATACCAATTGTGTGAGCTGTCATTCAGGTGCTTCTGCACAAGGTGGTATTTCATTGAGTACGGATTGTAACATTGTCAATGCGTCTGCACGTATCAAAGCAAGAGCAGTAGATGGCAACCCATCTTTCATGCCACAAGGCGGACAATTAAGTGCCACTGATAAAAAGAAAATTACTGATTGGATTACAGCAGGTGGTAAATTCACAGACTGATAATGGGCAAACTGTATAACATGCAGTAAGAAGCAACCTCAGGCAAGGAGGTTGCTTTCTTTTTATTTGAGCATTTTATCAAAATGTTTTCGGAAAAATAATAGTTGATAATCAATCGCCGTTCTCCAATATGCCCAATCATGAGCACCAGGTCTTTCAATATAATCATGTGGGATATTCAGCTTTAGCATTTTGTCATGTGCTGCCCTACTCATTCCAATGATTCTGTCTTGTATACCACAATCGATCAAAATCGATAAAGAATCTTTTGGATATTGCTCTATCACTTTCAACACACTCCAATCTTGCCAGTACTTTTTATTCACTGCAGTATCCCCCAATCTTTTCTCTACATCATAGCCATTGGTGATCACTGATACATGTAAAGCCCCACTCATACTGCCACAACCACTAAAACGATCAGCATGTCTAAATCCGATGAACATACCGCCATGTCCACCCATACTCAAGCCCGTAATCACCCTACCTTTTCTTTCATTGATCGTCTGATACATACTATCAATAAAATCAGGAACTTCCTTACTCACAAAAGTCTCATATCGATAGTTACTGTCGATCGGACTATCAAAATACCAGCTACCGGTAGCACCGTCCGGACAAACAATCATCATTTGATGTTGGTCTGCCAAGGTTTTGACTTGAGGAACCCTTGTAATCCAGTTTCTGTAATTACCGCCATGACCATGCAATAAATACACCACCGGATATTTTTTAGCGCCTTGCATTTCATATCCTTCCGGCTTGATCACCACAGTTTTGATATTTTTACGCATCGCCTGACTATAAATAGTAATCGTATCTACTGACGCAGCAAATACTTGCATCGATAACAGAAAACACATAAATGAAAGAAACTGTCGCATAGATGTTTATTTTACATAAAAAAGCCGTTTCTAACTCAACGCAAGAAACGGCTTTATAAAAAATTAGATCAGATTAATTTTTCTTTTGTTGCGCATTCTGCATAGGATTCACTCCTTGTGATTGTCCACGAGCAGCAGCACGCAATTTGAACAACTGGAATTTAGTAGGTTCTGCAACCGCAGGCCATTTGTTGTTATTCTCATTGATATCAGCAGTCTCGCGCATCGGATCTTGTTTGATACTTACCGCTTTTTTCTTGGTCATGAACAAACGGGTTACTTTATTCTCATTCTTTCTCCAAATTTGCGCAGAGAGACGTTCTGTTTCTTTGGTACCATCTTCAAAAGTAAACTCAACGATCAATGGCATTACCAATCCGCCCTTATTACTGAAAGTGATTTCATACAAATGCATGTCTTTGTATTTTGCTTTTTCAGCATCAGTTAATACTTCAGGTGTTCCGAAAGAAGGTACAGGTACTCTTGTTACAGAATCGTAAGGCTCGAGTCCGCGAGCATATCTCCAATAAAAATCACGCAAAGAAGTATCTACATCTGTTTGGAATACAATGCTTTTATCTTCTCTGTTACGGATCTTAGAAATATCTTCAAAAGCATTTAATACAGGTTTATCGATAGGCATGGTACGTCCTTCTGTAGAAGCACGCTGTTGCGGTTGTGCATTTGGATCAAATACAGCATAACGAACGGTGTCAATAGCAATATCACAAGCGTCAATACTATAGAACCAGCCTCTCCAGAACCAGTCCAGATCTACTGCGCTAGCATCTTCCATGGTACGGAAAAGATCAGCAGGTGTAGGATGTTTAAAAGCCCAGCGACGTGCATACTCACGGAATGCAAAATCAAACAGTTCTCTTCCCATAATGGTTTCACGAAGAATATTCAAACCTGTAGCAGGTTTTGAATATGCATTGGGACCAAACTGAATGATGTTTTCACTATTCGTCATGATGGGCTCTAACTGCTCTTTTGGAGATTTCATATAATCTACAATCGCCCAGGCCGGCCCACGACGTGAAGGATATTTGTTATCCCACAACTCTTCAGACAGGTATTGAACAAAAGTATTCAAGCCCTCATCCATCCATGACCACTGACGTTCGTCACTGTTTACGATCATCGGGAAGAAATTGTGTCCTACCTCATGAATAATCACACCCAACATTCCATATTTAGTTGCTTCGCTGTAAGTACCATCTGGATTGGTTCTTCCGTAGTTAAAACAGATCATTGGATATTCCATACCATTCGAGGCTTCAATACTTTGTGCAACAGGATATGGATAAGGAATCGAGAATTTAGAATAGCTCTTAATGGTATGCGCTACCGCCTTGGTAGAATATTTTCTGTACAAGCCATATGCTTCTTTACCGTATCCACTCATACACATCACTTTCTTACCCTCAACATATGCAGGCATTGCATCCCATACATATTTACGACTGGAAGTCCATGCAAAGTCACGAACATTATCCGCTTTGTAAATCCAGGTTTTCTTTTGTGTGCTCTTTCCTTGTTCTGCTTTTTTAGCTTCTTCCAAGGTTACGATTTCAACAGGCTCTTTGGCAGATTGTGCCTGATTCCAGCGAGCCAATTGTGCAGGTGTTAAAACCTGTGCATAGTTTTGACACTCTCCTGTACTCAATACAACATGATCAGCAGGAACAGTAATCTGTACGTTGTAATTACCAAAAGTCAAGGCAAATTCACCTCTACCGGTAAACTGATGGTTCTGCCATCCCTGAAAATCACTGTACACGCAAAGACGAGGAAACCACTGTGCCATGGTGAAAAGATGATTACCATCTACCAACTCATAGCCACCACGACCATTCTTTACCATACGATCTGAAATCTTATAACTCCAATCCAGATTGAACACAAATTTTTGTCCGGGTTTCAAAGGTGTTGGCAAATCAATACGCATCATAGTGCGATTGATGGTATACTTCAAATTTTTACCGGTAGCGTCCGTCAATTTACTGATGATATGTCCGTAGCCATTATCAGACTTTCGCTCTTGCATATTATCCAGTGAATTCACACTTACCTGACGGAGTGAGCTGGCATCCTCATACCCAGCATTGTTCACAGAGCTGTGCTCGTTTTCATCCAGCTGTAACCAGATATAGGTCAATATATCCGGAGAGTTGTTGTAGTAAGTAACCGTTTCACTTCCTTTGAGTTTGAGATTGGCTTCATCCAACTCAGCTTTGATATTGTAATCTGCACGCTGCTGCCAATATTTTGGTCCGGGCGCACCACTGGCAGTTCGGTACTCATTCGGAGTAGGAAGAATGGTACCCAACTGTTCAAATTTGTTTCCATGATTAGAAGTGGGGTTATTCATGATATTCTGCGCCTGAACAGAGCAGAACATACCAATAGCCACTACTAGTGAAGCAAGTTTTTTCATCGTTTCGTTTTTATTGTGGTATTCTTTCTAATGCCATGAGAAGTGCTACTGCAAATACTCCTCCTGTTATAAACAAAAGAAATTCTCTGCGATTCCACTTCAAAAGTTGGACGAATATAAATGAAATGAGCAAAATTGCCAGCACGATTATGATCTGTCCCGCCTCTAATCCCAAATTGAACGCCAATAATTGACCAATAATAGTTTCGTCCTTTCCCAACATGCTTTTTAGGTAGTTACTAAAGCCTAAACCATGGATCAATCCAAAAAAAAGAGCAAAGAAATAAATCAGTGGAAATTTACTTTTGAAAGTAAATTTGGTGACAAACAGATTGCTGATCGCCGTAATGACAATGGTCACGGGGATCAAAAATTCGATCCAGGCAACAGAATAATTCACCACATTGAATACGCTTAAAGCCAATGTGATGGAGTGCCCTATTGTAAAGGAGGTAATGAGGATCAATAGCTTTTTCCAATCAATAAACTGATACCGGATACAGAGTGCCATCACAAACAGAATATGATCGATGCCTTTCAGGTCGGCTATATGCTGGAATCCCGTTTCAAAATAGACAATAAATTGATCCATAGGTGAATTATAATTTTATTGTGACCTTTGTATCTACAAAAGCAAGATTTTGAGATGGTAAATATAATGATTCAGTGGATGTTGATCGGATTGCTCAATGTGGCACATCCTTTTTTTATGTCGGTTATTGACATCAACCATAACGCCAAAGAAGCAACATTGGAAATTAGTGTTAGGGTATTCAGTGATGACCTGGAAAAAACCTTACAACAATTCAGTAAACAGAAGATTGATATCGCAAATGCTGCGCAAAAAGAGTTGATCGAAAAACAATTGCAGGCTTATGTTTCACAGCGGCTCAAACTGAATGTGAATGGGAAACCCGTCAATTTTCGCATATTGGGATATGAACAGCAAATGGAAAGCACTTGGTGTTATTTTGAAATAGAAAATCAACCCTTGATCAATACCGTTGATGTTGATTGTAGCTTATTGTACGATTATGAATCGAACCAAGTGAATATTGTACATGTAAAAACAAAGGGAATACAGAAAACCTACAAATTGGATTATCCAAAAAGAGAAACCAGCTTCCGGTTTTAGGCTATGATTCAATCAAGCTGACCAAGATTTTATCGATGCGATGTTGGTCCATATCAATGATTTCAAAACGGAACATTTTCCATTCCATCGTATCTCCCGTAACCGGAATTTTTTCGAGTTCATGGATAATGAATCCTGCCAGTGTATCAAAATCACGATCTCCCTCCATCATCCATTCTGTTTTATCAAAATGGGTAAGAAAATCGTAGAAAGGGATCTGTGCATCTACCAGGAAACTGCCATCGGCTCTTTCCAAAATCTCATAGGCTTCATCTTCTTCCTGAGGAATGTCTCCTACAATGGCTTCTAAAATATCATTGAGGGTAATTAAACCCAGTACAGAACCATATTCATCCACAATAAAACAATGATGAATTTTGGTTTGCTTGAATTTTTCCAATACCTGATAAGCAGTATTGTTTTCCGGTACATACATCGCATCTTTCATCAAACTGCTGATGGTTGCATCAGTATGTGCTGCAAATAAATCTTTAAGAGAGACCACACCTTTGATATGGTCGATATCCTTCTCACAAACAGGATATACCGAATGCATATTTTCCATCACTTCTCCCCTCACGCTAGCAACAGTATCATCTACTTCCAACCAAACAATATCGCTTCTATGGGTCATGAGTGAAGTGATATTACGATCACTCAAATGAAATACACGTTCAATAATTTCCTGCTCTGCTTCTTCAATTGTTCCTTGTTCTGTTCCTTCACTGATAATCGCTTTGATCTCTTCCTCGGTCACCTGATTATCATTGGGCTTCATGTTCAGCAAACGAATAATGATATGTGATGACTTACTTAATAACCAGATAAATGGAAATGTGATCCAGGTTACAATACGCATTGGTCCTGCCACGGATTTAGCAATACCTTCCGGATTGCTGAGTCCAATTCTTTTAGGCACCAGTTCTCCCAATACCAATGAGAGGTAAGTAACAATGATTACAATGATGATGGTGGCTACAGTACTGGCATATTCCCCAAATGTGCCATACTGAGAGAGCCAATCTTTCAAAGGCTCTTTGAATGTATCTCCGGAGTAGATACCCGTTAATACCCCCACCAGTGTAATACCAATTTGTATGGTTGATAAGAAAGTATCTGGGTGATTGGCGAGGTCTAAAGCTCTTTTCGCATCTACATCACCTTTAGCAGCCTGTGCTTCCAACCTCGCTTTTCTGGCTGATACCAATGCAATTTCTGCCATGGAAAAAAATCCATTCAGAATGATTAAACCGAGTATAATAAAGATTTCCGTCATGTTATTGTTTCTTATTTTTTTGTCCATCCAGATCTACGAGGACATAAGAAACGGTTTCTTTTGATCTTGTTTTTGGATTCAAAAAGGGTAAGGTCAACATACTTACCCCGAAATATTCTCCCTCAAATATAGTACTCAGATTGGGAAAGCGTTGTTGTAGCGCCGGGACTGTTGATTTTCTGGTTAAAACCACTTCATTATCGACCAAAGAATCCAGCGCCGTTTTTCTTTGAAAAATATGTTTACCATAGAAGTGAAGAGCCCTACTTTCATCAATTTCATACAGGATCACTTTGTTTTTATCCAGTTGCGATTGATGAATAACGGATGCGGCAGTGTTCCCCATTTGATATTTCAATAACTGCGGATAAAAACCTGTCGCCAACAGAAAATTAACGCCTATGACCGTATAGAGCGCCAAAATAAAAAGAGGCTTGGGTTGTTTGCGGGTTTGAAATAGTAATCCAATAAAACCCAGACATCCAACAATTGCCAACAGTTTTAATACCATCGAAATTTCCGGGAAAGGCCAGAAAATCAAAACGATCACGGCAACCCATAAGAGTAAAAAAATAAACCCATGTACCCAATTGAATAGCTTTCCCCAAACCGGCCATTGCTGTTCAAAAAGCATACGATGCAGAAAACGTGCAGTGATAATAGCCGCCAGTGGCAACACCACAAAAATATAATGAGGTAATTGTGCTTGACTTCTTGCCAGAATACAATAGGTAATGATGAAGCCACCTGCTGTCATCCATTCTTCTTTACCGGATATTCGGAATCGTTTCATCCACAGCTCCCGAACGGCAAGGATCAACCCTCCAAAAAAGAAAAATATCCATGGAAGAAAACTCCATAACATGTTTTCAAGAAGAAACGTAAAATGATTCATTTCATTGAATACATTTTCACCGGTATATCTTCCAAAGCTTTGCGTCCAATAATAAAAACGAAGACCGGAATTCACAGGTTTTCCATGAAATATTTTACCCGGTTCCAGATCATACTGTTGGTACAATCCTATACTCATGGGTAATAACAAAACAGCTACTATCAATAGTCCGATGAGGTACTCCCATCTGAAGAACTGTTTCCACTCTCTTCTTAATACAAAATGAGGTACGAATGCAAAAATTGGAACCATGAGTGCGATAGGACCTTTGGTCATCATACCACCTGCTATTGCCACAAATGCCCAGATCAAATGTTTCCATCGGTTGTTTTCATACCAAGCTGCTAATTGCCACAAACTAAAAGTTACCCAACCCAATAACATGGTATCGCAGCGAACATCATGTACCATTAAAAAAACAGCTTGTGAGGAAGCCAATATTATTGCAGATAACTGAGCTATCATTTGGCTATAAAAAAGCAAGGCTAATCGGTAGGTAGCATAAATAGCCAATAACAACATCAATACAGAGGGAATACGATATGCCCAGTCATACACACCCAAGAAACGCATACTGAGTGAAGAGAGCCAGAAAAGCATAGGAGGTTTATCCAGATAATCATTCCCTAAATCGTACAACTTGAGATAGCTATTGTTCTCCAGCATTTCTCTACTCATCGATGCATATTGTGCAGCATCGATATCAATAACAGGAATACTCCACATAGCGAGTATGTATACCAGCAGACAGGCTAATAAAGTTCCTTTAAATAATCGGTCGCTCATTGTGAAAGAGATGTTTCATTTTGCGATAAAGTAATGGGCCCCATTTTACGATTGTAATAACCTGCTGTCAAAGCTCCAATACCTGAACCCAATAATGCTCCAAATAAAATATCGATGGGATAATGCACCCCAACATATACCTGACCATAACTGATAGTTGCAGCCCACACAAACAGACATTTTCCCCATTTTCCGAAAAGATGTCGGGTAGTTAGAAAAACAAACATGGCAAACCCAAAATGATTGGTGGCATGGGAGGATGTAAAACTAAATCCACCTGAGCAATGCTCCAGTAATAACCGCATTTTCCCAACTAAGAGTTCTTCATTGCATGGACGTATTCTAGCAAACCAATTCTTGATCAATGAACTGCTCGCCTGATCTGTGAGGGCGACGTTGATGATTGCAAATAAAATCCAAGACCCTGCTTTTTTACCAAAATTCACAATGGCCAATACAATCAGAAACAAATAAAAAGGTACCCATAATTCCGAATCACGCCATAACGGAAATATTTTATCGAGTAGTGGATGAGTAACTATCGTATTGATTTTCAAGAACAACCAGCTATCCCACTCCAATATTGTTTGAAGAAGGCGTTGAAAAAAAGACTGTAATAAAAAGTAGTCAGCCATGAGCGGATAAAGTTACAGTATGTGTCGTTAATAAACTTTTAACAAAATATCCATCTATAATAGTAGTACCCATTTCATAAATGATTAATTTAAAGTATGAAAAAGATACTGTTTCTACTACTCCTATTCTTTTCTTGTATGATATCTTTTGCTCAGCAAACTGAAAAAAAGACCATTCATGTAACCACCAATCCCCATTTGAAAAAATTTCTGAAGTTGAATGAAAAACAGAAGCATGGTATTTTATTAGAACCACTTACTGTAAAGGAATATCCTCAACAAATTACTTTATCAGATTCGTTAAAAAACAGGCTTTTAGGAAAACAACTTGTAAAAGGAGAATTGCATACCGGATTAACAAATACGATGCCTGTTTGGTCACCTGGCAGCGATTATGTTTTTAATATGCCCGGGACTTTCGCTTTTGATAAAAACCAAGTGCGTGTGCACATACCTCGATTTGTTACCGTAGTTAACCATAAAAAAGTGGAATCTCCTGAAAAAAACATCGTTCCTACCCAAGAATAATTAAGCATTAATATTTCTTAGCCAGAATAATCATTCTGGGAGATTTACGTACATCATATCTCCCCAATTGGTAATCGCCAAATACTTCCTGTACCTGCATGCCTTGGTAAGCCAGCATATCTGTGAAATCGCCCAATGAAAATTTTGCTACTCGTTCGGTATAAAGATGATGTGGTGTAGGATGTGTGGGATCCGTAATCTGAATTTGTTTAAAGAAATGATCTTCATCCTGCCATTTGCTGATATGAAATAGCACTTCTCCTGCCTGCGTGATGGTTGCTTTTTCTAATTGATCTTCTGCATAATGCACGTTCAGGTAATCAATGACAAAATAACCACCATGTTGCAAACTTTGCGCAACGGTTCGAATGGCGCTATCATGCTCACGGCGTGTTCTGAAATAACCAAAGCTGGTAAAAAAGTTAAATGCATAATCATAATAGTTCACCCAAAAAGGCAAACGCATATCGTGCTGATAAAAATGTAAATTTTCTGCTTCCTGCTCTTTGGCAGCAATGATAGAAGCGGCTGAAAGATCGATACCTGTTACATCAAAACCCATATCCGCCAATGCTTTGCTGTGCCGTCCCTTACCACAGGCAACATCCAGCATACGGGAGCCTGATTTGGGTTGCAGGTATTGAATCAGCGTAGCGATAAAATCCATCGCCTCACGATCGTCCCTGTGCTGATACAATAAATGATAATAATGAGAATTAAACCAATCCCTAAACCACGCTTTATCCGGCATAAAAACACATTGATAGCGCAAAATTACATGAAGCAGCGCTACAAAAATTGAATTATGTTTACAGCCGCAAAATATCAGGCAATATGGCACTCATCAAGAGCATTTCAGGTATCAGAGGAACAATTGGCGGCAAACCCGGCGATACATTAAGTCCACTAGATGTGGTTCGCTTTACCGCAGCTTACGGAACCTGGCTTTCCAAAAGAGCCGGCGACAACCAAAAAGTGGTCATTGGTCGCGATGGACGAATCAGCGGGGAGATGGTTCAACGTCTGGTGGTGAGTACTTTGAATGCACTTGGACTGGATGTGGTAGATCTTGGATTAAGCACGACGCCTACCGTGGAAATGGCTGTTGTTTTTGAAAAAGCAGCAGGTGGTATTATCCTCACTGCCAGTCATAACCCCAAAGAATGGAATGCCCTGAAATTGTTGAATGAGAAAGGAGAATTTATTAGTGGAGAAGATGGCGCAGCCTTGTTAGAGATAGCTGCCAAAGATGATTTTACGTTTGCATCAGTAGATAAACTCGGTGGATATACCGTTAATGAAACAGCACTTCAACAACATATTGATGCCGTATTGGCTTATCCTTTGGTGGATGTTGCAGCTATCAAGAAAGCAAAATTCAAAGTGGTATTGGACGCCATCAACAGCACCGGAGCCATTGCTGTGCCTGCCCTATTAAAAGCTTTAGGCGTTAAAGATATTACAGTATTGAATGGTGAAGTGAATGGAAAATTCGCTCACAATCCGGAACCTTTACCGGAGCATTTAAGAGAACTTTGTAACGAAGTCAACAAACAAAAAGCAGACATTGGTATCGCTGTGGATCCTGATGTAGATCGTTTGTGTTTTGTTTGTGAAGATGGTTCTTTGTTTGGCGAAGAATATACCCTTGTTGCTGTTGCGGATTATGTATTAAAAAACAGAAAAGGAAATACGGTCAGCAATATGTCTTCTACCCGTGCATTGAAAGATGTTACCATTAAACATGGTGGCACGTACACACCCAGTGCTGTTGGTGAAGTGAACGTGGTAAATAAAATGAAAGCCGTAAACGCTGTGATTGGTGGCGAAGGAAATGGTGGCATCATTGTTCCTGATCTCCATTATGGCAGAGATGCATTGATCGGTATCGCATTATTCTTATCGCACATGGCTTTGGAACAGAAATCAGCCAAGCAATTGAGAAACAGCTATCCTGATTATTTCATGAGCAAGAATAAAATTGAGCTCACTGCCGGATTCGATCTCAAGAAAATATTCGAACACATCAAAAAGAAATACAAACAACATCCCATCAATACCGAAGACGGCTTGAAAATAGAGTTCGAGAATGATTGGGTACACTTACGCACCAGCAATACAGAACCCATCATCCGTATTTATGCAGAAAGCAACTCCGAAACCATTGCTGCGAATATTGCCAATAAACTGATTAAGGATATTCAGGAAGTGATGTGATTTTTAGTTGACAGTTGATAGTTGACAGTTGATAGAAGGAAATGAGTGGGTATATATTTCAACTCTGTCAACTGTCAACTAACAACTGTCAACTCATCTTGACCATACTTCCCTACCTTTGCCCCATGGAAAGAATATATCTCGATAATGCAGCTACTACCGCATTAGACCCATTGGTATTAGAGGCTATGATGCCTTATTTGACCAGTCAGTTTGGCAATCCTTCTTCTATTTACAGTTATGGAAGAGAAAGTAGATTGGCCATTGAGAATGCGCGTAAAACCGTTGCGAAAATATTGAATGCACATCCTGCGGAAATCTTCTTTACCAGTGGTGGTACAGAGAGTAGCAATACGGCTATTACAGCAGCAGTTCGCGATTTGGGATGTAAACATATCATCTCTTCCGTGATCGAACACCATGCTACCACACATACTGTTGAATTTTTATACCATACCGGTGAAGCAGCATTGAGTTATGTAAAGTTGCTTCCTAATGGACATATCGATCTGGAAGACTTGGAACGTTTATTGGCAGAGAGTGAAGAGAAATGTTTGGTTACGTTGATGCATGCCAATAATGAAATAGGCAATATCATGGACATCCATGCAGTTGGTGAACTGTGCAAATTATACGGTGCTATTTTCCACAGTGATACCGTTCAAACAGTTGGACATTTTCCTTTTGATCTGCGTAATACCCCTGTGCATTTTATTACCGGTGCCAGTCATAAATTTCATGGTCCGAAAGGGGTTGGATTGCTGTATATCAATGAAAATGTAAAAATCAAGCCTTTTGTACATGGCGGTAGTCAAGAGAGAAATATGCGTGCGGGTACAGAAAATCTGTATGGTATTGTAGGTTTTGCCAAAGCATTGGAACTCGCAACGGCCAACTATGAACAAGATAGCACTTACATCAAAGGGCTGAAAATATACATGATGGAGCAGTTGAAGAAAAACATCAAAGGCGTTGCTTTTAATGGCGATACTTTGGGTCGCTCTTTATATACAGTGCTGAGTGCAAGTTTCCCTAAAACGGAAAAAAGTGAGATGATTCTATTTAACCTCGACATCAACAATATCTGCGCCAGTGGCGGTAGTGCCTGTACCAGTGGGGCTGATCAAGGTTCACATGTCATCAGGGCGATCAATAATAATCCGAATCAGGTAACTGTTCGATTCTCTTTCTCAAAGCACAATACCAAAGAAGAGATTGATCGTGTGGTAGAGCAACTCAAAGAAATGATTTAAGCGGAATTCACATAAACATGTGATGTGGATGAACGGTTACACACAGATGCAGCCATAGTTTAGTTTTGTCTGTCAAGGATTAAATAAAATCATTCATGAAAAGACTTCTACTCCTATTTGTACTTACTGCAAGCATTCATACGACTGTTACCGCTCAAAGAGACAATAGTGATTTACCGCTGCCTCCGGCCAAAAACATCTACGGAGAAATTGGTGGACCCGGTATTCTTTCTATCAACTATGACCAACGTTTCAAAGGCCAGAAAGGTTTAGGTTTTCGCGTAGGAGCCGGTGGAATTGGATTTTTAACTTCAGGAGTATTTGCAATCCCTGTTGGACTCAACTATTTATCGGGAAGCAATGGTCATTATTTTGAACTGGGAGCCGGAGCCAGTGCACTCACTGTTACCGATGGGGAAGATTTCTTCGAAAACAGTTCTTCCACCGTTTTTGGCTACTTCAATTTTGGATATCGTTATCAGCCAGAGAAAAATGGATTCACGGGCAGAGTATTTGTCTCTCCCCTCATCACAGGCGCAGGAGTCTTCCCTTTTTATGGAGGCATCTCTTTCGGATTCAAATTCTAATAAAAAGAGGCTGTACCAAAAATCTGATACAGCCCCTCTTTCTTGTACTATCTACCATGGACCATGGACTATTAGCTATGAGCCATCAGCTATAATCTTCCTCCTCATCCGCCACATCAAAATTCATCTCTCCAAGATTCATCATACTTCCAATCAAGTCTTTGAACTCTATCCTACCCTCAATCGTTTTCTTACTGATGAGTGAATAAGCAGCCAATCCATGCAACACAAATTCCATCAATAAGGCATTTTGATCCTTACTGGCTTGAGGAAAATACTTTTTTACAAAAGCGTACAACCCATCTACTTGATATAAAGCATTGATTCGGGCTTCATCTTTCATATCCATTAACAGATCCACATGGTTTCCACCATCAAACCAGCGGATAATGGAGGTATAAGGATTCTCCGGCTCTTTTTCTTCCACTGATTTTTTCCCAGCACTCCTTTTTTTCTTGATCTGATCCGGATTCGGGAAGTATTGTACAAACTGTGAACGGATGGCTTTGTCTACCAGATTCAACGCTACCTGATAAGGTCCCTCCTGCTCTCCTTCATACACCAGTTCTATCTTTCCCGTGATGGCCGGGATAATACCACTCAGGTCACTGATCCATATTTGGGTTTGTTTTTCTTGATGAATCAAAGCCCTTCTTTCTGCACTGCTCACCGCATTCTCAAAAGCTGCAATGGTTAAGCGGGCACTCACCCCACTTTTTTTATCTACATACTCATTGTTACGTGCTTCAAAAGCAACCTGCTCAATCAATCGTTTCACCAAATCACTTACTTCTACTTTTGAAGCCTGATCTGCAGGTATTCTCGCTTCCTGCTCGGTAATCGCCAGTGAATTTTCAATGGTTTTGGGATAATGGGTAAGTATCTGACTTTGTATACGGTCTTTCAAAGGTGTTACAATACTGCCTCTGTTGGTATAATCTTCCGGATTAGCGGTGAAGATGAATAAAATATCCAGCGGCATACGAAGTTTGAAACCTCTGATCTGAATATCGCCTTCTTGTAAGATATTAAACAGCGCTACCTGAATTCTTGCCTGTAGATCCGGTAATTCATTGATCACAAAAATTCCTCTGTTGCTTCTCGGAATGATTCCATAGTGAATCACTTTCTCATCGGCAAAACTCAATTTTAAATTTGCTGCTTTAATGGGATCAATATCACCGATCAAATCGGCCACACTCACATCAGGTGTGGCTAATTTTTCTCCATATCTTTCGCTTCGGTGCATCCATTGGATCGGGGTATTATCTCCATGTTCTGCAATCAGGTCTTTGGCAAATTTACTCATGGGTTGCAGCGGATCGTCATTTACTTCTGAGCCGGCAACAATGGGAATATATTCGTCCAGCAAATCCACCATTTGTCTGGCCATTCTTGTTTTTGCTTGTCCTCGCAATCCGAGAAAAAGCATATTGTGTCTGCTCAATATGGCCCGCTCAGTATCAGGAATCACGGTGTCCTCATACCCAATGATGCCTGCAAAAGGATTTTCCTTTTCTTGAATAGAGCGAATCAGATTTTCTCTGACCTCATCTTTTACGGAACGTGATTGATAACCACTTTTCTTTAATTCACCTAATGTGTTGATGTGCTGTATCTTCATTATGTCTTTTTCTTATTTGTGAAATGCTTTTTTGAAGTCAATAATTTTGAATCTTTTTTAAACAAAGAGAAAGAAGAAAAGAGATTGCGCAGAGTCGCTCATTAATAGACAGTTCTCCTTTTTCCACTTTCGAAATCTTTGAAGATAAATGCTCCCAATTTATCTAAGCTGGCAAAAAATGCTTTGCCATTGTTCATTTCGGTAAATTCTTGTACAAAGCTTTGCAGATAAGGATCCGAAGCAATCATAAAAGTGGTGATGGGTATCTTCAATTTTTTACATTGTGCTGCCAGATTGATACACCTGTTCACTACTTTTCTGTCTAACCCAAAACTGTTCTTGTAATATTTTCCCCCAATCTTCAAACAAGTGGGTTTACCATCTGTGATCATGAAAATTTGTTTGTTTGGATTTTTTCGTCTGCGTAAAAGATCCATTGCCAACTCCAATCCGGCAACCGTATTGGTATGATAGGGACCTACTTGCAAATAAGGCAGGTCTTTGATCTCAATACTCCATGCATCATTTCCAAACACTACAATATCCAATGTGTCTTTCGGGTATTTGGTCGTGATCAACTCACTCAATGCCATTGCCACTTTTTTTGCCGGCGTGATGCGATCTTCCCCATACAAAATCATGGAGTGAGAAATATCGATCATGAGCACGGTTGATGTCTGCGTTTTGAAATCGCTTTCTCTGATTTGAAGATCTTCTTCCTGCATCGAGAAACTCTCTACTCCTCTATTGATCTGTGCATTCCTTATACTCTCTGTAAAATCAATTTGCTCCAACATATCGCCAAACTGAAAAGGTCGGGTATCCGGATTGATCTCATCACCCTGTCCGGGTTTAAAAGTTTGATGATTGCCCTGTCTGCTTTTCTTCAATTTCCCAAAAATCTCTTCCAGACTTTTCTTCCGAATGGTTTGTTCTGATTTGGCGGTGATGGAGAAACTTCCACTGGCCGGGTCTTCAGATAAATAACCATTTTGCTTGAGGTCTTCAATAAAATCCCCCATTCCATAATCGTTATCGGTAAGCTTGTATTGTTTATCGAGTTCGTTGAGCCATTGTAAAGCTTCTGAAGCATCGCCATTGGTATAAGTGAGTAGTTGCATGAACAGATTCAACAACTGTTCAAACTTGGTTTGACCATTCTCATTCGGATCAAAATGTATAAATCGATGTCCTAGCATGTGTATGCAATTTAACAAGCAAACGAACAGGATGGTTTGCGATATACGTAAAAGAAATTGCTGGTCAGGCGATCAGCAAAGGCAGGAGTTTATAATATGGATAAAAGAAAGCCCCGATTGGCGATATAACCAATCGGGGCCTTATGATATCATTCCGGTAAGCGATTATTTTTGAGCAGCCGAATCAGCCGCCATCATTTTACCGGGTATTTGCAATTTTGGATTGTAAATCGTTTGCATTTGTGAGATCGCCTGCAAATAATTCTCAGACCCACGCTTCTCAGCTTCCATCAGTTCGGCTTTGCGGCCTGTTAATGAATTGTAGAACCTGATCTGTTGTTCCAAGTCTTTTTTCACCGAATTGGATACTTTGTTCGCTAAAGCCGTATCTCCTGCCAGATAACAAGCTTCTAAGAATAACAATGAATTCCGATTATGTGAGTTACCTCGACTCGCCATACCATAAGGCATGTTTTCATCCAGCATCATTTTATCGATCTGGTTCAATACTTTTTTAGCATCTTCCTTACGATTCTTACTCGCCAGATCCAATGCCAGATCTGCATAAGCCGTACGCAGCGTATTCAACTGGCGACGGTTCTCTTCATCGAAATATACACCCGGTACATTCGCACTACCAAACTTGAATTTGTTGGTTACTTTATCAAGCATGAAATCAGTATTCACACGATCATTCTCAACAGGAACCAGTCTGTATGTCAAACCATCTCTACGCAAGAACTGCTCAAAGCCCATATTTTCCAGTGATGGAGATGTGAAATAAATTGGACGCTGCCACTTATTCGCTGCAATGATGTTCAATACTGCCAGATCATTCTTCATCAAGGTATTTCTACCGATTTCAAAACGAAGCTCATTCACGATACTATCAGTAGCGTTAGCCGTTCCATTCTTAATAACACTCTCACGATCAACAGGAAGAGACACTTTTTTCACCGGATAACTATAGCTGTTCTCTGGATTATCTGCTCCTACATAGTTTTTCATAAGATCATACAGATCGTAATAACGATTCTCCGGAATATTCGGATCAGGTCTGTATTCAATATAATCACGCTTACCACCTTCAATTTGCTCAGCAGTCCAGATCACATCTATCGGAGCACTTTCATTCACTTTATAACGCAGTTGATTGATATACCAATCGATACCCAATAAACTATAGTTGATCACTCTTACATCTCGTCTAATACCTTCTACTTCCTGAGCATACCAAAGTGGGTAAGTATCGTTATCACCAAAAGTAAATAAGATGGCATTTGGCGCACAACTTTCTAGGTAATCACGAGCTATATCGGGCGCTACTGTTTTCTTGCTTCTGTCATGATCATCCCATTCTTGCTGAGCCATCAATACCGGAACTGCAAGTAAGCAAATAATTGTAGCCAGCATTGCACTCATACTCGCTTGCTTCACGGCTTTGTTCAACCAGTCACCTACTTTCAATACACCCAATCCAATCCATACCGCAAATGCATAGAAGCTACCTACGTAGGCATAATCACGCTCACGAGGCTGGTAACCGGGTTGATTGAGGTAGAGTACAATGGCGAAACCGGTGAAGAAGAACATAAGGAAGTTTACACCAAAATCATCCCCACGTTTCTTGTAGTGGTAGAACAATCCCAATAATCCCAAAATCAATGGCAGCGCAAAGAGTTTGTTATTGGCTTTGTTGTTCTTTAAAGAATCAGGCATCAGACTTTGATCTCCATAAATCACTTTATCTACCACCGGAATACCGGTGATCCAGTTACCATCACGTACATTGCCTGTAAAGAGACCTTGGTTATCGTTTTGCTTACCGGAGAAGTTCCACATGAAATAGCGGAAATACATCCAGTTAATTTGATAACCAAAGAAGAATTTAATATTATCAGCCTGATTGGGTTCGCGCTCCCAACTTCCATCATTCATTCTATTAATGCCTAAATAAAAAGCATAGTAGTCCTGATGGTTTTGATCATTATTGATATCCCATACACGAGGAAATACCATTTTATCTTCTGCCGCAAATACATATCTTCTGTCTTCGCCTAAACTGATGTATTGATCTCTTGCTTTTTGATAACGCGTACCCGTTGTCTTCAGATCAATCGGACGAGAAGTGAATTTTTGTCCATACAGCAATGGAAAATCGCCATACTGCTCACGACCCAGATACCCGACCAAGCTGATCGGATTATCTACATTGTACATATCTACCGATGGATTGGCATTACTGCGAATCATGGTAGTTACATAAGTACTGTATCCGATCAGCATGAAAGTGATACACCATAAACCCAAACGTAAATAAGCCCAGTTCTTACGAGCTGCATATTTTAAACCATACCAGATCAATCCGGAGAGTAACAAGAAGAAAAATGCGAAACCTGAGAAGAATGGCAATCCGAAACCGTTGACAAACCAACGGTCAAACGTACCGGCAAACTTTACAGTGTATTGAATGACTCCTACCTGTACTACCCCTGTGATTACACAGGCCAATACAAAGAAGATATAGATACCGCCATAAATGGCTTTTTTCTGTTTATTCAATCCTTCCACCAAAAACAGAAGACCGATGGCTGCTGCAGTACCAAGAATCATTAATCCGGCCAGTGTACTGTCCATCGAAGGATTTCTATCTGATACTTCTCCTTTCGCTGCAACCAGTGCACCAATAAAAGCCAGTACCCCACCAATCGCTACCAAGCGCAAAAACCATTTACGTAATAGGTCATATTTGAAATTATCGCGCTTACGGAAATAATACACCATTACGATGGCCGGAATGGTCAAAAGGTTCAATAAGTGAACGCCGATGGAGAGACCCATCATAAAGAAGATGAAGACGATCCAACGATCAGCTCCGGGTTCATCGGCATGGTTTTCCCATTTCAAAATGGCCCAGAAAACGATGGCCGTAAAGAAAGAAGACAATGCATATACTTCCCCTTCAACAGCGCTGTACCAGAAAGAATCACTGAAGGTATATGCCAAAGCCCCTACAACACCTGCGCCCATAATACTCCACAATTGTGCACCGCTAATGGTATCTGTGGTTTTAACACTCACGATTCTGCGGGCAAAATGGGTGATGGTCCAGAACAGGAATAAAATGGTAAATCCACTGGCTAGTGCACTCATGACATTCACTGCTTTTGCAGCGGCCATGGGATTATCGCCAAAAAGAATGATGAATATGCGACCCAATATCACAAACAGAGGTGCACCGGGTGGGTGCGGAATTTGCAGACGGAAACAACTGCTCACAAACTCGCCGCAATCCCAAAGACTGCCACCGGCTTCTGCGGTTAAAATATACACGGTACAGGCAATGAAACATACGACCCAACCGACCAGATTATTAATACGGGTAAACTGCATATTGGTTTTGGTTTTTAAAGACTGGCAAACATACCTTATTAATGCTAAAATTGAAAATGGGAGCCTGAGAATCAGTTTTTTTAAGAAAATGTTAGTAACCAAGTCTGTAAATAATCATTTTAAAGTGAATAATCAGTAACGTGTTGTACTATTTAAAATCACTCTAATTGTCAAAACTCTATATTACTCCTGGGCCGAATGGCCCCGTCCCTTTTCCTCCGCCTCAGGCGGACATTGGCCTCAGATCATCCGCCGCGGCGGATGATCTGTCTTCGCTGCGCTTGACACCGACCCCAATGAGGCCCGTCCACAGGGACTGATTAAAAATTATTTATTTTAACATCCTTATGTTTTGCAGTTTTTTTATGTCTCTTTATTTTCTGATTTAGAATTAAGTAGAATAAATACGAACATTTATCACTATTGTTTCAATTTACCGGCCTTTTAAAAAAAAGCAAACGGAGGGAAAGCCTTTAGTGACGATATTGAGAGGTTCAAATACCTAATCCGACTCTGATTATATAAATAGCACAACACGATAAACGGCAGATAGAATCCCATATTACAAGCAGCGAAAAAGCGAACATTTTTCTCTATAATTCATGACCCGACTATTATCATTTTGTTTGTTTTTTATCAGCAGTATGCCCCTTCAGGCACAAAAGAAAACAGCGTTCTCAATAGTGGGGTCGCTCCATCAAACCCAATATGATATTAGTAAGAGCCAAAATGCATTTGGACTGGGGATTGGGGCAAAATTCAGTTATAGACTTGCCCCGAAACTACTTTTGGATGCAGAAGTAAGTAAAGCCCTATTCGGAGGTACCAAAGAAATGGTTGTGATCAATGGGAAACCGCTTAATCCTAAATATGGAATTACACATAGGTATTTGGGATTGCAATATCCCATTATTTTCCCATTGAGTCTGGCATCGCATTGGGGACATTATTCATTGGATGGCGAGAGTCATCATGGGTTTAGACAGTCTGCCTTATTGGCTTTTTCTAAAAAGGAAAAAATACACCTGAGAATCAGTTTTGATCATGTTTTTCAGGACCATGAATTGATGGAAGGTGACTGGGGTTATTGGAGTTTCGGACTTGTAGTCAGGCTTTTCTGAGTGGGGCAAACGGGTTCTTTCAGGCTATGCAGAATCATCTTTCCTTCCTACCTTTGCGGCCCATGAGTCAGAAGCGTAGCGTTGCATTTCACACCTTAGGTTGTAAACTGAATTTTTCAGAAACTTCTACCCTTTCCCGTATGTTGGAACAGGAAGGTTTTGAGAAAAAAGAGTTTGATGATCTGGCAGACGTGTACGTGATCAATACCTGCTCTGTAACCGATAACGCGGATAAAGAATGTCGCCAATTGGTAAGACGCATACAGCGTCGCAATCCGGAAAGTTTTGTGGTGATTACCGGTTGTTATGCACAATTAAAACCCAAAGAAATTGCTGAGATACCGGGTGTAGACTTGGTATTGGGTGCTGCAGAGAAATTCAATATTGCTTCGCACATCAGTGAATTGGCCAAAGGTGACCCTACCCGTATCTGCAGCTGCGATATTGAAGAAGTCAGTGGATTCAACGCTTCTTTTTCTCAAAACGACCGAACACGTACTTTTTTGAAAGTGCAAGATGGCTGCGATTACAACTGTTCTTTTTGTACCATTCCCATGGCGAGAGGCAAGAGCAGAAGTGACAGCATTGAAAACGTGGTTAAGCAAGCGGAACTATTGGCAGGTAATGGCGTGAAAGAAATTGTATTAACCGGTGTGAACCTTGGCGACTTTGGTAAAGGTCCGGATGGTGGCAGACATGAAGAAGACTTTTATGCGCTGATACAAGATTTGGACAAAGTGCAAGGCATTGAACGCTATCGCATATCCTCTATTGAACCGAATTTACTGACCAATGATATCATCACTTTTGTAGCCAACAGTGATAAATTCATGCCCCATTTTCATATCCCTTTACAAAGCGGCAGTAATGAGATTCTAGGACTGATGCGCAGAAGATACAAACGCGAACTCTATGCTGAACGTGTGGCACTGATCAAAAAGCTGATGCCACATTGTGCCATTGGTGTAGATGTGATCGTTGGCTTCCCGGGTGAAACCGATGCCCATTTTCAGGAAACTTTTGATTTTCTACATGCATTGGATGTTTCCTATTTACACGTATTCACCTACTCAGAAAGAGACCATACCAAAGCATTGGAAATAAAACCCGTAATCCCCATTCCGGTAAGAAATGAACGTAACAAAACACTGCGTAATCTTTCTTACATGAAAATGCAATACTTCACAGAACAGCACCACGGACAAACCCGTAAGGTTTTATTTGAGGCTTTTGAAAAGAATGGGATGATGGAGGGGTATACTGATAACTATATTCGCATTTCAACGCCGTATAGAAAAGAATGGGCGAATCAAATAGTAGATTGGCGTGTTTAGTAGTAACTGATGGCCTCTTTGCTTTTTAAAAATTTGTGCTTATTCTACACTTATTGATGCCCTCCCCTTGGCATTGTAACATGGAGATTTGAAGAACTAAAAAGACAAAATGAGCATTGCTGTTTTTGCCTTAATTATTTCCTGTTTTCTGGTTAAGGTGTTGATTTTCAATGTAACGATTTTATTGTATATGTGTGGCGGCTTGCGTATATTTATGAGCTGTGTGTCACCTTATGACACTTCACGATTACTAATAACATCCTAAAAATTTGCACAGTAAAATGTTTGGGCTATTTAATAAAGACAAGTTTTCTTGCGTAGGTGTTAATCCAGACGCTGATTGGTCACACATGGACTCAATAATCACGCCAATGGAGCTTCATCAGTATCTCAAACCTAAAATTTATACAAAAGACGAAATCAAACAGATTCAAGAAAAGCTGAATGAAAAAGGTATTCCTTATAAAGATATTCTAAACGAATTTAATTGGGTTTCTGAAAAACAAGCCGCTACCTGCAAGACAAAAAGTTTCTCATTAATTCAACTAATTTCAGCGGTAAGAGAAGAATTTGAAACATCTAAACCGCATATTGAGATTTACCAAAAACATATTGCTCCCTCCATTATTAAGTCACTTTCCCTGAATTCATCCAATCTAAAATATGACATTGAAAATGTGGAAAGCGAATACTTAGATAGAGGCGTTATCGTACCACTTCATTTTGACAGGGTTCTCGTTCTTGACAGCAAAATTGAGGACGAAAAAACAGGTAAGGTTTTCAGAAATTTGGAAATAAAAGAAAAGTTAGAACCATTTAGCCTTGAACCTAACGCATATCAAAAAGTAGATATCATCATTGAAACAATTTTAGAAAAAATCGAAAGCGGTGAAACAAACATTGAAGATGATGAAAATGAATTGATGGGAATCCTTTCCGATAATGAAACATTAAAAGGAAGATATGCCGAACTAAATGGTTATTATCATTTAGGATTATCAAATTTTAAAATCGGCCTAACAGAAAAAGCAGAAAAATATTTTGACATACTGATTAATCTCCAATCAGACATTTCACCTTTGACAATTGCAAAAGCCTTTCTTCGTCCTATCGGAGAACTGTATGAGGAAAGAAATATTACGGCAAAGGCTTTGCTTTGGTATAAAAAAGCAATCGAGTATTTTCCAAACATTGGACTAAAGAAAAAAATCAAAGAATTAGAAACAAATCCATAATTCAAATAAAATCTTCAAACTTGAATATTAATTTAGAGAAGTTGGTCTTTCTTGAAATGACAAATAATCAAATGGCATTGTTGCCAAATAAAGACTACTATGAAACCTTCAAAGCTCTTTCAGAAAATGAGAAGAAATATTTTGGTTCTCTTTCGAGACAGATTCATAATATTTGGACACATATTAACACCCAATCAATCCCGAATGTATTTACAAAACAAGCTGACACAATTGTTGAGTACCATGAATGTGTTGAAAAAGTAGACCAGCTTATCCTTAAATGTCATTATGACTATGGCACAACTTTGAAAAGAACAATGAATGAAAAGCTCAAGGAAGCAATAATCAAATTTTTAGGCAGAGATTTTTACGACAACAATTTCGAATAAAAGGCACAGAATGGTTTTACAAAAACGACCAAGTGTGTAGAAAACTTCTAAAATGGCTCAACCAATACGCTACAGAAGCTTATTCTATTAGCTGACTGAATAATTGATAATTTTGAGAATAACAATCAAGGAATGAAACGGGAAATTATATCACAACTTCACAGCAGTTTTGAATTAGCAGTTAATGAAACTGATGGTGTTGAATATTGGTTTGCAAGAGATTTGCAGGAACTCTTAGGCTATTCAAAATGGGAGAATTTCATAAAGGTTATTGATAAAGCAAAAATAGCCAGCACCAACGCAAAGCAGGAAGTATCAGACCATTTTCTTGACGTCAGGAAAATGGTTGAATTAGGCTCTGGAGCTAAGAGAGAGATTGAGGACATCATGCTTACAAGGTATGCCTGTTATCTCATTGCTCAAAATGGCGACCCCCGTAAAGATGAGATTGCATTTGCAATGAGCTATTTCGCTGTTCAGACAAGAAAACAGGAACTACTTGAACAACGTCTTAAGGAATGGGAACGATTAGAAGCAAGAGAAAAGCTAACTATTTCAGAGAAAGAATTATCTGGACTTATTTTTCAAAAAGGAATTGACAATGTAGGTTTCGCCAGAATAAGAAGCAAGGGCGACCAAGCACTATTCGGCGGCAAGACAACATTAGACATGAAAGCGAGATTGGGCATTCCTGACAACAGACCACTTGCTGACTTCTTACCGACAATAACCATTAAGGCCAAAGACTTTGCTAACGAATTGACGAATGTAAATATTCGTAAGGCTGACTTAAAATCTGAATCTGCAATTACAAATGAACATGTCAAAAATAATCAGGACGTAAGAGGGCTGTTGCTGAAAAGCGGTATTAAGCCGGAAAATTTACCGGCAGAAGAAGACCTCAAAAAAATTGAAAGGAAAGTGAAATCGGAAGACAAGAAACTTCTGAAAGAAACAAAGAAGTTGAAAAAGAAATAAGCCAACGCATTTACAGGCACATTTGGAAGACAAAGAAGGGCGTGCCACTAACATTGAGAGTTAACTTTTGGAAAGTTCCGAAACACCTAGGGAGTCCTTTGGACTTTCCAAAAGTTTCGCATGGAGTTAATCATGCCATTTGTTTTTCCGACCAATAGGTTTGGTGTGTGCGTTCGCAGTCTTCTCAATAAAAAACAGTTTTGCAGAACGTTAAAAAAACTAGTCCCTTTGGAAAAGAATACAACAATGTTCGCTCAAGTACTTAGTAAACCCTCCAAAAGTTGTCGCACAATAACCAATGGCGACTCAAGCTCTTTCCGTATATAAGCAATAGTATCTTCAATACATCTATGTATTTTCTTTGAGTCTTGTTCCCCTTTGACAAGGTATAGACTATCGTTACCCTTTAATTGATGTACAGATACCCCTCCGTAGTGTAGAAGAGCTCTCGAAAGAGTAGTGGACGATAGTCAAATGAACATCGAATGAATAACGGACCTATAACGGACTTGTAACGCACTTATAACGGAGGAAAAGCGCAGCAGTACTGATACTTTAAATAAATTTAATATATTTTATTCAAACTGATATTATGGTCCATCAAAATAATCTTTTACAGTTCAGCGGAAGTGTTGGAGAAATGGTTCATTACGAACGCAATGGTCAATTTTTTACGTGTGAGAGTTCATCGAAATACACTTACCACTATCGTTTTATTGAATGATTATTTGAGTAGATTTACCACATGGGGAACATCAAACTTTTTGAAAATAAAAAGGTACGTTCCGAGTGGAATGACCAGGAACATCAATGGTATTTTTCTATCATTGATGTAATTGAGGTTTTGACAGAAAGTCCAAGACCTCGAAAATATTGGAACGCACTTAAAACCAAGATATTAGAAGAAGGTTATGAGGAGTTGTCCCAAAATCTGGGACAACTGAAAATGCGAGTTAACTTTTGGAAAGTTCCGAAACACCTAGGGAGTCCTTTGGACTTTCCAAAAGTTTCATATTCCTACTCACTACTCACTACTGACTATTCACTATAACGGAGATAAATATTCCGTCGGAAACTCCACCACCATCACCTGCCCCAAACTTTCGAGTTTCACATATACTTTTTTCTTCCCCCCTCTGATCACAGTTCCTTCATTCCCCATGAACACACCATGATTGACCATGATCTTCATTTCAGCTTGATAACCTTCTTCACTTAGAATAGCTAAACTGGCATCTTTTTCGGCGAGGTATCTTTTGATGGTCATCACTTCTTCATCTTTAATCACTGCTGGTTTGCCGAGATAATACACAAAGTTCAATACCCCATCTGTCATTAACACTTTGGTGCGTTCAGAGTCGTCAATATGCACAAATACGTAGGATTTAAACAGCGGATCTTCGATGATTTTTTTGCGGTCGCTCCACTGACGCTCTACTTTCTGCAAAGGACACCAACTCTCAATTCCTTTGCGAACCAATAAGCTGTCAATTTTTTTCTCCCATCTGGGCTTGGTGTATAAAGCGTACCATTTTTTCTCTGGTTCCATGTGCTCACTTAGGTCTTAAAAAGAAACAGGCATTACAACTGTAACGCCTGCAAACATAGTAAAAATCATGTCTATTTCACCGCAGCAGTGGCTTTTGTAAACTCTGATGAGAGTCCGGTCAGCACTTTCACGGTTTCACCAATATGCATATCTGTCTTTAAAGCCCTTAACCAAGCCTGATAACGCTCTCCTTTGTTTTTATCCGGATTATTGAAAAATTTATCCTGATCGCTCACAGCAGGTACTATATTCATTTCTTCTTTTAGTCTCAACAAAGTATTATTCTGTGAAACCGTTGAACGAATACGTTTTTGCAATGACTTGTATTGATCGATATTCAAACTTGCAGGTTCTTCGTTCAACTTAGAGAGCCAAATCAAATTATCTTTCAACAGATTGAGTGAAGAATTCTCTTTCACTCTTTCTTTTTCAGCTTGTATTACCTGATCATGTCCATAGTCTTTGTGCCAGGTTAGATAAGTGGCTTTCTCTATCTGATCCCAAGGCAATGCATGGGGCACATCTTTTTCACGAATCTTCAGGTACTCATAACTATCCGGCAATACAATATCCGGTTCAATACCCTTGAGTTGAGTAGATCCTCCATTGATACGGTAAAACATTTGGAAAGTGAGTTTTACCGCACCCATATCTGTTCTTCCGCTATTGAAATCTACAACCTTACCAAAAGGCACTGTTTTTTGTACTGTACCTTTTCCATAGGTAGAAGTGCTACCAATCACCACTCCTCTCCTATAATCCTGAATAGCACCGGCAAATATCTCACTTGCCGAAGCACTCAATTCATTCACCAATACTGCCATCGGACCATCATACAAGGTACCCGGACGCTGATCACCATATACATTCGCCTTACCATCTCTATCACGTACCTGAACCACAGGACCTTGGTTGATGAACAAACCCACCATTTGTATCACTTCATACAATGAACCACCGCCATTGTTACGCAGATCAATGACCAGTCCGGTGATATTTTCTTTTTTAAGCTTAATGATTTCTTTGGCTACATCATCAGAACAACGATTCCCATTTTCTCTTTCATAGTCTGCATAAAACTCAGGCAACCAGATATAACCAATCTTTTCTTTGCCTTCATTCACTACAGCACTTCTGGCAAATGTTTCATCCAAAACAATTTCATCTCTTTGTAAAATGATGGTCTTGATCAGTCCGTCTGATTTTTTTACGGTCAAACGAACTTCTGTTCCTTTGTTACCACGAATGAGTTTCACCACATCTTCCGTAGCATAGCCTGCCACATCAACGGGTTCTGCCGTTCCTTGTGCTACTTTCAGGATCACATCATTCACAGATAATTCTCCTGATTTAAATGCAGCACCACCCGGTTGTATGGAAGCAATTTTTACTCCATAATCATCTTCCGTTAATTGTGCGCCGATTCCATAAAAGCGTCCACTCATTTGCTCATCAAAAGATCTTTTTTCAACCGGAGCAAAATAATCGGTATGCGGGTCCATCAAACTAGTTACAGAATTGATATAGGTATTGAAACGCTGTTCTTCTTTGATCGTGTTTTTGATGCGATCAAATCTCTTGGTCATTGCCTTGAGTACTTTTTCACGTGCTTCTTTCTCCAACTCCTCATCGGTCTTTACTTCAAAATCTTTTTTGCCTTTGTTCTGTTCACGCTGTTCTTGTAACTCTACAAAACGTTCCAGTGTATAATACTTCAGCAATTTTCTCCAACGATCTTTTTGTTCAGCTTCATTGGCTGCATATCCGAGTTTGTCGGAATCCAGCATCGCTGTTTCATCCACTGAAAAATCAAAAGGCTTGGATAAAATTTCTTTGTATAAAACACCAACAGCATTCAAACGCTTTTCATAGATCAATCCGGCTTCGGGTGCAAATTTGATTTCTGCACCTTTGATCTCATCATCCAGCATCAACTCATGCTTTTTCAGCGCGTTGATGTCTGACTGCAGAAAAAATGATTTATCGCCATCCAGATCATCTAAATATTTCTGGAATAGTTTTTTGGAGAAATCGTTATTGATATTTTTTGGGCTGTAGTGCTGCGACTCTAATAAAGAGCCTACTGCAGACAATAATCTTTGTCTTTGCGAAATCACCACATCCGTATAACCTGAGGACGTATAACGGAATGCGAAAAAAAGCGCACCGAATAATACAACGGTGAGCAATACTAAACCTTTTCTACTCTTCATAAATTCCTTGAATTTTTGCATGATTCTATCCAAAAATAACTGAAAACATCACTTGTTCCGCTCTCTGTAGAACCAATTAACAAAGGTTTTGATGAACGGTTGGCTTAAAAAAAACAGCCTTGAATGATGTATAAAATGCTGTTTTACCCTATTTTTGCACTCCCATAAAACGGAGAGCGTAGCTCAGTTGGTTAGAGCGTCAGTTTGTGGCACTGAAGGCCGTGGGTTCGAGACCCATCGTTCTCCCTCGAAAACCTATATGCCTTAGGCGTATAGGTTTTTAAATTTCTATACATGAGTTATATCCTTTTTCTGATTCCGGTTATCTCTGCATTCATTGGTTGGTTCACCAACTGGATCGCCATTAAAATGCTGTTCCACCCCAAAGAGCCCAAGAAGATATTGGGGATTACCATACAGGGCATATTTCCGAAAAGACAGCAACAATTCGCTGAAAAACTGGGCAAACTGGTGAGCGAGGAGTTATTGTCTTTTGCTGATATCCAACAAAAACTGGTGCATCCCAATAACATACAGCAATTGATGCCGGTGGTAGAAGAGCATATTGATCAATTTTTGCGTAAGAAACTGGCAGAAGAAATGCCCGTTATCAGCATGTTTATCGGTGAAAACACGATTCAGCAGTTGAAAGGTATTTTCATGAAAGAATTGGAAAGCCTGTTCCCTGTGATCATGCAGCGCTATATGGGTCATTTACAACAGGAATTGGATCTGGAAAAAATTGTCACGCAAAAAGTAGCTTCATTCTCCAGTGATAAATTAGAAGATATCCTTCAGTCTATTTTATCCAAAGAATTCCGTTTTGTAGAGCTGATTGGTGGAGTTTTAGGTTTTATCATCGGTTTATTGCAGGTTTTATTGACGCTTTTGACATAGTCACCGAATAAAACTATGGTATCACCGAGAATACCCCTATTGCCGATACGCTGGCTTCAAACTTTACCCCTTTAAAATTGTCTTACTACCGTCTGTATAAACAAACAGAAGTTCCCGAATCATCGATGCAACTTTGCATCAGCATATTTCAATAGATCATCATGAACAAATTATTTACATTTTTCGCCTTCATCCTCTTGACTTTTTCCGCTGCTGCCCAGTTTCCGGGTGCCAGAATGGGTGGTGCCGGCGCGGCTCCAAATATGAATATGGGGCATTTTTATGGCAAAATCGTTGATAGTAAGACCAATAAAGGCATAGAAGGCGTAACTGTACAGATTACAGGTAATAGATTTGATACCGTAGCCAAGAAAATGGTGGAAGCGGTGCTGAATACCCAAATTACACGTGCTAATGGAGATTTCAGCTTTGAAAATCTTCCCATTTTTGGCAATTTCAAATTGAAATTCAGCGCTTTAGGATATACCAACCTTGTACAAACGGTTAGTTTTGGCATTAAAATGCCTGCTCGCGGTGAAAGTCCCAACTTCCAGCAAATGGCAGGTATGACTGATAAAGACCTGGGCAATATCAAAATGGAACAGGATGCGACTGATCTGGGTAATGTTACCGTAACTTCTTCTGCCAAGCCGCAATTTGAAATGGGGATCGATCGTAAGATCTTCAATGTAGATAAGAATCTGGTCAGTGCCGGACAAACCGCTACTGAAATCATGAAAAACATTCCTGCTTTGAATGTGGATGTAGACGGAAATGTTACCCTGCGTAATGCAGCACCTACTATTTTTATTGATGGTCGTCCAACTACGATTACACTGGATCAATTACCTGCCGATATTATTGACAAAGTGGAACTCATCACCAACCCTTCAGCAAAATTTGATGCTTCGGGTGGTAATGCGGGTATCTTGAATATTGTTTTAAAGAAAAACAAGAAAGTAGGTTACAATGGTGGTTTGAGATCGGGTGTTGATTCTCGTGGAAGAATTAATTTGGGTGGTGATATCAATATTCGTCAGAATAAGATCAATGCTTTTTTAAGTGGCTCATACAATCAGCGTAAATCGATCACCAATACCATGAATGACCGCGATAACCTTTTCTCTACACCTAGCAGCTTGTATATTGTAGGTAAAGGTGTGAGCACCGGTTTCTTTGGTTTCTTCAGAGGTGGACTTGATTTCCTGGTAGATAACAGAAATACAATTTCAATCGCTGCCAATTATAATAGAGGTCAGTTTGACAACTCTAATACACAAAGAGCAGATTCTACAGTGAGTGGTGTATACACTTCTTACAATGATATCCTGAACAACAGTCGTAGTAATTTTCAAAACTTTGGAACACAACTAAGTTACAAACACAACTTTGCACGCAGCGGTGAAAACATCTCAGCAGATGTCAATTTTAACTCAAGCAAGAACGATAATAATTCATTTGTAAATACCAGTACATTCAGAACTGATAACAGTATCAAGTTCCCTGCTTTGTTGCAGCAAACAATCGGCGATGGAACGAATAAGTTTTATACTTTCCAGACTGATTATGAAAACCCATTAACAGAAAGCACCAAATTGGAATTGGGTGGACGTGCTGCAATACGCGACTTCGGTAATACCAGTGACCAGTATAGATATGATTACAGTACCAACAAGTATACGCTGATTCCTGCTATCAGTAATCGATACAGATTCAACGATCAGGTATATGCAGCCTATGTATCTTACAGTTTCAAAGTGAAAAAATTCAGTTATCAATTAGGCTTACGTGCTGAGAGTTCAAGTTATACAGGTACACTTTTGAAAACAACAGGTGCTGATTCTGCACAGTTCAAAGTTGATTTCCCTTTGAGCTTATTCCCAAGTGCATTTATCACTTATAAAGTAAATGATAAACAAGATCTTCAATTGAACTATTCACGTCGTGTGAACAGACCTAATTTCTTCCAGTTGATGCCTTTCCCTGATTTTTCTGACCCTCAGAACATCAGCGTAGGTAATGCTGCTTTGAAACCCGAATTCACCAACTCATTTGAAGTATCATACAACAATGCTTACAAGCGTGGCGCAAATTTCTTGGTAACAGGTTTCTTCAAGTACAGTACCAACCTCATCACCAGATACTCTTATACCGGTAAAAATGAACTGAATCCTGCTGATACCAACTTGGTATTCTACAATTCATTCATCAATGCCGATAACAGCATCATTTATGGTTTGGAATTGAGTAACAAAATGCCTGTTACCAAGTGGTGGGATTTGACTTTAAGCGCCAACTTATTTAGCGCTAAAATCAATGCAACCATTCCCGGACAAAACATCAGCAATGATGCAAGAGTAAGCTGGTTTGCAAAAATGAACAGTGCATTCAAAGTATCCAAAGGATTATCGATCCAGTTCAGTGGCGATTACCAAGCTAAAACCGTATTACCTCCGGGAACCGGTGGTGGTGGTCGCGGCGGCGGTGGCGGCGGTGGTATGATGTGGGGTGGTGGTATGCAAGGTACTGCTCAAGGATTTAACCTCCCACGTTACGGCTTTGATTTGGCTATCCGTAAAGAGTGGACTTGGAAAAATGGACAAAGTGGTTCTCTTACTTTAAGCATGAATGATATTTTCCGTACACAATTATTTGAATCCTATAGTGAAAGTGATTTCTTCCAGCAGACCAGTCAGCGCAGAAGAGATCCGCAGGTTTTACGTCTGAACTTCAACTACCGTTTTGGTAAGTTTGATGCCGCTCTATTCAAACGCAAAAACACCAAAGCCGATCAAGGTGGTGGAATGGATATGATGCAACAGTAGGAAATAAAGAATAAAAAATCACTATTGTCCGACTAAATATTTAATAGATGTCATAAAAAAAGGGATGATT
>JAAXIF010000085.1:13327-22637 GCA_012270485.1 Sphingobacteriales bacterium | reverse complement strand
TCTCTTAAGTAACTAAATTATCAGGAACCAGTACTAAACCTAATCTTGTTGCTTGTTGCTTTAATTTTTTTAGTTGTCGTACTTTGAATGACTCAAGATATTGATCTCTGTCAAGAGGACAAAATCGTACTTTTTCTTTCATGAGTTTATAAAAGATGACAGCTATTTTTCTTGCAGTGGCCGTGACAGCTCTAGATGTGCCACTTCTCATTTTTATTCGGTTATAAAATATAGCTAACCAATTTTTACTCCTTTGAACTGCAAAAGCTGCCATTTTAAATATTTGTCCGGCTTTGTTCCTTTTCCGAGGAACCCGGCTACTAAGGAGTTTACCACCAGATACTTTATTATTTGGAGCCAGGTTTAGCCAAGCTGTAAAGTGCTTAGCGGTAGGCCATTTACTCATGTCTAACCCTATTTCGCTAATAATCTCAGTAGCATTTGTATCTGTAATACCAAATATTTCGGTTAAGTCGGTACCTACAATCTTTTGTAACATGTCTGTAGCATCAAAATTCAGGTTGTTTTTATTTGTTTTATACTTTTTCTTAACTGGATAAGGGGGTTGGGTTTGATCACTTTCGCAATAAGAGGCTTTCTCTTCAATATGCCCTTTTATGTGTAGATCGCATTCTTTTATCATTTCCTGATAAGTATGGTACAGATCAAATGATTGTTTTAACTCAAATAAGTTTTCTGTTTTCCAGATACCGTGTAAAGATTTACAAATGGACTCCTTGGTTGCTTTTATTCGTCCATCTAATAGTTTGACTAAGTTTTGGGGATCATGTTCTCCATCAATGATAGCTTTAATAATGGCTTGTCCAGATTTTCCTGTGATATCAGCTATGACATTTTGAAGCTTTATGTTCATTTGTTCTAATGCCTTTTGCATCATTCGAATATGTGTAGCAGCCATCTCTGTAAGGTTTTTTCGATGACGCATATAGGCTCGCAAGGTTCTGGTAAAATGATCCGGTTGGAATCCTTTGCTTAATAAACCGCAGCTGTGTAGCTGTCTTATCCATTCGGCATCTTTGACATCACTTTTCTTGCCACTAACGTTTTTAACATGTTTGGCATTGACTAAAACGACATCAAAACCAGCTTCTTCAAGGATAAGATATAGGCTTACCCAGTAAATACCCGTTGCTTCCATAGCCACCGTATCTACTTTGCATTGAAGAAGCCAAGCGGCTATTTCGTGTAGATCATCTGTAAAAGAGCCGAATGAGCGAATGGATTGTTCTGCTGCATCTGGATTAACTGCAACATAATGCTCTCGGCTAGCAATGTCTATACCCGCTGCATTCGGATATAGAACAGGAAAACCAGCTTTCTTTTTCATAAATTGCATTTAAGGATTAATTAAAATGCAGTGCTATCAGTTCTTTAGAAGAACATGTATAATCTCTTAAACGGGGTTAGCATAAGCTACCACCAAAAATTGGTTGTCATTTAAAGAACTTTGCCAAACTTGACATCGGGTTCGTAACACCATATCAAAAAAAACGGCATGTGGTAGCACTGCTTTTACAAGTTACTTTATCAGGTTTGGAGTTCCTACTGCTAATCACTTTATCAGGTTTGGAGTTCCTACTGCTAATCACTTGATAAAAAAAGTAACAAAAAAATCAAGGCTTTAGAAAAAAAGCTAAAATTCATTTCACTACGCTACAATCGATGAAGTCTAAAGCCTAGCTTTAGTTATCAATTGATCGAAGCTGTGCTTCGACTTCTGAACATAGCCAAGCATCATCCATTGCTTAACCTGCCTGGCGGCAGACAGGCGCTTCGTTACATGAATTTCTTAACCTGCCTAGCGGCAGACGCGCGCTTTTTTTCTAAGGCCGTATTTATTAGGGCGAGAAAGATTGGTTTCGCCAATCTTCCTAGATAGTTCTAGCAGCAGTTACGCCGTCATTCTGTCCATGGGACTCCTTCTGAGAGGAGCATTAATGACCGTAGGATATTATCTACGACGAAGAACTTTTAAATAGCACCGGACTTTAGGCCGGTGGAAATGATGAATAATGAAGTTGGACATTCAATATTCATCATTCATTATTCTTCTGTTTATCCAGTTTTTCTGATATTTGATCTTTAAGGATGTGTATGAAAATGATTATACGTTGTTTATTGGTGTTGGTTTTGATGGGGGGAGTTGCTGCTTTGCCTGTGGGGGCGCAGGGGTTGCCGGTGAATATTGAGAGCCTTTCGGATGAACAGCTCATTCAGTTGGCTACCAAATACAACCTCATGGGGTTGAGCGAGAGTGAATTGGAAACCAAGGCCAAAGAAGCAGGATTGGGGTCTGACCAGATTTTGCTGTTAAAAAAGCGCATCGCTTTATTAGATCCTTCTGTTGCAGGTGGTCAACTGGCCTATAGCAACAAAACCGATAGCTATGTACTCCGTAATAAAGTGCTGACCAAAGGACCTTCGATTCGTTCAAAAGATTCCAGTGGTGCTTTGCAGGTGTTTGGTGCGGAGATCTTTGATAACCTGGATCTGAGTTTTGAGCCTAATTTGTCTATTGCTACACCTTCTCAATACATCATCGGGGTGAATGATCAGTTGGTGATTGATGTGTATGGTGTGTCTGATGTAACCAAAAAATTGAAAGTAACCACTGAAGGAGATATTCGCTTCCCCAATCTGGGTCCTATTAAAGTGGCGGGATTGTCTGTGGATGATGCCCGCGCTAAGATTAAAAAAGCGTTGACCCGTATTTATCCTGGGATTGCTAGTGGTTCAGTAGCGGTGCAAGTGTCTGTGGGACAAATACGCAGTATCCAAGTTACTTTGTTAGGAGAAGTGCGCAGACCAGGCACTTATACCATTTCAGCATTGGCTACTTTGATGAATGCTCTGTATGCATCGGGTGGACCGAATGATATTGGTTCGTTTCGTACCATCGAATTGTTGCGCGGGGGGAAAGTGGTGACGAGTTTTGATCTCTATGATTTTCTGCTGAAAGGTGATTTGAGTAAGAACCGTT
The DNA here is from genome assembly GCA_012270485.1 of Sphingobacteriales bacterium. GTDB lineage: Bacteria > Bacteroidota > Bacteroidia > Chitinophagales > Chitinophagaceae > Sediminibacterium. The sequence continues at coordinate 19,636 of JAAXIF010000085.1, read as the reverse complement.
TGTTACAGGATGATGATGTGATACGTGTGGGTACTTACAATAGAAGAGTAGCTTTAAAAGGTGCATTGAAGAAGCCCGCCATTTTTGATATGAAAGCGGGTGAAACGGCTGCTGATCTTGTACAATATGCAGGCGGTTTTGCCGATTTGGCTTTTAAAGAAAGAGTAAGGGTAACCAGATTGGGTAGTAGTGGTCGTGAAGTATTGACGGTGCCTTCTTCCGGTCTGTCCACCTTTCAATTACAATCGGGTGATACATTGATGGTAGACTCTTTGCCATCACTCTATGCCAACCGTGTTTGGGTGAGTGGTGCCGTGTACCATAGTGGTGCTTATGGCTTGGCACAAACCCAAGACTTAAAAACTTTGCTGCAATTGGCAGGTCTTCGTGAAGATGCATATCAGGAAAGAGGGTTGTTGAGAAGATTGAAAACCGATCTGACGCCTTCCATGGTTTCCTTCAGTGTGCAGGAAGTACTAAAAGGTTCATTTAACCTGAACTTACAGCGAGAAGATTCGATCCATATTTTCCGCGCTACAGATCTACGTGAGCGTTACACCGTTGAGATCGATGGGGAAGTGAATCAGCCGGGTCGATATGATTATTTTGAGAACATGCGGGTGCAGGATCTGGTACTATTGGCGAATGGATATCGTGAAGGAGCTGCCCGACAAAAAATAGAAATCTCCAGAAGATTATCTGCGGGTGGAGATACGATTTCTTATGCAGTGATCAAGGATATTAGTCTGGATAATCCACAAGACTTGTTATTTGAGCTGAAGCCATTTGATATGGTTTCGGTTCGTCGATTACCGGTGTACAAAGAACAGATCAAAGTGAGTATTGAAGGGGAAGTATTGTATCCCGGTACTTATACATTATCGGGTAAGAATGAGCGTTTGTCTGATATCATCAATAGAGCAGGTGGATTGAAATCTTCTGCCTTTGCTGAAGGGGCGGTGTTGATTCGTAATACCTATGTGGGTGTCACTTCTTCCGATGCTTCTTTGGTGGGTAGTAAAGCGAGACTGATCAATCAACAAAGTGGTAGAAATATTGTACCGGTAGATGGTGGTGATAGTACGATCCTCAAAAATTTATCAGCCCAGCAAAAACCGGTGAGTATTCGGTTGGCGGATGCATTGAATCAGAAAGGTAGTGCGGCGGATGTATTTTTGGAAGAAGGTGATATCATCAAAATCCCTAAATCCATTCAAACCATTCAGACATTTGGAATGGTGAATTTACCCAAACAAATTGTGTATCGTGAGGGACTGAGTTTCAAGGAAGCGGTACGTGCATCGGGTGGGTTTGCGGTAAATGCATCGCGCAGACATTCATACGTAGTGTATGCCAATGGAGAGATCAGAACCACACGTAACTTTTTATTCTTCCGTTCCTATCCATCCCTCAAAACGGGATCAGAGATCTATGTGCCTTCTCGTTCAGACAAGAAAAAACTCTCCACCGGCGAAGCTGTAGCCGTAGTATCGGGTTTGACTTCGTTTTTGGGATTGTTGGTGGTGTTGATTAATACAGCGAGATAAGAGGTGCTAGGTACTGGGTGCTAGGTACCGGGTGCAAGGTACTAGGTACTAGGTGCAGGGTGATGGGGTCGCCTGGGGCGAGATCGGGTTTAAGAAACTATGAAACTTATTTTAAACTAAATAACCAATACCCACTAGCACCTAGTACCTAGTACCTAGCACCTTGCACCCTGCAACTAGCACCAAAAAAACAAAACGTATGCAACCAGTAAAAATGTCGGAAATATTAGATGCTTTGGGGCGGGTTTGGGGGTATTTGAGGGTACACTTTTTTAAGGGGCTGTTGATTGTTGTGATCGGGGCTTTGTTGGGGTTGGTGTATGCTTGGGTGGAGAAACCTGCGTATAAAGGGAAAGTGAGTTTTATTTTGGATGAGAAAAGTAGTGGTATGGCCGGGGGACTGGCCGGTTTAGCTTCTCAATTTGGTTTTGATGTGGGGGCATTGGGCGGTAATTCCGGGATGCTGGCGGGTGATAATATTTTGGATATCCTTACTTCTGAATCTATCGTGGAGACTGTGCTTTTGTCGAAGACAGATACTACTGCAGGTAAATCATCACCAACATTGGCAGACCGTTATTTGGTATTTTCCGGCTTACAAGAAAAGTGGCGGAAAAAAGAAGGTCCCATTGCCAGTGTCAGTTTTGCATCTTTAGCACCCGGGACTGCACATAGTTTGGTACAAGACAGTGTGTTGTATGTGTTGTATGAGCGATTGGTGAAAAAACATATCAAGGCAGAGCGCTTGAATAAAAAGGGGTCGATTATTACAGTAACTGCACAGTCGGTGGATCCGATTTTTTCCAAATTGTTTGCAGAACGTTTGGTGGATGAGACCCGAAAACTATACATCAATGTAAAAACCAGTGTAGCTGCTGCTAATATGGTTCGTTTGGAAAGAAGGGCCGACTCGTTACAGCGCATCATCAATACAAAGTCTTACCAGTCTGCTTCTTTACAATTATTGGATGCCAATGCAGCTTACAAAACAGAAGCAGTACCTGCGGAAGTTTCTCAAAGAGAGCGCATGGTGGCATATACTATTTATGCGGAAGTGATGAAAAATCTGGAAGCCAGCAGAATGACCATTGCCAATCAAACACCGGTGATGCAGGTATTGGATGTTTCCAAATATCCTTTAAAAGATAGCCGTAAGCCATGGTGGATGTTGATGCTGTTTGGGGCATTGGGAGGGGTGTTGGTTTGTGTGGGGTTGGTGTTTGTGTTTTCTTCACCGCGCTCAGAATGATCCTTCGCTGTGCTCAGGATGACTTCTTCACTGCGTTCAGAATGACGTTCTTCGCTGCGTTCAGAATTTAGATAATCAATAATAACGAATACATGAAATGGAAGCTCTTTTGGTGTGGGGTGGTGGGGTTGATTGGGAGTAGCAGTCTTGTTGTGGGGCAGACGGTGCCGGTGGGGATGGTGGGGTTTGATGATCAGTTGAAAATATTGCAATTGCAAGGGAAAATTGGGGTGGAGCATTCTTTGATGGCTCGCCCTTTTTTTATGCCCAGAGGGATGCGTACGGATAGTTTGTATAAACTGATTGATTCTACCAGTACGTATACACCTGTACAACGATCATTTTTCAATGGGAAAGGTCATATGGAAGTGTTGCCCTTGCATGTGTATAGTAAATTCAACAGCGATAGACCTTATTCCTGGGGTCAGGCAGGGTTTATACAAGCCAAGGGATTGCAAGCGCTGGCTTCAACAGGAGTGTATGCTTCTTATGGTTGGGTGGATGTACAGTTGAAACCCGAAGTGGTATATGCTGCCAATCCTTCTTTTCCTTTCAATGGTAATTATGGTGCCCCTACCCGCGGCACTTATTCCAAAGCTTTTTTGGGACAATCTTCCATTCGCGTGAATAAGGCGGGATTGTCATTGGGTTTGTCTACCGAAAATTTATGGTGGGGGCCGGGTTTGCACAATTCTTTGTTGATGAGCAATAATGCTCCGGGTTTTGCGCATCTGACATTGAATACCACAAAGCCAATCAAAACACCGATTGGGAATTTTGAATTTCAGTTGATCGGCGGGAAGTTGGTAGAAGATACTTCTTTGTTATTGGAAAATAAAAACCTGAGTACCACTTATTATAATCCATTGACGTATGGAGGTGATGGTTTTTCAGGTCCGAATGATTTGAAAAAAAATTGGCGTTACTTGAGTGCAGTCACATTAAGCTATAATCCGAAATGGGTGAAGGGATTATTTCTGTCTATTACTAGGGTGGGATATGCATACAAGATGAATATCGACAGCAATGGGGTGGGGAATAGTTTTATGCAAAAATATTTTCCTGTGTTGTTTGGTGTGCTCCGACAGAATTATCCATATGGAACCCCCACAGGTTCCCAAGGGATTGCGTATAAACAAATGGCTTCTTTATCAGCTCGTATGGTTTTCCCTGAATCTCACACCGAGATTTATACGGAATATGGTTATGGTGATAATTTCTTAAACCTGCGTGATTGGAATACGGATGCAGTACATGCAACCGCCTATGTATTGGGGATTCGTAAACTGAAAAAATTGAATCGTGGGCAACAATGGTTGGATTTTTCAGCAGAGATGACCAAAATGTCGGAGTCGGTGAATTATTTGCTGCGTACTGCCGGTGATTGGTATGGGTATGAAGGTGGATATACGAATCAAAGTCGCATTATTGGAGCCGGAGTTGGTAGGGGTAATAATTGCTATACTATGAGGGTACAGTGGTTGAATGGTTTCTCGAGATTGGGTATGGTGATTCAGGGTATACATCATGGTCCTACGGCAATAGTAGCATCCCCTTTGTCTAATTTCGGATTAAGAGATGTGAAGTGGAATGATTTTGCGATTGGATTGAATGGTCAGAAAAAATTCAAAGATTTGATATTGAGTGCTGAACTACAGAGTGTGAGTACTAAAAACTATGCCTGGGAAAAAGGGAATAACCGCTTTAATTTTTATGGCTTTATAACGGCTACATATTTATGGTAAGAACTATTCAGTTGACAGGAATGCTGGTATTGTGTTTGGCTATCCATACCATAGTGCATGCACAGCAAGGGTTATTGCAGCAAACACAGATACAGGACTATTATCGAAGATTACAATTGGCAGGGGATAGCAGTATCAAGGGTTCTTTTAATGTACAACCCTATCAAGCTCGATCTAAGCAAGATCTGTTTAGACAAAAAAAAGATACTTTTCTTTTTCAATCAGTTGTTGGTATAACGATTCAAAACAATTCTGCTTTACCCTATGGTTATAATGATGAAAATCTGTATCCGGCTATTGGGTTACAACAGCGTGTAACAGTTGGCGCCAGATTTGAGACCAAGGATTTGTTGATTCAGATACAACCTGAGTGGGTGAATGCAGCCAATACAACAGGTAAACCGTTATTACCCCCGGCCATGAATAATTTGGGGAATTATTATGCCCGGTATTTTGCCATGTTGGGCAATCGTATTGATATGCCACTTTATTTTGGTGAGCAAAAGTTGAGCACCGTATATGCAGGACAGTCAGCTGTAAAATACAAGTTTGCAGGTTTTGCAGCTGGGGTATCTACAGAAAATGTATGGTGGGGGCCTGCTCGATACAATGCCTTGATTATGGGGAATAATGCCCCGGGTTTTTTGCATGCCACTTTGAATACAACCACACCTTTTTCAACACCCATTGGTGAGTTTGAAGCGCAGTTGGTGTTGGGGGAAATGGAAGCATCGGGTATCACCCCCCCTGAATTTGAACGAATGTCGCAACTGGGTTGTCCTCAATGTTATGAAGCGCCTCCTACAGGTAAAAAGCGTAGGATGACAGGTTTTGTATTGTCTTATTCCCCAAAGGGTATTCAGAACCTTTCCATGGGTATGGCTTATGCTTCTTACCGATACGGCGATACAAGTTTACGCGCCTCTTCACTGGGTTCTTTATTCTTCCGTTACGCGATGCCCAAAGATCATGCAGAGATTTATGCAGAATATGGTAGGAGTGATCGGATGATGAGTCCTTTTGCCATCTTCCAAGATTCAGTACCTTATGGGTATACGATAGGATTTAGGAAAATGGTGCCCACCAAAAGAAAAGGAGATTTTATCAGCATATCCGCAGAGATATCTCATTTGGGATTACCCAAAGCCAAACTGATCTTGGATCGAAATAATCCTTTTGGTCCGCCCAATGCCAATTCCTATAGCTGGTATACCAGTGCCAGCATACGTCATGGATATACCCATTTTGGACAAGTGATGGGTGCAGGTATCGGACCCGGCAGTAATAGTCAGACATTGAATATAGCCTGGGTATCGGGTCACAATCAATTAGGGATACAATTACAACGCGTAATGCGGAATACTGACTTTTATTATTATAACTATTTTAATGGTACAACAGGTGCAGGAACTTCTTCCGGTGAGACCCGGGCATTTTGGGTAGATATCTCTGCCAGCCTATTCGCACAATGGCAATTTAAACAACTGATGATCGCCGGTTCTATTGATCATCTCAGTTCCATCAATTACAAATGGTTAAAACTGGATGGAGATTTCGGAAGTCCATCCACACTTTCTGATAAAAAGAATTTTCAGATTCGGTTATCGATGAGGTATGATATTGCGTGGTGAGGAAGCTGCAGGCTGCAAGGTGATCGGGTGATCGGGTGATCAGGTAATCAGGTAATCAGGTGATCGGGTTTAAGAAGCTATGAAACTTATTTAAAAGTAAATAATCAAATACCTAGTACCCATCTCGCCTTAAGCGA
>JAAXIF010000085.1:0-13227 GCA_012270485.1 Sphingobacteriales bacterium | reverse complement strand
AAACTTATTTAAAAGTAAATAATCAAATACCTAGTACCCATCTCGCCTTAAGCGAGACCACCAACTGATTGTCCGATTACCCGATAACCTGATAACCCGATCACCCATGAGCATCTAGTACCTAGTACCCATCTCGCCTTAAGCGAAACCACCAACTGATTGCCCGATTACCCGATAACCTGATAACCCGATCACCACTCACCCATGACCCTCTTCCTCCTCCGTGCTTATGGCGATTTTTTGATTGCGGTGAATGTGGCTTCTAGGAGTGCAAATCGTGCATCTGTTCTTTTGATTGCCTCTAAACATTTGGAACCTTTGTATGAGGTCATTGCACCTGAACTTCCTGCACCTATTCAGATTCGCTTTGTGGATTTTTCGCTGGACAAACAACTGATGCGTTGTTTTACGAATCGATTTCTTTTGCATCCACATACCCTTACGGAATTATATTCCTTACGTCGATTTATACGTAAAGGTCTCGCCTCAGGCGAGATGAGTGGGGAGTTGTATTTGGAACAACAAAAAAGAATATTTTTTCCGCATTTTTTTTGTGGGATGCATTTTCATCCTGTTGTAACGCAAGGGAAAGTTTATGAAGCATATGCACGCTTTTTTTCTGTACCGATGCATCAACTGGAAACATTTGAACGAGGGCAGCAGGAGATACAAAATATATTGATCGTTCCTGATTCCAGACAACCCATCAAAGTAATTCGAAGCGAAATAATTCAACAACTACAAGATCATTATGCTCATTCTGCTCAATTGGTTACGGTGGCTTATTTCAAACAAATACCCAATGGTGCAACCGGTAATGTGGTTGTGTATGAAAATTTTCATGAGTTGATTCAATTGATCAAAGCAACGGATCTGCTGATTGGTGGTGATAGTTTACCCGTGCATCTAGCCCAATTATTGGGAATACCGCATCATATATTGTATCCGGGTACTAAATCCACTGATTTTTTTACACCTTATGCTTTACAACATCGAACCTATCATTGCTTTGAGGATTTACGATCAGGAACAAACTTTTTAATAAATGGGCATTAAGATTCAAGGATATATTGTGGGTTCTATTCGGGAAACGGATCGGGTGGAAAATATCCGGCAATTGAGATCGCAGTTACCCTTGCTTGAATTGGAAGAAGCTATTTATCCGGCTTACACCCATGTACCCTTTAAGAAGCAATTATTGGATTTGTCTTATGCCAGAACAGGTCATCGATTGCGGGAAGGAGAATTGGGTTGTTTGTTGAGTCACCGACAGGTATGGCGTAAGATCGTTAACAGTCATGCAAATGCAAATACTTTATTTTTAGTGCTTGAATCGGATAGTTGCATTCAGGATCTCAACGTTCTCGAAAATAATTATCAGGATATGTCTGGTCGGTATGATCTTTTTTTTTGGGGTGCGTGGGAGGGACATATGCAATTATTCCGAAGTACGCGCAGACCATTGGGTAGTGGGTATGATGTGGGTACGCCCTTTATTAAAACAGTGTATTGTACCTACGGGTATTCATTGAACAAAAAAGCGGCAGCTTATCTTTTAAAACAAACCGGAAAGATTTCTCACCCTGTTGATCAGTTCAAATACTTTATAACAGACGAAACGATTAGCATAGGAGGCGTAATGCCGGAACTGATCAGTACGAACGGGAAAGAGACAAGTTATATCCGTTCACCTAGGAATCAATTCAAGGAAGGTATTTTTTTGGGTTTACTTGATATAAGAAATCGTATTTACTGCTATTTCAAATAATAGCATGTTGTGCTATTTATATCATCAGAATAGGATTAGGTATTTTAGCCTCTGAATATCGTAACTCAAGGCTTTCCCTTCGTCGCATTTCCCGACTTGCAGTCGTGATGCTCCTCAGGGTGACAGTGGATTGAAAAATAAAGAGCGAAGAGAATTGGCTTTGCCAATTCTCTTCGCTAGTCCTCCCACTTATGCTGTCATTCTGAGGAGCATTAATAACCAAAGGTTGTTATCTGCGACGAAGAAGTTGTTGTTAGATGATAGAAGTTTTGTAGGAGGCGAGTCTTCGGTTACTTTTTTCACCTTGTCTGCCGGTAGGCAGGTCTTGATATGCACCAAAGGCGGACAAGCAGAAAAAAAGGCGCCCTTCGTCGCATTTCCCGACTCGCAGTCGTGATGCTCCTCTCCAAAGGAGTCCCATGGACAGGGGGACAGTGGATTGAGAAATAAAGAGTGAAGCTGTGCTTCAGCAATTGGATATCTCCGATCATCATGTATGTTTTTTAAGGGTTTCAAGAAGCGATTTTATAGCGTATGAAATTTTTGGGTATTCAGTTTTCCAGACAGTATTTGGTGAATTTGGTCACTACCTTTTTATCGCAAGCTTGTAGTGCCGGACTCATCATTTTGTTGATCCCTGTTTTGCAAGAACGGTTCAGCATAACGGAGTTTAGTAATTATGGGGTTTTGCTGAATATTATCTTGTTTACTTCGGCATTTGACCTGGGGTTGAATCTCGGATTGATGCGTCGATTGATTCAAGAGCCATTGCGCGCATCTGTATTGGTCAGTTCTTCTTTCTTTTTTTATCTCCTGCTCTTTTTGATTGCTTTTCCGGTTTTTCTATGGTTGTATCATTCGAAACTATTGGTAAATGGGGCACATTTTTTTGCTTATGCTTTACTTACTTCTTTACTGGTATTACAAACAGTGGTAGCCGCATTATTTGATGTAATACTGCATTCTGCTAATAAAATATTTATTTGTAAGCTGATCAGGATTGGGAAGACAACGCTGGAATTTATCGTATTGTATTACTGTAGCACAGAAGGTTCTGCTGTTTTATTATTGTTGGCAAGTAGTGTGGTTAATTTGCTGTACATCGGCACTTTATTTTTCTTCTCTAAGAAGGAGGCAGATTATGTAATTTCTATTCAGCAGTTTAGTTGGACTGTATTAGCAGATCATATTCGTTACAGTTTCTGGTATTTTTTAAATGCTATTAGTGTAGTGATTGTATTTAATTCTCAGATCATATTACTCAATCATCTAACTACTAAAGCAGAAGTAGCCAATTATTTTCTGGTGACACGTTTTTTAGATGTAGTTCGTATGGGAGCTACTAATTTTACCATTATTTTATTTCCAACATTGGCTCAGCAGGAGGTAAGGGGGGAATGGAAGCAATTGAGAGCTACTTATTTTAAAGTATTGAAAAGCGTGTTCCTTTTATGTGTTGGGATATTACTGTTTTTGTTGACTGCAGGAAAAATGGTATTTACGTACTGGAGTGGACAAAGCGGAGAAGAGATTGAACAACTGTTCACGCTATTTTCTGTTTTTACCTTACTCATTGTACTGGATAATGTATCTGCTGTTTTTTTACATGCATTTCGTTTAAACAAAATGCAAACCATTATTTCTATTGGGCAAGGATTATTGGCTTTGACCTTGGGTTATTTTTTACTGCAAACAATGGGTATCCTAGGCTTTACCATCGGATCAATCATCGCATTACTATTGACCAACTTTATTTATAATCCCTACCACCTTATTACACAGTTCAGGCGTAAGATCGGTTAATGGATACCGATAAGCTTTAGATCGCTTCTCCTGCAGGTATAAAACTGTAAATAACCTGCTTTTTCTGCAAGCTTCTTCCGTAGGGTTTCAATGTTTCCTTCATTTCTTGTTTCGGATGTTTTGGGAATCGGGAGTAATCTGCTCCAATGGGTTTGGTATGTCTCATTACCACTGCATCAATAATGGCGATTTTATTTTTTGGATAGCCTAATAAAAATGGCCATACATAATCATAGCCCCATCCGGAATAATTGAGGTTAAATGTATTGTACAATTGCAGCAATGTAGGTAAACTCATGAGTGGTGCCAGTACTTCTACAAAATTGCTGTAGCGTAATAAAGAAGCAGTGTCAGGCTGTGTGATGGGATGTGAAATATAACCTGTCATGGCAGGCTGACAAAGTTGTAAGTCGTATTGCTCTGCCAGTTGAAATAAGCGATGGATGTCTTTCGTGGATATCGAGACATCATTATCCGGCATCCAGATATAATGATATTGAATGATGGCAGAAAGATGTTGGCGGATAAAAGATTGGATCAAATGATATTTCATTCCTCTGATCTGAACAAAATACTTAGCCTGCTTTGCATAGGTTTTTGCAATTTCCGGATCAGAACCATAATACAATAGTGCCAGATCAAATGCGGGTTGTTCTGTGATCCATTCTGTATGTAAAGACTCATCGCCTACAGCACTTATGATCAGGTATTTCATGGATGGTGATTTCGTATAAATTGTAAAGCAGAGGCAATAACCTGATGCATATCGTAATATTTGTATTCTGCCAATCGCCCCCCAAAACTTACTTTCGGTTCTTGATCTGCCAATGCTTTGTATTTAGCATAGATGGAATTGTTAGATGTATCATTCACCGGATAAAAAGGTTCGCTTTCTGATGCTTTGTACGGAACAGGATACTCATAACTGATCCAGGTATGTGGTAACTCAACGGGATCGAAATGTTTGTGTTCAATGATGCGTGTATAAGGTGTTTCCACATCTGTAAAATTCATCATCGCAACACCTTGGTAATTGGGTACTTGCGCTTTGAACTCATGGGTAAATGTTTGTGTTTTATATTCCAGTTCCCCAAAGCGATAATCATAAAACTTGTCGATAGGACCTGTATAAATCACCCGATCGTGAGCAGGTAATTCATCTTTGAAATAATCTGTACTTAAACGCAGTTCAATACCTTTCAGTAATTGGGTGAAAATTTGCGTATATCCGCCAATCGGAATACCCTGGTATGTATCGTTGAAATAGTTGTTATCATAGGTGAACCTAACAGGAAGTCTTTTGATGATGCTGGCCGGTAATTCGGCAGGGTCTTTTCCCCATTGTTTTTGCGTATATCCTTTGATCAATTTCCGATACACATCTGTACCCACCAATTTGATGGCCTGCTCTTCGAGATTTTGAGGTTCCTGTGTAATATGGGCAGACTGTGTTTCAATGATGGCTTTTGCTTCTTGGGGTGTTGTGATGTTCCATAATTTGGCAAAGGTCCACATATTGAATGGGAGAGAAAAGATCTCACCCTTGTAATTGGCAACAGGACGTAAGGTAAACTGATTGAAGGCGACGAATTGATTGATCCATTGCCATACTTCGGGATTGGAAGTATGAAAGATATGTGGTCCATACATGTGCAGATGGATGCCGTTTCTTTCTTCGGTATAACAATTGCCGCCAATATGGTTTCTAGAGTCAATAACACATACGCGTTTACCTCTTTTGGTTAATTCATGTGCACAAATGCTGCCAAAAAAACCGGCTCCAACAATCAGGTAATCAAAAGAAGGTTGCGTCATCTGCGATTTATTATGGCACTTTGGTAGAGGCAGACATGAATTCAGTGGATCATGTCCTTCAGACTCATGGCAAATATAGTTTTTGTGCCTTAAAATTGCTTTATTTGCTCTACAAGTCATGAAATGAATGAGTGTATTTAAACGGATCTACTTTAATTTTTTTGTTTTTGTGTATCTGTTGTATGCGCTATTCAACAAAGGAATTGCATACTCCTATCTGAGTGAGGTATTGATTGTAGTGGGTTTGTTAATGGTATTATGGGATCTGCGATCTTATGAATTTGTCTGGGACAAAAGAATGGCATTACTAACGCTGTTCATGTTGATGGCAACCTTATATATTGGCAGGGGCATATTGGAAGGTTATGGTATTGTAGATGTAGTACGTGATTCTGTAGTGTTTAATTATATCATTTTTGCCTTTATTGTCTATTACTTTAAAGATGCATTGCCCTATTTGAAACAAAGACTAATAACGATTTACAAGTGGTATCCGTTATGTATGTGTTGTTTTTTTCTGCTGTCCTCTTACTCCACTTTTTTCCGTGAGCTGATCATTTTTGGAGATCAGCGTATTTTTTTATACAAGTTTGGTGATATGGGGGTCCATTTGTTCATTGCCAGTATTTTTTTACTGAATGGATATATTAACATGCCAAAACGCTTTTTAATACTACAATGGATACTGATTGCTTACCTGTTCTTGATCGTATCGTCTTATAGCAGATCCGGGATGATATCTTTTATTATACCCATGGGGGTGTTTTTCTTGCTGACAAAAAATCGTGCATTAAAACAACAAATGATCAAGCTCATCAAGTATGCACCACTGATTGTGATACTTGCCATGCCTTTATATTTATCTACTAACTTGGAAGAAAATTTTCAGGGTAGATCACTGAGTATTCAGCAGCTAAAAGAAAATGCAGTAAGTATCTTTTCATCCGGTGAGGAAGGAACTACTTTGAGTGATAATAAAGTATGGAGATTGGTTTGGTGGGCGAGGATTGTAGACTATACTTTTTTGGGAGAGTATTTTCTATGGGGCAGGGGTTTGGGGATGAGTTTGGCGTCAACTGATGATGTAGATTATGACCCTACCGAAGGCAATCTTCGATCGCCACACAGTTTTCACATGACAGTATTGGCTCGATTTGGAGTACCCATTTTTTTTCTATGGTTATACTGGATGTATTTGCATCTGAGAAATATTCGTAGACCGGATCTGGATCCATTTATGCTGGTATTGTTATCCATCAGTTTCTCTTTTTTGATCAATGCATCTTTTGATGTGTTCTTGGAAGGACCGATGGGTGCCATGCCATTCTGGATATTTGTAGGATTGGTGTATGCGGAGGAATCATTTGGGAATGCTTCCACAAGAGAAGTTGCCGGTTCTGTTGCGTTCAATAAAAATTGATACATGTCGATCGATCCATTACTCATCAACCACATGCATTTTCAATGGCAACATCCCAATCGTATTGCGGATTTAAAAGTATCGAATCAGAACAAAGCCTTTTATTTGTAGCACGTATATAGAAAGAAACATCCTATGATTGCTGTTTTGAACGTTCCCATTTATGATCAGGATATACCATCAGTTGTTGCTGAAATGGTAACCGATATACGAACAGGAACTTCGAAAGGTAAAAACAGGTGTGTGAGTGCTACGGGCGCTCATGGATTGATTGAAGCGCAGAAAGACCCGGATTTTCATGCACTATTGCAGCAATTTCATACGAATTTACCGGATGGAATGCCGGTAGTATGGGTAGGCAGGTTAAAAGGAGCCAAAAGAATGCGTCGCTGTTATGGTCCTGATTTTTTTGAAGCTTTGATGAAAGCCACTGCCCATGAACCTATTCGTCATTTTTTTTGTGGCGGGAAGGAAGGTGTTGCAGATGAACTAAAAAAAGCAGTTGGTCGTAAATTCATGAATTATGGGGTGTCCGGGGTGTTCTGTCCGCCCTTCAGGGACATGAGTACAGCCGAAATGGAAGCATTGGGGCAACAGATTCAAGCATCAGGGGCTCATATTGTGTGGATCGGTATCAGTACCCCCAAACAGGAGAGATTTGCGAGAAAACTGAGTGATTATGTGCAAACGGATTATATCATCACTGTAGGCGCTGCTTTCGATTTTCATACCGGTAGGGTGAAACAAGCGCCTAAATGGATGCAAAACATGGGTTTAGAGTGGTTTTTCCGGGTATTAATGGAGCCGAAACGATTGTATAAACGATATTTGGAAATAGTTCCTAAGTTTATCTGGCTGAATATCAAAGAATTTTTGGATTTTTACATTTCTAAAAAACGGTATATATGAGTATGAAGAAAGTGCTGGTATGTGGGGCCGGGGGGTTTATTGGAGGACATTTGGTTCGTAAACTGAAGCAGGAAGGAGCTTGGGTGAGAGGGGTAGACATTAAAGAACATGAATTCAGCAGTTCTCAGGCTGATGAGTTTATACTGGGTGATTTAACAGAACAGAGTGTGGTTCGTTCTGTGTTGGATATGCGTTTTGATGAAATTTATCAGTTGGCAGCTGATATGGGAGGCGCCGGTTATATTTTTACCGGGGAGAATGACGCCAATGTGATGCACAATTCTGCCAGTATTAACCTGAACATTTTACAACAGGCATTAAAGACAGGGTCTAAAAAGATTTTCTATTCTTCTTCGGCTTGTATCTATCCATCCTATAATCAAACCGATCCTGATAATCCAAAATGTTCGGAAGACTCGGCCTATCCCGCCGATCCGGACAGTGATTATGGCTGGGAGAAATTATTCAGTGAGCGTTTGTACCTCGCTTTTGGTCGAAACCATGGCATGAACGTTAAGATTGCCCGCTTCCACAACATTTTTGGTCCGGAAGGCACATGGACAGGTGGAAAAGAAAAAGCACCTGCCGCTATTTGCAGAAAAGTAGCCGAAGCTCCTGATGGAGGTTCTATTGAAGTGTGGGGAGATGGTAAACAGACCCGCTCTTTCTTATATATCGATGAATGTTTGGAGGGGGTATCAAGACTTATGGCTTCAGATTTGACGGGTCCGTTCAATATTGGGTCTGAAGAAATGGTGACACTGAACCAATTGGCAGAAATGGTGATTGGTATTTCGGAAAAGAGTATAGATATTAAAAATATTCCGGTACCTCATACAGGTGTTCGGGGTCGTAATTCTGATAATAGGCTGATAGCAGAAAAGTTGAAATGGAGTCCTTCAAAAACTTTGGAAGAGGGGTTGGTAAAAACCTATCAATGGATTGCGGAACAAGTGAGTGAGCAAGTGCCTCAAACAAATAAGGTGGCGGTAGTCGGATAATATTTTTGTATTGGTTATTTATCTATAAGATTATTATCTGATGCCTTTGCTACTGCAAAGTTTTTAATAATTATTGTTGCATGCCATTTAAACAGTCAGCTGTCGGATATTTCCCTAATCTTGATGTTCTTCGATTTTTTTTGGCTGTTTTTGTTGTGTTGTTTCACGTGCCCGAGATATCCAAGAATGCAGGGTTGCCGTTCTATAATGACCTTCCTTTTTTTCAACGAGGTGCGGAAGCTGTATACTGGTTTTTTGTATTGAGTGGTTTTTTGCTTTCATTGTTAGCCTCAAAAGAAATAGACAGTGGTAGGTTTTATATTCTTCGTTTTTTTATGCGTAGGGTGCTCCGAATATGGCCTTTGTATTTTTTGGTATCGGTATTTGGACTTCTTTTTTATTATTTTCTTTTACCACTCTTATCTATTCCCTTTGAGAACCAAGCTGATCTTGGAACAGCGATCTTACTTCAATTATGTTTTTTATCGAACCTGCTACATGCATGGTACGATCCGGGGGGCATTCTCACCATCACCTGGTCAGTAAGTGTTGAAGAACAGTTTTATGTATTCTTCCCATTATTGGTTTATTTCGTTTATGGCATTTTATGGCTAAAAAGAACAGTCATTATTTTGCTGTTAATAATAATAGTGTATTTGTACAATTTTTTTCCTTCTATTGCTCTTGTGTTAGAAGAACTGGGGTTATATATCGAATTATTTTTGATCGGGATCATTGCTGCTGAATTATTTCATGTAGTTGTAAAGTGGAGAGATAGCTTCAAAAATGGTTTGCTGTTTATCGGGTTGCTATTGTTTGGTTTGCTATTTTTCACAGATTGGTTATTGATACCTGATCACTTTTTTTTGTGGAGATTGGTCAATGGTGCTGCGGCCTCTATTATGATATTGGCTTTAGCCACCGTATCAAAATCATGCAAAATACAATGGCTGGTTCTTGGCGGTAAAATATCTTATGGTATTTATATGTACCATATGATTATCATCACAGGACTTGTCTTTGTTTTCCAGCAACTGCCCTATCGAACATCGATAATCATGTTGTGTTTGAATTTTCTGAGTATACTCTGCACTTATCTATTGGCATGGGGTTCATTTCGGTTTTTCGAGGCTAGGTTTTTAAAGATGAAGAAATACTAGTTGTCAGCAATATTTTTATTGCATGCAGGATATACCTGAATTCGTTTATTGACCTTTTCTTTGCTTCTGATTATCTTTACCTATAATATGAAATCAAATGAGTTTGTTTAAAAAAAGTTGCTCGTTCTTATTACTATTTATATTTCTTCAATTGATAGGAGTAGCACAACCTGCCTATGAGCGTCATACCCATGAAGTATATAATTACTTGTATCGCCTTGCCCAAAAAGGTATTGTTACATTCAATGATAATGTGAGGCCTTTGAGCAAGTCGTATATTCATGCTGTATTGGATTCTGTTGCTCTAAAAGAGGCAATGTTGAGTGAGGTGGAGAAGAAAGAACTGAGTTTTTATTTGCGTGAATTCAAAGAAGGAGAACGTAAGCGAATTTTATCAGCCAAAGGAGATGGTTTCAGCTTGTATGCGGATCCTATTTTTATGGGATCTTATTTCAGTAGCAAAGGCAAAGATGTGAAGTCGTACAGCAGGGGTATTAACGTTTGGGGACGGATAGGAAAAAATCTGGGATATCAGTTTTCTTTTCATGATACCAATGAAAGTGGAGCCGGACTTGATACCTCCAAAAAATCATTGTTTGCAGGTAATAGTACCGGTATTGTGAACCTGAGTCCTTTTGCAAAGAACAAGGCGAGTTATACAGAAGTAAGGGCCAACTTGAGGTATGAATTTAAAAATGGTGCGGTGAGTGTAGGTCAGGATTATCTCTTATGGGGTTATGGCGAAGGGGGACGTTTGATACTTTCTGATAAAGCACCGGTATATCCCTATATTCGACTGGATTATCAACCCCTACCTTGGCTGAGTTTTAATTATACGCATGCTTTCTTGCGCTCGAATATTATCGACTCTTCTGATTCTTATCCCATTCCCGGCGGTATGGGTTTTCGACCTGTAGAGATTTCCAAATACATGGCTTCTCATAGTTTCGATATCAGGTTGAAAAAAGGATTGATCTTATCGATTGGAGAATCGATGATCTACAATGATAAATTGAACATTGGCTATCTGATACCTATCATGTTTTTTAAAGCATTCGATAACAATAATAATACAGGAGCTATTGAAAAGGGATCAAATGGACAGTTCTTTTTACAACTGAGTTCACGCAATCAAATCAAAAACACACATTTGTATGGAACGCTTTTTATCGATGAAGTAAAGCTCTCCGGATTATTTGACAAAGTAAAACAGCGTAATCAGCTTGGGTACACGATTGGGGGCTCACTAACAGATGTTGCCGGTATCAACTACTTTACCATTGGCGGTGAGTATACACGTGTTCGTCCATTTGTGTACAGAAACTTGTTGGCAGCACAAGACTATCTGCATCAAGGATATTTAATGGGTGATTGGATAGGTAGTAATGCAGATCGTGTGATACTGTATTCGAAATTTACACCATTGCCTCGTTTAAAACTTTATGCTCGGTATACTCATCTTCGCAAAGGAGGAGCAGGTACATTAGATCAGCAGTATACGCAACAACCGCAGCCTCCGTTTCTCTTCGATTTTCAACAACGATCCGATGAATTCTTATTCAATGCATCCTACGAATACATTTATCGTCTTTACCTCAATATGCAAGTACGCAGATTTGATCAGCAGAATATTGTGAGTGTGGGGTTGACGTATGGGTTGTGAGTTGTGAATTGTGAATGGTGAATTGTCAATTGTGAATGATTTACTCACTGCTCACTACTCACCATGTATCATGGACTATTGACCATTCACAATTGACCATTCACCATTCACCATTGACAATTCACAATTCACACTCCCTCAATACGCGTTTTCATCTCCCTTGATCATGTTCACGATGGTTTGGAAGATGATCTGACAGTCGAGCCAGAAGCTCCAGTTTTCGATATACCAAAGATCATAATTCACACGCTTATGCATGTCTTCGGGTAAGGATGTTTCACCACGACTACCATTGACCTGTGCCCATCCCGTGATACCGGGTTTTACCAAATGTCGAAGCATATAGTTGGGTATGATATCTTTTGACTCTAATGATAAGGGTATGGGGTGTGGTCTGGGACCTACTACCGACATACTTCCAGATAATACATTGATGAATTGTGGTAGTTCATCTAAACTGGTCTTTCTTAAAAATTTTCCTACGCTGGTCACACGTTTATCATTTCTTTTTGCCTGCTCAAAATTGTTCTCATCTTCCTCTTTCTTTCTCATGTACATGGTTCTGAACTTATAGCAGATGATTTTTTTGTTATTCAATCCCCAACGTTCCTGTTTGAATAAAATAGGTCCGCGCGAATTGAGTTTGATAGCAATGGCTATAATGGGTGCTAACCAACTGTAGATGAGTACTAGAAAGATCAATGAAAAGAGGATATCAAAGAGTCTCTTGAAAAATCTGTTTTCTGCTTCATCGAGTGGGAAATAACGCAATCCTACCACCGGGAAACCGGCATAGTTGGTGACTTTTAAAGAGGGGAGACCATGTCTGCCAAAATCTTGTATCAGGTTGACCCGTTTGGTATTTTTTTCACAAACCTCAATCACATAATCGATCTTTTCTGCCTCATCATTGGGGAGTGCGAGAAATACTTCGTCTATATTATTGAACTTTAGTAGATCCGGTAGTTGTTGAATACTACCTAAGTATTTTCCGTTGAAGGAATGATGTTCTACATCATCAATCACCCCTACCAGATTGTATTTTAGGCTGTTGTTTAAGATACCTGTTCTGTAGAAATTAGCCGCTAATGCACCTGCACCTACGATGAGAATATTTTTTTCGTATTTGTATTGCTTTCGAATAAAAGCAACGGTGACCCTAAAAAAATATTTTTGAAATGGGATCGTTGCGAAAATGAGAATATGATAATAAAATATCAGGGATCGGTAAATATAGAAGTCCTGATAAAATAGAAAGAGCAAAAATATCAGCAGTAACAAATGAGTGGCAAGATGCCGAAGAAAAACGGTCATCTCCTGTGAGAAAGAAAAAATAGTGATCTCGCCATACAGTAAAAAGATCCGTGCCACCACATACCATATCAATAAACTACTGCCAAAAATGACTACCAAAGGAGGCCATACGATATGAAGTATTTTACCGGTATCAAAATAAGAAGCTGCTGCAAAACAAACGAGTAGCAGCATAAAATCCAGTAGAATCCTAACGACGTAATTAATTTGATTGCCTTTGAACATCTCCTGATGGATTTGATTGCAATATAAAGCCAATTAATTATATCAAGAGACAAGAAAGAAGGGACAGGAGACAAGGAAGGAATAGGGAAGAAGAAGGCTTCAAGCTGTAAGCTGCAAGCTACAAGTGGAGGAGTATGGAACGCGGATGG
>JAAXIF010000015.1 GCA_012270485.1 Sphingobacteriales bacterium | reverse complement strand
GTGCTTGTTCTTCTGCTTTTTTTAAATCCAGGAAACGTATATACGCCTGTTCAAATGCATTGGCAAAACGTTGTAAAATAGATGCAAAATCCTGTGATAAATATTCCCTATCAAAATAGAACACAAATAAACCGGTATATTTCATGAGGGCAGCAGCATAAGCATACACATTTTTGTTTTGCATCCACTGTATGACCTCGGGATCTACTTGCTTGAAAGATTCCTGCGCTAATATCGAGTCAATATGTTCACGCGAATCCACTTCATTGTACACTTTATTGATATAGGCTTCACCATTGGCTCTGGCATCATAAAAATCACGAAAAGCCTGTGTATCAAAATAATTTTGGTAATAAAATGCTGCTTTTTCTTTTCGATCTAGCATCAATAGACAGTTCAAAAAATCTTTTGTGCCTTCCACAAAAATGGTGATAGAAATTCCTCCGGATACTTTAAGCCCCAATTCCAATAATTTCTCTTCCATCGTTTCTACCACATTGGGTAAATCTTCACTTTTCTGCATCGATAAAGAAGCAGACCGTACTTTCTCTAAAGCAGCTTCAATTTGCGCCTCCCTTGTCTGTGCCTCAGCTTTTTTCAAATCCAGAAAACGGGTATAAGCGAGATCGAATGCAGCTCCCATCTTGGTGAGTATGGTCTCAATTTCAGCTGTTGGAGGATCTAACAAATCAATCACCAGTTTACCATGATTAAGCTTTTTTGCAGCATGGTATAACCTTTGTATTTGAGAAGCTTCAATAAATGCCTTCACTTCTTCTGCCACTTCTTTTTTACCATGCTCACAAGCCCATTCCAACAGTCTCTCGAACCCTTTTTGATCCTGTATTTCTATGAAAAAGTCTTCTGGATTTTCCCATACTCTTTTCACATACAAATGCGGATCATGCTCTTTTAATTGAAATGTGATATCCAAAGGCACATGGCTTCCTTCAGCTGACAATTCTGTAGCGCTGAGATCCCAAATTCTAACTTTATTTTCTCCTTCATTCAAAAGAATAGAAGCCGCTATTACATGGGGAATATGTAATCCCATCACCTCCTCTTTCAGTTTAACCACTACTTGCATGATCTCATCAGAGTGATGCATTGCCAATGCTTTGGCCTTTACTTTTTCAACAGCTAAGTTTATTTCCGCTTCTCGTGCTTGTTCTTCTGCTTTTTTTAAATCCAGAAAGCGTGTATAGGACTGATAAAATACTTCGGCAAACCTTTTTAGTATGAGCTGTTCTTCGTCATTGTAAGTTTGTCCTTTATTATTGGCGATGGCAAGAGAAAGCTTATCCATACGATAAACTGCCCAGGCAAAACCGGTGCTCTCTACTAGATACTTTTGTATGGCTTGATCTTGTTCTTTGTTGGTTGGTGCCGGCAATAAGCCTAATTCGGCTAAATGTGCTTCAAAAGAGATCTTTTCTTCGAGCGTAAAAACTTCTTGATGTACTTTTCTATTGGGATTATTTCTAGATCGGTTAAATAAAGGATGATCAAAATATTTAACCTGCCATCTAACCGGTGCTTCCAACCATTTAAAATGTGACCATAAATCCCAATCATTTTCACCTTCTGTAATTCTAAAATTCACATGTGTAAAAGAAATCCCTAATTCCTCCAATTGAGCAGATACTATTTCTATCACCTCCAATAAATTATCTGTTCGCTGCATAGCGTTCGACTTAGCCCTTACCCGCTCCAATGCAGCTTCTATCTTCGCTTCTTTTGCCTGTTTTTCTGCTGTGTACAAGTCCATGAAACGAGTATATGCCTGTGCAAATACTTTACAAAACTTCTTAACAACAGCTCGTTCCGATTCACTATACTCCTTGTTATTGTATCGAACAACTGTTAATGAGATATGATCATGAAAACTGGCACAAATATTATAATAGGGCTGATCAAGAATAAACTGCCTTCTTTCAGGAGGAACGATTGAAAATCCGGTATGACTGAACAGATATTCCCAATGTATTTTTTTATCTTCTCCCTCAGCACAAAATGTAAAATCTGTATGGGTTCCCTGATGCTTGATAAAAGCTTTGGCTAGCATTGATGGATTCAATTCATTCAACTCTTCAATGATCTTGGTAGCATAAGAGCCTTCATCATTGGCTATCCAGTATTCATATCTCTTTCCTTCGGTCAAAATAATCGCCACCGCATCAATCCCCAATGATAACTCTTTCAGCTTTTCAGAAACCAAATACGCCACTTCCAGAATCTCATTACTTTGATGCATAGAGAGTGAGCGTGTACGTATTTTATCCAGTGCAATTTCAATTTCAAGCTCTCTGTTTTTTTGAGCCAATTCTGCTGTTCTTGCTTCTACAGCTGCCTGCAGCTTGATATTCTCAGACCTGAGTTGTTCCGGATTGATCTGTTGTCCCTCACCCGCATAACCATCCGGAAAAGAGCAATGTATATGTGTTACATACCAATCTCCATTTATCTCAGACCAAACTCCTGTAAGTCTGCTATGATGATAGAATGTCCACTCTTCAGCAAGCTTTACATGAAAATCCAACTTCTCAGTTAATATGACATATCCATTTTGCTCATGTACATTGATTTTTCTGTTCTCCATTCTTACTAAACCTGTAACCTGATCACTGGTAGACTTATAAAAATCAATGGCATCCTGTTTATTGGTAAACGCTTCACTGATGGCTGTACCGTATATAATGATATCATCAGCCCACCAGGTAGCAAATACATCAATATCACCTCGTAATAATGCATCAAACATTTCGATATGTCTGCTGATAATTTTCTCTTTTAGATCCTTACTCAATGCCATATTTTATTTTGCAGGAAGTATGATGGTGAATGTGGTTCCAACGAGTGCTTCTGTTTCATCTCTATTTTTCCCCGATTACTTTTTGCGCTAATGTCATAACGCAAACAAACACGCATACCACTTGTTTTGAATGTTGTTGAATACAATGCATAGTTATGTTCATCTATGAACGATCGAATGATCATACAAATACTATTCGCCTTTGTGATCAAGGGGGAAAAAAGAAGAAAACACGGAAGACTAAAACGCATATACTCAGGTTTTGGTCAGCATACCATTGTTTATGGCATCAGACATAGATCTGCCAACCAAACACCCGGGGTTCAGGACACTAAGCAGTTAGAACATCAATTTACGTTTTTTTCATCATATCAATCAATCCTGTTCAGGGAATTTAGAGGACTTAGGGTTCATGGCTGATGGGTCATAGCCCATAGTCCATAGTAAAAGAATGAGTGTGAAATAAACTTTTGGAACTCCTAAGGAGTCCTTTGGACTTTTCAAAAGTTGAACCCCTTTATACCTAACTCCATGATGATGATATCTCTAGCCTTGGATAAGATGGGAATAGAATGATAGGTTGATAGGTATTGAACCATCCCTAAATAGACAACGCTTCGGATACGGACTTAAGACGGACTTATAACGGACTCATAACGGACCTGTAAGGAGGTACCTTTTTGAATAGCTAGGGGCTTAAGCACGGAGCTATTCAAAAATTATTTTCCCCCGCTCGCCCTCAAATCATTGATACAATTCGCATCTAACTGTGGAATATTGTTATTCAGCATATTCATCAATCCGGTGGTCTCAATGGTATAATACATCAAACAATTGGTATTGGTACAATGTGCACGATTATCGCCATCTTCATGAGCTGTTACCATCGCAGCTCCATTATTGACCAAGCCCAGTATATGTCCGATCTCATGCAACAGCACGCCCGACTCTACTTTTACCCTGCTTGCCTGGTTGATGCCTCCACTATTGGATTGTATCGTTTTACCAAATAAACAAACGGCAGTATTCCGATAAGCAATGCCTACCACATTGGTTGTACTGAATGAAGCATCGGCGATATACACATAAACAGTAATGCGGTTGCCATCTGTATACGCTTTTCGATTTTGGTCAGTAAAAGCGGCAATATCGGAAGTTGTAACTGTTTGTTTACCAATACTGCCTACTTGCTTACTCTGTATGACAATACCGCCGGGTTTATGTAAGCGTTGTTCCAAGAAATCTTGAAGATTAATAAGGGTTTGTGGTTGTAATTGCATGCCTGGACTGTATTGTAACTCTACTACCAATGATACATAGCTAGTGGCAGATAATAATTCACCGGCGGAAGCTCCTACCTGGCGGTTGTCATTAGTGCCAACAGGACCGGATAATATTTCAATAGAGGTTTGTTTTTTGCAAGAAAAGAGCATAACCCCTATGATGAATAGTATGAACAAGGCTTTATTTTTCATATACCATTATTTTACACTTTTACTAACGAAAAATAATGCCAAACTATTTATAGCAAGGATACTAAGGCTATACATTTTTTGGGGAATCAGCATTAAAGAGTTTAAATATGGTTGATCCAATGAAAGGTGTATTGCTGTGTGAATTTTAGTTGATATCTATTATGAATGAAGCATATGTTAAAAGGCCCCCAAAGAGAATCTGGTACTTTATTGTAAATCATAAGCAATGGATGGGTATTGCAATATGTTTTGTCTGATTTAACAAACAAATACCTAGGCAGTAAGAAAGCTTAACCAGTGTCATTTATGTAAAAAATGATCAGAGTAGGCACTGTTAAGTAAGTTTTTATAAGTTAAAACAAGTCGGAAAAAATGTAACGGATGAATCACCTAGAAAAATCGGTGTATTCTAAATAATTGTTAATCAATTTTTTAGAACGAAAATAACTAGAACAAACCAAAAAAATGAATACAAAAAATAAAAAAAATAAAGTGGACTTAAAATTTGGAATTATAAAAACCATTCATCAATTTTAACATATTATTAAACTCAGCCAAAACTCAAGCACATGAGAAAAAAAGTACTGATTGTTTTGGGGTTGTTGCTTCACTGTTATTTATTGATAGCACAAACGATTACTGTTACGGGCATAGTAACGGATCGTGATTCAAAACCCCTTTCAGATGTTTCTATTCGAATTAAAGGTACCCGTGCGGGTACTGTAACCAATTCTACGGGTAGGTTTAACATTCAGGCAAGACCTGGGGTCACACTTGTCTTTAGTTATATTGGATATGCTACTCGGGAATTTGCAATTACGGGGTCTACAACTAATTTATCAGTTACGATGGAAATTCAACAGGAGGATAACCTGAATGAGGTAGTTGTGACTGCACTTGGTATTAAAAGAGAAAAAAAAGCGCTTGGATATGCGGTAGCTACAATTGATCAAAAATCGCTTGAATTAAGACCAGAAGGCGATGTGGTTCGTGTACTTAATGGAAAAGCTCCTGGGGTAGACATAATGGGGGTAAGTGGTATTTCGGGTAGTGGTACGAATATTATCATACGTGGTGTTAGTACCATTAGTGGTAGTGCGGCACCTCTATTTATTGTAGATGGTGTTCCATTTGATGCTTCTACCAATGCACAAGCAAACTTTACCAGAGGTAATACCACTTCGAGCAGATTTCTCGATCTTGATCCCAACAATATTGAAAGCATCAACGTATTAAAAGGTTTAAGTGCTACAACTTTATATGGTGAATTAGGAAGGAATGGTGTAGTGGTAATTACAACCAAAAACAGCTCAAACAGACGAATCAACAAAGGGATGGAAATTACTGCCCAACAAAGCCTATATTACAATGAAGTTGCAAATTTACCCGAATACCAAGATTCTTATGGAGGTGGATTTGATCAAAGTTTAGGGCTTGCTTTTTTTAGTAACTGGGGGGCGAAATTCACTAATCCTCCACAAAAGGTTCTTCACCCGTATAGCAGGGCTGCACTTACACAAGCTTTCCCTCAACTTCAGGGCGCTGAATATGAATATAAACCGTATAAAAATTTAGAAAGATTTTTCCGCAGAGGAGTTATTAAAACAAGTTCCTTAAACATATCAGCTGGAGGTAAAGAAGGCCAGATTAATGCCAATTACTCTTATATGGAGGATAATGGTTTTACACCAGGTAATACGCTTCGCAAAAATACGTTTGGTATTGGAGGATCTGCAAAACTCGCTAACAGGTTTACGTTTAGTGGTACTATGAATTATGCGATGACAGATTTTGTATCTCCTCCTACTTCTACCAGTTTTGGCAGTAACCCTTCTACATCATCGATATTCGGAAACCTTATTTATACGCCAAGAGCTGTTGATTTAATGGGACTTCCTTTTGAGAATCCACTTGATAAGTCATCTGTATATTATCGAGGAAGCAATGATATTCAAAATCCTCTATGGACGGTTAAAAACGCAAAAAATGGTCAAAAGGTAGAGAGGGTGTATGGTAATATGCAGCTTAAGTATGACATCCTTCAAAACTTAAGTATCAGTTATAGGGTGGGTTTTGATGGATATAATGACTTTAATTACCTGGCACAAAATAAAGGGGGTGTAGCAGGTGGTTCACAATATCAGTTGGGTATATATCGTACGGTTAATGGTAGAAATACGATATGGGACCATACGCTAGTGGCCAACTGGAATACATCTATCAGTAAAGATTGGAATGTAGCAGTAGATGCCGGTATTAATTCACAAGAGAGACGCTATGAGCAAAGTGGTATGAAGAGTACTCAGCAACTTGTATATGGCTTATTTAACCATAGCAACTTCATTGTTCATGAAAATACATCAGAAGATGGAGGGGGGTTAGATTTCAAGACGTATCAGCAATCAATTGGTGCGTTTGCTCAAGGTATTTTTGGATATAAGGAATTCGCTTATGTTACCGTGGGAGGAAGGAACAGTTGGACTTCTACTTTAGAAGCTGCTAATCGTTCTTTATTTTATCCTAGTGCCAGCGTTTCTTTCATTCCTACTTCTGCTATTAAATCGCTTAAAGGAAATAAATATATTAATTATCTAAAAATTAGAACTGGTTATTCAACGAGTGCAAATTTCGGCAGACCATTTGCTACGAGGGCTGTTTTAAATATTGGAACAAATGTATTCGAAGACAGGGTAGGAACGGTTATTAATAGTAACTCTATCTCAGACAGATTACCCAACCCTAACCTTAAACCAGAATTATTAAAAGAGTATGAAATAGGCATTGAAGGTAAATTCTTTTCAAGCCGTTTGAATCTTGATCTTACTTTTTATAGAAGAATAGCATCTAATCAAATTCTTGATAGAGAACTTGATCCATCTACTGGATTTACCGTAACCACAATTAATGCCGGCAGTGTTAGAAATCAGGGTATTGAATTAGCACTTGGGTATACTGTTATTAAAAGCAAAAACTGGAGATGGCAGCTTGATGGTAATTACACTTTATACCGCAGCTTAGTGTATGATTTACCAAAAGATGTTAAACAAATAGTTGTTGGCGGATTTACAAATGAAGGTCTTTTTGCAATGGAGGGGCAACCGTTGGGAGTTATTCAAGCAAATTACACACGTAAATACACAGACCCTTCCGGAAAACAAACCAATGCGCGTATTGTAGACGCAAATGGTGATTATGTTTCGAATCCTGAAATCGGTATCATCGGTAATCCCATACCTGATTATAAATTAACAGGTATTTCTACCCTTGATTACAAAGCCATTTCTTTTAGGATGCAGTGGGATTACACAAAAGGTGGGGATATTCTCGCATACACACCTGGTACTCTTGTTGGAAGAGGTTTAACAAAAGATACTGATTTTGATCGTGAACTTCCTTTGATACTACCTGGAGTAAAAGCTGACGGAACTCCAAATGATATTCAAATCAGTGCTTCTAGAGCTTACTTCAATAACTACAGTGGTTTCTTTGGTATGCAAGATCTTATTACATATGATGCTACCGTAATAAGATTAAGAGAAGTGTCACTTGCGTATACTTTACCAGCAAAAGTGATTAAGAAGACTCCATTCGGCACTCTACAAATAGTATTTTCCGGGCAAAATTTGTTCTACTATGCACCTAATATACCCAAATACACAAGATTTGATCCTGAGACTTCTAGTTTGGGGGTATCGAATGTGCGTGGTCTGGAATACTTGAGTGGACCAACATCAAAGCGTTATGGTGCCAGTATTCGTTTAACCTTTTAATAACTGCTTATATGAAATTGAAGATAAAAATTATGACTGTATCCTTAGCAATCGTATTGTTCACGGGCGGTTGTTTTAAAGATAAATTTGATGGGATGTTGAATAACCCCAACACCCCTACTCCCGAGTCTGCTGATGCAGATTTATATTTAAGTGAAGCGCAATTAAACTTTGCCAATTTCTTTAATACAGCATCTTCTATTGGTATGCAGCTCACTCGCTACTTTGTAATGTTCGGACCGACTTATATCAATGCCTACTCACCACAAACATTCGATGGTATTTGGTCTACTGCATACACAGGGGTGATTAAACATGCTAATGCGTTGATTCCTATTGCCGAGTCGCAAAGAAAATTTGTAAATGTGGGGATGGCAAAAATCATGAAAGCATATACCCTTATGACCCTAGTAGATATGTTTGGAGACATCCCGTATATAGAAGCCAATAAGGGTTTTGATAATACAAATCCTGCACTCACTAATGGTAAACTTGTATATGATTCCGTTATTGTTTTATTGGATCAAGCCATCGCTGATCTGAATAAAACTCCTGGGTCATATCCCGGCACTCAAGACCTTTTTTACAATGCGAGCAATGCTCAGGGCGCAGCAAAATGGCGCAAGTTCGCTAAAACACTTAAACTTCGAGTATATCTTCAAACCCGACTTGTAGATAATACAGCAGGAACAAAAATTACGGCACTTGTTAATGAAGGCGATATCATATTAAGTGCTGCTGATGATTTTGAATTTAAATATTCCTCAAAACAGGCAAATCCGAATAGCCGACATCCAAGGTATAATGGAAATTATACAGCCGCAAGGTCTGCGGGAGATTACTTAGGAACTTATTTCTTATGGACCATGGTAAACGAGAAAGGTATCTCAAGTAATATTCCAGCAAATGACCAATCAGATCCTAGACGTCGTTATTATTTTTATCGCCAACGCACTAATTATGCAGATGTAAACGAGAACTCTGCTTCATGTGCATTTGCTGCAGCTCCTGCTCATTATCCAGCAACGATGCCCTATTGTTTATTACAACAGGGATATTGGGGAAGAGATCATGGTGACGGAAGTGGTATTCCGCCAGATGGAAACTTAAGAACGACTGTTGGTGTTTACCCATTTGGCGGAGAATTTGATGCCAATCAGGGAAGTAGTGTTACACTCACTATGGGGGGTAAAGGTGCCGGTATCCAACCTATCTGGCAATCGTCTTACACCGATTTCCTTTTAGCCGAGGCAGTGCTTACCCTCTCTGTTCCGGGAGATGCCAGAAGCCTTCTTTTAAGTGGCGTCAATAAATCTATTACTAAAGTAATGGCTTTCCCTGCCACCATTGGAGTTACACCTTTGGCAAATTTTGTTCCAACGGCAACTCAAATAAGTAATTATACCACAAAGGTTGAAAACTTATATAATAATGCTACCAACACTGATCAGCGCATGGAAGTTCTTGGAAAAGAATTTTATATAGCACTTTGGGGTAATGGAGTTGACGCCTATAACACTTATAGAAGAACTGGGAAACCTGGCAATATGCAGCTAACGCGTCTTGCTTCGCCAGGATCGTATATAAGATCTCATTATTACCCATCCAGTTATGTAAACCGTAATCTGAATGCCAAACAAAAGACTGCAGTTAATTTAAAGGTTTTCTGGGATACAAATCCTGATAATTTTATACGATGATCATCAAATAAGAAATAAATGAAAAAGATAAAAACACATTTAAAGTTTCTGCTTTTTATTGCCCTTTTCTGGTCTTGCCAAAAATCAGGGAATATCTCAGATTTCTCTAATATTGGTATTGGAAGCTATTTAAAGCTTGTTCAGAAGGTAAATGAAATTATGGATGCAACAAATGCTGCAAGTACAGTTAGCATTAAAGTTTCGGGTTATGGAACTGCACCCGAAAAAATAAAAATTTATGTAACTGCGAATGTTAAAACTGCCAGTAAAGCATCCTGGAAATTTATCAAAGAAGTTCCGTATAGTAGCGAAACAACCTTACAAGTTAGCAATTCAGAAATAGCTAAAGCTCTTGGTACTACTGTACAACCAGGTATCACTTATTGGTTGTATAATGAAATCACTACTAAAGATGGAAAAACACAAAGTTTCGCCAATACATTCGGTGAATTCGAAAGTAATCCCAACTATAATATGGCCCTCACATGGAAAGCAGTTGCAGTTTGTCCTTTTGACGCCGCGGCAGCAGCCGGTGTATACAATATTACAACTGATGGCTGGGATGGTGCAGTCGGTCAACAAGCAAACGTTACTGTTTCGGGAGATATAGTTACCGTCACATACCTATTCCCCTTTGCAGCTCCCCCCGGAAGAAATCCGGTAAATATTAAAGTAAACATACAAACAGGTAGTGCAACTGTCAGTCCACAAATTTATGGTAGTTACGGAGCTGCATTCCAAAACTTTACTTGCGAAGGAACTGGGTTTGTTTTTGCCTGTACAGGCTTGATTGATTTAAATTTAACCCACAAACTAGGCGCTACAAACTATGGCACCTACAGAATAACACTTAAAAAGTAAAATACAGACAAAAAGAACTTATTTAAGTTTATTTTCCGCTCAATAGAGGGATCACCTAGTAAGATAAGTGATCCCTTTATCTTTTAAAAGATGTATTACAATGTTTAATGTAACCCATAATTCTATTGACTCTTAAGCAAGAGTCCACTATAATTTTCGATACCCCCTTTTTGGAGATGGATGTATTGTTTTTACAATAAAGTAGTTATGCATGATGATTCATAGGAATTAAATCATAAACTATTTAAACTATTTTAAGCAAAAAATAGTAATATTAGTATTTATATTACTTCTTTCCCGGGTTTCTTCCTGAATGGATGAAATTCTGCTTTAGTAACTTATTTATGCAACCAACTTACAGACTTCATTGTCATAATTTACGTAAATATGTAAAATGATGAAATAATGAGACGGGTTAAAAAAATATGCTCAATACTAAACAACCCATTCATTCTTCTACGGATAGTTATAACTTACTGTTGGATAAATTCAGCCTCAGGTCAATGCCCACCCAATATTGGTTTCGAAAAAGGTAGTTTTGAAAACTGGGTTTCCTTGAAAGGAATTATTAATCCCTCTGGAAATATCAGCATGAATATTGTGAGCCCCGACCCCGAAAACCATGTCATACTAAGTGCTGATAAAGATGGAAAATTATTAGATGAGTATGGAGGCTTCCCTGTTATCAGTCCAAACGGTAGTAGCTATTCTGTTAAACTAGGGATGAGTGCGGGCGGAAGAGATGCCCATGGATTAAATTATACTTTCACAGTTCCAAAAACATCCGGAGATTACAGTATTATTTATAATTATGCGGTAGTATTAGAAAATCCTACACATCAGCCCCATGAACAGCCGTTGTTCAGTGTAAAAGTGTTCAACGTCACAGATAATAAATATGAAAGTTGCGGCTCTTTTCAATTCATTGCTGCAGCAGATTTACCCGGATTTAAACTTTCAAAAGCCGGTCGCCCGAATGTATATTACAAAGACTGGGCTCCTATCACTTTAAAATTACCCGGTTTTGAAGATAAAGTGCTTCGTCTTGAGTTTACAATTAATGATTGCACATTGGGTGGTCATTTTGGGTATGCCTATATTGATATCAATGAAAACTGCACCACGCCTATTACCGGTAATGTATTTTGTACAGATGTTACCAATTTGACCTTAACTGCTCCCTACGGTTTTCAGGGATACCGCTGGTTTACGGAAGACTTTTCTACGAAATTGGGTGAGAAAAACACATTAAAACTCAATCCTGCACCTCCTCAAGGTACCAGATTAGCATTAGAAATTAACCCTTTCCCTAATCAAGGCTGTTTAGATACTTTGTATACCACCATTACCAAATCATTGGATCCATTCGTATTCAATGTAACATCAGATATCGACGCATGTAAAATGCCCGGGTTAGATCTTACCCATTCAGATGTGACCAAAGGCAGTACACCTAATATGACTTACACTTATTTTAAAGATTTTGATGAATCGGTTTTTGTTACAAATCCCAAAGCAATCGTTAACAGCAGCACTTATTATATAAAAGCCAGTAATAAAGCCGGTTGCACAGACACCAAACCAGTTAATGTCGTCATTCGGGAAAACCCTGTTATTCGCATTCCAACTAGTATAGCAGAATGTACTCCCAATATTGTTAACCTACGTGACCCCGCCTTGGTTGCTGGTAATAGATCTGATTTAACTTATAGTTTCTGGGAGGATGTTAATACTATACAACCTTTGTTAAATGCTTCTGCCATTACAAAAACGGGGACTTATTTTATTCAGGCCTCTGATCCGTTTAAATGTTTTACCACACAAGCAATCAATGTAAGTATTACCCCTCCACCATTAGCAGTTGTTAATAATCCATTAGCTTGTGGATCTTTGGCGCTATTTTCTGCGAACATAGCTGTCGGAAGCGATCCTTCCGCAAGTGTTTCCTATTGGACAGATGGTACAGCTACAGTAAACAGATTACCGGAAAGTCATCTTTTTACAAATACCACAAAATTGTTTGTAAAAATTACATCCATCGGCGGATGTTCTGTGATTCGTCCGGCTACTGTTACGATTCATCCTTATCCTGACTTTACCGTCGTAGATCCACACACCGTTAAAATACCTAAGACAATTAATTTGACAACAACGGTTCCTTTTAGCCAAAATTGGATATATACCTACTGGGAAGATAGTGCTGCCACAAAAACTTTATTCAACCCGGAACGAATTATAAAGTCGGGTAAGTACTTCGTGAAAGCCACCAGTAATGAAGGTTGTACGGTAGTTCAACCTATTAATGTAACAATTGATGATGCTGATATTTTGCCTTCAAATATTTTTTCACCCAACGGAGATGGTATTAACGATTATTGGCTCATCCCTTTGATTGAGTATTATCCGGAATCTACGATTGAGATATTTACACGAAATGGACAATCCATTTATCGATCCAAAGGCTATACGCGTGTTTGGGATGGCAGGGCAAATGATGGCAATATTGTTCCTGTAGGTGTTTACTATTATCTCATCAAAGCATCACCAAGGTTAAAACCCGTCTCCGGCACAGTTACTGTGATTTACTAAAGTTATATCCCTAAAGGATTCTGTATTTTTGCTGCATAAGCATAATGCCTTATGGATGTTAAGATAGAAGCGTCATGGAAAGCAGTTCTGAAAAATGAATTCACCAAACCTTACTTTTTGCAAGTTGCTACGCACCTGAAAACGGAAAGGGCTACAGGTGCTGTTATCTATCCGCCAGGGTCTTTAATTTTTAATGCTTTTTTCACAACCCCTTTTGATCAGTTAAAAGTGGTGATCTTAGGTCAGGATCCGTACCACGGTGCCGGACAAGCCCATGGGTTGAGTTTTTCTGTTCCGGAAGGTGTTCCTCCTCCACCTTCATTGGTGAATATTTATAAGGAACTCAATAAAGATATTGGCATGCCCATTCCCAAAACCGGCGACCTCACAAAATGGGCTAAACAAGGGGTATTATTACTCAATGCAGTGCTCACTGTAAGAGCCAACGAACCCGCCAGTCATGCTAAAATTGGATGGATGGATTTTACAGATGCCGTCATCAGAAAAATATCGGATGAAAAAGAAGGCATTGTTTTTTTACTATGGGGAAGGTTCGCACAAGAAAAACAAATATTGATTGATGAAACCAAACACCATGTTCTCAAAGCTGCACACCCTTCTCCTTTTAGTGCCGATAAAGGATTTTTCGGCTGCAAACATTTCAGCAGAACCAATGAGTTATTGATGAAGCAAGGTCTCTCTCCCATCGACTGGAACTTGTCAACTGAAGCAACACCATCATGAAAAAAAAGAACGATACCCCTTTCTGGAAATTAATAGTAGGTAGAATCATGGCAGCCTGGGCACTGATTCTTTTCATTGCTACCATGCTACCGGCTATTATTTTTTATCTCCCTTGTTTTCTCTTGGATGATCCGGTTAAAGCCAGTTGGCATAGACATGTTTCACGCGTATGGATGTGGATCTATTTGCATTTGATCGGATGTCCATTGAAAGTAACCGGAAAAGAACATTTTAACGCACCTACCAATTATGTGATTGTTTGTAACCACAATAGTTTGATGGATGTTCCGGTAAGTACCCCATTCATGCCCAGACCCAATAAGACCATTGCCAAAAAAAGCTTTGCCAAGATCCCACTTTTTGGATGGATCTATACTTTTGGCAGCGTTTTGGTAGATCGAAAAAGTGATGAAAGTCGCAGAAAGAGTTATGAAGAAATGAAAAGAATGTTAGCCATTGGATTAGATATGCTTATCTACCCCGAAGGTACGCGAAACAGAACCCAAGATCCTTTGAAAAGCTTTTACGACGGAGCTTTCAAGCTGGCAGTAGATACCGGCAAACCTATTTTACCCGTCATATTATTGCATACCAAAAAAGTATTACCGGCGAACCTGTTCTTTTACCTCATGCCTCATCATCTTGAAATGCATTTTCTGACACCCGTTTCTACCCAAGGAAAATCTGCCGGTGAACTGAAAGAAGAAATATTTACGACCATGTGGAATTATTATCAGGAACATGCCTGATCCTATCAGAATCCTGAATTAGAAAATACGCGACTTCTATTGATACGCAGATCTCGTAAAATACCTGACTTTGGATTGATCGTGATATTGAAAGAGCGGAATAACCCTATGGGCGTTACATTCACTGATAATTGCCAGCAGTGCATTTCGCGGGTAATAAACATACTGAATTGTTGTAAGCCCCCTTGTGAAATATCATAATATCCAGTACCCCCCATTTTCCATTTATCCGTTAAACTAAAGTCGCCATTGAAGTTAATACTTGAAAACAGTTGTGTTTCAAATCCTGAGAAATCCGGTTTTAATACACGATTAAAATTGAGTGAATAAGATAAATTCAAACTCCAAGGAATATTAAAATCCGTAAACTCAGCAGGATTCGCTCTCGCAAACTGTAATTGTCTTTGTTGTTCATCCGGTGTCATAAAAGGATCAATCGGTATGTCTCTGTCTTTTTCAGTACTGCCATCTTTAGGCTTACTGGTAAAGGAGGTAGATACAGCCAGATTACCACTGGTAATTCTTCCGAATTTTAATTTAGCAGGATCAAATAAAATTCGATTTATCCGGTAACCTTGTCTGTCAACATCATAAGGATCTAGGTTCATCCCTGCTGTGATATTGATATTATCAAACAAAGTACTTCTCGCATAAATATTAAAGTTACCCAATGCAAAACTGTCTGCTAAAAAGTTATAAGACGAGTTGAATCCAAAACCATCAATCAATCTTATTTTTTTCGTTGCCTTTCCTGTGCTATCTGATTTGTCTTTGACTTTCATCTCCAACAAATTGTCGACTCCAAATGAAAGTCCACCAAAAGTACCTTCAGAAAAAGCCCCAATAATACCACCCTCAAATTGTGAGAATCGAAGCACTCGTCCGGTTGTATCCACTTGTGTATTGTAGAAGTATTTCTTTGCCATATCAGGTCGGTAATTGATCGCCAGACTGGGTCTTACTTCATGTCGTATGATTCTGCCGCCATCTTTCGATTTAATATTATAAGTACCGAAAATTCGGGTATTGGCGCTGATCCCAAATGCCATTTGTCTGGCAGTATAAAATCCTTTTTGAGTAGTCGTTTCCACTTTTTTAGCAACACTATCCCAGGTTCTGAAAATACGTTGTCCATACCAACGTTCTTCATAAGATACACTAGGCGCCAATGTCACAGGACCCAGAGATGGCAATGAGAGGGTAATAGGAACATTGTGTTGAGCACCCCATTGTAAGTCATCCAACATACGCCTAAAATTGAAGGCAGTGTCATAAAACGATAATTGATTTTGGAGATTACCACTATACGCCACACCTATTTTTTCATACCACTTGGATTCCCCTACTTGTTCTTTTCGTTGAAACGGATATAAAGTAACGACGTTGAAATTCACCGTAGGTAAGTTCATATTTACCAAACGCGTATTGTTATTCTGGTTGTGGTTGGCATTGACGGAAAGATTGTATTTACCTCTCCAATCTTTCGTATAGTTAACAGATGAACTTAATTGGTTTTGAAAATTCTGCAAAGGATTATTCAATAAGTTTTGATTGAAACGTGTACTACCAAAATTCACGTTGCCCGAAAAGCTGGTACCGGGTCTGGCCCTGCCATCGCGTGTATGTGACCAGTTGATCATAAAAGAACGACTTCTGTTAAATTCCTCTTTAGAAATGCCTCCTCGATTCAGTGCTTTGGTGTTTTGTATGGTCAGATTCAAATTACCCGTGTACGTATAGCGTTTGATATACTTTGAATTAAAGTTGGCCATCCAACCACCATAGGAATAAATATTGGTTCTGGTGGTCAGATCCATGTAATCGCTGATGAGAAAATAATAACCTAAGCCCTCCAATCCCAATCCAAAATCTTCACTGGCAGTAAAAGCGGGTGCCATTAAACCCGACTGTGGACCACGATTGAGTGGAAACAATCCGAAGGGAATACCGATGGGCATGGGTACTCCTTCAAATTCCGGAAAAGCAGCGCTTGAAATACCGAGCTTATTATTCACGATTTTCATTTTGCTGGTTCTAAAAGCAAAATGTGGGGTATCCAAATTACAAGTGGTAAAACGAGCTTTGCTGGCAAAAACCTCGGTTGCACTTATTTTTTTTAGTTTCTGGGCATTCACATAGATCTCCCCCTCCTGAAAAAAAGTATTCTTGGTTAACCCCTTGGCAGTGCGCATATCATAAAAAATGGAATCGCTCACCGATTTCATTTCACCTTGGGTAAATTGAGGTTTACTCATGGGGTTACCGGTAGAATCGAGCGAGCCATATGCTTTCACCATTTGCGATTGCTGATCATAGCGGATGGTTGCCGCTTCCATCTGTAGATCCTTGTACTCAGTTTTAGCTTTACCATATAAAAGAAACTCTTTCGTATCAATAATCAGCACTCCGGAATCAGCAGCTGCGTATTTGATCGGTGCGTCTATAGAATCTTTGGAAATTCGAATGGTATCTATTTTAGATATGGAATCAGGTCGCTGTCTTTTGGCAAGACTATCTGATTTCACAGGTGTGGTATCTAATTTTGGCTTTTCCGGAACCGTATCTATTCGTTGTTGCGTAAAATTTGTGGGGATGGGCGCAGCAGCATTGGCCTGCATAAGAAATGTTAATATGAGCAAATATCCACACGCCACAATAGGAAGCATGGTTTTTGCGTTAATTTTACAGCGTTTGCTCATATTCACTGGACAAAAATAGTGTTTGATGCGTGTAAACCGAACTCTGGGTATAATCCTTTAACGAATTGATATGATGCGTGTTAAATATGCTGCTTTTGTTTTGTTAAGTTTAGGGATCACTTTCTTGAGCGCTTTTACAGGCCCATCGGGCAAACCTCAACAAAAACAGGTGCTCAGAAGAATTATTGTAGACGCCGGACATGGTGGAGAAGATGTTGGCGCAAGGGGGAGATATTCCACCGAGAGTCAAATTTCTCTGGAAGTAGCACTTAAATTGGAAAAAATGCTACAAGCAGCATTACCTGATGTAGAAATTGTGATGACCCGTCGTACCGATATCTTCCATTCTGTTATCCAGAAGGCCGAAATAGCCAATCAAGCCAAAGGCGATCTTTTTGTTTGTATACATGTGAATTCAGCGGCCCCATCCAGACGCAGAGAGTTTGTGGGTTATAAAACCGTAACAGTCAGAAGAAAAGGGAAATCTGTTAAACAAAGAGTTAAGGATTACAAAACCTGGACAACCCCCAATCCGGCCAAGGGTACGGAGACCTATATTTATGGGGTTGATAAAACAGATGAACGTAAAGCTGTGGCGAGTGAAGGACTTGATGAATACTTGGATAGTGTCTCTATTAAGATATTACAGGCCAGAAAAACCTCTGACGCCAATGATCCTACCAAAACCATGTTGGCCAATATCCTCACCCAACAATATTTTCAACGCAGTGCTAAACTAGCGCTTACCATTGAGGAAGAATTTCAAAAAGTGGGACGTATCAGTCGTCAGGCGCAACAGCGAAAAAAGGGTATTTGGGTATTACAGGCAGTGAATATGCCTGCTGTTTTGGTAGAAACGGGTTTTATCTCCAATCCTGAAGAAGAAGACTACCTGAATAGTGAGCAAGGTCAGATTGAAATTTGTGAAGTCATTACCCGATCCATTCGCTTGTATAAATACTCGCTCGAAAATCAGGTAGGCATCAGTTCAGGTGCCGGCTCCCGAAAATAAGTTCACTTTAACATCGTACGAAAAGCAATAGCACAATAAACCTTAGTTTTGTGGTATATGAAGATATCGAACGAAACAAAAGTGGGTGCCCTTACAGCTGTGGCTATCACCTTACTGATACTTGGCTTTAATTTTCTGAAAGGAAAAACACTCTTCAAAACCGGTAATATTATTTATGCAAAATATACCGATACCAAGGGAATCATGGTATCAAATGGTGTGTTTATCAACGGCTTTCAGGTGGGTTCTGTATATGATATTGAAAACGCAGATAAAAATCTGTCTGCCATCGTAGTGGCCATCAAATTAAAAGATAACTACAATATCCCGGCTAATTCCATAGCCAGCATCAAAGAAAATCCCTTGGGTAATGCCAGTATTACTATTGCGTTAGGTGATGCTGCTACTTATGTAAAATCCGGCGATACTATTTTAACGGCTTCCAATGCAGGTCTCTTGGGAGATCTAATGAATAAATTAGGCCCGGTTGGAGATCAAATCAAAGCCACTGTTGGCTCTTTGGATGCAGTGTTAAAAAACATCAATACTATTTTTGACCCTGCTACCAAGAATAACTTGCAGGAAGTGATCGCCAATATCAATAAGACCACCGCCAGTCTTGTAGTATCTTCTGCTTCTATTCAAGCCATGCTTAACCAGCAAACAGGTGCCATCACCGCTTCAATGAACAATGTCAACAGTTTCACCAAAAATCTGGCTGATAACAATGATAAAGTCACCAGAATGTTAGGCAATGTTGAAAAGACAACAGAAAACCTTTCCAAAGCTGATATTGATGGAACCGTTGCTCAACTAAAAAACTCAATTGAGACCCTTAATACCATATTGGGTAAAATGTCTTCGACTGATGGTTCCTTAGGAAAATTATTGAATGATAAAGCGCTGTATGATAATCTTACCAATACGGTAAGAAGCGCCAATATTCTGATGGACGATCTACGTGTTCATCCCAAACGATATGTCAATATTTCTGTCTTTGGTAAAAAAGACAAAACAGGTCCGCTCATGGCACCATTGGATTCTACTAAGGCCAAACAGTAATGCAAAAAAGGGTTTATTATATCTACGTGTTTTTGTGCGGGATACTCATGCTTAGCAGCACAACAAGTTATGCCCAGCAACAAGATACTACTACTCA
Organism: Sphingobacteriales bacterium; assembly: GCA_012270485.1. Lineage (GTDB taxonomy): Bacteria > Bacteroidota > Bacteroidia > Chitinophagales > Chitinophagaceae > Sediminibacterium. Next base: position 4,071 of record JAAXIF010000015.1, on the reverse strand, counting down.
ACCGGGAGCCGGACAATTACTTGAGTTTCTAAAAGCCGACAGGAATAATATTAAAAAAATTGACAGCAATCAATTCATCTCCTACGCAGGTAATGTAAAGATCAAACAAGGAAAAACACTTTTTTATGCAGACAGTGCTGTCGTAAATCCGGTAACAAATATTTTTGAAGCTTTTGGCAATATTCATATCAATGATGCCGATAGCGTTCATACCTACGCACAATACTTGAAATACCTGGCAAAAGAAAAACAGGCATTCCTCAAAAAAAGAGTGAGACTTACAGATGGAAAAAGCACGCTTACCACTGATGAATTGGAATATGATGTTACTGTAAAAATTGGCACTTACTTAAAGGGCGGAAAAGTAGTGAATGAAAAAACAACACTCACCAGTACAGAAGGATATTATTATGGTGATACAAGAGATATCATTTTCAAGAGAAAAGTGAGATTGGTAAATCCTGATTATAAAATTGATACTGATACACTTCAGTATAATACCGATACTGAAATCACGACATTTACTAGTCCTACAACGATTCGCAATGATAAAAAATTGGTGATCAAAACCAGATCAGGATATTATGACCTAAAAAATAAACGAGCGGAATTATACAAACGTCCGGTCATTGATGACAGCACTTATACCATGACCGCAGATGATATGGCATTGGATAGTATCAGCGGCTTGAGTGAATTCAGGGGAAATGCTGTGTATCGTGGCAAGGATTCTACGAAGGGTTTTGATATGATTGCCAATAATATCAAAACCAATAACAAAAAGAACTCTTTATTAGCTACCCAAAGTCCATTGTTGTTATTGAAACAAGATCGTGACTCTATTTACATCGCTGCAGACACTTTTTATTCGGCTAAACTTTCTGATTTATTAAAAATTAAAAATGTACCCCGTGTAAGAGACAGTATTGATTTCACATTTTTAATAGGCAGCACTAAGGAAGATAGTACCGATAAATATTTTGAAGCTTATTATAACGTAAAGATATTTTCAGACTCCATGCAAAGTGTGGGTGATAGTTTGTTTTACGCTTTGAAAGATTCAGTATTTAGATTGTTTAAGTCGCCCGTGGTTTGGGCGCAAGCCAATCAAGTAACAGGTGATACCATTTATATGTATCTAAAGAACAGCAAACCTGAGCGTTTGTATGTATTTGAGAATGCGATGGCTTTGAGTCAGGTAGATAGTACGATCTATTTCAATCAAGTGAAAGGTAATACCATCAATGCATACTTTGATACCACGGGACAAATACAATTTCTGCGATCGAAAGGCAACTCTGAGAATGTGTATTATGCTACTGATGAAGGAGGACATTTTATCGGTGTCAATAGAAACAGTTCGGATGTAGTTGAGATCCGATTTGCTGATGGTAAAGCCAAACGCGTATTATTGATCAATGGTGTTGATGGAACGATGTATCCAATGCGACAAGTCAATCATGAAGATTTGAAACTCAGAAACTTCAAATGGCTTGATAATTTGAGACCAAAAAGCAGGTATGATATCTTGTCATCGCAATAGCCCTTCCCTCCTTTTTTGTAATTTGCGGTATGATCTTGCCGAAACTTGTTCATACGCGTTTGATTCATCCCCTCAGACAATTTATTCATGATAGCCGTGCTATTGGAATTACTTTGTTGGTCTGCACTGCAGTATCCTTGCTTGCTGCCAACTGGGGCGATTGGGGTGAAGCATACAGAAGTATGTGGAATATCAGCTTTGATGGAACCAATGGACATCATGCACATATAGGATATTTATCATTACCCAATTCGCCGCTACTCATCATCAATGATGCGTTGATGGCTGCTTTCTTTTTTTTGGCAGGTATGGAAATAAAAAGGGAATTGGTTTGTGGTGAGTTAGCATCTATTAAAAAATCAGCTTTACCTGTATTTGGTGCTATTGGAGGCATGTTGGCACCGACTTTATTCTTTGGCTTATTCAATAAGGGAACGCCTTATATGGAGGGATGGGCTGTACCTACTGCAACTGATATCGCATTTACTTTAGGAATAGCTTCCTTATTAGGTAAACGAGTACCCGTTGCTTTAAAAATATTTTTGACCGCACTGGCCATTATTGATGATCTCGGAGCGATTGTGGTAATAGCACTTTTTTATGGCGGTGAAATTGCCATTGGATATTTGATCGGAGTTGCTTCCATCATTACACTGTTATGGTTTCTCAACAAGAAAAAAATTCCATTTGGCATTGTACATTGGTTATTGGGCATTTTGCTTTGGTATATGATGTTCAACTCAGGTATCCATGCCACAGTTGCAGGCGTCATCTTTGCCTTCATGGTTCCGGTAAAAAACCTAGAAGCTTATGAGTTGAAATTTCATACACCGGTATACTTTATCATCATGCCCATTTTCGCATTGGCCAATACTGCTATCGGATTTCCTACAGATAGTTTAAGTGCACTGAATAGTTCACTGAGTTGGGGTATCATTATGGGATTGTGTATCGGGAAACCGGTAGGTATAACAGCAGCTTGTTATTTTCTAGTATCCAGAAAACTGGCAGAACTTCCTTCAGGTACCAATTGGATGAAAATGATCGGCGGTGGATTATTAGCCGGCATCGGTTTCACCATGAGTATTTTCATCTCCACCCTTGCATTTAATAATCCCGCAGAACAAGACATCGCTAAAATATCTGTTCTACTGGCCTCACTCATTGCGATGTTAGCAGGATATGTTTGGCTAAGAAATAGTAAATAAAAAGTAGAAAACAAGGAACAGGAAACAAAAAACAAGTTACAAGAAAGGTACAAGACACAATAGACAAAAGACAAGAAAGATCGAATGTTCAAGGAGCAAGAAATTCAGCAAACTTGTACATTGGCTCTTGAACCTTTCTTGTTCCTTGTTTCTTGTTCCCTGATTCTTCTTTATTTCCTATCCTTCTTTCTCCATCATCAAATAAGCTTTGATGAATCCATCAATTTCGCCATCCATAACCGGACCTACGTTTCCTACTTCATAGTCGGTACGATGGTCTTTGATCATTTTATAAGGATGGAACACATAGCTTCGGATCTGACTACCCCATTCAATTTTTTTCTTATTAGCATTGGTAGCATTCATCGCTTCCTGACGCTTGCGTAATTCTTCTTCATACAATCGACTCTTTAACATCTTTAAAGCCAATTCACGGTTCTCACCTTGTGTTCTGGCTTGCTGACATTCTACAATGAATCCGCTTGGAATATGTTTCAAACGAACGGCCGTTTCTACTTTGTTAACGTTTTGTCCGCCACTACCTCCACTTCGGTAGAATGCCCATTCCAAATCGCCCGGGTTTACATTGATCTCAATACTATCATCAATCAAGGGATAAACGAATACAGAGGCAAAAGAAGTATGTCGTCGAGCATTGCTATCAAACGGAGAGATACGTACCAATCGATGAACACCGCTTTCCGCTTTCAAAAAGCCGTAAGCAAAATCTCCATCAAACTGAAGGGTTGCACTTTTGATACCGGCACCATCTCCTTCTTGAAAATCTAATTCTGTTACCTTCCAACCTTGCTTATCGCCATACATTCGATACATACGCAATAGCATCTCTGCCCAATCTTGACTTTCTGTTCCGCCTGCACCTGAATTGATCTGAACAATTGCCGGTAATTCATCTTCAGGCTTGTTGAGTGTGCTCTTGAATTCAGCATCTTCAATAGCTGCTAAAGCTTGTTCATAGGATTGTTTGGTTTCTTCTTCACTAGCATCGCCTCCCTTCCAGAAATCAAATAACACAGCGAAGTCTTCTACTGCAGTCTCTACTTGTTTATAGAGTCTGAGCCAGTACTCATTCACTTTAATTTCTTTCATGATGGCCGTAGCGCGGGTATTATCATCCCAAAAGCCCGGAGAGAGAGAGAGTTGTCGATCGGTATCTACTTTATAATTACGATTATCGACGTCAAAGAAACCTCCTCAGGACCACCACACGGTCCCTCATACTCTTAATTTGTTCTTGTGTCATGTTTGATCTGTGATTTTTTGATCTGTGATTTTTTGATCTGTGATTTTTTGATCTGT
>JAAXIF010000022.1 GCA_012270485.1 Sphingobacteriales bacterium | reverse complement strand
TCAAAACACCGGATGGTAAAGAGAAGAATGTGAAAGTAGAATTGTTCACCTGGGAAAAACTGGATTACGTAACCAAAGTGAAAAAAGCTTTCGGTTTAAAATAACTTAATAAGTGTTTTGTAAAGAGGCTGTATCAAAAATCTGATACAGCCTCTTTTTATTAAAACCAATCTCTAAGTGTTTTTATTTTACTTTTTGTGACTTCCTCTTTCTTTTACTATGGACCATGGACCATAAGCCATCACCCATAACCCATCAAACGAATCCCTAAGCTTTTGAAAAACCCTCTTTATATTTAGAGTGTCTAAAATAGCACATGCAAAAATCATCTCTTTATTTATTACTAGCATCACTCTTTTCACTTGTCATGATTGCTGTGTTAAGATGGCAGGGAAAAGAACTGATTACGCCCTTAACGCCTTCTGGAATATTGGCATTGGAATTCGCAAATACACCTGAGAAGTTGACATCAATTTTGGCTATTTGGAATAAAGAAACAGTACAAAATAATATTCTGATTGATTTTTTATTTGTCATTGCATATACCTGGTTTTTTATTCTGGCAGTTGCGAAGAGTATTACCCAATGGTCAAATCGGTTGATGCAGCAATTCGGTGCAACAGGTATTCGGATGGCTTTTCTTGCGGGTATATTGGATATTATTGAAAACATATTGATGCTTCAATCCATTCATGGTTATTATTCTGTTTCCACTTTACAATTGACTTGGTATTGTGCAGCAATTAAATTTGGGATTGTTATCCTCTTACTTTTATTTATAATAGTAACAGCGATGCGTCGATTTTTCAAAAGCAATTAGAGACATGGAAAACAATCCTTGGACAATCATCAGTGAGAAAAAGGTCTATGATAATAAATGGATCAATGTGACAGAATACGCAGTCGTCAATCCATCCGGAGGGGAAGGTATTTATGGGAAAGTTCATTTTAAGAATCTGGCAGTAGGTATTGTAGCATTAGATGATCATGAGCAATTATGGTTGGTTGGACAATATCGGTTTACGTTAAATCAATTCAGTTGGGAAATTCCGGAAGGTGGGGCTCCGGTGGGTACTGATCCTTTGGAAAGTGCAAAACGAGAATTGAAGGAAGAAACGGGTGTTTATGCTACAGACTGGAAACATTTACTGAGCATGCATTTATCCAATTCGGTATCAGATGAACTCGCAATTGTTTATCTGGCAACAGGTTTAAAAGAAGGTGAGGCGGCACCCGAGGATACAGAAGCCCTGTATACCCGACAAGTTTCTTTGGAAGAAGCCTGGCAAATGGTAGAAAACGGGATCATTACCGATTCAATGTCAGTTGCAGCCATTACAAAAATAAAATTGATGAAAGTTTTGGGTCAGCTTTAATAATACCTTTGCAGATGCCTGTTAAAAAAAGTTCATTGATCATTGGTCGCCAGCCATTATTGGAAGCGCTGGAAACGGGAAGGCCGATTGATAAGATTTTATTCCAAAAAAATATTTCAGGAGAAGCCATCGCTGAGATCCGTCAGCATGCGAGAGATAAAAATATTCCCATACAATTGGTGCCACAAGAGAAGTTGCATGGTATGACACGTGCTAATCATCAGGGTGTTATTGCCTTTGCAGCTTTGGTTCAGTACATGGACTTGCAACAAGTGATTGATCATGTTGTTTCAAAAGGGGAAGTGCCCTTGTTTGTGATGTTGGATGGGGTAACGGATGTGCGAAATATTGGAGCCATTGCCAGAAGTGCACTCTGTTGCGGATCACAGGCATTGATCATTCCTGATAAAGGAGTAGGTGCTTTGAATGAAGAAGCCATGAAAAGTAGTGCTGGAGCATTGGAACATATTCATGTTTGCAGGGTAAATAGTTTATTGAAAGCAGTAGATACCTTACATCTCAACGGAATTCAAGTTTTTACGAGTGAAATGCGAGCAGATAAAAAAGTATTTGATCTAACATTCAAAGATCCTTGTTGTGTGATTATGGGAGATGAAGGAAAAGGTGTTCAACCGTATCTCGCTAAGGCTGCGGATGCATTTTTCACCATTCCGATGGCTACTAAATTTGATTCATTCAATGTATCCGTAGCAACGGGTATTATTTTGTATGAAGCTATGAAACAAAGATTACATTCCTGATCTTAACTCTTTTAGATGTCTCAAGATCCTCAAATACAATTGGTTGAATGTCCTCGTGATGCTATGCAGGGATGGGCGCATCCTATACCAACTGCGGTTAAAGTCAATTATCTGAATGCATTATTGAAAGTAGGATTTCATACACTTGACTTTGGCAGTTTTGTTTCTCCTAAAGCCATTCCACAAATGGCTGATACCAAAGAAGTGATTCCTCAATTACAATTGAATCATCAAACAAAATTATTAGCCATCGTAGCCAATCAACGAGGGGCAGAAGAAGCAGTGGTGTATGATGAGATCAACTACCTCGGTTTCCCATTTTCTCTTTCTCCCACTTTTCAGCAGCGGAATACCAATAGTACTATGCAAGAAAGTATGGATAGAATTAAAGAGATTCAGGAACTATGTATAAAAACAAAAAAAGAATTAGTGGTTTACCTGAGTATGGGATTTGGGAATCCGTATGGCGATGTGTATAATGATGAGATATTACTCCAATGGACGGAGACTATGGTGAAAGAAGGCATTGAAATCATTTCTTTAGCCGACACAGTTGGATTGGCAAGTCCGGAACAAATTCGTTTTGCATTGACCACGCTGATCCCGCAATATCCTACAACTACTATTGGCGTCCATTTACATTCAACGGCTTCGAACTGGGAAGCCAAATTGGCTGCAGCATTTGAATCCGGCTGTAAACGGTTTGACGGAGCCCTGAAGGGAATAGGGGGCTGTCCAATGGCGCAAGATGATTTGGTAGGGAATATGGATACTGAAAAAATGATTCCTTACTTTCAATCCAAACAATTGTTACAAGACCTAGATCAGGAAGCGCTTATACAAAGTAGCCAAATGGCATTACAGGTGTTTCAATAAATAGCTATGAAGTTTCATTACGAATTCGATATTCAATCACCAGATAAGCTGATTCATCATCAACAAAAATTGATGTTGATCGGTTCTTGCTTTACAGAAAATATCGGAGAGAAATTATCGAAACATAAGTTTACCGTACTGGAAAATCCGAATGGTATTTTATTCAATCCCGTGAGTGTATCTGAAGCAATTACGCAATACATTGAACAGAAAGTTTTCACAAGTAATGATCTGTTTACATTGAATGAAAGCTGGCATAGTTGGAAACACCATAGTCGTTATTCAGGTATCATACCGGAAGATGCTTTGCAAAAAATCAATTCATCAACTGAACAAGCGCATCAGTTTTTAAAAAATGCAGATCAAATCGTCATCACATTGGGTTCTGCATGGGTATATACCTTAACTGAAAAAGCAGCCAATGCAAAAACAGGTGCTGTAGCAGCCAATAATCATAAAGCACCTGCCGATTGGTTCTCAAAAAAATTATTAACCACAGAAGAAGTATTAAGTGTATTGGATCATATGATCCATCGATTGTTTCATTTCAATCCGAAATTACAGATCATCTTCACCATTAGTCCGGTGAGACATCTGCGAGAGGGTGTTATAGAAAACAATAAGAGTAAAGCAGTTTTGATTCAATCGGTACATCATTTGGTCGAAAAGTTTGGTCGGCTGTATTATTTTCCTGCCTATGAATTGGTGATTGATGATTTGCGTGATTATCGGTTTTATGCTGAAGACCTGGTGCATCCGAATTATCATGCTACCCAATATGTATGGGAAAAGCTGGTGAATGCGTGTATGTCTGAAGATACAAAAAATCTTTTAAAAGAAATTGATGCCATTAGATTGGCTGCGCAACATAAACCATTCAATCCTTCTACGCAGCAACATCAACAGTTCTTGCAAACCTATTTGAATAAGGCAATACAAATGGAAAAGCAATATCCTTTTATCAGCTGGAAAGAAGAGATTTCTTATTTCGAATTGAGTTTGAAACGATGATTCCTTTAATGAATTCTATCTCCTCTGAGTTCTAATTCCTGCATGATCTCTGATTCATAATCGAGCCATTCTTTCCAGCGCTTACGTACCTTGTCTTTATCCATATACAATTCAGCCAATTCAATGAATAAAGTATAATGTCCGGCCTCACTTTCCATAAAACGTCGATAAAAATTACGGAGGTATTCATCTTGCAATCCTTCACTAAGTCTTTTGAAGCGTTCACAACTTCTGGCCTCTATCAATGCCATCGTCAATAACTGATCTAGGAAACGTCCTTCTTCACTGCCTCCTTTTTGCTGAAACTCGATCAGCTTGTTGACATAAATATCTTTACGTTGAGTGCCTAATTGTAGACCGCGCTTATGTAATTCGTGTAGTACCAATCTGAAATGCCCCCATTCTTCCGTAACAATGGGAGATAGTTGTTTCACCAGCTCCACACGCTGAGAATAACGTTGGATCAATGAAATGCAGGTCAGTGCTGCTTTCTGCTCGCAATAGGCATGATCGGTAAGGATATCTTCCAAACGAATACTGGCCAGATCCACCCAGCGGGGATCTGTCGGTAATTGTAGTCCAAGTATATTCTTCGTGTGTTCAGATAACTCCATTATTCACTTTTTCAGCTGCAAAGTAAATACTTGCAGCGGTTAGATTTTCTTTTTGCCTTAGTTTTACTTTTATGTATCCTGATGATTTTCTCCGTCGAAAATTAGATGAACGTGTGGCTAAGCAGTCACTCAGACAGCTGCAGCAACAAACCGGGGCTATTGATTTTTGTTCCAATGACTATTTAGGAATTGCTACACATCAGTTGTTGAATGGGGATGCCGTACAGATGTCTTCCGGTTCTACTGGTTCCAGATTATTGGCAGGTAATTATCCATTGATCAATGAAACAGAACAAAAGATAGCCACATTTCATCAAGCAGAAGCGGCATTGATGTTCAATTCGGGTTATGATGCCAATGTTGGTCTACTCTCTTGTGTGCCACAAAAAGGGGATACGATTTTATACGATTATCTCTCACATGCTTCTATAAGGGATGGGATCCGCTTATCTTTTGCACGCTCCTTTTCTTTTGCACACAATGATTTGAATGATCTTGAATCTAAATTAAAACAGGCTACGGGTACTATTTTCATTGTTACGGAATCTGTTTTTAGCATGGATGGGGATACTTGTCCATTAGATGCATTGGTAAATCTGGCAAATCATTATCACGCACATTTGATCATTGATGAAGCCCATGCAACCGGTGTGATAGGTAATTGCGGAGAAGGACTGGTACAACATTTGGGATATTCCTCACAAATCTTTGCCCGCATTCACACATTCGGAAAAGCTTGTGGTTGTCATGGTGCAGTGGTATTGGGTTCCGAACAATTAAGAACCTACCTCATCAATTTTGCCAGAAGTCTTATGTATTCTACTTCTTTGCCTGAACATGCTGTAGCAATGATTAATAGATCATATGATCTATTCCCAACAATGAAAGAGGAGAGACAACACTTAGAACACTTGATTCAAGTTTTTCAGTCTGCAATACTTCGCTATGAAAAATTGATCTCTCAAACACCTATACAAGCTGTAGTAGTACCGGGAAATACGGCAGTAAAAGCATTAGCAAAAGAACTGCAGTCCAATCAGTTTGATATTCGTCCCATATTATATCCTACCGTTCCCGAAGGAAAGGAACGATTGCGAATCGTATTGCACTCATTCAATACCATTGATCAGGTACAAGCATTGATCAAGGCTTTAGCCTGATCATTAGGTAACAATGATTAATTGAATGGATTACTCCATTTTTTATCGGTGTATACATTTGTTCCGGTCAATGTTCTTAAAAACGCCATCACTGCATTCACTTCTGCCGCCGTAAGATTCAGTTGTTGTCCATTTCCATTGGGTCTTAATCTTGGATCTAATCTGTTATTACCGGGTGCAATACTGATATTGCCATAATGACCAATCACCGACTGTAAGCTATTGATAGAAGCCGTATGCATCATATTGCCATTGAGTGAGCCTGATGGATTCACCAAGTCTCTGAGTGATGGGGCTCTTGTATTATTTACATCTATTCCCGTTGCATTGAGTCTTCCAATAATCCCATTATTACCGCTGTTGGGATCAATATCAAATTCAGGAGCTCTATGACAACCTCCACAACCCAATCCACCGGTTGTTCTGATACCATTTTGATCAAAAACAGGAGGGACCAGAAATAAATTCTTACCCTGATTTTCTTGTGCAGTAAAATTGGGAAAATTTTGATTGTCGTTATTTACTTGTGCTCTGCCCACATCATATTTTGAATCAAATGATTGAATGCTACGAATGAATTGAGCCAAACATTCCTGTAATTTCTGTTCAGTAATCGTTGTATTTCCATAGGCGAATTGAAAGAGATCCTGATAATAATTGATACCCTGAAGTTTGGTAAGCAAGGCTCCGATAGCAGGTCTACCATTTTGTCCACTAAAGCCCATCTCCGCATGATCTTGTATGGGTTGAGTAGTCTGTAATTCTAGCGTCCCTGCTCTTTCATCCCAGAAAAATTTTGCTTCCGCCGAAAATCTGGCATTGATCAAGCGCATGGAATGTCTTCCGGTAAGTCCACCACTCACACCTTTACTGGCAATTTCCGTATCGCTAAACGCAAATTCTTGTTGATGACAGGAAGCACAGGAAATGGTATTATCAATACTCAAATTCTTGTCATAAAACAATACCCGTCCTAACGTGGCTTTGGCATTTGTGATAGGGTTCCCTGCTGTATTGTCTTTAGTGATATAAGCAGGAACTGCTTGGTTTGAATAGTTTTCGAGCTGACTTAAATTAATATTTGAACCAAAAGTATTGCTGATGGATGCATATACAGGAGTGATATTTTCTTTGCTTTTGCAGAACTGCAATAAGGTAACCGATAGGATCAGCATACCTATAATCAGGGCTTTTTTCATGTCAGGGCTTTTGGGTAAGACCAAACTAATGTAGGTAGGTTTAAAACGAAAAACTGATTTAAAACTTTTTTGCAAAACTATTTACAAGCTTATCCATAGCTGTTCAAGCAACGATACCTCAAAATCCCTTAAATTCATCATTCAAATTGCTGCTATGAGAATTGTTCCTATGTTGATTTCAGCTATTGCTACAACTGGACTTATTATCGTCCTCAATACGCAACTTCCCGTTGGTGGTAGCAAAACACCCCGTTTGGGTTATTTCCTTTCACCCCAAAAAGGGTTCTGGCAAAATGCTGAGTCTGCCAATGCATCTCATGGCGGTGAGATTACTTTAACAGGTATCAAATCCAAAGTAGAAGTCTTCATGGATGAACGACTGGTACCCCATATTTATGCAGAGAATGATGCAGACGCCTATTATGCGCAAGGATATCTTCATGCCAAATACCGTTTATGGCAGATGGAATTTCAAACCCATGTTGCTGCTGGGAGACTAAGTGAAATCGTAGGATCGGATAGAATTGATACGGATAAATATTTCAGAAGAATGGGAATGGTATATGCTGCAGAAAAAACCATGCGTGAAGCCTCAAAGAATAAAGAGATCAAAGCTGCCATGGAAGCCTATGCCAATGGTGTGAATGATTATATACAATCACTTGAACCGCATGAAATTCCTTTTGAATACAAGTTGCTAGATTATCAACCTGAAGAATGGACACCTTTTAAAACTTATTTGTTTTTGATGTTCATGTCTTATGATCTTACCGGAAGAGGAATTACCAGTGATTTACAAATGACAAATGCCAAAAATTATTTCGGATATGAAGATTTTGATCAACTATTTACCAATGTTCAAGACTCTTTAGATCCCATCATTCCAAAAGGAACAGTCTATCCATCTCCGGCAGTACCGGTAACAGCACCTGCTGATGTAGACTCTGTTTATTTAGGAAAAACAAATACTTTCAGTAATGCTACAGCTCCCGTTGTGCCTGATAAAAACAATGGAAGTAATAACTGGGCGGTAGCCGGTTCCAAAACAAAAAGTGGTAGACCGATTTTAGCCAATGACCCACATTTAGGGTTGAACCTCCCTTCTCTTTGGTATGAAGTACAAATAACAACACCCACACATAGTACCTATGGTGCAAGTTTTCCGGGCTCACCTGCAGTCATCATAGGGTTTAATGATAATATAGCATGGGGGGTTACCAATGCAGGCAGAGATGTAATTGATTTCTACGACATGAAATTCAAAGACAGCACCCTGGAACAATATTGGTACAATGGACTTTGGAATAAAGCAGATATCAAAGAAGAAGTGATCAAAGTAAAAGGACAACCGGATATCATTGACCGCGTTGCTTATACAGCATTGGGTCCTGTAATGTATGATGCTTCTTATAAAAATGATAATACTACAGGGAAGTATTTAGCGGTAAGATGGACAGCACATGATGGTGGACAAGGGCTACAAACATTTTATGAGTTAAACCGTGCAAAAAATTTTAATGACTACTTAAATGCCATTCATAAATGGACCTGTCCGGGACAAAATTTTGCCTTTATTTCAAAGACCGGGGATGTTGCTATGAAACAGCAGGGTGCTTTTGTAGCTAGATGGAAAAGACAGGGTGATTTTATCATGCCGGGAGAAGATACCCGATATATGTGGCAGGGTATTATTCCCAATGAAGAAAATCCGATGCAAAAAAATCCGGATCGTGGTTTTATCAGTAGTGCCAATCAAAAGTCTACGGATGATACATACCCTTATTATTTAGGTGCTGCTGATGATTTTCCTTTGTATCGGGGAATTATTATCAACAAGCGATTGAGTGCCATGAGTAATATTACACCAGAAGACATGCAGCTTTTGCAAACGGATAATTACAATGTTTTTGCTGAAATGGCTCGTCCGGCTTTATTAAAATATCTAAATGAAGCTGCTTTGGATGCAGATGGAAAAAAATATGTATCGATCTTAAAAAGCTGGAATCTTCGAAATGATATAGGTGAAAAAGGAGCTACTGTTTTCCGCGCTATCTGGGATAGTCTTGAAACAACCATCTGGAAAGACGAGTTTGAAAAATCAAAAAGATCATTGCCATGGCCAGATGAACCAGTCTTGTTAGAAGTGATGCTACGTGATAGTGTTTACTATTTTGCTGATAACGCCAATACACCTGATAAAACAGAAACATTGTATGATGCTGTACTGACAGCTGTTCAAAAAGCAAGTGCCAAGTGCAAAGCGCTTGAAAAAGACAATCAGTTGGAGTGGGGGACATTTAAAGATACCCGTGTAAGTCACTTATTAAAGATTGATCCATTGAGCCGATTGCATCTTCCCATTGGTGGGGGTGTTCATATTATCAATGCCACCACCAAAGTACATGGACCAAGTTGGCGAATGATTGTACATATGACGGATGAGATTGAAGCCTATGGAGTGTATCCTGGTGGACAAAGTGGTAATCCGGGTAGTAAGTACTACGATAATTTTGTAGACAGTTGGGCGGCGGGTAAATATTATCGCATCTTATTTCTGACTAAAGAGGCGGCTGCTAAAAGTTCACAAATAAAATGGCGTATCACTTTCAATAATTAAAAAGTAAAACATGAAATTTTTATCTGCTGTTATACTCACTGCTTTATTAGCTTTTGCTACCGGACTCTATGGGGTGATGCCATGGTGGAGTTTTGCCATCACTTCACTGATTGTGGCGATGGCTGTACATCAAAAAGCCGGAAAAGCTTTTCTTTCAGGATTTGTGGGATTGTTTTTATTATGGTCCATATTGGCTTTTTTAAAAGATAGTGCCAATGAACACTTACTCGCCACCAAAGTAGCCAAAATACTGCCCTTAGGTGGTTCGTATATTGTGTTGATTGTTGTAACGGGCGTCATCGGCGGACTGGTTGCCGGTCTTGCTGCATTGACCGGGAGTTATCTGAGACAGCGCTCGAATTAAAAGTGATAGGACGCAGATTTTTTCCAAAGGATTCCTATGGAAAAAATCTGCGTCCCATCCTACTCCTTCATTGCCAATTCACTAATTTTTAGTTAAAGCCCTATTTACAGGGCTTTTTGTAATAAATAAGGGCTAAGTGAGACTTACTTTCGTTAGAACTTATCCTGTATGAGAGCAATTCTATCCGCATGCTTACTGATCATCACATTAGTGAAAGGACAATCACAAACAATTAGTGGTACCATCACTGATCTGAATAAAGAAGTATTGCCCTTTTCCTCTATTTTGGTGAAGGGTACTACACAAGGTGTTTCTGCTAATAGTAAAGGCTATTACAACATTCAGTTAAATCCCGGGAATTATACATTGGTTTGCCAATATATCGGGTATAAAGCAGTAGAAAAAAAGATTGTTGTTGAAAAGGGTTCTAATCAGGTGGTTGATTTTCAATTGGAACAACAGCAATACAATTTACAAGAAGTAATGGTGAATTCAGCAGGGGAAGATCCAGCCTATGCCATAATTAGAAAAGCCATTGAAAAAAGAACATACCACCTTAAAGAGGTTAAAAAGTTTACAGCTGATGTATATCTCAAAGGACAACTACAATTGCGTGATTATCCTAAAAGATTTTTTGGACAGAAAGTAGATTTTGAAGATGGAGATACCAGTAAACGAAAAATGTTATTCCTTTCTGAAACCATTGCCAAATATTCAGTAGAAGAACCCAAGAATGAAAAGATTGAAGTGATCTCTACCAAAGTAAGCGGTAGAAGTGATGCATTTGGTTTTAGTAGTCCTCAGATCATTTCGTTTTATAACAATAATATACAAGTGGGGGAGAACCTGAATCCAAGAGGTTTTATTTCTCCCATTTCAAATAATGCCATTAGTTTTTACCGATACAAATTCGAAGGCACTTTTTATGAAAATGGCGTGGAGATCAGTAGAATCAAAGTCATTCCTCGTAGAAAATATGAACCCTTGTTTCATGGGTATATCAACATCATTGAAGATGAATGGCGCATTCATAGTTTGCGATTGAATCTGGTGCGAGACCAACAAATGCAATTACTGGATACGCTCACCATTGAACAGTTGTATGTTCCGGCAGGAAATCTTTGGGTGATAAAAAATCAGGTGATTTATCCGTCTGGTAAATTATTTGGCTTTGACTTTTTTGGAAGTTTTGTTCAGGTATATGATCGATTTGACTTGAATCCTGTATTTGCTAAAAAATACTTTGATAATACGATCATTAAAGTTTTTGATAGTGCGAATAAGAAACCAATGACTTATTGGGACAGTATCAGACCCCTGCCGTTATTAACAGAAGAGGCATTGGATTATAAAAAGAAAGATAGTTTAGAACAAGTACGTAAAGATCCCAAGTACATGGACTCTGTGGATCGAAAAAGAAATAAATTCTCATTAAGTGGACTTTTACTTACAGGACAATCAATCAGCAAACAAAAGAAGAAAGTATTTGTAAGCTTTGATCCGCTGATCAATACCCTTAATTACAATACAGTGGAAGGAGGGGTGCTTCATTTTTCACCTACCTGGAGTAAAAGGTATGAAGGAAGGAAATCATTACAGATCACGCCTTATTTCCGATATGGTTTTGCGAATAAACATTTCAATAGCCATCTGACAACCCGGTATAATTTTGGAAAAAAATATTTTAATAGTATCAGTTTTGCGGCAGGGAGAAGGGTGTTTCAATATAATAACGCACAGCCTATTACATCCAGAATCAATACCTACACAACACTTTGGTACGAGAACAATCATATGAAAATATATGAAGCCAATTTTTTCAGAGTAGCGCATTCAGCAGGTATAGGGAATGGATTAACGGCATCGTGGAGCTTTCAGTTTCAAGATCGATTTGGGTTAAATAATTTAGCAGATCCTGTTAGCTGGAAGAATATTGAAAACAGAACATTCACTCCTAATTATCCGATTGATATCACCAATGCTGTAATGCCAAGAAATCAGGCTGCTACTTTAACTGCTAGTTTGAATTGGCGTCCCGGTGGAAAGTATATTGAGATACCAGATCGTAAAATTGCTATCGGATCAGATTATCCAAGTTTCAATCTCTCCATTACACAAGGTATTAGAGGCTTACTGGGTAGTGATGCAGATTTTACCAAATGGCGTTTGACAGTTACGGATGATTTGGATATGAAATTAGGAGGTGAATTGAGTTATCGATTAGCGGTTGGTGGTTTTTTGAATGCCAAACAAGTATTTATACCGGATTACCAGCATATCCTCGGTAACCAAACCGTGTTAGCCAATGACCCATTAAGCGGATTTCAATTGGCGCCTTATTATCGGTACAGCAATACTTCTCAATTATTTGCAACAGCACATGTTGAATATCATTTGAATGGTTTGTTGACCAATAAAATACCCGGGTTCAAAAGACTCAACTGGTTTTTGGTAACAGGTGCTAATCTTTTACACACCCAAAAGGGGAAGAATTATTATGAAGCTTTTGTCGGGTTGGAAAATATATTAAAAATCATGAGGGTTGATTTTGTAAAAGGATATGAAACCAATGGTCCTTCACCCACTGGTATTCGAATAACATTACCCTTTTTTCTAGAGAGTAGAAATGATGATTGATGTAGAACTGTTTGAAAGGATAGTAGGATGTTTTATCTTTCCTACTCAACCTTACAAACATCAACATGAAAACAACTGCCTATTTCTTACTCACTTCGATGCTATTGATCCTGGGTTGTAAACAAGAAAAGAAAATAGATACAGCCACTTTGTTTACAGCTTTGGCAGATAGTGCTCAGGCTATTTCTTTACTGGGAGATACTTTGTATCCTCATTCACCCTATGATAATGTTGTACGCAAGTTCGACAGCTCCCGTCTTGCTTATGAAGCATCTCCCAATGATGCTGATAAGATCATCTGGTATGGTCGATGGGCAGGATATAAAGGTGATTTCAGAAAAGCCATTACTATTTTCTCAGAAGGTATCCAACAATTTCCGGATGATGCGCGGATGTATCGTCATCGTGGACATCGCTACATTTCTATCCGGGAATTTGATCGGGCGATTGCTGATCTGGAAAAAGCAGCTACGCTGATTGAAGGTAAAAAAGATGAAATAGAACCTGATGGACAACCCAATGCCATGAATATACCAATTAGTTCATTGCACTCTAATATTTGGTATCATTTAGGGTTGGCCTATTATCTGAAAAATGATCTTGCAAAAGCATTGCCTGTATATGAACGAGCAGTGAAGGAGTCGGAGAATGATGACAAGTTGGTCTCCACTACCCATTGGTTGTATATGGTGTATCGAATGATGGGTAATGATTTAGCGGCACAACGTTTGCTAGCTCCAATCAAAACGGAAATGAATATCATTGAAAATAATGCTTATCAAAAGTTATGCTTATTGTACAAGGGGGCTCTTTCTGTTGATTCAGTAATGACAGTCAATGGAACTGTCACCAGTAATGATGCAGTTGCCTATGGCGTAGCGAATTGGTATCGGTATAACGGTGAAACAGAAAAGGCCAGACAACTCTATGAAAAGATACTACAAGGAAAAGTATGGGCATCTTTCGGTTATATTGCTGCGGAGGCTGATTATGTGAGATACTATAAAAAATGATGTGAAATGTCTGATGTCTGATGTCGGATTTCTGATTTGAAATTTTTGAAAAAAAATAAAGCGGCGAACACAATAAGCAGTGTTCGCCGCTTCGTTTTTTCTTATCCGACATCCGACATCCGACATCCGACATCCGACATCCGACATCCGACATCCGACATATCCCCCTATCTTTGTACCGATTTTGACCACCCTGCAAGTGGTTCCATTGTTCATGGATCCCGATCTGATCGGGACTGAAATTTGAAAAATTATGCCTGTTTTACACAACCGTGTGTCCAACGAAGAGTTGAAGCAACGTTTGATGGAAGAGACTTTCCATCGTATTACCATTAGTTTCTATCAGTATTTTCCTGTTAAAAATCCGCAAGAGTTCAGAGATTATTTGTACAAGCAATTGAGTGCTTTACAAGTTTTCGGGAGAATTTATGTAGCGAAAGAAGGCATTAATGCACAGATCAGTGTCCCAGAGCATTTAATGGATGCGTTTCGTACTTTCCTTTATAGTATAGAACCATTGAATGGATTGCGTCTCAATATCGCAGTGGATGATGATGGTAAAAGTTTCTGGGTATTAAAGATCAAAGTCCGGGATAAGATTGTTGCCGATGGTATCAATGATCCCGAATTCAGTATGGAACGAAAAGGCCGTTATGTGAATGCTGCACAAATGAATGAATTGTTGAAAGATCCTGATACGATCGTGATTGATATGCGTAATCATTACGAATATGAAGTGGGGCATTTTGTAAATGCGAAAGAAGTACCCTCGGATACTTTCAGAGATCAATTACCTATGGCTGTTGATATGATGAAGGGAAATGAGGATAAGAATATCATTATGTATTGCACAGGTGGAATTCGATGTGAAAAAGCCAGTGCTTATATGTTACACCAAGGATTTAAGAACGTGTTTCATCTGGAAGGAGGAATTATCAACTATGCAAGACAAGCAAAAGAGGCCGGACTGGAAAGTAAATTCATTGGTAAAAATTTTGTTTTTGATAATCGTTTAGGTGAGCGTATTACAGAAGATGTCATTGCCAAATGTCATCAATGTGGTAAACCTGCTGATACACACACGAATTGTAAAAACAATGGCTGTCATCTTTTATTCATACAGTGCGAAGCTTGTGCCGAAACCTATGAAGGCTGTTGTAGTCAGGAATGCAAAGACACCATTCACATGCCCGTAGAACGCCAGAAAGAGCTGCGTAAGGGTATTGAGAATGGACAAAATATTTTCAACAAGAGTAGAGTGAGGTTGAGACCGAGGTTAGGGGAAGGGTAGTAGTGAGTAGTGAATAGTGAGAAAGTTTAAAGTAATTTTACTCACTATTCACTACTGACTAGTCACTCACAACTCACAACGCCCCAATCTCTTCCAACGCCGCCGTCACCAAGCTTACGATTGCTTCATCAGAAGGTTGTTCGGGTACGAAGCTTTTGCCTGTTACTTTTTCGAAGAGTTCAATATATCTTTTACTGATCGTGTCAATCCATTCATCAGACATGTCAGGAACTGATTGTCCTTCTTTACCCATGAAATTATTGGCGATTAGCCATTCTCTTACGAACTCTTTACTGAGTTGTTTTTGTTTTTCTCCGGTGGCTTGACGTTCTTCAAATCCATCAGCATAAAAATAGCGGGATGAATCAGGGGTATGCACTTCGTCCATTAGGTAAATGGTATCACCGATCTTACCAAACTCATATTTCGTATCAGCTAAAATCAATCCACGTGAAGCTGCGATTTCTTTGCCTCTGGCAAAAAGCTGTAAAGCATATTTTTCAAGTACCGCCCAATCTTTTTCACTCACGAGTCCTTGATGAATGATTTCCTCCCTGGATATGTCTTCATCATGTCCTTCTGCAGCTTTTGTAGAAGGGGTAATAATAGGGGAGGGAAAGAAGTCATTTTCTTTTAATCCCTCAGGCATGGTAACACCGCAGAGTGTTCTTTGTCCGGAATGATAAGTACGCCAGGCATGTCCAACCACATTCCCCCTCACTACCATCTCAATTTTAAACGGGGTACATTTTTTTCCAATTGAGACATTGGCGGCGGGAACAGTAACGAGCCAGTTTGGACATATATCTTTCGTTGCTTCCAGCATAAAAGCAGCGATTTGATTTAAGACCTGTCCTTTGTAGGGGATGGGGTTGGGTAATATTACATCAAAAGCAGATATGCGATTACTGGCTACCATTACGAGCCAATCCTGCCCAATGGTGTATACATCTCTAACTTTTCCATGGTAAACATTTGTCTGCTTGGGGAACTGAAGGCTCTTCATGCGGTAAAATTAGCCAGTGAGCAGAATAATAAAGCGTAAAAGCATTCGTTTTTCTTAACAAAGCATTGATTTTGTGGAGAAATTAAATTTTAAGATAAAACTAACAATTGCTATTTTGCCTTATAATAACTAAATCTTGCCAATATGAGAAGATTCTACAGTAAATGTCTGTTTGTGGGTTTGGCTGCTGCCATTACTATCCCTGTTATGGCACAACAGACAACTACCGTTTCCGGTAGTGTAAAAAATGCAAGCTCCAAGGAAGCGCTTTCCGCTGTCTCCGTAACAATCAAAGGAGGAACAGTCGGAACCTTTACTGATGATAAAGGTAATTTCCGTTTTACTACCGTTCAGAAACCGCCGTTTACTTTGGTGATCTCTTCTGTTGGTTATGCAAGTAAAGAAGTTGCTGTGAAAGGCAGCAATGATGTAGTAAGCGTAGACCTTACTCCTTCATTTACATTAGGAGATGAAGTAGTAGTAGCTGCATCAAGGGTTCCGGAGCGTATTTTGGAATCGCCTGTTTCTATTGAAAGAATTAGTGCGGCAGCTATCAGAAATACACCGCAACTCAATTATTATGACATGTTAACCAACCTGAAAGGGGTGGATGTGGTAACTGCAAGTTTAACTTTCCGAAGCGTGGGTACACGTGGTTTTAATAGCAGTGGTAATACACGTTTGAACCAAATCGTAGATGGAATGGATAACCAAGCTCCTGGTCTAAACTTTGCCATTGGTAGCGTTCTTGGTTTAAGTGAATTGGATGTTGAGAACATGGAATTACTGCCAGGTGCATCTTCTGCTTTGTATGGTCCGGGTGGTATGAATGGAACTGTACTGATTAATAGTAAGAATCCTTTCAAATACCAAGGGCTTAGTTTTCAAATCAAACAAGGTGTGAACCATATTGATAGTAAGCAAAGACCTACTGCACCTTTTTATGATTGGAGTTTGCGTTGGGCTAAAAAGATCAATGAGAAATTGGCATTTAAAATCAATGCTCAATTTATACAGGCGCAGGATTGGTTAGCAAATCAAGATGATAACTATACACGTATTGGAGGTACGCCAAATGGTACTAAAATTCCGGGTACTCGTTTTGTAGATCCAAATTATGATGGGGTGAATGTTTATGGAGATGAGACTACTCAGAACATGAACTCAATTGCTTCTCAAGTTTTTGCGGCAGCAGGTTTATCAGCAGCACAATTAAATGCATTTAATGGATTCTTAGCTGCCAATCCAACAGCAAGATTGGCTCAGTTCAATACATTCCTAAATGGCATAGGAGCGGGTGCATTGGTAACTGCAAACGTTTCGCCAATCCTTTTTGGAGCATTACCTGCAAGAAACTTTTTACAAAATACTTCGGTAAGTCGTACAGGATATTATGAACAAGATGTCATTGATCCTACAACTGTAAATATGAAATTAACCGGAGGAATCCATTATAAATTAACTGACAAAATCGAAGCGTCATTTAATGCATATTTTGGAACAGGAAACAGTGTTTATACAGGAAGTGACCGTTATTCTTTGAAAGACTTGCGTATCGCTCAATTTAAATATGAATTAAAGCATAAGAACTGGTATGCACGTTACTATTCAACACATGAGAATGCTGGTAATTCTTTCAATGCTACTATTGCCACGAGATTATTTAATGAAGCTTGGAAACCTAGTAGTACTTGGTACCCTCAATATATAGCTGCCTTTGTTACAACAAGAGATGCAGGTGCAGATAATATTACCGCGCATAACGCAGCTCGTAACTTTGCTGATGTAGGTAGACCTACAGGCTTTATTGGTAATAATCCATTATTCCAATCTGTGGCACGTAAGCCTATTTCTCAAGGTGGCGGATTGTTCTTAGATCGTTCCAGATTGAAAATGTTTGACGGTCAGTATAACCTGACAGAAGATCTTGGTTTAGGTAAAACAAATACAGATTGGTTAATTGGTGTTAGTGCTAAGCAATATGTATTGAACTCTGAAGGTACCCTGTTTGCAGATACAGCTGGGCCTATTCGAATCAATGAATTTGGCGCATATACTCAAATTTCTCAGCGTTTATTCAATGATGTATTAAAATTGACTGTTTCAGGTCGTTACGATAAGAACACAAATTTCCAGGGAAGATTTACCCCAAGAGCGTCAGCGGTGGTTAAACTGGCTAAAGATCATAACCTCCGTTTCTCTTATCAAACTGCCTATCGTTTTCCAACTACACAAAACCAGTGGATTAACTTAACAATTGGAGGCGGTACCCGATTACTTGGTGGATTACCACAGTTACGCAACTTCTATAAATTCAGTACCAATCCTGTATTTACATTACAAAGTGTACAAGCATTTGGAGGTAGTGTACTGGCAGGTTCTCCAAACCCGGCTTTATTACAACAGCAGACTTTCGGAGACTTCAAACCTGAATCTATGCGCTCATTCGAAGTGGGATATAAAGGTCTGGTTGCTCAAAAATTGTTGATTGATGTTTATGCATACTGGGGTCGTTATAAAGACTTCTTAAGTGGGGTAACTGCTATTCAATCTAGAAATGCAACATTTAACCCGGCTGATCTTTTAAATCCTAATACTAGAATAGCTTATAGTATCTCTGTAAATGCACCTGGTGAAGTGAATACTTCAGGATGGGGTGCATCAGTTGAATACCTGTTGCCAAATAACTTCTCATTCACAGGAAACCTCTACCATGATAGAATTGGAACATTACCTCCGGGCTTTGTATCTTATTTCAACACGCCTAAGTACCGTTCGAATTTGTCATTGAATAATTCAGGTTTCGGTAAGGATAAGCGTTATGGTTTCAGCATCGTTTACAGATGGCAAAACTCCTTCTTCTATGAAGGAACATTCGGAGTAGGTATGGTGCCTTGGATGAGAACTGTAGATGCAGTGGTTAACTACAAACTCCCAGCTACCAAGTCTATGATCAAGATCGGTGGTACCAATATCTTCAACAGATACTACCGCACCGGCTGGGGTAACCCACAAATTGGTGGTCTATACTACATCAGCTATGGCTGGAATGTGTTCTAAGACATAGTAATGACGAATATTGAATGTCGAATGAAGAATGAGAAAGCGAAAGCTTTCTCATTCTTTTTTTGGGCTATCTATTCCTCATAAAATCCCCCCCTGTATCTTGTTACTTATACCTTGTTTCTTGTTTATGTACCTTATTTCTTCTTTCTTGTTTCTTGTTCCCTCATTTCGGTTTCTTTTTTCTGATTCCTTAGAATCTGCTATTTTTGCTCCTCATTTAACAAACAGACATTATGCGTTCAATTGCTTTCAGAGAGGCTTTACGGGAGGCCATGAGTGAAGAAATGAGAAGAGACGAGAGAGTGTTTCTGATGGGTGAAGAAGTAGCTGAATACAATGGTGCTTACAAGGTAAGTCAGGGTATGCTGGCTGAATTCGGTGCCAAAAGAGTCATCGATACCCCCATTGCGGAACTTGGTTTTACTGCAGTAGCTGTGGGCGCAGCACAAAATGGACTTCGTCCTGTGGTTGAATTCATGACCTGGAACTTTGCTGTACTGGCCATGGATCAGATCCTCAATACCGCTTCAAAAATGCTGGCGATGAGTGGCGGACAAATTGGTTGTCCAATCGTATTTCGTGGACCAAACGGTAGTGCAGGTCAGTTGGGAGCGCAACACTCAACCGCTTTTGAAAGCTATTATGCCAATATTCCCGGTATTAAAGTGGTATCACCTTCCAACGGCTATGATGCCAAAGGTTTATTGAAACAAGCCATTCGCTATGAAGAGGATCCTGTGATGTTTATGGAAAGCGAAGTGATGTATGGCGATAAAAGCGATATACCTGACGAAGAATATTATATCCCACTGGGTAAAGCAGATGTTAAAAGAGCAGGCCGCGATGTAACCATCGTTTCTTTTAATAAAATGATGAAAGTAGCATTGGGTGCCGCAGCAGAACTTGAAAAAGAAGGCGTAAGCGCTGAAGTGATCGATCTGCGTACCATTCGTCCACTAGATTGGATGACCATTCTTGAAAGTGTGAAGAAGACCAATAGACTGGTGATTGTTGAAGAACAGTGGCCTTTTGCATCTGTATCTTCTGAGATTTCTTATCGCATCCAAAAAGAAGGATTTGATTATTTGGATGCACCTATTCGTCGTATCACTAGTGCAGATGCACCTATGCACTATGCACCTAATCTCACAGCACTCGCTATCCCAGATATCACACGTACTGTGAAGTTGGTGAAAGAAGTGATGTATATGAAGAAATAATACGAACTTTTATAAGTAAACAAACCCAGAGTGATACAACTCTGGGTTTTGTTTGTAAGTACAAAAAGTGCATATGAAGCGTGCTAAACTTTTATTACTGGCTTTAGGATCTGTAATAACGGTTACGTTATCAGCACAAAATGTACAAGATAGCTCTAAGACATCAGCATCCTTACAAGAAGTGGTGGTACAAGCGTTTCATGGTAAAACGACTTGGAAACAATTACCCGCTTCCATTGCTATTCTTCAAAAAAGCGAATTTCGAAATAGTCCATTACCCAGTTTTGTTCCAGTGTTCAATACCGTTCCAGGTGTTCGTATGGAAGAACGTTCTCCTGGCAGCTATCGTTTATCGATCAGAGGAAGCCTGCTTCGTTCTCCATTTGGTGTACGGAATATTAAAGTATACTGGAATGGATTACCATTAACAGATGGCGGAGGTAATACCTATTTGAATTTGATTGATCTCTCTCAGGTGACCGGAGCAGAAATATTAAAAGGTCCGGTGGCAGCAGCGTACGGTGCAGGAACAGGAGGGGCTGTATTGTTAAAAACAGATGCATCGGAATATGGATCAGATGGACATCATCTTTCAGGCGGACTTTCAGGTGGTTCCTATGGATTGTTTCAGCAACAAGCCGGTTGGGAGTACCGGTCTTCTTCTTTTACGAGTAAAGTTCAACAAGTACACCTCCAATCAGATGGATATCGTCAGCAGTCAAAGATGAGAAGAGATGGGTTGAATTGGCATGCGAGTTGGCAAAAGAAAAAGCAAGTGTGGCGGGTACTTGCATTGTATACAGATCTGTTCTATCAAACTCCGGGTGGTATCAATGAAGCACAGTTTACCATGAATCCACAGCAAGCCCGGCAGCCTGCCGGAATATTGCCGGGCGCCGTTCAGCAACAAACAGCCATTTATAATAAAACAGGTTATGCAGGTGTGCATCATGAATGGAAAATCAATGAAAAAAACACCCTTCGATCTTTTGTAACCGGAAGTTTAACGGCATTTAAAAATCCCTTTATCACCAATTTTGAAGAACGTGCAGAAAACAATGCTGGGGCAGGAACACAATGGCAATACAAGTGGGGTAATGAAGTACATCAGTTACAATGGAATACAGGGATAGAATGGCAATACCAGTTTGCATCCATTGATAATTTCGGGAATCGCAGAGGTATGAAAGACACATTACAGTACAGTGATCGTGTACATGCGTCGCAGTGGTTTGCATTTACACAAATACAATATCGCTTTCATCATAAATGGATGCTACAAGCCGGTATCAGTTCCAATGAACAATTGTATCGATACAAAAGGTTAGGTACAATGCCAATGGTTTATACTACTAAAACCATACGATCTGTTATTACACCACGTATTGCATTATCTTATCAATTTACTCCAGCGATCACTGCGTATGCGCTTGCTGCCAAAGGTTTTTCAGCGCCCACTTTGGCAGAGTTTCGTCCATCAGACGGTAATTTTTATGGCGACCTGAACGCAGAGACAGGATGGAATTTTGAAATGGGATGGAAAGGATATCTATTCCATGATCAAATTCAATTTGATGTTTCATGGTATCGATTTCGTTTGAACAATGCTATTGTGCGGAGAAATAGTGTAAGTGGAGCCGAATATTTTGTAAATGCCGGAAGTACGATACAGCAAGGCTTTGAAGGGGTGATAAAAGCTAAATTATTGTCTGATAGAACGAAAGGAGTCAGAAATATTTATCTTACCTCCTCGCTTAGTTATCAGCCTTATCGCTTTGAAAACTATCGGCAAGGGAATACCGTATTTGATGGGAACCCTTTGACGGGAGTGCCTAATTATATATGGGTTACAGGAGTACAGTTGGAAACAGTAGGAGGTTGGTATCTACATACATCCATGAATGCAACTGCTGCTGTTTCTTTGAATGATGCCAATGATGCACGTGCTAAACCTTATCAATTATTACAAGGTCGAACAGGATACCGAAGAAACGGATTTGAAGTATTCTTGAGTATGGATAATGGTTTGAATCAAGTATATAGTTTGGGCAATGATATCAATGCTGTAGGAAGACGATATTATAATGCAGCTGCTCCAAGAAATTTTACCTTCGGCATGAATTTTGGATTACGCTGAAACCGATTCATTAACTTAGTAAAAAACAGTGCTATGCCAACCATTTTGATCATTGATGATGAAAGAGCCATTCGTAATGTTTTAAAAGATATTCTTTCCAATGAGGGTTTTAAAGTAGAAGAAGCTGCCGATGGTGAAGAAGGATTGAAGAAGTTCCAGGCAGGTTCTTTTGATGTGGTGTTGTGTGATATCAAAATGCCCAAATTGGATGGTATCGAGTTCTTGCAAAAAGTAATGGAAACAGGAACAGATATACCGGTGATCATGATCAGTGGACATGGAAATATTGAAACAGCTGTGGATGCCGTTAAAAAAGGGGCATTCGATTATATCTCAAAACCACCGGATCTCAATCGTTTGTTGATCACCATTCGCAATGCGATGGACAAAACAACACTGGTGCAGGAGACCAAAGTACTCAAACGTAAAGTATCCAAAGTACAGGAGATCATTGGTGAAAGCGAAGCCATCCTGCGTATCAAAGAAACCATTGAGAAAGTAGCACCTACAGATGCACGTGTTTTGGTAACGGGTGGAAATGGAAGTGGTAAGGAATTGGTAGCAAGATGGCTGCACGAAAAAAGCAATCGCTCTTCCGGACCCTTGGTAGAAGTAAACTGTGCTGCTATTCCGGGGGAGTTGATTGAAAGTGAATTGTTTGGTCATGAAAAAGGCTCTTTTACATCTGCCATCAAACAACGTATTGGTAAATTTGAACAGGCAAGTGGAGGCACTTTATTTTTAGATGAAATCGGTGATATGAGTCTGAGTGCACAAGCTAAAGTATTAAGGGCTTTGCAGGAGGGAAAGATCACCAGGGTAGGTGGTGATAAAGAAATTTCAGTAGACGTTCGTGTCGTTGCTGCTACCAATAAAGACCTCTTAAAAGAAGTAGAAGAAAAAAACTTCCGTCTGGATCTGTACCATCGTTTAGGGGTCATTCTTATTCATGTACCCTCATTGAATGAAAGAAGAGATGATATCCCATCCTTGGTCGATAAATTTTTAGATGATATCGCAGCAGAATACGGACAAGCTAAAAAAGGAATTGATAAAAAAGCACTGGACATCCTCAAAAACCACAACTGGACAGGCAATATCCGCGAATTAAGAAATGTGGTAGAGAGACTGGTGATCTTATCAGGAAAAGAAATTACTGCAGCAGATGTGAGTGCTTATGTGTGAAATTTTTGATGTCTGATGTCTGATGTCTGATTTCGGATGTCAGATGTCAGATTTTTTTTCAAAAAAAATTTAGACAAACACAATAAGGATAATCAAGACTCAGTTTTGACCTAGCACCTAGCACCTAGCACCTAGCACCTAGCACCTAGCACCTAGCACCTAGCACC
>JAAXIF010000029.1 GCA_012270485.1 Sphingobacteriales bacterium | reverse complement strand
CATCATAATTGATTCAATAGTCGGTGTTACCTTTGATGTAAGATTCTACGTCAAACTTATCATCTTTCTCCCATTCTTCCTTGTATTCAATCACATCGTAGATTTCACCGGGAGCATCAGCAATTTCAGACCAAAGATCGTCAAACATAATCAAATAGCGAAGGGACAGTTAGTGTAAAGAATCAGACGAAGAAACCGTACTGCATATCGTTGCGATTGTCGCAAGATTCCCAAGTGTTGTAGAAAGAATTCCATGCTGCTTCGTTATCAACAAAGGAGTCAATATCGAGCATCTCACAAACCCAATCGTATGCCATATCGATGTCGGCATTTGTATCATTCACGAAGGCACACATTTGACCCATAAGGTCATTCCAGGTTGCTTGCATTTCGGGGGAAAGTGTGAAGATTGCCATTGGTGCGTTGCTTTGACTCTTTTAATATACACGGTTTGAGGTGCCGTGCTCATTTACTGTGCCACTAAAACTATTGGCACATATTGTTTACACTAACTCCTGTTGATACAACATAGTCTGCTCTTCTGCAACCTCATTAACACAATCTTGAATCACAGTGTAAATGTGATCAATGTTTCCAACTTCATTGAAGATGCGTTCAGTCAGTTCAGGATTACCCTCACAAGGATAAACTTCATCACCATCATCTGTGATGTTACATACATCCTCTTTGGTATAAATCCATGCCGCACAGTATGCAGTTTCGCCCTGTTGTTCGATGAGAGTTTCGACACGATCTTTCAGTTGTTGAAGTGTGTAGTTCAAGTGAAATTGCTCGACTGAAAATACATTACACGAAAACAACCCCTCTGCCGGTTTCGTGTGACACCTATAAAAGTGGCACAGAGACCCGCACAGGGGCACAGGATGCCTTACAATACACGAAACCGGCAGAGGGGTGGGGTAGCCCTGTAGACGACAATACATCGTCACCGAAGCAGCTCTGAAATAATTTTAGTTTATCCGGATACATATGCCAGTCACGAAACTGGCACAGCATCTCAGTCATCATACTCTTTGATGGTATGATAGACCTCTTCGTCTCCTTCGAGACCTAGAATCTCATTCCATTGAATGTTATCTAGCTCTAGATCATCATAACACATGATGTCTAGCGTTACTGTAACTAGGCGCTTCTGTGCTAACATGATGGGCATGGGGGTGCATGTGTGCGTATTATATCATGCGTAATGCTTATACGCAAGCGCATTATAATCTAACGTGTCACGCGCATAATCCTCATCGAGTTCTAATGTATTCGAGTACTCGTAATACATGTTCTCGTCGAGATTATATTCTTTCTCGAAAATATATTCGAGATCGTAATCGTCGTAGTGCATAAGCTCGTCGAGTTCTGATGGTTACTTGGTTATTATAGCATGGATCTCGACGAGATTCAATCAAATCTCATGATGATCTCGACGAGTTTCATAAGCATTATTTATAAATCTCGACGATTTTGTGTGTGGGTTTTGTAACTTTTCGTGGGTGTGTGAGTTGACAGATGCCGTCTCGTGTGGTAACGTGCTTAGCCCACAAGACCTGGAGGGGTTTATGACACAAGGACCAGGAGGTTACTGGGAGGTTTCTATAAGGTTTATGACACAAGACCTGGAGGGATTACTATGGAGTTACTCAGCAGTATCTACACAGTATATTGAGAGTTACTTCAAACACAAAAAAGGTTTTATTTATACTACTTCTCAAACACTCAAAAATGATAATATATGATACTCTAAAGGGAGCACAACATACATAAAGTATAACCAACAATACCAATTCTCCCCTATGGGCATCATCTATCAACTCATCAATAAGATAGACGGACAAACATACATCGGTTCAACAACACTTCCATTGAATAAGATATGGAAACATCACATTGATAGTGCAATGCGTATGAGTCCATTACTCTTACACAGAGAGATGAGAAAGCATAAAAATCATAACTTTATGCCTAAAGAAGTATGTGATTGTCATGAATCAGAATTAGAATCAAAGAAAGAGCATTATATTAAAGAATTAAATGCACATGATGTTGATACTGAAGTTGAGGAAGAAATTATCATAGAGAAACCAAAAGAAAAGAAATTAGTTGGTTTTCAGAATGCAAAGTATAGAGGTAATGGTAAGACTGGTGGTATTAAACTTATGGGTTGGAATATCGAAACAGGAGAAGAAAGATATTGGGATAGTGCAATGGATGCGGCAGAAGAATTAACTGGTAATAAGAAAAACAATAGCAATATACTCTCTGCATCAAGAAGAGGTATTATTGCATATGGTCACAGATGGAAAATGACGGATCGTAAATCTGGTAAAAGAAAAATAGTGGCAATCGACAAAAGAACATGGCAAGAATACTATTTCAATTCATGTGCAGATGCAATTAGAGCGATTGGCAATGTTAAAGGTGCCGGTCTTTATAAAGCACTGAAAAGCAATGGACGCAATACCTGGAAAGGTTATATCTGGAAATATCTTTAATTCTTCGGTTTAATCTGTTTATTGGGTGGTAATTGTCCACCTTGTGCTCCTATCATTCCTCTCGTTCTTTTTGTCTTATCCAATCCTGTAATTCTTCTTCCATAACGATTTTGATACATATCCGCTCTTTTTGCGACTCCGGTTGGTTTTTCTCCTGTCATCATAATCGCAGGTTGTCCGATAACAATATCACCTTTCTTTGCTCCGGCAACATCCTTTAATGTCTTTGGTAAATTCACCTGTGCTCTACGAAAGTTTCGTGCTCTCTTCATTGCATGTTTATCTAAAACACCCTTTGGAATATCAGCATCAGTGCGTGGAATAAAATCAACCTGATGCACTGGTTGCTTCATCTTACCACCAGTTGTGACCACACGACGATTAAACTCCTTGAAGTTTCGTGTCATATTCTTTGTTTGTGGTACTCCTCTCTTAATTGATTGTGACTTTCTCCACTGTGGATCTTTGAATGATGCCTTCTTTGCCGCATAATTTGCAGATGCTGCCGCGACTCTTCCACTTGCAAATGTATTCACATTCGTATCAATCTTTGCATTGTGCCGTGGATGATAATCAACATTTAATGTCTCTGGATATGTTGATGTCTGCTTTTGTGGTGTCTTGAAATCTTTTCGATTCCGTGCCGCTCCACCTTTCATTCCTGCTCTCTTTGCCGCAGAATGTATCACATTCTGTGAGCGATCACGGGTATTTGCCTTACCAGGACGACTCAATTCATGCCGTGTCTGTATCAACGATCCCTGTGGTTTTCGTGCTCGACGAAGTGCTCTTTCCACAGATTTTGTATTTCCTCTTCTCACCAGTCGTGAGGCACCTTGTATCAACTTTAATGCCGCACGAGCACCTTCATCAAACTGCTGAAATGTTTTCATCTCACATACAACAAGACTTATCCTTATTTATGGATCACTATACCGATGCTCCTGTGACTTATAAGTGTCATGTTTGAATTTTCCATCTTCAAAGGTAATCGAATTCTCCAATAATTCATCTCTTCGATTCTTCACATACTCTAATTCATTCCAATGCTGTGATTGACAAACAACAAGAATATGTGTCTTCTTGTGCATATTCACCAATTCATCTGGTTTGTCCTTTGTTCCAACTTCAATCGTAATGTAATCATTGCACTTGAAATACACCCATCCTTCATCAACATAATGGGATTGTTTCCAAATGACATAATCATTGACTCTTGGACTATAATTCATAACTCATACAAAAAAAGATTCCAAACCTTTATAATTGATTGCCATTGCAGAATAAGGAGTCGTATCCTCTAAATTCACTTCCTTTCCGACCTTCTTTGAATTGATTGGTGCATAATACTGATTTTTCTTGGAATGATAAAACCCCCAGATGCTTCTTGGAGGTGTATCCGTATAAGAAAACTGACGATGATTTACAATCCAAATTGCCCAGACATTTCTCTTGAATGATGTCACCTCATATGAATATCCATCAG
Organism: Sphingobacteriales bacterium; assembly: GCA_012270485.1. GTDB lineage: Bacteria > Bacteroidota > Bacteroidia > Chitinophagales > Chitinophagaceae > Sediminibacterium. The sequence continues at coordinate 896 of JAAXIF010000029.1, read as the reverse complement.
GCGTTGTCTGGTACGGCACGCAATCGATCGGGGGCATATCCTTCATTGAGGTATCCTTGCAATCTTTGTTTTGCCTGCTCTTTGGTGAGTTTAACATCTTCTGGATTCGTAATGTGCCAACCGGTTGTTGTGAATTCTTCAATCTTATAAAGCTTTTCCATCTGTTGAATTAAGTGCAGAATGCTTCAATAATACCACTTTCATAATCATCTGTCAACTTAAACTTTTGTGCCTGAATGATATTCTTCATCATTAACTCGGAATTGCGAGGGTCAGGCCAGTAGTTGCAGTACTTATCAGCAGACAATAAATCAAAACATTCTTGGTCATTGGATGCAATCACATTCAAAAGTCCACCATATTCTGATCGTGGAAATGGCACCCAGAAATCAATGATGTACAAATACTTTTGTTGCTCAGTCATGATTCCTCCGGTGGGCATACTGCGTCTATAAAACTTTGAATAAATTCCTTTTCAAGTGATTCCAAATAGCGGTGACTTAATTCACTTTCAGTACAAAGAAGCAATTCACCAACATTATCTTCCAACCAACCTCTCACCTTAATTGCCATAACTGCTGCTCCTTTGATTTCACCTAGGTTATAGGCAATACGCATACAATCCGAGGACCATACGGATGGTTCTATTCCAGGCGTTAAAAGCTTGGGTGCTTGGGAGAAAACGTCACTTTTGATCTCATTGATCATCTCGTCAGTCAGTGGGTGTTTGGGGTCAGTCATAGAAATTCTGCAATAAAATAATCAACGGTTAATTCCATTTGAGATGCGGTATTCTCAATGAAATAATCTAAAATTTCAGGGGCATCTTTCTGAATGAGACCATAATAATAATACCACAGTTGTGGATTGTTGATGGGTGTGACAGTTTTAATCAT
>JAAXIF010000066.1 GCA_012270485.1 Sphingobacteriales bacterium | reverse complement strand
TTGGATATCGTCCATCTCGGTGTAAAATTCTTCCCCTATTATCTCCTTGCTAATACCACGCAAGTTCCGATCTAGGTAATTATATTTAGGAAGTTTCTAATTTATGATGGTTTAGTTGGCCAGGTCACCGATGAACGATCTAATGTTCCATCAGCTTTTAATGTAGGTGTTGAACTTGCAGGTAAATCTCTCAATTGTTGTCTGTAAGTTGCCCAAGGTGTTTTTATTGTACTTGGAACATCAGCACCTTGTGTCCAATCAGATCTTGCTAACATATTATTTCTTCTCATCCTTAAAAGAATACCTGCAGCCTCTGAACTTACAACAAATGCATCACAGGCAGTTTGTTGTTCGGTGGTTAAAGTTGGACTATTTACTGATCCTGTAGCAGCATCAACAGAAAAATTTGTTATGCCTAATTTTCTAATTAAATATTCTGAAACTAATGTACTTTTCATAATTATGCATACTCCATTATTATTGAAATTTGTGTAATAAGATATCCTCTCATTCCACCAGCGTCTGCATCAGTTGTACGATACTGAGATGCAATTGTTTTTGCACCAGAGTTCCAAGAAATAACATGTGCTAATGAACTTGCTGATTTATAAGTAACAGGTCCACTTTCATATCCGAAAGCTGTATCACCTACTTGAGTTCCATCTAAAGTTATTCTAGTTTCATAGTGATCTGGATCACTATTTGGATAGTCACCATCAGAATGTGATGGTGTATATGAAACATGAACTAAGTATACACCAGGATTTAAACTATTTGAATGAGCTGTTTGCCAGTTAGTATTACCACCATGTGATACATCCGAACGAGAACTCCTTGTAGGACTCGCTCCTGTATAATCACCTCCTACTCCCCAAAATGGCATTATGATACCTCCGTGAGATTAAATTTATACTTCTTACCATTACGATTATTTATAAGGAAAAGATCATTTTCACCCTCTTGGATTGTGTAGTCACCCCAAGTTCCGTCCACATCATTTTTTGAATCTTTATTAGATAATTGTAAGTCAGCAGAATAGATGTTTCTCCAACGATCACTAGTAGTACCTAAGTCATATGTATTATTAGCAGATGGTCTTAAATGTCCATCTTCTTGAAGAACAATTCTTTGAGTGTTATTAGTAAAAAACAAAGTAGCTTGGTTATTTATACCTTTTAGATAGTTATATGTTCCGTCATGAAATATTTCAAAATCATTCCCTGTTCCGAGTCGAACTTTAACGTTATCATTAAAATCAACACCTGTTGCACCACCAACCGATGTAATATTAGTTAATTGTCCACCATCACCAAAATATGTAACAATACCACCACCAGAAGATCCAATTGTTCCACCTACTCCTATTTGTATACCACTTCTTGCTGTTATAACTCCGACTGAATCTATATTTTTTACATCTTCATATGTCAACGTCCCTGCAATACCAACATTACCACTAAATGTTGCGTCACCAGTAACAGCAAGAGTACCAGTGATGTTTTGACTTGTTGTTGTAGCAGTAACAATACCAGTTACTGTGATGCCATCAGGAAAATTAGGTGCACCATTTGCATTCTGGTTTGTTATTGTATTTGCTCTAATTCTTGACATCGTTTATATTTTTTAGTTATTTATGTCTTCATAATGTAGCAAAGAGCATAGAATGGTGGTCTGTTTTCATGTGACTGTCCACCACCAGTATTATCCATACTAAAGAGTCTAGATGCATAAGTACCTGCACCACCATATGGATAGCTTGATCCTCCACCACCAGGTATAACGTGTTGTCCGTCAATGTTTGTGGTATGTTTGTGTGATGGAATTTGATTAACAGTAAGAGTTACACTCTCAGCACCACCAGTATCACCTACGTCATAGTCACCATTGCCATCATGATAACCAACTACAAATTTACCTCTCAAATCAGGAGTGCCATTTGAACCATTACATAATACAAAACCTGTTGGTATGGCATTTGCAGCACCAGACCATATTAAAATACAACCAGAAGGAACTGCTACAATCCCAGTTAAATTTGCACCTGAACCAGCAAAAGATGTTGCAGTAACGACACCACTTGTTATTACACCACCTGAACTTACAGTAACTGCAGCACCAACTTTTACTTCTCCTCCTGAAACATTTACACCACTTCTTGCGGTTACAACACCAACTGAATCTACGTTGGTCACATCTTCATATGTTAATACACCACCAACTCCTAGATTTCCTGTAATAGATGCACTTGCAGCACTAATATCACCAGTGAATGTACCAGCAGTTCCTGTTAATCCATTTGGAAAATTAGGTGCTCCGTTTGCACCTGCGTTTGTAATTGTACCTGCACGAATACGACCACCTGTTGCAGGACTTGCAGTTGAAGCATCTGTGCGAATACCTAAAACATCAGGTATGAAAGTATCTCCGTCGGCAACTATAAAATCTGCGTCATCTGTTACAACTAAATCTTGATAATGTGTATATGATGCGACTGCTGAATCGGGGTGATTAACAGTAACAGTAGAACCAATACTTAGTTCTTGATTGACATAATAAACCTTATTTAATTCACTTGTATCATCATCACTTAATGGAGTTCCAATACCAGAACTTGATACTCCTTCTAAACCTGAACCATCACCGAAGAATGCAGATGCAGTAATAATTCCTGTGAATGTTGCATCACCATGTTGTCTGATTGTTACACCAATACCAGATCCTACACCAATATCAAGACCAGTTGAGTGCAACAAAGAATCACCAAGTCGAATTGTTGATCCTGGTTCTGTTCCTATTCCTGCTGGTGCGACTTTGGTGAATGACATACTTTATTTATCTTGCATTTGTATCTGTGTGATATGGAGATTCACCTGGTTGTTCTGCGAAAGCCATATAAACATAATTTGTACCTGTTCGATTTGTCTTAGTATCTGAAGTTCTTAATTTAAATCCTTTAGCTAGGAAGTCCATCTGTGCTGCACCAGAAGAATCTGATGTACTTTCATCTGGTCTTAAAAATAAATTAACAGAGTTGGAAGTGCTTCTTGTACTATCACTAATACACCAGTTCTCATTTATTCCATCTTTTGATTTAGTCATAACGAAAGCTGGTCTAAAACCCAATTCAACGTATGGTCCGTCTGTGCTAGCATTACCTAGATATACTCCAAATTTTGAATATCCAGGAATTTCTGCCCAACAGTAAGACACATAAGTAGAACCATTACCATTTACACCATCATCACCTCCAACTGCAAACGTGTTAGTGGTAGACATATTGTTTGGATATACATTAGTGTCTCCTCCTTGCTGATTAGTGCCATTTAATCTTAGATAATGCCCGTTAGATAAACTTCGGTGATGAGTAAACCAAGCTTGTGATGCGTCTAACCTCTTTGTAATTACCCAAGATGGTGCCTTTCCTAATCCATGACTAATTGTTCCAGCACTTCCTGTTCCAGTAAATATAACCACACTAAATCCAGTTTCCTTATTAACAGATGCTTGAGTTGGAGTTATAGTTCCAGTATTCAGTCCAGCCGCAGCTGCGTTTGGATATCCTACTCCATCTATAGAATAAGCATCAAATGGATTTCTTATATCTGACCTTACATTCCCTGATGCAGTTATTGAAGTAGGAGCTACAGTAGCTGCTGTTGCAGAGGATTCTGATTGACAGCATAAAAGTTTGGTATTTGTTACATTTGTAAGTGGTGATGTTGGTGCAGTAAAGTTAGATGTATAAAGTGCAGTTCCTTTGATTATACGAATGTTAGAGAGATATCCTTGAAACTCTCCGTTTGTTCCACTTAAATCTTCACCTATACCAACACCAGTAGTTCCACCACTTAGTGATTTACTCACTGTCATAGCACCAATACTATTTCCATCAATGTATACCTTTAATTGATTTGACCCAGTGCCTTCTCTAACTATAGCAAAATGATACCAACGATGCATAGAATAAGTGAAAGAAAATTCACTATATTCTTCATTTGAAGTACCATCATAAGTAGCAAATCCAAATGAACCATTATTTGTTATTCTGAATAACCAGTTTCCATTAGTTCCTGCTGTATAATAATTATTTGAACAAATAATTGTACTGTTAGATTTTTTATGAGTATTAAAAAATCCTTCAATTGTAAAATCACCAGTTCCAAAATCTAAATCACTATGTCCTCCTACTGTTAGGTAATCAGTAGTCCCATCCGCAAAAATAGATCCACTTGTTGGAACTATTGGTGTGCCAGCTTTCCAACACCAAGCAACAAAATTATGACCGTTACTATTTGAGTTTGATCCTGTTCCAATTACAGTAAAACCATTTGGATTAAAAGTTTGTAAATGTACGTTGGTATTTGTTTGTTCTGCGACTGTTCCGTTTGATCTAATATTATTAGGACCTCTAACACAATCCATTAATAAATGATCACTAGTAGTGCTACGATTTTTAATCCATACTAAATCTGGTCTAAATTCTAATCCTGTTACAACATTTGTTCCATTATTACCTGCATAAGTTAAAACATCAAAATGTTTTTGCGGTCTTAATATTGAAGGAGTGTTTATAGAAAAATTATCTGTATTTAATGTTTTAAAACCTGTAGGAACAGAGTAAGCAAATGCTCGTTGTCCGAAGTTTGCATCCCACTGACCAGGATTAGCATAAAGAGATGCTGTGAATGTATAAGTTCCAGATGTACTTGCTGGTTCAATATTTACACCAGCAGTGAGTGTTGATGGATTACCTGACCTTATATAAGTTCCATTTTTTGCCCACCAAACCTGCGGTGGAGAAGAATCTAAATTAATTGCAACACTAATTACATCACCCTGTGTATATGTGGCATGTCCAGTTTCTAATTGACTACCATTTCTATAAATATGACCATTT
>JAAXIF010000046.1 GCA_012270485.1 Sphingobacteriales bacterium | reverse complement strand
GAGCAGACTTGAATAATGCTTTATCTGCTATTGCAACTGTTAATAGTGGAGCTACAGAGCCATCTACTACATTTGCACATCAATTATGGGTAGATACAGCTAATAATCTTTTAAAAATAAGAAACGCTGCAAACAATGCTTGGATTACTACAGGTGTTAGTATTACTGCATCTAATACATTTACAGGCAATGTAACAGGTAATGTTACTGGAGATGTAACAGGTAATGTTACTGGAGATGTAACAGGTAATGCAGATACAGCTACAACGCTTGCTACTGCAAGAACAATTAATGGAACATCATTTGATGGAAGTGCCAATATATCATTTGATACTGATTCTGTTAGTGAAGGATCATCAAACTTATATTTCACTAATGAAAGAGTAGATGATCAAGTAAATACATTATTACAAGCTGGTACAGGCATACAACTTACATACGATGATACTGCTGGTACTTTAACAATAGCTAATACAAACGATGCTGATATAACTGAAGTAGTTGCAGGAGATGGATTGACTGGTGGTGGAGCTAGTGGTTCTGTTTCTTTAAGCGTATCAGTTGATGATTCTTCTATAGAAATAAATAGTGATTCATTAAGAGTTAAAGCACTAGGTATAACTAATGCCATGCTTGCTGGTTCTATTGCTAATGCAAAACTATCTAATTCAAGCGTAACAATAAATTCTAATTCACTTTCTTTAGGCGGAACATTAACTTTAGATACTGATGATATAGGAGAAGGTTCAACTAATCTTTACTATACAGATGCAAGAGTTAATTCTGCTTTTGATACTAGATTAGCAACAAAAGATACTGATGATTTAAGTGAAGGCACTAGCAATCTTTATTACACACAAGCACGTTTTGATTCTGCATTTACAGCTAAATCAACAAGCGATTTATCAGAAGGCACTAATCTTTATTACACTGATGCTAGAGCAAGAGCTTCTATAAGCGAAGATTCAACACAATTATCTTATAACTCAACAACAGGTGTTTTATCTTTTACGCAAGGCGATACAGATACAGTTAGCGAAGGATCATCAAATTTATACTATACAAGTGCAAGAGCTAATGCAGATTTTGATACAAGACTTGCAACTAAATCTACAACAAATTTATCAGAAGGTACTAATTTATATTACACAACAGCAAGATTTGACTCTGCATTTACAGGAAAAGATACAGACGATTTAAGTGAAGGATCAACCAATCTTTACTATACAGATACAAGAGCTAATTCAGCTATAGACACAAGAGTTACCAAATCTTTTGTTGATGCATTAAATGTTCAAGCTGCAAGCGTAGATGCTAATTCAGTTGCACTAGGAACTGATACTACAGGTAATTATGTGCAAACAATTACTGGAACTGCTAATAAGATTTCAGTGTCAGGAAGTGGTAGTGAGTCTGCAGATATAACACTATCGCTACCTGATGATGTTCAGATTGCATCTGATTTAACAGTAGCAGGTAATCTAACAGTCAATGGTACTCTTACATCTCTTGATACTACTAACTTAGATATAGAAGATAACTTATTCCAGCTTAATGCAGGATTAACAGGTAGCCCTGTAAATGACTCAGGTATGCTGATCAATAGAGGTAGCTCTGATAATGGCATCTTTATGTGGGACGAGTCTGCTGATAAATTTACATTAGGATTAACAACAGCAGATGGAAGTGCTACAGGAAACATAACATTAAGTTCTCTAGGAACTTTAGTAGCTAATTTAGAAGGAGCGGTTACAGGTAATGTAACAGGTACAGTTTCAAGCATAAGCAATCATTCAACATCAGACTTATCAGAAGGAACTAATCTTTATTATACAGATGCAAGATTTGATACAAGACTTGGAACAAAAGATACTGATGATGTATCTGAAGGATCAAGCAATCTTTACTATACAACAGCAAGATTTAATTCTGCTTTTAGTGGTAAATCTACATCTGATTTATCAGAAGGAACTAATCTTTATTACACTGATACTAGATTTGATACACGACTTGGAACAAAAGATACTGGCGATTTAAGTGAGGGTTCTAATCTTTATTACACTGATGCAAGAGCTGATGCTAGAGTCAATTTACAAACAGGATCAAATTTAGATTTAAGCTCTAAATCTACATCAGACTTATCTGAAGGTACAAACCTTTATTACACTGATGCAAGGTTTGATACAAGATTAGGTACTAAAGATACTGATGATTTATCAGAAGGTTCAAGCAATCTTTATTACACTGATGCAAGAGCTAATAGTGCTATAGATGCAAGAGTAACAAAAACATTTGTAGATAATTTAGGTATTGCAGCTTCTACTGCTGATACTTTATCTACAGCACGAACAATTAATGGTGTAAGTTTTGATGGTAGTGCGAATATTACAACTCTTACAGCAGGAACAGGTGTTAGTGTATCAGGAACTCAAGTTTCTATTGGTCAAGCAGTTGGTAGTTCTGATAGTCCTACTTTTAGTAATTTAACTTTAAATGGCACTGACTCAATCAAAGTTCCAGTAGGCACTACTGCTCAAAGAAATGGTAGTCCTACAGCTGGTATGTTTAGATATAATTCTACAACTGGTGAGTTTGAAGGATATACGACTGAATGGGGTGCAATAGCTGGTGGTGGTAATGGATCATATTCAACAGATATATTTACAGCTACTTCAGGACAAACAGCATTTACACTTTCAGCAAGTGTTAGCAACGAAAACAATTTAATAGTATTTGTAGATGGTGTATTCCAAGCACAAAATACTTATTCAGTCTCAGGAACAACACTTACTTTTGCAACAGGTATAGTCGTAGATAGAGTTGTTACTGTATATCATGTAGAACCTGTATCAATAGGCACTCCTTCAGATGGAACTGTTACTTCAGCTAAGTTAAGTGGTGCATTAACAACGCCAAGTGATCTAACTGTAACAGGAGATTTAACAGTTGATTCAACTACATTAGTTGTTGATGCTTCAAATAATAGAGTTGGAATTGGCTGTACTCCAGCCCAAACTCTTCATGTAAATTCAGGCACATCAAATGTAGTTGCTAGATTTGAAAGTTCAGACTCAATAGCTGCAGCATCTTTTAAAGATAATAATGGTGAAGCAGAAATTGGAAATATTGGTAACGATATAGGCTTCTTCCCAGCAGGTGCAGAGAAAGCAAGACTGACATCAACAGGTCTTGGTATTAATAGTAATAGCCCTTCAACAGCCTTAGAAGTTAAAAACGCATCAGCAGGTGCTACAGTTGCTACTTTTGAAGGTACTTATAGTTCTAGTGGTGATGTCAAATTAGCAAGTTTTGAAAGAAATGGCGGAGCAGTTGCAGCAGCAGTTACTTATGCAGATGCAGCAACAGCTATGGAGTTTGGAACAACAACCTCTCATTCTTTAATTCTTACTACAGGCGATACTGAAAGAATGCGTATTACTGCTGCAGGTGGATTAGAATTTCAAAATCAAGACTTTTCAAATATTGGAACAATCTATGCTACTCAATATCTAGCTAATGGAGATGCTGATACAGGTATTGTTATGCAGGGTTCTAATGTTATGTCTTTGCATACAGGAAATTCTGAAAGACTCAGGATAGATGCTTCAGGAGATGTACTCATAGGTCAAACATCACAAACTGGATATACTTTTGCACAAAAATTAGTAGTAGGTGATGGAGATGCAAATGATGGTATTACTATTCAATCAGGATCAACACATCAAGGTAATTTAGCTTTTAATCATTCTGATGGCACTACAGCTCATGGAAGAATTAGCTATCAGCATAGTTCTAACTATATGTCTTTCTTTACTAATAATACTGAAAGAATGCGTATTCTTGCAGGTGGTGGTATTACATTCAACGGAGACACAGCAACAGCTAACGCACTTGACGATTATGAAGAAGGTACTTGGACTCCAGCTTGTGGAGCTACTTTAAGTACAGCTGTTGGTCATTATACAAAAATTGGTAATCAAGTTACTGTTCATTATCATATAGTATCTACTGGTAGTTTACCTTCAAGTACAGGGCAAGTAATAATAACTGGATTACCTTTTACATCAAGTAGTAGCATACTTACAGCAGCACCGATATATGCAAGATATTACACACCAAATGACTCTACACTAACCAGTCTTATACAAGATAGTGAAACTCAAATTAGGCTTATTAATATAAATGATACAAACTTTGATTATACAATTTGGGGTGAATTAGAAGCATCAGCTAATAACTCAATATATATAATAGGAACAGCAACATATCAAGTTTAACAACTAATATACCTAGTGGATTCTAGGTACGGACATAGGAGAAAAAAATGGCAATAACAAAAGAACTAATAGAGGATAAAATAGAAGTTGTAGGAGACTACAAAACTATACAAGTAAGAACAGCTACAGTCATCAAAGAAGATGGTGTAGAGCTTTCAAGGTCTTTTCATAGACACGCATTAGAATGTGTAAGCTCTGTTCAAGATGAAGATGGAAGCTGGACTCATTTAGATACAGATATTTCAGAAGAATCTACAGATGTTCAAGGTATAGCTGCAACAGTTTGGACTGATCAAGTCAAAGAAGCTAAAAAAATAGCTAACGAAAATTCAGGAGTTTAATAATGGCAAATACAAAAGTTCCAGTAGAATTATCAAGCACTCCTAGTATTGTAGATAATGGTAATGCTACTGCTATTGCTATTGATAGTAGTGAGAATGTTGGAATTGGAGAAACTTCACCTGAATATCAATTACACATAGCAGGTGGTGGAGATTTGCTTGTTGAAGATACAGGTAATGGATCAGCTCACATAAGATTAAGAAGTAGTAGTGGCGGAGTAGCGTCTTCTAATTGGAAACTTAAAACTGGTAGTAATAATTTTTTCTATATAGATAATGATACTGGCAGTGCTGGTACTGCAATTGCTATTGATAATAATGGTAATGTTGGAATTGGAGAAACCTCACCTGATAAACAGCTTCACATAAAAGATTCAG